>NZ_JARXZC010000118.1 GCF_029894335.1 Kitasatospora sp. MAP5-34 | reverse complement strand
GGGTCAGGCGCGGACGAGGGTGAGGACGGTGTCGCGGAGTTCGGTCATCTTCGCGGGGTCCTTGGCCTCGACGTTGAGGCGTAGCAGGGGTTCGGTGTTGGAGGCGCGGAGGTTGAACCACCAGTCGGGGCCGGCGATGGTGAGGCCGTCGAGGGTGTCGGTGGTGACGCCGGGGAGGGTGGCGTAGGCGGTGCGGACGGCCGCGACGCGGGCGGCCTGGTCGGTGACGGTGCTGTTGATCTCGCCGGAGGCGGCGTAGCGGTCGTAGGCGGCGGTGAGCTGGGAGAGGGTGCGGTCCTGGTGGCCCAGCGCGGCGAGGACGTGGAGGGCGGCGAGCATGCCGGTGTCGGCGCGCCAGAAGTCGCGGAAGTAGTAGTGGGCGGAGTGTTCGCCGCCGAAGACGGCGTCGGTGGCGGCCATTTCCTGCTTGATGAAGGAGTGGCCGACGCGGGTGCGCAGGGGGGTGGCGCCGAGTTCGCGGACGACCTCGGGGACGGTCCAGGAGGTGATCAGGTTGTGGATGATCACGGGGTTCGCCTCGCCGTTGGCCTGGGCGCGGGTGATCTCGCGGGCGGCGACGAGGGCGGTGATGGCGGAGGGGGAGACGGGGTCGCCGTTCTCGTCGATGACGAAGCAGCGGTCGGCGTCGCCGTCGAAGGCCAGGCCGAGGTCCGCGCCGACCTCCCGGACCCTTGCCTGCAGGTCGACCAGGTTGGCCGGGTCCAGCGGGTTGGCCTCGTGGTTGGGGAAGGTGCCGTCGAGTTCGAAGTACAGGGCGTCGACGTCCAGTGGCAGGCCGGCCAGGACGGTGGGGACGGTGTGGCCGCCCATGCCGTTGCCGGCGTCGACGACGACCTTGAGCGGGCGGATGGTGGTGAGGTCGACCAGGCCGAGCAGGTGGTCGGCGTAGCCGCGCAGGGTGTCGCGTTCCGACAGCGTCCCCGGCTTCACGTCCGCGTCCGCATCCGGGATGGTGACGGTGTCGTCGGTGGCGGTCCAGGATTCGACGAGTTCGCGGATCTCGGTCAG
>NZ_JARXZC010000117.1 GCF_029894335.1 Kitasatospora sp. MAP5-34 | reverse complement strand
AGGCCGCAGACTCCCGCCCACGGCCAGCACGAGCACCCCGGAGAACAGTCACACCAGCCCCTCTGACCAGCACGTTCGAAGATGGCGACGCTTCACTGGAGTGGTCGGATGTCGAAGTACCTCGCGCGAGCCATTCTGGAGCAGCTGCCACCCGACCGGCTGGCCCCCAGCGAGCTCGCCGGCTTCGAGGCCAATGCGGCCGCGTGGGAGACGCGTGGCGCCGAGGACGTGCCCGGCCGTGAGGGCGTCAACGGCTTCGGATTCGACAGCATCACTCCCGAGGCGACCCAACTCGCCTTGGTGGTAGCGCACACGGCGATGGACATCGTGGTCGAGAGCGGCCTGCGCGCGCTGTGGAAGCGCCTGCGCGGGCGCCCGAAGCGGCCCACGCCCCTGACATCGGCCCAGTTGCTCGAGGTCCGATCCCGGGTCCTCTCAACGGTCCGGAGCAGCGGCGCGAGCGAGGACACCGCCACCTTGTTCGCGGACGCGGTCGTGGAAGCGCTCAAGCAGGGCGAGGGCGACGAAGAAGCCGCCTGACGATGAGGACCCGGGCTCTGGCCGGCCTGGCCCTCCTGTTCGTCTGGTTCCTCGTCAGCGGGCTGACCATCGGGGCGCTCTTGTGGTTCGCCCTCCTCTGCCTACGGTTCATCGGCGTGATCCTCGACTCAGGCGGCCCTTACTGGGTCGTGTTCTACGCCATGCCGGCTTCCCTGGGCGTGGCCGTGCTGATCACGGGCAACACGGTGCGTTCGGTCCTGCCGCTGGCGCCGGTCCGAGAGGGCTCACTACCTTTCGACAGGACGCAGGCCCCCGCACTGTGGCACATGGTCGACGAACTGGTGGAACGGATCGGTGCGAGGCCGCCCTCCGAGATCCGCCTGTTCGTGGACGCAAACGCGGCGATCGTCGAACGGACGGCCCTCCTGGGTCTCCTGGGTGGCACGCGGACGCTGTACATCGGCGCGCCGTTGGTGATCACCCTGAACGCCAGGGCCGTTTCAAAGTCCCGGTGAGCATGTGAGTGCGCAGGTCATGCCGATGAAGGGGTCCGGGCCTGGCCCGTCACGAACGCAACGAAGCTCC
>NZ_JARXZC010000116.1 GCF_029894335.1 Kitasatospora sp. MAP5-34 | reverse complement strand
CACCCGCCGAATACGAAGCCAAGTACTACAGCCAACAGCCAAACCTGCAGGTCACAGCCACAATCTAGAGTCTCTGAAGAACCCGCAGCGATTCACTGCGGCCTCTCCAATCGACTGGAGAGCTCCTCCGCGATAACCCGCTCCGCAAGATCGATGTGGTGCGGATGAATCAAGTAGGTGTGGTCGGGTTGCTGAGCCCACAGCCGACGGACCACCCGGGCAAGGAGTCGCAGCGCACCGCGGGTGCGCTGGAAATTCGGGATCGTAGACAGACGCTTGTCCAGGATCCGAATGAGAGCGGGATGGAACGGGTAGGTTCGTGCCACTTCCGATGCCCAGCCACTGCCGACCATGCCCTCGGGAAGGTCAAGGCCGCCGGCGTTGGCCGCATCGGCGGCTTCCGCGTACGCCTTGGCTGCCGCAGCGGCGGCGTTCCCGCTCTCGAGCTGTTTAAAGAGACGACGGGCGAGGATCTTCGGGAGGTCTGGTTCCTCACTAGGGCGGAGGACCAGTTCCTTGCGTGCCATGAGCGACCGCGCCTCGTTGATGGCCTCCAGGACATCGCTGGTTGCCTCGCCGAACGCGTCAGTCACCCCGGTGGTGGTGATCACTAGCGCGGCGTGTGGCAGACCGTCGACTGCCTCCATAAGGGCCATCAGGAACGCTGTGGTCTGGCTGGCGAGCGTGGTCTCGCCGACCCGCACGCCCTTGGCGACGTGGTAGTAGCGAGCGATCTCGTCAATGAGTAGCAGCGAGGGACGGTCTCCGAGCATCCGTTTGATCGCATCGGATCCCGGGGCGGTCAACGCCTCGTCATCTGCTCGAACGAACTCGTACCCGGCAGCACCACCGACCTGAAGGGCCAGGTATCCCCAGACGGTATGAGCGTTGATGCCTGCGACTTCTGGAAAGCTCAGCGCACCGGTGCTGGTGCCTACGAATGCACCCACCTGATCCACCGGATCCGCCGGGAGCAGCGAGGCATCCATGAACTCCGCCGCCCGGCTTACATCGAGTCGCCCTCGGGCCGCGTGGAACAGAGCAATGAGGTTGTGCGTCTTACCTCCGCCGAGGTTAGTCTCCAGCCGGATCACGCTGGCGCCATCCGGCTTGCCACCGCTGACCTCGGATATTCAGCGCCAGTGGCTCGCGCGGTGACGTGATCAAGGAAGGGTGCTCCCGGCCTGCGAGGATGTGAGTGTCGAGTTCACGTT
>NZ_JARXZC010000115.1 GCF_029894335.1 Kitasatospora sp. MAP5-34 | reverse complement strand
GGCCCCACCATCGGCTCGCTGCTGGACTTCCTGCACGACCCCAAGGAGCTGGAGGAGCTCACCATGGTCGTCGACGAGGAACTCAAGATGATGTGCACCGTCGGCGACCTCGGCGGCCAGGTCCTCGGCCCGCGCCTGAAGGAGATGTCCCACCTCGCCCACACCGAGTACGAACTGCGCGGCCGGACCTCGCTGGACGTCCGGGAAGTGCTCAGGGAGACCATGTTCGCGGCCACCGTCACCGGCAGCCCCGTGCAGAACGCCACCCGCGTCATCAAACGCCACGAACCCACCGGCCGCGGCTACTACGCGGGCGCGCTCGCCCTGATCGGCCGCTCCGCCAGCGGCGGCCAGCAGCTCGACTCACCGATCTGCATCCGCACCGCCGACATCGACCCGCAGACCGGCCGCCTCGTCGTCCGGGTCGGCGCCACCCTCGTCCGCCACTCCGACCCCGACTCCGAAGTCGCCGAGACCCACGCCAAAGCCGCCGGCGTCCTCACCGCCATCGGCGCCCGCCCCGCCCCCACCCGGCCCGCCCGCTCCCAGGACGGCCCCCGCCTCGCCGACGACCACCGCGTCCAGACCGCGCTGGACAGCAGGCGCGCCAACCTCGCGCCCTTCTGGCTCCGGATGCAGCAGCCCGCCCCCACCGGCGAGCTGGACACCCTGGTGGTGGACGGCGAGGACACCTTCACCTCCATGCTCGCCCACCTGCTCACCTCCCTCGGCCACCACGTCACCGTGCTCCGCTACGACACCCCCCACCTGCGCTCACGAGTGGCCACACACACCGGCCCACTGGTGCTCGGCCCCGGCCCCGGCGACCCCGCCGACCCCACCGACCCCAAGATGGCCCTGCTCCGCCCGATCGTCACCGACGCCCTGGCGGCCGTCCGCTCCGGCCGGCGCACCGCGCCCCTGCTCGCCGTCTGCCTCAGCCACCAACTGCTCGCCGCCGAACTCGGCCTGCCACTCGCCCGCAAGGCCGTCCCCCACCAGGGCGCCCAGGAGACCATCGACCTGTTCGGCACCCGACAGACCGTCGGCTTCTACAACACCTTCACCGCCCGCTGCACCGACTCCGACGCCACCCGGCTGGCCCTGCTCGGCATCGAGACCTCCCGCGACCCCGCCACCGGCGACATCCACGCCCTGCGCGGCCCCGGCTTCGCCGGACTCCAGCTCCACCCCGAGTCGGTCCTCACCCACGACGGCATCGGCATCGTCGCCG
>NZ_JARXZC010000114.1 GCF_029894335.1 Kitasatospora sp. MAP5-34 | reverse complement strand
TGAGGGGCCACGCGTTTTCCGGACAGCCGCCGTGTGCTTGAAAGCTACGCTGCGAGCCGCATGTTGCGATGCTCGAGATACGCCTCGCGCGGCGTCAGATATCCGATTGCCGAGTGGAGTCGCTTGCGATTGTACCAGAATTCAACGTATCTCGTGATGTCCCGTCGGGCTTCCTCTCGCGTGCTGTATGTCATGCGACTCACCCGTTCATTCTTCAGGGCTCCGAAGAACGATTCGGCCATGGCATTGTCGTAGCAGATGCCGGTCCGGCCGGCGGAGCGCCGCACATTGAGCCGATCGAGGGTCCTTCCGTATTCGGCGGACATGTAGTTGCTGCCGCGATCGGAGTGGAATATGGCCTTCTTGACGAGTTTTCGGTTGCGAGCGGCATTCCTGATGGCTCGCGATATCAACGGGGTCTGGTAGTGGTCGTCCATGGCGTATCCGATGACTTCTTTGGTGCAGCAGTCGATGACGGTCGCCAGATAGAGCCAGCCTTCACCGGTGGGGATATACGTGATGTCCCCGACCATCTTTTCTCCGGGTCTTGCCGCGGTAAAGTCGCGACCGACGAGGTCAGGTACCGGGAACGGCAGGCCGGCCTTGGTCAGGCTGAACCGCTTGGGCTTGGGCTGGCAGGGAACCAGCCCCAGTTGCCGCATGATCTGGCGGACCAGCTCCGGTCCGGCCTGCACGTCCCAGCGGCGCAGCTGTGCATGCACGCGTCGATAGCCGTAGGTGCCGTCGGAGTCCTCGAATATCTTCGCAATGAGAACCTTGAGTTCTTCCCGGCGGGCAGCAGTAGCGGATTCCGGCCTGTTGCGCCACTCGTAGTAGCCGGAGCGGGAAGCGCCGAGTTTGGCGCACATGAAGTCGACGGGGTAGGCGCACTCCGCTGTGTCGAGTCTCATTTGATCAATGAACTCGAACTTCTCACTTATCGGTGATCCTTGGCGAAGTACGCTGCGGCTTTTTTCAGGAAGCTGTTTTCCATCTCCAGCTCGCGGTTGTGTCGCTCAAGTTCCTTCAGGCGCGCGCGTTCATTCGTCGTCAGTTCCGCGTCGGCGGAAGGCTCCTGTTGACTGTGGTGCCTCTTTACCCAGCCGCGAAGGGTCTCCGGATTGAGGTCGAGCTCCCGAGCAACCTCGGTGACGGTCTTGCTCGACCTCAGAGCGATCTGGACGGCTTCCTCACGGAACTCAGGCGAGTACTTGCTGGGTGGTGCCACTGCTACCTCGTTTCCTTTGAACAGAGATTCTATTGGGTCTCTGTCCGGAAACCTCGGGGCCCCTCA
>NZ_JARXZC010000113.1 GCF_029894335.1 Kitasatospora sp. MAP5-34 | reverse complement strand
CTGAACCGCTGCGGGTTTGACCGAGACTCCTTCTCTTGGAAGGATCGAGTCCGTTATGAGGAAGCCATACCCCACTGAGGTCCGGGAGCGGGCGGTGCGCCTGGTGCTGGAGACCCGCGATCAGTACGAGACCGAGTACCAGTGCATCCGGTCGATCGGCGCCAAGCTCGACGTGGGCCCGGAAAGCCTGCGCAAGTGGGTCCGCCAGGCCCAGACCGACGCCGGCACCCGGCCCGGCACCACGACCGAGGAATCCGCCGCGATGAAGGCACTCAAGCGCGAGAACGCCGAGCTGAAGCGCGCCAACGAGATCCTCAGGGCCGCGGCGTCTTTCTTCGCGGCCGAGCTCGACCGGCCACACACACGCTCGTAGCGTTCATCGACGAGCACCGGGACCGCTTCGGCGGAGTCGAGCCGATCTGCAGGACGCTCACCGCGAACGACTGCAGCATCCACCCCAGCACCTACTACACCCACAAGAGCGGCACCACCTCCGCCCGCGCCCGCCGCGACGCCGAACTCGTCCCGCTCATCAAGGAGATCCACGAGAGCAACTACGGCGTCTACGGCTACCGCAAGGTCTGGGCCGAACTCCAGCGACGCGGACACACGGTCGCCCAGTGCACGGTCTCCCGCCTGATGAAGGCAGAAGGACTGTCAGGAGCGGTGCGCGGCAAGAAGATCGTCACCACCGTCTCGGACAGGAGCGTCGACCGGGCGCCCGACCTGCTCCAGCGCAACTTCGTCGCGAGCGCACCGAACCGCGTCTGGGTGGCGGACTTCACGCACGTGGCGGCGTGGGCCGGCACCGTCTACGTCGCCTTCGTCGTCGACACCTTCTCACGGCGGATCGTCGGCTGGTCAGCGGCCACCAACAAGCAGACCCCACTGATCCTCTCAGCCCTCGAGATGGGCCTGTGGCAGCGGGACCGCGCCGGATTCCCGGTAATTCCAAGAGAGTTGATACACCACTCCGATGCCGGCTCGCAGTACACGTCGTTCCGACTGGCCACGCACCTGGCCAAGGAGAAGATCGCCGCGTCCATCGGGTCGGTCGGAGACGCCCTGGACAACGCCCTGATGGAATCGACCATCGGTCTGTACAAAACCGAGCTCATCAAGCGCCAGGGCCCCTGGCGCACCCTTGCCGACGTTGAGATCGCCACCGCAGAGTACGTCGACTGGTTCAACTCCACCCGGCTCCACAGTGAACTCGGCCACACCCCACCCGCCGAATACGAAGCCAAGTACTACAGCCAACAGCCAAACCTGCAGGTCACAGCCACAATCTAGAGTCTCTGAAGAACCCGCAGCGATTCA
>NZ_JARXZC010000112.1 GCF_029894335.1 Kitasatospora sp. MAP5-34 | reverse complement strand
TGAAGTTCCCCCGTTGAACTGGACAGCCTGATACTGGGACGGTTGAGTCCCGGAGGAAGCAGTCCAGATCGTGAGCGGCAAGAGCAACATGAGCAAGCGGTACACGGCCGAGTTCAAGCGGGATGCGATCGCGCTCGTTCGGTCCTCGCCACATCGGAACGTCACCGAGATCGCCCGGGAGCTGGGCGTGAGTCCCGAGGGGCTGCGGGGCTGGGTAAAGCAGGCGAAGGTCGATCGGGGCGAGGGGCCGTCGGGGGCGCTGACCAGCGATGAGCGCGAGGAGTTGCGGCGCGTTCGCCGCGAGAACGCGGACCTGAAGAAGGCGAACGAGATCCTGGTAAAAGCGGCGGCCTTCTTCGCGAGGGAGATCGTGAAGTAGGCGCTGTGTGCCTATTCATCGATGCGGAGAAGGCCACCGAGGCGAACCCCGACGGCTACAGCCTCGCGCGGCTGTGCCGCGTGCTGGGCATAGGGCGCTCTACCTACTACTCATGGCTTGCGTCACGGCCGGCCTCCGCCGAACGGCAGCGCGCCGAGGACGAGTTGGCCGGTCGGATCCGTGAGATCCACTCCGGCTCCCGGGGTGCCTACGGCGTCCCGCGGGTGCACGCCGCCCTGCGCAGAGAAGGTCACGGCGTCAACCGGAAGAGGGTCGAGCGGATCATGCGCGAGCGCGACATTCGCGGCATCACCCGCCGCCGGCGCCGCCACCTGACGAAGCAGGACACCAAGGCCGCCCCGGCTCCGGACCTGGTCGGCCGCGACTTCACCGCCGTTCGGCCCGGCGCGAAGCTGGTCGGCGACATCACGTACCTGCCCACGATCGAGGGCTGGTGGTACCTCGCCACCGTCATCGACCTGGCGACCCGCGAGGTGATCGGCTACGCGATGGCCGACCACCACCGGGCCGAGCTGGTCACCGACGCCCTGCGCATGGCCGCCGCACGCGGCGGCCTGCAGAACGGCTGCATCATGCACACCGACCGCGGGAGCGAGTACACGAGTGGCGAATTCCGCCGGGAGATAAGGAAGTTGAACCTGAGGCAGAGCATGGGACGAACTGGATCATGTTACGATAACGCCGCAGCCGAGAGCTTCTTCGGTCTGCTGAAAGCGGAGATCGGCACCACCGTCTGGGAGAGCCGCGAGGCCGCCCGCGCCGACGTTTTCCGCTTCGTCGAGGTCGAGTACAACCGCAGCAGGCTCCGTAAGCACCCCGAGTTCGGGTACCTCACCCCGCTCGAAACCCGAGCCAGGCTGCAGCACGACTTCACCCCCGCAGCGTAAGCAACCGCTGTCCAGGATCAGGGGGGAACTTCA
>NZ_JARXZC010000111.1 GCF_029894335.1 Kitasatospora sp. MAP5-34 | reverse complement strand
CAGGGCCGTTTCAAAGTCCCGGTGAGCATGTGAGTGCGCAGGTCATGCCGATGAAGGGGTCCGGGCCTGGCCCGTCACGAACGCAACGAAGCTCCAGTTGAACGGGGTGACCTTCCCAAGTCGCCCTGAACCGCCGGAGCTTCGATGTGCCGCCAGTCTGCCACCGTCTGCCTGATCAAGTCGCCCGCTCTGGACGGCGTGGCGGGATTGTCGCTGGTGGAGCGGTTGAGGCTGCTGCCCGATCCGCGTCGACGCCGAGGGGTGCGTCACCCGTTCGTGGCGGTGCTCCTGGTCGCCGCCTCGGCGGTGGTCGCCGGCGCTCGCTCGTACGCGGCCATCGGCCAGTGGTCCGCGAGCGCTCCGCAGCACGCCCTGACCCGGCTCGGTGCCCGCATGGTCGGAGCGTTCGGGGTGCGTGTCGCGCCGAGTGCCGCCACGATCCGACGGGTCGTCAACCTGGCCTGCCCCGGCGGCCTGGCCGACCTGACCGGCGCCGATCCAGCGGGATCGGACTCGATCGCCGTGGACGGCAAGGCCGCCCGCGGCTCCCGGCACGGCACCTCGCCCGCCGCCCACCTGCTGGCCGCGATGACCGGCGACGGCCGGACCGTCACCCAACTGCGGGTTCCCGACAAGACCAACGAAATCACGTGCTTCGCCGCGCTGCTGGAGCCCTACGACCTGACCGGGGTCACCGTCACGGCCGACGCGCTGCACACCCAACGCGCCCACGCGCGATTCCTGGTCGAGGAGAAGAAGGCCCACTACCTGCTGGTCGTCAAGGCCAACCAACCCGGGCTGCACCAGCAGCTGCGGTCGTTGCCCTGGAAGGACGTCACCGCACGCCGCTACGACCGCGAGACCGGCCACGGCCGCAAGGAGACCCGCGTGACCAGAGCCCTCACCGTGACCGGCCTCGGACTCGACTTCCCCCACGCCGTCCAGGCCGCACGCATCCTGCGCCACCGCACCGACCTTAAGACCGGCACCGTCAGCCGCCAGACCATCTACGCAATCACCGACCTGACCTCGCAACAAGCCTCGCCCCAGCGCCTCGGCCGGCTCGCCAGGTCGCAGTGGACCATCGAGAACCGGCTTCACTTCGTCCGAGACACCACCTTCGCCGAGGACGCCTCGAAGATCCGCACCGGCCACGGCCCCGAGAACATGGCGACCCTACGCAACCTGGCGATCAACACGCTGCGGCAGCACGGGCACCGCAACATCGCCGCTGGCCTCCGGCGCGCCTCCTACGAGCCCTTCAGCCGCCCGCTCGACCTTCTCGGCATCGCCTGACCAGCACACCTACAAGATCACCGGACTTTGCAACACCCCTG
>NZ_JARXZC010000110.1 GCF_029894335.1 Kitasatospora sp. MAP5-34 | reverse complement strand
CAGGGCTTCGGCGTAGTCGCGTGACGTCCGATTCGTGACGGTCTGCCAGCTTGAGGGGAGCCAGGCGCGCAACAGGCACGGCTTCCAAGATCATGGAGTTCTTGACGCCCCGTGATCCGACTGGAAGACCGTGCCTGCCGACGCATCATCGCTGATCCCGCCTGCTCTTGACCAGCTCCGCGAGTGTCCCGAGGTCGTGCCGGGGGAGGTCCCGGGGCTACTGGAGCGACTGGCGGAGGTGCCGGACCCGCGTGACCCGCGCGGAGTGCGACACGCTCTGGCCGTCGTCCTTGCGCTGACCTCGTGTGCGGTTCTGGCCGGGGCCACCTCGCTGCTGGCGGTCGGCGAGTGGATCGGCGATGCACCGGCACACGTTCTGGAACAGCTCGGCATCCGTCCCGATCCGTTGCTGCCCCGGCGTCTCCTGCCGGCCGAGACCACAGTCCGCCGACTGCTGGCCCGCATCGACGGCGACGCGCTGGATGGGGCCGTCGGGCGCTGGCTCGCGGACCGCCGCCCGACGACAGCCGCGGTTGCTGACCTGCGTGGTCTGGCAGTGGACGGCAAGAGCCTGCGCGGAGCCGCCAAGGCCACCGGCCGCAAGATCCACCTGCTCGCCGCCGCGGAGCACACCACCGGCCTGGTCCTCGCCCAACTGGACGTCGGCGAGAAGACGAACGAAATCACCTGCTTCCAGCCGCTGCTCGACACCGTCCCCGGCCTCGCCGGAATGGTCGTCACGAGCGACGCGATGCACACCCAGCGCGAGCACGCCGAGTACCTCCTGGATCGGAAGGCTCACTACATTGTGATCGTCAAGGGCAACCAGAAGAAGCTCCGCAAGCAGGTCAAGTCCCTTCCCTGGAAGGACATCCCACTCCTGGGCCGCACCCGTGGCAGCGGTCACGGACGCTCCGAGATCCGCCGGATCAAGGTCGCTTCCGTGAACAACCTGCTGTTTCCCGGTGCCCGACAGGCGATCCAGATCAAGCGCCGCCGCACCGACCGCAAGACCGGCAAGACCACCATCAAGACCGTCTACGCGGTGACGAGTCTGGCCGCCGAGCAGGCCACCGCGGCCCAGCTCGCGAAGCTGGTCCGCGACCACTGGCACATCGAAGCCCTGCACCACGTCCGCGACACCACCTTCGCCGAGGACGCCTCCCAGCTGCGGACCGGCAACGCGCCGCGCGCGATGGCGACCTGGCGCAACCTGGCCATCGGCGCCCTGAAGCTCGCCGGCGTCACCAACATCGCCGCCGCGCTCCGCCGCAACGCCCGCGACGCCACCCGGCCCCTCGCTCTCCTCGGCCTCGCGTGATCACAAAACGGACGTCACGCGACTACGCCGAAGCCCTG
>NZ_JARXZC010000109.1 GCF_029894335.1 Kitasatospora sp. MAP5-34 | reverse complement strand
CCCTCGGCCTATTAGTACCGGTCAGCTCCACCCCTTACAGGGCTTCCACATCCGGCCTATCAACCCAGTCGTCTACTGGGAGCCTTACCCTCTCAAGGAGGTGGGAACACTCATCTCGAAGCAGGCTTCCCGCTTAGATGCTTTCAGCGGTTATCCCTCCCGAACGTAGCCAACCAGCCATGCCCTTGGCAGGACAACTGGCACACCAGAGGTTCGTCCGTCCCGGTCCTCTCGTACTAGGGACAGCCCTTCTCAATATTCCTACGCGCACAGCGGATAGGGACCGAACTGTCTCACGACGTTCTAAACCCAGCTCGCGTACCGCTTTAATGGGCGAACAGCCCAACCCTTGGGACCTACTCCAGCCCCAGGATGCGACGAGCCGACATCGAGGTGCCAAACCATCCCGTCGATATGGACTCTTGGGGAAGATCAGCCTGTTATCCCCGGGGTACCTTTTATCCGTTGAGCGACGGCGCTTCCACAAGCCACCGCCGGATCACTAGTCCCTGCTTTCGCACCTGCTCGACCCGTCGGTCTCACAGTCAAGCTCCCTTGTGCACTTACACTCAACACCTGATTGCCAACCAGGCTGAGGGAACCTTTGGGCGCCTCCGTTACTCTTTAGGAGGCAACCGCCCCAGTTAAACTACCCACCAGACACTGTCCCTGATCCGGATCACGGACCCAGGTTAGACATCCAGCACGACCAGAGTGGTATTTCAACGACGACTCCACCATGACTGGCGTCACGGCTTCAAAGTCTCCCACCTATCCTACACAAGCCGAACCGAACACCAATATCAAGCTATAGTAAAGGTCCCGGGGTCTTTCCGTCCTGCTGCGCGAAACGAGCATCTTTACTCGTAATGCAATTTCACCGGGCCTATGGTTGAGACAGTCGAGAAGTCGTTACGCCATTCGTGCAGGTCGGAACTTACCCGACAAGGAATTTCGCTACCTTAGGATGGTTATAGTTACCACCGCCGTTTACTGGCGCTTAAGTTCTCAGCTTCGCCACACCGAAATGTGACTAACCGGTCCCCTTAACGTTCCAGCACCGGGCAGGCGTCAGTCCGTATACATCGCCTTACGGCTTCGCACGGACCTGTGTTTTTAGTAAACAGTCGCTTCTCGCTGGTCTCTGCGGCCGGCCCCAGCTCACGGAGTAAATCCGATCACCAGTTCCGGCCCCCCTTCTCCCGAAGTTACGGGGGCATTTTGCCGAGTTCCTTAACCATAGTTCACCCGAACGCCTCGGTATTCTCTACCTGACCACCTGAGTCGGTTTGGGGTACGGGCCGCCATGAAACTCGCTAGAGGCTTTTCTCGACAGCATAGGATCATCCACTTCACCACAATCGGCTCGGCATCAGGTCTCAG
>NZ_JARXZC010000108.1 GCF_029894335.1 Kitasatospora sp. MAP5-34 | reverse complement strand
ACGCGGTCGGATTCGCCTAGAGACGCGATTTTACGGATCTGCCTGCGCTGACCTGCAGTTGGTCCGTAGGGTCTGGAGTCGTGTACGTGAAGACGACGAAACGGGAGAACAAGTCCGGCACGGTGCGGTACCTGCACCTGGCCCACAACGAGTGGGATCCGGTGAAGGGCCGGGCGGTCCCGAAGGTCCTGTTCACGTTCGGCCGTGAGGACGACCTCGACCGGGACGCGGTGAAACGGCTGGTCGCGTCTCTATCGCGGCTGCTGGAGCCGGGTGAGGCGCTGGCCTCGACCGCGGCGGGTGACCTGGAGTTCGTCTCGTCGGTCCCGTTCGGCGGCACCTACGTCCTCGATCATCTCTGGCGGCGGCTGAGGATCGACAGGATCGTCGGGCAGGTCGGGCAGCCCAAACGGGGCCGGCGCCGGAACATATCGGTGACCGAGCGGGTGCTGTTCTCCCTGGTCGCGAACCGGGCCCTGGCGCCGTCCTCGAAGCTGGCCGCCGCGGACTGGGCCACGCACGACGTGCACGTCGAGGGCCTGCCAGCCACCGACGACGACGCCTGCTACCGGGCGATGGACTGGCTCCACGAGGTGACCGACGACCTGGAGAAGCGGGTGTTCGACGAGGTCGCGAACCTCCTCAACCTCGAGGTCGACCTGCTGTTCTTCGACACCACCAGCACCTACTTCGAGCTGGAGGAGGCCGACGAGCCCGCCGCCCGCGACGACAGGGGCCGCCTCCTGACGGACGACCACCCAACCGCCGAAGAGGACGGCGAGCCCGCGGAGCAGGCCGGGTTCCGCACCTTCGGCAAGTCGAAGGACTCCCGCGACGACCTGCCGCAGATCGTGATCGGGATGGCCGTCACGAGGGACGGGATCCCGGTCCGTGTCTGGTCATGGCCCGGCAATACCGGTGACCAGAAGCTGATCCGCCAGGTCAAGGACGACATGCGGGACTGGACCCTGAGCAAGATCGTGTGGGTCACCGACCGGGGATTCTCCAGCGGACGCAACCGCCGCTACCTACGCCAGGGCGACCACGCCTACATCGTCGGCGAGAAACTCCGCTCCGGCAGCCCGGAGGTGAAGGCCGCCCTGTCCCGCCAGGGCCGCTACAGCGAGATCACCGGGAACATGCGGGTCAAGGAGGTGCGGATCTCGGAGACCGAACGGTTCGTGATCTGCCACAACCCCGAAGCCGCCACCCGTGACCAGCACATACGCGAACAGCTCGTCTCCCAGCTGACGGCCCTGATCGAAGACACCGACAAGCTCAGCGACTTCAAGCGCGGCGAACTCCGCGGCAAGCTCGCCGACAAGCCCGGCCTCAACCGCTACCTCCGCACCACCCCGGCCGGCAAGCTCCGCATCGACACCGCAAAGATCAAGACCGAGGAGAACCTCGACGGCAAGTACCTGCTGCGATGCTCCGACCCGCACCTGTCGGCGGAGGACATCG
>NZ_JARXZC010000107.1 GCF_029894335.1 Kitasatospora sp. MAP5-34 | reverse complement strand
TCCGCGCCGTCCGCCTCGCCGGCGCCCTCCGCGAACACGGCTACAGCCTCGGCATCCGCGACATCTTCGCCCACCGCACCATCGCCAACCTCGCCGCCAACACCAGCATCACGGACGACATCCAGCCCTTCCGCACCGTCGAACCGTTCACCCTGATCAGCGCCGAAGACCGCAACACCCTCCCCACCGACATCGACGACGCCTACCCCCTCTCCCAGATCCAGACCGGCATGCTCGTCGAGATGCTCGCGGACGAGGAGAAGCGCAACTACCTGGACGTCAGCTTCTACCGCATCCCGGACACCAAGCCGTTCTCGCCGGACGCCTTCCGGCAGGCCGCCCAGGTCGTGGTCGGCCGCCACGACATCCTCCGTACGTCCACCCACCTCACCGGCTACGGGCAGCCGCTGCAGATCGTCCACAGCACGGTGGACATCCCGATCCGCACCGAGGACCTCCGCCACCTGAGCCCGGAGGACCAGTACCAGTTCGGCCTCGGGGTGCTGGCGGACGAGCGCGCCGCCGGCTTCGAGGTGGCCACCGCACCGCTACTGCGGATCGGGGCCTACATCGAGTCCGACGAGTCGTGGCGGCTGAGCTTCACGCACTGCCACGCGGTCACCGAGGGCTGGAGCATGCACACCCTCACCATGGAGCTGCTGGCCGCCTACTGGGCGATCCGCGACGGTGAGGAGCCGCCCGAGTACGAGGCCCCCGAGGTCCGCTACGCCGACTTCATCGCCGCCGAGCTGGCGTCGCTGGACAGCTCCGAGGACCAGCCGTACTGGAAGGCCATTACCGACCAGCACGCCCCACTCACCCTGCCCGAGGCCTGGGGTGACCAGACCCGGCCCCGAGAGCCGCACCGCGAGGACGTCCCGTACGGGGACCTGGAGGACCGCCTGCGCGCACTCGCGACCGAGGCCGGCGCCTCGCTCAAGAGCGTGTTCCTGGCGGCGCACCTGAAGGTGATGAGCGCCCTCACCACCGAGGACGCCTTCCACGTCGGCCTGGTCTGCCACGGGCGGCTGGAGGTTCCGGGCGCCGAGAAGGTGCTGGGCATGCACCTCAACACGCTGCCCATGCCGTTCAAGCGCAGTGCCACGCCGCGTACTTGGGTGGGTCTGGTCAAGCAGGCGTTCGAGCGCGAGACCGAGATCTGGGGCCACCGGCGCTACCCGCTGCCGTCCGTTCAGCGGGCGGCGGGCGCGGAACGACTGATCACCGTCCTGTTCGACTACCTGGACTTCCACCAGATGGACAACGACCGGGTCGACGTCCAGGCGGAGTACCACGCGGCGCCGAACGAGTTCGCGTTGAACGTGTCGGCCATCGGCGGCTACGTCCACCTGGCCACCGGTACGACCGTACTCAGCCCCGAGTCCGGGGCGCGGCTGGCGGCGATGTACCGGACCGTGCTCGAAGCCATGGCCACCGACCCCCACGGCGACGCCACCACCAGCCCCCTCCCCGCCGGCGAACAGGCCCACCTCCTCGCCACCGGCAC
>NZ_JARXZC010000106.1 GCF_029894335.1 Kitasatospora sp. MAP5-34 | reverse complement strand
CGGGTCGGTTTCTCCGGTTCCTCGGCGTCGCGGGCTCGTCGCCGCCTACGATCCGGTTCATGGTGGAGTCCGAGATCGCGGAACGGATCGCCGCGCGGCGCGCGGAGCTGGACGAACTGGAAGACCAGCTGGTCAAGCAGCTAGACCAGGCGCGGGCTGAGCGCGACGAACTCGCCGTCGCGGAACGGGTCTGGCAGCGAATGGCCGAACAGCTCGCCTCGGAATCGCCAGCGGCCGAGCCGCCGGCGGTGCAGGTCGCAGGCCGAGCGGTGCTGCTGGTCCCGCACCGTGGGCCCGGAGTGGCCCAGGACGCGCTGCCGCCGGACTACCAGCGCCTCCTCGCCATCGTGCGCGACGCGGGCGGGCCGGTTGCGACCAAGCAGGTCGGCGAGGTGCTGGGGCTTCAGGTCGCGGTGCGGGGCAAGCTGGAGCCGCTGCGCGGGAAGCTGTCCAAGCTCGCCGGGCGGGGCTGGCTGCGCAAGCTGCCCGACGGTCGCTTCACCGCACGCCTGTGACCAGGTCGGCTGCGCGGATTGGACCGTAACTCGGGTGCCCCCGGCGGTCGTTGAAATTGTGTGACGAATAACAACGCGCCCGCCGAGGGCGTCTCCCTTGTCTACCAGTGCAAGCTGAACCTGTCCACGAGCACCCTGGTCTACCTCGCTGACCTGCTGCGATCACGTCTGAAGGCGATACGTTCCCCGTGGCGGTCGCTGCCGCCGGGCCGGATCGCGGTGCTCGTGCTGGCCATGCTGCGGCACGACCAGCGCCTGCTCGACCTGGCCGGGGGCAACGGCGTGCCGGAGTCCACCCTGCGGCGCTGGCGCGACGAGATGATCGACCTGCTCGCCGCGAAGGCTCCGCGCCTGGACCGGGCGCTTCGCCAGATAGCCAGGCGAGGCGGAGAAGTTGTGCTGATCGACGGCACTCTGATCCCCACCCAGCGCCGCACCGGAGCGGCGAACCGCCCGAACTATTCCGGCAAGCACCACCGCCATGGCCTGCACTTCCTCGCTCTGACCGACGAGAGGGGCAAGCTGATCTGGATCTCGGCGGCCCGGCCGGGTCGCACTCACGACGCCACCGCCGCCCGCCGCGACAAGATCGTCGAGCACCTGAAGGCGGCCGGGCTCGGCGCCCTGGCCGACCTCGGCTTCGTCGGCGTGGACAAGCCCGACAACCCAGATGACCTGGTCATCGTCACCGGCTACAAGGCCACCCGCGCCCGCAAGCTCACCCCCGGCCAGAAGCAGGCCAACCGGGTCCTGGCCGCCGGACGCGCCCCCGTCGAACACGGCTTCGCGAACCTGAAGGCGTGGCGGATCTTGACCAAGCTCCGCACCGACCCCGGCCGCGCCACCACCCTCCTACGCGCCCTACTCGTCCTGACCGATCTCGAAGTCAACCGCTGACAGACGGCCGACGGACGATCAAGACCGCAGACTCCTGCCCACGATCAGCACGAGCACCCCGGAGAACCGTCACGCCAGCCCCTCTGACCAGCACGTTCGAGGATGGCGAAGCTTCA
>NZ_JARXZC010000104.1 GCF_029894335.1 Kitasatospora sp. MAP5-34 | reverse complement strand
TTTTTAAGGGCGCACGGTGGATGCCTTGGCACTAGGAACCGATGAAGGACGTGGGAGGCCACGATAGTCCCCGGGGAGCCGTCAACCAGGCTTTGATCCGGGGGTTTCCGAATGGGGAAACCCGGCAGTCGTCATGGGCTGTCACCCACATCTGAACACATAGGGTGTGTGGAGGGAACGAGGGGAAGTGAAACATCTCAGTACCCTCAGGAAGAGAAAACAACCGTGATTCCGGGAGTAGTGGCGAGCGAAACCGGATGAGGCTAAACCATATTGGTGTGAGACCCGGCAGGGGTTGCTAATGTGGGGTCGTGGGAAAGTTCTTGACCGGTCTGCCGGCCGGTCGGTGAGTCAGAAACCGTTGGTGTAGTCGAAGGACATGCGAAAGGTCCGGCGTAGAGGGTAAGACCCCCGTAGACGAAACATCAGCGGCTCACTTGAGCTTCTCCCAAGTAGCACGGAGCCCGAGAAATTCCGTGTGAATCTGGCGGGACCACCCGCTAAGCCTAAATATTCCCTAGTGACCGATAGCGGATAGTACCGTGAGGGAATGGTGAAAAGTACCGCGGGAGCGGAGTGAAATAGTACCTGAAACCGTGTGCCTACAAGCCGTGGGAGCGTCGGACACCAGCTTGCTGTGTGTCTCGTGACTGCGTGCCTTTTGAAGAATGAGCCTGCGAGTTTGCGGTGTGTAGCGAGGTTAACCCGTGTGGGGTAGCCGTAGCGAAAGCGAGTCCGAATAGGGCGTCTGAGTTGCATGCCCAAGACCCGAAGCGGAGTGATCTAGCCATGGGCAGGTTGAAGCGCGGGTAAGACCGTGTGGAGGACCGAACCCACCAGGGTTGAAAACCTGGGGGATGACCTGTGGTTAGGGGTGAAAGGCCAATCAAACTCCGTGATAGCTGGTTCTCCCCGAAATGCATTTAGGTGCAGCGTCACGTGTTTCTTGCCGGAGGTAGAGCACTGGATAGGCGATGGGCCTCAACGGGTTACTGACCTTAGCCAAACTCCGAATGCCGGTAAGTGAGAGCGTGGCAGTGAGACTGTGGGGGATAAGCTCCATGGTCGAGAGGGAAACAGCCCAGAACACCGACTAAGGTCCCTAAGCGTGTGCTAAGTGGGAAAGGATGTGGAGTCGCACAGACAACCAGGAGGTTGGCTTAGAAGCAGCCATCCTTGAAAGAGTGCGTAATAGCTCACTGGTCAAGTGATTCCGCGCCGACAATGTAGCGGGGCTCAAGCACACCACCGAAGTCGTGTCATTGCAGTATGAAGGGCTAACGCCTGCTGTGATGGGTAGGGGAGCGTCGTGTGCCGGGTGAAGCAGCGGAGGAATCCAGTTGTGGACGGTACACGAGTGAGAATGCAGGCATGAGTAGCGATACAAGAGTGGGAAACTCTTGCGCCGATTGACCAAGGGTTCCTGGGTCAAGCTGATCTGCCCAGGGTAAGTCGGGACCTAAGGCGAGGCCGACAGGCGTAGTCGATGGACAACGGGTTGATATTCCCGTACCCGCTTTGAAGCGCCAACGTCGAACC
>NZ_JARXZC010000103.1 GCF_029894335.1 Kitasatospora sp. MAP5-34 | reverse complement strand
TGAGTGGTGTGCATCGTGAAGTGGCAGGTCACGGGCCTGGCGTGATTCCGTGGCCCGGTGCTCGTGCTGGTCACGCGCGGCAGTCTGCCGTGTAGATCGTCGGGCAGGGAGGTCTTCGTGGGTTCTGGCCCGTTCCAGCCCGCGATGCTCCTACGCTCCCGGGCATGGTGGACCCCGAGGTACTGGAACGGATCGCCGCGCGCCGCGCGGAATTGGACGAGCTGGAAGAACAGCTGGTCAAGCAGTTGGACGAGGTGAAGGCCGAGCGGGACGAACTCGCAGTCGCCGAGAGGGTCCTGACGCGGATGAGCGAGCGGACAGCTGGGGAACGGACTGCCGTCGCACCGGCGTCAGCGCAGGTCGGCGGGTGTGCGATGCTGCTGGTCCCGCACCGTGGCGGCAGCGTTGACGAGACCGCGCTGCCCGACGACTACCGCCGGATCCTGGCGATCGTGCGAGCCGCCGGCGGTCCGGTGCAGGTGCGGGCAGTGGGCGAAGAGCTGGGCCTTCAGGTGAAGGTGCGCGGGAAGCTGGAGCCGCTGCGGGCGAAACTGGTCAGGCTCGCGGACCGCGGCTGGCTGCACAAACGCGGCGACGGGAAGTTCACCGCACGGCTGTAGCCGTCCAGGTCCTGCGCGCCGTAGGGCGTAACCGGAGGGCCCCCGGCGGCAGTTGAGTTTGGTGTGAAGAAAAACAACGGTCTCGTCGAGGGCCCCGAAGGTCTTGTCTACACTGCCCGCCTGCCGCTGTCGAGTGTCACCTTGAACTGGCTCGCCGAGCTGATACGCGGCCACTGCAAGAAGATCGGATCGCGGTGGCGGGCCCTGTCGGCAGGGAGGATCGCCGGCATCGTGCTGGCGGTGCTGCGCTGTGACCAGCGGCCCGGCGACCTGGCCGGCGGGAACGGGGTGCACCGCACCACCGTGACCCGGTGGGTGCGCGAGGTCGTCGGCCTGCTGGCCGCCCGCGCCCCGCGCCTGGACCGCACGCTCAAGAAGATCGCCCGATCGGGTGGCGGGGTGGTCCTGCTGGACGGTTCTCTGATACGCACCCGCCGCCGCACCGGGACCGAGAACCGGAAGAACTACTCCGGCAAGCACAAATGCCACGGCCTGCTCGTGATCGCGCTCACCGATGACAAGGGCCGCCTGGTCTGGGTGAGCGCGGTCCGACCCGGACGCACCTCGGAGATCACCGCGTGCCGCCACGACAAACTGACCGCCCATCTGCGCGCGGCCGGCCTCGGCGCGATCGCCGACCTGGGCTTCGTCGGCCTCGACGACAGCGGCCCGGACGCCGACCCGACGGTGATCACCGGCTACAAGGCCGCCCGCAACCGGCCCCTGACCCGGGGGCAGAAGCTGTCCAACAAGGCGCTGGCCGCGGTCCGGGCCCCGGTCGAGCACGGCTTCGCGCACCTGAAGAACTGGCGCGTGCTCGGCAAGGTCCGCACCGACCCGAAGTGGGCGACCGCGCTGGTGCGGGCCCTGCTGGTCCTGACGAACCGGGAAGTCGCCCGCTGACCGACGATCTTCACCGAAGCCATCCGCCCGCAACCAGCGTGAGCACCCCGACGCCGACGCACACCAGGCCCGTGACCTGCCACTTCACGATGCACACCACTCA
>NZ_JARXZC010000102.1 GCF_029894335.1 Kitasatospora sp. MAP5-34 | reverse complement strand
AACCTGCCCGAATTCAGCCCTTGTTGTAGCTGCCGCAGGTCAGGGCCTCAGCCATGACCTCGATGTCCTGGATGTCGATCATTCTGTTCACCTCCTTGTTCAGCTGCGGTGCATGAGTGGAGTGAAGGCTTTTTCGGGATTCCTTGAGCGGTCCCAGGTTTCGCCGATTTCGGCCGGTTCTCCCTGTCGATGCCTCTACTGTGCCGGTTCCCAAGGACCACTGGAAGGGCTTTGCGGTGGACGGATTCTGCAGTGGCATATCCCGTCCACCTCCACCTGGAGGAGAACGGGCCACGGAACGACGAAAGCCGCGTCCCGATGGGACGCGGATTTCGCAAGGGGGGCCGGACGGGGGCTCAGACGCGGGTGGCGGGGAGCCAACCGTTCTGGACGGCGTGCGCGCCGGCCTGGAAGCGGCTGCGGGCCTCCAGCGCCTCCAAGAGTTCGGCGGCGATGCGTCGGGCGGTACGCGGGGAGACACCGAGGCGTTTGGCGATGGCCTCGTCGGTGAGTCCCTGGAGGAGCATGTGGAGGGACTCCTGGTGCTGGCGGGTCAGCCCGTCCATGTTGCGTTCCACAGCGGCGCCCAGCCGGTTGGCGCTCTGCCAGACGCTCTCGAAGAGGGCGCACAGCGCCGCGATGGGCCCCTCGTAGGCGATGACGACCGCGCCGGTCTGGGCGTCGTTGGTGTCGAGTGGGAGGACGGCCTCACGGCGGTCCGAGATGATCATCCGCACCGGCAGGGTGGGAGCGGTGCGCACCTGTCCGCCGTGGCGGTGCAGCCAGTCCATGTGATCGAGGGTGGGCTGGTGGTTGCGAACGCTGTCGAGGTAGACGGTGCGCATGGCGATGCCCCGGTCCAGGAGCGCGGCGTTGGGGCTGCGGCTGGCTTCGAGGTCCTCGATGCTGTGGCCCCCGCCGGGCGCGAACGTCATGATCTCGTGGCGGGTGTTGGCGGCCAGCCGGGCCAGCCGGTCGCGTATCTCCTCCGGCCCGTGCAGGCTCTCGGCCCCGGCGGTGGCGCCCCGCGGATGCATCGAGGAACACTCGGCGATGAGCTGCGCGGCGGCGGCCCGGGAGGCCTCCACCTTCTGCTGGTGGGCGGCCAGTTCGGCCTGCTGGCGGGCCAGCAGCAGTTCCATGGCATCTTCGGGGTCCAGTGCACGAAATCCGATGCCTCCCCGGGACGAGGGCCGGACCAGTGAGAGGCGGCTGAGCCGGTCGAGGCAGGCGCGCAGGTCACTCTCGGGCAGCGCGATCCGCTGGGCGAGTGCGGTCACCCCGTCCTCGGGGTGGGCGAGGAGTGCCCGGTAGACGCGTTCCGCTTCGGCGTCGAGCCCCAGCAGTTCCAGCATGGCGATGCCCCCAGAGATTAGTACACGTGCGCCTGCACGGAACTATACGAAGGTACGAAGCATCCCTGGTCAGGGCCTCGGCACAGTAGCTTGATGTCCGCTTCGTCCCTGCTGCTCGCGACCTTGACGGAGGGTCCCGTGGTGGAACCTTCCACCACGGGAGACGCCACGAGGGTCGGACAAAGCGGTGAATTGCGACTATGCCGGGGCCCAGGGCTTCGGCGTAGTCGCGTGACGTCCGTTTTGTGATCACGCGAGGCCGAGGAGAGCGAGGGGCCGGGTGGCGTCGCGGGCGTTGCGGCGGA
>NZ_JARXZC010000101.1 GCF_029894335.1 Kitasatospora sp. MAP5-34 | reverse complement strand
TGAGCTAATTCCATCCTGAAATCTGCAGGTCACGGGGGCTGGTGTGGTGCGCGGTCGGGTACTCGGGCCGGGTGGCGGGCCTGATCGCGATCGGGTGATCGTCCGTCAGCGGGAGACTTGGGCGTTCGTCAGCACGAGCAGGGCGCGCAGGAGCGTGGTCGCGTGCTGGGCGTTCATGCGGACCTTGGTGAGGATCCGCCAGTTCTTCAGGTCGGCGAAGCCGTGCTCGTTGGCCGCTCGCTCGCGGCTGACCAGCCGGTTCGCCTCCTTCTGGGCCTTGGTCAGCGGATGGCCCCGGGTCGCCCTGCGGCCGGTGACGATCACCGGGTCGGCGGGATCGTCATCGAGGCCGACGAAGCCCAGGTCGGCCAGGGCACCGAGACCGGCTTCGCGGAGCTTGGCGCAGATCTTGTTGTGGCGTGCGGCGGTGATCTCGCTCGAGCGCCCCGGCTTCGCCGCCGAGATCCAGACGAGGTTGCCCTTCTCGTCGGTCAGTGCGAGGAACAGCAGGCCGTGGACCTTGTGCTTCCCGCTGTAGTTGGGCCGGTTCTCGTCCCCGGTGCGGCGGCGGGTCCGCACCAGCGTGCCGTCCAGCAGCACCACGACGCCACCCTTGCGGGTGATCCTCTTCAGGGCGCGGTCCAGTCGCGGGGCGCGGGCGGCGAGGAGACCGGTCACTTCCAGCAGCCAGCGGCGCACGGTGGAGGCGGACACGTCGTTGCCGCCGGCCATGTCGCAAAGCCGCTGGTCGTGCCGCAGAACGGCGAGCACGATGACGGCGATCCTGCCGGGCGCAAGCTTGCGCCAGCGCGAGCCGATCTTCTTCAGGTGGCCGCGGATCAGGTCGGCGACCATGTTCACGGTGGCGCTCGACAGCGACAGGCGGCACCGGTAGACAAGTCCCTCAGGACCCTCGGCGGGCTTGGAGTTCTTTCGCATGGAATCCCCAACACTCGCCGGGGGTCCATGAGTTACGGATGGATTCGGCCGCTTCGCGCGGCGGCATCCGACATCAGCGCAGGGTGTAGCGACCCGACGGGGTCCGCTGCAGCCAGCCCCGATCCGCCAGGCGCCGCAGCTGGCCGCGCAGTGGCTCGACCTGCGCCGGTTGTACTCCCCTGCCGAGCGCCAGCGCCACGTCCCCCGCCCTGACCGCTCCCTCGATCCCCGCGACGGCCTTGAGGATCGCCTGGTAGTCGGCAGGCAGCACGCCGGCGTCCATGCCTTCTTCGCGGTGCGGGACCAGCAGCATCCCGCCCGCCCCAGGACCCGTCGTGACCCGCTCCAACTCCTCGGCCATGGCGGGATCGTCCGCCCGGCCGGCCCGCTGAGCGTCGGCGAACTGCCCGAACACCACCTCCGCAACCTCCAGCCGCGCGACCTCCGCGTCGAGCCCGGCGAGTTCCTTCCGCAGCCGCTCGGCACGGTCGGCCAGCACCAGCCGCCGCTGCATCACCCACGTCAACACGTCCACCACCAGCACGCCTCCCGTCCGAACCCTCCTCGGAGGGTAGGAGGCCGCGGCGGGCGACGCCCGGATTCGGACGAACCGGCCGCACGGCAAACGATCTCCTGCTAGCAATCACGTCCCCGACCAGCCCGAGCACCCCGCCTCCGGCCCACACCAGCCCCGTGACCTGCACGTTCAGGTTGGCAATTGCCCA
>NZ_JARXZC010000100.1 GCF_029894335.1 Kitasatospora sp. MAP5-34 | reverse complement strand
CCTCGGATATTCAGCGCCAGTGGCTCGCGCGGTGACGTGATCAAGGAAGGGTGCTCCCGGCCTGCGAGGATGTGAGTGTCGAGTTCACGTTCAGCGCAGGATCAGGTGCACCCTTCTGGTGGCAAAGCGTAGTGGGTGGGATGAGCGACTGTCAGTTTCGGTCGATGCCAAAGGTCTTGTCGGGCACGCTGGATCAGTGCTGCTGCGCAAGTGCGCCGACCGTGTGGGCCTGACAGCGGCACTGAGCAAGGCCCTGCCAGGTGGGGCTGGATCGGGTTGGCGGGATCGCGGCGTCGCGTTGACGATGACCGCCGCGGCGATCGTGCTCGGCGCGGCCAATCTGTCGGAGGCCGAGCAACTGCTGACCCACCAGAGCGCGTTGTTCGGGACACCGGCGTCGGACTCCACCATGCGCCGCATGCTCGCCGCGCTCGACGAGACCGTGCTGAAGAAGATCGCCAGGGCCCGCGCCCGGATTCGGCGCCACGTGTGGAACCAACTCGCTGCCAGACCCGGCGGGTTCCCCTGGCTGACGATCGCGGGCAGGCAGCTGACCGGCTGGATCGTCATCGACCTGGACGCCACCGTGATCACCGCCCGCTCGAAGAAGGCCGGCGCCGATGTCACCTTCAAGAAGACCTACGGCTTCCACCCGCTCGCCGCGTGGTGCGCGAACACCGGCGAGTGCCTGGCCATACTGCTGCGACCGGGCAACGCGGGCTCGAACACCGTCGCCGACCACCTGACCGTCCTTACCGCCGCGCTGGCTCAGGTCCCCGACGCCTCGCGGGCCAAGATCCTCATCCGTGTCGACGGGGCCGGTGCCACGCACGAACTGCTGGAGCACCTCGAAGCCCTCAACACCGCCCGCCGCACCGTGCGCTACACGGTCGGCTGGAAGATGACCGACGCCGACGAGCACGCCATCGCCCGACTGCCCCAGAGCGTCTGGGAGGACACCCTCCACCAGGACGGCACCGTCACCGCCGACGCGCACGTCGCCGAGCTGACCGGGCTCAACACCAGGGGCGGCTGGCCCGAGGGCATGCGTCTGACCGTTCGCCGCACCCGTCCCTCGGCCCGCCAGCGCGCCAAGCTCACCGACTTCGAGAAGAAGACCGGCTGGCGCTACGCGGTCACAGCCTCCAACATCCGGCACATGTGGGGCATCTGCGGCTCGCACCACAACCAGTTCCTCGACGTCCTGCACCGCTCGCACGCCACGGTCGAGGACCGGGTCAGAACGGACAAGGCGATGGGTCTGCGGAACCTGCCCAGCCAGTCCTGGGAGGTCAACCGGGGCTGGATGCTCGCTGCGAACCTCGCCAACGACCTCGACGCCTGGACCCGACTGCTCGGCCTGCACGACGACCCCCACCTCGCCAGAGCCGAGCCCGACACCATGCGCTACCGGCTCTGGCACCTGCCCGCCCGCCTCACCCGCCACGCCCGCCGCCGCCAGCTCAAGATCAGCCGGACCTGGCCCTGGCGAGACGCCTTCCTCACCTGCTGGCAGCGGCTCAACGCCCTGCCGGCACCCACCTGACAGCCGGGACCAGCCCCGCCGAAGACCCAGGAAGGAGAACCCGCACCACCTCCGGAGCCGTGGAAGCCGGACGCAGCCGCAGCGACACGCGAAGGCCCACCCTCTCACCCGAGAGGACAAACCGGGCGAACCAGTCTCACGACCCGTCAGTGATCACCGCTGACGAATCGAGG
>NZ_JARXZC010000099.1 GCF_029894335.1 Kitasatospora sp. MAP5-34 | reverse complement strand
GCTAGCCCTGTCCTTCGCACATGACTCTTTGTGGCGATTCGTAGTCCTCGGTGGTGTCGTCGCCGGGATGTGCGCGTTGATGGTGGCGTGCCTGTCTTCGTCGGTCGCGACCGTTCCCGTGTGCAGCGTCCCCGAGCCGAGCTTCTGATCACCGCGGTGGTGGAGAAGCGGCTCGGGGCGCTGCCGGCCTGTGCGCATTTCCTGCGCCGGCTGGACGTCGCCGGCATCATCGACGGACTGTGCCCGGTGCGCGATGTCGCCCACCTTACCCACGGACAGGTCGTCGAGGCGTTGATCGCCAACCGGCTGTCCTCGCCGACGCCCCTGTTCAAGGTGGCCCGGTGGGCCGAGCAGTGGGCTGTGGAGGACGTCTTCGGCATCCACGCCGACTTCCTCAACGACGACCGCATCGCCCGCGCGCTGGACGCCATCGCCCCGCACCTGGACGAACTCGTCGGCTCCATCGGGGCCAAGGCGATCACCGAGTTCGGCATCGACGCCTCACGCTGCCACTGGGACATGACCAGCGTCTCCCTCTACGGTGCCTACGAGAACCCCGACAGCGACTACCCGGTGGTCAAGTTCGGGCACCCCAAGGACCGGCGCACCGACCTGAAGCAGATCCAGGCCGGACTGGCGGTCACCGGCGACGGCGGCATCCCCGTCACCCACCGCGCCTTCAGCGGCGGAGCCGCCGAGGTCTCCCAGGTCACCGGCGCGATGACCGCCCTGCGGCAGATCGCGAAGCGCCCGGACCTGCTGCTGGTGGGCGACAGCAAACTGCTGACCTACGACAACGTGTCCGCGATGACCGCCGAAGGCGTCCACTTCCTGGCCCCGGCTGCCGCCGCCAGCGTCGACAGTGCCGTCTACGCCGCCCTGGACCTGCAATCGGCCGAACCGGTCGACTACACCGCCGAACGCGACGCCGACAAACCAGCCGACCAACGCGCCGCCTACCGGGTCCTGGAGGACGAGTTCACCTGGAAGGGCCGGCGCAAGAAGGATCCCGCGCTGACGATGCGCCGGATCCTGGTCCACTCCAGCTCCAACGCGACCGGACAGCTCAAGGCCCGCACCAAGAAGCTGACCCGGGCCCGCGAGGACCTGGAGAAGATCCAGCGCAACCTGGGCACCCGCCACTACCCCGACGCCAAGAAGGTCGCCGACACGGTCGCGGTGATCGCCAGGAAGCGCCGCGTCACCGCCTACCTGCACACCGATGTCGGCACCAGCCCGGACGGGAGACCCACCCTGACCTGGTCCTTCGACCAGGACGCCATCGACGCCGAAGCGGCCGTCGACGGCTGGTACACGCTGCTGACCAACCTGCCGGCCGACCAGGCCACCGCAGCCCAGGTCCTGTTGCACTACAAGGGCCAGGGCGCCGTCGAACGCCGCTACAGCCACGTCAAGGGCCCCTTCGCGATCGCGCCGATGTTCCTGCAGAACAACCGCCGCATCGCCGCCCTGATCACCGTGATCTGCCTGGCCCTGCTGGTCTTCTCCCTGATCGAGCGCCAGGTCCGCCAGGCCCTGGGCGACCAGCGCACCATGCGCGGCCTCCAGCCCGGCAGCAACCAGGCCCTACGGCCGACCGGCGAACTGATCCTGACCGCGCTGTCCGACCTGCGCATGCGCAGCGGCACCGCCACCAGCCCACCCGTCGTCCTGGTCAGCGAAGGCATCCAGGCCCGACTCCTCGACATACTCGAAGTCGACCCAACCCACCCCCGCTGGCTCGACACACGTTTCCCTATGTGCGAAGGACACAGCTAGCCGGC
>NZ_JARXZC010000098.1 GCF_029894335.1 Kitasatospora sp. MAP5-34 | reverse complement strand
GACTCTGTCGGTGATCTTGGGATTCTCCGGCGGACGGGACTGATCGTCGGGCAAGATCGGCTGGGTTTCCAAGGTCGTCCCCCCCCTTCCGCGAGGTGAGTCGGTGTCCCTGCGCCCCCGCTCCGGCGAGCAAGTCCCCGCCCTGACCGCACGGGTCGCTCACGCAAGCAATCCCCGTGGCACGACGGCGATGTGGGTCCGTGACCGGCTCGACGGGCTGTGGAGCGATGAGGATTTCGCTGCCTGGTATCCGCGCGATGGGCGGCCCGGTCTGTCGCCGGCCCAGCTGGCCACAGTGAGCGTGCTGCAGTTCATGTTGAACCTCTCGGACCGGGACACGGCCGAGGCGGTGCGCTGCCGGATCGACTTCAAGTACGCCCTCGCACTGGAGTTGGACGATCCGGGCTTCCACCACAGCGTGCTGTCCGACTTCCGCGACCGGCTGGCCGCGGGCGGCCGCGCCGATGCGCTGCTCGATCTCGCGCTGGCACGGTTGAAGGGAGCCGGCCTGGTCAAGGCCCGGGGCCGGCAGCGCACCGACTCCACCTATCTGTTGGCCGCAGTACGCGAGTTGACCCGGCTGGAGCTGGTCACCGAGGCGGTCCGCACCGGCCTGGAGGCACTCACCCTGGCCGCCCCCGAGCTCCTGGACGAGCTGGTCAGCGCCGAGTGGGGGGAGCGCTACGGACGGCAGGCACGGATGTGCAGCCAGCCCAGCCACCCCGCCACCCGCCTGAAACAGGTCGCCGCCGACGCGGTCGAACTGCTGGCGCGCACGCGCGAGTTGCCCGCCGTGCACCGTGACGCCCGACACCGACTGGAGGTGCTGCGTCAGATCATGGTCCAGAACTTTGTCGCGGACAGCCGGGGCCAACTGCGGCCGCGGACCGAGAAAGACGGCCTGGCGCCCAGTCGGGTGCGGATCGAATCGCCGTACGACACCGAGGCACACTGGGCCCGCCGCGGCGACACGCGCTGGACCGGCTACCTCGCCCATGTCACCGAGACCTGCGACGACCGGGGCGTCAACGTGATCACCGACGTGGCCACCACCGCCCCCGCCAATGACAGCACCGCGGTTCCCGGGATCCACGCCCGGCTCAAGCGGCGCCGCCTGCTGCCCGGCGACCATCTCCTCGACGCCGGCTACACCTCCGTCGCCCTGTTCGACCAGGCCGCTCGCGACCACCGGGTCCGACTGGTCGGCCCGCTCAAGGCCGGCAACGCGTGGCAGCGGCGCGAGGGCACTGGCTTCGCCCGGGAGAACTTCCGCATCGACTTCGACCAGCGCACCGTCACCTGCCCCAACGGGAAGATCACAGGGAACTGGGTCGAGGCGCCCGCCATGGCCCCTTACACCGTCGCCCGGTTCACCCGCGCGCACTGCGACCCCTGCTCCGACCGTGCGGCCTGCACCAGCGGCACCTCGGCCCGCACGGTGAACTTCCTGCCCCGACACCTGCACGAGCTGCAGGCCCAGAACCGCCTCGATCAGCAAGACCCGGACTGGAGACGCCTCTACGCGTCGCGCTCCGGCGTCGAGGGCACCGTGAACGAGTTGGTCAACGGCCACCACATGCGCCGCTGCCGCTACCGGGGCCTGGCCAGGACGCACGTCCAGCACGTCCTGACCGCGATCGCGATCAACATCGGGCGCCTCAGCGAACAGGAGCCCACCCACTCCACCTACCGACCCCGGCCACCGACAGCGTTCCAGCAGTACCTCGACGCCCGCGGCCTACCCCGCCCCCTCTGGTGGCGCCAAGGAAAATGACCTTGCAAACCCAAGATCACCGACAGAGTC
>NZ_JARXZC010000097.1 GCF_029894335.1 Kitasatospora sp. MAP5-34 | reverse complement strand
TGGACCTGCCGGTGTTCGTGCAGGTCACGGTGGAGACGACGGGCACGATGCTGCTCGGTTCGGAGATCGGTGCGGCTCTGACGGCGTTGGAGCCGCTCGGTGTGGATTTCATCGGTCTGAACTGTGCGACCGGGCCGGCGGAGATGAGTGAGCATCTGCGGTATCTGGCGAAGAACGCCCGGATCGGCCTCTCCTGCATGCCGAACGCGGGTCTGCCGGTGCTGGGCAAGGACGGCGCGCACTATCCGCTGTCGCCGCAGGAGCTGGCGGACGCGCATGACACGTTCACCCGTGAGTACGGGTTGTCGTTGGTGGGCGGGTGCTGCGGCACCACCCCCGAACACCTGCGTGCCGTTGTGGACCGCGTCCGGGGGCGCGAGGTCGCCGCGCGTTCGCCGCGGCCGGAGGCGGCGGCCGCGTCGTTGTACCAGTCGGTGCCGTTCCGTCAGGACACGTCGTATCTGGCGATCGGGGAGCGGACGAACGCGAACGGGTCGAAGAAGTTCCGGGAGTCGATGCTGGCGGGGGACTGGCAGGCGTGTGTGGAGATCGCCCGGGAGCAGATCCGGGACGGTTCGCATCTGCTGGACCTGTGTGTGGACTATGTCGGCCGGGACGGTGTCGCCGACATGCGGGAGATCGCCGGGCGGCTGGCGACGGCGTCGACGCTGCCGATCGTGCTGGACTCCACCGAGGTGGACGTGCTGCGCGCGGGGTTGGAGATGCTGGGCGGTCGGGCGGTGCTGAACTCGGTGAACTACGAGGACGGCAACGGGCCGGATTCGCGGTTCGCGCGGATCGCGTCGCTGGCGCGGGAGCACGGTGCGGGTCTGATCGCGTTGACGATCGACGAGGAGGGGCAGGCGCGGACCGCCGCGAAGAAGGTGGAGATCGCCGAGCGTCTGATCACCGAGCTCACCGCCGATTACGGGATCGACGAGGGTTCGATCCTGGTGGACTGCCTGGCGTTCACCCTCGGGACGGGGCAGGAGGAGTCGCGGCGCGACGGGATCGAGACGATCGAGGCGATCCGGGAGTTGAAGCGTCGTCATCCGGCGGTGCAGACGACGCTGGGTCTGTCGAACATCTCGTTCGGGCTGTCGCCGGCGGCGCGTCAGGTCATCAATTCGGTGTTCCTGAACGAGTGTGTCGCGGCGGGGTTGGATTCGGCGATCGTGCACGCGTCGAAGATCCTCCCGATCGCGCGGATTCCCGAGGAGCGGCGGGAGGTGGCGCTGGACCTGGTGTATGACCGCCGTTCGGAGGGTTATGACCCGTTGCAGCGGCTGCTGCAGCTGTTCGAGGGGGTGAGCGCCGCGTCCAGTGCGGAGACGAAGGCGCAGGAGCTGGCGGCGTTGCCGTTGGAGGAGCGGTTGCAGCGGCGGATCATCGATGGTGAGCGTAAGGGGCTGGAGGCGGACCTGGACGAGGCGCTCACCGGGCGTCCGGCGTTGGAGATCGTGAACAGTACGCTGCTGGCGGGGATGAAGGTCGTCGGGGAGCTGTTCGGGTCGGGGCAGATGCAGTTGCCGTTCGTGCTGCAGTCCGCCGAGGTGATGAAGACGGCGGTGGCGCATCTGGAGCCGCACATGGAGAAGTCCGACGATGAGGGCAAGGGCACGATCGTGCTGGCCACCGTCAAGGGCGATGTGCACGACATCGGGAAGAACCTGGTGGACATCATTCTGTCCAACAACGGGTACACGGTGGTGAATCTGGGGATCAAGCAGCCGGTGTCGGCGATCCTGGACGCGGCGGTGGAGCACCGGGCGGATGTGATCGGGATGTCGGGGCTGTTGGTGAAGTCCACGGTGATCATGAAGGAGAACCTGCAGGAGCTGAACCAGCGGTCGTTGGCGGCGGATTACCCGGTGATCCTGGGCGGGGCGGCGTTGACGCGTGCGTATGTGGAGCAGGATCTGCACGAGATCTACGAGGGTGAGGTCCGCTACGCGCGGGACGCGTTCGAGGGTCTGCGGTTGATGGACGCGCTGATCGCGGTGAAGCGGGGGGTGCCGGGGGCGGTGCTGCCGGAGTTGAAGCAGCGTCGGCACGCCCGGGTGGAGGTGGTGGAGGAGCCGGAGGTGAACCTGGGGCAGGTCCGCTCTGATGTGTCGGTGGTGAACCGGGTGCCGGAGCCGCCGTTCTGGGGGGACCGGATCGTCAAGGGGATCCCGTTCGCGGACTATTCGTCCTGGCTGGACGAGGACGCGTTGTTCAAGGGGCAGTGGGG
>NZ_JARXZC010000096.1 GCF_029894335.1 Kitasatospora sp. MAP5-34 | reverse complement strand
CCGCAGACTCCCGCCCACGGCCAGCACGAGCACCCCGGAGAACAGTCACACCAGCCCCTCTGACCAGCACGTTCGAAGATGGCGACGCTTCATTGGTGATCGAGGTGATCCGGTAGCGGAACATGCCCGGGTAGGTCGTGGTGTCGACCCGGTTCTCCAACGCAGATCCTGCGAAGCTCACGGCCGGTTCCGGGAGCGAGGAGGCGGAGCCGCCTGCGGTGGTGTCGTTCCCGGTGTGCAGCACCGATGCCAGCCACAGTGTCGCGCTGGTCGCATCCCCGGTGTTGGGCTCGGTGTGGGTGAACGCGTAGGAGTCCACGGTCGCATACGAGCTGGACGCCGTTGAGTACTGCTTCGTGGTGATGCCGGTCAGGCGGGCGGTGGAGAAGAACGAAGGCGCGTATGCGTTGCAGGTCGCGCCCTGTGCGCAGATCAGGTCGTATGGGACATCTGGGTAGTTGGAGGCGTTGGAGGATGTCTCCCCGGTTCCGCAGTTGGTGGTGGACACGCACCGCAGCCCGGGGGTGTACACGATCGTGTCAGGGGCGGTGCCGTACGGGCCGGTGGCAGTGGTGAAGCCGTAGTCGATGTGTGAGAGGTACGAGTCGCGCACGTACTGGACTGCCGACGCGCCGTTGTATGCGCCGTAGTAGTTGGTGTCCTGCGTGTAGTAGTAGGCCATCGCGGCGGCGGTGACGGTGGTGACGTAGTCGAGGTGCCACCGGTAGGCCATCGTGCAGTACGAGTTGGCCGGGGTCGCGTTGTAGCACGGGTCGGTCGAGTGGGCGGCGTATACCCGCTCGTAATCCACCGAGTTGGTGGTGGCCTTGCCGGATGACCAGCCGGGCAGTTGGTTGCGTCCGAAGTAGTACGCGGTGCCGTTGCGCTCGGTGATCACCCAGTAGTCGGTGTTGTAGGTGCCCGACCCGTTGGAGGAGTTGGTCACGTGGGACACGGTGGCGCCGCTGTCGTCGGCCAGCCGATACGTGGAGCTGGAGGAGTCGTAGACGACGAACGTGGACGATCCGTTGAGCGAGAGGCTGAGGATCTGGCCGTCATAGCATTCGTCCGGGGTGGTCACCGAGCCCGCGCTGCCCTCCGGGCTGTCAGCACAGGGTACGAAGCTCTGTGTGATGGAGGAGTCCTGGGTCGTCCAGCCGTCGCCCACCCACGAGGCTTGGGCTTGGGTGTTCGCGGTCTTCCCGTCCACGCTTCCCGAGTCGTAGGACAGCGAGGCATCCGGCGCGAGCGACGTCGTGGACCCGGGTGCCTGCACCTTGTAGGTGTAGGTGAAGTCTCCCGAAGAACCGCTCTGGGACCAGGAGCCCGAGGGAGACAGCCCGGTGGAGGCATAGGTGCCGCCGCCACCGCCCTCCTGCCCGGTGGAATCGGTGGCAGCCAGCACCGTCGCCGAACCCGCAGTAGAGGCGCTCTGCGCGAGCAACGGCCCGGATTGGCCAGCTTCCTTGTACACGGCGGAGGTCACCCTGCTCGCCGCATCACGGGCCGACGCGAAGGACGTGTCCGCGGCATTCGTCACGGCCGCGGAGCCGAGGGCCACCACAGAGGAAACGGCGCCAGTTTTGGGGTCGTTCGTAGAGGTCAGCGGTGTCTGCACCCGGCACCGGGCCAGCTCCGGCGTTGTCAGTGCACAAGCCGGCAGCTGCACCAGGCGGAGCCGCGAGGCGTAGTTGCCGCCGATTGCCTGGCTGAACGCACCGTAGTCCAGGCCGACACGGACACTTCCCGCACCCTGGACGCCAGTACCTGTGTCCGTTAGTGACCACACCACCCCGGAGACACCGAGCTTCGTGGCCAGGTCGTGGGACGTTACCGAGACTCCCAGCGACGTCGGGCCCGCGTAGGAACCCTGCTGGGAAGCGATCGTCTGCGCCCACACCGGAGTTCCCGCTGCTGCCGCCTTCACACCTGTGCCGGAGGGCGCGGGGCTCGGCGCTGCCAGATGCAGAGTGCCGGAGGAAGCTGACGGCCATGCGGTCTTGGTGGGTGTGAAGGAACGGGCGGTGGCGCCAGAGATGTTCACACCCTTGTGCGGCACGCCGGTCAGGCCGGTCACCGACTTCCCGAGGTCGACCTTGACGTGGGAAGGCGCTACCTGACTTGTCGGCAGGGCGTTCGCGGCCGTGCTGAATGCCAGACCGATTCCCATGCACCAACCTCGGATATTCAGCGCCAGTGGCTCGCGCGGTGACGTGATCAAGGAAGGGTGCTCCCGGCCTGCGAGGATGTGAGTGTCGAGTTCACGTTCAG
>NZ_JARXZC010000095.1 GCF_029894335.1 Kitasatospora sp. MAP5-34 | reverse complement strand
CACCCGCCGAATACGAAGCCAAGTACTACAGCCAACAGCCAAACCTGCAGGTCACAGCCACAATCTAGAGTCTCTGAAGAACCCGCAGCGATTCAAACTCACACTCGAAGCCCACAAGGCCAAAGCCACGACGACTGCATAAAAATCAAGCCAAGGCCGCCGCCACCGGACCAGCAGCTCCGGGTAGCGGTCGTTGCGTTCCGCAGGGGTGCCGCCAGCGCCAGCCGCGGACACCGAGCCGAGCTGCGACCCGGCGACGCCCGGCATCGCAGTTCAGGAAGCCGATGCGCCGTCAGGCACGAGCGGAGGGTGCGCTGTGAAGCTCCGGCGTACAGGGGAACGTCTCACCAAGGTAAGACGGCCGGCGTTCCTCGAGTACCAGCAGGACAGTTGGCCCTCCGTCAAAGATCCTGGCTCGGGCCCGGCGAAGACATTTGCGGGGCACTACGGGGTGGCCGAGCTCGAACTTCCCATGCCACGACCGACTCGTTGCCGACCACGAGGCAGCGGCGCACGGCTCATGCGACACCTGATGGCTCCCGTTCTCGTTGCCAAAGTGGCCCTCTCACGTTGCCGAAAACCGACGTAGACCTCCACGAAAGGCAGATCCATGACGATCACCAGCCTCAGGGGCACGCTCCGCAGGTTTGCCGCCCGATCCCGGCCGGCCCCGGCCCTGGCCGTCATCTGTGCGACAGCTGTCCTGATCGGCATGGCCGCGCCGCCGAGCGCAAGCGCGGCAACGCCACCGAGCGCGAGCACGAGAGCGGCCACGCCGCCGGTATCGCTGGGCACCGCCGCAGACTTCGCGGTTCTCGCCGCGTCGACGATCACGAACACCGGTCCCACCACGATCAAGGGCGATCTCGGGCTGAGCCCCGGCACGTCGGTGACCGGGTTTCCTCCCGGGCAGGTGAACGGGACCCAGCACGTGGCCGACGCCGTCGCGCTGCAGGCCAAGAACGACCTGAGCGCCGCGTACAACGACGCGGCGGGGCGCGCGACCACGGCCACCGTCCCGGTGGAACTCGGCGGGACCACCAAGACCCCGGGGGTGTACGACTCCCCCGCCGGTACCTTCGGAATCACCGGAACGCTGACCCTCGACGCCCAGGGCGACCCGAACGCCGTCTTCATCTTCAAGATGGCAACCACCCTCACCACAGCCTCCGCGAGCAGCGTGAACCTCGTCAACGGCGCGCGGGCCTGCAACGTCTTCTGGCAGGTCGGCAGCTCCGCGACGCTCGGAACCTCCTCCACCCTCCGGGGAAACGTCCTGGCCCTCGCCTCAATCACCGTCACGACCGGGGCGACCGTCGACGGCCGGACGCTGGCCCGTGACGCCGCGGTCACGCTGGACACTGACACGATCACCCGCGCGACCTGCGACCAGGCGCCCGTCACCACCACCACCCGCCTGACCTCCTCGGCCGACCCCACGCAGCCGTACCAGCCGGTCACCTTCACCGCCACAGTGGCGGCCGGTCCCGCTACGGCCGTCCCCCAAGGCCTCGTGGTGTTCATGGACAGGTCACAGCTCATCGCCGTCGCCCCACTCGACAGCACCGGACACGCGGTGTTCACCACCTCCACCCTGGCCGTCGGCCTTCACCTGATCCAGGCCGCCTACCTGGGCGCGGGCGGATTCGCGGCCAGCGCCTCGCCGACGGTCTACGAGCTCGTCCGATAGAGCCGAACCAGCGTCGGCCTCCGCGCACCGGCGCTGTACGCGGAGACCGCAACGCGACAAACGCCCTCACGGTTCTGAACCTCGGCCTGTCAGAACGGGGCGCCAGGGCAGCCGCGCGGTATCCACGGAGGGTGAGCGAGACCGACGACGAGGACCAGGGCGAGGGCCTGGCGGAGCTGTGCGACCAGTGCGGTGCGACGGTGTCCGACGGGAGCGGAAGGTACGCACTCGTCGTAGACCGCTCAACCTCATACCCTGCGCTACCGCATCCTGCACGTCCCGGCCCGACTCGTGCGCGGCCAACGACGACGACGCCTCAAGATCCCGCACACGTGGCCCTGGGCCGACGCGATCGTCCGCGCCTTCCACCGGATCCAGGCACTGCCCCGACCAACCTGACCTGCACGAACCACCCCGCCGAACACCGAGGGGAGGCATCCCGGCAGTCCCCCGGCCCGTGGAACCCGGCACGACAGCCGACGCGCAGCCCTACCCGGCCCCGCCCCCGGGAACCGGCGAAAGCAACATCACGGGCACACGCTCAACCGATCAGCGCGGCGAAACTACGAGGCTGGTCCTCTTAGACCGACCGGCAAATGGATCACTTGAGGCGTCGGGTGGTGGGCCGGCCGTCCCAGCGGTAGCGGCTTGTCGAGCGTCGGATGAGCATGCGGAGC
>NZ_JARXZC010000094.1 GCF_029894335.1 Kitasatospora sp. MAP5-34 | reverse complement strand
CCTCCGTGCTCCTCTCACTGTGGTTGGTCCTGGGGGCCGCCGCCCCCCCCCCGCCGCCGCGCGCCGCCGCGCCGCCCCGGGCCCCCCCCCCCGCGCCCCCCCCCCCCCCCCCCCCGGGGCCCCCCCCACGACCCGGTGGGTCAGCCGGTGACGCCGTGCTCGGAGTAGTAGCCGGGGTCGTTGCCGTTCTGGATCAGCGCGGCGCGCACCGCGCTCTCCGGAGCCCGCTCGACCAGCGCGACACCGTCCTGGCTGTAGTAACCGGGGTCGTTGCCGTTCTGGATCAGCGCGGCACGGACCGCGCTCTCGGGAGCCCGCTCGACCAGGGTTTCGGACATGGATGTTCCTCTCCAGGGTGGTGGGTTCGTCCCTCCGCAGGCGCGGCGGGAGTATCGGGGGCGTACGCGCCGTCAGACGCGCCGCCAGGTGCCGTAGACGATGCGGTGGTCGTGCTGCGGGCTGCCGCCGTGCGCGTGCGTCACCTCGCGCGTCCAGGTATCGGCGGTGGTCCACCCCAGCTCGGCCAGCACACGGCCCACCAGCTCGCGGCCGGGCAGGTAGGCCTCTTGGTAGGTGAGCGGCACGTCATCGCAGATCCAGCTCAGTGACAGCGGGGCACCGGGACCGCTGAGCGCGTCGGCCGCTCGCAGCATCCGTCGGACGCCGTCGGCGCTCCCGGCATAGTGCAGTACTCCCAACAGCATGACACCGTCGTGCAGTTGACCCACCGGAAGGTCCAGTAGGTCGGCCCGGCGCAGCTCCAACGTGCCGCCACCCGGCAGCTTCTGCGGGCCGTCGGTGGCCGTACCGTCGGGCAGCTCCGGGTCGATGCCGAGCACCTGGTGCCGCCCCTGCTCGGCCAGCCAGCGGCCGACAGCACCGCCCCCACACCCGGCGTCGAGCACGGCGGAGCCGGCCGGTAGCACTCTCAGCGGTTCGATCACCCGGTGCATGTGCTCGTTGAACGGCCGATAATTTGAATTATCTTCTGGCAACCCAGCCCCCGCGTTTCCGCAGGTAGCTGCGGATATTTGATGGCCACTCAGTCATTAGGAGGTTTGTACAGGATCAACTTTCTCCAAACCAATTCCGCCGCCTTTGCGGGCGCGCGAACCAGCGCGCACGACCGCACGCGCCCCTTCGCGCCCCTCGCCCTCACCGTCCGCCTGTGATCCGCTTCCCCCGCCAGGCCCGGTGGGGAGAACCGTCCCGTGCTCGCCCCGCTCGCACGGGACTTCAAGCGCTACGCTGGCCACATGTCGAAGCCCGACGAGCTGCTCGTCGCCCTCGCCGCCATGGTGGAGTCGGAGCAGAGCAACCAGATGTCCCTGACCGTGGTCGTCCCAGGCGCGGTGATCACCGGCCGACTGGCGCCCGAGGCGGTGTGGCGGCAACGGGTGGCCGAAGTACTGGACGCCTCCGAAAGCCTCAAACCGTTCTCCTCGGTGTTCGCCCCCGCCACCGCCCGCCACAGCGCACGGCCCGACCACCTGCACCTCCACCTCGCGAGAATCCTGCAGGGGAGCTTCGGCCTGCCGAACGCCGGTGGCATGTACCGCATCTCGATCGAGAGCGTGAGCAGCTGGACCATCGGGGACCTGAGCTACTCCGACCAGTGAGAACGCTCGCCGCACTTCAGAGCCCTGCCTCCCGGGAGTCACCCGGTCGTGTCGTTACCGACCGCCCGGTGTGACCGTTGTCAGTTGGACGACCCATCCGGACTCGGGAGGCGCGGCCGTGCCACTCTTCATCCTCACCTCGCTCGCGGGCATCGTCGTCCTGGTCTCGGTCGTCCGGACTCTGCGCCTGAACGGCCTGAGACAGCGGTCGGCGGCGCTGTGGATCTGCCTCAGCCTGGTGGTCCTGCCGGTCATGTTCGTTCCGACGCTGCTAGATCCGGTCGCCGCCCTCCTGCGGGTGAGCTCCGGCGCGGATCTGGCGCTGGCTTTCGGCCTGGTCGTTCTTCTCTACCTGGCCGTCACCCTCAGCCGTGAGCAGCACGGCCTGCGGGCCAGATCCGACCTGCTGGCCTCGGAACTGAGTTCCCTCCGCGCCCAATTGGGCCTTCCGGCCGCCGCACCCGCCATCGACGGCCCGCCACCTGCGCAATCCCCCGCAGCCCCTGCACCACCCATTCCCCGGGACAGCACGGAAGACAGCGCGGAGGACGGCACGGGGGACAGCACCGAGGGCCGGTTCGCCGATCTCCTGGAAGACGGGTCCATTGTGTGAAGCACCCGCGCCCCACCACTGCCCGAAATCGACGCCCTCCGACCACCTTACGGAGCCCACATGTCCCGGTATGACGATGTCTGGTTGGTGATCCCGGCCTTCAACGAGGGCACGGTCATCGCGGGGGTGTTGGAGCGGGCGCTGGTGACGTTCCCGAACATCGTGGTGGTGGACGACGGGAGTACCGATGACAGTGCCGGCAGTGTGCTGGGGACGGGGGCGCAT
>NZ_JARXZC010000093.1 GCF_029894335.1 Kitasatospora sp. MAP5-34 | reverse complement strand
GCTACCACCCCGACGGCACCCTCGAATTCCTCGGCCGCACCGACCACCAACTCAAAATCAACGGCCACCGCCTCGAACCCGGCGAAATCGAAGCCACCTTGGAGAGCCATCCCGCCGTGCGCCGGGTGGTGGTGACGGCCGGCGACACCGGAGTGCGGCGGCGGTTGGTCGCTCACACCGTGCTTCACGACTGCTCGGTCACCGCAGAGAGCCTGCTCGCCTTCCTCGCCGAGCGGCTGCCCAAGCACGCCGTGCCGCACGCGATCACGCTCTGGGACGACCTCCCGCTGACCGCCAACGGCAAGGTCGACCGTGCCGCGCTCACCGCCGTCGCCCCCGCGTCCGCCGCCGAGGCGATCGGCGGCGAACCGCCGCGCACGCCCGCCGAGCGGCTGGTGAGCACGGTGTGGGCCGAGGTCCTGGGCGTGTCCGTACCCTCGCGTGACGGCAACTTCTTCGCGCTGGGCGGCGATTCGCTGCTCGCCACCAAGGTGGTGACCAGGCTGCGCGCGGCGGGTGCGGCCGGAGCCGCGATCAGCAGCCTGTTCACCGCGCCGCTGCTCGCCGAGTTCGCCGCGACACTGACTCTGGAAACACTCCCCGCCGGGCCGTCCGCCGGCCCGGCCGGTGGGATCACCGCCGACCCCGCCGCACGCAACCAGCCCTTCCCGCCCACCGAGCTGCAACGCGCCTACTGGGTCGGCCGGTCCTCGGCCTTCACCCTCGGCGGCGTGGGTTCCTACTACTACTGCGAGTTCGACGAGACCGACCTCGACCTCGCCCGCCTCGAGGAGGCCTGGAACCGGCTGATCGCCCGCCACGAGATGCTGCGCGCGGTGTTCGACGAGGACGGCAGCCAGCTGATCCTGGCCCAGGTGCCACGGCTCACCATCCCGGTGACCGGCGCCACCGAGCCGGCGGAGACTGCGACTGAAGCAGAGGCACAGGCACAGGCAGCGGCGCGGCTCGCCGCACTCCGCGAGGAGATGTCCCACCAGAGCCTCGACCCGTCGACCTGGCCGCTCTTCGACGTACGCGCCGCTCGGCACGGGGACAACCGCACGCGGGTCGGCATCGGTCTCGACTACCTGCTCGTCGACGGCCTGAGCATGATGATCCTCTTCGCCGAACTCGACCAGCTCTACCGCGACCCGGACGCTGGGCTACCGCCGATCGGCGTGTCCTTCCGCGACTACGTCTGCCAGGTCGAACCGACTGCCGAAGAACTCGACCGATCGCTGACCTACTGGCGGCAGCGGGTTCCCGAGCTGCCGCCACCCCCCGCACTGCCGCTGGCCACCGATCCGGCGGCCCTCGCCAGACCCCGGTTCGTACGCCGGGAGACCTGGCTCGCCCCCGACCAGTGGCAGTCGCTCCAGGCCCGCGCCCGGCAGCACGGGTTCACACCGTCCGCCCTGCTGCTCGCCTGCTACGCGGAGGTGCTCGGCGCCTGGAGCGCGAGCCCCGAACTGACTGTGGCACTCACCCTGTTCGACCGCCGGGACGTGCACCCCGACATTGATCGCGTACTCGGCGACTTCACCTCCCTGCTGCCGGTGGCGCACGAGCCCGTCCCGGCGGAGTCGTTCGAGGCCAGGACCCGGCGGCTGCAGGACCGGCTGTGGCGCGACCTCGACCACCGTGGCGCTCCGGTGCTCGGGTTGCTGCGCGAGTCCGCCGGACCGGCGGCCGCCGCCGAGGCGAGCCTGCCCGTCGTGTTCACCAGTGCGCTCGGGGTGGACGACGCGCTGAGCAACGGGCTGCGCCGACCGGTGTGGAGCGTGTCGCAGACCCCGCAGGTCTGGCTGGACGAGCAGGTGATGGTCCGGGACGGCGGTCTGCTGGTGACCTGGGACGCGGTGGAGGAGCTGTTCCCCGCCGGGCTGCTGGACGCGATGTTCGCCGCCCACTCCGAACTGCTCGACTGGGCCGGACGGGCGGACTGGTCCGACCGGCCACCGGCTCTGCTCCCTCCGGCACAACGCGCGGTCCGCGACACCGTCAACGCCACCGCCGGGCCCCTGCCGACCGGGCCGCTGCACAGGGGCTTCTTCACCCGGGCCGCTGCCGACCCGGACCGCTGCGCACTGCGCTGGGGAGCGGACGGGCAGTTGACCTACGGCGAACTGGCCGAGCGGGCGCTGCGGATCGCCTCGATGCTGCACGCCCAGGGTGTGCGAGCGGCCGAGCTGGTGGCGGTGACACTGCCGAAGGGGCCGGACCAGATCGCCGCCGTGCTGGGGGTGCTGGCAGCGGGTGCGGCATACCTTCCCGTCGGCCTCGACCAGCCGCCGAGCCGACGTGCGCGCATGCTCGCGACGGGTGGCGTCCGGTTCACGCTGTCGGACGTCAGCGCGGCGGAGGCGTACGAGCCGTTGGCGGGTCCGGTGGCGGTGGCGGGTGACGCGCTCGCCTACGTCATCTTCACCTCCGGCTCCACCGGCGAACCCAAGGGCGTCG
>NZ_JARXZC010000092.1 GCF_029894335.1 Kitasatospora sp. MAP5-34 | reverse complement strand
GGACTGTACTTCGATGGCCTTGCCACGCGGATCTTCACCTTCCTGGATCAACAAGATCCATTGTCAGGTGTGTCCACATCGCGGGGGTCACCTCACCATCTCCACGGCGCCGAACGCTTGCAGAAACTTCTCGTAGGCGGCAGTCTGCGTCCCTTGAAGCCACTGCCGATTCTGGCTTCGCCGCCCGACGACACCACCCGCAACAACGCCCACAATGGTGGCGGCGACGCCACCCGCAGTGGATATCAAAAGGTCCCATGGGGCAGCCAAATCAGTTCTCCCTGACGGTGGATGGGCAGTTCGTGCGAGCAGGCCCGGCCACGGGTGGGAGGGCTGCTCCTGATGGCCGGCCTCTCCTTCCCTTCCGGCAGGTGCAGTTGGGTTCAGCGGGTCCGTCCGGCATCCGTGGGGCGTCAGGCCGCCTGGGCCGGCCTCGTGGTCGGCGGGTTGATCCGGTCCACGACGGCATGGACGAAGCGGTCCGACTGCCCTCTGGGATGACAGATGAGGTGCGGCAGCACCTGGCGGCGACTCCATCAGGCCAGCCTGCCAGCCCACCTCCGACCGCGTCTCCGTATTTCCCGAGTGCGCCGCGCGGTCCCTCCGGCCATGTCCATCGCCGTGGCTCGCCCAGTCCGACACGCAGGGGCCGACCAGCGGTCGTTGCCGCGCCGGGTCGCTGCCTGCGGACCGGGGAACGGCGCACGCCCGGAACACCGTCCCTGCCCCGGTCCGGCCGCCGCCCGGGCCTGCGGGGACGAGCGTCAGGTGCCGGGAGAATGCCTACGGCACGCGGATGACGCTCTTGCCGCGCGCGTGGCCCCGCTCCAGGTGGCGTACGGCCTCCGGGAGTTCGTCCAGGCCGTAGGTCCGGTCGATGACGGGGGTCAGACGGCCTTCCTCGATGAGGCCCGCCAGCAGCCGCAGGTCCTCCTGGCTCTGGCGCATCGCGGCCGGCGCGAGCAGGCGGTGCCGCACGAACGGGGACAGCGCCAGCGCGCGCAACTGCCGGTCCGCGCCGCCGAGCCAGGCGCCGCCGCCCTCTCCACCGACGATCACCAGGGTCCCGCGCGTGGTCAGGACGCGGCGCAGCGCGGCCAGCGGCCGATTCCCGGCGGTGTCCACCACCAGGTCGAAGCGGCGCCCGCCAGCGGTGGGGTCCTCGCCGGTGTAGTCGATGACCTCGTCCGCGCCCAGCGAGCGGACCAGGCCGGTCTTGGAGGTGGAACAGACGCCGGTGACGTGCGCGCCGAAGGTTTTGGCCAGCTGCACGGCGAACGATCCGACCCCGCCGCCGGCCCCGATCACCAGCACCCGTTCGCCGTCCCGCAGCCGTCCCGCCTCGCGCAGCGCCTTCAGCGCGGTGCAGGCCGAGACGGGGACGACGGCCGCCTGCTCGAACGTCAGGTTCTCCGGCTTGCGGTGCAGCCGGTCCTGGCCGGTGCACGCGTACTGGGCGAACGAGCCGTCACAGGTGCCGAACACCTCGTCCCCCGCGCCCAGGCTCTCCACCCCGGCGCCGACGGCCTCCACGACCCCGGCCAGGTCCAGGCCCCGTATCCGTACCCGGGGTGCGCGCAGGCCCAACGCCAGGCGCAGCAGGTAGGGCCGGCCCGTCGTTAGGTGCCACACACCCGGGTCCAGGCCCGCCGCCCGCACCCGGACCAGCACCTCGCCCGGGCCCGGCTCCGGCTTGTCGATTTCCTGCACGCGCAGGACTTCCGGCGGCCCGTAGGCGTCCTGGACGACGGCCTTCATCGGCTCTCTCCCTCGGTCTCGGGGTACTGGAACACGGCGTCCAGCGGAACGGCGAACACCCGCGCGATCTGGAAGGCCATCTCCAGCGAGGGCGAGTAGCGGCCCTGCTCGATGGCGATGACGGTCTGCCGGGTGACACCGATCCGGCGGGCCAGTTCGGCCTGGGTCATCTCACCGTGGGCGAAGCGCAGCGCGCGGATCGCGTTGGTGACCCGCGTCGGCCTCACCACGGGTGGAACCCCAGCCGGTAGGCGGTGAGCTTCGTACCGGCTCCCAGGACGGCGGAGAGTACGAACGCCAGGTAGATCGCGTTGGCGATCCAGAACCGGTCGGCGCCGGCCATCGCGAGGACCAGGGCCGCCACCGCGCCGGCCACCACGAACGACTGCCCGACGTACTCCCCGAAGCGGTGGATCTCACGGTCACGCCGGTCCTTGGCACGCTCCCCGCACGGCACCAGGACCCCGGCCGCGATCGTCAGCACCACCTGCACCGCGACCGCCCCGCCCACCGTCCACAACAGCGCCGGCACATAGGAGACCCGGACCAGCGACACCCCCGGCCGATGGGCCAGCACCACGGCCGCGTACACCGCGTACGCCCCCACGGCGGACACCAGCATGATCCACGCGCGTCTCTCCTCGACCGCCATACCCGCTCCCGCTCCCCGGCAGATGTAAAGAAAACCCGACATCTGGAGTGTCAAGCAACCATGACACGATGTCAAGGATTCTGTACATCACCGGATGCGGGCATCCCCAGCCGGACACCGGCCGCGGCGGGCATCCGCCTCACCGGCATCCAAAACCAGCCCGACCAGGCGAAAAACCACCTAAGACCGACCGGCAAATGGATCACTTGAGGCGTCGGGTGGTGGGCCGGCCGTCCCAGCGGTAGCGGCTTGTCGAGCGTCGGATGAGCATGCGG
>NZ_JARXZC010000091.1 GCF_029894335.1 Kitasatospora sp. MAP5-34 | reverse complement strand
CGTCTTCACGTACACGACTCCAGACCCTACGGACCAACTGCAGGTCAGCGCAGGCAGATCCGTAAAATCGCGTCTCTAGGCGAATCCGACCGCGTTACCAGCCCCCACCCGGCTGACCTGCACCTTCAACCCGGCAGGGACTCCAGGGCCCCTGAATTACGCGGAACGCAGGAGTTCCGAATCGGACGTGGCGCCCGGCAAGCGCAGGATTCGCGTCGACGGACTTGAGTGCCGCTGGACGGTCCAGGCCGTCGACCCCGGCCATGTCGCTGTCCGCATCTGGCTCGACGGTGGGCTCGCCGATCTCGGCGAAGGGACCGACCCCGAGCACACGGCGGACGGACAGTGGTTCGGACATCGGACGACCCCTCCTGAAGGGCGTCAGTATCCTCGCACGCGGCCCCGCTGACGGACGAACGGATTCCGCGGGCCCCCTGTCGCAGGGCGGCACGGTGCAAGGGAGATGCGTGCTACTCACTTCCCGAAGTCACACGGGCGGCGTCAGGTCGCTCTCGCTGACGGTGTACGTCAGCAGGGGATAGGTGAAGTCCGTTTCACTGTTCTCACGGCGCCGCAGTCGGTAGAACTCGTGCCGCTGCTCCTCGTCGGCCGGCAGGAGGCGCGCACCCTGCGGCAGGTGTGCGTGTCCGTCGCGAAACCGGACGAAGGTCTTTGACGTTCGAAACGTTACGCCCAGCCATTGGTTGTCCGCCGCCGGGGCGGGCGCGTCCAACACGATTCTGTGCCTGAGCCGTCGATTCGAGCTGACGGAGAACGCGACGATGCTGTGGTGGGCGAGGGGAATCTCGACCTTCTCGCCACCGGCCTCCTTTGATTCGAAGATCAACTTCCTCGGAGGGCCCGCTTCGGGGTACTCGTAGCAGGAGAAGACGGCGATGAACGACTCGTCGGCCAGATCCAGGGCCTGGTCGGAATGGCCGCCCATGGTTCGGTAGGCGTTCGTGTAGATCTCGATGAGGGCGTTGTTGAAGTCGACCGAGAGCGCCGTGCATTCTTGGATCCGCTGTGCAAGCCGGTCATGTGCTGGGCGGAAATGCTGTGCCGGGCTGCCGTACCGAGTGGTGGTGCGTACAAGGGGTACGCCGCCCGCCTCGTCGGCCTTGACGAGTACGGCGCCTCGCCGGCCTTTTCCCGTGTCCTCCAGGCGAGCCGACGCGGACAGCTCCGCGAAGAGGTTCTCCCTGGCCGGCAGAGTGCACGAGAGGATCTCGCCCGAGACCCTAGATTCGGGGCGCAAGGTAGTCTCCCGTGTTCATGCTGAAGAGGAGTTCGTCGCCGTAGTCGATGAAGGACGAGGTCCTGTTCTCCTCGGCGTACAGTCTGCGCAGCTCGTCCATGCCCTCCGGTGTGGGTGGCCCCAGCTCCACCAGATCTCCGGCCACCTTGAGGAAGGTTCGGCCGTGCCGGTGAACGGCTTCGGCGTTCGAGCAGCGCACCACGTATCCCAGGCGGGTCGGGAGCAGCTCGGCGTCCAGCCCTATCTGGCAAAGTAGGACAGGTCAGGCATACTGGATGAATCGTTGATTTAGGGCGGAGAAGGAGGAGTCCCAGCGTGGCCCGCACCGATGACCACAGGACCCCGGATCCGCAGGTGGAACCCCGTCCTACGAACCGCCGGTTCCCGGCGGCGTACAAGCAGAGGATCCTCGCCGAGTACGAGGCCTTGGACAAGCAGGGCAAGGGCGCGCTCCTGCGCCGAGAGGGCCTGTACTCCTCGCTGATCTCCGCGTGGAAGTCACAGCGCGATGCTGGTGCCGAGCAGGCTCTGGCCGCGCCACCGGGCCGCCCGAAGGCTGACCCGCGCGACCGGGAGATCGCCAAGCTCAAAGCTGAGAACGCCCGCCTGGAAACGGAGTTGGGCAAGGCCCACACCGTGATCGAGGTACAGGGAAAACTCTCCGCGCTGCTGGACCAGCTCGCCACGGGCAGCGCGACGACGACCAACGGCGAGAAGAACTGACCCGAGCCCGCTCCGCCGCGCCCGCACAGCAGGCCGCGGCGGAACGGCCTCGGCGCATCGCGGACCTGGACACCGCGGCCGGCACCGTCTTCGAGGACGCCCGCACCACGGCCCTGGAAGAACTGTCGCCCCTGGTCGGACGGGTCAAGGCCTGCTCGGCGCTAGGCATCAACCGCCCCACCTGGTACCGGCACCACCGCAAGTCACCGGCTCCACCCAGGCCCGCACGCGAGCGCCGGCCCCATCCCAAGGCGCTGACGGCCTTCGAGCGGGAACAGGTGGTACAGGTGCTCAACGGTGAGCGGTTCGCCGACATGGCGCCGGCCGCGATCTACGCGACCCTGCTGGACGAGGGCCGCTACCTGTGCTCCGAGTCGACGATGTACCGGATCCTGCGCGAACGCGGCGAGGTCCGCGAACGCCGCCGCCAGGCCACCCACCCGCCGCGCAAGAAACCCGAGTTGATGGCGGACGCCCCCAACCAGGTCTGGTCGTGGGACGTCACCAAGATGCACGGGCCCGCGAAGCGGGTCTACTACTTCCTCTACACGATCATCGACATCTACAGCCGCTACACCGTGGGCTGGATGGTCGCCGCGCACGAGAGCGAGGAGCTCGCCGAGCAGTTCCTCAAGGAGACGATAGACAAACACGGCATCGAGGAAGGGCAGTTGACGATCCACTCCGACCGCGGCGCGATCCAGACCGCCAAGTCCGTGGCGGCGATGCTGTCCGACCTCGGCGTGGCCAAGTCGCACTCCCGACCCAAGATCTCAAACGACAACCCGTACTCGGAGAGCCAGTACAAGACCCTGAAGTACCGCCCGGAGTATCCGCGGAAGTTCGATTCCCTGTCACAGGCCCGCGCGTGGTGCGCGGAGTTCTTCGACTGGTACCACCAGCTCCACCGCCACTCCGGCATCGGCTACCTGAAGTTCCCCCCTGATCCTGGACAGCGGTTGCTTACGCTGCGGGGGTGAAGTCGTGCTGCAGCCTGGCTCGGGTTTCGAGCGGGGTGAGGTAC
>NZ_JARXZC010000090.1 GCF_029894335.1 Kitasatospora sp. MAP5-34 | reverse complement strand
CGGGTCGGGTAGCCGGAGGGAACTTCCCCCTCCGGCTCCCGCAGAACCGTGCGTAACAGTCTCCCGTTACACGGCTCTTGTCACCCTGAGCACCAGAAGTGGCGAGCGAAGCGCCAGTGGAAGAACATCCCCGGGTATCGCTTCGTGATCCCCTGGAAGCATTCCTTGGCCTTCTTGAAGCCCGCGAGCCGCTTGTACTTCCGGCGGATCCAGCGCACCAGATAGGCGTTGATGCGCCGCAGGAGGGGCTCCAGCGCGGAGCGGTAGAACGCCCCGTAGTACTGAATCCATCCCCGCACGATCGGGTTGATCAACCGTGCGAGCTGAGCGAAGGTGTGGCCAGTGCGCCGATGAATGCGCCAACCGCGGACCTCGGCGCTCATCCTCTTCAAGGCTTCCTTGCTGACCGCCGGCAGGAAACACGGGAAGGTCACCCCGTGCCTGCTACGGGCCGCGCGGGCTCGGAACGTGAACCCCAGGAACGTGAACGACGTCTGCGCGTACGCGCCTCGCCGGTTCGCGTCCTTGCAGTAGACGATCCGGGTCTTGTCCGGGTGCAGACGCAGCCCGACTTCCTCCATCCGGTTCCCGATCGCCTCCACCAGTTGCCTGGCCTGGCGCTCGCTGACGCAGTGCACCACCGCATCGTCCACATACCGTTCGAACGGGACGGCGGGGAACTCCCGCGCCATCCACGCGTCGAACGCGTAGTGCAGGAACAGGTTCGCCAGCACGGGCGAGACCGCCGACCCCTGTGGGGTCCCCCGGTCTCGCTTCTGCAGGGTGCCGTCGGGCAGTTGGAGCGGCGCTCGGAGCCACCGCTCCACATACAACTTCACCCAAACGGTGTCGGCGTGAGCCTCCACTGCCTTGACGATGAGGTCCCAGGGGACGCTGTCGAAGAACTTCTGGATGTCCAAATCGACAACCCAGTCCTTCTTCCACGTCCGCTCTCGGCATTTCTCCACCGCATCCAGCGCCGACCGTCCAGGTCGATACCCGAAGGAATCGGGGTGGAAAACTGGTTCCACTTCCCACTCCAGCCGGGCTGCGACGACGGTTTGCGCGACTCTGTCCGCGACCGTGGGGACGCCGAGAGTCCTGACCCCATCGCCATGGGATTTCGGAATCTCCACCGCTCGCACCGGAGGCGGAAAATAGCTGCCCGAAGACATCCGGTTCCAGATCCTGTAGAGATTTCCCTTCAGGTCCTTCTCGAACTCTTCGACCGTGCAGCCGTCCACCCCTGGTGCGCCCTTGTTCACCCTAACCTTCTCCCATGCCTTCCATACTTCCCACTTCGAGATTACGAACGACTTCTCTGGCACTTTTAGCGCATCCACGCGACTCCTCCCAGGGAACTCCTGGTTGATCGAACGAAACGCCACGGATGACCCGGCCCCTTCGCTCCACCTCCATTACAGGGGCTTCATCACTACTACGAGCCGGTCCGCCAGCGAGCCCCGCATCGGTACTCAGCCCCTCACGGTTTCCGCCGTTACGGGACGCTCCCTGGCCCTGACCGTGCGGACAGGGCCACGAGGCTCGCCTTCCCACGTTCCACGCGAAAGCAGCAGACCAGGATCGCGTCGCCTCCATGCCGGGCACCATCTGGCCAGTAGACGGGTGTCCGCCAGACTTGTCCTGGAGCCATATCTACACCCCAGTTTCGATGCCGTCTGAATATGTTTTCGACACGTCATCAGCGATTCGCTTGCGCTCGCCTTCCTGATCCCCACCTGACGCCTCACGGGCGCCTTTTCCACATCGCTCACCACGACGGTCTGCCGAGTAGCCGAGGGGAATCTCACCCCTCGGCTCTCACAGAACCGTGCGTAACAGTCTCCCGTTACACGGCTCTTGCCACTCTGATCACCAGGACGAGGACGCGATGGTAGTCCATCTCCAGTGCGCGAACATGCGGGGATACCGTTCGGCGATCTCCCACATCTTCCGGAGTGCTTTCCGTAGCGCCGCGAGCTTCTTGTACTTCTGGCGGATCCACCGCACCAAGTAGGCATTGATGCGCATCAAGAGGGGTGTCAGTGCCGACCGGTAGAACCGGCCGAAATACTGCATCCAGCCCCGCACGATCGGATTGATCCGTCGCGCGAGTTCTACGAAGGAGAGGTCGGACCGAGTGTGGAGCCGCCAACTTCTGACTTCCGCACTGATCCTCTTCAGAGCTTCCTTGCTGATCGCCGGCTCGAACGATGTTGACCGCCGTCCGTGCTTGTTCCGGCTCTCGCACGCGCGAAACGTGTACCCGAGAAAGGTGAACTCCGTCTGCCCGAAGGGCCGTTGGCGCTTCCCGTCCCGGCAATACACGATCTTGGTTTTGTCGGGATGCAGTCGCAGCCCGACCTCCTCCATCCTGTCCATCAGCGCGGCCAACACATCGCGGGCCTGACGCTCCGATACGCAGTGCACGACTGCGTCGTCGGCATAGCGCTCGAAGGTGATGCCCGGCCACTTCCGCGCCAGCCACGTATCGAACGCATAGTGCATGAACAGGTTCGCCAACACGGGTGAAACCGCTGAACCCTGTGGGGTTCCCCGATCTCGCACCTGCAAGGTGCCGTCAGGCAGTTGCAGCGGCGCTTGGAGCCACCGCTTCACATACAGAACCACCCAACCGGCATCGGTGTGCGCCTCCACGGCTTTGACGATGAGGTCCCACCGGACGCTGTCGAAGAACTTCTGGACATCGAGATCGATGACCCAGTCCCTCTTCCAGCAACGCTCACGGCAGCGCTCCACCGCATCCAATGCTGACCGCCCAGGCCGGTAGCCATAGGAGTCCTCATGAAATACGGGATCAACCCGTTCCATGAGATGCCTGGCCACTACGGTCTGGGCAATTCTGTCGGCCACCGTGGGCACACCCAAGGTCCTCACACCGCCTCCCGGCGATGTCTTGGGGATCTCGACCGCACGCACCGGCGGCGGAAAGTACGTCCCTGACGACATTCTGTTCCAGATCTTATAAAGGTTGCCCTTCAGATCCTTCTCGAAGTCATCAATGGACT
>NZ_JARXZC010000089.1 GCF_029894335.1 Kitasatospora sp. MAP5-34 | reverse complement strand
AGGCGAATCCGACCGCGTCACCAGCCCCCACCCGGCTGACCTGCACCTTCAACCCGGCAGGGACTCCAGGGCCCCTGAATTACGCGGAACGCAGGGCGAGGCGCACTCGGTAAAGCCCCGAAGATCGTGAAGGCCGAGGCCGGAGCGATGCTCAAGATCGCCGCCAGCGGGCTGCCCCCGCAACTGATCGCGGCCCTCAAGCACGCCGCCTCCCTGCACAACCCGGAGTTCTACCGCCGGCAGAACCAGCGGTTCTCCACCTTCAACACCCCCCGCCTGATCTGCTGCTTCGACGCCACCGACCCTGAATGGATCGCCTTGCCCCGAGGGCTGCACGACGAGGCCACCAGCCTGATCACCGCGGCAGGCGGCACTCTCAAGCCCACCGGCACCCTGCCCGAGCACACTCCGATCGACGTCCGGTTCACCGGCGAACTCACCACCATCCAGGCCGACGCCGTCGCCGCGATGACCCCACACGCCACCGGGGTACTCGTCGCCCCACCCGGCGCGGGCAAGACCGTCATGGCCTGCGCGCTGATCGCCGACCACGCCCGGCCCACCGCGATCATCGTCAACCGGGCCGAGCTATTGTCCCAGTGGCGCGAGCGCCTGGAGACCTTCCTCGATCTCGGCGACGGTGCGGTCGGCTCACTCGGGGCAGGCAAAGACCGCCGCGGCGGCATCGTCGACCTGATCATGCTGCAGTCCCTCACCCACCGAAACGCCCCTGACGGACTCCTGGACGGCTACGGCCTGGTCGTCGTGGACGAGTGTCACGCCGTCGGCGCGCCGGCCGCCGAGTCTGCGATCCGCAGAGTCAACGCCGAGCGGTGGATCGGGTTGTCCGCCACCCCCTACCGCGCGGACCAGATGGACGCGCTGATCACCATGCAGTGCGGCCCGATCCGACACGAGATCGAAGACCAGAGCACCTTCGCCAAACACCTGATCGTGCACCGAACTACCTTCACCACCGACGAGCCCGGCACCGATGGCGCCTCCATCCAGGCGATCTACGGCGAACTCGCCACCGACCTGACCCGCAATCAGCTCATTGCCGCGGACATCGCCGACGCCTACCAGAGAGGGCGCTGCAGCCTGGCACTCACCAACCGGATCGAACACGTCAACCAGCTCGCCGCCGCACTCAAGGAGCGCGGCATCGAGGCGATGCTCCTGCACGGCGGCCTTCCCGCCATCGAGCGCGACCGCGTCCGCGCCGCACTCGCCGAAGGCGATGCGGGCCCACTCGTACTGCTGGCCATCGACAAGATCGCCGGTGAAGGCTTCGACGCACCCCGTCTCGACACCCTCTTCCTGACCAGCCCCGTCTCCTTCAAGGGCCGCGTCATCCAACAGGTCGGCCGGATCATGCGCAACACCGAGGCGAAGAAGAGCCACGTCGAGGCCCACGACTACCTCGATGCGGAGGTGCCGCTGCTGGAGCGCATGCACCACAAGCGCCGCCGGATCCTCGAGCGCCGCGGATTCAGCACCGCCACCGCACCCACGACACCGACCGCGACTCGCCCGGAGCAGGGTACAGCGAGCAAACCACCTGCAACGGAGACCTCGTCACCAGAGCCGACCGTTGCCCACGTGCGGTCGTGGGCACGGGAACACGGCCTCGGTGTCCCGGCTCGCGGCAAACTGCGCACCGCGATCTGGGACGCCTACCGAGAGGCCCACCCGTACCCGCGCGGCTGACCCCCTGCGAACTCGGGGCCCATATACGGTCGATGGAGCCCTCTCATGGAGTCGGTAGTCCTCCCACCTCACTCGAGTTCACAAACTCACTGCTGTGCACAGACGGACCAGTGACGGCCTGGACGAGAGTGCTGTCTCGCTGGCACCTGCGCCTCAGTACCGCCTTCGGGATCTCGGGGTGCTCGGCCGGTAGGCGTCCTTCACGATCTCCGCGAGGTCCTCCTCGCTGAACATGCGGTGCCCACCCACCTGCCGATAGGGCACCCGCCCCGCGGCCGCCTCCGTGCGCAGCCAGTGCGCTTTCACGCCAAGGCGTTCAGCTGCCTCGTTGTAGCCGTAGAGCAGCGGCCCCTCCGCTTTCGCTTCCCGCACTTCCTCTACCTGGTGCTTCGTGCGGCGGCCTTCCGGCAGACCGGTCGGCAGCCCCAGAGCTGCCGTCTCCGCCGCAGCCAGCAGCACGCCCAGCCCGCGCAGCCGGGCACCGTCCCCGATCCCGTCGTTCGGCCCCGGCAAGCCGAGAGCGCGCCGGTCCTGGGTGGCCGGGTCCTCCGAGGGGAGCAGCATGGCCGCCAACCGGTAGTCCTCCTCGGTCAGCGGGGTCCTGGCCTCCAGTGCATGGAATAGCCTGAGCCGTTCGCGTTCCAGCGCCCGCCTGTCGAGCTTGGTGATCCGGTCACGCAGCGCCTCCCAGCTCTCGTGCGCCTGAACCGCCGCAAGGGCGTACGAGAGGACGTCGGCGCCGGGCCGATGCTGGGTCCTGCGGTGCTGGTAGCAGAGCTCCATTCCCGGCTCCACCGGAACCTTGCACGGGAAGCCGAAGAAGGAAGTCACGGGCGCTGGGCAGCGCGGCCTATTCGGCGCCAGGCTCCGGTCTACTCCCGCGCGGATCTGCCGGATCTGTTCCGCCGCGTTCTTCAGCGCGGGCTTCGGCACCCCCCATTCCTTCGCGGCCTCGAGCGGACTCAGGTGATCGAGCGCCCGCATACGTTCCATCGGGGTAGCAAGCCCCTCCATGAAAGCTCCTCCCTTGGCGACTTCACACATGATCAGCCGATAGGCACGGAGTCCGACCTGGATGTCACACCTTGACCCACCTGCCACCGAAACCTTCCAACAGCGAGCCAAGTACGCCCTTCATATGTCCGAATTTGACGGAATTACGACAACAGGGGCGCGGTGCAGATGGACCAGTAGGCTGATGACGTTCCGCGTGCCATCCGACCGCGAGGCTGATCTCCATGCGCATGTTCTTCGAGCCGGACGACGAGGACGGCTACACGGCCGCCTGTGAGCAGCTGGTCGGGCGTTTCGCGGCCTGGTGCGAGGAGCACGGCGAGGTGGGCGGTCCGACGGTGGCGGAGTCGGCGCTGGACTACCGGCATCGCGGGACCGTCGACGGGCGGCTCGGGCTGTGGCAGGCGCGGCATGTGGAGGAGTTCCTGCTGGACTGGCTGCCGCGCACGCTCACCGAGCTGCCCAACGAGCCGTCGGCAGACGGCCCTGGCACGCTTCGCGCACTGCTGCGGTTCCTGCGCGTGAAGTTCCCCCGTTGAACTGGACAGCCTGATACTGGGACGGTTGAGTCCCGGAGGAAGCAGTCCAGATCGTGAGCGGCAAGAGCAACATGAGCA
>NZ_JARXZC010000088.1 GCF_029894335.1 Kitasatospora sp. MAP5-34 | reverse complement strand
AGCAGGAGTTCAACCGCAACCACCAGGCCCGATACCGCGACGCGCTCATACCAGCGGCTTGATCGCCAGAGCCCTCATTAGATCTGCACCCTTCGTTGTTCCAGGTCAGGTTCTGGTTTCCGGTACTGGTGTTCCGCTTGCTGGTGTTTCCGGCAGGGTCGTAGCTGTAGCCGGTCGTGGCGCCGCCGGTGGCGCTGGTACCGGTGAGGGTGTTGGGCTGGGTGGTGGAGTAGGAGGAGGTGGTGACGGTGTCGGTCGAGCCGGAGAGGGCGTGCTGGTTCTGGGTGAGGCGGTTCCCGATCGCGTCGTGGGTCCAGCTGGTCCAGTACGTGCCGCCGGTGATGCCGTCTCCGACGGTGGAGTGGTCGCTGGAGGTAGGAGTAGCGGCGCAGTTGTCGGTGCCGGTCCAGGCGGTGGTGAGCCGGTCGAGTGCGTCATAGGTGAAGCACTGTGTTTCGGCGGTGCTGGAGGAGCCGAGGCGGGTCTCGCTCTGGCGGGTGGGGTTGCCGGCCGGGTCGTAGGTGTAGGTGGTGTCGTCGACACTGGCCGGTGTGGTGGTGGAGCGGGTGACGAGTTGGTCGGTCAGCTGTCCGGTGTGCGGGTCGTAGGTGTTCGTGACGTTTGCGTAGGAGGTGGAGTTGCCCAGCTGGGTTTGGGCGACCTGTCCATAGGCGGTGTAGGTGGTGGCCTGGACGTAGCTGTAGGAGGTGGTGTTCAGGCCGTAGGGGCTGCCGTCGTTGGTGTAGGTGTGGCCGATGGTCTCGCCGGGCAGGCCGCCGCCGAGGGTGTAGGTGTCGGAGGAGAGCAGTCCAATGGTGCTGGTGTAGCCGTGGGTGATCTTCCAGGTCCGGCCCAGGACGGTGCCCTGGGCGGCGGACGGGATGATCGTCTGCTCGCCGAGGGACTCGCCGAACACGTTGTAGCCGACTGCCTGTTGGGTGTACGGGTATCCGTTGAAGTAGGAGGTGGCGGTGGTGGCGTGCCCGATCGGGTAAGTCATTGACGGGACCGCGCTGTTGGCGTTGTCGTACACCCACGCGGCGGTCTGGTTGCCGGGGGCGGTGTTCGATGTCCAGGCGGCCTGGGCGGACGCGGCGGCAGCGTACTGGCCGGTCTTCCGGTTGAGTGCGTCGTAGGTGTAGGAGACGTAGGCGCTGCGGGCGTCCTGGGTCTGCAGGAGGTTGCCAGCCGCGTCATAGACCATGGTGCTGGTGCCCGCGGTGGGGTCGGTCTTCGAGACGACCTCGCCGGCCAGGTCGTATCCGTTGGTCCACACGTCGCCCTTGGCGTCGGTGGTGGTGGACTGGCGGCCGTGCCCGTCGTACCCGTAGCTGGTGGCGAATGTGGTGCCGCCGGTGAGGTAGAAGGTCCCGGTGGTGGTGTTGGCGGGAGTGGTCAGCGTCGGAGCTGCCGAGTACTCGTCGAGTTCGCTCGTGCGGCCCAGCGGGTCGGTCTTGGTGGACTTGGTGACGCTGCCGGACGGGGGGATGACCGTGGTGGCGTCCCCGTTGTAGACGGTGGTCGTGGTGGAGATGACCGTGCCGTACTTCTCGGAGTTGTCGTAGATCACCCGGCCCAGGCCGTCGAAGAGGTAGTCGTCCTGGTTGGCGACCTTGTTGTCGGCGACGGAGACCGGGACTGGGGCGAGGGTCGGGGTGGTCGTTGAGTCCCAGTAGTTGTTGTTCTTCTTGGCTGCCCAACCGCGCGAGTCGTAGAGAGTGTCGGTGATCAGCCGGCCGCCCTGGGGGGTGTGCGTCTGGGTCTGGCGGGCACGGCCGAGGGAGTCCTCGACGCTGACCGAGGTGAGGTATCCGTTGTTGTCGTTGAGCGTGTTGGTCACCACTCCGGACACCGAGGTGTTCGACATGGTGTAGGCGTTGGTCTGGTTGGCAAGGTTGCTGGTTGGCCGCGAGTCCAGCCAGACCGAGGTCACCCGACCGAGAGCGTCGTACTGCTTCGTCGTCACCACGCCGTTGACATCGGTGGCGGTCAAGGCCAGGCCGCGCTCGGGGTCGAGGGTGGTGGAGGTGACGTATGCGATGCCGCCCACGGTGGGCTGGGTGACGCTCTGTCCGGTGGTGAGGTAGGCCGAGTTGACGGTGTAGCTCGTCGTGGTGGTGTTGCCGTTGCCGTCAGTGACCGAGGCAAGGCGGTGATAGGTGCTGTCGTAGGTGTTGCGCGTGGTGGTGCGCCAGGCGAACGCACCCGAGCTGTACGTCGTGGCTTGGCGGGTCATCGTGACCAGGCCCATGGTGGGCGCGCTGGTCTGGGGGAAGGTGGTGTTGAACGCGGTGTCGTCGTAGAACGTTTCGCTCGCAGAGACGACCTGACCCGGCCGGTTCACCCCGGCCGGCGCGCTCAGGGCGTTCAGGCCGCCTGGGACCGAGGAGATAGTTCCTTCGGTGAATCCGCCGCAGGCCACCGAGTCGGTCTCAGTACTGGACACGAGGCCGATGAGGTTCAGGCCGGTGTTGGCGGGCGCGTAGGTGGTGCTGGTGCAACCGTCATAGGCGCTGTTAGCCGGCACAGTGTGCGCGTACGAATAGGTGACGAGACCGAAGCTGGCATCGGTCGTGGTCGCGTCGTACGTCGTGTCGGTCTCGTTGTAGCGCCAGGAGACCTGGCCGCCGTCCGTGAGCCGCTGTCGGGTCCACACCTCGGCGGTGCCGGTCCTGTTGGCGGTCAGGTCCGGGAGTCCGCTGCGGGTGCGGGTGGCGGTGGCCGGGGAGATCCAGTAAGAGGTGATGGTGCTGCTATCGACACCACCATCGTTGCCGAGGTAGGAGGCGGATTCCAGGGCCTTGCCGGAGAGCTGGTTGGCGTCGGTGTGGCTGCCGCCCTGGGAGTCGGTCAGCGACACACTGCGGGTCGAGGTGGACGAGAGGTAGTCCCCGTCCATGCCCTGGTAGTAGGAGGTGACCTGCTTGGTCTTGGCGTCACTGGCGCCGTTGCCGGTGGTCGCCGTCACCTGCTGATAGCCGCGCCACTGCCCGTAGGTGCGGTACTTGGACTGGACGAGTTCGTCGTCGTCGTAGTGCCAGGCCGCGCCGGAGTAGCTGTAGTCGGTCTCCTTCGTGGCGGACCCACCGGTGGTGTCGGTCTCAAGGACCTGCTGGACCGCGTACTTGTTGAACCAGTCCAGCATGGGGCTTGCGGCGTTCTTCGGGGTCCAGTAGACCGGGAAGCAGGAGGCGGTGTTCGCCGACGGGGTCGCCGAGGTCGAGCAGGTCTGCGGCAGCGTGTAGGAGACGCCGGTGACCCCGCCGAGTTCATTGAAGCTTCGCCATCCTCGAACGTGCTGGTCAGAGGGGCTGGCGTGACGGTTCTCCGGGGTGCTCGTGCTGATCGTGGGCAGGAGTCTGCGGTCT
>NZ_JARXZC010000087.1 GCF_029894335.1 Kitasatospora sp. MAP5-34 | reverse complement strand
CGCCACGGTGTTCACCGCGCCGTCGTGACCGAGGAGGGGCTCGCAGACGTGTTCGCGGGCGGCCAGGTCCCAGAGCGCCACCATCGGCCCGTCGCTGCCGGTCACGGCGAGGGTACGGCCATTCAGTACCACTGTCGCTACCGCCAGCACTTCTACGTCATAACGGGGGAGGGGCTCACCGAGCTGCGGGGGCATGGCCAGGTCCCACATCTGCAGCGGCTGCCCGTCCCCGGCGGTCACGGCGATCGTGCGGCCGCCCAGCACCCCGATCGCCACCGCATTGACGCAGCCGTGCTGGCTGGCGAGGGGTTCACATACCGGCTTGCGAGTGGCCAGGTCCCACACCCGTACCAGCCCGTCGCCGCTGCCTGTAACGGCCAGGGGGCGGCCCTCCACTACCGCCGTCGCCACCGCCCACACCCCGCCGTTGTGACCCGCGAGCGGCTTGCCCACCTGATCCCCAGTGGCGAGATCCCACACCCGCGCCAGCCCGTCGCCACCGCCCGTGACGGCAAGGGCCCGACCGTCCATTACTGCCACCGCTATCGCCGACACCTCGCCAGTCTGGCTGGCAAGGGGACGCGAGGGTCGATGGTCGGCCGAGGAACCGCTGTCCCACTCCACCCGCCACCGCCCAATCGCTTTGTCCTCCACCTATGGATTTCCCCTCGTCGGTTGGCCAGGGACTTCGCAGCGCGCGCCGGCCTACCAGGCGGCCGACGCCCCGGATGTGCTGCGCGCGACCTGGTCAGCTTCGGGCCAACACTGCAACCTCGTGACCGAAGCACACCACCAACTCGGCCTCTGACGTCACCGCCACGGCGCGGACGGGCCAGGGGAACACGAGTTCTTCGCCGACTGGTTGACTGGTGCTCAGGTCCCAGATCCGTACCATCCCGTCGCCGCTGCCGATCACTGCGACCGGGCGGCCGTCGACCGTCCCGGCCGCTACCGCGTGTACCGGGCTGTCGTGGCTGGTGAGGGCCTTGCCGACCTGCCCGCCGAGGGCCAGGTCCCACACCCGCGCGGTTCCGTCGTCGCTGCCGGTGACGGCCACCGGGCGGCCGTCCACCACCGCCGTTGCCACGGCCCCCACCTCGCGGGTATGGCTGGTGATGGGTTCGCCCACCGGTTGGCCGGACGCCAGGTCCCACACCCGTGCCGTCGCATCCCAGCTGCCGGTGACGGCCACGGGCCGACCGTCCACCACCGCCGTTGCCACCCCGAGGACCGTTCCGGAATGGCCGGTGAGGGGCGCGCCCACCTGCTCGCCGCTGGCCAGGTCCCACACCTGCGCCGTGCCGTCGAACAGGCCGATGACCGCCACCGGGCGGTCATCGAGTGCCACGGTCGCCACGGCCGTCGCCTCGTTGTGGAGATTGCTGCTCTCGAGAGGCTTGCCGAGCGCCCGGCTGGTGGCCAGATTCCGTATCCGTGCCGTTCCGTCGGAACTGGCGGTGATCGCGGCGGGGCGGCCGTCCACCACAGCGGTCGCCACCGCGTTCACCCGTTCCGCGTGCTTGGCGTGCGGCTTGCCGACCTGTCCGCCGGTGGCCAGATCCCACACCCGCACCTTCCCGTTGCCGGCACCGGTGACCGCGACCGGACGGCCGCCCACCGCCGTCGTGGCCACCGCTCGTACCTGCACGTCGTGGCCGGCCATGGGTTCACCGACCCGCTGGTCGCCGGTCAGGTCCCAGACCCTCACCATCCCCGCGCTGCTGACGACCGCCACGGGGCGGCCGTCCACCACCGCCGTGGCCAGCCCATGGACCGGGCGGCCGTCGTGACTGGTGAGGGGTTCGCAGACCTGCTTGCCGGCGGCCAGGTCCCACACTCGTACCACCCCGCCCTTGTCGCCGGTCACGGCGACGGGACGGTCGTCCACCACTGTCGTCGCCACCGCGCACACACCGTAGAAGTGGTTGGGAAATCTGCCGACCCGTCGGCCCGTGGCCAGGTCCCATACCCGCGTCCCGTCGCCGCCGCTGGTGAGCGCGACCGGCCGACCATCCAGCACCGTCGCCGCAACCGCCTCGACCGCGCTGGTGTGGGCGGCGATGGGCTTGCCAATCTGCTGGCCTGTGGCGAGGTCCCACAACCGCATCTTCCCACCGTGGGCGCCGGCTACCGCGATCGGGCGGCCGTCCACCACCGTCACCGCCACGGCCGACGCTTCCACGGTGCCGCTGCGGGCGGCAAGGGGTTCGCCAACCGGTTGACCCGTGGCGAGATCCCACACCCGCGCCGTGCGGTCCACACCGCCGGTGACCGCGACCGGCCGGCCCTCCAGCAGCCCGGTCGCCACCGAGTACACCCACCTCGCGTGGCCGGTCAGGGGTTCGCCGACCGGTCGGCCGGTGGCCAGATCCCAGATGCGCACGATCCCGTCGTGGTCGCCGGTGACCGCGACCGGGCGGCCGTCCACCACTGCCGTCGCCACCGCCGGCAGACCGTCGCCATGTCCGGCCGGGGGTTCGCCCACCGGCTGACCGGTGGCCAGGTCCCACACCCGCAGCGCCCCGTCGAACGGGATGACAGCCACGGGGCGGCCGTCGACCACCGCCGTAGCGACCTCGACCGCCGACTCCCCGCGGGTGCTCAGGACCCTCCAGAGCCGGGGGTCGACCTGTGAACCAGTGGCCCACCGCACCGCCCACCCGGCGCCAGGCCCGCCGTCCCCCTCCACCTCGACCGCTGCCAGCCGTGCGGCCAACGCCCGGTCTCCGTACCGTGCGGCGTCCAGAGCCAGCACCTGCCGCCGCACCCGCGGGCCGGCATCCCGATGCAGATGCTCCGAAGCCCGGTACACCGCCGCCGTCAAACGGGCCTGCGGATCGGCCCCCGTATCCAGCAGCCCCCGCACCTCCCCGGGATCTCCATTCACCAGCGACCCCAGGTCCGACCACCACGCACCCTCTCCACCAGGACCGGTACCCGAACCACCCGCACGCAGACCATCAACCACGAACGCACACTCCAACTTCACGATGTACCAAGCCAAACGGCGGACCAGCGGCGGCCGTTCGAGCCGCAGACAGGATCCGGCCGACTCCGGGGCCGCGAGATTGCCCGCGCCACCCGGATGTCCAACGGCGACGCACAGTTGTGGCCGCTACGGGCCGGCTGCCTGCGGACTCGCCGTGCGCGCCGTGCCCGACCATATGAGGGCCCACGCAAGGTGCGACGTGTTCCTGAGCTTCAACCGAGCGCGTCCGGGTGTGTCAGGTGCCGGGGTGCGGGGCGGCGACCGGCCCGCCGCTCGGCTTCCGCTTGGGGACGTGGGGGCGGTAGGGGCTGACGCTGGGGTCGCCGTCGATCCAGAAGCGCCAGGGGGTGGTCGCGCCCGCGCCGGAGACACCGGTGCGCGGGCCGGTGCGTACAAGCGCCGGGTCGGGGGGTATGCCGGTCAGAACCCTGAAATGTATGCCGTCCCCGCAGGCGTCGGCACCGTTGAAGGCCCGGTCGACGCCGACGGCCATGGTCAACCTGGCTGGCCCCTGGGCGAGTTCGCGGTCCTTGCGGGCGGCGGGTCGGCGCTTGCGGGCGAGTTCGACGCCGTCCAGGACCTCGCCGGCGCGCAGCAGCACGGCCGAGGAGTGTCCGTCCTGGCCGGTGACGAGGTTCATGCAGAAGTGCATGCCGTAGGTGAAGTACACGTAGACGTGCCCGGGCGGGCCGAACATGACCTCGTTGCGCGGGGTGCGGCCCCGGTAGGCGTGCGAACCGGGGTCGTCCCGGCCGTTGTACGCCTCGACTTCGGTGAGGCGCAGCGAGACGGTGCCCTCCGGGAGCGCGCAGACCAGGACGCGGCCCAGCAGGTCGTGTGCGACCTCCACGACGTGGCGGTCAAAGAATTCACGGCTGAGCGACCGGTTCGTCTGTTCGAGCACACGGCAAGTGTACCCACGCCACCTGGAGTACTTACCTGGCCGCGTTTTCGCGTTCGACGAGTTCGGCCCGCTCGGCATCCGCCCCACCGGTGGGTCCTGCTGGGCCAAGCCGGGCAAGTCCGACCGCCTGCCGGCGACCTACCACCGCACCCACGGTGTGACCTACTTCCACGGCTGCTACTCCATCAGCGACGACACACTGTGGGGCGTCAACCGCCGCCATAAAGGGGCCGCGCAGCCCCTGGTCGCACTGGGCAATTGCCAACCTGAACGTGCAGGTCACGGGGCTGGTGTGGGCCGGAGGCGGGGTGCTCGGGCTGGTCGGGGACGTGATTGCTAGCAGGAG
>NZ_JARXZC010000086.1 GCF_029894335.1 Kitasatospora sp. MAP5-34 | reverse complement strand
CGTCGGATACGAAATGGCCCTGCTCGTCGACCGAGCCGGCGCCGTCCTCACCCCCGCACTTCGCGCGGAACTTCAGGGCAGCCTGCTGCACTGACCCCGGCGCGTCGATCCAGGCACCCCGATGCGCCGGGCTGACCGACCAAGCCCGGCGCCCCTTCTCCAGTTGCCCCCGGGCAACTGACACCGCCTCAGCTGGCACTCCCCCAGCTGGACCCGCTGCGGACGGCTGCAGCACAAGGAGGACCAATGACCCCGCCCCCGACGCCCGCCGGTTCGTACGGCAGTGGGTACGGCAGCGGCTACGGCGACCGGCAGAGCGGTGGCTACGGCGGCCAGCAGTCCAACGACTACGAGCAGCAGCCGCTGGTCCGTCCGTACGCGATGACCGGCGGCCGCACCCGGCCCCGGTACCAGCTGGCGATCGAGGCGCTGATCTCGACCACGGGGACGGCCGACCGCACCAGCGGACTGCTGCCGGAGCACCAGCGGATCGTGGCGCTCTGCCGCGAGGTCAAGTCCGTCGCGGAGATCTCCGCACTCGCCGGGGTGCCGCTCGGGGTCGCCCGCATTCTCGTAGCCGACCTGGCCGAGGCCGGTCTTGTCGCCATCCACCAGCCCGCCGCTGCGGGCGAGTCGGGCGGAACGCCTGACGTCACGCTGCTCGAAAGGGTCCTCAGTGGACTTCGCAAGCTCTAACGCGGCCGCCCCCAGCCGCGCCACCACCTCCGCGAAGATCGTCGTCGCGGGTGGCTTCGGTGTCGGCAAGACCACGCTCGTCGGCGCGGTCTCCGAGATCAACCCCCTGCGGACCGAAGCCGTCATGACCAGCGCCAGCGCCGGCATCGACGACCTCAGCCACGTCCAGGGCAAGACGACGACGACCGTCGCCATGGACTTCGGCCGGATCACCCTCGACGAAGACCTGATCCTGTACCTGTTCGGCACCCCCGGCCAGGACCGCTTCTGGTTCATGTGGGACGACCTCGTCCGCGGCGCCATCGGCGCCGTCGTCCTCGTCGACACCCGCCGCCTCGCCGACTGCTTCCCCGCCCTCGACTACTTCGAGAACAGCGGACTCCCCTTCGTCGTCGCCCTCAACGGCTTCGACGGACACCAGCCCCACACCGCCGACGAAGTCCGCGAAGCCCTCCAACTCGGCCCCGACACCCCGGTCGTCACCCTTGACGCCCGCCGCCGGGACAGCGCCAAGAGCGCGCTCATCACCCTGGTCGAGCACGCACTGCTGGCGCGCTTGCGCTGATCTGCTGAACGATTGGTGTCGGAACCATGCCCGCTTCCTTACCCGCCCGGGTGGGGCGGCGGGCATGTCCGCGACCGCGCATAACGGTTCGGTAGGCATTTAAAGATCGAAAGTAACTCTGCGTAATCAGATCGACCCGCTCCGCACCATCAAGCCCGGGTTTTGCCGGTTCCGTCGCTGAATGTCCGAATTGTTCCGGGCATATCGGAGCCGAAGGGCTGTTTGTCCCCCATCCCAGCACGTGTTGAAATTCCAGCTACCCCGTCGTCTTCAAAGGCAGTTCCAACCAGCAACGGGCTGCGGTCAGGCGGGGGGACAGCCGCTGGATTGATCCATGGCCGCCAGTGCGCGGCCGAGAGGTTGTTGTCGAGTGAGGCGTAAGCAGCCAGTCACCCCGCAGCGGCGCTCCGAGCCCCGCCAGAGCGAGCCGGCCGGTAGCGGCCAGAACCCCACAGGGTTCTCCGCGTTCACCCCGACCGAGGACCGGACGGCAGCAGTCGGCGCCGCGACCCCGCCCCTTCCCGGGCCAGGTCAGAGCAGGCGTCCCGACGGCAAGGAGTCACGCGCCGGCCGGTACGAGTTCCTGGCACCCCGCAACTGGCGGGTGCCGACCCGACTGGTCGCCATTCTGCTGATCCCGGTCGTCATCGGCCTGGTCTTCGGCGGTCTGCGCGTCAACACGTCGTTCGACAACTACACCAAGGCCGACCACGCCGAGAAGACCGCCCGGCTGGCCCGCGCGGCGACCGACGTGGCGGACGCGCTGGAGAACGAGCGCGACCTCTCGGCGATACCGCTGCTGACCGGCAGCGACGACCAGGGCATCGTCCCCAAGCTCCGCGCCAAGACCGACACCGCGCTCGCCGCCTACAAGACCGCGTACTCGCAGGTCGGCTCCGACGCCCTGCTGGCGCGCCGCGACGACGCCTTCCAGCAGCTGCTGGTCGACCTCCCGCACCTGCGCCAGTACGCGTACAGCCCGGAGCTGTTCGCCACCGCGACCCAGGCCGCGTACTCGACGCTGATGGGGCCGCTGATGGCCTACGACAACTCCGTCGGCTTCGGTGACTCCAGCGTCACCAGCCGTGGCCGTGCCATCTACGCCATGTCGCTGTCCAAGGCCTCGGCGTCGACCCAGCGCTCGCTGATGCTCGGCCTGCTGGTCGGTATCGCCCAGGGCCGCACCACCAAGTACGAGAACGTCGAGCTGATCCAGTCGCTGCTGGTCTCCAACAAGCTGGAGCAGGTCTCGCTCAACGAGTTCAACACCGGCTCCCCGCCGGAGGACATCCAGATCTACGCCAACGCGCTGGTCGCCGAGGCGGATGCGGACGCACACGCGGCGCTGAAGATGCCCGACGGCACGACCGTCCCCTCCATGCAGGGCCTGATGAACATCGGCCTGGCGTACATCCAGGCGGCCTCCGCAGGCATGGGCGACAACAGCCCCCAGGCCACGGCCGCCGCCGCTGCCGCCGCCCAGAGCGCCAAGGACGCCGGTCTGACGCCCGACCGGTGGATGCAGGCCACCGCGAGCCACATGGTCCCGCTGAAGACCACCGAGTCGACCCTGCTCGACCAGGTCGTCGCCGACGCCGCGAACATCAAGAACAGCGCCCAGACCGACGCGATCCTCAACTCGGCGATCGTGATCGCCTCGCTGGCGCTGGCCGGTCTGCTGACCGGGTTCATCGCCCGCTCGATGATCCTCGGTATGCGCGTGCTCAACAGCGCCGCGCTGGAGATCGCCAACCACCGTCTGCCGGACCTGGTCGAGAAGCTCTCCAAGACCGACCCGGACCGGGTGGACACCAGCGTCGCCCAGATCCCGCTCTGGGGTAAGGACGAGATCGGCGAGGTCGCCCGCGCCTTCGACCAGGTCCACCAGCAGGCGGTCTCCCTGGCCGCCGAGCAGGCCCTGCTCCGAGGCAACGTCAACGCGATCTTCACCAACCTGTCGCGCCGCAGCCAGGGCCTGATCCAGCGTCAGCTGGCGCTGATCACCGAGCTGGAGAACAACGAGGCCGACCCGGACCAGCTGGAGAGCCTCTTCCGCCTGGACCACCTCGCCACCCGTATGCGCCGTAACGGTGAGAACCTGCTCGTCCTCGCGGGCGAGGAGGGCGGCCGTCGCTGGAACACCCCCGTCCCGCTGGTCGACGTGCTCCGCGCCGCCGCCTCCGAGGTGGAGCAGTACGAGCGTGTCGAGCTCTCCGGCATCCCGGAGGCGGAGGTCATCGGCGCCGCCGTGACCGACCTCGTCCACCTGCTCGCCGAGCTGCTGGAGAACGCCACCTCGTTCTCCAGCCCGCAGACCCGGGTGCTGGTCAACGCCACCCGCCTGCCGGACGGCCGGGTGCTGGTCGAGATCCACGACAAGGGCATCGGCCTCACCGCCGAGGACTTCGCCGAGATCAACGAGAAGCTGGCCGAGCCGCCGACGGTGGACGTCACCGTCTCGCGCCGGATGGGCCTCTTCGTGGTCGGCCGGCTGTCCCAGCGGCACGACATCCGCGTCCAGCTGCGCCCGTCCGGCGAGTCGGCCGGCACCACCTCGCTGGTGATGCTCCCGCAGCAGCTGACCGAGATGCGCGCGATGCCGGAGCCCGAGGAGCAGTTCACCGTCTCCCGGATCTTCGAGCAGGAGCCCCAGCAGCAGGACCCGTGGGCGCAGGAGGTCATCGGCCAGGGCCGTAGTGCCGCCGAACTCGGCTTCGACGACCACCTGACCGGCTCCGGCGGTGGCAGCGGCTTCAGCCCCGCCCTGGAGGCCATGCAGCGCGCCCAGCGGCTGGACCAGCACCGCCGCGCGGCCCTGGAGGCCGGCCCGACCGGGACGGACCCGGAGCTCGACGGCGTCGAGCGCATCGACGGAGTCGAGGGCCAGGAGCGGGACGAGTACGGCCACCAGCCGTACGCCCAGGAGGCGTACCAGCCGGACGCCTACCAGCCGGAGACGTACCAGCAGGAGCCGTACCAGCCCGAGGCGACGTACCAGCAGGACGCCTACGGCGACCAGCAGTACCCCGCCGAGGGCCGGCAGCAGTACGCCGACGAGTACGGCTACGGCGGCGACACCCAGTACCAGGACCCGTACGGCCGCCAGCAGTACCAGGCGGACGGCTACGCCCAGGAGCAGTACGCCGGCTACCAGGAGGATGACTCCTACGGCCGGGCACCGCAGCAGCAGGGTTACCAGGAGCCGCAGGCGTACCAGGGCGGCTACCAGGACTACCAGGCGGACCAGTACGGCGCCGACGAGCCGGCCGGCCACCCGTACCCGCCGGAGCTGCCCCCGGCGGCCTCCGGGCACGACACCCTCGGTTCGGGGCTGCCGCAGCGCAGGCCCGGCCAGCAGCTGGCGAGCGGTTCGGCGGTGTCCTCCGGCAACGGGTTCGGCGGCCGTCCGGCAGTCGGCCAGGAGAGCGCGGAGACGCCGAACTGGTTCACCGGCGCCAAGGACACCTCGGGCGGCCCCGAGCCGCTGAGCCACGAGGTGTCGGCGCTCGGCGGGTACGGGCCGACCGGCCCCACCGGCTCGCCCGCCCTCCCGGCTCCGTCCCGCTCCGGCGGTTCGGCCGGCGAGTGGCAGTCGGCCAACGACGGTGACTGGCAGCGCGCCGAGCAGTTGCGTGAGCCGGCCGCCGGCGGTACGACTTCTTCCGGTCTCCCCCGCCGGGTTCCCAAGCAGAACCTGGTGGCGGGCAACGCCAAGCCGACTCCGCAGGACGGCCCACAGGTCTCCCGCAGCCCCGAGGAGGTCCGAGGCCGGCTGACAAACCTGCGTCGTGGCGTCGAACAGGGCCGCAACGCGAGCGGCGACCCCGGTTCCACCGGTAGCTTCCGGATCGACCCCGACTCGGGGAAATCCGGTAACGGACAGCAGAACAGCACCGATCTCTTCGGCGGCTCGAACCACCAGGAGCGTTGAGTTGAGTCAGATGAGCCAGGCCGCACAGAACCTGAACTGGCTGATCACCAATTTCGTGGACAACACCCCTGGGGTGTCGC
>NZ_JARXZC010000085.1 GCF_029894335.1 Kitasatospora sp. MAP5-34 | reverse complement strand
CGCGCCTCCTACGAGCCCTTCAGCCGCCCGCTCGACCTTCTCGGCATCGCCTGACCAGCACACCTACAAGATCACCGGACTTTGCAACACCCCTGCCCTGAACGCCGACGAACTACGCGCAGTGGTGGCCCATGAACTCGCCCATGACGCCGCTCGACACACCCGCTTCAGCGCGTTGACCGTCCGCGTCTCGCACGCCCTGGAAACGACCGTACGGGAAGCCCGGGCGGACCTGAGGACCAAGGGGTTGCTGCGCATGTACCAATGGATCGCCCTCGCTCCCCTGCTAATCTTCGCCGCGATCCACAAAGACACGATGCTGCCTGTCCGCCGCGCGCACGAGTTCGCGGCCGACGACGCGGCCGCGGAAGTCGTCGGTACGGAGGCGGTGCTGCGAGCACTGCGCGCCTACCATGCCGCGAACCGGGCATGGCACGACTTCACCGTGCAGCTTCTGCAACCCAGCCTGGCAGCGGGCGTAGTCCCGGACGATCCGTTCGCGGCCTTCACCCACATCGTGGCTCAGCCCCACTACCGGGAACGCCTGCATGCGTTCCAGGAGGCTCCGCTGCCGTCCGTGCGCAGTGACGGGCTGAATCCGCACCCGAGTCTGCGCGAACGGGAGGAGCGTCTGCGCCGCGCTGGACGGACCGACGCGCCGAGTGACACCGGTCCCGCGCCGAAGCCGCTCGACGGCGCTGCGGAACTGGCAGCGGCAATCGCCCGGACGCCGTGGGCACGGGCCGAAGCGCTTCCCGCCTCCGGCCACACGCGGTCCGCGCCGTGGTCGCAGTGGCTGGCGACCCTCGGGGAATTCTCGCCGGCCGCCCAGGCGGACCGACTGCTGCGCGCGGTCTCCCGCCTGACACCCGGTGAGCAGCTCCGGAGCGGGCTGTCGCTGAACGCCGTCCTCATGTGCGTCGCAACCCAAACCCGACAACTGGTGCAGGAGTGCGCGCGGGTCTCCGGCCGTCGAATGAGCGCTCGGGAGGGTGAACGGTGGCTGACCGAAGCCGTGGTCGCACTGATCCAGCGGGGACTGGTCGCGGGCGGGCTGGCGGTCTGGCGCGTCGAGTGGGGCGCCGTGGTGACGGCGGACTGCCCAACGCTCGAGCAGGAGGAGCTCGGCTCCCTTGTCCGCGCAGTACTGTCGACGGAGACGGATACCGCAGGCACCACAAGCACCACCGGCACCACGGAGCTCAGCCGCCGCCTTGAGGGAGTGGGGCTGAATCTGCAGGCTGCCGCGGCTCCACTGTGCCCCTTCCCGATCGCAGCAGCCTCCCGGACTCCACGCGCGAACAGGACGCCCTATGAGGTCCGCGGCGCCCGCGCCGTCATAGGGGTGGCGACGGCAGTCCTTGTTGTTGCCTCTTTCGCCCACTGACCCAGTCGATCACGTGAGTTCGAGGCGATCCCGCTCGGCTGGCAGGCGAGCCGAGCAGCGGGTGGTCCAGGACAGCGAGGGAACGGCAGCGCCGGCGCCCAGGCGGGCCGCGTCCTCGCGGGGCCAGCGTAGGCGTGGTGGAGGACTAGCCTGCGCGTTTCATCTGGGGTCGCGTCCGGATCATGATCGGAAAAGCGAAAGTGCCTTCTGAGCTGCAACGATGAGGCTTGTCTAGGGTCTCTGTCGTTCCAGCGGGAAGGCACTTTCTGCGTGCACACTACCCGGTCACGCCCCCAGCTCGTCGTCAGCGCCGACGGGAACGGGGTGGTCAACCACGCCGGCTCGCGTCTTTTGGCAGATCTGGCCGATGTCACCTCACTGACCAGCGCCTTCAGCGACGCTCTGTGCCGGCTGCGTCCGCGCGGGACCGGGCACGACCCCGGCCGCGTCGCGGTGGACCTGGCGGTGATGCTCGCTGACGGCGGCGAGGCGATCGCCGACTTGGCTGTGCTGCGCGACCAGCGCGACGTGTTCGGCCCCGTCGCCTCCACTCCGACCGCCTGGCGTGTGCTGGCCGGTATCGACACCGCAGCCCTGAACGCCTTGCGGGCAGCACGGGCCCGGGCCCGTGAGGTCGCCTGGCTCCAAGCGGACGAGACCGGACACCCCATACCCGCCTCCCACGCCGGAGGGCGTGAACTACCGGGCCTGGTCCTGGACATCGACGCCACCCTGGTCACCTGCCACTCGGAGAAGGAACAGGCCGCCGCGACCTACAAACGCGGCTTCGGCTACCACCCGCTGCTCTGCTTCCTCGACAACACCGGCGAAGCCCTCGCCGGGATCCTGCGGCCGGGAAACGCCGGAGCGAACACCGCGGCCGACCACATCACCGTCCTCGACCAGGCCCTCGCGCAGATCCCCGACGCCCAACGCCACGGCACCGAAATCCTCGTCCGCGCCGACAGCGCGGGCGGCGCGAAGGCCTTCCTCGCCCACCTACGCGCCCTGCGCCGACACGGGATCCGGACCACCTTCTCCGTCGGACACGCCGTCACCGAACCAGTCCGCAAGGCCATCCGGGTCCTGCCCGACCAGGTCTGGCATCCCGCACTCGAACAGGACGGCACCCTTCGCGCCGGCGCCGAGGTCGCCGAGCTGACCGGCCTGGTCGACCTCACCGGATACCCCGAGGGCACCCGCATCATCGTCCGCCGCGAGCGTCCCCATCCAGGCGCCCAGCTGTCGCTGTTCGACCAGGACGAAGGCCTGCGCCACCAGGTCTTCCTCACCGACACACCCGTCGCCGGCGGCGGCTCCATCCAATACCTCGAGGTCCGCCACCGCGCTCACGCCCGGGTCGAGGACCACATCCGCTGCGGCAAGACCACCGGCTTCGGCCGCTTCCCCTCCCGCCACTTCGCCATCAACCAGGCCTAGCTGGAGCTGTCCCTGACCGCGATCGACCTACTCGCCTGGACCAGAATCCTGCTGCTGGACGGCGAGTTGGCCACCGCCGAGCCCAAGAAGCTCCGCTACCGCGTCCTGCACGCCGCCGCCCGGATCACCCGCGGAGCCCGCCGCCTACGCCTGCGGATCGCCGCCACCTGGCCCTGGCGCCACGAACTGACCACCGCGTTCCACCGCCTGGCGGCGCTGCCCCGACCGGCCACCTGACCGATGACGCTGCCACTGACCACCTACGACCCGAGGACCCAGGAGCACCCGGCCACAGCGTCGGGACCTCGGCATGCCCAACGTCCGACAGCAGCCCCGCGACCTCCGACACAGGGATCACCCCAGCTCAGCCGACGTGAACCGAAACAGCGAGGCTAGCTAGGATCGCGGTGATCATCACACTGGACAGAGGGAGGGGTTCCCGTGGATCTCACAGGGCGCACGGTGGCGGTGACTGGGGCTGGACGCGGGTTCGGGCGAGCGTTGGCCCTTCACGCAGGTCGGTTGGGTGCGCGCGTGTTCGTGTCCGCGCGTTCTCTGGCGACAGCCCAGAAGGTGGCTGATGAAGTAGCGCTCGACAGCGGCGCGCGGGCTGACGCGTTCGCCTGCGATCTGGCCGATCCGGCCTCCATCCGGGCCTTCGCCGACGGAATGGCCGACCGCACCGACCGAGTGGATGTGCTGATCAACAACGGTGCCCGATACCTGGAGGGTCCCGATCTCTGGGACGCCGACGACGACGCGATCACCGACACCATCGCCTCCGGAGCCACCGGCACGCTGCTGACGGTCAAGCACTTCCTACCGCTGCTGCGCGCTTCCGTCGGGGCGGACGTGGTCAACCTGGTCTCCTCAGCCGCGGAACCCCGCAACCACCGCTCTTGGGCGCACCCCGCGTTCTACGCCGCCAAAGCCGCCCAGGCCGGCTTCGCCGACATCCTCTCCCACCGGCTGCGCCCCGAGGGCATCCGCGTCATCTCGCTCTACCCTCCGGACTTCACGGACGGCGACCCGCTCCGCCCCGCCTGGGATCGCGCTTCCCGGACCACAGACGACCCGCTGACCGCCCAATCCGTCCTCGACTGCGCCCTGTTTGCGATCGGCCAGCCGCGAGACTGCTTCATCCGCTCCTTCCACTTCGAGCAGCTGTAGGAGCTTGCCCTGACCGGACATTACCGACTTGGCTAACCGCGCCTTACATGCTTGCCGGGACGACCATGTAGGGACAGCCGCGCCCCCAAGCCGCGCGTACAGCCTGGCCACCTGGCCCGAAAACCTTGGCCAACTACGAAGGGTGCGGTTCTCCTGGAGGGAAGGGCTGAGCTGGGAGATTGCTGATCGGGGCTGTGCTCGGGGGCTGTTCGTCTCTACCGTGGTGGTGGTGGAGGAGGGCGGCTGATGGGTTCGCTGTTCGAGGAGTTGGAGGCGCGCGAGGCGGCCGCCCGGGTGCGGGTGGAGGAGTTCGAGGCCGAACTCGCGGCGGTGTCCGCCAAGTTGGAGCTGGCCCGGGAGGGGCTGGAGCGTCTGCGGATAGCGCGGGAGACGGTCGCCGAGGTGCTCGCGGAGATGACGCTGCAGATGCCCGCGGTGACGGTCGATGCCGCAGGGTCGCCTGCGGGTGAGCGGGTGAGCGGGTGGCGTCGGCGTATGCGGGGGCCGAGCGGCAGGTCATCGGGGTGCTGAGTGTGCCGAACTGGCAGTCCGGAATGGGGGCGGAGGTGCTCCCGGTGGTCTACCGGGACATCGTGGAGGTGGTGGCGGATGCGCCGGGGCCGGTCCGTGCCAAGCAGATCGTGCCCAGGATCGGACTGCCGGCCGAGACCGGGAAGATCGAGGGCACACGGGCGAAGCTGAAGCGGCTGGTGGAGCGGGGCTGGCTGGACGAGAACGCCCCGGGACTGTTCACCCCGGCTGGCCGCCGGACGACTGCTTCGTCCAGCTCCCGTGATTAGAAGGGCTCTTCCGCCTACATTCGAAGGTGCGAACCATGTCGGATGCGGGACAGGAAGAGCCCTCGGGATGAAACCGTACGACACTCATGCCACAGCTGACCCCTTTGCCCGCTCCATCAGCGCCTTCGAGACGCTGATGGGCACCGTGTCGGGCGGCGATGCGAGCGCGTGGACCCACGCCGAGCTGGAAGAACACCTGGAAGTGGCCGGGCGGGAGCTGCTACGGCAGCTGCTGCAGGACCATCTGGACCTGCGCGCCCGGCAGGAGGAAGAAGTGGTCCGCGCCGGCGTGGGGCCGGTCGTGGTGGGGCCGGAGGGGCGGGTGCGGCCATGGCGGGAGACGGGCCACGCACGCTGGCTGGCCAGTGTGTTCGGGCTGGTCCGGGTCACGCGGGTCGCCCACGACTCTGTTGCCGAATTCGGGTCGTGGGTCGGCTGACTGCGGCATGATCGCTCCTGTGGCTGACTCGTGGGCAGGTAGCCACGGGGGTGGTGCGG
>NZ_JARXZC010000084.1 GCF_029894335.1 Kitasatospora sp. MAP5-34 | reverse complement strand
GTAGAGAACTCCATGATCACGCGGACCCGTGCCCGCACTGCATCCACCCCACCCCATCGCTCAGCGGCAGCCGCCTATTGCCGGTCGGTCTTAGCTTGTTCTTTATGTTCTGATCCGGTCGCGTTCGATGATGGTGTCGGGGCGCCGGACGGTTTTGCCCACGTCGTAGCGGGTGGCGGGCCGCTGGTTCTTCGAGCCGAGCGGCCTGCCGGGGCCAGGCCGGGTGGGTTTGGGCACACGGGCCGGGCAGGGCAAGGTCGGGCGGAGGTTCCTGAACCCCCGGCGGACCCGGGCCGGGGTGAGCCTGTTCGGTTTGACCGGCCTCTCCCAGGGCCGGCGGACATCCTCGGCGAGTGGCCGGACGAGGCGGAGCTGGGTGTGAGCGACGATGATCAGCCACGTCCAGCGGTCCGCCGCTTCCGGTGTGCGGAGCTTGGGGCGGGTCCAGCCGAGCGTCTGCTTGATCATCCGGAATGTGTGCTCCAGGTCGAATCTCCGCAGGAACGCCTGCCAGCGCAGATCGACGTCGCCAGCGCTCATGGCGGTGGCCGAGGACCACAGCCACAGCGGCAGCGGGTCTCCGCCGCCGGGCAGGCGGTCGACCTCCAGGCGGATCAACGTCCCCTCGATGATGGGGAGTTCACCGTCGTGGTCGATCCACGCGGAGCGGGTGGTGAGCCTGGGGTGGAGTCGGTCCCAGGCCATCGCTTTCGCGGTGCCGTAGCGGTCGGTGATCTGGACGGTCGCCGCGTCGGGCTCGCCCCAGGTCTCGGGCCTAGCGAAGCGGAACTCCTTGCCGTGCTTCGGCGGCCGCCCGCCCTGGGGATAGGCATTGGCGTACTCCAGCTGCGTGGGTGTCGGCCGGCGCATGACGCGATCCGAGCGCATCCGGCCCAGGATCTCGACGGGCAGCCCGTCGAGAAGGTGGGCCATACGCGGTGCGTCGTAGCCGGCGTCGAAGACGACCAGGACGTCCGGCTCGCCCTCGCGCCACCGCCCGCCGGTGACCAGGTCCTCGACCACGCGGCGGACCTGGATGGCGGTGATCTCGGCGACATCGTCCTCGGGGCCGAGCCGCACCGCGTCCAGCAGCTGGCACCAGGAGGTGCGGCCCGATTCGAGAGCGGCGACGAAGGAGTACGGCCAGCCCGGGATCATCAGGTGCTGGTCCCGGCCGCGGCCGTAGGTGTGGCAGAACAGCCGGTCCGCGCTGCACTCGGCGTCTGGCCGCAGCCAGTTGCTCACGTCCACGGCCAGGACGAGGCGGTCGTCGGCGGCTTTCGGCTGGGGTAGCGCGGCCAGCGTCCGCCGCAGCCGTCCGGCGTCGAGACGGCCACGGCTGAGAGCGTCGTACAGCGCGCCGTGCCCACGCCGGTGCTCGGGCACTAGCGTCAGCTCCACCGGCGACGTCACCGGCCCGTCCGCGCACAGCAACGCGTCCGCGAGCTCGAACAGTTCGTCACGCCGCGCGGTCAGGCATCCGTAGAAGTCCTCCCGGAAGTGTGACGCTTCAGCGAACGGCTCTCGCTGGACATCGCGGTACAGCAGACTCATTCCCCCACGGCCTTCGTCGAGTTCAGGTGCGTCCTTGGTCGGAGCACACGGTCATGCGAAGGCCATGTCCACGTCCGGCAAACTCCCGGATGAGTGAACTCGTTCGAGAAGCGCGCGCGATCGTGACACCATGGCCCGCGTGATGACGAACCGAAAGGTCCATGCCGCGTAGACGGCCGACGGACGTCCGGACCAGCCTCCCTCTGCACCGGACACAGGCTTCGAGACCCGCGATCGACGGTGTCTCCTCGCGGGCACTCTCCGAGGTAGCCCACCTCGAACGCACCCGGAACTACCTGCAACCAGGGGATGTCACCGTCGCTGTGCGCCTGTGGCGGGACCACGTTCACCGCTCCGAGCGGCAGCAGTGGCACGACTACGAGTGGGGCAACGTGCACTGGCACTGCTGCGGCAGCCCTTTGGAGGCTCGCGCCCTCCTCGACACGGTGATGAACGCGATGTCACCCCGGGGCTCCCGCTCACTCCGGAAGATCATCAACAAGCTCGACGCCGCCTACAGCATCCCCCTGCCGCCGCATGACGGCGAAGGAGGATAAAGCACAAGCTAAGCAACAGCTGTCCAGGATCAGGGGGGAACTTCAGGGTGCCCAGCCGTTGTGCGCACGCCCGGCCCGGCTTCCGGCTGGGCCGGGCGTGCGTCCCGGCTCAGGCCGGGCGTACATTGCGCGCGGCCCCGGCCGAGGGCCTGCCCGCGGCGTCCTGCAGCGCGAGACGCGGTGCGCGCCTGACGAGGGTGATGCCCAGGCAGGCGACCCCGACGGCCATTACCAGCAGGCCGGGCGGGAACGTGGCGGCCGGGAGCACGCCGCGCAGGGCGACGGGGGTGGCGCCGAGCACGTAGGCCGCGACGGCGACGCGGGGTGCCTGGCCGGCCTGCCACATCGCTGCGCCGAGGATGACGGCACCGAGTAGGAAGACGATCGACGAGGCCTTGAACATGGCGCCGGTCAGGCCGCCGAGAAGGGTGGCGATCTGTGCCTTGGTCAGCTCGGGGAAGACCAGGTTGAGGATGTACTCCACACCGAGGAGCCCGGCCATACCGAGGAAGTTGAGCGTGTAGCCGACCACGCCCAGGGTGCCGGACCGCTGCCGGTCGGCGAGGTACAGGCCGGTGATCAGCAGCAGCCCGAACGCCTCCGCCAGCGGCGCGAGCGCGTGGGTGAAGGCCAGGTCGTCCGGGATCAGCGCGCCGCGCCGGGCACTGTTGAGAATCAGGATGGCGGCGGAGACCGTCCCCGCCCAGCCGGCGAGTCGGTAGAGGGTGTGCGTGGGCATGGTTCCTCCGGCAGTAGGCGATAACACTTGTAATAACGTATGTCCCGGAGGGATCGTGACGTTGCGGCGAGGCGGGTCTGTAATGCTTCGGAAAGATGTGGAGAGGGGCGCGTGTGATGGCTGATGGCGAGGATCTGCGCGGACAGTTCATCGAGGCCGCGCTGCGGGTGGCCGCCGCGCACGGCCCGGCCGGCCTGACGGTACGTCGGGTCGCGGAGGAGGCCGGCTCCTCCACAATGGGCGTCTACAGCCGCTTCGGCAGCCGTACGGGCATGCTGCAGGCGCTCTACGAGCGAGCGTTCGACATGCTGCGGGACGCCTTCGGCGCGGTGCCCGTCACCGGGGACGCCTTCACGGACGTACGCGCCCTGGCCCTGGCCTACCGTATCTTCGCGCTCCAAGGCCCCACACGCTACGCGTTCATGTTCGAGCAAGCGGTGCCCAAGTTCGACCCGGGCCCGGACCTCCGGGCGCGAGCCTTGGAGAGCACCTTCGGGGTGCTGGCCACCGCAGTCGCCCAGGCCGACGCACAGGCCGCTCCCGAGCGCGGCGCGTACCTGCTCTGGACGGCAATGCACGGCATGGTGAGCATCGAGCTGACCCATCGAGACCGCACCGAGCTGCCCGGCTGGTCCATCGCATCGGACTGGGAGGGCATCTACCTCGACGGCGTGCGCGCAGTCTGGAACGGCCTCGCCCTCTGACCTCACCGTGCCGCCGCTGACGAACGCGGAGATCTCCCGCTGACGGACGATCACCGCCGGAGGATCGGATCCCCGACCGGCGCGGGCGCCCCACATTGACCCACGCCAGCCCCATGAACTGCGAATTCAAGATGGAAAGCGCTCATTGAGACGGGTCAGTCGGGCCCGGCCGACAGCATCCGCTGCCCATTCGTCAGCTTGCCACGGATCAGCGCTTCACCATGCTGCTGGCCTGTGGCGGTCCATCTTCGCTGTCACAAGCCGCCATCCGTCCAAGTTCGCTGTCAATCCGTCCAGGTTCGGTGTCACACGTCACTCCGACAGCAAGAGCCGACGGGCGAAGCTGACCGAAGCTCAGCTCGACCAGCTCGCCGCGCGGGCGACGGGCGACGGGCGACGGGCGACGGGCGACGGGCGACGGGCGACGGGCGACGGGCGACGGGCGACGGGCGCCGACCAGCTCGGGCCCAGCGCCCGCCCAGAAGCCCGCCAGGCCGTCTCTGCCCGCCCGTGCCCGCCCGTGCCCGCCGTGCCCGCCCGTGCCCGAGCAAACGGGCGGCGGCCAGGACAGCCTGGCGGCCGTGTGGGCCGTCGGTGCCGGCCGCGCGCCGCCCCACCCCGGGCGGCCGGCACCAGCCGGACGCCCAAGAAGAGAAAAGCCCACCGCAGGTGCAACAACCCGAACCGACAACCGCCAAAGACACAGACCAAAAACCAAAGGCAGAAAGGAAGGGAGAGGGTTGTCGGGGTGGCGAGTTCCACCTTGATGCCTTCTCACCATGCCGACTGACCTGCGTGTTTGCCCGGAATCCGGGCGCAGCGGCGGGAGGGGGCGGCCTCCGGTTGGCGCGCCGGTTCGTGGCCCCGGTTGGTGCGCTGGTTAGAACGCCCGTTGTCGGATCGTGACCGGACGGGCCGGTCTTGGTAAGAGAACTGGTGAGAACCGCGGGCTTTCCTACGCTGTCCGCTGCCAGCGGGGCGACGGTACCGAGTTCGAGGAGTCCCGTGATGGCGATGCCGCCCGAGGTCGACCACCAGGTCGTGGCCGCGCTGTTCCAGTTCCGGATGGCCACCGCCGAGCAGCTGCGCGTCCTGCACACTCCGGGGGCGGGGCCGGAGCAGATGCGCCGGCGGCTTCGCCGGTTGAAGGGCGAGGGCTTGGTCGAGGAGGTCGTGCTGCCGCAGGCCGGGAAGCTGCGGGCCCGGTTCCTGACCGAGCACGGCAGCAGGATCGCCGCGACGTTCCCGGAGTTGGAGGGCGTGTCCTCGCCGCCGCTGCCGGGTGACAAGAGCGCGGCGCGGCTGCGGCTGGGCCACATCCTGGCGGTGGTGCGCACCCAGGTGGCGTTCGTGGCCGGCGCCCGGGCGGCGGGGGACGAGTGCGCGCCGCTGGACTTCCTGCCGGAGGCCCACCACCGCTACGGCGAAGGCACGGCAGGGGCGGTCATCCCGGACGGGCTGCTGCGGTACGTCAGCACCCGGCCCGGCCGCGCGCTGAACCGGGCGTTCGTCGAGGTCGACCGCGCAACGATGAGCAGCGAGAAGCTGGCGTCGAAGCTGATCGGCTACGCCCGCTTCCACTCCCACCGCCCGTCCCGGTGCACCAGCGGCGCACCGTCGCCGGCCAGGACGTGCTGCCTGTGTGGCAGCAGCACTACGTGCGGTTCCCGCGTCTGCTGTTCGTCCTGGCCGACGACGACTCTGTTGCCGAATTCGGGTCGTGGGTCGGCTGACTGCGGCATGATCGCTCCTGTGGCTGACTCGTGGGCAGGTAGCCACGGGGGTGGTGC
>NZ_JARXZC010000083.1 GCF_029894335.1 Kitasatospora sp. MAP5-34 | reverse complement strand
CAGCGCCGAAGACCGCAACACCCTCCCCACCAACATCCACGACGCCTACCCCCTCTCCCAGATCCAGACCGGCATGCTCGTCGAAATGCTGGCCAGCAGCGGTCGCCGGAGCTACCACAACATCAACTCCTTCCGGATCCCGGACAGCAAGCCGTTCTCCGCAGACGCCTTGCGGGACGCGATCCGCGTGGTCGTCGGTCGGCACGACATCCTGCGCACCTCCATGCACCTCACCGGCTACGGGCAGCCGCTGCAGCTCGTCCACAGTGCCGTCGAGCTGCCGCTCACCGTGCACGACCTGCGCGGCCTGGACGCCGGGCAGGTGGAGCTCGCCACCGCCGAGTTCGCCGACCAGCAGCGGGCGGACGTCTTTGTCCCGGCCGTCGCGCCGCTGGTGCGGGCCAATGTGCACCTGGAGTCCGACGACGCCTGGCGCCTGACCTTCACGCAGAGCCACGCGATCACCGAGGGCTGGAGCTACAACTCCATGCTCATGGAGATCCTGGAGGCCTACCGTGCGCTCCGGGACGGCGAGGAGCTGCCCGCGTACGAGGCGCCGGCCGCCCGCTACGCCGACTTCATCGCGGCCGAACTCGCCTCGCTGGAAAGCGAGGAGGACCGCGCGTACTGGCTCGGCGTCACCGATCACCACACCCCGCTCACCGTCCCGGGGACCTGGGGCGACCGGGAGAACCCGGCGGAGCGCTACCGCCTGCCGGTCCCGTTCACGGACCTCGCGGACGACCTGCGCGCTCTGGCCGCCCAAGCCGGCGCCTCGCTCAAGACCGTTCTGCTGGCCGCGCACCTCAAGGTGATGAGCGCCCTCACCACCGAGGACGCCTTCCAGACCGGCCTGATCTGCCACGGGCGGCTGGAGGCTCCCGGCGCCGAGAAGGTGCTGGGCATGCACCTCAACACCGTGCCCGTCCCGGCCGTCGCCGGTTCCGCGCCCACCTGGGTGCAGCTGGTGGAGCAGACGTACGCCCGCGAGATCGAGATCTGGGGGCACCGGCGTTACCCGCTGCCCGCGATCCAGCGGGACGCGACGAGCTCACAGCGCCTCGTCTCGATCATGTTCGAGTTCATCGACTTCCACCACGTCGACACCGAGAAGATCGACGCCCGGGCGACCCTGATCGAGGGGACCACCGAGTTCGAGCTGCACGTCTCCGGCACGGCCGAGGCGGTCAACATCATCGGCGCGACCGACACCGTCAGTCACGCGAACGCCGAGCTGCTGGCCGGCATGTACCGGTACGTGCTGGAGGCCATGGCCGCCGACCCCCAGGGCGACGCCACGGGTGGCGCGCTGCCGCCGCAGACCGCAGAGCGGTTGATCCAGGCGTGGAACCCGGCGATCGGGGAGCCGGAGAACGTCTGCGTGCACGAGGCCTTCGAGGCCCGGGCCGCCGAGACTCCCGACGCTGTCGCAGTCGTCTGCGAGGACAGCGAGCTGACGTACCGTCAGGTGAATGAGCGGGCCAACCGGATCGCCCACCACCTGATCTCCCTCGGCGCCCGCCCCGACAGCCTGGTCGGCGTGTGCCTCGAACGCGGCCCCGAACTCGTCCCCGCCCTGCTCGGCGTCCTCAAGGCCGGCGCCGCGTACCTCCCGCTCGACCCGGCCAACCCCGCCGACCGCCTCGGCTACATCCTCGAGGACGCCGCCGCCGAGCTGGTCATCACGCAGTCCGACCTCGACAGCATCCCCGCCGGATTCCCCGGCACGGCCATCCTCATCGACGCGCACGGCGACGTCATCGGCGGCCGGCCCGCGACCAACCCCGGCCTCGGTGTCACGCCCGACCACCTCGTCTACGCCATCTACACCTCCGGCTCCACCGGCCGGCCCAAGGGCGTCATGCTCCCGCACGGGGCGCTCAGCAACCTCGTCGGCTCCTTCGCCCACCTCACCGGCACCTGGCTCGCCACCACCTCCGTCTCCTTCGACATCTCCAACCTCGAGCTGCACCTCCCGCTCACCACGGGCGGGCGCGTCATCCTCGCCATCCGCGAGCAGATCGCCGACCCGGTCGCCCTCGACCACCTGGTCACCACGCACCGGATCAGCCACGTCCAGGCCACCCCCTCCGGCTGGCGCCTGCTCCTCGCGGGCGGGTACCACCACCCGGAGACCACCGCGCTGGTCGGCGGCGAAGAGCTCCCGGCCTCCCTGGCCGCCGAGCTCCGCCCCCACACCGCCCAGCTGCTCAACGTCTACGGGCCCACCGAGGCCACCGTCTGGGCGTCCTCCTGGTCCGTCCCCGCCGACCCGTCGCCGGTCCTGCTCGGCGACCCGCTCGCCAACTACTCGCTCCACGTCCTCGACCGCACCGGCCGCCCCACCCCGCCCGGCGTCCCCGGTGAACTCCACATCGGCGGTGCCGGCCTGGCCCGGGGCTACCTCGGTCGACCGGAGCTCACCGCAGAGCGGTTCATCCCCGACCCGTACGGCACCGCCGGCACCCGCCTCTACCGCACCGGCGACCTCGCCCGCCGGAACCCCGACGGCTCCCTCGAGTACCTGGGCCGGATCGACACCCAGGTGAAGATCCGCGGCTACCGCATCGAACTCGGCGAGATCCAGGCCCAGTTGCGCGGGATCCCAGGCCTTCGGGACGCTGTCGTGATCGCCCGCGAGGACATCCCCGGCGACAAGACGCTGGCTGCCTACCTGGTGGTCGAGGACGGCGTGACCGTCGATCCGATCGCGCTGCACGCCCAGCTGGCCACCACCCTGCCCGACTACATGGTTCCGAGCGCGTTCGTCGTCATCGACCGGATCCCGCTCAGCATCAGCGGCAAGCTGGACACCCGCGCGCTGCCGGCCCCGGACCGTGACGCCTTCAGCGCCGGCGAGCGCGTCGCGCCGAGCACCCCGGCCGAGCAGGCCATGGCCACCGCCTGGGCCGACATCCTCGGACTCGACTACGAGCGGATCAGCGTCACCGACAGTTTCTTCGACCTCGGCGGCGACTCCATCCGCGCCGTCCGCCTGGCCGGCGCACTCAGCGAGCACGGCTACCAGCTCGAGATCCGCGACATCTTCGTCCACCGCACCATCGCCAACCTCGCCGCCAACGCCGTCACCGGCGACGACGTGCGACGCTTCGCGGCCGTCGAGCCGTTCGCGCTGATCGGCGAGGCGGACCGGGCCGCGCTGCCCGAGGACGTGGTGGACGCCTACCCGCTCTCGCAGGTGCAGACCGGCATGCTGGTCGAGATGCTCGCGAGCGGCGAGCGCGGGACGTACGTCAACATCAACTCCTTCCGGGTGCCGGACGGGCGGGAGTTCTCGCTCGACGCACTGGAAGCCGCGCTGCGGATCGTCGTGCAGCGGCACGACATCCTGCGCACCTCCATGCACCTCGACGGCTACGGGCAGCCGCTGCAGCTGGTGCACGCGTCGGTCGAACTGCCGGTGGCGGTGCACGATCTGCGACACCTGGACCCGACTCAGCAGCGCGAGGCCGAGTACGCCTGGGCGCGAGAGGAGCGGGCCGGGCTGCTGGACATGTCGATCGCGCCCACGTTGCGGGTGAACGTGCATCTGGAGTCGGACGCGGCCTGGCGGCTCACGCTGACCCAGAGCCACGCGATCACCGAGGGCTGGAGCCTCAACGCCCTCACCATGGAACTGCTCGACGTCTACCGGGCGATCCGCGACGGCCACGAGCAGCCCGCCTTCGAGGAACTCACCGTCCGGTACGCCGACTTCATCGCCGCCGAGCTGTCATCGCTGGACAGTGCCGAGGACCAGGCGTTCTGGAAGGACATCACCGACCAGCACGCACCCCTCACCCTGCCCGACGCCTGGGGATCCACCTCCGGTCAGGCCGAACCACTGCACGCCCAGGCCGAGTTCGCCGACCTCGCCGACCGGCTGCGCGCCCTGGCCACCACCGCCGGCGCCTCACTCAAAACCGTCCTGCTCGCCGCACACCTCAAGGTGATGAGCGCCCTCACCACCGAAACCGCCTTCCACACCGGCCTCGTCACCCACGGCCGCCTCGAAGCCCCCGGCGCCGAACGCGTGCTCGGCATGCACCTCAACACCCTCCCCATCGCCTTCCGCACCGGCCACTCACGCACCTGGCTCGACCTCGTCCGCGACACCTACACCACCGAAACCGGCATCTGGGGCCACCGCCGCCACCCCCTGCCCGCCATCCAACGCACGGCAGGCGCCGACCGGCTCATCACCGTCCTGTTCGACTACCTCGACTTCCACCACGTCGACACCGACAAAATCGACACCACCGGCACCATCGGCGGCGCCGTCAACGAATTCGCCCTCAACACCATCGCCCAGAACGGCCACATCCACCTCACCGCCACCACCCGCACCCTCACCCCCGAGAACGCGGCACAACTGGCGGCGATGTACCGCACCGTGCTCGAAGCCATGGCCACCGACCCCCACGGCGACGCCACCACCAGCCCCCTCCCCGCCGGCGAACAGGCCCACCTCCTCGCCACCGGCACCGCCACCCAGCAACCCGTCCCCGCCCTGGCCATCGACCAGTTCGAAACCCAGGCCACCACCACCCCCGACGCCACCGCCATCATCTTCGGCGAACAGACGACGACCTACCGCCAGCTCGACGACCGGGCCAACCAGATCGCCCACCAGCTCAAGACACTCGGCGTCACCGGCCCGGTCGGCATCCACCTCGAACGCTCCACCGACCTCATCGCCGCACTCCTGGCCACCTGGAAGTCCGGCGCCCCCTACCTCCCCCTGGACCCCAAGCTCCCCGCAGAGCGCCTCACCCACATCCTCACCGACACCAACGCGAAGATCGTCCTCACCACCACCGAGCTCGCCCCCACCCTGCCCGACACCGGAGCCCACCTCGTCCTGCTGGACCGGATGAGCACCCAACCGGTCACCGCGCCCGCCCGCGCCATCCACCCGCTGGACACCGCCTACATCATCTACACCTCCGGCTCCACCGGAACCCCCAAGGGCGTCATGGCCCACCACCAAGGCCTCGCCAACTACCTCGCCTTCACCACCACCACCTACGCCACCACCCCCGGCGGAGCACCCCTCTTCTCCCCCATCACCTTCGACCTCGGCATCCCCAACATCTTCACCCCCCTCGTCACCGGCCAGCCCGTCCACCTCCTCCCCCACAACCTCGACACCGCCGACCTCGGCGCCACCCTCGCCGCCGGCGCCCCCTACAGCTTCATCAAGCTCACCCCCGCCCACCTCGAACTCCTCACCCACCAACTCACCACCGACCAGGCCGCAAACCTCGCCGGACAGATCATCGCCGCCGGCGACACCTTCACCACCGACCTCGCCAACCGCTGGTACCAACTCACCGGCCACACCGG
>NZ_JARXZC010000082.1 GCF_029894335.1 Kitasatospora sp. MAP5-34 | reverse complement strand
CCACGACAGGCCGACAACAAGCCACCCTCACCGGCCACCGCGAACTCCTGACCGCCTGCGCCTTCTCCCCGGACGGAACACACCTGGCCACCGCCGCCCGGGACTGGAAGGTCGTCATCTGGCATACCGGCCAGGGACCGGAGAAGCCGCCGAACAGCATTGCCTGGGAGTCCTACTGCACCTTCTCCCGAGACGGCACCCTGCTGGCGACGACCGGGTATGGACGGCGGGTGCGGATCTGGAGCGCCGACACCGGCGAACTCAAGCACACCCTCGCCGGGCACACCGACACGGTCACCGGGTGCGCGTTCAACCCTGCGGGCACACACATCGCCTCAGCAAGCCACGACGGGACGATCCGCCTGTGGGACCTGTCCAGCGGTTCCCCGTCGCCGACCATCATTACCCACGACGACGCGGTCACGGCCTGCGCCTTCTCAGCCGACGGATCCCTCCTCATATCGGCATCGAGTGACGACACCGTCCAACTCTGGGACGCCGCCTCCGGAGCCCGGCTGGGCGTCCTCCACGGGCACACCGGCGTGGTCTCCGACTGCGTGCTCTCGCCGGACGGCAGCCTCATCGCCTCCGCGAGCCATGATCACACCGTACGACTCTGGCGAACCGACAACGGCCGGCCCCATGCCGTTCTCGACGGGCACACGGACCTGGTCAGCTCCTGCGCGTTCTCGCCGGACGGCAAGCTCCTCGCGAGCGCGAGCCATGATGGCACGAGCAAGGTCTGGGAGTCCTCGTCCGGTCGACTGCTCCATACCCTTCGCCGACACGGCGGCGGTGTCGCAGACTGCGCCTTCTCCCCGGATGGCCTGCTGGCGACTTTGGACCTCGGCGACGCCCACGTGAGGGTGTGGCGACTCGGACCGGGTACGCCGGAGCCCGTGTGCGGACTCCGTGTCGCCAAGCCCCTGCTGCGCCTTGCCTGGAATCCCCACCGACCGTTGCTGTCCGCAGTCGGCGAGGCGGGCGTGTACCTGTTGCGCTACTCACCGGATGCTGGAAACGATGCCTGATGGGCCACCATGTTTGACGCCGGACCATACGTCAGCTGCTACCGAGCCCGGTCCCTGACCGACGGTTCCTTCACCGGCGTGCGCTGTGTGAAGTTCGCCAACCTCATCCACTTCCCCAACGTACGGGGAGTGGCCTTCGTCTGGTACGCCGAAGGCCTCGACCAGGCAGGACCGTACCGCCACTTCGGTGAGGCGTTCCTCGTCCCGAACCCCGCCCCGGACGGCCCGATTCTGGCACACGCTGCGGGAATCACCGGCAACGGTGAGCGGGCCGAGCCCTTCCTGCGGCTGCTGGTCAGTCCTGACCGACGGCTCGGATCGGTGCCCGAGCGGGTGCGGATCTCTGGTGACCGCCAGGAGGACTGGGAACTGGTCCCGGACGGAAGGATCTCCGACTACACTCCGCTGCCACGCCATGTGGAACGCAACGGCCCGCTCCTGCGCGAGTTCAAGGTGCGCCGCGATGGCACGCCAGGGTTCGGCGTCCGCTCCATGCTCTCCAGCGGCAGCTGGATCGGGAGCGGCCGGTGGCTCGACATGACGTACCTTCACCTCGGTACCTACATCGTCGATCCAGCAGGCATGGCCCGGTACGGTGTGTCGGACATCGCCGCGGGAAACCACTACTGCAATGTCGTCCCGTGGGGTGAAATCAGCCTCCGGGCCGATGCGGGCGGCCCCGTACCGTTCGTCCGGACAAGCGGCACCTGGTCGGAGACCTGGGAGCTGCGCCGCGCAGCCACCGGCTGGAACCCAGATCCCGCCGTAGCCGACGTGGTCGCCGCCGGAACGGCATCGTGAGGTCACTGGTGTTGAGGTTAGACCATGCCTCCGGGTACCAGAGCTGCAATGTTCACGAGAAGGAGATCGGCATCCTTCAGGTCGTCCAGGACAGCGTCAACTCCGGCAGTTGCAAGTTCCTGAGCACTGGTCGTTCCGGATGCGACACCGATCACCCTTGCTCCCCCCTGGAGACCAGTTCGAACGTCCTCCAGAGAATCACCGATGATTACCGTGTTGGCGCTGGTGAACTCGGTCCGGTACATAAGTCCCGCCCGCTGCTGAGCCAGGGCCACGAGTGCCGGCCGGTGGGAGTCGTCCGAGGCGAAAGCGCCGATCGAGGTCTCCAGGTAGTCATCCAACTCGAACGCCTTGAGCTTGATTTCGGCGTTGCGGCGGAGATTCCCCGTGAGCACTGTCGGGATGAGACCGGCAGTCCCACGCACCGCCTGCAGGGCACGGACCGCACCGGCCATGATCTGACCTTCGCCACGCATCTCCGCCGCGCAGTCGGCCAGCAACTCGGGCAGCAGCGCGATAATGCGCTCCGCCAGCCTTTCGACATCAGGCTCGGGCACGCTGTTCTCGCGCAGGAGCTGGCGAACGGTCAGCGGCATCGTGACCCCGGTGCCCCGCGCGGGCAGCCTCTCAGCGGGCCGGCCGACGACGCGGGCGAAGGCGTCACGATAGACGCGCCGGTCGAGCTCGCCGACGTAGAGCAGCGTCCGGTCGATATCCCAGAGCACGAGTGACGCGACCAACAGAATCAACTCCTTTCCGCGAGCGCCACGGCCGAGCGCTCGATCAGCTCCTGCGTACGCGCCCCACCGCCGAAGGCACGCAGATCGTCGGTGGTACGGCCGAGGTGCTCGTGCAGGCGGCGCGACTGAACCTCGGCTGCCAGCTCCAGCACATTCTCGACGGCAGCGCACCCCGCCTCGTGCTCACCACTGCGTCGGTAGGCCGACGCGGCTCGCGCCTCGAACAGCGCGCGTGTCCGACGGTCTCCCGGGTTCAGAGCGGCATGGGCCTGCTCGAAGTTCACCGCGGCCTGTCGCGGATCGTCGAGGTCGAGCTGGCAACTGCCTGCCTGCCCCGCGATCTCGCCCTCGTTGATCCAGTAGAGCCAGTCGGGATCCTCGTCCGAGGGGCCCGCTGCTGCGAGCTCAGTTGCCGTCCCGAGCGCCCGAATGCACGCTTCCCGCTCACCCAGTTTGGCGTGACCGCGCGCCTGTCGCGTGAGGAGCATTGCCTTCAGTGAAGGGGAGTTAACGGCCTTGACCTTCTCTCGAGCGGCCTGCATCGCACTGACGGCGTCTCGGGGGTCACCGTTCGAGTAGCTCTGGATCGCGAGGTGCGACAACGCTCCCGCGCCGAGCCGCGGATCCCCGGAGGCGTGCGCCGCTCGCAGCGCGCCCAGGAGGGCTTGCTGGGCTGCGGCATGGCGACCGGCGTCGAAGTGGAACCAGCCGAGCTGGGTTTCGGTGTCGGCAGCAATGGCGGCGAGCCTACGGCCGGTCTCCTCGTCGTAACTTCCGTGCCGCAACATCCCCTCCAGCATGGAGAGATGGGCGCGGGCGAGATCAGCAAGCCTTCCACTGCCGGCGCTGGCGTCCATGTGCCGCAGCTGCTGAACTTGATTGAGTGATGTCGGAGCCGTTCGGCTGACAGCCACTGGGCGATTGCGGTAGCTCGGTGCCGTGAGATATGCGCAGGGCGGCGGCTTGACCGACGCCGAGAGGGCCGCGCGGGAGCGGATCCGGCTTCAGGCCGTCGTCCGGTTCGAGGGCGGGGCAAGAACAGGGAGATCGCGGCAGCGTTGCGGGTGAGCGAGCGGTCGGTGGAGCGCTGGCGGCGCCAGTGGCGGGAGGACGGCGAGTCCGGTGTGCGTTCGAAGGGCTCGCCCGGCCGCCCGAGGCTCGGCGAGGCGCAAATCGCGAAGCTGGAGCGTGAGTTGGAACGCGGCCCGCTGGTCAACGGCTGGGAGGACCAGCGGTGGACGCTCGCGCGGGTGAAGACGCTGATCGGTCGGCTGTTCCACGTCGGCTACACCGTCGAGGGGACCTGGGCACTGCTCAGGCGCCATGGCTGGTCATGGCAGCAGCCGGCCCGCCGGGCGATCGAGCGCGACGACGCGGCCGTCGAGCTGTGGAAGAAGGAGGTGTGGCCGCGGGTAAAAGCACCGCGGCGGCTCGCGGGGCCTGGCTCGTCTTCGAGGACGAGGCCGGGCAGTCGCTGAGACCGCCGCGCGCCAGAACCTGGGGCCGCGTGGGCCGCACACCCGTCGTACGGGTCCGGGGCAGCGGATCCGGCAGGGTGTCGATGGCCGGGATGAGCTGCTACAAGAAGGACCAACGCTCCCGGCTGATCTACGGGTTCCGCGTACACAGAGGACGCAAGGGCGAACCCAAGGGCTTCACGTGGAAGGACTACCGCGACCTGATCCTGCGCGCCCGCATCCAGCTCGGCGGCCCGATCGTGCTCGTCTGGGACAACCTCTCCGCCCACCTGATGCCACCCATGAAGGAGTTCATCGCCGCCAACCAGGACTGGCTGACCGTCTTCCAACTCCCCTCGTACGCACCGGACCTCAACCCGAGGAAGCCATCTGGTCACTGGTCAAACGCGACATCGGCAACCTCGCCGTCGCCAACATCGACCACCTGGCCAAGGCCGTCAAACGACGCCTCAAGAAGATCCAGTACCGCCCGCACCTGATCGACGGAGCACTCACCCAGGCCGGGCTGATCATGGACGGCTGACCACAACCAGGCCCGACATCACGCATTCAAATTCAGTACTGTGCCGGTCATGTCTGATGATCTGCGGGACATCCGCCCGCGTGCTGAATCTGCCGTGGCCGCCCAGCGGTTGGCCGATCCGGGGTTCCTGGTGAACGCGGACCCGGGATCGGTGATGGCGTTGCTGGATGCGGCGTCGGGTCCGGCGGCGCGATTGGCCGCGTCGGTGTACCGGGCCTCGACACACCTGCATCGTGACGTCACTGCGGGGGTACGCCGACAGCTGCTGGCGCTGGACGCGGCCCGTTACGGGGACCAGGAGCTGTCGGCACGGATCACCGCAGTACCGGTGGTGGACGAACCCGCCGCACCGTGGGGCGTCGAGTGGGCCACCGGCTCCCAGCTCGACCTGTCCGTGCGTCGTATTCCGACCGCCCACACCGATGCGTTGCTGGCGGTGGCGACGGCGGTGGTCGACGGCCGCCCCGTGGCGGTCACCGGCGGTACTGACCGGAGCGTGCGGGTATGGGACCTGACCACCGGCCGGCAGATCGGCCAACACCTCGCCGCCCACGCCGGCGAGGTGTGCGCGGTGGCGACGGCGGTGGTCGACGGCCGCCCCGTGGCGGTCACCGGCAGTTCTGACCGGACGGTGCGGGCGTGGGACCTGGCGACGTGCGAGCAGATCGGCCAACCCCTCACCGGCCACAGAGCTGCGGTGGGGGCGGTGGCGACGGCGGTGCTCGAGGGCCGTCCCGTCGCGGTCACCGGCGGCGGCGATGCCAGGGTGCGGGTGTGGGACCTGACCACGCGCGAGCAGATCGGCGAGCCGCTCACAGTCGCCGACTCCGGCGCACCGGTGTGGCCGTACGAGGAGGGGGTGCGAGCGGTGGCGACGGGGGTGGTCGATGGCCGCCTCGTGGCGGTCACCGGTGGCCACGACGAGACCGTGCGGGTGTGGGATCTGACCACGGGCCGGCAGATCGGCCGACCTATCACCGGTCACGACGGCTGGGTGTTGTCGGTGGTCACGACAACGATCGAAGGCCGTCCCTGCATCGTCAGCGGAGGCGAGGACTGGACGCTCCGGGTGTGGGATCTGGCCACGGGCGAGCAGGTCGGCGAGCCGGTGATCGGCCATAGCGACAAGGTGCGGGCGGTGGCGACGGCGGTGCTCGACGGCCGTCCCCACGTGATCGCCGGCTGTCAGGACGGGATGGTGCGGGTGTGGGACCTGGCCTCAGGCTGCCAGGTGGGCGAGCCGCTCACAGGCCACGCCTTGAGGGGCCCCGAGGTTTCCGGACAGAGACCCAATAGAATCTCTGTTCAAAGGAAACGAGGTAGCAGTGGCACCACCCAGCAAGTACTCGCCTGA
>NZ_JARXZC010000081.1 GCF_029894335.1 Kitasatospora sp. MAP5-34 | reverse complement strand
CGTTCCAGCAGTACCTCGACGCCCGCGGCCTACCCCGCCCCCTCTGGTGGCGCCAAGGAAAATGACCTTGCAAACCCAAGATCACCGACAGAGTCGCTCAGTGCACGTTGCCGAACTCGTCGTCGTGCCAGAGCTCGCGTTCGGGGCGGTGGACGTAGTCCTTCCACAGGCGCAATGCCGCGCTGGTGTCTCCTGGCTGGAGGTAGTTCCGCATGCGTTCAAGGCGAACGATCTCGGACAGTGCTCCTGGGGAGAGGCGGTCGATGGCCAGCCTTGAGTGCTGTGACTGCTGTCGGTCCGGGAGTCCGGCCCGGATGCGTCCTGGCCGTCTACGCGGCATGGACCTTTCGGTTGATCGTCATGCCGCACATGGTGCCACGATCTCGAACGCTGTCTCGAATGGGTTCGCTCGTCCGGGGATTCTCCGGACGAGCGGGCGGCCTTCGACCCAAGGAGTACACGTGACCACGACGAAGGCCGTGAGGGTTAGTCTGCTGCTGTGGTGGTGCGGTTTGGGTGACGGTCCGGACGGCGGGGCTTCTGCCCTGCTGGGGGGCTGCTGATGGTGGTGAGCGTCCGGCGGGTGCCGGCCGCTCGGCCCGGCGGGCAACCACCCGCCACCGGGCCGGATCGGACCCGCCAACCCGCCCGGCCGGGACGGCCCGCACCGTCCGCCAGGCCAGCCGGGAGAACCGCCGCTGACCCCTGCCGATCACGGCCACCGGGGTCCTGATGCAGCTCCCGATGCAGCTCCTGCTGTGATTCCTGATGCAGCTCCTGATGCCAGCGCCCTCGGCCACGCCGTGCGGCGGAATCTGTGCAGGTCAGGCGGCCAACCAAGGGTGCCGGAAATTCTGACAACCCTTCCTGTCTGCCCCTTTTCTTGTCCTGGTGGTGGTTGGTGGGCGGTGGGGACGTACGGTGCGGGTTCGTGGCGCCTGCGGCGGGCCGGTGGTGGGCGGGGCGCGCCCGGTGGGGCCGGTCGCGGGCGGCTGGCGGGCCGCCAGGGGCCGTGGCAGGGCTGCCTGCCTGGCCGCTACCGCCGCGACCGGGTTGCACCCCGTCGCGGGCCCGGATACGTGAACAGCTGCGCCTCGTTCCGCTGGAGCGGAGCGGCCGGGCGGACGGGTTCGGCAGGCAGCCGGCCCGGCGCTGGGCCGGCTGCCTGCGGTGGCACACGGGAACGGGAGCCGGGCCCAGTCTGAGAGGACGGTATGTGACCTGATGTCCGTTTCGTCGTTGCGGTTTGGGTGAGTGGGCGGCTGGTCGTGGGTTGCCGGGCGGTTACGGTCGCGGCCTGGTGAACAGTCCTGGCTCGGTCTCGGCCAGGATTCCGCGCCCGGTCAGGCGCTTCAGTTTGATGCGGACGTTGTTGATGTTGTTCGGCATGAGGTCCAGGTCTATGGCCTCGCACACGTTCCTCGCCCGCAGCGGGGCGTCGGCTTCGGCGAGCACGGCCATGATCTGCTGGTAGGCGGGGCCGTCCGGCAGGGCCGGAGCCGGCTCTGCCGGTGCCGGGGGTGTTTCGTCGGGCAGTTCCAGGAGTGTCTTGCGGGTGATCGTGATGTGCTCGGCGGCCTGGGCGAGTCCGTCCAGCAGCGTGGTCAGCTGCGCGATCTGCTCGTGGGCGGCCTCCGCTTCCGCAGCGATCTGTCGCTCTCGGACCTCCAGGCGTGCCAGCAGGGCACCGAGGGTCTGCTGTGGGTCGCCGCTCACGCGCCGCGCCAGGACGGGGTGGAGGTGCCGGTCAGTCGACGGGCCATCACATCGCTTATCGCCCAGTACACCCGGGACTCGGAACTGGCCGGGCGGTGCTCGTAGTCGCGGACCAGCCTGCGGTGCAGCATCAGGATCCCGTTGGTCTGCTCGACTTTCCAGCGGATCGGCTGCGGGACGAAGCCGTGGTCGGCCGGATTGCGCTCGACGATCTCCACCGCGATGCCAAGGCCCGCGCCGTGGTCGACCACGGTCTTCTTGAACCCTTGGTCCGCCAGCGCCTTCGTCACCGTGGAGGTCCCGGCGGCGACCTTGTCCAGCAACGCGGTACCGAAGGCGTTGTCGTGCACGGAAGCGGCCAGCACCACCACGGCGATCACCAGGCCCAGCACGTCGACAGCCAGCCCCCGCTTGCGGCCAGGCACCTTCTTGGCGGCGTCCCGTCCGGTCGTGGCCGCGGGCACCCCGGCGGCGGCGTGCAGGCTCTGGGTGTCGAGCACCACCAGGCTCGGGTCGGCTAATCGTCCCCGGCTCTCACGCACCTGCCAGCGCAGCAGGTCATGGATGACCTCGTCGGTGCCGTCGTCGCGCCATTTGTAGAAGTAGTACTTCACCGCGCCGGGCGGTGGCAGGTCGTGGGGCAGGTAGTCCCACTGGCAGCCGGTCCGGAACTGGTACAGCAGCGCGTTGACGATCTCCCGCATCTCGTAGTTGCCCCGGTGGCCGCTGACGGACGGGTGCTTCGCCTTCCACGCAGTGGTCACCGGCTCGATCAGCGCCCAGCGTTCGTCGGATAAGTCGCTCTTGTAGGGCTTGCGGTCGCTCACCCCGTCACTCCAGCACGGCCAAGCCCGTCGACCGGCCGGGAGTCCCCACAGTCACACGATCAGGCGACACCGAACCGGACATCAGGTCACATACCGTCCTCTGAGGAGCTGGGCCCGGCTCCGTCCGCATTTCCCGATGCACAAGGAGAGGAGCTGACCGGACCACATCGATGACGACGCCTGGGCCGATCGGGCACTCCCAGTCCGGCCCGCCGAGCCTGGTGTGCCGTGTGACCGGTCGTCTGGTCCGTTTCAGCCGCCGAGGATGGTGACACCGTAGCTGGCGGACAGCTCGGGCACCCAGTCCATCAGGAGGCTCACGCCGTATCGGTCCGCGAGCACCGAGACGCGATCGAAGTCCGGTTCGCCGCCCTCTGCGAGGATTGCGGCCATCTCCCGGAAGTACTGGTCGAACTGCGGTGGCGCGATGATCTCCAGCAGTCGGGCCTCCCCCGGGCCGGAGTTCCAAAACGTGTGGGGGACACCGCGTGGTTTCACGACGTAGTCGCCGACCCTGGCGGTGAACACCTGGTCACCGATGCGGACACCGATCTCGCCCTCGATCACGAATGAGAACTCGTCTTCGCGAGTGTGCAGGTGAGGCGGCACCAGGACGCCTGGGCGGACCGGGTGCTCGACCACCGAGAAAGCCCCGCCGGTCGCCTCGGACGGGATCTTGTAATGCACCCCGATCCCGCCCAGATGAATGAGGTCGCCCTGTCCGGCTTCGACTACGGGATGCAGAGCGTCGATCGTCATCGCGGTCTCCTCGCCGTATGGGCGGGCGGTATGGGTGACAGTCACGCCTCCCCGGAGCGTCGGTGCGACGTTCGCCGTCCGACCTGGGCACCCGCCGCTATCGACGCTACGCCTGACGTGGGGGTGCCGCATCGGCCGTCGAGCGGGCCGGGGCCGCGCACGCACCGCGCGCAGTGTTGAGCCGGATGGAGGCGCCCGGGCGCGCCGCGAGGGCGGGAGTGCTCGACTGAGGCCAGACAGGTCCATCCCGACACAGTGGAGACCGCAGTGGCCATCATCGCAGCATTCGACATCCCGGGCGGTACGCAGGCTCAGTACGAGCAGGTCACCAACAAGATGACCGGAGGGCGCGGCGTGGTCCGGGCCAGCTCGGACTGGCCGGTGGCCGGCCTGATTTCACACGCTGCCGGACCTAGCCCCAGTGGGTGGTTCGTCGTCGACGTCTGGGAATCCGAGGAGGCGTTCCAGCGATTCGGGGAGGCTCTCAGACCGCTCATGCAGGAAGCAGGGATGGCGGAGACCGCTCCGAACATCTACCCCGCGTTCAACACGGTGACCGGTTAGCGTCCAGCCCCGCAACGCCGGGGTACAGGCCGTGTCGTAGCCCTTTCCTCCACGTGGGAAAGGGCTACGACAAGCTGTTGTGCGCCCGGCCTGGCGAGCGCTGGGGCGGACGGCAGCTGTGAAGCGTCAGCCGTCCGTCCTGGCGGGCCCGATCGGGCAGGAGCCGCCCTCAGAAGGGTCACCTAGCTTGACACCCGTGCCCACCGGCAGGCCCTGACCTACTGGGAGCGCCCGTAGGGGGTGGTCTTGCGAGTGGCCCGGGAGGTGGTCCTGCCGGGCGTCTTGGGGGTGGTCTTGTACGTGTTCACCTCTCCGCCAGCATCAGGCATATCCGCAGGTCAGGGCGGGTTCGGGTGGTCCGGGAAATCCAGACACCCCCTGCTCTGTCCCTCTCTTGTGGTGCTGGTTGTGGTTGGTGCGGTAGGCGGACGGGACGGACGGCGGTGGTCCTGCGCCTGCGGCGGGCCAGCGGTGGCTGGGGCGCCCGGCCGGGGCCGGGTGTGGTTTGCCGTGGGGATGTCAGTGGTGTTTGCCGTGGTGTGTCAGTGGCTTTGCTGTCTGGGTGTCATGGGTAGGCCGAGGCTGTAGAGGACGTCGTCGGTGCGGAAGTCGGCGCCCGGGCGACGGCCAGGCGCCCGTTGCGGGTTTGACTTCGACTGGCGTCCGCTGCGTGCCTCTACTTGACATCGTCGAGTACCAGAGACAGTCTGATACTTGTGACCTCCAGCCATGACCCGCAACTGCTCAAGGGCGTCCTGTCGCTCCTCCTGCTGCACCTGCTGGCGGAACAGGAGTCGTACGGGTACGAGGTGGTCCAGCGCCTGCAGGGCGCCGGATTCACTGACGTCCTGGAGGGCACGGTGTATCCCGCCCTTGCCCGCCTCGAACGCGAGGGGCGGCTGGCCTCCCGGCTGGTCGCCTCCTCCAGCGGCCCGGCGCGCAAGTACTACCGGCTGACCGCCGCCGGGCACGAGGCCCTGGCCGCCGGTGCCGCCAGCTGGGCCCGGCACGTCGCCGGCGTCGATGCCGTCCTGTCCCGTCCGCTGTCCGCCGTACCGCAGAAGGGTTCCTGACATGCCGCACACCGTCACCTGGCTCGACCGGCTGCGCGTCGAACGGCTCGTCTGGGCGCTCGACCAGCGCCTCTACGACCTGCCCCAACGCACCCGGATTGCCCACCGGCGCGAGGTCCGCGCCAACCTGCTGGCCGCCACCGCGGAAGTCGGCGCCGGCGAGGCGCTGCGCCGGCTCGGCAGCGCCCGCGAGCTGGCCGCGCAGTACCTCGACGCCGAGCTCGGCGAAGGCCCGCGGCACTCGTGGCTCGCCGCCGCGCTCTTCGCTCTCACCACCCCGCTGGTGCTCAACTTCTTCCTCAGCGAGGCGGCGAACGCATACCAGCAGGCCCTCACCGCCACGGGTACGCACGCCGACGGCAGCTACACCTGGGGCGGCGTCACCTGGCTCCAGAGCCCGTTGACCTTCGTCCTGCACGAGGGGCAGACCACCCACGTCGGCGGAGCCTGGACGCCCCTGACCTACGTGATCCTGCTGGGCGGCGCGGTCGCCTGCGGCCGCCTCTGGCGAGCCCTGCCGGGCCGCCGAAACCAACGGCGGGCCGGGTCCACGGCGGACGGCCTGGCGCTCTGATCCCTCCAGCGGCCGACCGAAGTCGCCTCCGCGGGATGGGCCCACGTTGCCAGGGTGATTGATACCGAGGACGCTCTCCTACAGGTCGATGGCGTGTGCGGGGTCGCCGGCGGCCCGGTAGGCGTCGGCGAGGGTGTTGCGGGTGGTCAGGGTGTCGGGGTGGTTGTTGCCGAGGACGCGTTCGCGGTCGGTGAGGACGCTCTTGTACAGATCCAGCTGCCGGCCCAGCCGGTTTGCGAAGGGGTCGATGTGGCCCTTCGCCGCCCGGCGGGCGTCCGGCGCGTCGCTCGGACCGGTGGGATGGTGGGCGGCCCAGGTCGACCACACTTTCTGCGCTCCGAAATTGGCGGTTCCACCTCCAGTCCTCCCTGGTTGCCCTACCGTGGATGGCACTTGAGGCCCGAATACTGAAGCTTCGCCATCCTCGAACGTGCTGGTCAGAGGGGCTGGCGTGACGGTTCTCCGGGGTGCTCGTGCTGATCGTGGGCAGGAGTCTGCGGTCT
>NZ_JARXZC010000080.1 GCF_029894335.1 Kitasatospora sp. MAP5-34 | reverse complement strand
GCACCGCGTGGAGCTGCCGGTTGTGGCCGTGCGTGAAGGCGCGCAGGAAGGTGCCCAGCGTCGAAGGCGCGCGCACCCCGCCGGACAGCAGGCGCGTCGCGCCGTGCCGCAACCGGTCGGTGTCGTCGATGGAGTCCGCCCCGGCGCACATCGCCGCGATCAGCGTCATCGCCTTCGCACCCGGGTGGGCGCCGGCGCTGTTGTCGGCGCCTTCGATGCGCAGCCTGTCGCCGACCAGGGCGGGCAGGCCGGCGCGCTCGGCCAGGCGGACCAGCGGGACCAGCCCCGCGTCCGCGAGCAGATTCGGCTCGTCGAACACGAGGGAGACGGCCGAGACAGCGTGAGATGATTGCACTTACGAGATGCCTTGCTGATTGTGCGTGGTGGAGCCTAGAGAACTCCCATCATCGCAGGTCGCAAGGCATCTCTTCGTTCTGCGGAACCTCCCCGGCAGCGATCACCCGGTGGATCCGGGCTGAGTGATGACGAAAGGCCCGTCCCCGTTCTGAGACCACACCTGGTCCCCGAACCCGACCTTACGGCCGTCCTTCGTACGGAATATCGACGCCATGAGCCATGGATACCACCTCCTCTGCCCCGAGGCTGATGGAATCGTGGATCTCACTGGTGCACCTCGAACCGTCGTCACCCCTACTTCCTCGCGCGGCAATCAGCCTGAAGCTACTTCAGTTGACCTCCTAAGGATCCGTCTTGGACCTTGATCACAATGGATGCAGGTTCAGACACAGGTACTCAGGCCTGGGTGGAGGGGTCCGCCGGGACCGTGCGGGGGGCGGTCCCGGCGGTGATCCGCCACAGGCCGGAGACCTCGTAGTAGACGCCGTTCACGACCTGCAGCAGAACCAGCGTGACCGGCCACAGCAGCGCCCCGAGCCCGGGTACGGAGTCCGGCGGCAGCGTGTAGGCCATCGTGATCCGAGCGGCGGCGTCCGCGAGCATGGCGGCGCCCCAGATCACCGTGGACACCCGCCAGATCCGGCGGAAGGCCGGTTCGCGTTCCCACAGCGTGTCCCACGAGGTGCCGTCGGAGCGGAACCGACCCTCCAGGAACGGCCGGCCGCCCAGGAACGCCATCGGTCGCGGTCCCCACGCCGACGCCAGGAACCACAGGCCGGCGAAGGCCGTCACCCAACCGTCCTTCGCCAGCATGAACCGGGTGCTCCCGCTGACCAACGAGGCCGCGACCCCCAGCAGCATCACCACTGCCACGAAGGACCCCAACCCGTCCAGTCGGCGCCTCCGCACCCACTGCACACCCGTACTGCAGGCGGGCACCACCGCGCCCGCGAGCAGCGCGGCGAACGTGCTCACACCCGCCCCGCGCAGCCCGTAGAAGAGCGCGGTCGGCGCCACCACGTCCCAGAGCAGGTTCAGCAGGAGGCGCCGGTTGCCGGGGCGTGCGCCCGGGCCGGTCACGGTTCCCGCCCGGTGACGAGCTCGGCCGGCGTCGTGACCTCGCGGGTGTACTCCGCCAGGCTCAGGCGTAGTGGGCTCAGGCGCGGCGGGTGGGTCATCCGCACGACTGCCGCGTCGATCGCGGACTTCGGAGTGAGTGCCATCAGAACGGAGTCGAACCGGCGGAACTCCCCGCTGTCCTGGTAGCACCGTTCATCACTCGCATGATTAATTCCTTCCTCGGCCGGGTAACGGGTAAACCCACCGGGGAAGGTCGCGGCGCCCGCTGCGGTGAGGCGCCTTGGACTCCGGCAGCTCGGCCGGCCGCTGCGGTCAGCTCTGCGCCGCCGGCAAGATCGGAACCAGTCGCGCTGACGAGACTCTGGCGCAGTCTTTGACTGTACGTCATCATGAGCTGTCGCCGCAGACCGTGGTGATCCCGAGCTGCGGGTGGCGCGCTGCCGCCCGCCTGGCGAACCGTGCAACCGGCCAGGCCACGTGTGTTCGTGGGCCTGGTCGCTTCCGACCCCCACGCCTGCACGGAAGGACCATCCCTCAGATGCCTCGTCTCAACCGGGCCATATCTTCGCGTTCCGCCAAGACCGCTGCCCTCGCTGCGGCCTCCTCGTTGGCCCTGGTCACCGGGTTGTTCGCCGGCAGCGGCCTGGCCCAGGCCGACAGCGCCGCCACCCCGGCCGCCGGCCACGCCTACCGGCACGGTGCGGTGCCGAAGCTGGACCCGGCGACCGGCCGTGCCGTCACCCTGCCCGGCACCGCCACCACGTCCGCCGCGAACCTCGCCTACGGCGGCGCCATCGACGGCATCGGCGTCACCACCGGGGCCCCCAAGGTCTACGTGATCTACTGGGGTGCCCAGTGGGGCAAGGCCAGCACGGACAGCCACGGACTGGTCCACCTGGCCGGTGACAAGTCCGGTATGGCGCCCGACCAGCAGTCCTTCTTCAAGGGCCTGGGCACCGGCGGCGAGACCTGGTCCGGTGTCATGACCCAGTACTGCCAGGGCGTCGCGACCGGCGCCCAGACCTGCCCGTCCACCGCCGCGCACGTCGGTCACCCGACCACCGCCGGTGCGCTGGCCGGCGTCTGGGAGGACACCTCGGCCGTCCCGGCCGCAGCCTCCGGGCACCAGATCGCGCTTGAGGCGATCAAGGCGGCCAAGCACTTCGCCAACACCACCGCGGCGAAGAACCGCAACGCCCAGTACGTGATCACCTTCCCGACCGGCACCAACCCGGACAACTACCAGAGCCAGGGTTTCTGCGCCTGGCACGACTACAACGGTGACACGACGCTCTCCGGCGGCGCGGCCACCTCCCCGTACGGGGACATCGCGTTCACCAACATGCCCTACCTGACGGACGCGGGCGCGAGCTGCGGGCAGGGCTTCGTCAACTCCCCGGGAACGCTGGACGGTGTGACCATCGTCGGCGGCCACGAGTACGCCGAGACGATCACCGACCAGAACCCGGCGGGTGGTTGGACCTCCTCAAACGGCTCGGAGAACGGTGACCTCTGCGCCTGGATCTCCTCCGGCCAGGGCGCTTCGCAGAACATCACGCTGGGCACGGGCAAGTTCGCGGTCCAGTCGACCTGGGCCAACGACTTCAACAACGGCGCCGGCGGCTGCGAGGCCTCGCACCCGGTCCACTGACCGCAGCGGTGAGCTGAGACGCTGTCAGGGCCGTACGCCGAGGTGGCGTACGGCCCTGACAGCGTTCGGCCGGCCGGGCGGCCCGACGGCGGTGGTGGCGGTGGCGGTGATCTCGTGCTGGATTCGACGTTGTGTGCCCGCTGTTGCCGGAAGCGTCACCAGCAGTGCCGCGCCGATTGAAGTTGCGCCGGGCGACGTTGAGTTGAGCAAGGACGTGCCTGCTTGCTGCAGCTGCAGCCGGGTGCCGGGTCGGCCCTCGGGGCGATGCCCCCGCATGCTTGCGGGGGCATCGTCGATGGGGGAATGCTTCGGGGGAATGCTTCGGGGGAAGTCGAGGAGTTCGCCCGAGGAATTCGCCGCCCAGCGCCGTGAACGCGCACGCATCCGCAGCGAGAAGGGCTTGCGCTGGTACGGGCGCGCTCTCGCGGGCGCAGCCTGACCCGCCAGGAGACCGGGAGCCCTGATGGCAGTAGAGATCGTCTGCGAGACGCACGCCACCACCACCGACAACGAGGCCGGTATCGCCACCGGCTGGCTCCCGGGTGAACTCTCGGAGCTGGGCCGCCGCCAGGCCCGTGAACTGGGCGAGCGCCGACCGGGCGACGGCTTCGCGGCCGTGTTCGTCTCCGACCTGCACCGGGCCGTCCGGACGGCCCGGATCGCGTTCCCCGACGCCCCGCCTCCTATCTACCAGGACATCCGACTGCGTGAGTGCAACTACGGTGATCTCAACGGAAGCCCGATGCCTCTCGTCGCCGCTCAGCGAGCCCGGCGCATCGACGAGCCGTTCCCCGGCGGCCAGAGCTACCGTCAGGTCGTCGGAGCAACCGACGCGTTCCTCCACGACCTCGCCGCCGGATGGGACGGCAGCAGAATTCTGGTGATCGCCCACTCGGCCAACCGATGGGCACTGGAACACCTGCTCGCCGGAAGACCGTTGGAAGACGTGCTCGACGCGCCGCCCGCGTGGCGCCCGGGCTGGTACTACACGCTGCCGGCCGACCGGCCCGCCTCACCCCGGTGAACCTGTGCGGTCAGAGCACCGGGCCCGGAGTCACCGCCGTTGGCACGCTGACGAAGATCTGGATCGGCGTACGTCGCAGAAGTGCTCCAGCAGGTCCGGCCCTTGCGGGCCGGCCCGAGCAACAGCCGGCCCGGGCGGTCAGGCCCGGTCCACCTCGGCCCGGAGCGTGTTGTAGTCGGTGAAGGCCGACTCGATGTCGGCGCGGGTCAGGCCGTAGCGCGTCAGGTCGTAGCTGTGGGGGCGGGTGCCCTTGCGGCGGGCGGTGACGTCGGGGAGCCGGGTGGCGTCGGCGTCGGTCCACCGGGCGCCGATGGACTCGTAGAGCTTCGGGGCGCCCGAGGCCGGGTCGTGCCCGAGCCAGGAGTACGGGACGTCCACCAGCGCCTCCCGGGGGATCGAGGTCCGGGCCGCGAGGCCCCGCGCCATGGAGCGGCTCAGCAGTTCGAGCCAGGTGGCGCCGATGCCGTGCAGGTCGATGGGACGGACGGTGATGGCCATGCCGTGCTCGACCAGGCTGCAGAACGACGCCACGACGGCGACCGGGTCGCGGTGGGTCCACACGATCGTGGCGTCGGGGAAGACAGTGCGCAGCGCGTCGAGGTTCTCGAGGTGCATGGGGGACTTCAGCACCCAGCGGCGGCGGGGGCGGCCGTACTGGAGCACCTGGAAGACCTGCTTGAGGTGGCGGTAGTCGGGGACGAAGTCCCGCTCGTAGTGCCAGGCCTGGTACTCGGGCATGCGGGCCTGGGACAGCGGCATCACGGTGTGCGGAAGGGCGAAGGTGCACTCGTCGGGGCCCTCGGCGTGGAGGGGGTGGATGTCGCGGAAGCGCGGGGCGAACAGGTCAATTCCGCCGACCATCCGACGCGCTGCGGTGACGGCCTTCTGCCGCTGCCCGGGCGGCACGTCCAGGTCGGGGGTGAGCAACTCCCAGAGCAGCGGACATCGGTGCTCGTCCGAGAGGGACAGCACGCCGTGGGTGAGCGTGGTGGCCGTGCGCGGCAGGCCCACCACGAACACCGGCTGCTCGACGGGCTCCCGTTCGATCGCGGGGTGTTCGGCGATCAGCCGCCGGATCCGGGTCCGGTTTGTGAGATGCCTGCGGACGTGAGCCTGTGCGGACACCCAGCCGACCGGAGTGAGGTTCTCGTCGCCCGCCCAGTGGCGCAACAGGAACCGGAAGTCGTCGACGAACCGCTGGTCCCCGTCCGCCTGCCCGGTCGTGGCGACCAGCCGGTCGAAGGTCCGGTCGGGGACGCGACGGGAGCCGAAGCCCGGCCGGAGCAGCAGATTGGCCAGGGTGAGGGCGAGGGGGGCGGACGACACGGGGTCAGGTTCCTTCCGTAGGCGGGCGGACGGGGAGCGCGTGGCGGGTGTCTCGTCGAACCGGCTTTCTGTGTCCAAGAGTTGACGAAGGCTGCCCACCCTGCCGACCCGGCAACCTTCCTCCGCCCGGCGGCCGCCCGAGATTCCGGTGCGTCGGCTGACGATCTTGTAGGTGTGCTGGTCAGTGATGCCCACGAGGTCGCATGGTGGGTGAAAGGCTCGCGGGAACCGAGGATTTGGCGCGCCGATCGGGCAGGACGCCTGGGCAGAGCACCGGCCGACGCGTGAGCGTCACCGGGTGAACTGCGGGTCCGATATGCCTTCCGGCCAGGTTGCGGCCTTGATCGCCGATCTCCGGCCCTGCCCGGGCGGCGGAGGCCGGCGGGCCGCCGTCCGGTCCCGGGGGTGCGGCAGCATCGGTGTCACCGTCGCTGAGGTAGCGGTTGAGGGAGTCGGCCAGCCGCCGCAGCGGGTCCAGGTCGGACTTGTTGGGTGGTGGGTGCTTCTTCGAAGGGTGCAGATCTAATGAGGGCTCTGGCGATCAAGCCGCTGGTATGAGCGCGTCGCGGTATCGGGCCTGGTGGTTGCGGTTGAACTCCTGCT
>NZ_JARXZC010000079.1 GCF_029894335.1 Kitasatospora sp. MAP5-34 | reverse complement strand
GAGACCAACCGCTTGATCACCGGCGGCGTTGCGGCGTTCCTACGGGCGTACCGCGCCGGGTGATCCAGCAGCACCGCTCTCGTCGGTGCCCGCTGCGACAACCTTGGACGAGTCGGGAGGAATCCGAGACGGACACCAGCTTGCGGACCACCTGGTACAGCAGCGGGACGATCACCCGGACATGGTGCCAGCCGAGACCGCCCTACCGCTGTCACCTGCAGCGATGACTTTCCGAGCCCGACAGGACAGGAGCACGAACGGGAAGCCCGGGAGCCCGGCCCGGCTGGGGATCAGGGCCCGAGCAGGGCGGCCGCAGCGGCCAGGGTGGCCAGGGACAGTCCGGTGGTGAGGGCCACGCCGCGGTTGGCGAGGGCCTGGCCCACGCCGTACTCCTGGGCGAAGACGAAGGTGTTCTGGGCTGTCGGCAGTCCCGCGCACACCACCACCGTCAGCAGTTGGACATGGGTCAGGTGCAGGGCCAATCCGATGACCAGGGCCAGCAGCGGCTGCCCCACTAGTTTGAGCGCCGCCACCGCCGCCAACTCCCAGTCGACCGCCCGCGCCGCGTCAGGCAGCGGCCGCGGCTGTACGTCGGGCGCGGCGCCGTGCAGCGAGGCGCCGAGCGCGACCAGTCCGGCGGGCACGGCGGCCGCCCCCAGCAGGGCCAGTGTGGCGTGGGCCGTCGGCGGCACCGGCAGCCTCCGGACCGACCAGACCACACCCATCGCCGAGCCCAGGATGACCGGGTTACGCAGCGGCAGGGAGGCGATCCGGCGCATCCGGATCCGCCCCTCGGGGTCGCCCGCCCGGTCCAGGGCGATCAGGATGACGGGGGTGACGAGGAGGTTCTGCACCAGCACGACCTCGGCGAGGAACGACACCGATCCCAGGACCTGCTGGGCCACCGGGATCCCGAGGTTCGCGGAGTTCACATACCCCGCGGTCATGCCCCAGATGGGCCGTTCCGCGGCCGGGCGGCCGAACCAGCGGCTGGCAGCCAGCCAGCTCAGCGCGACCGCCGCGGCGGTGCTGGCGGTGAAGGCCAGCAGCGGCAGGACGGACAGGCGCGACAGCGGTGTCGCGGACATCGTGAGGAACAGCGCTGCCGGCATCGCCAGGTGGAAGACGAAGCGTCCCAGGACCGACGCCGCGTCGGGCCCGAGGAGACCGCGACGCCGGGCACCGTAGCCGGCCGCGGCCAGCAGCCAGATCGGAAGGAAAGCGGATATGAGCCTCATGACAGCCGGGCCTTCCGCGCGAACGCGCGTGAGGACAACTGACACTGAGGCCGCCGAACGCCGTTGTTCGCGTAGACCATGATCGCGGATGCTACGCGTGGCGGTCCAAGCCCTGGTCACCGCCCCGCCTCGACCCGGGTCCTCCGCAGGCGGGCCGCAGCCCGCTCGAGCCTCTCCTCCTGACCCTCAATGAAGATCAGGATGATCAGACGATCGCGAGGGGGGTCACCGTTGACCCGCCGTTCAGCGGTCAGTTTTCACCCGTCGTCGAGACCAGCCGGCACGGGAATAGCGCAGGTTCGGAACACCGGCACTTCACTGGTCGAGCCGGTTCCGTACGGGCTGTCAGGCGGGCCCGCGACCCGCCGCCCGCCACTGTGGGCGCTCACGGATTTGACCCGGGGTCGGCTCACGTAGTTGATCCGGCCCCGGATCGTTGGGTACCGACGTCAATCGCGGTGACCTGTGACGTCAGCCGCGTCCAGCAGCCGGTTTCCCACGTCGGAGGCGGTCGTTTCCCGCCGCGCCGTCGGGGTGACGACGAGTCGTTGCCGGTATCAGCCAGTTCGCGAAGTGCCCAACCGAAGGATCTCCGCTTGGGCGTGTTCCTCGGTGACGCCCGTCTCGCCGAGCACCTGGGCGGCCAGGCCCGTGCCCTCTGCGATCAGACCCAGGAGCAGGTGTTCGGTCCCGATCCGGTCGTGTCCGAGCAGCAGGCTCGCGCGGGTGGCCAGCTCCAGCGTCTTCTTTCCTTCCTGCGCGAACGGGATGTGTCCTTGGATGCGGGTGGTGGCGGGCGCGAGCCGGGAGGTGATGGCGTCCTGGAGGTCGGCGAGACTCACGCCGCTGGACTCGATGACCTTCGCGCCGACGCCTCGTTCTTCTTGGCAGACTCCGAGCAGGATGTGCTCGGTGCTGATGAGCGGGTGTTCGTGGCGTCGGGCGTTCTCCTGGGCCAGAACGATGGTGTGCCTGGCGTGATCTGTGTAGCGACCGAAGACGTTGTCCCGGGCCTTCTCGCGCAGGGCGGCGACGCCAGCGGTCTCATTGGGGACGTCCCGTGGCGCGAACCGCTTGCGGGCGGCCTGTTTGGTGACACCGATGTGCTCGCCGATCTGGGTCCAGGTGAAACCGGCGGCACGGGCCTCGTCCACGAAATGGCCGACGAGGTGGTCGGCGGCTTCGTCGAGGTCCGCGGCGGCCTGACAGGCCACTTCCACGCGGCCGAGGGGGCCGCCGTCCGGTTGTGCTTCGGCGACTTGGGCGATGAGGGCGTCCAGCCGGACAGGTGAGATAGCCATGAGACAACCATAGGTTGTCTTCCCTCATCGGACAACCCTAGGTTGTCTCCTTGCCCGCCTGGGCGTCGAAGCCTGGTGTGAAGTTGCACTTCGTTGTCGTGGGGGGTGCTGCAGTGGTCTGCCGCGTGGTGATCGGGCTTGATGCCTGGTCAGGGTGGTGGCTGCCGGTACGACGTCATCGTGGCGCGGTTTCCGGGCGTCACTTCGGTGACGTTGGTGCCGGTCAGCAACTCAGTGCGGCTTCGCTGCACGCCGGGGGGCGGGTAAATGCCGTTGGCGCGCGCCGTTGGTGCCTCGATGTGCCCTGGTGGTGACCGTTGAGGTTCGCGACCATGCGTCTGTCGTTCCGGTCGAAACCGGTACCCCCTGTGGTGCTGTCAAGCCCGTTGGTCAGCATGGTGCTGGGGACCGTCCACGGGAACCGTGGAGTGTTGCCGAGTGCACGAGCGTCAGATTCCTGATCCACCCTGGTCCTCCCGGAACGGCGTACTCCTTGCCCTTCACCGAGCGAGAGGAGCAGGCCGTGGACATCCTCCACGAACGCTGCGCGGGCCTGGACGTCAGCAAGAAGGACGCAAAAGTCTGCGTTCGAACGCCCAACACGCGGCGACGCGGGACCTTCGCCACCGCGACGACCACCTGGGCCGCTACCACCAACGCGGTCCTGGACCTGCGCGAGCACCTGATCGACGCGCAGGTGACGCTGGTGGTGTGCTGAACGGTTCTGTCGTTCCCCGGTGAAGTCCAGCTGTCGCCCGTTATGACAGCCGGCGGTGTTACGGACCGTCCTGCTGGAGCCCTCGGCGTACAGCCGCGCCACGGTGCCCGTCCGCTCCGTCTCGCCAACCGCCGCACCTGTCTCCAGCGAGATCGCGGGGCCCGGCGGGAGTGGCCTGGGGTTCTCCGTATGACGGTGATGGTCTGCGGCTGACTGTCAGTGAGGAATCGGCAGGTGGTTGTCAGTGGCTTGGTGCCCGTGAGCTGCGGGGGAGTACTGACAGGCGGCGCCGGTTCTGTGCGTCAGTTTTGACGAACCGCCTGGTCGATTTGCTGCCGACCGGGATAGGCAGCTTCCCTCCGCTGGCCTGGAGGGGCGGCCAGGCTCGTTCCTGCGCAGTACGGGGCGGGGCCAGCGGCAGCGACCGACGGGCCGCCCAGGACCCGCGCACACGGTGCTGCGCCCGACAGTCCGGGGGACACGTAGGTGAGCTCACCGACCGTCACGGTCCAGTTCACGAACGGCCTCGCTCCCGGGTGCACGCACCGGACGTCATGATCGGCTTCGCCGGCGCTCCACCACGGCAGGGCACCCGCCCTCACCCCCTCGCCGGAGCTCCCCACCGGACGGAAGCAGGCACCGACCCGGCGGGGTCCCCCCAGGCACCCAGCTGCTCCCGGCCTGGACCTACGAGAAACGAGGACTTCATGCGCACTGTCCGGTATGCCGTGGCTGTTGGAGTGGTGCTGGTCGTCACGGCCGCGGGAGTGGCCGACGCCGCTCCCGGCGACACGACCACCACCTTCTCCGTGACGGCCGGCACGTTGTCGATCGCCGTGCCGGCCTCGGCGGCCCTGGGCAGCGTACTGCCCGGCAACACCGTCACCGCACAACTGGGTAACGTCATCGTTACCGACGCCCGTGCCCTGCTCACGGCCGCCTGGACCGCGTCGGTGGTCTCCACCAGCTTCAAGACCGGCGGTGGCACGGCCCCGGAGACGATCGCGACCAGCGCCGTCTCCTACTGGTCGGGGGCAGCAGTGAGCACCACCGGAACGGCCACCTTCACTCCCGGCCAGGCCACGGCGGGCGCGGCCCAGACGCTGGCCAGCAGTCGTACCGCTTTCACCGCCACGGCGGGCGTGGGCAACAACACCGCGGACTGGAACCCCACACTCGTCGTCGCGGTCCCCGCCGGAGCGGTAGGCGGCACCTACACCGGAACGGTGACACATTCGGTGGCATAACCAGGCCCGCCAGCGGAGCCGCCCCTGAGAAGCCGTTGTCGTTCCGAGCATGACTGCTGCGTTTCCGCTGGTCACGGATGGGGCCGGTGCTTTTGTGGGAGTCGTGGCCTGTCGGGTTGTCGTTCCCCTGGAGGTCGCGAATGCCATCTGTGGTCGGACTGCTGGAACAGCACGAGCGTGCTGCCCGTCGTCGTGTGGACGGATTGCGGGAGGAAGCCGATCGCGTCCAGGCCGAGTTGGCTGCGGCCGAGCGGGAGGCGGATATGCGCCGTCGGTGCGGCCTGGGCCCGTGGAGGCGGCGAAGCCGAGGACGGTGGTGCCAAGGTGGAATGTGGAGCTGCCCTGGTCGGTGCTGTCGGTGGACTACCAGCGCATCCTGCGCGCGCTCGCGGACCGGGAGCGGCTCGGCCAAGGACCCCTGACCTGTCAGGAGTCGCCCGTCGGCTTCGGCTTGGAGGCGGCGCCGGCCAAGGTGGAGGCGCTGCGGTCGAAGGCGAAGCGCCTGGTGGCCCGTGGCTGGTTGGCCGAGCCCGTACTGGGCCGGTTCACGCTCGCGGAGGGCGTGACCGGGTCGGGCGGCGGGTCATGAGCAGGGTCATCGACCAGTGGACCATCGCCTCGGCGCTGCTGATGCGGCGCCCGAGTCGCGCACCAAGGCGGCGGGTGCGCATCAGGTGCGCGCAGAACCGCCCGACGATCCATAGTTTCGGCAGCATCACGAAGCCCTTCTGGCCGTCGGTGCGCTTGACGATCACCAGCACCAGCGCCGACGCGGTGAAGCAGTGTTCGATGAGGCCGCCGGTGTAGCCGCCGTCGCCCCAGGCCAGCTCCAGCAGGTGGTGCGCGTCGGCCACTTGGGCCCGTTGTCGCCGGCGTTTCCGGACTGGTGTGCCAGGAGTCACACGTGAGGGTAACCGGGCTGGACTCCACGGCCGCATTTGCGTATAACTGCGGCAGCAGGCCCTCCTGGATCACTCGTTGGCGTAGACACCCTCCGAGCTACCACGAGGCCCTGCTTCCATGCCCGGTACCGACCACGATCACCCGATCGAGACTCCCGTCCGATGGACAAGCTCGTTGATCGGTACGACAACGGCTGCTCACATCACCACCTTCGCACGCAGGAGGTTGTGGTCTGACAGGCCATCGGTCTCCTCGACCACCGCGCCCTTGACGCCACAGCCGCGCACGACAACGTGGTCAATGTGCTGTGACTTGGTGCCCGAAGTTCGCGGTCGCGTCGGCGGTGCGTGCAGCGGGAGGCCCACAACGGTGAACCCTGGGCCGAGGCCAGCGGCCACGGTGGCGCGGTCGGCGTTGAAGTCACCGAGCAGAACCACCGGCCCCGGCGAATCAGCGGCGAGTTCCGCCAGTCGATCCAGCTGACGGGCCTGCCGATGATCAGAGCTCACATGAGTGGCGACCACCAGTACACCGGCGGTTCGGACTGCGAGGAGTCCCTTGCCCGGATCATCGTCGAAGGCTTCAGCCACGACCTGCTGGGCCTGCCCGTTCACCAGGAGCACGAGGTGCTCACCCGGATCGTCGAGTGGGCACAGTCCGTGGCGTGCTCGCGGGACGCGTGGATACCGCAGGGTACGGACCGTGCGATCGGGCATAGCACGACGCAGCAGGGCCAGTTGGTCGCCACTGACTTCCTGCAGGGCGAGGACCTGTTCAGCACATCCCGCCAACCGTGCCGTGACGGCGGCGATCCGGTCCGACTCGTCCGGCCAGTGTCCTGGCACATCCGTGCCCCAGTTCTCCGCGTGGATGCGGTGCAGGACGTTCCAGGTCGCCACAGTGAGCACACGCCGATGCTACGGCCAGGCCTGACTCTTGCTCCACCTCTATTGAGCTAATTCCATCCTGAAATCTGCAGGTCACGGGGGCTGGTGTGGTGCGCGGTCGGGTACTCGGGCCGGGTGGCGGGCCTGATCGCGATCG
>NZ_JARXZC010000078.1 GCF_029894335.1 Kitasatospora sp. MAP5-34 | reverse complement strand
TCAGGCGAGTACTTGCTGGGTGGTGCCACTGCTACCTCGTTTCCTTTGAACAGAGATTCTATTGGGTCTCTGTCCGGAAACCTCGGGGCCCCTCAGCCGCAGTTGCGGCGCCTGGGGGCGTTCGACGAGGACCTGGAGGCCCTGCTGCGAGCACTGGTACTGGCGCGCAAGAACATCATCGTCGCCGGGGGAACGGACGTCGGCAAGACAACGCTGCTGCGCGCTCTGGCCTCCGAGATCCCAGCCAGCGAGCGGTTGGTGACGATCGAGGACACCTTCGAACTCGGCCTGCACCTGGACGGCCTGCATCCCGATGTCGTGCCGATGCAGGCCCGCGAGGCGAACATCGAGGGCGAGGGCGCGATCGACCAGGCCGAACTGGTGCGCTGGGGCCTGCGCATGGCCCCCGACCGGGTCATCGTCGGCGAGATCCGGGGCGCGGAGGTCGTGCCGATGTGCAACGCCATGTCGCAGGGCAACGACGGCTCCCTTTCGACGATCCACGCCTCCACCTCGCGCGGGGTGTTCACCAAGCTCGCCGCCTACGCCGTCCAGGCGCCCGAGCGGCTCAGCCTGGAGGCCACCAACCTGCTGGTTGCCTCCGCCGTCCACTTCGTCATCCACCTCACCCGCGACACCTCCGGGCGCCGGGCCGTCTCCTCCGTCCGCGAGATCATCGACGCCGACGGCGGCCAGATCGTCTCCAATGAGGTCTACCGCCCCGGATCCGACCGCCGGGCACGGCCCGCCGCCCCCCTGCGCGCCTCGACGCTGGAGGACCTTGCGGCGGTCGGCTACCAGCCACCCGCGATGGCGGGCGGGTGGTCGTCATCATGAGCGCCCCACTGCTGACCGTCCTGGTGCTGGGTGCCGGATTCGGCTCGGGAGCCTGGCTCCTCCACACTGGCCTGCGGCCTACCGAAACGACGGACCGTCAAGAGGGCCGGCTCGTCAGGTGGTGGCGCGAGCACCGCCCGGCTCGCCCCGGTCGGCGGCTCGCCGGGGCCGTCCTGGCCGCACTGCTGGCCCTGGCCGCGACCGGCTGGCCACTCGCCGGACCGCTCGCTGCCCTCGCCACGTGGTCTCTACCCGGCCTGCTCGGACGGGACAGGGCCCATGAGCAGGCGATCGCCCGGATCGAGGGCATCGCCACCTGGACCGAGCAGCTGCGCGACACCCTCGCCGCTGCCGCCGGCCTGGAACAGGCCCTGCTCGCCACCGCCAAAACCGCCCCGCACGCCGTACGCCCGCAGATCACCGCGTGCGCGGAGCGCATCGCACGGGGCCAACACCTGCCCGACGCCCTCCGAGAACTCGCGCACGAACTCGCGGACCCGCTCGGCGACCTGGTCGTCCTCGCACTCATCAGCGCCTCCGGCCGCCAAGCCGGACGACTCGGCGACCTCCTCGCAGGCCTCGCAGCTTCGGCACGCGAACAGGCCCTGATGCGCACCCGCACCACAGCCACCCGCGCCCGCATCCGCACCTCCGTCCGCATCATCGTCGCCACCACCCTCGCCATGGCCCTGGGCCTGATCGTCCTCAACCGCCCCTACCTGCAACCCTTCGACACCGCCACCGGACAACTCGTCCTCCTGATGGTCGGACTCCTCTTCGCGGCCTCGTTCAGCTGGCTGCGCCGCATCGCCACCTTCGCCGAACCCGCCCGCCTGCTCGCCACCCCGGGGACGGAGCCCACCTGATGGTCTACCTGCTGATCGGGGCCGGGTTCGGCGCGGGCGCCTGGTGGTGCTGGCTCGGCTGGCACCCACTCGTCCCCGCCCTCACCCACGCAATCACACCCACACCCGCGTCGAAGCCTCCAGTGCGCAGCACGGACGTTGGGGCCTGGTCGGCCCGCCTCGGCGCGCGGTGCGTCCCGCTGCTGGTGCGCTGCCACCTGCCCGGGAAGAAGACCGCCACCGACCTGCGCACCCTGGCGATCCCCGTCGAGCGGCACCTGGCGGAGAAAGCGAGTGCCGCACTGGCCGGACTCCTCATCCCCTGGATGATCACCGCACTCGCCACCATGGCAGGCCTCGACGTCGCCCTGGCCCTACCCGCCTGGGCCTCGGCTGCCCTGTCCGCCCTGCTGTTCGCTGCTCCTGATTTGTCGCTACGTCAGCGGGCCGCCCGGTATCGGGCCGAGGTCCGCCACGCCCTGTCCACGTTCCTGGACCTGACGGTCGTCGCCCTGTCCGGCGGCGCCGGTGTGGAGCAGGCGCTCACGGATGCGGCGGGCGCGGGCCAGGGCCCGGCATTCACCGCGTTCCGCCGGGCCCTGGGACAGGCGGAAGTCACCCGCACCCCGCCCTGGATGCCGCTGGGCGAACTCGGGGAGCGCCTCGCGGTGCCGGAACTGACCGAACTCGCCGCCACCACCGCACTGGCAGGCCACGAAGGCGCCAAGGTCAAAGCATCACTGACCAGCAAGGCCGCCACGCTGCGCGCACACCTGCTGGCCGAGGCGGAAGCCGAAGCCGCCTCCGCCACCGAACGCATGAGCCTGCCGGTGGTCACCCTCTTCGCCGGCTTCCTCCTGTTCATTGGCTACCCAGCCCTCGCCCACGCCCTCTCCGGCCTCTGACCCCGCCCCGAGCCCCCACACCCCCACAGTCCCTTCCACCTACCTCTAGTTAAGGAGCCTCTGCTGATGCGCCCCGCCCTCACCCAGGTCCGCGCCGTCGTCCACATCGTCCGATGCCGGTTCACCGCTCATCTCGCGGACGTCCGCGTCAAGCGCAGGGCCAGTCCCGATGGCGGCTACACCACCGAAACGGTCATCATCACGGCACTGCTCGTCGGCTGCGGCATCGCAGCGCTCGGCATCATCGCCTCGAAGGTCCTCGACAAGGCCAACGCCCTCAACTTCTAGGACACGTCCGCATGCCGCACCTTCGACGACCTGCATCCGCAGACCGGGACCGGGGAGCGGCCAGCGCCGAACTCGCCATCGCCACCCCGCTGCTGCTGCTCCTGTTGCTGGCGATCGTGCAGTTCGCGCTGGCCGTCCACGCCCACCACATCGCCCAGGCCGCCGCCTCCCGCGCCCTGGCCACCGCCCGCGCCGAGCGGGCCACGGCCCAGGACGGGCAAGCGGACGGCCAGGCACTGCTCGCAGCGGTGGGCTCGGCGACGCTGACCGGCCCGCAGCTGACGGTACGCCGCAGCGCCACCGCGGCGAGCGTCGAGGTCAGCGGCGGCGTCGTGAAGGTCCTCCCGTTCCTCGACCTGCACGTCAGCGCGCACGCGACCGGCCGCGTCGAACACCTCACCGAACCCGACCACTGACCATCCCGCCGATCCGCGAACGGAGGTGACCACGTGCCCGACCGCCCGAAGCGTCGCGGCGACGAGGGCTCGGTGGCCGCCGAGATGGCCCTCATCGCGCCGCTGCTGCTGACCCTGCTCCTCCTCGCTGTCGGCACCGGGCGGCTTGTGTCGGCCCGCCTCGATGTCGCGGACGCGGCCCACCAGGCGGCCCGCGCCGCCTCTCTGGCCCGCACACCCGCCGCCGCCAGTCAGGCCGCCCAGCGGGCCGCTCGCAGTGCGCTCGACGGCGCCGGGTTGGCATGCCCTCAGCTGTCGGTCACCGCCGACACCGCCGCCTTCCACCCCGGAGGGCAGGTCAGCGTCACCCTCGCGTGCACCGCCTCCCTCGCCGACCTCACCGCCGTCCCGTGGCCGGGCGACCACACCGTCACAGAGACCTTCACCTCCCCGCTGGAGAGCTACCGTGCGGGGGAGCCGGAGTGAACCCGAACCCCCAGCCCCTGGGGCTCCGTGGCCCGGACGAGGGCTCGGTGACGGCGTTCACCGTCATCGTCGTGATGGGCCTGCTCGCCGTGCTTGGCCTGACCGTGGACGGCGGCCTGGCCCTGGCCGCCAAGGTCCGCGCGTACGGCGAAGCCCAGGAAGCCGCCCGCGACGGCGCCCGCCACCTCGACCTGAAACACCTACGCGAAGACCATCAACTCGCCCTCCGCGCCGCCGACGCCGAACGCGCCGCCCTCGCCTACCTCCGTGCCACGGGAGCCACCGGCGAGGCGAATGCCACCGCCGACAGCACGACCGTCACCGTCCACCGCACCCAGCACACCCAACTCCTCACCCTCCTCGGCATCACCACCATCAACGTCACCGCCACCGCCACCGCGCACGCCGAAGAGGCCGACACCCCATGACCTCCGCCCTTGAACGCCTCAGACGACTCCTGCGCGCCGCGGGCGCTGCCGCCCTGCTGGCCGCGCTGCTCGCGGGACTGCCATACGCCCTCCTGCACTACGCCCAGATGTTCCGCCCCCAGCACCTGCCCAGCCTGGACGAGATCACCACCTGGGCGAGCAACCCGCTGTCCGAGGTACTCCTCCTGCAACTCCTGTACTGCCTCTGCTGGGCGCTGTGGGCCTATCTGCTGCTGCAGACGCTGCGGGAACTCGGCTGGCACGTCGTCCACTTCGGAGCGTTGCTGAGCGAGGCCGGCCCGGACGCGGTCGCGTTCACCGCTCGCCGGACGATTGCCGGACTGCTGGTCGGCGCGATCGTCCTGGCCATCGCCACCAGCCTGCGCAGCACACCCGCGCACCGCGCCACCATGACCCTGGCCGGGTGGAGCTCACCTATCGCGGCCACCGCCCCGGCCGTCCCCCAGGCCACCGCACCACGCACCCACAACGCCGTGCGCACCCCGGCTATCAGCCGCACCCAGTCGACCGGCACGTGCACGGTGCGGCCCGGTGACACCCTCTGGGACCTCGCCGACCGCCACCTGGACAACCCCCTGCGCTGGGAGGAGATCTACGAACTCAACAAGCTGCTGCCGCAGCCCGACGGCAGGCACCTGAGCGACCCGGACCGGATCTACCCCGGCTGGACCATGCTCCTCCCCGCCGCACACCCGCAGCAGAGCACCACCACCCCGGCACCCCCCGCCACCCCGGACCGGCCACCCGCTACTTCGACGGTGACTCCGGCTCCCGCGCCCAGACCCGTACCGTTGACGGCCGCCCCCAGCGCTGAGGCCGTCCCACCTACGAGCGGCTCCCGCCCCACAGCCGAGCCCACTCCCGCCGCCACGCCGCAGGAGACGTCCGATCCGGGAATCCAGCTTCCCCGCGACGCCGGATACCTTGCCCTGGCGGTGGCCGCAGCCCTGAGCGCCGCCGCCGTACGCCGCACCCTGCGCCGCCGACGCGACTACCGCCCCGGCGATCCCTCCAGCCAGCACCAGCCACGGCCCGAAGAGACCCCGCTGGTGGCAGCCCTGCGCGGCATCACCCGCCTCCACCCGGCCGCGAGCACCGGCCCCGCCGAACCCGGCACCCCGCACAATGACCTCCCCCTCGCCGTCCGCGGCGCCCAGCAGCAAGGACTGCTCGACCTTCTGGCGGGCCAGCAGCATCCCAGGCTGACCCTGGTCGGGCCCGGCGCAGACGAGGCGGCCCGAGCCCTGCTCGCCACCGCCCTGACCACCCCCATCCGAGCCCGCCTGCTCCTGCCCCGCACCGAGGCCACCCGCCTGGCACCAGGCCTCACCGGCCGCCAGCTCGCACCCTGCCGCCTGGCCGCCGACCTGGAGGAGGCCCTCGGCGTACTGGAGGAAGAACTCCTGCGCCGCGCCCGCCACCAGGACGCCCCGCCGGCGGCGGACCGGCAGCCGCCCGAGCCCCTGGTCCTGCTCGCCCGCCACGACCCGCGCCACCACCAGCGCCTGAGCGCGCTCCTCAAAGCCGGCCGCACACACGGCCTCGCCGCGCTCCTGCTCACCGACACGATGCCCACTCACACAGACGGGCTCACCTACCGCGTCGAGGCGAACGGCAACGCCACCGCCCACGGCACACCGCCGGGCGACCGCCTGCGTATCTTCCATCTTCCCGTGAGCAGTGCCGATATCCTGCTCAGCCTCATCCCGGAATGCGATGAAGGGCTACCAGACGACACTTCGCTGACAATTTATCCAGCCTCTCCAGCGCGGCCGAGTACTGAAAAAGGCGAGAGTGGCCCACTCGCCGTTCAGGTCCTTCCCCCCATCTTGAGTGGGGTTTCTGATGACTTCCAAGGTGATGAAAATCCTCTGCTGGAAGCAGAGGGAGAGGCGGCTTGGGAGAATTCGGAAAAAAGTGAGCTTGTCGGCGAGTCTGTACTCGCTCAGCCAGCGCCGCTCTTGGTCTCCGCCCTGCGGCCGGACGGTCTGGGGGAATCTGGTCGGACACAGGAGGCGACGGTGGCCCGCAGCGGGGGAGCGGTCGCTACCCTCGCCGCGCCGCGCCCGGTGTGCGTGAGCCTGCTGGGCCCGCTCACCATCACAGTTCAGGGGCAGGTGGTCACCCGCGGACTCGCCGGCTACTCCGGCGAGCTTCTCGCCTACCTCGCCAGCCACCCCGCCGGCTCCACCAAGGACGCCATCCTCGAGGCCATCTGGCCCGAGAAGGACCCGGGCAGCAGCGGGACCGAGGCCTTCCACACCGCCAAGAAGAGCGTGCGCGGAGCCCTGCGCACAGCGCTCGGTGCGACCACGTCCCTGAGCGTCTTCCTGCACGCCGGCGGACTCTGGCGCCTGGACCCCGCGCTCGTCGAGATCGATCTCGACGGCTTCCACGACGCGGCGCGGCGCGCCGCCGCCACGGACCCGGCCGAGCGCCTCGCGGCTCACCGACGAACCGCCGAGCTCTACCACGGAGAGCTGTGCGAGGGCCTGGACCGCGCCTGGCTCACCGCCCCGCGCGAGGACGCCCGCCGCCGCGCCCTCAACGCCCTGGGCACACTCGCCACCGGCGCCGAAGACCCCGAAGAGGCCGTCGGCCTGCTGGAACGCGCACTTGAGCACGACCCCTACAACGAACAGCTCCACCTCCGCCTCGCCCGCCTGCACACCGCACTGGGCCGCCCCGAAGCCGTCCGCCGCACCCAGGAACGCCTGCACCGCAAACTCACGGAGATCGACGAACGCCCCACCGCCACCACCACCCGGGCCTTCCAGGACCTCCTTAACCCGAACCCCGCAACGACCCGCCCCATCCTCGGCAGGCCTACCCCTCAGCGCCCCAACCCGGCCGCGCCGAACCACCAGACCCGGCCTTGACCGGGCACCCGAACCAAGCGATGAATGGACGCACGGCTGCCGCCGTGCTCGCGGCCTGACCGTCGGCGGCAGTCTCACCGAGCCTGCGCCAAGCCCCCGGCCCGTCAATGGCGGCGCCACGACCGGGAGCTCCGGGCTTCGGCTGGCCTGAGCGAGTGTGCCCACCTGTCCAGTCGCCCGGACTGTTCCGGACCCCCTGGCCGATGGGGTGTCGATCCTCGGGTGTCGTTCCTTGGGCGTCCATCCAGGTGTCCTCCCTCAGGTAGGACACCCCGTCCTGTGCCATACCGGCAGGTCAGCGCCCGATTGGGGGTGCGCGGCGAGGCCAGACTCAATACCCGGTGGTAGGTACCACCGGTCTTCCCGCGCCTGACGGCCCGGCCCGTACGCCCGGCCCTCCGGCCCGACCTTGTTCTCGCTTTCACAGCTCCCTATCACCCAGCCCTCTCCTCTTCTTCCGGCCTCGTCTCCCGCTCTCCTCTCGCTGCCTTGCCGGCCCCGGCGGGCGCGGTGCCCCCGCGCAGCGGTGGGGTAGCGCCCGCCCGGGGCCGCCGCCCGGGGCCGCCGCCCGGGGCCGCCGCCCGGGGCCGCCGCCCGGGGCCGCCGCCCGGGGCCGCCGCCCGGGGCCGCCGC
>NZ_JARXZC010000077.1 GCF_029894335.1 Kitasatospora sp. MAP5-34 | reverse complement strand
GGGATGTCAACATATCTGGCGTTGACTTTTGGCACGCTGTTGAGTTCTCAAGGAACGGACGCTTCCTTCAAGCCGCTCTCGCAAGCTCTCCGGGCACTTCGTTCTTTCGTGTTTCAAGCTTATCAGATGTTTTCCGCTCCGTTTACCGGAGTTTCGTTTATCTGAATTCCCGCTTGGGGGATTTCCTCTGACTTCGCTACGAAGCTTATCAAACACTTCGTTGTGCTCGGTCTCAGGTTTTGCCTGATCAGGCGGGCATCCGTGGACACCTGCTGCCTCGACTCGGCTGTGTCGTAGACATTAACGCCTGGTGGCGACTGTGTCCAGTCGGTCCCAACCGTTCAAATCTACTAGCCCACCAGTGCCACGTCAATGGCCTTTCGGGTTGATCATGAGACTACCAGCTCGGAGGGCCGATCCCGCACACGCCTCACGCGGCCACTGGTCGCAGGTCGGTACGGTCTGCCTCCTCCACGTCACCGGACTCGCCGGACTCGCCCAGGGCGGCGGCTCGGCGGCCGAGGACCAGGGCGTACAGCAGGAAGAGCACCTCCGCCACCACTCCGATGCCGATCCGTGCCCAGGTCGGCAGGCCCGACGGGGTCACGAAGGCTTCGAGGATTCCACTGACGAAGAGGGCGGTGGCCAGGCCGACCGCCATACCGATGGTGGCGCGGCCGGCTTCGGCGAGGGCCGTGAGGCGGGTGCGCGGGCCCGGGTCGATGATCGTCCAGCCGAGGCGGAGGCCCATTCCCGCCGCGACGAAGACTGCGGTGAGCTCCAGCAGGCCGTGCGGCAGGAGCAGGCCGAGGAACAGGTCCAGGCGGCCGGCCGACGCCATCAGGCCCAGGCCGATGCCGAGGTTCATGACGTTCTGGAAGAGCACCCAGAGCACCGGCAGTCCGAGTACGACGCCGAAGACCAGGCACTGGGCCGCGATCCAGGCGTTGTTGGTCCACACCTGGGCGGCGAAGGAGCTGGCAGGGCGGTCGGTGTAATAGGTCTCGTACTCGCCGCCGGGCTTGGTCAGCTGGCGCAGCTGGTCCGGGGCGACCACGCTGTCGCGGACCTCGGGGTGGGTCGCTATCCACCAGGCGAGGAGGGCGGCGCCGAGCAGGGAGAGCAGTGCGATCGGGATCCACCAGCGGCGGGAGCGGTAGAGGGCGGCCGGGAAACTGACCGTGTAGTAGCGGCCCGCGTCGCGCCAGGAGGAGTTGCGGGCGCCGGTCACGGCACTCCGGCCCCGGGCGACCAGGGTGGTGAGCCGGCCCTCGACGGTCGGGTCGGGGGCGGTGGCCTGGACCTGGGCGAGGTGGCTGGTGGCGCGTTGGTAGAGGGTGACCAGTTCGTCGGCCTCCTCACCGGTCAGCCGGCGCCGCCTGCTGAGGGCTTCCAGCCGGTGCCACTCCGCTTGGTGCGCGGCGACGAAGACGTCGAGATCCATTTCGGCTCACTCCAGCTGACAGGCGCGGAAGGGGGTAGCGGCGCGCCTAGCTTGCCAGAGGTCGTACGCCCGTACGCGTCGGTTCCCGGACCACTCTTCCGGGGGATCGTGGGTCACCGTATGTTTGCGGCTGGAAGTACGGGGGCTGTGCCGTCTGGCGGGCGCCCGCGATGCGGGCGGGACCGCAGACGGAACGGACGGGGTGTTGTGAGCGACCTTGTGACGGGCGAGGCGGTGGTCCTCGGACTGCGCACCGCGAAGCTGCCGAGCCGGGCACTGGCGATCACGATCGATATGACCGTGCAGTGGGGGGCACTGTTCGCGAGCGTGCTCGTTCTCGCTTTTGCCGCGCCCGACCTCGACGTGGCGGCCAGGGCCGCCGCGTCGCTCGGGCTGGTGGTGTTCTACATGGTGGCGCTGCCGGTGCTGATCGAGACGCTGTCCCGAGGGCGCTCGCTGGGCAAGCTGGCCTTCGGGCTGCGGGTCGTCCGCACCGACGGCGGCCCGGTGCGGTTCCGGCACGCGTTGGTGCGGGGGCTGGTGGGCTTCGCGGAACTGCTCATGTTCGTAGGGATCCCGGCGGTGATCACCTCCCTGATCTCCGAGCAGGGACGGCGGCTGGGCGACATCTTCGCGGGGACGCTGGTGGTCCGGGAGCGGGTGCCCGGTGGCGGGCGGGGACAGGACGTCCTCCCGCCGCTGCCGCCGGAGCTGCTGCGCAGCCTGGGCGGGGAGTTGGTCGCGCTGGATCTCTCCGCCGTGCCGGACGGGCTCTGGCTCGCGATCCGTCAGTACCTCGGCCGGCTCGGCCAGCTCGATCCGGCGGTGTCGCAGCAGATGGCCCACCGGCTCGTCGGGGACCTGGTGGCGCACACCGGTCGCCCCGCGCCGTACGGGCCGCACCCGGCCGCGTACCTCGGCGCGGTGCTGTCGGAACGGCAGCGGCGGGAGTGGGCCCGGACGATGGGCGCTCAGCAGCAGCACCAGATCGGTCAGCAGTACCAGGGCGGGTACCAGCACCAGGGCGGGCAGCAGGTCCAGCAGCAGCCGTACCAGGCACCGGTGCAGGCCACCCATCCACAGCCGCAGCCACCGCAGGTGCCGCCCGCGACGACGCCGGGCGGCTTCGCGCCGCCGGCCTGACGCCCAGGTCAGCTGTAGTACTCGGTGGGCCAGGTGTTGGGTGGGGAGGCCAGCTCCTCCAGTTGGATGCCGGAGGCGGAGAGCACCACGTCGCCCGCGAGGTGGACGATCTGCTGCTCGCCGGTCTCCAGGTCCGCGACCTGGTACTGCTCGACCAGCAGGGGGCCGCTGTCGGTCACGTGCGTCTCGGTCTTCTCCAGCAGCCAGCCCTGGTCGAGGGTGCGTGGTGCCAGCACCGGTTCGGTGAAGGCCACCAGCCGTACCCGGGCACTGCCGCCCGGGCTGAGGCGGAGCAGGCGGGCGGTGGCGACCAGGAAGGCCGGGGAGCTGCCGGTGAAGGCATGTGCCCGGTCGTGACCCTCGACGGCGTGCTCGCCCGCCGGGTCGGCGGCGTCCGTGCGGACCCAGGCGACGCCGTCCACCGCTCCCCCACGGACCTGCCAGCCGCCGGCCCGGAGTTCGAGGCGGAGCGGGCGGCTGCGGGAGTCGAGGGTGAGGTCGGTGGTGCCGAGGGTGCTGCCGTCCGGGCCGTAGGTCTTCGAGACGTAGCGCCAGCCTGCCGGGCCGGGGGCGCAGCTGAAGCGCTCCTCGCCGAGCAGGACGTGGTCGTGGGTGTCGTGGAGTGAGTAGCGGCCGTTGGGCATGGGCGAAGCCTACGGCGGCGGAAGAACCGGCCGGGATGCAACCTTCCGCCGACCCGCCTGACGCCGAGCCGGACACGCGTACGGCCGATGCCCCGGGGGTACACCGGCCGTACGCGTTCACTCGTTCACATGCTCAAGTAGTGGAGCACTCAAGCAAGTTGGATCAGTAGCGGTACGTCTCCGGCTTGTACGGGCCCTCGACCGGGACACCGATGTAGTCGGCCTGGTCCTTGGACAGCACGGTCAGCTTCACACCCAGCGCGTCCAGGTGCAGCCGGGCCACCTTCTCGTCCAGGTGCTTCGGCAGCACGTAGACGTCCACCGGGTACTGCTCGGTCTTCGTGAACAGCTCGATCTGCGCGATCGTCTGGTTCGCGAAGGAGTTGGACATCACGAACGACGGGTGACCGGTCGCGTTGCCCAGGTTCAGCAGACGCCCCTCGGACAGCATGATGATCGTGTGACCATCGGCGAAGCGCCACTCGTGGACCTGCGGCTTCACCTCGGTCCGCACGATGCCCGGCAGCTTCGCCAGACCCGCGATGTCGATCTCGTTGTCGAAGTGACCGATGTTGCCGACGATCGCCTGGTGCTTCATCTTCTCCATGTCCGACGCAAGGATGATGTCCTTGTTGCCCGTCGTGGTGATGAAGATGTCCGCGACCGAGACGACCTCGTCCAGCGTGGTCACCTGGTAGCCGTCCATCGCCGCCTGCAGCGCGCAGATCGGGTCGATCTCGGTGATGATCACCCGGGCGCCCTGGCCGCGCAGCGACTCCGCGCAGCCCTTGCCCACATCGCCGTAACCGAAGACGACCGCGACCTTGCCGCCGATCAGGACGTCGGTGCCACGGTTGATCCCGTCGATCAGCGAGTGGCGGCAGCCGTACTTGTTGTCGAACTTCGACTTGGTGACCGCGTCGTTGACGTTGATCGCCGGGAACAGCAGCTTGCCGTCACGGTGCATCTCGTACAGCCGGTGCACACCCGTGGTGGTCTCCTCCGTCACGCCCTTGATCGTGGCGGCGACCTCGGTCCACTTGTTCGGGGTCTCCTTCAGGGTGCGGTTCAGCACCTCCAGGACGATCCGGAACTCGTCGTTGTCGGCGGTGGACGGGTCCGGCGCGACACCGGCCTTCTCGAACTCCACGCCCTTGTGGATCAGCATGGTGGCGTCACCGCCGTCGTCCAGGATCATGTTCGGGGTCTGGCCGTTCGGCCAGGTCAGCGCCTGCTCGGTGCACCACCAGTACTCCTCCAGCGTCTCGCCCTTCCAGGCGAACACCGGCACACCCGACGGGTTCTCGGCGGTGCCCTCCGGGCCGACCGCAATCGCGGCGGCCGCGTGGTCCTGGGTGGAGAAGATGTTGCACGAGCACCAGCGGACCTCAGCACCCAGCGCCGTCAGCGTCTCGATCAGCACGGCGGTCTGCACCGTCATGTGCAGCGAACCGGTGATCCGGGCACCGGCCAGCGGCTGCGAGGCCGCGAACTCCCTGCGGATGGACATCAGGCCGGGCATCTCGTGCTCGGCCAACTGGATCTCCTTGCGACCGAACGGCGCCAGGGAGAGATCGGCAACCTTGAAGTCACCGGTGATGTTCGAAGACATGCGTCCTGCTCCTCGTTGAGGGATGGGTCTCGTACGGGTGTGCTTCGCGGCAGAGTGCCCGACGGCTCGGCTCTCTGCTCACGGCACAATCCGTCGGAGGACCTCTCTCCCTCGACCAGTGCGCGCGGCCGGGCCGGGCGCGCCGATCGACCGCCATCAGCAGCGACGTTTGGCTCTGCTGACGAATCTACACCGACGGCGCAATCGCACGGGATTCGTACGGCTGGATTGGGCCGGTTTCTATGGGTCGGGTGCCGGAATCAGCTGTCAGCGGTCCGGTGCGGGACCGGACCGCCCGGGGTGGCCTCGCGGTCCGGGCCGGCGGCGGCCTTCTCGGCGCTGTAGATGTCCGGTTCCAGGTAGATGGCCCGGGCCATCGGTACGGCCCGGCGGACTCTGGCCTCGGCCGCGTCGATGGCCTCGGCGATCCGGGCGGCACTGTCCTCGGCGTTGACGCCGATCTTCGCGGCGACCAGGAGCTCCTCCGGGCCGAGGTGCAGGGTGCGCATGTGGATCACGCCGGTGACCGAGTCGTGGTCCACCAGGGCCGCACGGATCAGGGCCACCACCTCCTTGTCGGCGGACTCGCCGATCAGCAGGGACTTGGTCTCCAGCGCGAGCACGATCGCGATCAACACAAGCAGGACACCGATCGACAGGGTGCCGACACCGTCCCAGACACCGTCCCCGGTGGCCACGGTGAGGCCGACGCCGAGCAGGGCGAGCACCAGGCCGATCAGCGCGCCGGAGTCCTCCAGCAGTACGACGGGCAGTTCGGGGGCTTTCGCTCGGCGGATGTAGTCGACCCACCCGAGCGCGCCCTTGGCCTTGGCCGCCTCCCGATACGCCGTCAGGAACGACCAGCCCTCCATCAGGATCGCAAAGACCAGGACCCCCACCGCCCAGTACCAGCCGTGCAGTTCGTGCGGGTCGCGGATCTTCTGGTAGCCCTCGTAGCAGGCGAACAGCCCACCGACGGTGAACAGCACGATGGCGACCAGGAAGCCGTACACGTAGCGCTCACGGCCGTAGCCGAACGGGTGCTGCGAGTCCGCCTCGCGGGCCGCGCGCTTGCCGCCGATCAGCAGCAGCACCTGGTTGCCGGAGTCGGCCACCGAGTGCACACCCTCGGCGAGCATGGACGACGACCCGGTGAACGCGAAGGCCGCGAACTTGCTGACCGCGATGGCGAGGTTGGCCGACAGTGCTGCGACCAGCGCCTTGGTGCCGCCTTCGGTGCTCATGGCTTCTGTGTGGTCCCTGTTCTGCTGTGGCGGGGTTCTGCTGTGGTGGGATCTGCTGTGGCGGGTCGGCCAGGGCCTGCTCAGAGTTGGGCGGCGGCGAGTCCGAGGTAGACGGCGGCGAAGTCGGTCAGACCGGTCAGCTCGGCGAGCGCCTGGAGCGGGTCCGTCCGACCGCTGGTCAGATCGGTGATCCGTACGTCGTGCGCGGTGGCGAGGCGGCGGGCGCGGGAGACGGCGTAGCCGGGGTCCACCTGGTCGTCCGGTTCGGTGCTCTCCCCCGGGGTCCGGCGCAGCAGCAGGACCTGGAGCAGCAGCGGGTCGGGCTCCTCGATGCGGTCGCGGAAGAAGTCGTCCGGGTCGGCACCCGCGCCGAGCTTGCCGACCAGCATGCCCCGGTGGGCGGTGAGTGCCTGTGGCAGGACGGCGGCCAGCGCCGGGCGGCCGGCCCGGTCGGCGAGCATCGCGGCGAAGCGGTCGGCGGCGACCCCGGCCAGCGGGCCGTCCGCCCAGAGCAGCGGGACCGTCCCGGCGAGCTGGCCGGCCAGGCTCTTGGCCGGGTTGACGTACGCGGCGGCGTGGGGACGGCAGCATACGGCGACCTCGTCGAGCCGGTCCGCCGTCGCCTCCAGCTCCCCTGCCGGCAGTTGGGTGACACCGATCCGCTCGGTGAGGGCGAGCAGCGGGGCGAGGACGGCCCAGAGGGCGCCGACATCCTCGGCGGGCAGGTCGGCCTCGGCCGGGACGTGCCGTTCACGGTCCTCGTCGTCCGGCGCGGCCGTGACGTACGGCAGCGGGAGACCCCGGACCTGCAGGGCCGCCTCGGCCAGCAGGCTGCCGGCGGGGGCGATGACGGCGATCGCGCAGCCGCGTGCGTACGCCTGCTCGGCGAGGCTGATCAGGCCCTGCTCGCCGCCGTCGGCGGAGGCCAGCACCAGCAGGTCGAGCGGGCCCGCCCAGCCGGGGAGCTGCCAGGCCAGACCCGCCGTGAAGGCGGGGGTGCCGAGGTGTCCCCGGGCGATCGGGGCGACCTCGTACGGGGCCAGCGGGAGGACCTGGCAGCTGGTGACGGCCAGCGCCGCCAGTGCGGCGCCCGCCGTGAGGGTGGCACCGTGCCCGGCGACCAGGACGGTGCGGGGCCGCCCGTCCGGACGCAGGTCGGACAGGCCGGCCGCCTCCGCGAGCCGCAGGGCGGTACGGATCCTGGCACCCGCTCCCGCCAGGGCGAGCAGGGCGTTGTCCCGGTCGGCGCGCTGGAGAGCGGCCGGGTCGTCGAGCAGGGCGTCGTCGAGCATGCGGCTGGCCTCCGGCGGGAGAGAGCAGACGGGAGCTGGTGGAGCGGTACGGCTGGTGGAGCGGGTGGATCAGGAGGGGCGGCGGGCCTCATCCACGAGGAGCACCGGGATGCCGTCACGGACCGGGTAGACCAGACCGCAGCTCTCACCGGTGCAGCGCAGCTCGGTCTCGTCGCCCTGACCGGACTCGGCGAGTGCGGCGTGGCACTGCGGGCAGACCAGGATGTCGAGCAGGAAGGACGGCAGGCTCATGGGGGGCAGGCTCCGGGTGTGATGTGTGCGGGGCCCGGGCTGACGCCCCGACCGGTAGACCGTTGGCCAGCCTACCGCCCGGGGTGCGTGTGGGGTCAGGCGCGGACGAGGGTGAGGACGGTGTCGCGGAGTTCGGTCATCTTCGCGGGGTCCTTGGCCTCGACGTTGAGGCGTAGCAGGGGTTCGG
>NZ_JARXZC010000076.1 GCF_029894335.1 Kitasatospora sp. MAP5-34 | reverse complement strand
AGGCGAGTACTTGCTGGGTGGTGCCACTGCTACCTCGTTTCCTTTGAACAGAGATTCTATTGGGTCTCTGTCCGGAAACCTCGGGGCCCCTCAGCTCCCACTGGTTCACCGTGCCGCGGTTGCGCAGGGCGGTGAATACCGAGCAGGCCATCTCGGTGTCGTCGGTCCACGGCCAGGGCGTGGGCGGTAGTCGGTGCTCGCGCAGGGCGGGCAGATTGTCGGGGACGAAGAACTGGGCGCCGAAGGCATCGCCGACGGCCAGACCGCGCAGCGAGTCACGTGCGGCGGCACGGTGGTTGAAAGGGACAAGTCCAGTGCTGGTTGCGGGGTGGTTGGTCATCAGCAGGCATCCTGCCAACGAGGCGAGCCAGGGGCCAGCGGATTCCCCAGTAGTCGTGTGCGGGGGATCGTCCCTGGCCCAGGTGTGGCCCGACGCCGGACGTTGATGCCGTGCCGCACGGCGGGAGGAGGACACCCGGTCCCGGACCGGCGTGCGGACGCGCCGGTCAGGAGGCGGACGCGCATTCCCGGCAGACCGGCCGTCCTTTGCGGTCCTGCCTGGCGAGTTGGCTGCGGTGGTGGACCATGAAGCAGTTCACGCGGGTGAACTCGTCCTGCTGCATGGGCAGGACCCGGACGGACAGTTCCTCGTCGGAGATCTCCGCGCCGGGCAGTTCGATGCCTTCGGCGGTCTCGGGCTCGTCGATGTCCACGGTGCCGGCCGACTTGGCGCTGCGTCGGCTCTTCAGCTCCTCGATGCTGTCGTCGTCCGTGTCGTCGGTGTTATTGCGCGGGGCGTCGTAGTCGGTGGCCAAGGCGGTGCCTCTCGTCCCGTGGGTGCGGTGCGGGTCGGTGCACAGCCTGCCCTGTCCGCGCCGCGCGCGGACCCGCGACATGAACCCCGCGCCCGTTCGGATGACGCCCACCGACACGCCCACCCGCCCCGCAAGCAGCGCGCGGAGTCTTCAAGATGGACACGACGTACGACCATCTCGGGCCCGACGGGCAGCCGACCACGGAGCGTACGTTCTACGTCACGCACATCGGCCGGGCGCTAGCCGCGTACGAGCACCACTCCCAAACCCTTGGTGTGGCCTTCGGGTGGCGTCGCGGACTGTCGCCGAACGGCCGGATCGAGGGGCTGGGCTCCTACACGACGCCCGACTTCGCGGGCTGGCACGAGATCACTGCTGCCGGGCCGGATGCCGGCGGCGAGCCCTCGGACTGGATCGGTTGACCACCGCCGCTGGTCAGCTGGTCTTACCGCAGGTGTGGTCTTCTTCGCCGGCGACGTCTTCTCGGCTGCCGCAGGCAGAGCCTTGCCAGTGGCGGTGGACTTGCGGACGGCGGTCTTCTTGAGGTGTGCCGTTCGGAGACCCATCGTTGTTGGTCAGGCCGCATGCCGGTATTCCCAGCACCAGCAGTTCAGCGTCCTTGGCCGCATCCCGACGCAGCCCTACCGCCGGGACCGCGAGCAGCTTCCACGCCACCTTGTACACCGACGAGACGATCACCTCGACAGGGTTCCAGCACGTCGTCGTGGCATGCCACCCACTCTGAGCAGCAGCGATGATTTTCCGAACGGCACAGGGTGCTGGGGCTGTGTCGGGTTTTGACTACGACAGCGGCCGCGTGACCACGCCGAAGAAATTCCCGACAGCGCGCGGGACGCCCGGGGTCGCCTGGGCCGGCTCGTTGCCGAATGGGACGTTCATCAGGACCGGAGAGTTGTTGCTGTCGCGGCATGCCATCGAGGTGGAGCCACCGCCGTCGAGATTGAGCCCCGTGTATGCGCCGGCGATGATCAGCCACTGCGCGATGTCGTAGAAGCCCCCTCCATAAGGCCACGCGGCGATCTCGCACCCATCGAGCGTGACAAGGTACAGGTACTGCCCGTCGGCGCTCAGGCCGACAGCGGTGCGCCCGGCGATCTTCTCGGTGGGACCCGGCTGGGGTGTCCCCTGGTTGACCCCATTCTCGACCAGGAAAATCGGCCCCGGAACCTGCTCCTGAGGCGGCCACCCGCCTTCGGCCGGCTGTGGACTGCCCGCGATCGCCGTGTAGTAATCCGACACATTCTTCAGATTTTCTTGCGTGACGAGCTGGAAAGTCACCTCGTTCGTCTGTGAGATGAGCATCGCCATCGCGCCGGCGTAGCTCTGGTTCGGTACGTCGGCGTCCGTCGTGTGCCCGGGCGGCGGTGCTGGCACCGTGGGATCACATACGACGTTTCCCTGCGAGATGGCGAGCCCCATCAGTGAGAAGTTGCCGCCAACGACATCCTGGTCGTACCAGGAGAAGTTCGCGTTGATCGCGACCGTCACGGCCGTCTCCGCGCTCAAGAATCCGGTAACCGTCGCTCCAACCGTCTGACACGGCCTGTCCTTCGGCGCCGCCGGTGTGGTGTAGAAGGAGATGCCCGAGTTCGTCAGGTCGATGCGCAGCGCGTTGACGTTCTGCTTTCGCGCGACAGGCGTGGAGAGCACGGACGGAACGGCATCGAAGGCGAGATCGGCCGTGCCCACCGCGCGATCGATTCCTTGGTACCACGGCTGCCACTCGCTGAAGATGTACGGTGTCGAGGTTTGCGTCGAGGCGCCTCCACTGATGACGGCCTGGTCCATGGGGTTCTCCGTGGTGTCGTCGTTGAGGTTGAACAGCATCGTGCCGCCCTTTCTGCGCGCCGCTCGGTTGCCACGCTGCGGAGGCACACCGTCGCCGGTCCTCCTGTCCTCCTCATGGGGGTAGAGAACTTTGGCGAGTACTCGACCCTGTCGGGCTCGGCGGATCGCCGCCGGCCAGAGCACGATCACGAGGGCCCAGGTCGCTGCTGCGGCCAGGGTGGCAGCGGGGCTGCCGGGACAGGCTCTGAGCAAGCGGGCCCCGGCTGGGATCCAGTCGGGGCCCGCGCGAGCCGGGGTGATTGCGGTGGGGCTACTGGGAGAGCCAGTCGTGGAAGTAGGCGACGCTGCTGTAGACGCCGGGCGAGCCGGCCGCGGCGCAGCCTCGTGACCAGGAGACGATGCCGACGACGACGCCGTTGACCACGGCGGGGTCGCCGCTGTCGCCGGTGCAGAAGCCCTGGCCGCCGTCGGCGGGCCCGGCGCAGAGCATGCTCGTGGTGTCGAGTACCGGGTCGAGGCCGTCCAGGAGGCCGCCCTCGTCTCCGCCGAGGTTGAGGTTCAGGCCGGAGTAGGCGGCCTCGCAGTCGGTGGTGGTGGTCACCGGTACCTGGATGGTGCGAAGGCTGGTGGGGAGGGTGGTGTCGTCCTGCTGGGTGCGTCCCCAGCCGGTGACCGTGGCCGCGTCGCCCGCCGTCGGCGCGGTGGTGGCGAGCGGGGCGAACGCGACCGTGCTGCCGTTCTCCGTGACCGCGGTGGCGAGCTTCAGGAGCGCGACGTCGTTGGCCATCGTCAGCGCGTTGAAGCCCGGGTGCTTGAGGACGCCGCTGACACTCCTTGTCTGGGCCAGACGCGTGCGGTCCACGCCGTCGTACTTGACCTGCAGCGAGCTGGCCCCGTTGCCGTTGACGCAGTGGGCGGCGGTGACCACCGTGTTCGCGTCGCGCAGGAAGCCACCGCAGACGTGACTCCAGCCGAACAGGCCTTGCGCCACGATGCTGACCTGGTAGGGCGCGGAGCCGGGAGCGGCGTCGCCCCCGCCGACGATCGCGGCGGCCGGTGACGCGCTCGCGAACGCCAGGGCGAGCACTGCCCCCGCTGAGACGATGAGTTTGCGCAGCAACACAGAACCCCCGGGGAAGGTGGCGCGCTGGTCGGCCACGCCACTTGTGACATGTGACACGACAGGCAGGCTAGCTGACGCTCCGTCGCGCAGGCCGGTGACGCGCCGCCGGCCTCGGTGGCGGGCGGCCGGATCCTGGGCGGCGACGTGCCGGGCCACCGAGCACCTGTCCCCGGGCGGCCCGGTCGTCCGGACAGAAGGCACGAGCCCGCGTGCACGACATGAGGCAGCCGCCCAAGCCGCCCCGGTGACCGGGTCGTCCCGGACCGCTCGGCAGTCCGGCCCGGACAGGCTCGACACACTGTCGCCGGGCCGGGGCGGACCGATGACACAGCCGATCCTCACGGGCCCGACCCGGTGGCCGCCTGGATCATCGAAGAGTGCGGCCGGCAGGACCGGGCCCGCATACTCCCCGGACAGCTACCCTCCCACCCGCGCCTGGTCCACGCCTCGCCCAGACCCGCGAGACCACAGCGTTGACCGACCCCTTCCGGCTCGACTTCGACCCCGCCGCGCTGCGCCGGTAGACCAGGGTGCCCGCGCACGAGCGCCGCCCCGCCCCTCCGGCCGACCGCGACGCCGCCGAGGCCCGCACCGCACTTCGCGGCCACACCCAGGTCCTGGACGCCATCCCCGAGGACCAGGTCGACCAGGGCCGCGCCCCCGCCGCCCAGGGCCGCATCATGGAGGCCTCGCCCAGGCCGTCGGTGGCCTGTCGCCCTGGGAGTTGATGCCTGGTCCGGGTGTCGGCCTGGACGCCGCAGGGGCGCGCCGCCTTGCTTGGCCCCCTCGGCTTCACCCAGGCCCCGCCGCACGCCGACCTGAAGGGCTCCACCCGGCACATCTTCTTCCAGCGCGTGGACGACCCCGGCGTCAGTCCCGATGCCGAGACCGACCTCCACTGGCGCTCCCAGGACGTGCTGGGTCGGGCGAGGCGCCACGACCGGCCCCTCGCCTGGTTCGTCCCGCACGTCCCCAAGCGGGTCCGCCGCGACTTCGCCGACGGCCACGCCGCCCCTGTCCTGCTCCACGAGGCCGTCCCGGCCTCCGGCCTGGCCGACGCAGACTTCACCGCGCTCACCGCCTGGGTCGAGAAGGGCGCCGCGCTGGGGCCGGCCCCGGCCGTGGTGCCCCGCCAGTGCCGGGACTGCGGGGACCGCTCGACCATCGCGATTGCCGGACGCCGCGAGGACCGCGTGCACGCGGCCTGCGGCTCCTGCTGCGAGTGCTACTGCCCGATCGGCGACGGCGGCGATGCCTTCCAGGCCTGCGGCGAACTCCGGTCCGAACGCTGCACCCGCTGCGGCTGGTGCCGGATCTGCGGGCCGGCCGTCAACTGGATGTGCCGGTGGCTGCTTCTGCCTGTGCTCGGTCTTCGGCCGTGAAGCAAGTGGGGTGCTGGGCTATGAGCGTGAGCTCGAAGCGCCCATCCCAGGTACGCACGTCACTGCCGGCGGGTGCCTGGATGTACTGCCCCCGGAACGAGTTCATCAACACCGCAGCTGCCGGGCATGTGTCGGTCGGCTTTGGTGCACCCGATGAGGAGTGGCCAGTGGTGGCCAACCACAGTACGAGAGCGCCGCCGAGTGCTGCGGCGCCAGCCACTGGGATCAGAGTGTTACGGGTGCGCCTGTCGGCCGGCGGATCGCTCAGTTCGTCCGTGATCATGAGGCCATCCTTTCGCGCCAGGCTCCGCCGGGCGAGCCCGGGTTGTCCCGAGCCGGGCCGCGGCGACGGGATCGCCTGTCACGGCCCCTATCGGTCTCCTCGTATCGGGCGGTGATGCCGGTGAACGCCTCGGTTCAAGCGCGTTCGAGCAGGGCGTGCGGGTGGACTCGACGTTGCCGCGGCTGTCGGCCGTCGCGGAAGACACCGCCGTCGCACTGGAGCTGACCCAGGACGCCGTCCGCGCCGGCGACGCACTCACCTTGCCCGACGCGCTGTGCGCGCCCATATGGGCCAGTAGCGGGAAGTGAACGTGCTCCAGGAGCGGTCCACGGCTTCCGTCTGCGCGTAGAGCGGACCGTTAAGCTCGCTGAGCTGACGGTTGACCCTGTCCAGGCGATCCTTGCGGCGCTCCAAGCGCAGATTCGTCAAGTAGGTCGCCACCGGACACCCCACCGGTCCTGGGCCAGGCCGACGGGAACCTCGCCAACTTCCTGTGGGACGGGACGCGGGTCCGGGTGGTGGACTTCGAGGACTCCGGCCGCAGCGACCGCGTCTATGAACGGGCGGACATCGCCGAGCACGCCTCCCTGTGGGTCGACAGCGGGTTCGACATCGCGCGTTTCCTCGGTCTCTTCGACCTCGACAACGCACAGGCCCGCCGCCTGCGCGAGTGCCGACGCCTCTTCTCGCTGCTCTGGCTCCTGGTCCTGGCGTTGGAGGACCCGAGCAGTCCCCGGAATCCGGCCGGCACCGCCGAGCGGCAGGCCCAACGCCTCCTGGGCCTCCTGGGCTGAAGCCCCGCCCCCACCCGGGCCTGACACCGACACCGCCTACCAGGCCACCCCGAGCGCCTTCAACTGCGCGACCTGGTGTTCGGTCAGCTTGGCGTGCCGGGCTTTCGCGTTGTTGAGCCACGCGCCCAGCGAGTGTTCCTCCACGGTCCCGTCCGCAAGCTCCAGGGCCTCCCGGTGCGTCCGGGGGACCTTCGCATGGCCGACCCCGTCGGATGTACTGGGCGAGGGCCTCCAGGCCCCTGCTGGAACCGTTCCGCCTGAGATGTCTTCGGTTTCGCCGCGGCCGCCGCCCGCGCAGCCACCTGCCCAGGGTCTTCTGCGATCCCGATCGCGGCCAGGAGTTCGCGCTGCTCCTCCACCAGCTCCGGCCATCCCGCCTGCTGCGCCGCGACGAAGTGTCCCAGCGGCTCGCCCTCGAACTCCAGCTCCACCAGCAGCTCGGGCCAGTCCACCCCCACCGCCGCTCTCCAGCCACCACACCCGCGCGGCCTGGTAGGTGCGCTGCCGGCGGATCGGCCACGCGGGGCACCACCACGGGGCGATGTCCTCCAACGCCCGCCTGCGCTCCTGCGACAGCGCGCCGGGGCGGTCGCGGGTGTGTCGGCAGGTTGCTGCCCTCACCGCCGGGGTGGGGTGAGGGCAGCGGTGGGTGGAGTCAGCTGCAGTTGATGATCAGTGAGGTGACGATGGTGCAGTTGCGGGTGGCGCTGTCGTTGGCGGGGTTCAGGTCGACGGGGGTGCTGGCGGTGCGGGTGGCGGTGACCGCGTAGGGCAGGTTCAGGGTGAGCAGGGCGATGGGGACGGTGAAGGTGCGGGTGGTGCTCGCGCCGGATGCCAGGGTGCCCAGGGTGCAGGTGACCTGGCCGCTGGAGGGGGTGCAGGTGCTGCTGGTGGCGGTCATCGGGCCGGGCAAGGTGGCGGTGACGGTGGCCGCCGTCACCGCGGAGGGGCCGTTGTTGGTGATGGTGATGGTGTAGTCGATGTGGCCGCCCAGCAGGCCGGGCGCGCCGGTCGCGGCCAGGGTGATGCCGAGGTCGGCAGCGGCGTAGGTGTACTGGTCGGCTGTGCTGGTGGCGCTGGTGCCGCCGGCGGTGGTGGCCTGGATGTCGATGGTGCCGGTGCCCGAGGCGGGGCTGGTGGCGGTGCAGGTGGTCGCGGTGCAGGAGACGTCGGTGGCGGGGTTGCCGCCGAAGGTGATGGTGGCGCCGGTCAGGTTGGTGCCGGTGATGGTGACCACAGTGCCGCCGGCGGGCGGGCCGGTGTTCGGGGTGACCGAGGTGACCGTGGGCGTCTGGGTGAACACGAACACGACCGAGCCGTTGCCCGCGTTCACGCCGTCGGTCACCGAGGACGGCGTGCCGGGAACGGTGCCGGACACGTAGCTGGAGCCGCCGCCACCGCCGCCACCCCCGCCCCCGAACGTGGCGGAGGCGTCAATGCCGCCGCCCCCTCCGGCACCACCCGAGCCGTAGCCGGCACCGCCGTTGCCGCCGCCGCCCGCCGGGATGTAGAAGTCGTGACTGAAGGCACCTCCGACCGCGTTCGGCATGGACCCGGAGCCGCCGAGCCCGCCGTTGCCGACGCTTCCGCCCGCCCCGCCCGTCCCGCCCGCGCCGCCCGCGGTCGCGGTTCCCGCACCGCCGCCGGCACCGCCGCCCGCAGTCGAGCTGCCGTTGCCCGCGGTCCCGGCGCTGCCGCTGTTGCCGCCCGGGGCCCCGGCGAAGGCGGGGGTCCCGATACCCGGACCGCCTGCTCCGCCGCCGGAGCCGGCCGTCAGCAGCGCGGCGCCGGTGGAGGTGGTCACGTCCACCAGGCCCCCACCCAGACCGCCGTACCCGGCGTACCCCGTCGCGGTGGTGCCCTGGGGGCCGACAGCAACGTTCAGCGTCGCCCCGGGCGTCACGGCCAGGGTCGCCACCACGAGGGCCCCCTTGCCACCGGCCACGCCGTCGACCGAGGGCCCGCCGCCCGCGCCGTTCAGGGTCACCAGGCCGCTGGTGACACCGGCGGGCACGGTGATGCTGCCGGTGCCTGCGGCGGTGCAGGTGATGCTGGTGGTCGCCCCGGAGACGACCGGGGCACCGCACACCCCGGCCGCACTGGCAGGAGCAGCCAACGCCACCAGACCGGCCAGCGCCAGGCCCCCGGTGGCAGCCAGGGCGGTGAACCGCCGGGCCCGACCGGCATGCGCCGGGTGTAACCGGGTAGTCAGAGACATCGAGGACCTTCCCCTCTGTTGTCCGCACCGCGGCGGCGGGATCCGAATGGGCCCCTGGAACCGGCTACGGTACGGTCGCACACGGCGCACCGCCGGACGAGGTCTGCCCTCCGGATCAGGCACGCATCGCGCACCACCGCGGCAGGGTCCGCGCCGCAGCAGCCATCGGCGCCCCAGCCCCCTGACCATCGGGCACCCGAGACGCCACCGCCCATCCTCACACCGACATGTCCGCATCAGGGCGGAACCCGCGCAACTGGCCGTATTCGCCCAAAACCTGACCTCCCGACACCTTGACGCCCCACCCGCCTCCGGCCACCGCACAGGAGCAAGTGGAGTCAGCCCCCCCCACCCCGGCCTGACGCCGACTACCAGGCCACGCCGAGTGTTTCCAGCTGGGCGAGCTGATCCGGGGTCAGCTTCGCCCGCCGTGCACGGACGTTGTTCAGCCAGGTGCCCGGTGCCACCTCGACCGTCCCGACGCCGTCCGGTAGCTGCACGGCCTCACGATGGGTCCTGGGGACCTTGGCGTGGCCGACCTTCCGGACGTACTGCGCGAGGGCTTCCAGGCCCTGCTGGAACCGCTCGGCCTGGCTGCGCCTGGGAGTGGCGGCCTTCACCGCCCGCGCTGCGACGAGCTCCTGGTCCTCCTCGATGCCGATCGCCGCGAGCAGTTCCCGCTGTTCCTGGCGGTCGGTGTGCATGATGCAGCCCGGCTTCAGGTCGCCCCGGCCGACGGCCATATTCAGGGCGTCGGTGACCAGTTCGGCGCGGTGGTGGTCGGCCATCGCGTACCCGATCACCTCGCGGGTCGCCAGGTCGATGACCGTGGCCAGATACCACCAGCCCTCGATCCAGGGCTTCGGCGTAGTCGCGTGACGTCCGTTTTGTGATCACGCGAGGCCGAGGAGAGCGAGGGGCCGGGTGGCGTCGCGGGCGTTGCGGCGGAG
>NZ_JARXZC010000075.1 GCF_029894335.1 Kitasatospora sp. MAP5-34 | reverse complement strand
CTACACGGCAGACTGCCGCGCGTGACCAGCACGAGCACCGGGCCACGGAATCACGCCAGGCCCGTGACCTGCCACTTCACGATGCACACCACTCATTACGAGCCGGCCAACGTCCGGCTGCAGCACGACGGCAAGCGGTTCCCGCACGCGCCGCGCATCCCGCTGCCCGGCCCGGCGGCCGACGGTGGACGACCGCTCGGCCGCTGGAGCGGCGGGCGGGTGAGGCGGTGGCCGCGATCACGGCGACTGCGGTGCGCCTGGTCGTCGACCACCGGGAGCCGATCGGCCCGGTCGCCCGCCGGGCGGGCCCGACGGTCTACGTGCTCCGCCAGGCCGCCAACGCCAACCCGGTCCAGCAGGCCCGCGCCTGCGCCCCGCTGATTCCCTACCGCTACCCGGACAACCAGGGGCAGCAGGAGGAGCAGCGTTGACAGTTGCTCGGGCCGGGCGGCGGATACGGTGGCGTTCACCGGGCCGGGGCCGCTGGCCGCGCACGTGATGGGGGCAGCCTGGGGTGGGAGCAGGCGGTTCAGCGGGCCGGGGAGATCGGCGCGGCGGGGCGGCTGAGCGTGGACGAGCGTTCGTGGGGCTGGCGGGCGGTGCGCGGGATCATCGCCATCGCGTTGCACGCCCTCGCCCAGGAGCGGCAGGTGACGGTGGACCAGCTGGAGCTGGGTTCGTTGGTGTGTCATCTGCTGGGGCCGGGGGGTTCGCCGGTGCGGTCTTTGGCGGCGCGGGTGGTCGGTGGTGATCTGGCGTACGGGATCGGGGTGGACGGGCTGGCGGTCGGCCTGGTGGGTGTCGAGGATCCGGATCCGGTGCTTGTCCAGTGGTTGTGGTTGGCCTGTTCCTGGCCCGCGCCCGCCGCCGGTGAGCCGCTGTTCGGCGGTCTGGCCCGGGGCATCGGCGGCGACCGCCGGACACCCGCCGTGGACATCTGTACCGGGTGGGCGTTGGACACGGCGATCGGCGCGCTGAACGCCGAGCGGGGCGGCCTGCCGCGCGACACAAAGGTGCTGGTCACCGGTGGCGAGCACACCGGGCGGACCGGCCGGGTCGTCTCCAGCGCCTGGCACCTGGACGAGGAGCGGCACACCGTCCGGGCCGGCCCCGCCCCCGGCTACGAAGTCCACCTGGACCGCGAGCCCGGCGAAGTACCGGTCGTACCCGTGATCCTCACCGGGCACTTGCGCCCCCACAGCGGCTGACCGGCCGGTGACCGGCCCGGACGGGGCAAGCCGGGTGGCACGCCCGGTGACCAGCCTGACCCGGGGTGGGTGTCTTATGCAGGGCTCTGTGGGGTCTGGCCCAGGTTGTGTGGCGATGGTTACGGAGCGTCGGGTCAGGAGGATGCGGTGAGGACTGAGTCCGCTCGCCGTTTCGTACTGCCCCGTCACTGGCTGGATCACGCTCACTGCCGCGTGCGCCACCCTCCGATTCAGCGACAGGCACTGGCCAGCAAGGCGGCGTGAGGAAGGACCAGCCGGCCGTCCTCGCCGAGGAACTCCTGGGACAGTACGTCGAAGTGCCGCTTGACGTCCGCGCGGGTCTGTTCGGGCTGGCTCAACAGCAGTTGCCCGATGAAGGCCACCCCGGCTGCCGGCCCGCTCCACCACTCCTCGGTGCTGGCCCGGTGATCCCAGCGCAGCGTCTCGCACGTCGCCTCGCGCAGTCCGGCCGAGGTCATCAGCGAGGCCAGACCATCCGGGTCGCGCGGGAAGTCGTCCTCCGCCGCGAGCGGAGGCAGATACGGCGGCCGGGTCACGCCAGCCGCCTCAACGGCCCGGCCCAGCAGAGCCTGGCCGGCGGGAGCCGGGACCGCCCAGATCGTCAGCGCAATCCGCCCACCCGGGCGGACCACCCGACGCAGCTCCGCCAGAGCGTCCCTCGGGCGCCCCACGTGATTGAGCACGAAGTTGCCGACCACCGCGTCGAAGGCGCTGTCTTCGAAGGGGAGTTCCGGCAGGACGGCCGTCACCACCTCCGCGGAAGGGGCGGTCTGCCCCGCCAGCTCCACCATGCTGGGCTCGGCATCAACAGCAGTCACCTTCGCGCCGCGCTCACAGGCCGCCGCGGCCACCGTTCCGGTCCCGGTTCCGACGTCGAGGACCCGGGCTCCCTCTCCCACCGCCGCCGCATCGAGCAACTGCGAAACCGGATACGCACACAGCTTCGCGAAACTGTGTGCGTACGCTTCAGCACGACCAACCCACGTCCGACGCTCGTACTCATCGAAAGCCGTCACCTGCACCGTTACCCCTCCCCGGTCCCGCCGCAGAGATCAAGAGCGCGGCTGACCAGGACCCTAGCTCAGAGGGGCGGCAGCTGGTCGGTCACCCCAGGGAGACCCGGGCCTGACCCATAGTCATGTGACAGCGGCTACTGCTGGTGGGCTCTGTCGCGAGTTCTCTGCAACGACGGGCCCGCTGGTGACCGTGTGCAGTCTCTGGAGGCGGACCCCACTCCACGCACTCCGCGACCTTGGAAGCGCAGGCCTTGGCTATCGGCAGTCGCGGCACTGCGCGGCACACGGAGCGCCTGAAGACCGCCTATGAGCATGCCCGGGAGATCCGGGATGCGTCCGCTCTCAGCAGTGGCTTGATGTGACATCAGGAGTGCTAGATTTGAACATGTTCAAGTAGTGGTCGGTCGGGGCCGACCGCAAGGTTGATCGGGGGAGCCTGTGTCACTGGCAACGGAATCCGAGCCAGCGGGTGAGAAGCCGGCTGTCACTGTCCGGTCCGTGGCACTTCGAAGCCGAGCGGCCTGCGCCCTGAGCGCGCTGCTACTCCTGGCACTTGTCTTCGGCGCGGCGGCGCTGGCCTGGTTCAGCTGGCCGTCCGCGTGCTCGGATCCGCGCGAGGACTGTGGCGCCTCGGATTCGTACTCCGGGGATCACACCTTCCCGCAGGTCCTGGCACGGTTCTCGGTCGACGCGCCATGCGGAACGAGAGGCCTGCGATACGCCTACGCCGATGACTGGAACGACTCCGAGGAGAACTTCGGCCTGCACGCCACCGTGACCCCCGACTGCCTGCGCGCGTTCGTGGCCCAAATCGCCCCCGGCGCCGACCTCGACGCGGCGCCCCTGATCCATCCCGATGCCGCAGAGTTCCCGTTCAGGCTGAAGTTCGGCAAGTTCCCGAACGGCCCGCTCGTACTACCGGACCGCGGTCACGCCTACCGCGTCGTCACCGCCACCAGCCCTGGAAGCGGTCGACAGGTGTACTTGTCCATCGACACCAACACGCCGTCGCCCACCATTGAGGCTACGTTCGCGTGGGCCGCCCCCGACGGGTGGCCCCACTGACCGCAATTGATCGACCCAGCTGACCTGTGCGAATGCCTCTCAGGTTCAACTGTCGCTGACCTCGATCCTTCAGCGTCCGGTCGGTGGCGACCGTTTCGGCTGGGTGCCCGGTTTGTCCTCGGGGTCGGTGAGGTAGGCCGTCGCGTGACGCTGCGGGTGCGCCGGGTTCCACGGGCCGGGGTCTGCTCTCCTTTCCGGTTCGTCGGGGTGGTGACCGGCCGTCAGGGTGCGACCGGGAGCTTGGTGAGGCGTTGCCAGGCCAGGGTGAAGGCTTCAGCCCAGGGCCAGGTGCAGTCGATGCGGAGCCAGCGGCGGCGGGCATGGCGGCTGAGGCGGGCCGGGACGCTGTAGAGGCGGTGGCGCATGGTCGCGGGCTCGGCGCCGGCGAGGCCCTCCTGGTCGTGCAGGGCAAGGGGGCGGACCCAGCAGTCCAGGTCGTGGCCGAGGTCCGCGGTGAGCATCCAGGCCGCGTTGACCTGCCACTTCTTGCTGGGGAGGTTTCAGCCCCATGGCCTTGTCGGTGCGCACCCGGTCCTCGACCGTGGCGTGCGAGCGGGCGAGCGCGTCGAGAAACCGGGGCTGGTGGGAGCCGACGATGCCCCACATGTGCCGGATGTTCGTGGCGACGATCGAGTACCTGAGCTGGTGCGGGCCTCGTAGGCGGTGAGCTTCTTCGCGTGCCGCCCCGACGGTTTGACCCGGCGAACCAGCAGTCGCATCCCCGCCGGCCAGCCGGTGCGGGTGCTCAGCCCGGTCAGCTCCGCGATCCTGCAGCCCTCCTGAATCTCGCCGTCCTGACGCAGGGCAGCCTCCCACGCCCGCTCGGGGAGTTTGGCGATCGCCGTCTCGTCCTGGTCGGTGACGGTCCAGCCGACCAGGTAGCGCACCGTGCGCCGGGCGGTGTTCAACGCCTCGATGTGCTTGATGCCCGTGGGTGGCCCCGGCGCCGTCGACGCGTATGAGGATCTTCGCGTGGGAGGAACCGGGGATTGCGCGAGCGCGGCGGTGAGGACGGCGAGGTGGTCGGCGACGGTGTTACCGCCCGCGTTGCCCTCGCGCAGCAGCATCGCCAGCGACTCCTGTGTGTTCGCGCACCAGGCCGCCAGCGGGTGGAAGCCGAAGGTCTTCTTGAACGTCGCCTTCGCCCCCTCCTTCTTGGAAGCGGCCAGGATGATCGTGGCGTCGAGGTCGATCACGATCCACCCGGCAAGGCGCTTGCCGGCCGCCGTCAGCCAGGGGAAGCCGCCCGGACGCAGGTGCAGCAGCGACCACACGTGGCGCCGGACCCGGGCGCGGGCCCTGGTGATCCGCACCCGGGCGCTCTCATCCAGGGCGGCCAGGGTGCGGTGGGCGGTGGAATCCGAGGCCGGGATACCCAGCACGGCGGCGTGGTGCGCCTGCAGGGCTTCGGCCTCGGACAGGTTCGTGGCCCCCAGCACTGTCGTGCTCGCCAAGGCCACGATCAGATGCGCGCGATCCCGCCAGATCGCGCTCCCGCCCGCGGGGAACAGCCCCGCGAGCGCCGCCGTCAACCCGACCCGGTCGGCGACCCGGTGCAGCAGCACCCCCGCGTGCCCGACCTGCCCCTTGCCGTCGGCGGCCACCGACAGCCCCCGGCTCCACCCTGTACGCTCACTCACCGAGAAGGTGCACCTGTTCTTGCAGTGGATACGACGTCGCAATCGCATCCTCGCAGGCCAGAGGCACCTTCTTCTAACTCACCATCAGATCAATGCAGTCGGTTGAATACCCGAGGCTGGCGGGCACGGAGGATCTCGATGTCGGGGACGAGCACGGAGTGGACGTCGTTCTGTTGGGCGGCGGCGAGGGCCATGGTGGAGGTGTCCGTGGTGTAGCCCTGGATGTCGACGATGGCGCCGGGGCTGCCGGTCCAGAACGGATTCTGGAGGTAGATCCTGCCGTCGCTGAGTCTGGGTGGATGGCGTGGGCAGTTAGAGTGCTGACCGAACATCGGAACGGGCCGGGGCGGGCGATGGGTGTGCGGCGCATGGTGGGCGCGACTGCGGTGGTTGTGGGGCTGCTCTTGGCGGGCTACGAGATCAGCCCGCTCAGTGAAGCGGACGTGCCAACGGTGGAGATGAAGGCCGAGGCCGACCATATCGACGACGTGCTGCAGCAGAGCCTCTACCGGTTGAACAACACGGGCAACGACCAACGCTTCGAGTTGTCCGGCCGAGCGGGCCAGGGCGCCGCACTGCTCGATGTGCGTGAGCACCACAACGACAGGGACCGTACGGTCGAGGTGGACTACGTGTTCAGCGGAGCGGTCCCGAAAGGACCGGTCGACTGGGGCCCGGGAAAGGGCGTCCAGGGGTGCTACCGCTATACCTTCACCAACATGCTGTATACCCTGCGCCACAGGGTGATCAGCTGCCCGAAGGATCTGCCCCCACCCCCGCAGCCCGACTCATCGGCGGCGTACACGGACAGGTCCTCGGGCGCCACCGCGACGACCGAGGACGTGTGGGCCGCCCAGCGCCGCATGGCGCAGCTCGCCTATCGGATCCGCCCTGCGGACCATCCTGCTGACGCGGCACTCCAGCCCAGCACGGACAAGCTGAACAGCATGCTCGTCACCGCGAAGATCGATCCCACCCTGCCGCGCACGCTCGCCATGCGCTCCGGCGTGGCCCTGATCGCACTGGGTACGGTGCACCAGTGTGTCTTCGCCGTCATGGACACCCACGCCGTCAGCGTCTGGCCCGCACCCTTCGAGGCCCCCTGCACCACCGATCGCGCGTACCGATCGTACGCGATGGAGTATTGGCCGCCGTTACCCGGCATGTGATTGCACGAAGTAGTCGGGCGCGTGCCGGCGCCGCCGCTTCCCGTCATGCCAGTGCAGCCAGAACGACTGCGATGCGATCCCGGTCACCTCGGGCTCGCGGTCCAGCAGGATCAACCTGTGGGCTCGGAAAGTCATCGCTGCTGGTCAAGCTGCGTATCGGTACTCGTTGATGACACCGCCGAGGACGCGGATGCGCAGGAGTCTGCGGCCTTCGGGGTCGTGTGCGGTGGTGAGCTAATCGTGGGCGCCAGGTGGTAGCTGGTTCCGGGCCCGGTGGGGGCGGTGCTCGTTTGTAGTGCCGCTGGTAGGCGGCCAGGACGTGGCGGGCGTGGGCCTCGTTCACGATGAGGACATGGTCCAGGACCTCACGCCGGATACTGCCGATCACCCGCTCGCAGTGGGCGTTCATCCGGGGAGCTCTCGGCGCGCTCTTCAGGATCTCCATCTCCTCGGCCTCGAAGACGGCGTCGAAGGACTGCCCGTACTTGCCGTCCCGGTCACGCAGCACGAAGCGCAGGGCCTCCATGCGCGTGCCCAGGTCAGCAGCCACGTTCCGGGCCTGCCGCACCGCCCACTCCCGGGCGGGACGGGCGGTCACACCGACGATGTGCAGGCACCGAATACCGTGCTTGAGGAACGCCAGCGCGTACAGGCGACGACCCATCACGGTGTCGAGATGGAAGAAGTCGACGGCGATGATGCCCTCGGCCTGGGCCGTGAGGAACTCCCGCCAGGTCGGGCCGGTGCGGCGCGGCGCGGAGCCGGGTCGATACCCGCCGCGCGGAGGATCTCCCACACCGTGGATGCGGCGATCGGATGCCCGAGTCGGGCCAGCTCGCCCTGGATCCGCCTGTGCCCCACCCCTCGTTCTCCCGAGCCAGGCGTAGCACGAGATTCTTGAGCGCCGCTCTGGTCGGCGGGCGCCCGCTCCGGGTGCGCCGCGCGCTGTAGTCCCACTTCGCCGCGATGAACCGGCGATGGCAGGCCAGAAGGGTGCCGGGCGTGACCGGGAAGACCGCCCGCCAGCGGTGACGGGGTATCAGTCCCGACAGCGCCGCCAGCCAGAGCCGGTCCGCCGGCTCATAACGGACCAGGCCGGCGATCCGGCGGCGCAGCACCGCGTTCTCATGCCGGAGTACGAGCAGCTCGGCGTCCTTCGCGGTGTCGCGGCGCAGCAGCACCCCCGGGGCGGACAACAGCCTGCGCGCCACCTTGTACAGCAGCGAGACGATCACCCGGACATGGTGCCAGCCGAGATCGCCCTGCCGCTCCTACCTGCAGCGATGACTTTCCGAGCCCGACAGGGTCCGGCCGCGGTGCTGGCAGTGCTGCTCGGGGTGAACATCGGCCCCAACCTCGCCTACGCCGGATCGCTGGTCCACCCTGCTGTGGCGGCGGATCGTCCGCGAGCACAAGCACGAGGTCGACCTCGCCGAGTTCACCCGCCTCGGCCTGCTCGCCGTGCCCACCGCCCCGGGGGCGGACCCGGCCGGGGCGCATTGGAAATGCTTTCGGGCGCATTCTGTTGGGTGGTCCACCACCTCAGCGCTCTTATGCGCCCGTTTCCCACCTGTTTGTTTCGTGATCGTTTCTATAACGTCATGAAAGTGCCAGCTCCGGCTTCGGGGTTGGACTATCAGGCCCCTTAGGCCTTTGGGCCGGCTCGGGCCGCAGCAGGGGGTGTTCATGCACAAAATCCGAATGTTCCGCACGGCCATGCCCAGGTGGCTGGCCGTGCTCGTGACGGCCGCGCTCGCGCTCACCGGGGTCGCGGCGGTCTCCGCGGCACCGGCCGCCGCCGCGTCCAGCGTCGTGGTGCAGGTCGGCTACGCCGACAACGCGCGCGCCAACCCGAACAACTTCCCGACGCCGTGGGCGGGCTCGCCCGGGATGACGTTCGACGGCTGCGTCGGCTGCACGTACGACGCGGGCGCGGTGCGCGTCGTCGACAACACCTCGATCGCGCAGACCGTCGACTCGGTGATCGTGAAGATCAGCACGTGTACCTTCGACATCTGGCCGCATGGCACCGTATTGCAGCCCGGGCAGCAAATGATCGTCACTCAGACCAATCCCACCGCCGCCGCGGTATGCGGCGGTACCAGTGGAGCATTCGACACCTCGGACATCGGGGTCAACGGCGCAGCGACGAACTGCACACCGGACGGAGTGATCCCTGAGGTCGACGTGACGATCGGCGGTGTGACGAACGCGCTGTTCGACACGAAGCAGGTGCTCAACACCGGCGGCATCGACCTGGCAGCCTGCCCGGCCGGCACCAACGAGTCGGCGCAGTGGTCGCTGATCGGCACGCGCTGCCCGAGCGCGTCTCTCACACTCGGTCCGTCGACCCAGACCGACGACGTCGGGACCACGGCCTCATTCCAGGCCGCGCTCACCAACTCCTGCGGCGACCCTCTGCAGGGCGCCACCGTCTCCTTTACCGTGCGGTCAGGGCCCAACGCGGGCCTGACAGAGACCGCGACGACCGACGTGAACGGCGTGGCGACATTCTCCTATACCGGTGCGAGCCCCGGTACCGACATCGCCATCGAGACGACCGCCAACCCGGCGGGCACGATCACCTCGAACACCGTGACCGTGGTCTGGCAGAAACGGCCGTCGTCGCTGACCATCACCGGAACGTCGGCCAGCGACCACAACGACCCGGGCACCGTGTCCGCGGTGCTGACCGACAACGGCGGGCCGGCGGCCGGCCAGACGATCGTGTTCACGCTGAACGGATCCGAGTCCTGCTCGGCGGTCACCGACGCGAGCGGAACGGCGTCCTGCCAGATCACCCCGCAGGAAGCCGCCGGCTCCTATCCGCTGACCGCAACCTTCTCGGGCAGCGCGACCGACCTGGGCTCGTCGTCGACCGCCACCTATACCGTCAACCTTGAACAGACCACGCTGAGGTACACCGGCCCGTCCAAGGCCGCCAACGGTGTGCCGCTCACACTCTCCGGCGTGCTGCTCGAGGACGGCACCTCGGCGATCGCCGGCCGCACGGTCACCTTCACCCTCGGCTCCGGGGCCTCGGCCCAGTCCTGCACCGGTACGACCGACGGCAACGGAAACGCCTCCTGCACCATCTCCTCCGTCAACCAGCCGGCGTCCAGCACCTCGGTCCCGGTCACCGCGGTCTTCGCCAGTGACGCTTACTACCTGCCGGCCTCGGCCGGCGCGACCCTGAAGTTCCAATACATGACCGGCGAGGCGTTCGGCCTCTCCTCGGGCGGCCTGGTCACGATCGCCGCGATTCCCGACACCGGTCCGATCCAGACGGCGTCCGCCGGAACCTTCGGCCCGCCGTGCGTGGCCAGCATCGGCGGACTGATCAACGCCCACGCACTGTGCGCGCAGGTGGTCACATCCGTCAATCCCGGCACCTCGACCTCGACCTCCGGGGTGCAGGACGCCACCCTCGGCGTGACGGGCCTGCCGGTGATCAAGATCGGCCTGGTGCAGTCCTCGTCCACGACGAACTGCAGCGGATCGACCGGCAGCGTCACCATCGGGTCGGTCACCGTCGGCGGCATCCCGGTGAACGTGAACCTGCATCCGGGCGCAAACACGACCGTCACCGTGCTCGGAGTCACCCTGACATTCAACGAGCAGACGCCGGTGACCGGAGCCGACCAGGGCCTGACCGTCAACGCCGTCCACATCAACGCACTCGGCCTGCTGAACGTCGTGATCGGCTCGTCCAGCAGCGATATCGGCAACTGCTAAACCGCTGCTATTCGCAACCACTTCCCAGGGGCCGCCCGGCGAACGCCGGGCGGCCCCGCCCGCGCCTGGCCTCGATCGTTCATGACGGTGGTGGGTTGATCTTGCGCCCGCGATGTCCCGTTTCGTCTCCGCTCGGGGTGTTGGGCGAGCGGGCGCGGGCGTCGACTGTCGCGTCGGTGGCGCCGGGTTCCACGGGCCCGGGGACTGGGGGTTGGCCTCCTCTCGCTGCTCGGCGGGGCAGTTCGCCCGGTCAGGTGGGGCGGGGCAGGGCCTGCAGGCGGCGGAACGCGGTGACGATCTCGTCGGCCCAGGGCCAGGTCCAGGGGATCTTCAGGCGTCGGCGGCGCTGGCCGCGCACCAGGACGGCGGGGACGTGCAGGAAGCGGTAGCGCAGGGTCTTCGGTGTCGCCTTGGCGAGCGAGGTGCCGCCGAGCGCGAGGAGTTGGAGCCAGTTGCGCAGGTCGCAGGCGAGCGCGGTGACTGTCAGCCAGGCCTGGTTGACCTTCATGTGGCGCGAGGGGAACCGAGCCAGGCTCTCGGCCTTGCTGTCGCGGATCTTCGGCTCGACACGGGCATGACTCCTGTGGCGTGCTTCGAGCCAAGCGGCCTGGCGGCCGGGGGAGTTGGTGGCGAACGCCTGCGGCCGGGTCGCCCCGAGCCGGCCAGGGTCTACGCCTTGATAGGCGCAGTGCTATTGCCGGATCGCGGGGCGGGGAGGTCAGCGGTGTGTCGGGGGCGGGAGTGGTCGCAGTCCGCACCGGCCGGGTGCGCCAACCGCCTGGGGGCGTGCCCCACGGTCATGATGGGCGACGCCGGCAGGACTTCGGCTTTCATCGTGCCTATGGTGCAACGTGACGACGATCCCTAACGCGCCTGCTCGGGTGCCGCCTCGCTCCCGCGGCCAGGTGGAGAGCGCCATCCGGCGCCTGCGGAGAGCAACCGCGGGCGGCGTCCGGCAGGTGTCCTGCAACCGCGGTGCCCTGGACGGCTGCCTCGGACGCATGAACAACCCCGATCACAACGGGCCGTCACCAACGCATCGGTGACGGCCCGTCCTGCTTCCCACGTCGAAGGTCCACTGCGAACCGGATGTGAGCGGACACGGTCGGCCCCGGCAGCCGTTCAGGTGAGGATGTCGCGGCGCACCACCGTGCCACCGGAGGCGAACAGGTTCTGGTGGCTGTCACAGCGTCAATGAAGCTTCGCCATCCTCGAACGTGCTGGTCAGAGGGGCTGGCGTGACGGTTCTCCGGGGTGCTCGTGCTGATCGTGGGCAGGAGTCTGCG
>NZ_JARXZC010000074.1 GCF_029894335.1 Kitasatospora sp. MAP5-34 | reverse complement strand
AGCAGGAGTTCAACCGCAACCACCAGGCCCGATACCGCGACGCGCTCATACCAGCGGCTTGATCGCCAGAGCCCTCATTAGATCTGCACCCTTCGGCGATCATGATGCTGGCCGCGGTGTGCCGCAGGTCGTGCAGGCCGATCCTGGGCAGTCCGAGTTCAGCGGTGCGTTTGCGGAGCTGGTCGAGGACCCACTGGGGCCGCAGGGGCGATCCGTCCGCGTGGGCGAAGACGAGACCCTCCAGCCGGCTCTCGGGGTGGGCGGCCATCTGGATCGCGGCCTGGCGGTGGAGGGCGGCCATGACCCTGGCGGAGAGGCTGATCCAGGCGCGGCTGGCCTCGGTCTTGGGCTGGTTGAAGTGGAGGTCGCCGTTGTCCACGGCCGAGCGCGTCCAGCGGACGAACAGCTTGCGGTCCATGAGGTGGACGTCCGACCAGTGCAGGGCCAAGACCTCACCGCGGCGCATGCCGGTACCGAGCAGGACCTCGAACAGGTCGCCCAGCTGGTCCACGTACTGCTCCGCGTTGTGCCGCAGGAACGCCGCAGCCTCCTTCGGCGTCCAGCACGTGCGCTCCTCCGCTCGGGGCTTGGGCGGCACGCAGTGCTCGGCCGGGTTGAACTTCAGCCGCCACGACCGCACCGCGTGGTCCAGCGCGTTGCGCAGCGTCGAGACGACCCGGTAGAGCGTGACCCGGCCCCGGCCGGCTTTGCGCTGCGCGGCCATCCAGTCCTCGATCTGCTTCGGCCGCAGGTCCAGCAGCCGGCAACGCCCGAACGCGGGGATCAGATCCCGCTCCACGTACGCCTTGTACCCGGCGTAGGTGTTCGCGGTGAGCTCCTCCTTTCGCGTGGCCAGCCACTCCCGAAGGTAGTCCGCCACGGTGGTACGACGCTCCTCGTACGCCCCGCTCAGCTCACCCTCCAGCACCGCCGCCAGCTCCTGCGCGGCCGCAGCCTCCGTCGCGAACCCGCCACGACGCCGGGTACGACGCCGACCGTCCTCCGGCGCCAGGTCGACGCAGTACGTCCACGACCCGTGCACCGCTTCCTCCAGCGGCCGCACACACCACGCACCCAACTGCTTCCCGTGCCCGTCCTTGCACCCGCACCGCCGGTACACCCTGCCCCGCTGCGCACGCTGTCCCATGTGCTTCTCCTTCTTGAACGCGGTGACCTGGTCCAAGGCTCGCCGCTCGGCCGGGCGTGGCGGCAGAGCGTGCGGGGCGGTGCGCGAGGCACGTCATAATCAGACGGCGAGGACCCGCTCAAGACGACACACCGCCTGGAAGATCACCAACCGTAGCCAGTGGGTAGTCGACCTTGATCCGCCCGGGCCCCCCGGGCTGGTCAGCGGTGACGTATGACGGGCCGCGGTGGCCTGCAGACGGGCTCTTCTGAAGGGTCGACAGATTGCCGTCACTCGCGGTGACCAAGGCCGGTCCGGGGCCCTGGGGACCATTTGGGGACCAGCTCGGGACCGCGCCTGGTGGGCGCTCATGAGCGCCCGTTGGGCGATAACGAGCGTCTCTGTACGAACTTGAGCCCGACTGGGCACCGAGCGGGTTCGAGCTCTGCCGACCGTGGATCTTCACAATGAGTCTCAACTTCCCTTGGGTTCAGTGCAGTTGAGCAAGGAAAAAGCCGAGGCATTGAGGCCTTGGCTGCCGACAATAGTTGAACCCCTTGACTGGGGGTCAAGGGGTCGCAGGTTCAAATCCTGTCATCCCGACCGGCGTTTACGCAGGTCGGAGGCCGTTTTCGCAGCGATGCGAAGGCGGCCTTTTTCGTGTTTCCGGGGGTGGTGGTCGCATTGTGGTCGCAGGGGCGCCGGACCTCTGGGGGAGGCCCGGCGTTGGTTGGTCAACCCGCAATGGGTGGCGGGGTTTGATGATTGTCATCCGGTTGTGGGATTGCGCGTTGTGGTCGGACTGTGGTCGCGGTCGGGGCACCGGTATTGGGAGGGCGCTGGCGCAGTCGGCTTCGGTGAGGGCGCGGTCGATGCTGATGACGGCGTTGCGGGCTGCCTGGGTGGTGAGGTGGCTGTAGATGTTGGCGGTGGTGGAGAGCGTTGAGTGGCGCAGCGTCTTGGAGACCACGGTGAGCGGGACGCCGGCGGTGATGGAGATGGTGGCGGCGAGGTGGCGCAGGTCGTGGACGGTGGTGCGGGGGATGCCGGCCTGCTTGCTGCGGTAGTGGAAGTGGTTGAGGACGTATTCGGGGTGGAGAGGCTGGCCGTTGGGCTTGTGGAAGACGAAGCCGCCGTGGGTTTCCGGTGCTGGTGAGGGTGTTCTGTCCTCGGCACGGTGTTGCAGTGCGGTGGCGACGCGTGGGGAGATGGCGACCCAGCCCTTGCTGCTGCGGGTCTTGGGGGGGGGGGGGGGTGAGGGCGAGGTGGTTATGATCTGGCGGACCAACTCCGGCGCGGCCTACACATCCCAGCAGCGCAGCTGTGCGTGCACGCGTCGGTAGCCGTAGGTACCGTCGGAGTCCTCGAATATCTTCGCAATAAGAACCTTGCCTGTCGCGCCACTCATAGTAGCCGGAGCGGGAGGTGCCGAGTTTGGCGCACATGAAGTCGATGAGGTAGGCGCACTCCGCTGTATCGAGTCTCATTTGATCAATGAACTCGAACTTCTCACTTATCGGTGATCCTTCGCGAAGTACGCTGCGGCTTTTCCCAGGAAGCTGTTTTCCATCTCCAGCTCGCGGTTTCGTCGCTCAAGCTCCTTCAGGCGCGCGCTCATTCGTTGTCAGCTCCGCGTCGGCCGAAGGCTCCTGTTGGCGGTGGTGCCTCTTTACCCAGCCGCGAAGGGTTTCTGAATTAAGGTCGAGCTCCCGAGCAGCCTCGGTGACGGTCTTGCTCGACCTGAGGGCGATTTGGACGGCTTCTTCGCGGAACTCAGGCGAGTACTTGCTGGGTGGTGCCACTGCTACCTCGTTTCCTTTGAACAGAGATTCTATTGGGTCTCTGTCCGGAAACCTCGAGGCGCCTCAGCCGGCATCGCCCCGGCCCTCATCCGTTATCGCTGACTCGCCACATGAGATGACTCCCAAGCGCGCGGAGGCCGAGGCGGCTCTGCGTTCCCGCCAGGCCGCTGCCCGGCACGACGGCGAGCGGTAACGGGCTGCCGGCTGTTGCTCTTTGCTCTCGGGCAGTGGATCACCCGCTGTGGCCGAGGTTGGGCCATGCGGCCCGCAGCAGGGCGGTCTCGGACGGGGAGAGCGGATGATGGCCGAGAGCGACATCGTCCTGATCGAAAGCCCACTCCCCGTAGAGCAGGAGTGCCATGCCGTGCTCGTCGTCGGTGCACACGGCCCAGCGTCCGATGTTGCTCTGAATCGACCAGTCGTAGTACCGCAGGCCGCCCGAAGCGGCCTGGCTGGACGTCACCCCGATTCCGCCGGGAGGGAGCAAGTCTTCCAATGACCCGGCGGTCGAGGGCGGGAATCTGTCGGCGGCCTCGACCAGCCTCGTGACCTCCTCCACCCGGACTCGCAGCCAGGCGTACCCGCTTCCCTGGGCGAGCACGGCAAGGGGCCTGCAGGCGGTCATCGCACAGTCCCGCATCAGCTCCGGACACTCGTCCAGCCCGTTCAGCGCCGCGAGAGCAGGCGCGAACAACGCCCAGAACGGGACTCGTCCGTCGGTGAGGAAGGGGCCGCGTATCCTGACCGCCCGCTCCTCGCCGGGCAGCGGCAGCAACTCCGCCCTCGCGAACGGCTCACGCCAGTCCAGCGGCAGGCCGGGAGGAGAGCCGTCCGCCCACTCCACACCGCTCGATGCCGCGGGCGGCACGCTCTCAGACGTCATCGCCGGTGCCGCCGAGCCGCTCGGTGGGGGAGGGCGCGAGGACACCCCACGACGTGCAGGGGATCGTTGCGCCGGTCATAGGTCCGCCAGGAACTGCGCCAGCGACGGCGCGACCTTCCGGCCACCCCGGTGACCGATCTCCTGGAGCAGGATGCTGCCGGTGGCATTGTCGAGCACGAAGAACAGGTCGCCATAGGCACTGGCGACCGGGAAGGTGATGTCGTCGCCGAACTTCCCTGCCTGGCGTGCCTGTTCGGCCAGACCATGCACCGTTCGCCGCAGCTCGTCCGCGTTCCACACGGTGCAGAGCGACACCGTCTCCCCGGAGTGCTCCAACCCGTCCACCGGACCACACCAGAAGCTGCCGTAGAGGGCCGGCACATCCGGATGCAGCGTCGCGCCGATCCTGGTGAGTGCGCGCTCGAGCTCGGTGAAGTCCGGGGCTTGCTCCATCGGGACGGGCTTCCACCGGATCACGCCCCCGGGGGTGGGCTCCCCCAGCTGGCACGGAGACTGCCAGCCGGGGTCGTATTCCACAACGTTCAAGCCAGCTTCGTCCAGGCCGGGCCAGAGGCCGTCGAAAAGCAGGGCACCGAGCCTGGTCCGCGCGTCGTCCTCGGTCAAGTGAACTCCTGTCAACGTGCAGTTCCTACGATGCCCGTGAACGCTACCCGGCAGGTGCGACAGCGAGTTCGTGGCCCAGCGGGGGCTGCTGAAGCGGAACATCAGACACCTCCGCCGCCGACCTGATCCAGGTCACCTGCTCTGCCTGATCGAACGCCAGGTCCGACGGGCCATGGGCCGGGCGCAGAACCTGGCCGGGCGCAGAACCTGGCCGGGCGCTGTCCAGACAACCGACGGGTGTGAGAAGCCGTTGTCGTACCGATCACGGGACTTGTTGATCGATCGGGAGTCCCTTTCGGGTCATCGGCGAACGGCTGGCGGGTCACCGGCGACAACGTGAGGCGCGTGGCCCGCGGGGGCTCGACGCGGGTGGAGGTGTCAGCGGTGGTACGTCAGCGCGGCGAGATACGGACCGATGCCGGCCAGCAGCCGGCCGTCCGGCGCCATCGCCAGGGCTCCCACCACCAGGGGGAAGACCAGATCCGGGCCGATCTGCTCCCGGGTGGCCAGGTCCCAGACCCGGACCAGGTTCGCCCCGCCGGCGATGGCGACCACGGTCCGGCCGTCGGCCGACCCGACCGCCATCTCCAGCACCCCGTCGTGGTGGACGGTCAGCGGCTCGCCCAGCTGCTTGCGGGCCGTCAGGTCCCAGACCCGGACGGTGTCGTCGTCGCTGCCGGTGACGGCGACGGGCCGGCCGTCCAACAGCGTCGTCGCCACGGTGTTCACCGCGCCGTCGTGACCGAGGAGGGGCTCGCAGACGTGTTCGCGGGCGGCCAGGTCCCAGAGCGCCACCATCGGCCCGTCGCCGCCAGTCACGGCGAGGGTACGGCCCTCCAGTACGACCGTCGCCACCGCCAACGCCTCTGCGTCGTAACGTCGGAGGGGCGCACCGAGCTGCCGGGGCACGGCCGGCTCCCACAGCTGCAGCGGCTCCCCGTCGCCGGCGGTCACGGCGACCGTGCGGCCGTCCAGCACCCCGATCGCCACTGCGTTGACGCAGCCGTGCAGGCTGACGAGGGGCTCGCCCAGCAGCTCACGAGTGGTCAGGTCTCAGACCCGCAGCAGCCCGTCGCCACCGCCCGCGAGAGCCAGGGAACGGCCGTCCACCACCGCCGCCGCCACCCCCCACACCAGGTTGGGGTCACCCGCGTACAGCTGGCTCACGAGCTCCCCGGTGGCGAGATCCCGCACCCGCACCAGCTCGTCGGCACCGGCCGCGAGGGCCAGGGAACGGCCGTCCACCACCGCCACTGCTATCGCCGTCACCCCGCAGGCCGGGACACCGGGGGGAGGCGGAGGACGGTGGTCGCCGCCCAAGGACCCGCTGTCCCACTCGACCCGCCACTGCCCGGTCGCTCTCTCCCCCACCTGCTGAACCCCCTCGCCGATCGACCTACCGAGAGCTCACCATCGCACACGAGTACGGGGCCGAAAGGGCATCTGGGGAGCGTAGTTGCGTGACGCATCGGCGCCGCCCGCGACCACCTGCCGCCCCAGGCGGCGCGAGCCCTGGTCGGAGAGGGCCGGGCACCGAGGAACCCGGTGCCGATCCCGAGGAAGAGCGGCCCCGCCTGCAGGGGGCTCAGAAGCCGTTCGAGGCGCCGGTGCTCGTGACCGCCTCCAGAAAGTCCATGGCGTCGTAGTAGGCGTCGGCGAGCAGAACCATCGACGTGTCCGGCCCGTCCAGGAGATGGCGTGCATAGCCGAGTTCACCGGTCGTGTCCGGTCCGAAGGCCGCGCCGAGGATCGCGCGGGTGCCGCACTCGACCAGCGCGATGCCCTGCGAGGCGTGTTTGTATGACGATCATGTTCAGTATCACCGTGTCATGGGCGCTCACCGTTGCCGACGTGGTTGCCACGTTCGTGGAATTGATCCCACCTGGCCTGCAGTTGGTAGTGCAGCCCCCTGGAGCCGACGCCCCGGACAACATCGGAAGCCTGTGGGCAAGTCTGAAACCCACCGAAGATCCGGCGTGGCCGCTCGATCTTGTGGTGTACGTGCACGAGTGTGATCTTGGGCCGTACCCTGACCTGCGCGTCGCGGAGCACGTCGGAGAACGACTCGGCGTGGACGTCTTGGGCGGCGTGTATCCGTCCCTGGCCGATGTCGACCCCCGGGATCCGTACTATGCGCTGGCCCTGATCGGCGGCCGGTGGTACTTGGCCAGTACTGCCGGTTCCCGACTCATGGGACCGTACACCGTGTGTGGCGCCGACGGGATCCGGACGGAGACGGGCGATGAACCTGTCAAGCTAATCCGACCGGTTGTGGTCGACACACGCTGAGCCGTGTACGTGATCCCAGGTCTTGCCTCCTTCTCGGCGACGGGTGATCCGTGCAGCCGTTGTCACGTCACGGCCCTGGTCGAGCGGCAACGCGGGCCGAGTCGTAGCCCGAGGCCGCCGCCCGACCCGATGCCTGACCGTCAACGGCGGACAGCACGGCGATCTCCGGGCCGAAGCAGAGCACCAGTGCGCCGTCCGGTGCGGCGAGGGCCGACTGGACGGGCGCGGGACAGCGCAGGGGTGGCACGAGTTCGGCGCCTGTGGCCAGGTCGCGCACCGATACCGTCTCGGTGCCGTTGGTGGTGATCAGGTGGGTGCTGGTGCCGAGTACGGCCGTCGCCAGCCCGCGTACGGGCCCGGCGGGGCAGGGCAGCGGCTCGGCGCACGGTCGGCCGTCGGGCAGGCTCCAGGTGCGGATCGTGCCGTCCCGGCCGGCCGTGACCGCGATGGGATGCCCGTTGAGCGTGGTGGTGATCACCGAGGTGACCCAGTCGGCGTGGCCGGTCAGGGGTTCGCCGAGCTGCCGCCCGGTGGCCAGGTCCCACAACCGCACCGTCTTGTCCCAGCTGCCGGTCACGGCCAGCGCGCGCCCGTCCACGGTGGCGGTGGCGAGCGCGGTGAGCCGGCCGGTGTGGCCGGTGAGGGGCCGGCCGAGGTGCTGACCGGTCGCCAGCTCCCACAGCTGCGCGGTGCCGTCCGAGCTGCCGGTCATCGCGACGGCTCGCCCGTCGACCCCGGCGGTGGCCAGGGCCAGGACCCGGCCGGCGGGTCCGGCAACAGGCTGGCCGAGCTCCTGGCCCGTACCCAGGTCCCACCTGCGGAGCGTGGCGTCCGGGGCCACGGTCACCGCGACGGTGCGCCCGTCCAGCTCCGCCGTCGCCAGCAGGCTGACCTCGGCGGCGATGCCCCCGCCGTACGGTATGCCGGTGGCCAGGTCCCAGGTGCGCAGCGTCTTGTCCGCACCGGCGGTGACGACGGCCGGCCGGCCCTGAACCGTGGTCATGGCAGCCGCCAGCACCACGTCCTTGTGACCACGGATCCCGGTGCGGCGCAGGACCCGGCGCTCCCCGAGCCCCCAGACCCGCACGGTGTGGTCCGCGCCGGCGGTGACGGCCACCGGATGCCCGTCCACGATCGCCGTGGCGACGTCCCACACGTGCCCGGTGTGCCCCTTGAGCGGGCCGTTGACCTGCCGCCCGCAGGCCACCTCCCAGAGCCGCACGCTCCGGTCCAGGCCGGCCGTCACCGCCCTCAGCTGCCCGTTCACCTCGGCCAGGGCGCCGGCCCGGATCCGGTCCTCGTGGCAGGGGAACGGCCGCTCGCCGACTTCCGCCCCGGTGGCGGCGTCCCACACCCGCACCGCGTGGTCGGCGTCGGTGGTCAGCTCGAGCGCACGCCCGTCGACGACGAAGGTGCCCAGGACACTCCCCGCAGCGCGTCCGGCGTCCACTGCCAAGGCCGGGGCGGGGTCGGCGAGTTGCCAGAACCAGTAGTCCTCGCCCGGGTCTTCGGCAGGCAGCTGCAGCGGTTGTCCGCGCAGCTCGTCGGTGGTCACCACCCACCCCTGCGCGCCGGGCCGGGAACCGGCCACCCGGTCCCACACCCGCAGCGACCCGCCGTACTCCCGCAACAGGGCGGCCGGCCGCCCGGCCACCGCCACGGACTGGGAGACGCGAACCGGCGCACCGGAGCGATGCCCGCAAGCGGCGGCCAGGTCACCGATGAGGGTCACCACGGTGTCGCCGCCGTGGGGGTGGTCGAAGGCGCAGGCGACCAGCCGTCCGTCGACCACCACCGCGACGGCCTGCGAATCGAACATCTGCTGAGCCGCGTCCACCGGCGCCGAGTCCAGCTCGTTGCCGACAAGGTCCCACGTCCGCACCGCGCCACCGAGTTCGACGCGCACCTCGGCCGGGTAGCCGTCCGGACCAGCCAGCAGCTGCGCCGGGACGGACAAGCCGAGCTCCGCACCGGTCGCGGCGTTCCACAACCGGAGGGTCCGGTCGTCCTCCAGCGTCAGCACCATGCTCCGGCCGGCCAACTCCGCCACGGCCACGACGCGGACGCACTCACCCGTCACGAACCCGGTCGCCAGGTCGAGGACCAGGAGCCGCTGCTCACCGGCGAGCTTCGAGCGCAGCAGCGCGACCTCGCTGCCGTCCAAGGTGGCCGTGGCGATCCGGTCGACCTCGGCGCTCAGCGCCGACCGGGCATCCGTGCGACAAGGCAGGGGCGGGCAGGCCTCCCGGCCGGCGGCAAGGTCCCAGACACGGACGGTGCCGTCCCGGCCGCCGGTCACAGCCAGCGCGCGACCGGCGACCACGGCGGTGGCGACAGCGGTCACCTGGCCCTGGTGACCGGTCAGCGTCCGCACCAGACGGGAATCCGCCTGCGAGCCGCTGACCCAGGCCGGCTCCCAGCCGAGCGGATCCGCTCCCGGAACCGCCACCGCCGCGAACTGCGCAGCGAGGTCCACCTGCTCCAGCCTGGCCGCGTCCAGCGCGAGGACGAACCGGCGTTCGGCGTCGGTCAGCTGCCGGTGCACGTCGAGCGAGGCTCGGTACACCATCGCCAACCGCTGCTCCTCCGGCTCCGACATATTCCACGGCAGGGCGAGCACCGAGCCCGGGTCCGCGCGGACGAGCCAGCCCGGGTCGGTCAAGCCGCCGGGCACCGCGTCGGGGGCAGCCGATGGGTCGTCATCCCACAGAGCGTCAGCCATGGCCGACACGGTAGTCGACCCCGCTGACACGGCCTTACTTACGACTCGGTCCGCTGATCACCCACCAGTCGACCCGCCAGGCCGGCACGCCCTGACCTCAGTCGCGGACCGAGTCGTAAACGCAACGGTGCCGGCCACCGCTTCTTGGAGAGATCACGATCGCGGTGGCCGCTCTCACGTCCACGACCGGCCTGCCCCCACCCGCTGACCAGCACGGACACGTCAGCGATCACGAACCGCAGCTGCCGTGTCAGAGCCTCCTCTTAATCTCGCGGGCATGGGACTTTCGATAACAGTGAGGTTGTTGAACGGCCTGGCCCGGTGTGGATGTGGGCGCCCATCGACCGGGTGCGCCCGTCTGTCGTACGGCGGCTCGTGCCTGCGGCGGTGCCGGGGCATGTCTCTTCATGCCCGCCAGTGCCGTTACTCGCGCCCGGCGGCGAGTCCCCTGACTGCACCAGCACCCCCAGCGCATGCACCCGCGGCGGGGGCGCTGCCCGTTCTACGGCCGCCGGGCGGCACGGTCGTCTGCGTCGTGCCTCGCCAGAGCCCGCGCCGCCGGCGCAAGGGCCTCGCGGCACGGCTCCGCGTAGTCGCCCAGGCCGCCCACGGCGGCCTGCAGGTCCGCCAGCGCATCAGCGATGATCTCCTCCGCCACGGCGTCCGACGGAACGCCGGGGCCGAGCTTGCTCACTGCGCCGGCCGCTCGTGCGGGGGTGAGCAGCGCGACCGCTTCCGCCAGCAGCCACGCGGGCACCCCGGCCGCACCGCCGGGCGGCGGCGCGTACGGACGGGAACCGTCGTACCGGGAGTCCTCCGCGAACCGGTCGATCTTCGCTTTGGCCTGCGGGCGCGCCTCTCCGTGCCACTCATCGGCGACCGCGACCACGATTCCCTCCGCGCGGTTGTCGGGAATCGGCGGCAAGCCCAGCAGTGCCGGAACCAGCGTGCTGCCGCCCGGGGCCATGGCCTGGACGCGGTGCAGCGGCCCGACGGCGAGCAACGGAACGCACAGCAGCCCGGCGCGCGCGGCGGCGTCGCGCATCGGCTCATCGCCGATCCAGACCCGACCTCCAGCAGCGTCCACCGCCGTGTCGAACATCAGCAACTCCAGGCGAGGCGAGTACCAGACGCCGGTCTGCACGGGCTCATAGCCGGGCAGCGCGGGCACGTCAGGGTGCGGGTAATGGCCACCGGTCAGCTCCCCGAACACGGTCACCTCGCCGTCGGGGCCGTAGCGCTCACGCAGCAGCGCGGCGTACCGCCGGACCCCGACACTGAGCTGTGGCCAGATCCGGGAGAGGCCGAAGAAGCCGTCCAACTCGGCGCTGCCCAATCGATGCTTGCGGTTGGCGGCCAGCACACTCCCGTCAGGCCGGCAGGTCACGGCAACGTGAGCGCCGTGCGCCTTCTCGGTGACTACCCAGGCCTTGGCGCGATAAGAAGCGAGGCCCTGACGCTCGGGGATCTTCGGGTACGGGCGGTACGGGTCCATCCCCGCATCGTGCCCGAACACGCGACAGCGCGGTATCGGATAACCGCTGACGCGCCGCCAGCCCCAGCCCGCGCGGGCCGGACCCAAGTCCCTTGTCGAGTTGCGGTCCTGCGCATCGAGCGATGTCCCAGCACCCCAGCAGGGGACCTGGCGGGGCCGAGTCCAGGAGCCGGCGAGAATGCGACGCTACGTCGAAGCTCTGCGGCTGTTGCCGGGCGACCACCGTGGATGGGCAGCCGCCACCTGGATCTACGTCGCGATCGGAGACGTGCATTTCCGACTCGGTGTTTACGACAGGGCGTTCAAGTGCTTCCACAACGCCGTTCAGTGCCCCGCCGGACTCGGCAATCCGTACATCCACCTTCGGCTGGGCCAGACCGCCTTCGAACTGGGCGACCACGACCGAGCCGCGGATGAGCTGATCAGGGCCTACATGGGCGACGGGCCCGACATCTTCGAAGAGGACGACCCCAAGTACCTCGCGTTCCTGGGGACCCGCACTGACCTGACCTCGATTCGTCAGCGGTGATCACTGACGGGTCGTGAGACTGGTTCGCCCGGTTTGTCCTCTCGGGTGAGAGGGTGGGCCTTCGCGTGTCGCTGC
>NZ_JARXZC010000073.1 GCF_029894335.1 Kitasatospora sp. MAP5-34 | reverse complement strand
GCCGCCGCCCGGGGCCGCCGCCCGGGGCCGCCGCCCGGGGCCGCCGCCCGGGGCCGCCGCCCGGGGCCGCCGCCCGGGGCCGCCGCCCGGGGCCGCCGCCCGGGGCCGGATGTCACCCGATCGGGTGACATCCAGGGCGCCGTGGCGGGGTGCCCACCTTCGAACCGGTCGCCGAATTGCCCGTCCACGACCGAACGCGTCGAGCACCCGGAATTCCACGACACAAGACGTCGTGAAATCGCGATAATTCCAGCAATTCACAGCCGAAATCCCGCTTCACTCGTCGCGGCCATCGAGCTATATTTGAAATGTGCCCGGGAAAGCCGGGGGCGGGAAATTCGCCAAAGAAATCCAGCGATAGAGATTCGCGGGTGAACTCCGCTCGAAATCGGAGCCGGAAAGGGAAGGCGAATATGGACCCGAATGCGGCCCTGAGCACCCTGCGCGAGATCACCACCGGGATCTGCGAGATCAGCGCCCGCCCCGCCCCGGCCGACACCGCCCCGGCCCACTGACCCCCGAAGGAGAGCTTCGACATGACCGACACCCCCGCGACCTTCGACGCCCCGCCCGACACCCTTCCCGCCCCGCCCGCCCCCGAGCCGGTCGGCACCCTCGAGCGCGAGCAGTGGGAGGTGCACGTCAGCCCCCGCTACCTGGCCGGGTCCGGCTACGAGTCGGACGAGACCATGGCCCCGCTATGTGACGCAGGGTGGAATGCCTGGAGCGACGAGCTCGCGAACTTCCACGTCACCAGCCCCTGCGGGCGCGCCTACCTGGGCTTCCTGCCGGAGAGCAACCCGGAGCCGGTCGGACTGTGGAAGGCCTGGGTGCGCCCGCACCACCACGGCCCCCGCACCTGGATGGCCGCCTTCTCCGATGAGATGCCGTACGAGTTCATGCGCGCCTTCACCGCCGACTGGGCCGAGGGCTACCGCCCCGACGAGCCCACCTTTGCCCACCCCGACGACGGACACCGCGACGGCATCGAGAAAGTCCTGAACGTCCTGCGCGACGCCGGGTGGGACCGCGACCCGCAGACCGGGCCCGGCCGCGCCCTCGAGCGGTGGACCGCGCCGGACGGACGGGCGGGCGTCGAGGTGCGGGTGCACGCGCGCGGCAGCGTGGAGACCGAGATCCTCCAGGGCCAGCCCCGATGGACGATCTGGGCCGCCCCGGCCCCCTACCGCAGGCCGCTGTGGGACGCGGTCTTCAGCAGCGGCACGCCGACCGGCCTGATCGCCGCCTTCTGCCGGGCCCTGGCCGACCCCGCCCCGCTGATCCGCGAGGACGAGCAGATCCCCCGAGCGTGCCGGGACCTGATCACCCGTGCCTGACGCCGGACCAGGCGGTGCCGCCCCCGGTCGAATCGGGGGCGGCACCAGCCACCAGCCTGCCACAACTCGCCAATCCGCACGGCACGGAGGCCCGCCATGAGCATCCGCTCGATCATCGCCCGCCCCACCCCCGACGGCTTCGCCGGACGCTACGTCCACAACAACGGCCACCCCACCAGCCGCGTCCCGATCCTCCTCGGCACCGTCCAGGGCCACTTCCACGGCGACCCGCAGGCCGCCGCCCGGTTCTACCTCGACGAGCACCCCGCCGGATGGAGCGAGCTCGGCCTCGACTTCACCACCACCACCGCCTTCACCGATACCCGCCCCCACCCGGCCGAGGTGCGGCCCAACCGGTGCTACTGCCACGGCGAACGCGCGGAAGCACCCCAGCTCCTCACCCACGACGACGTCGAAGCCCTCTGGCACGAGTGGATCTACCTCCTGCGCACCGACGGCCTGCAGATCATCAGCACCGACTGGAGGAAGAGCACTCAGGACACCTGGGCAAGCCACCTCCTGCCCTGGACCACCGACCCCGCCGCCCCGCTGCCCGCCGCCCTGCGCTGACCACACACCACCACCACCCTGCACGCCCGGTGGCCGGGCAACCCCGGCCCGGCCACCGCCACACCGAGAGGTGAACAAACCGTCATGACCCGAAGCATCGCCGCCCGCGCCCAGGCCGCCCTCGACCACCTGGACGCCGCCACCGCCGACCCGCACTTCGCCTACCCCGCACGCCCCGACGAGGCCGCCGCCGCACAACTGCGCCTGGCGAACCTCCTCGGCATCCCGACCGAGCAGGTCACCGTCACCAGCGACGGCCTGCGCCGCCACTACCAGAGCGGCGAGCCCGTCCTGCTGACCGTCAGCGACCCGGCCGACGATCACCACCCCGAGACGACGTACCGGTTCATCATTGCCGCCCCGTTCTACGACGACGACCCCATCTACCTCCTCGACGCGTGCCCCGAGTGCGGAGCGGACGTGCCCGTCTGGACCATCACCCGCATCACCGACCTCGCCCCCGCCAAGAGGCGCGATCTCCCCGCCGACCTGACCGCCGACGACACCCTTCCCTACGACCCCGGCCACCGGGACACCTGCGTCTACGGCCCCATGGGCGGCTGACCGCCCCGCCCACCGCCGCCCAGGGCGGCCGCGTACCCAGGCGGCCGCCCCACCCCGAACCACCCATGCAATCAGTCCGCCCCGCCAGAAAGGCCATCCCTGTGAGCAGCACACCTCACCCCGACCACGCCGCCGCCTGTCCCACCGCCTCGTCGGGCAGCCCCATGCCCCAGCCCGGCCTTGCGATGTCCAAGGCGCTGTACGACGCCCACTTCGCCGGGCGGCCGCCGCACGAGGGCACGGACCGGGGTGAGGCCCTGGAGCACCTGATGCTGATGATCGTCAGCACCGCCGACGACCTCGACCGCACCGCCCGGGAGGCCCACCGGCGCATTGCCGCCAGCCGCCGCCACCTCGACACCCTCGCGGCGGGCGGCGCCCTCACCCCGGTCTACGACGACCCGGTCATGGCCACGGCCGGAGGAACCCTCGACATCCTCACCGCCGTCGCCACCACCCACACCCACCACCTGAAGTTCCTGATCCACACCTACAAGCAGCTCAACACCCGCCCCGCCACCTGCATCGGCGGCGCCAGCGACTGACGCCACGGGACCGCCGTCCAAGGGCGCAGGCCCCGCCCCCGGCAACCCAACGCACGCCCACACCGGGCCCGCACACACCAGGTGCCACCCAGCCAATTCGGCGCAGCACCCCAAGCGCCGGCACACCCCGGAGGAAACCGCCATGGCCGTCGCCCACGCCCACGTCCTGTCCCAGCTCAACCCGCTCGCCGACGGAACTGTCACCGGCCTCAAGCAGGTCGCCCGCCACCGCAAGCTCACCGTCACCGCCGAGCTGCACCAGACGGGCCACCACGACGAATACGACGGCATCCTCGTCCGGATCATCTCGGCGACCGCCGGGGAGCTCGACCACAACGTCTTCCCCTTCGCCAACTACCGCGTCCTGCCCGGTCTGAAGGACTACGTGATCACCGCCTACGACCACACGTTCCTCGCCACCCCGGGCAGCGTCCACCCGAAGGGCCTGCAGGACGCCGTCGCCCGCTACCTCGCCCACTTCGGCTGACCCCGCGCACCTCCCGGTGGCCGCACCCGAAAGGTCCCGGCCGCCAGGAGGCACCACCCCCGGCTGCCGTCACAACGTCGCCAGCCATCGAACCCGACACGGAGCCCTGGCCATGACCAACCGCCACCACACCGTCGCCGACCTCCTCACCGCCCTGGCCGCCTTCGACCCCGCCACCCCCGTCCGCCTCGCCCTGTCCCCCGAGTGGCCGTTCGAGCACTACGTCGGGGCCGTCACCGCCACCCCCAACGTGAACGCCACCACCGGCCCGAACAGCGACCACCCCGCCGCCGACCACGGGGACCGGCCCCACGGAGTGGTGTGGATCGGCGACGGCGGCCAGCTGGGCCACCTGCCCGCCGAAGCCTGGATCGACCTCCACCACGACCCGTACGACGACCTGCCCGGCGCCGCCTGAACACCACCCCCGACCACGCCCCGCCACCAAGGAAGCCGGTCATGCACCACACCATCCGCGAGACCGTCATCGCCGTCATCGACCAGATCGAAGCCGCCACCGGCCTGACCAACAGCGAACTCCTCGCCAACGACGACACCGGCTACGCCGACCCGCGCCTCACCCTCCACGACTTCGCCCAGAGCGTCCGCCACATCCTCGACACCCTCGAGACCGACCGCCGGACCGAGACCCTCGTCTTCCTGCGCCTGGAGCTCCAGCACGCCGAGCAGACCGCGCACGACGCCACGAAGGCCTGGCTCGAAGCCCTCTTCGCCGACAGCACCTACGGCCCGGACGGCACACCCCAGTAACCGCCCACCCCAAACGCCGACCGGTCGGCTGACGTCGAATGCCTGCCGCCCGGGACGCACCCGGCCGGGGCGCGCCCGCCACGCCCCGGCCCCACCCAGCCCCTCCAGCTGACGTCCCACCAGGAGAGTCCGCCATGACCACCCACCAGAACGCCTCCACCGACCTGCCCCGCCTGCGTGCCCTCACCGCGACCGTCCTCGCCACCGCGCTCGCCGGTTCCCTGGTGGGCGGGAACCGGTTCGCCGACGCACACCGGGCGATCTACCGCGCCACGTTCCACGGTACCTACCCGCCCGGCCACGCCGAGCTGGTCCGCCGCGAGAGCACCTACCGACTCGCCTATGCCGCCCAGCTGAGCCCCCGGGGACTTCTCGCCCCCGGCCCCGGCACGGGGCTCGACAGCCGCGACCGGGCCTGGCCTAGCCGCATCCGCCGAACCGCCCTGCTCGGCGCCATCACCCAGCTCCCCGCCACGCCGGACCGCGCTCTCCTGACCCAAGGCCAGCCGCTCGCGCCGCCCGCCGTTACTACCAACCAGCTCACCACCACGCTCCACAGCGCCGCCCGACAGGCGGCCACCGACCTGCGCAGCGCCCGAACCCGCACCCTCGCCGAGGCGCTGACGATCGCCACGCGATACGCCGCCCGTGACCTGCCCGCCGGCTACGACCTCCTGCTGGAACGCGAGACGACCCTACGTCTCGCGCTCACCCTCGCCCTGCCCACCACCGGTGCGCTGGCCCCTGCACTGGACCTCGCACTCGCCCACACCACCTCCCACTCCACCCGCACCGAACTCGCCGACCTTCTCCTGCAGGCCGTGCGGCCCGCCCCCGTCCTCCCGGTGACCGCTCCGGTGACGCACAGCCGTCTCGGCCAGGTCCCGCGCCAGCGCGCCCTCACCGGGACCTGCCCCTGCGTCTGCGCGAGCGGCGGATTCTGCGGCGGATGCGGCCACGCTGGATGCGGCCGCCGCTGACCCAGCCAGCCCTTCCACCCCCGGGGCCGCCTCGCCCAGTGGCGGCCCCGGACCGCACAACCACTTCAACGAAGCCAAGGAGACACCCTTCATGTTCGAGATCACGATCACCACCACCCCGACCACCGAGCGACCGGTCACCGCCCTGACTGGTGTCCTCGCCGCCGTCTACACCGAGCTCTGCGGGAAGGAGGGCGCGACTGCCGCCGCCCTGGCCCTGGCGGCCGAAGTCAGCCCCTCCGCTGCCCGCAAGGCACTCGTCGCCCTCGAGCAGCAGGGCCTGGCCCGGCGCACGCCCGGTGGCAACGACCGCACCCGCCGACTGCCCGACCACTGGTACCCCGCCACCCCCGGCAGCGTCCCCCCGGATGCTGACCAGTCGACCGTAACGGCAGAGGCGGCCGAGACCGATGACGAGGTAGCCGAGCCGCAGTGCGGCACCGACACCCCGGCCCACGCCGACGGGGATGCCAGTCCGACGCCGCAGGAGAACCCGGCGGACGAGGAGGTCGACGCGCCGTACGCCGACGCCGTCCCGGACGGCGCTGACAGCGCGGAGTTGACTGCCGATCCGCTCGCCGTAGACGACATCCCGGCCGAGGACCCCGCCCCGGGGCCGGAGGCAGCCGTGAACGGCCCAGCCGACCCCGACAACGGCAGCGGACACGCGGATGCTCCCGGCGAGGACCTGGCGGGGCCGATGACCGCTGAGGACGCTGTTGAGCAGACCGAGCCGCTGCGCGGTACCGAGCCCCCGGCTCACCCTGAAGACGAAGATGGCCTCATCCCGCAGGGCGACCCGGCGGGCGAGGAGATCGACAACTCGAACACCGCTGACAGCGCGGCGCTGGCCGCCGATCCGCTGGTCGCCGACGACATCCCGACGGAGGAGCTCGCCCCGGTCGGTGCACCCGGCTCGGAGGCCGCCGAGAACGACCCGGCCGACCCCGAGAACGGCAGCGCACAGGAAGGTGCCGGCAGGGAGGACCGGACCAGCCCCCCGGCGGGCGACGACGCGCCCACGGTGACCGCCGGGCAGTGCTGCCCGACTTGCGGTACCCACCTGCGCCCCCCGGCCCGCAAGCGCTCCACCACGGCCACCAGCGGTGGGTCCCGGCTCGTGCCCGGCCAACTGCACCAGATGATCCTGGACCACCTGCGGGCCAACCCCGAGACGGACTGGTCCCCCACCAAGATCTCCCAGGCGCTGGGACGCTCGTCGGGCGCCATCTCCAACGCCCTGACCACCATGGTCACCCGAGGCGAGGCCGTCATGACCAGCGCTCAGCCCCGCCGCTACCAGGCCGCACCGACCGCCACCGAGGAGAAGGCGCTCAGCGGCGACTGACCCTCACGCGGGGCCGCCCGGGGGACGGACGCCCCCGGGCGCGGCCCCCGTCCGTGCACCCGCGTCGGGAGGGAGGGACTGTACTAAAGTCCCGCCGAGTCCAGGGGACGTGAGGGCGGGCACAGAAGCGTGCCCGCCCTCACGTTGGTCCTTGGGTCGTTTGCTTGTTGGAACCTATTGGCTTAGGTGCGTGTCCTCATATTGTCCGGTTATCAGGTTCAGTTGGAGAAGTAGCCGCTGCAGTCGATGACAAGGTCGGTGGTGCCGCCGCTGTGGTTGTAGATGCTGATTTGGTCGCTGGTGTTGGTGGGTGTGAGGGCGAGGTTGGCGAGGGTGTTTCCGGTGTTCCAGTTGATGTTGGAGGCGGAGGGCAGGGTGGTTCCGGTGGGGTAGGCGGTGAGGAAGCCAGCGGAGGCGGTATTGGTGACAGTGAGGACGGTGGCGAGGGTGGGGGTGGCGGCGGTGGTGACCTGCTGGGTGTCGGTGTTGGGGAGGGTGAAGGTCTGGTAGGCGCCGATGGGGGCGGCGGTGGTGCCGGTGCCGTTGCGGGTGTCGACGAGGCGGACGGGGTTGACGGCGTGGTAGGTCTGGCCGGTCGTGCTGGTGGTGTAGTAGCCGGCGATGTCGACGATGACAGCGGTGGCGCTGCCGTAGTTGGCGATGGTGATGGTGCCGTTGGTGCCGATGGGTGTGTCGGCGGACATAGAGGACAGCGCGCTGGTGGTGTTGTAGGTCAGGCTGGTGGTCGCGGTGGGGGCGGCGCCGGTGGCGTAGGTCTCCAGGTAGCCGCTGCCGGTCTCGCCGACTGCGGTGATGTCGATCGCTACCGCGGTGGCGTTGGCGGGGACACCGTTGAGACCGCTCATCTGCAGGGTGAAGGACGTGCCGGCGGGGATGGTTCCGGTGCTGGTGAGGCTGGTGCCAGCGATGCTGGCGCGGGTGTCCAGAGCGCGACTGGCGGTGGTCAGCGGGGTGTAGGTCTGATCGCCCGTGAGAGCGGAGTCGCTGGTGAAGTATCCGGTGACGTCGACGACTAGGGCAATGCTGTCAGTGGAGTAGCCGTGAGTGAACAGGTCGATCTTCCCGTCGTTGCCGACCGGGACGATCTGGTAGCCGGTGACCGTGGTGTTCGGGACGAAGTTGGTGGATGAGGTCAGGGGGCGCTGGGTGCCGTCGGCATAGGTGGTGACGTATCCGGTGCCGGTCTCATTGGTGGCGGTGATGTCGATGGCGACTGCGGTGACGGTGGTGGGGATGCTCGTCGGGGCACCGCTGGTGGACGGGGTGACGGTGTCGCCGCTGATGCGCAGGCTGGTGACGGATTCGCCGTGGATGGTGCTGGTGCCGGGGGTGATGGTGCCGTCGGTGTAGGTGAGGCTGCTGCTGGAGCGGGTGTCGAGGACCCGGGTGGGGGTGACCGCCTGGTGGTAGGAGGCGGGGGTGTAGGGGCGGGCCGGGGGCAGGGCAGCGCCGGCCCAGGTCTGCACGTTCGCGATCTGCCCGGTGAAGTAGTCAGTTCGCGTACCGGACTTCTGGTCGTCGCCGATCTGGAAGTTGCCGGTGGCGCCAGTGCTGGGGGCACTGTGGGTGCCGGTGGCGACGAAGATGTCGTCGACGTAGAGGTTCATGACACTGGTGGGCTTGTCGTAGGAGGCGGTCAGGTGAGCCCAGGTGCCGAGTTGGACGATGCCACCGGTGATCGTGTCGAAGGACCAGGACGTGCCGGCGCCGGTGTTGAGGCTGAACCCCCAGCCGTTGCTGGTGGGGGCGATGGTCATTCCGGAGTCGTTGGCGCCGTCCTGGGACAGGACCGCGACGTTGTTGCTGGTGGGGTAGGCCCAGGCGGAGACCGTGAAACTTCCGGTCAGGTCGAGGGCCTTGCTGCTGGTCTGCAGGTAGTTCCCGTTGCCTGCCAGGGTGATGTCGGGGTTGAACATGCTTCCGGTGGCGGCGGTGACGCCGCTGGTGCCGGTGAGGTTGAGGGCGCCGCCGGAGGCGGTGTCGGCTGCGGCGTGGCTGGTGGTGCTGTAGTCGTTGAGCGGCCAGTTGTGTGCCGCGGTGGTGAGGGTCTGGGCGGTCTGCGGGGTCAGGGTTGCCGTGATGCCGCTGAGAGTCATCAGGTAGGTGGTGACTGCTCCGGTGCTGCTGACGGTGAAAAGGTCAGGGGTGCCGTCGTTGTTGATGTCGGCTGCCTGAAGGGCCGGCTTGCTGGTGGCGTCCCAGCCGGATGACGCGGCCTCGATGGAAGTGAAGGCCTTGTCGGCGCCGTTGGTCATGGCGTCTGTGGTGAGGGTCTGCAGGCCGGAGGGGGAGAAGTACCAGAGTTGTCCGGCGGAGGGACCGGTGCTGCTGGTGTCGCGGGCGAAGAGGGCAGGCATGCCGCCGGTGCCGATCAGGGTGCTGGTGATGGTCCAGCCGGTCCAGCCGGTGGTGCAGTTGGTGTTGTTGTTGGCGGCGTTCTGCGCGAGGCAGTACGGGTTGTCGTCGGCCAGGTCCGTGGCCTGGCTCGCGCCCGGGTAGCTGGCGGCTCCGTTGAAGGCGGGTTCGTCGTAGAGGACGCCGTTGATGAGCAGGAGCAGGTCGGGGTAGCCCGTGACGTGATTGTCGTTGATGGTGTTGTACAGGCCGCCGCCGGTGGCTATGGATGTGGCGTAGTAGGTCTTGCTGGGGCCCGCATTGAGGCTGAAGACGCCGGTGGCGTTGGTGACCGGGATGGCATCAATGGGGTTCAGGGTGCTTCCGTCACCCTGGCCACGCAGGATCTCGGCGCTGACGGCCCCGTTGGACGGGTTGGAGCTGTAGTCGAGTACGTCGTTGAAGCCGTTTCCGGTGAAGAAGTGGCCGGAGATGGCTTGGGTGCCGGTGAAAGAGGCGGGGGTCTGGGTGGTGCTGACGCCGTTGCCGTTGACGCCGATGTTGACGGCGGTGGCGTTGACCTGGCCGGTGCCGGTGCCAGGGGCGATCCAGAGTCCGGCAGGCAGGGCGTTCTTCCCGCCGACGTTGAGCAGGTCGGCGTTGCCGTCACCTGTCATGTCGTCACTGGTGGCGGTGGAGGGGGCGGAGGCGATGAACCGGTAGACGAAGCTGTCGCCGATGTTGCTGTCGGCGGAGATTGCGGTGACGGTCAGTGTGTTGGTCTGCTCGGTCGGCTTCAGGGAGATGGTCGCCGTGTACGGACTGGTGGTGGAGGCGACGACGCTGACGGGGGCGCCGCCGTTGAGCTGGTAGAGGTAGCTGGCGGGGGTGCCGGTGGTGGTGTTGGTGTCGGTCACGGTGAAGCCGGCTGAGGTGCCGACGACGCACAGCGCACTCGAGGTGCTGTTGGTGCTGAGGTCCGGGCAGGAGCTGGTGCTTGTCGTGACCGGGGCGACGGTTGGCGCGCCGGGGCTGGTGGGGTCGTAGTAGAAGTGGCAGGTGGCCGACTGGCCGCTGGTCAGGTACTGGTCGGTGACCGTGAGATACCAGGCGAACTCGGTCTTCGCGCTCAGTGCCTGGAAGGGGCCGGAGGTGCTGGTATGCGAGTAGCCGGCGCTGGCTGTGGTGCCGCTGGTGGCGCCGATGTTCTGCGGGTATGCGGCGCCCGTGGCCATGTTCTTCAGCGTGAACTGGGCGGTGAGGGGGCTGGTGGTGCCGTCGGGGTCGGAGACGGCTGCGCGCAGGGTGATGTCGTTCTTGCCGAGGATCGTGGGGCTGCCGGCGGTGCAGTCGGTGGCCGGGTTGGTGGTCAGGGTGGCGGGGGTGTTCGGCGTGTGGTCGTACGTGGTGGTGATGGTGGCGTACTTGTCGAACTTCTTCCAGCCCAGGGGGTCGGTCTCGTCTGTGGCTTGCAGGCCGAAGGTGGCGTTGGACCAGTGCTGTCCGGCGGCGGTCTGCATCAGCGATGTGATGTTGTAGCCGACCGCATCGGACGCGCAGCCGGGGTAGCCGTGGGCCACGTTGTCGGTCGCCAGCTTGGTGTTCCAGGACGGCTGGTTGTTCCAGGTGGTGCTGTTGTTGGTGTCGTTGCTGATCGACCCGGTCCACCAGAGATCGACGGATTTCTGGGCGCAGGAGGCTGACCAGTTCTCCCAGAAGGAGATGTTCGAGGAGATGACGGTGGCGTCCCACACGCCGGTGTTGACACTGGTCTGGAAGAAGGACCGGGCGGTGAAGACGTCAGAGGTCCAGTTGGTGAAGCCCACGTACTGCGGGCCCTGGCCTTGAGCGTCGGGTGATTGATCCCAGTACGTCGTGGTGGGCCACTCACTGGCGACGTAGGCCCATGCCTGCTGGGTGTCGCTCTGCCCGGAAGCAGTGAAGGTCGGATCGATGTAGACCGGGTAGACGGTGTTCTTCCCCGTCAGGATGCTGCTGTCAGGGGTCAGGGTGATGCTGCCGTCGCGGTATGCGGCTTTCAGGCTCGCGGTGCGGGCCGCGACGCCTCTGTGCGCGGCGCTGGAGGCAACTGGGTTGCCGGTGTGGGCCTCGAGGGCCTGGGCGGTCTTCGGCTCGATCTTTGTCGGCATGCTGCTGGAGGGGGGAGCGGAGTCCCACATGGTGGGGGCTGTTGCGGAGAAGAGGACGTGCCCGGCCTTGTTCCTCGCCGCGATGTCACCTGCCGTGTCGGTCGCCACGGTGACGCCCCGGGCCTCGGTGGCCAGATTCAGGCTGGCCAAAGCCGGGTTCGCGGCCGCGGCGGCGTCCTTGACGATCAGGACTTCGCTGAACCCGCCGTTGTCCTGGGCGGTGACCGCCAGGTCCACGCCGGGCAGAACCTTGCTGTAGGTGGCGGTGTCCCCGGACAGGGTGGGCGCAGAGAGGGTGAATGCCGCAGGAAGGGACAAGGCCAGGGATCCGTCGCCGGCCTTCATCCTGGCCAGCGGCTTGCCGCTGCCGCCGCCGGACAGGGACAGTTCACCGGTCGTGACCTTCGGCGAGATTGTGCCGTCCGCGTTGCGGACCAAGGTCGCATCCAGGCCCTGCCACTGCCCGTGTACGCGCTTGCGTACAGGGACAGTGGTCTGACTCAGGGTCAACGTGCCGTTGGGGTTGGCCGTCAGTGTGGATGAGTCGGTTGTGGCGCCGGTGGCCCCGACAGGCTTCCCCGTCGCCCGAGCCTGCGCGAGCGCCTCCTGCGGGCCAAGGCCCAGCGACGAGTCTGTTGCTGCTGGGGCGGCCGCCGTCCGGCCTCCAGGCTTCGGAGCCGTGCTCGCGTGAGCGGTACCAGGCACGAGGAGTGCGCCGGCGACTGACCTCGGATATTCAGCGCCAGTGGCTCGCGCGGTGACGTGATCAAGGAAGGGTGCTCCCGGCCTGCGAGGATGTGAGTGTCGAGTTCACGTTCAGC
>NZ_JARXZC010000072.1 GCF_029894335.1 Kitasatospora sp. MAP5-34 | reverse complement strand
CCCGCGGAGCGGGTCCCTACGGGCCTTCGGCCCTCCGTTCGCCACCCGCCTTCGGCGGGTGGGCGGACCCGCTCCGCGTGTCCGTGGCCTGACCTTCGGTCAGGCTGGCCCGGCTTCGCCGGGCCAGTCGGTCGCTCCGCTCCCTTCGGCGGTTGAGGCCGGATCATACCGCTGATCTGGATTTTTGGTTGATCTCGCTACGGGCTGACTGGGGGTGGGGTACCTGTCCGGGGGTGCGTGCGGGTCTGCTTCACTCCTCCAATTTTGGTCTAGACCATGGTTTTGACTGCGGGATCTGGCGGGGTCCGCTACCCTGGCGGGGTGAGTCTCAAGAGCGAGTGTATCAAGCTTGGTCTGTCGGCTAATCCCGCCGCAACGCCTGTGCGGACCCCTGCCCAGGGGTCCGCATCGGCTTTCGGTGCGATGCTTCACGGGATATCTGATTTCCCTTCCTGATCGGATTCGGATTTCAGGATGACCCCGGCTCGTTTCGGCCGGTCGATGTATCAGAAATGCACTGCTGAACATTCCGGCGAGAGTCCCGGTGTGGGTCCGGGAATGGGTGAGGGGAAAAGGGTTCTGTGAGCATCGTCAAGCCGGGCCTGACGGCCGCGAAGGCCGCTGCGGGGATCACGCTGCGCCATCACCAGGAGGAGGCGCTGGCGGCCATCGTGCGGGCGCTGACGCCCCGTCCGGGGCTGCTGACGCCGAACGGGCTGCGGGCCACCGTGCAGATGGCCACGGGCTCGGGGAAGTCGTTCGTGGGGGCGGCAGCCGGCCAGAAGCTGGCGCCCAACGGGGCGGTCCTGGTGGTGGTGCCCACCTTGGACCTGCTGCTCCAGATGATCGGGGCGTGGAAGGCCGGGGGGAGGGCCGGGGAGATGTTCGCGGTGTGCTCGCTGACGTCGGGGGCGCTTCCGCCGGGGGTGCGGGGCAGCACCAACGGGGTGCAGATCGCCATGTGGCTGGACGAGGCGGCCAAGGGCCGGCGCCCCGTCACTCTGTTCGCCACATACGCCTCCGCCGGGGCCGTGAGGGACGCCTACGAGATCGGGCCGCGGTTCCTCGGGGAGGTGCCGCCGCTGGCCCTGATGGTCTGTGACGAGGCGCACCGGTCCTCAGGGAGCCTGGAGAAGGCCTGGACGGTGGTGCACCACCAGGACAAGATCCCGGCCCTGCGCCGGCTCTACATGACCGCGACCCCGCGGATCTGGGCTCCGCCCAGGGCGGCCGTGCGGCAGCGGGAGGACGCGTACCAGCCGCTGCCCGAGGACCTGGTCTGTTCCATGGATGACCAGCGCGTCTACGGCACGATGGCGTTTTCCTTGGGGCTGGCCGAAGCGGTGGACAGAAAGCTCCTGGCGCCCTTCGAGGTGGTGGTGCTGGAGCTTCGTGATCCGGAGTCGGACCGCAAGGCGGCGAAGCGTCAGCCGCTGCCCTGGGGGCCGGGGGTGGGCGAGGACGAGAGCGGCGAGGAGGACCAAGTCCGGCCCGAGCGCCTGGCGGCGATCCAGGCTGGCCTCCTCAAGACGTGCGTGGAGCGGAAGCTCGGCCGGGTCATCACCTTCCACTCCCGCACGATCGAGGCCCGCTATTTCGCCGAGACGCTCGGCCAGACCGCCGAGCGACTTCACGAGGAGCACCCCGGGAAGTACCCGGATGAAGTCTGGGCACAGTGGCTTTCCGGAGAGCACTCCGTGGACTTCCGGAAGGAGACCATCGAAGGGTTCGGAACCGCGCAGGAGAAGGAAGGTCTGGCGCATGCCTTCCTCGTAAATTGCAAGATCGTCGGTGAGGGAGTTGACATCCCGAACGCAGATGCGGTTCTTCTCCAGGGCCGAGGGTCGATGGTGGATATCGTCCAGGCCATCGGTCGGGCCCTGCGCATGAAGCCCGGTGAGGGGAAAGTCGCGTCCATCATCGTGCCAGTCTTCCTGAAGGCTGGAGAGGAATCCGGGGACCTGTTGGGGTCGGATTCCTATGCGCCTCTCATCAAGATTCTTACCGCGCTGAGGGCCCACGATTCCAAGGTGGTGGAAAACCTCGCCGTGCCCCAGAAGTCCGGCAAGCGGACTACCAGGCGCAGCGCCGAAGCCGTTGCGGCGCCTGGTGAGGGTGAGGCTGTGCCGGAGGGGACGCCGGCGTTCTCGCTGCCGATCCGGTTCCGGGATCCGGTCGATCCGAACGTTCTCGCGCTGTTCGTGAGCTTGCGGGTTCTGACGGGTGAGAGCCAGGCGTGGCGGGAGGGGATCGGTCACGCGCGGCGCTGGCACGCGGAACACGGATCACTCGAAATGCCGTATTCCACAACGGTTGGTGAGCAGGGCCTTTCGTTTCCGCTCGGGCGGTGGTTGTCGGATAGGCGCGGGGAGTATGCGGAGGGGACTTTGGCGCGTCACCGCATCGGGATGCTCGACGATCTCGGCATGGTGTGGTCCGTGTCGGAGCTGCGGTTCGAGACCGGGCTGGACTGGGCGCGGGTCTGGGCGAAAGAGCACTACGGGTCCCTGGCATGCCCGGCCCGGGCGAGCGTAGGCGGGTTCGGGGTGGGCGCGTGGGTCGCCTCGATGAGGCTGGCGGCCTCCCTGCCGGAGGGTGAGGAAGGCGCCCTGGCGCCGGAGAAGCGCCGACGGCTGGAGGAGATCGACCCCTGGTGGAACCCGGCCTGGCCCATCACCTGGCAGCGCGCCTACGTCGCCGCGCGGGCCTGGTGGCTGGAGTCGGACGGCCGGGTCGACTGGCCGGCCCTCCCTGCCGACCTGGACTTCGAAGGCGAGCAGCTCGGCCGGTTCGTCGCTCGGGTCCGGGCGGAGTGGCCCGCGCTGGAAGAGGAGCAGCGGGACCTGCTGGCGGCCATCGGCATCGAAGAGGACCCCGCGTTGGTGGCCGCGCGGGCGGCTGCCGCCGCCAGGCCCAAGCGCTCGCAGGCGGACCGCTTCCAGCAGGGCCTGGAAGCCCTCGCCACGTTCGTGGAGCGCGAGGGGCACGCCCGCGTGCCCAGGGCCCACAAGGAGACGTTGGAGCCCGCCGAGAAGGCGGACAGCAGCGGGGACACGGAGGGCTCGGGCGGGGACGCGGCGGTGGTGGTCGTGGCGCTGGGTACCTGGCTCAACAACCAGAAGGCCCGGAGGTCGAAGCTGACGCCGAGCCGGCTCGCACAGCTCGCCGAGCTGGGGGTGGAGTGGGCGTAGGCAGCCCGCAGGCAGGGGTCGGTGCGATACGAAAGCCCTGCCGGTCCGAGAGGTTCCGGCTCCCGGACCGGCAGGGCTCGCGGCGACCAACTCTGGAAGGTCTTGGTGCCGAGTACAGGCGGGGGCGCCCCGTCCCCGGGGCGTGCCGGCCTGGCCGGGTACCCGCACCGTGTACGCGTGGACGCAGGGCCGCCGGACTCGACATATCCGCTGCGGAGAACCAGGCCCTGGGAACGGGAAAGGGCCCGGACGCCGCGCTGGAGTGGGCCCACCGGCGTTACCTGCGTCGGGGGGAGGGAGGTGGGCAGCCGCGCATGTCCTCCATCACGGCCCAGGGGAAGCGGTAATGGGCGTTGCTGAGTGGCCAGATCGTCCGCGAGAGCGATGGGGCGGGGCCGGGCCGGCCAGGGCGCGGGCGGTTTCTGGGCGGCTGGGGCGGGCGCAGTTTGCAGGTTTCGGCGAGGTTGGTCAGGTGGGGCATGCCGGTGGTGGCGAAGGGGGTGTCGAAGAGTGGTGTGTCGGCGCCCGTGGCGATCGCGTGCTGGTGGGTGGCGGCGATGAGCAGGGGGCGTGCCCAGGGCGGCACCGGGTGGGTCATGCAGCCGTAGCGCAGGCCGTCGGGGTCGTGCAGGGTGATGGTGGCCGCGCCGTCGGCGAGATCGGTGGGGTGGGCGGTGGAGAGTTGGGTGTCGGAGGCGGCGGTGAACAGGGCGGTGGCCAGGGCTGCCGCGAGGTGGGGGTGGGCGGTTGTGGTGTGCAGCCGGAAGGCGGCCTCGGCGGCGGTGGTCGGGGGCATCTGCGGCGGGTGGAAGCCGCGGTCGTGGGCCAGGGGCGGGGTGCAGCGGCAGCGGCGCTGGGGGCCGTCGATCGCGCACAGGGTGGTCAGGGCCGACAGGTTGAGCCAGCGGTCCTGCAGCGGCCCGCGGCGCGGGCCGGGCCGCGGGTGGGGCGAGTTGGTGGGGTCGGTGCCGGGCAGGTGGGCGGCGGCATCTGCGAGACGGTGGTTGGTTGCCGCGAGCGTGCGTTCCAGGGTGGGAGTGGGGCGGCGGCGGTGGCAGACCAGGGCCAGGTGCACCCCGGTGCGCTCGCGCAGCGTGAGCAGGTCGTCGAGCCGGCGGCTGGTGAGCAGGTGGGCGCGCAGCACGGTCAGGTGGGTGATGGGGGTGGCCAGGATCCAGGCGGCGGCGATCGCCCAGGGCGGTACGGGGTCGAGCCGGGAGTAGCCGGTGACGGGGACGGGCTTGCCGAGGGCGGCGAGGATGTCGTAGGCGAGGCAAACGGTGGAGTCGGTGCCGATCGTGGGGTGGACGGTGGCCCGGCCGGTCGCGGGGTCGTGGGCGGCCTGGGCGGTACGGGTGTGGGGCAGGTCGTCGTGGGGGTCCAGCACCACGGTGACCGGCGGCAGATCGGGGCGGGTCGGCATGGTCAGGCCGCCCGTCGGCCGAGTTTGCTGTAGGCCCAGCGCACTAGGTCCTCGTCCACGCTGGTGCGCCCGGACTCCTTCAGGCCGGCGGTCAGGTGGTGGGTGATCTTCGCCCAGGCGCGGAAGTTCCCGTGGGCGGCCTCGCGGTCGCACAAGGCGATCAGCTCGGGGTCGGCGTCGGTCCAGATCGGGTGGAAGGCCGGGATCGCGTTCACGACCTCCTCCAACGGCATGGGGTCGATCTCCTGCCAGCAGTAGACCCTCGACTCGAGCATCGGCTCGCTCTGCAGCATCTCGAAGCAGCCGTTGCCGCCGGTGAAGACGATCGTCAGGTCGGTGCCGGTGTCATCCCACAGGTAGCGCAGATATTCGAAGCAGAGTTTCGACAGCCACTGCGCCTCGTCGCACACCAGCACCCGCCGCTCCTCCAGCGCGCCGCGCAGCATCCGGTCGAACTCGATCGCGTGGTCCGGCGGGCGGCCCGGCAGGTCCAGGGCGTAGAACAGCTCGTGGCGCAGGTCCCGGGTGGAGGGGCGGGCGCGGAACTGGATGCGGTGGGTGATCTGCGGGGCCAGATCACGCAGGGAGGCGTTGACCGCGAACGATTTCCCGTGCCCGGCCCGCCCGTAGATGCAGATCATCGCCCTGGCCTCGATCGCGGCGCGGATGTTCTCCCGCACCGCCAACAAGGCACGGGTGCCGACCACGTGGGCGCCGCGCAGACGCATGTAGTGGTCCTCGCGTTCGGCCGGCAACCGGCCCAAGCGGCCCGCAGTAGTCATGAGTGCCTTCCTGTCGTCGGATCGTCCGGGCTCGGCACCGCATCCGGCGGCGCGGCTGGCTGCGCGGCCCGGGCGGCTTCGTCCGCGGCCGGTGCGGGCCGTGGACAGCGCACAGGGCGGGCCCACGACGTGGGCGGCTCCCGGGGCGGGATCAGGTCCGGCAACGCCCGCGCGGCGAGGTCCTTGTGGTTGGTGCGGGCGATTTGTTCCTGGGCCTCGGCGGCGGTCAGCGCATCACGGGGCTGGGGCGCAGCGGGAGTGGTGGCGGCGCTGTAGCGGTCGCGGCGCAGGCGCTCAGCGGCTTTCAGGTCTGCTTTGAGCGCGCGGGCGGCGGCTTGGCGGGCGGCGCGCAGGGCCTTGCGCTGTTCCTCGCTCGCCGGGTCGGCCAGGTAGGCGGTACACAGGTGGCGCGTGGGATCGGCGGCGTCGAACACCTCGATCTGTGCGTCATGGTGGGGAAGGTGGCGCAGCCTGACCTTGGTGCCGGTGCGGCCGACCATCCATGGCGCGTAGTACGCGCGGCGGCGCCAGGTGACGCCGCTGGTGGTGATGACGCGAACGCGGCCGTCGTCCTCCAACGCGAACAGCACCAGGTGCTGCTGCGACACGTCCTCAACCGGCGTCGGGTCCGCCTGCCACGCCTGCAGCGGGGTCAGATGGCCGCCCAGGCCAGCCGGATGGTGCTCGGTGTTCCACCAGTGCACCCAGTCCAGTAGGCACTGCACGAACGCCGCGAACGGCAGCAGTTCCTCCTGCTCGCTGGTACGAGGGGTACCGGCGGGACGGGCACGGCGTGTGTAGCCGGGCAAGGACACCAGCAGCATCTCCTCCACCGCGTCGTTCAGCTGCTCGATGGTGCCTTTCAGGTGCGGGGTGTAGGCGGGCAGGTCGTGCACCGGCACTGCAAGTGCGCCCAGCGCCGAGGTGACCGTCCGGCACAGGAACTCCTTGCCCCGGTCGACCCGCACCAGCTCCGGCAGCCCGCCGAACGGGCCGAACGGCTCCTCGCGGCTGATCCCGGTGCGCAGCGCCGCCAGCACAGCGTCCCGGGATGGCTGGTGCGGGGTGACGGCCACCCCGGTGATCGCCTTGGTCGTGCAGTCGATGAACCAGGTGATCCACGGGCACTGTGGCGTGCCCTCGACGTCGACCCGCACCGGGGCCCGCTTGTGGTCTCCCTCCCAGCAGGCGTTGCGCCACTGCCTGGGGCGCTGCCCGAACACATCGTGGCGCCGCCTGGCGTTCTCCCCTCCCCGCAGCCCCGCTCGCTCCCCCGCCGTCAGTTCCCGCATGACCGCGCGCTGCAGCGCGCGCAGCGAGGGCACGGTGGCGGTCGGATCCGAGGTGGCCTCGGCCACCAGGTGCCGGTGTACCGCGGCGACATTCCCGCCCCACAACGCCAGCAGAGCTCGAAGGCGCGGCGTCACCACCACCGTGCCGCGTGCCTGGGCGGTCAGCCGCCCCTGCGTACGGGCTGCGGCAAGCCAGTTCCACACCGTCCGCTCGCTCACCCCCGACGCGGTCGCGGCCAGCCGCACATGAACCGTGGCCAACTCCCCATGACCGTCCAGCGCCATCAACCTGGACACCGTGCCCTCACGGGACACCAGAGCACTCGCGCTCTTCTGCGGAACGCGGGACGGCCGACTGGACCGCGTCACATGCCCTCCTGCCCACCGGGCCGTGCGAACTCGGTGCTCATAGAGCGACGTTGTCCGCTCGCACACCAGCCCATCCCGACACGCCGAGCGGCAGCACACGAACCAGTGCAATCCGACGGCAGGACGTTTCAGCAGGCCACGACACACTGAAGCCAACCGCGGGGACAGTGGAACACGTGCCCCCGGACCACGCCAGCGACACCAGACCCAAACAAGTGCTATCCCAGGCGGCACCCAATTTTCAGCGGAAAACGACACCTGTATTCAGCACCCGCGTCACACACCTTCAGCTCACAACACCGCTGGCACCAGCACCAGTTCCCCCCGAACAGCCACTGAAAGTAACTGACGCACCACCACTGCAACACCCACGTCGTCTAACAGGGTGCTGGACGCCCGCTACCTCGCCGAAGCCCGCTGCGGCCTCGGCTCCCTTCAGCGCGGTGAGGAGCGCACGCCGGCCGGCATCGGTTTTCACCTTGCGGCGCAGCACGGCTTCCGAGGTGACTCCGACGTTGCACAGCAGTTGGAGCATCCGCGGGTCCTTGAACTCGGGCGCCTTGATCACGAGCTTTGCCAGCAGGCGCCACCGCTTGACTTGACGAGGCCATACCCTGAGTTGCACGGAGAGCAGGAAACACCTCAGCTTGGCGAGGTCCGTCGGTTTGTCCTTTTGTCGGGCCACCAACTGGCTGCCCTTGCCCTCGAAGGGCGACACGTCGACGAAGCAGTGCGGCGGGTCGCCCAGCAGGTGCCGGAAGTCGGGGTAGTCCCACAGCTGGCGAAAACAAGGGTCATGCCGAACCTCCTCGCGCAGTTTCTCGGTCGGTAGCGCGTAGCGCAGGTCCTGAACGGCGTCGTCGGCGTGCCCCTTCCGGTTACCCGGCACGCCCATGATCAGCCGGAAGCTCTCCAGACAGGCCTGGTCCTTGGAGAGCTTGGGCGAGTAGGTGGCCGGCGGATGCGGGTGCCCGGCGTCCCGATGAGTGGCATTCCCCCCGTTGAGCACCTCGGTGCAACTGCGCAGGTTGTAGGCGAATGGCAGCATGAGCCGCGCGTACTCGGCGTGGTAGTTGCCCTCACGGTTCGTCTTCTCGCAGAACTTCACCAGCCGGTTGGCGGCCTTAGTGGCCCCGGCCCGATCGTTCGGCGTCTTCAGATCGCCGGCCAAGTAGCCGTTGAGGAAGGAGGTCCCGATGGCGTAGAAGACCTGGATACACAGGCGCGGGGACTCGCGCAGCCTGCGCCTGGCCTTCTTGTCGCGGGCCAGGCAGTGCTGGACCGCTCGGGCGTAGTCACTGTAGTCGCGCTTCTCCATGGGCTGGGCCTCATGGGCGGCTCGCAGGTACTCGAAACGGGTGAGCAGGTCGCTCGGGTCCTCGGCGGCCGCCCGCCAGAGCAGCTCGGCCAGACCGGCCTTGTCGTCGGAGTCGTCGTGCAGTGAGTCGTTGCACGCGATGGCCTGGAGGGTGATGCTCTTCCAGCTCTGCGCGCCGCACAGGTCCTTCTGCAGAGGTCGGTGGGCCGCACTGAGGCGCATGAGGATGATTGCAGCCGCCCCGGTCAGGAGCTGGGCCCGGGCGCGCTGCTCGCCGGTTCGGATCCCGGCGCCCGTGGCGGGCGCAGTGGCTGCCGTGTACGCCACCGGCCTGCTGCCCTTCTCGGTGGGCCGCAGGCCCAGGTCCTCGCGGCTGAAAATGACGGCCTCGGCTTGCCGGCCGTTGCGGGTCAGGGTGACCGTGACCCGGTTGCAGTCCACCCAGGTGACCCGGGCCCGCCAGGTGAGGTCGGGGCGCAGCGCGTAGTAGAGCGCGGCGAACGCGGCCACCAGGGTGTGCGCGGGCAGCGCGCGTAGGTCTTCGCTGTGCAGCTCTTCGAAGGGCGCCCCGACCATCGCCACGTTCAGGTCGTTGAGCGAGACGATGCCGAGGGCCTGCACCCTGGCCAGCACGTAGTCGCTCGACGCCGCGTCGGCCGTGCCGTCCTGGTCCTGGGCCGAGATCTGCAACCGCAGGTTCTGGCCGAGGCCGGCCGAGGTGGCCAGCACACCGCAGAGGGTCAGCAGCCCGCCGAGCAGCAGGACTCGGGCGTCGGTGTCGGTCTCCAGGAAGTAGAAGAGGAAGAACAGGGCGACGACGCCGCCCAGCGCCCCCAGCAGCCGGCCCCAGTGGTTGAAGGCGACGGTGTGCCAGGGCGGGTCCTTCGGGGCCGGGTTATTGCTGCTCACGTGCTGCGCCGCCCACACGACCAGGGCGATGAGGGCGGCGACCACGAAGGCGAAGAGGGCGCATGCGGCGGTCAGCAGCCCTCCACCCGGGTCGAAGGGCTGGAACATCGGGTAGAGCGGGAACATCACCGCCGACCCCACGATCAGGGCCAGGCCCAGACCGGTCGTCAGGTACCGCTGCGGTTTGGGCCAGGCGACCGAGTGGGCGCGCACCAGCCAGCGGGAGGCCCCGCTGCTGAGCAGGAGCAGCACCACCACCCCGATGGCGGCCGGCAGCAGCAGCCTGCCGATCGGGCTGAGCACGTCGCCGTAGAAGGTGCTCCAGTTGGAGGAGGCGGTCGGCAGCGGCCTGCCCTGGAGGTCGGCCACCTGTGCCAGGCCGGCTGCCGCGTCCTTGTTGCCCTGGTCGAGCAGTTGGGCGGCCTCGAACTCGATCCGGGCCTGCCCGAGGTCGCCCTCGTGCATCCGCTGCCGACCGGCCGCGAGCGCGATCGCCGAGACCGCGCGCAGCCGGTCCACGTCGGCCAGACCGGACACCGAGCACGGGTACCAGCCGAGCACCGGCTTGCTGCCGTAGAAGGACTGAGCCTGCTCGACGTCGCCGTTGGCCGCGTAGCGCCGGGCGGTCTCGCAGACCCGCTCGGCGTCGGGGGGCGGACTGTCACCGGGGTGATGCGGGAAGCGCTCGTCCTGCGGCCGGTCGCCGTGCTCCTGGCGCGGCTCGGCGGTGGTGGAGGCCCCGGGCGCGGCAGCCGAAGCCTCCGGCGCGGCAGCAGCGACAGACGGGTCCGGCGCGGCGGTGGCGATGCCCGAGGCGGGTGTGAGCCCCCAGACGACGGCTGAGAGCAGCGCCGCGGCGAGAGCGCGCGGCAGGTACTTCGCCATGACCCAGCCACCGATCTTTCGTGAGCGCACAACCCGCCGTGGCCACGACTCTAGGTCGGCGCGCCCCGCGGAGCGCACCGACTGGCCCGCGAGTACCGCCGATCAGCGGAGCCAAGGGCCGCCCGAGGTGGCCGCACCGGGACGGCGGAGCGTCGTCCCGGTGCCCGGCAAGGCGTTCCGCCGGCGGCCCCGGCCGGGCGGACCGGCCGGTCGTCTCCAGCGCCTGGCACCTGGACGAGGGAGAAGCACACCGTCCAGGCCGGCCCCGCCCCCGGCTACGAAGTCGCCCTGGACCGCGAGCCCGGCGAAACGCCGGTCGTACCCGTGATCCTCACCGAACACTTGCGCCCCCACAGCGGCTGACCGGTCGGTGACCGGCTCGGGCGGGGCAAGCCCTGTGGGCAAGCCTGTTGACCGGCCTGGCCGGGGTGGGCAAGCCTTGCCGGTGCTTCGTAGTTGGGTGCGGTTCGTTTCGAGTGAAGCTGCTGATCAAGCAGTGAGGGTGTAGTTCTGCTGGTCGGGGGTGGGGTAGAGGCGCTCGTGCTCGTGGGCGGTGTGGAAGCGCCAGTAGGGGTCGAGGTCGCCGTTGGCGACGACGGTGCGAAGTCGCAGGACGGCTTCGGCTCCGGGAAGGCCCCAGCGGGCGCCGGTGATGTCGAGGCGGTCGGCGATCAGGTGGCGGCAGGCGCCCTCGATCGCGCCGGTGGCGATCGGCCAGCCGTTGGCGAGGGCGGTGTCGTAGCGGAGTTGGTCGAGGTGGCCGGTCAGGTAGCGGTGGCAGGCGTCGACGGCCTCGCGCCGGGAGGCCGTCAGGTGCTCGCGGGCGGCCTGGGCGGTCATCTCGTCGGCGGTGCGGGCGGCCTGGCCTGCGAGGATCGTGGTCAGGTGGTCGGCGGCCCCGGCTTCGGCCTCGGTGGTGCCGGGTTTGTGGAAGGCATGGGCGGCGGCCCAGATGTACTCGGCGACGTGCACGAAGTCCAGCAGGATGTGCGTCGTGACGCCGCGTCGGGTGGCTTCGGCGGTGATCAGGTCGAGCTGGTGGCGGGCGCCGTCGACCAGGACGATCCAGGGCCGCAGGTGCTTCGGGTCGCGGGCTTGGGCCTGGTCGAAGGCGTCGGCGATGACCTGCTCGGGCGGGCGGATGAGGGAGGCGGTGCACCACTTGTTCTCCGCCCTGGGCCCCGGGCGGACCGGTCGTTCGCGGCTGCGGCCGCCGGGCGGGTGGATCACGTCGTGGGGGCGTCTGGGGGCCGGTCTGGTGTCGAAGACGCAGGCCACGGTCGCCATCCGCTTGCGGTTCGGCTTCTCGCCCGGCGCGAGCCGGCCGCGATGCCCGCCCGCGGCGGCGGCTTTCACTGCGGCCCGGCGGGTGCCCTCCCGCAGGGCCTCGGGCCGCATGACCACGCCCTTGCCGTCCACCTGGACCACTAACGGCATCTCGCGGCTGCACGGGAGGGGGATCCTCGCCCGGTAGAAGCCGTCGACGTCGAGGGCGGCGGCGACCACGAGCTCTTCGAGCCGGCGCTTGCCCAGCACCCTCCCGCAGCGGCGCTCAACGGCCTGCTGAGCCTGGTCGAACGAGCCGCGCACGGCTTCGGTGACCGCGAGCCGCCGCAATCCCATCGAGTGCCGGCCCGCCGGCAGGGACAGCGCGGCGTCGGCCGGGTGGACGTTGCACGCGCCTTTGCCCCGGTGGGCGACTCTGTTGCTCTATTCGGGTCGGTGATCAGGCTGCGAGTTGGTGGGCGAGTCGGGTAAGCCTGCTGGTCCGGGGGCTTCGGGTCTGCTCGGC
>NZ_JARXZC010000071.1 GCF_029894335.1 Kitasatospora sp. MAP5-34 | reverse complement strand
CCGGCCCCGTCGTTCAGCGACACCAGCGGCGCACCCGCCGCGATCGCCATGTCCATGATCTTGTGGATCTTCTGCGCGTGCGCCTCACCCAGCGCCCCGCCGAAGATCCGGAAGTCGTGCGCGTACGTGAAAACCGTCCGGCCGTGCACCGTGCCCCACCCGACGATCACACCATCGGTGTACGGCTTCTTCGCCTCCAGACCGAACCCCGTCGCACGGTGGCGCCGCAGCGGCTCGATCTCCCGGAACGAACCCTCGTCCAACAGCAGACCGATCCGCTCACGGGCCGTCAACTTGCCCTTGGCGTGCTGCGCTTCGGTGGCCTTCTCGCTGGGACCCAACCGGACCCGCTTCCGCAAATCATGCAACTCCGCGACTCGGTCCACTTCCGTCATGGTCTCCTCCTCCAACCACACGACACACGCGGCACCCCGACAGCCCACCCACCACCACCAACAACCAGACGGGCGGACGGCTGCGGTCACGGTGAAGCAACCCCCTCGCAGGAAACCACAGACCAACTAGAGACCCCCCACCCCCGCCCCCGCACCACGCAGCACAGGAACACCCCGACAAAAACCCGCGCAGCACAGGAGCCCCCCACCAGCCACACCGGCACACCCGACCCAGGACGGACCACGAGGGCAGTACCGGGCAGGGCCGTGCCGGGCGGTCAGACCCGGACGGGGCCGGCCAGGACCGGCACCACCACCGGCGCGGGCAGCGCGCCGGACGGGCTGCACGGGGGTGCACGGGCTGCACGGCCAGAACCGCCTGGCGCAGGCACCCCACCCGCAGCGAAGGCTTGATACGGTCGATCCAGCCGATCACAGTCCGCGCCGCCGACTCACCCGGCAACTGAACATGCCGCCCCAGCAAGAACCCACCCCGGCGAAGACCCACCCCGGCGAAGACCTGGCTGGCTTTAATCACGAGTCGTGACGTCAGTTGTTCACGAGTTTGGGAGTCACCCCGAACCACGGATGGGTGATGTTCACGAGTTTTGACGTCACTGGGATACTTGCCCGAGCAGCATCGGGGGGGCTCCTGGTGAATGGCCCTGGTAATGCCGCAGATGTCGAAGGTCGAGCTGTACGCCGCGATCCGGCGTGACCGCTGCGGTGGCATGAAGCTGAGGGAGATCGAGCACAAGTACAACGTCTCGTAACAAACGATCAGGAAGGCCGTGGAATCGGTCTGGCCGGAGCCGCGGAAGAAGCTCCCACCACGACCGACTGATATCTTCGCGGGTCAAGCGGAATCATCCTCGCGCTGGCCGAGCAGCTGAGCTGAGAAAAGCCGAGAAAAGTAATCCCCTCTCGGCCGGCCGATTTGAAGTACGGCGGCCGTCAAGCACCCTTTTAGCGAGTTTGACCCAGTACTCGCGTGGCGCGACGACCTCCGGGAGCTGGCGGCACGATCGATGTTCGGGCCTTGCCGACAGGGGAAAGGACTTCTGGTTTCCGTGGCTGCGTCCGTAGGCCGATGGGACAGCCGCCTGGGCCAACGACGTGTACCCGTACGCGGCATGCCACCGCTGCGCGAGATCTTGCCAGTCCCGTTGGACGACAAAAGGCAAGATTGACCAGTACGTGTTGGATCTTCAAGAGGTCGACGGGAGGCAGGTCGCGGTCGTTCGCGGCAAGGGCGCGCACCTGGGCGTGCTGTTGCGCATCGGAGGTATCCAGGTGCCGGGTGGCTTCTGCGTGACGACGGACGCCTTCTGGCGGATCATGGCGCAAGCGCCGTCGATCGACGATCGGCTCGATCAGTTGTCGCGCTTGACTCACTTTGATAAAGAGGGAGACAACCGGGAGGCGATCCGCACGCTCAGCGCGCAGATTCGTCGGACCATCGAAGGGATTGCCATCCCGGGGCGATCTCGCGGCGGCGATCACCCGCGCGCTCGCCCGGCTCGGCGGGCAGGCCGCCTACTACTCCAGTCGTAGGCGGCCTGATGCTGCTCATGCGCCCCGTCGCCCGCAACGCGATCGAGATCAGTTGACCTGGCCGGCGGGCCGCATAACGAGGTGGTTGATGTCCACGCCTTCGGGTTGATTGACGGCGAACAGGATCGCCTCGGCGACCTGCTCGGCGGTCAGTGTCGGCACCGCTGCGGGTGATCCACCGCGCTCGTCCCAGAATGGGGTGTCCACAACCCCTGGGGCGACAAGAGTGACGCCGACGCGGTCCTTGGCCACCAGGAGTCGGACGTTCTCGGCCAGGGCGTGCGCGGCCCACTTGGTGACGGAGTACAGGTTGCCGGGCGTGTTCCTGGTGCCCGCGACCGAACCGACGATCACGATCCGGCCCTTGGACTTCCTCAGGTGTGGCAGTGTCTCGCGTACCAGCAGAGCCGGGCCGAGGACGTTGGTGAGAACCATGGCACGCATGGCCGCAGGGTCGTGGTCCTCCAGCGTGCCGGGCAGGGAGAACCCGGCGTTCGCGATCACCGTGTCCAATCGGCCCCACAAGCCCACGACTTGACGCACGGCAGCGGCGACATGGCTCTCGTCGCTGGCGTCACCGGTGATGGTCAGCAGCCGCTCGCCCGCTCCGGTGGAGGTGGCGAACGCGGCCAGGCGATCGGCATCGCGGCCGGTGATCGCCACGCGGTGGCCTTGCTTGAGCAGGACACGGGCAGTGGCCGCACCGATCCCGCTCGAACCGCCGGTGATCAACGTGACGGGTTCCATGGCACGGCCTCCTTGGTGACGGCGGCATCGGCGATGCGCCAGGCTCCAGGTGTCGATGAACACTGAGTTGGCGGACGCAGGCTACCCGATAATCATGATGTTGTGACGCAACACGAAGATCGGGCGGCCTGCGCCGCAAGTGTCGATCCCGGGCTGATGGAAACAGTATTCGCTGAACTCGCCGCAAGCCTGGCGCCGGTCTTCCACTGGTGAGGCCGTCACCGGGGCGTACCGGCGCGACGACGTGCCGGCCGGTGCCCTGGTCGGCCTGCCGGTTTCCGCCGGGACCGTCGAGGGAAGGGCCCGCGTCATCCTTGACATGGCAAAGGCCGATCTCGAAGCGGGCGACATCCTGGTCACGACCTTCACGGACCCCCAGCTGGTCGCCGCTGTTCGTCGCAGTCGCGGGCCTGGTGACAGAGGTGGGCGGCCTGATGACCCATGGCGCAGTGATCGCCCGGGAGTACGGCCTGCCGGCCGTCGTGGGCGTGGAGCAGGCCACCGGGCTGATCCGCGACGGGCAGCGGATCCGTGTGCACGGAACCGACGGGTACGTCGAGATCCTGCCTTGACCGACCACACCGAGAAGCCCCATCCGTGGCTTTCGACCGAACAACGCCAAGCAGGTGATGACCACCCCACGACCGCCGCCCGCAACCCGCACACGCACACGCACCCGCACCCGCACCCGCACCCGCACCCGCGGACGCGCGGACGCGCGGACGCGACACCAGGCAGAGCAGGACCGGCAGTGACCTGAACCGGGCCGGACGCCGACGCCCAGCGCGTCCTCGTCGCCGGTGCCACCGAATGGCAGAGCCGGTCCGCTGGGCACAGTTCCGGGTCGGCGGACCCGTCGACCCGGAACTGGATCACCCGTCAGAGGCGTCCCCCTCTGCGGCACCGTCTCCTGGTGCCGCTGCCGTCGAGAGGAATTGTCCGCCATGACCGAGCTCGGACCCGTCGTCTGGCCACCTGCCCCGATCAGGACCGAGCGGCTCGTGCTCCGCGAGTCCGAGGCCCGGGACCGTGCGGCGGTCATCGAGCTGTTCACCTCGCCGGAGGTGAACGCCTACCTGGGTGGCCCCCGGGCGCGTGACGAGCTCGAGCGCACGGTGCCCGAGGTGCCCGGGCGGCGCCCCGGCCTTTTCGTGGTCGAGGTCGACGGAGCGATGATCGGCACCATCGAGCTCAACCGGCGTGACGCGGAGCATCGCGGTCAGGTCCGTCCGCATGCCGGGGAGGCCGAACTCGGCTACCTGTTCCTGCCAGAGGCTTGGGGACGCGGGTACGCCACCGAGGCGTGCGCGGCGGCGCTCGGCTGGTTCGCCGACGCGCGTCCCGGCGCGCCGGTGGTGCTCTGCACCCAGACCGCCAACGACCGCTCGATGCGCCTCGCGGCGAAGCTGGGCTTCACCGAGGTGCAACGCTTCGAGGAGTGGGGCGCCGAACAGTGGTTCGGCGTGTGGTCCCCGCCCGCGCCGTCCGATTGAGCTCGTGCCCGGCCGCGCGGATGAACGAGGCCTCCGGCCGGTCACCGGCCGAGGCTTCGCCGCTCGACGTCGTCGAGCGCGCACCCCTGGCGCCAGCGGCCGACGCCCTGGCGAGCAGAGATCCGCGAGCACGCGCTACAAGCTGCAGCCTTCTGACCAGCCGACATGACAACGTTCGCTCCGGTCATCGAGCTACTGCCGACCACTGAACTTCCAGGAGCGATCGGCAGGGCGGCCGTCAATGACGATCAATCAACCAACTGACGGCCCTGCCTGAAGAAGGCCAGCACGCCGTCCACGCCGCCGAGCTCGCGGACCGTGGCCACCGCGCCGAACGGCGCGTTCCAGTACTTCCCCTGCTGCCGGGTGTGCGGGCCGACATAGGCGTACGGCTCCGCCTGGAAGTCGTCGCCCGGGGAGACTCCGTAGTTGACTGCGTCCACGGTGACGCCGATGTCGAAGTGCTCGGGCCAGATGGTCGGATCCGCCCCGGGAAACATCCGGCGAAGTGCGGCATCGCCGACCGCGAAACCTTGCGCGATCCAGTGCGCAGGCTGCGGATCGGCTTCGATCACGTCCTCGGGGCCGACACCGGATCCGCCTTGGTAGAGCCCGGCGGGCGCACCGGCCGTGACCCCGATCGCGGCCGCCAGCGCGGCGCAGGTGGTCCGCTCCAGGAAGAGGCGCTGCCCGGACGCCACCAGATCCGCACCGACGACCTGCCCGTGCGGCTCGGCCCGGGTCGCGAAGCCTCCGAGGGAGGGGCGCAGCCTGATCGTGCCACTGGTTCGGAACTGCGGGCCGGCCAGGACCAGCTCCGCGACCGCGTGCAGGGCGCGGCGGGTACGTACAAGCGATTCGATGTCCATGACGGCATGCTCTCCCACAGTGGCGCCCGGCTCCCGTACCCGGCGCGTTTCGCACACTCACACGCCACAGCAACCGGTCCACACTCCACGGTCAGGTCCAGGACTTCGGCACAGCGGGCGAGGCACTGCTCGGCGCACGTATTCTCAGCGCCGCCGTCATGGTCTTCGTCATCCTCGCGCTGCCCAGCCGGCGCCTGGCCGCCGGACCGGTACAGCGAGCCCGGCAGGCCGGGCGGCTTCAGACCCACCCCGCCTCACGAGCAATCCGCACCGCATCAAGGCGATTGCGCGCATTCAACTTCACCACCGCCGACGTCAGATAATTCCGCACCGTCCCCACCGACAAGAACAACCGACCCGCTATTTCACCCACCTCCGCCCCATCCGCCGCCTGCCGCAGAACCTCCGTCTCCCGATCCGTCAACGGATTGTCACCACTCTCCCAAGCCGCCACCATCAACTCCGGATCCACCACCCGCTCCCCCTGCGCCACCCGCCTGATCGCCTGAGCCAACTCCCGAGGCGGCGCATCCTTCAGCAGAAACCCCCGCACCCCACACGCCAACGCCCGACGAAACGTCCCCGGCCGCCCCAAACTCGTCAAGATCAACGTCCGACACCCTGGCAACACCACATGCAACTCCGCCGCCGCTGTCAAACCGTCAACCCCCGGCAAATCAATATCAATCACCGCCACATCCGGCACGCACTCCAACGCCACCGGAACAATCTCATCACCGTTCGCAAGCTCCGCAACTACCTCGATATCCCCCTCCAACCCCAACAACGCCACCAGCGCACCACGCACCATATGCATATCCTCAGCCAACAAGACCCGCACCACCACGGCCACAACCCCCCAGAACACCCACACACCAGGACAACTCGAACACCCCGCCACACAACCCCCCGAATGCTACTCCCCACACCCGACAACCAACCCCACCGAGCACACAACAGACCGTTCTTGACGAACCGTCAGCTTCCGTCGGGCTTCGGAGCGACAATCCGAAATTGATCATTAATCAGGCAGAGCCGCCGAGGAGGAAGGCCAACCCACGGCTGGCCCAGAGTCAGATCGGTGGGAACTTCCACGTCGGCGCACGTCTGTGCGCGGGGCCGGTCACGTCACCCTGTTGGCACCGGTTCCGGTGATCAGGCGCTCCCGGTCGAAGAGCTTCGAGACGAGCAGGTAGGCGGCGCCGTCGATCACCAGGAGAGCACCGGCCAGCGAGAGGGCGATCGTCAGCGTCGGCGTGATCACCTGGAAGGACATCAGCGCGATCAGGGCGAACGGTGGCAGGCTGGCCAGTGTGCTCAGTTGCTGGGCGACGCGGTTGTCGCCGGCCTTGGTGGAGATGGCCAGGCCGACCCAGATCGACCAGGCGGCCAGCAGCGGAACGTAGAACACCTCCGCGATCAGTTGCGGAGCGTGCCACACGGCCGAGGCGACCACCGGATCGGCGCCGATGGCCACCACCGCCAGGAAGATGCCGAAGACCAGGTACGCCAGGCCGACAGCGGGGACGAGGTTCGCCACCGCCTTGCCGATCAGGAGCTCCTCGCGGCGGATCGGTGTGGTCAGCATCGGCTCAAGCGTTCCCTGGTCCCGCTCGCCGATCACCGAGTACGCGGCGATCGTGGACGGGAGGAAGACCGGGATCAGCAGCAGGATCATCAGCGACAGGCCGATGTGATTGTCCAGCTTCGTGCCCGACACGGAGGCCTTGGTCGCGAGAATGGTGGCGGTGGGCGAGATGAGGAAGAGGACCGGGAAGACCGCCATCGTGGCGAGGATGAAGCGGCTGCGTCGGAACTCGGTGAACTCCTTGCGGACGACGGCGCCGATGCGGGCCTTGCTGGTGCTCATCGGGATCGGCCTTCCTGGTCTTCGACCAGCTCGAGGTAGACGTCCTCCAGCGAGTGCCGCGCTTCGGTGATCGACAGCACGTCGGCACCGGCCGCGACCAAGGCCCGGGTCACCTCGGGCGCCGCTCGGACGGGATCGGACACCGTCAGCACATAGCCGGCCGTACTACCGGCCGACAGCTCGTCGGCTCGCCACCCCTGGACGGCAGGCAGGCCCGTGAAGACCCGAGCGGGGTCGCCAAGCGGTGCGGCGGTCGTGACGGCGATCGATCTGCTGAAGAGCGTGTGGCGGAGTTCGTCGGGCCGGCCGATGGTCCGCAGCCTGGTGTTCAGGATGGCGACCCGGTCGCACAGGCGTTCCGCCTCGTCGAGCCGGTGGGTGGTGATGAAGACGGTGACGCCGCGCTGCCGCAGCGTGTTAATCAGGCCGTGCACCTCGTGCGCCGCCACGGGGTCCAGACCCGAGGTCGGCTCGTCGAGGAACATCACCTCCGGGTCGTTGAGCAACGTACGGGCCAGGGCGACCCGCTGGCGCAGCCCCTTGGACAGACTCCCGCAGATGTCCTGCGCACGGTCACCGAGGCCGACCACGTCCAGGGCCTCCTTCATCCGGGCCTGACGGTCCGGCAGGCCGTACAGGCGCGCGAAGAACTCCAGGTTCTCGGTCACCGTCAGCCGCCGGTACAGCCCCGGGGCCTCCGGCATGATCGAGATGCGCCGGCGGATCTCCGCCTCGTTGGCCCGGATCAGCGGGATACCGGCCACCACCGCCGACCCGGCTGTCGGAGCGATCAGCGTTCCCAGGATCCGCACGGTCGTCGTCTTGCCCGCCCCGTTGGGGCCCAGGAACCCGAACACCTCACCGCGCGCGACACTGAACGACACGTCCTCGACGGCGGTCCGACGACCGAACTCCTTGGTCAGCCCGCTGACTTCAATCGCCGCAGCCCCAACCGTGGCCCGCTGCCCTGACCCGGCCCCACTGCCACTGGACGGCGACCCGCCTGGCCAGCTCATTCGGGCCCTCCTCCCGCTGCGAAGCACCGGCACCGACGCACCGCTGTCTCCCATGCATCTATCACAGTGACATCACTTCTCATGCTCCGCCGCCCCGGCGCCGACGGCAGTCATCGCAACCTCGGGCAACCGTGCACCCGGCCGCGTCGATCGCGACTCCCCACCATCCCGGTGGCGCAGTGGTGGCACAGTCCGGAACCCAACTGGCCTCCATGGCTCCCGGGTTCGGCAGTCAACCGGTCCTGTACCAGGCGCGAACCGGTCACCAACCCGCCCGGAGATGCTGGTGACCACCGTCCCGGCGACGGCGGGGCCGCACCTCGACCGAGGAGGGCGACGCATGCACCTGGCCGAACTCGTCGGGCCCGGTACTCCGGCCGTCCCAACGGACCCGCGCCGCTTCCCAGTTCCGTTGTTCTCTCGAAAGGGACCACCATGACCGTGCTCAACCGCCTCGTCGGCTCAGCACTTGCAGCCGGAGCGCTCCTCCTCTCAGGTGTCACTCCGGCGTCCGCGCAGGCGCCCACCGCTCCAAAGGCCGTCAGCACGCCGTCCTCCGCGGTCTACTCCGGCTCCTCGACGTACGAGTACAACGATGGCGTCGCGTTCCAGGACGCCTCGGCCAACGCCTACCGGACGGCCGTCGCCGCAGGCTTCGCGCCGAGCAACTGCCGGCAGAGCGGGGAGCAGGACATGGCTGTCCGCCCCTTCCAGTGGACAATGTGGCTTTCCACCGTCGAGGTCCAGTGCACGACCACATCGATACCCGGCACCGTCGACCTCGTCCGGTACGTCAGCAGCATGGACCACCTCAGCACCACCGTGGCCGCCCCCTTCGGCTACACGCGGGAGTTCAGCCTCGGGCACCTCGACAACAGCCAGGCTGCCGGCACCATCCCGCTCTACACGTGCAGCTACCAGGGAACCAGCTTCACCTCCGCGAACGTCCACTGCGAGGGCCAGCCGGTGTTCGTCCAGTTCCTCGGGTACGCCTACTTCACGCCGCCGGCCGGCGTCTCGACCCGGCCGCTGATGCGCTGCACCTACAACTCCCAGCACTTCGACTCCAACGACCCGAACTGCGAGGGCCAGCACATTGACGGCGTCCTCGGTTACACCCTGAACTAGAGGTCTGCCACACGGCCGGGCGGGTCAGATCCAACTCTGACCCGCCCGGCGCCGACCCGTGATCGTCACCGAGTGGATCATCCGGACCCGACTGGGCGTAGACGAGCTGCTCCCCGCCGCGCAGGACCGGCGAACTCGCCGCCGTCCGCATGAAGTCGTGTCCGGGCCACCCGACTTCCGCCGCGACTCAGAGGGCGCGGTACATGACGTACAGCCCGACGTAACCCTCCGTCGGATGCCGGAAGCCCTCCGGCACTGTGCCCAACACCTCGAAGCCGAGGGACCGGTAGAGCTTCACCGCGTGCACGTTCGTCTCGACGACAGCATTGAACTGCATCGCCCGGAATCCCGCAGCCCGTGCCCACTCCACCGTGTACTCGCACAGCGCCCTGCCGACGCCCCGCCCGGAGTGCGCCGGGTCGACCAGATAGCTGGCGCTCGCGATGTGCGAGCCGTTGCCCAGCTGGTTGTTGTTCATCTTCGCCGTGCCCACGACCGTTCCAGCGTCATCGACGGCAACGACCGTACGGTTCGGGGCCGGTAGCAGCCACCGGTCGCGGCCCTGCTCCTCGCTGAGATCGACCGGATAGGTGAAGGTCTCGCCCGCCGCCATGATCTCCTGGAAGAAGGGCCAGATGGCGGGCCAGTCACCGGTGTTGGCTTCCCTGATCAGCATCCGGACAGGATGCCGGAAAGGCCGCAGGGCCGCCAAGGCTTTTCACGCCCGGGGCGGGTTCACCGTTCGCGACGGTGCGCGCGCCGCTGTGCACAACGACGGAGCAGCGGAGCACAGCGGCGCACGGCGGAGCGCGGCGGGCCTTGGGCCAACTCGTCGGGCACGGCTGCGGCGACCGCACCGGAGCTTGCCGAAATCCGACGATGCCCGGTGCCCGTCCGGTGTTACTGTCGCGCCATGTCCAAGACCGAGATCGACATGGTGACCGCCGAGTTCTTCGGCGCCTTTGACAACCGGGGCGGCAAGGCTCCCGACCTGGCCCGGCTCCGCCGGCTGGTGCTTCCGGGTGGCGTGATCGTCATGACCGGCCCGCAGTTCACGGTCTACACCGTGGACGAGTTCATCGAGCCCCGCCGACGGCTGCTGACCGACGGTCGGCTGGTCGAGTTCTCCGAGTGGGAGACCACCGAACGGACCGAGATCGCGGGCGACATCGCGTCGCGCTTCGGCGAGTACCGCAAGTCCGGGATCCTGAACGGTGAGCCGTTCGAGGGAGGGGGGACCAAGACCATCCAGTTCGTCCGCACCTCGGAGGGGTGGCGGATCGCAGCCTTCGCCTGGTACGACCAGCCTTAGACCGGCCTCAGGCGCCCGGGGCCCATCCCAGCGTGAGGTCGGGCAGGTTCTCCATGTTGCCGCTGCCGTCGTCGGTGGCGAGGACGGTGAAGCCGTGGCGCTGGTAGAACGCGCGGGCCTCGGTGTTCTGCTCGAACACCTGCAGGCGCAGGCCGCCGGGACTGTTGCGCTTGACCTCGTCGAGGAGCAGCGTGCCGACGCCCTGGCGGCGGACGTCGGGGAGCAGATAGAGGTATTCGAGTACGTCGCTCTCAAGGCCCGCGTAGCCGAGGACCTCCGTGCCGCGCACCGCGACCCAGGTCCGGCACTCCTCGAGCAGGACCTCTGCGGCCCAACGGGTCACCTGCTCGTGGTTGCGCTTCTGCGGGGGCAGGTACGGCATGGTCGCGGCTCGCGAACTCATGTGGATGTGGGCGATGGCGGCGGCGTCGGCCGGGGTCGCGAGTCGTAGCTCGACGGTGTCAGTATGGTTCACCGCGCGAATCTACCCGGCCCGCCGGGCAGTGGGCCAGCTCATTTCCGTTGGGACTCAAATGGTCATAAGGACGCCGTTGATAGGGTTTCTGACAGGTCATATCGTACTGACGGTGACTCAGGAAGATCAGCACACGGGGGGAGCCGGACCACACCGCTGGCTGGATGATCTCAACTCCCGCCGAGCCGCGCTCGGGTGACCATGCGGGGCGGGTCCGGTGGGGCTACCATCCGGTCGCGTTGAGGATGCGTTCGGCCACCAGGGCCGGTCGGTCCGTCGGCAACGCGTGGCCCGCGCCGGGCACGATCTCCACCCGAGCGGAGGGCACGAGTCTGCCGAGTCGTTCGGAGACCTGGCGAGAGTCGTGCATGGCGCTGCGCGCGCCGAGCAGGAACAGCGAAGGGACGCTCAGCCGCCGCAGTTCCTGGTCGGAGAAGATCGGGGGCACCGGCAGCGCACGGCGGAATCCCATCGATGCGCGCATCAGCCGCATCAGTTCGCCCTCCAGGATCGTGCCGTTGTTGACCAGGCGGGCCAGGCCGGGGCGGAGCGGGCGCGGCGCTGTCGCGGCCAGCCCGCCGGCGATCACCCAGCCGTAGAACCTCGGGCCGATCCCGGCGAAGCCCGCAGGATCCACCAGGGTGAGGGCGGCGGTCCGGCCGGGGCGGTGGATCTGGTGGTTGAGCGCCAGCCAGCCCCCGTAGGAACAGCCGACGACCTGGGCCGCCGTCACCTCCAGCGCGGCCAGCAGTTCCTCCAGCCAGGCCGCGCCGTCCCGGCCGTCGCCGATCGGCGCTGTCTGTACGCTCGCGCCCGGCTCGCCGATCGTGTCCACGGCGACGACCGTACGGTGCCGGGCCAGCCCGTCGATGTACCGGTGCCACATCAGCGAGTTCCCGCCCGCTCCCGGCAGCAGCACGATCGGCTCGCTGCTCTGCGGTCCACTTCCGCTTCCGGTTCCGGTTCGGTAGACGCGGGTGGTCCCGAAGGAGGTCGGGATGTCCAGCGCCGTACGCGGCCCCGGCCACAGTTCCGTCAGAGTCCGCTCGTAGGCGACGCTGAAGCGGTCTCTGGCCTTGTCGTTCTTGAACTCGCCGATTCTCATGATACATGTGTATCACGGCATGATACGTACGTACCAGAAGAGGAGGGTCACATCATGGCCGCGCGGGTCGATCACGAGGAACGCAGAAGACAGATCGCCGAGGCGCTGCTGCGCATCGCCGACACCCAGGGCCTGCAGTCGGCCAGCATGCGGGCGGTCGCCGCCGAGGCCGGCGTCTCCCTGCGACTGGTGCAGTACTACTTCACTACCAAGGAGGCGCTCCTGCTGGACGCGCTGGCCAGGCTCGGCACCCAACTCCAGGCCCGCATGGGCGAATGGATCAGCGCGGCGGGCTCCCCGCCCACGCCACGCGGCCTGGTCACCGCAGTCCTGTCGAGCATCCTGCCGACCGATCCGGAAAGCCGCCGGATCACCAGAACGTACGCTGCGTACTACACGCTGGTGCTCAGCGATCCCGCGCTGGTGGAGAAGCACGGAACGCCCCAGCCCGACCTGCTGGAGAGCTTTCTCGCGAAGCAGCTCCGTGCGGCGCAGCAGACCGGGGAGATCGACCCCGGCAAGGACCCCGAGATGACCGCCGCCGGACTGCTGGCCATGGTCAACGGCCTGGGCTCAAGCGTGTTGGGCGGCCAGCGCGCCGGCGACGCCGCGCTGGCGATCCTCACCCATCACTTGGACGAGCTGTTCCGGTCGCCTTGAGCGTCAGGGGTGTTGCAAAGTCCGGTGATCTTGTAGGTGTGCTGGTCAGGCGATGCCGAGAAGGTCGAGCGGGCGGCTGAAGGGCTCGTAGGAGGCGCG
>NZ_JARXZC010000070.1 GCF_029894335.1 Kitasatospora sp. MAP5-34 | reverse complement strand
ACCTCACCCCGCTCGAAACCCGAGCCAGGCTGCAGCACGACTTCACCCCCGCAGCGTAAGCAACCGCTGTCCAGGATCAGGGGGGAACTTCACACTGGCGACAGCGGCAAGCTTGCTGCGGTGACTATCGGTTGGTGCTGATCCAGCCAACCCCTGGATTAGACGCATGTGGGAGTGCACCACATCGGCTAGCTCCCGGGACGGCGTCGATCCATCCAACCGACGAAACGCAGTGGTGCCCAGCCGAAGCGCTGCGGCTTGTTGCACGGATTCATCGGGTAGCTCCGGCACGGCCGCGAGAACCGGAGTCGCCGCAGCGGCTGCGACCCCTCCGATGAATTGCCGTCGGTCCACGTGCTCGGTCCCGTTCCGTACCTGCGTTCCGTTCTCCGCGAGACCCAACAGGCCTGCGGGGATGCCCAGATGTGCCGCTAGACGTCCCAGCAAATCCATGGCGTAGGGGTTGACGCCTCGCTTCTCCAGCCGAGAGATCGCCGACTGCGACAGCCCACATGCCTCGCCCAACTGGAGTTGTGTGACTCGTAGGTGCGTCCTTGCCAGCTCGATGACCCTGCCGTAGTTCCGCGCTCGGGAAGCGTCCCGAATCGCTGCCGAGTTCCAGTTCAACAGCCACCCCACGTTACGAGTTTCGCCTGGCCGAACTGCACATCCGTATGCGCGCGACACATATCTGAATGCGGAGGCTGCATGAGGAATGGTCCCACAGATGTGACGAAGCGTTGACTGTCTGTCAGCAGACGGACTCGCCTCACCTTCAAGAGGCTGGCGGCGAGGACGGTGCTCCAACTTGATCACGCTCCTTGTCTGCCCATGAGGGGATCTAGCCATGTTCGGAATGCTCGTAGGGTCGTCGTCGCGGCCGATCTGCCCGCGCTGTGGCCCTGTGACCACTGGCCTTCGGGGTCACTGTGCACTGCTCTGCACGCCCCGGCCGGAGAGCGCGGCGAACGGATGAGCCCATCGGACACGGCGTCGTTCCCGGTGCCGTACGAGTGGGGCGTTAAGCCTGATCCGGCTGCTGTTCCCCCGGCTCGTCGCCTGATCGCGGAGATCGTCCGGTTCTGGAACGTGCCGTTCTCGGACGACGCCCTGCGGGATGTGGAGCTGTGCGCGAGCGAGGTGATCGCCAACGCCATGGAGCACACCAACGCCCGGTGCAGGGTCACCATCCGGTGGACGGGCGTGCGGCTGCGGGTGGAGGTTGCTGACAGCAGCCTGCAGCTTCCCGACCCGAATGCGGCACAGGACTCGGCTACTGGCGGCCGGGGCCTGCTGCTGGTGGCAGGGCTCGCGCACTCATGGGGATGGCAGCCGGCAGGGGCCGGCAAGGTCGTCTGGTTCGAGGTTGCGGCCGACCAGTTGGTGACCGGTGACAGCCGCCTGGCGGTGCTCGTGAACGCCGCACAGGTACAGACGGAACGGCTCGCGCACTCGGCCTGATCACCCCAAGCTCAACGACCCCCACAGGAGGACGACGATGGGAAAGCACGGCGGCGGCTCTGGCAACGACGGCAAGGGGAGCGGCAAGGGCGGAGGCCACTCGGGGAAGCCGGACACGGCCCCGCACGACGGTCAGCGCAACGCGCCTCCGACCAACCTGCCGAAGCCTGGGGGCAAGTGATGACCTGGGACAGCCTGACGGCTGCGCTGCGGGAATCCGGGGCGCTGACCGGCGAGTGGGAGAAGGCATTCCTGACGGTCCCGCGTACCGCGTTCACCCCCGACCGCATCCACTCCGACGGCGAGTGGATCGACCGGCGGAAGGACAGTGCGCGCTGGAATGACCTGGTCTGCTCCGACCTGCCGTTGGACACACAGTTCTACGACGACGATCGGACGCCCTCCTCGTCCAGCTCGATGCCGACTGTGGTCGCCACGATGCTCCACCACCTGGACGTGGCCGACGGCATGAACGTGCTGGAAGTAGGCACGGGGACTGGGTGGACCGCCGGACTGCTCGCACGTCGGCTCGGCGGCGCACACGTCACGAGCGTGGAGCTGGACACGAACCTCGCGGACACCGCTCGCAACCGGCTGGGCGGTGCTGGGCTGAATCCGACAGTGATCGCCGGTGATGGTATGGCCGGCTACCGGGAGAAGGGGCCGTACGACCGGATCCATGCGACGGCCGCTGTCCGGCGGGTTCCGCTGGAGTGGCTCAAGCAGACCCGTCCGGGCGGTGTGATCCTGACCCCGTTCGGTACGGCGTTCTGCAACGGCGCGCTCCTGAAGCTGACGGTCGCCGAGGACGGCCTGTCGGCGTCGGGCCCGTTCGTCGCCGACGTCGCGTTCATGTGGGTGCGGGACCAGCGTCCCGAGTCGGGGCCGTTCGAGATCGAGGACGTGCGTTACGGCCCCTCGCCGATCGACCCGTCCGAGGTGGACGAGGCCACAGAGGCTGCCTTCGCCATCGGGCTGCGGCTGCCCGGGCTGTTCCGGCAGAGCGTCTGGGCGGACTACGACCGGTTCGGGACCGGCCGCTCGGAGGTCTGGGACGGCACCTCGTACGCGCACTGCCGCTATGCCGACTGGGAGGGGGCTCACGCGGTCTCGCAGTCCGGCCCCCGGGACCTGTGGGCGGAGATCAGCGCGGTTCACGCCTGGTGGGTGCGCAACGACAAGCCCGGTCTCACCCGCTTCGGCCTGACCGTGACCACGGCGGGCACGCAGTACGCCTGGCTGGACAAGCCCGGGAACGTCATCTCCGGCCCAGCGGTGGGGCCTTGATGAGTCGGGTGCGGCGCTGGCGGGCGGCTGCCGAGATGTGGTGGTGCCTTCGAGGCCAGTTCTCACGGCTGGCGCGGGCGGTGTGGCCGAACCGTCGCAGGGACCACGCCTGGGCCACCGCCGTGTATCCGGAACCGGGCTATCAGCGCAGGGCGCTGGTGGACCTGGCCGCGCGGGCGGAAGAACTGCTGCGGGCAGAGCGGGAGTTGTACGGCCGTGCTGCTGGCGTCGGAGGAAGAGCTGTTCGAGTCGATCTTCGGCTGCCCGTGGCCGGGCAGCGGCGCCGCGAGCCCGGTGCAGGCGTGACGTGCTGGCTTCCAGTGCAGGAGGAAAGGAGTTTCGGTGTCGCGGATCGAGATCGATCGGGAGACAGTCGTACGGCTCTACGAGGCCGGCAAGTCGCTGGAGACGATCGCCGAGGCGGTGGGTGTCTCCGCGTACACGGTGTCGGCCCGGTTGACCGAGTGGGGCGTTCCGCGCCGGACCCGCCAGCAGAGCGGGCGGTTGAATCCCGTTCCTACTCCCGGGGGTCGCCCCTCTGACGCCCCGGCGATGGTCCATCGCTCGCCGTGGCGGCGGTCGGAGAGGAAGAGTTCTCGTCTGCGCTGCACGGACTGTGTGGACCTGGCGGCGGAGCGGCAGCGGGCTCGGGCCCGCCGCGACTGGCCGACCGTCAACGCGTGCGAGGTACGTCTTCGGGAGCACAACGAGCAGGCGCATCCGCAGCGCAGGAAGACAGAGTTGTGAGGCGACCCACCGGCGCTTACCGGAAATGAGCGCGGCCGGACCACCCCCTGGCCTCGGCGGGAGCAGGGGGGCCCGGCTGCTGGATCCGTCATCGCTCTGGTGCCGATGATCCTGGGACCTTCGATCTGCCCGCGTCGAGGAGGCGCATTCCGCCATGGACAATTGGCTGTAAAGGGTGCAAATCATGCGCCACCGGCGCACGCCGATGACCGGCTCGCCTCAGATTGCCCGGGCAACCGTGAGGGTGCGGGACACTGGAGGGTCTGCGCCGACCTGATGGAGGACTCGCACCGTGACCGACGGACCGCTGATCGTACAGAGCGACAAGACGCTCCTCCTGGAGATCGACCACCCCACGGCCGCCGACTGCCGCCGCGTGATCGCGCCGTTCGCGGAGCTGGAGCGCGCCCCCGAGCACGTGCACACCTACCGGGTGACGCCGCTCGGCCTCTGGAACGCCCGCGCCGCCGGGCACGACGCCGAGCAGGTCGTCGACGCCCTGGTGAAGTACTCGCGCTACCCGGTGCCGCACGCGCTGCTGGTGGACATCGCCGACACCATGGCCCGGTACGGGCGGCTGCAGCTCAGCAAGCACCCGGTGCACGGCCTGGTGCTGACCACCACCGACCGGCCGGTGCTGGAGGAGGTGCTGCGGTCCAAGAAGATCGCCCCGCTGGTCGGCACCCGGGTCGACCCGGACACCGTGATCGTGCACCCCTCCGAGCGCGGGCAGATCAAGCAGACCCTCCTCAAGCTCGGCTGGCCCGCCGAGGACCACGCCGGGTACGTGGACGGCGAGGCGCACCCGATCGAGCTGGACCAGGACGGCTGGACGCTGCGCCCGTACCAGCAGCAGGCCGTCGAGGGCTTCTGGCACGGCGGCAGCGGTGTGGTCGTGCTGCCCTGCGGCGCCGGCAAGACGCTGGTCGGCGCGGCGGCGATGGCGGAGGCCAAGTCGACCACGCTGATCCTGGTCACCAACACCGTGTCGGCCCGGCAGTGGAAGCACGAACTGGTCAAGCGCACCTCGCTCACCGAGGAGGAGATCGGCGAGTACAGCGGGACGCGCAAGGAAATCCGCCCGGTCACCATCGCCACCTACCAGGTGATGACGACCAAGCGGAAGGGCGCCTACGCGCACCTCGAGCTCTTCGACGCCCGCAACTGGGGCCTGGTGGTCTACGACGAGGTGCACCTGCTGCCCGCGCCGGTCTTCAAGTTCACCGCCGATCTGCAGGCCCGCCGTCGGCTCGGCCTGACGGCCACCCTGGTCCGCGAGGACGGCCGCGAGGGCGACGTCTTCTCCCTGATCGGCCCCAAGCGCTTCGACGCCCCGTGGAAGGAGATCGAGGCGCAGGGCTACATCGCGCCCGCCGACTGCTGCGAGGTCCGTGTCACCCTCACCGACTCCGAGCGGCTCTCGTACGCGACCGCCGAGCCGGAGGAGCGCTACCGCTACTGCGCGACCACGGCGACCAAGCGGCGGGTGGTGGAGGCGCTGGTCAAGAAGCACGAGAAGGACCAGACCCTGATCATCGGGCAGTACATCGACCAGCTGGACGAGCTGGGCGAGGTGCTGAACGCTCCGGTGATCAAGGGCGAGACCAGCAACGCGCAGCGCGAGAAGCTCTTCCAGGCGTTCCGGACGAAGGAGATCAGCGTGCTGGTGGTCTCCAAGGTCGCCAACTTCTCGATCGACCTGCCGGAGGCGACCGTCGCCATCCAGGTCTCCGGGACGTTCGGCTCCCGTCAGGAGGAGGCCCAGCGCCTCGGGCGCGTCCTGCGTCCCAAGGCGGACGGGCACTCGGCGCACTTCTACTCGGTGGTCGCCCGCGACACCGTCGACCAGGACTTCGCCGCCCACCGCCAGCGCTTCCTGGCCGAGCAGGGGTACGCGTACCGGATCATCGACGCGGACGACATCCTGTAATCAGGCACTGGGGCGCGGGGGCTCTGCTTGATGAACTGCCTGCGCGAAACCGGAAGGCACCGAGCCGCAGCCTCCCGCTACGCGAAGTCCCCCCGCGCCCCTCTTCAGAGCAAGGCCACCGCAGCCTGCGGAACAATCCCCCTGAGCCCGGCCGACCTCACGCTCCAGCGGCCGAGCGAGATCTCCGCGGTGATGCCCGGACCGAACCCGGCGATCAGGCCCTGGGCGGATTCGGGCAGCCCGCCCTCGGCGAAGAGTCGGTCAAGAGCGTCGAAGACCACCGCGCTGGCGATGTTCCCGCGCTCGGTGAGGGTGGCCCGGCTGAACCGGAAGACCTCGGGCGGCAGCGCCAGGTGTTCGCAGAGGTCGTCCAGGATGCGCGGTCCGCCCGCGTGGACGATGTAGAAGTCCAGCCCCGAGACGTCCCAGGCGTGCTGCTCGGCGAGCACCCGCAGCGCCGGGGCCAGCATCCCCATCGTCGTCGGCACCCGCTTGTCGAGCTGGAAGTGGAAGCCGGTGTCGCGGACGCCGTACGAGATCCAGTCCTCGGTGCCGGGGACCAGGTGCGAACCGTTGCGTTCCAGCCGTACGCCGTGGCCGCCCGTGCCCCGGACCACCGCCGCCGCGACGGCGTCGCCGAACAGGCCGTTGGAGAGCAGCGAGCCGATCGCCAGGTCGGTGGGCTGGTAGCACAGCGAGCAGAACTCGCAGGCCACGACGAGTACGTTGGCCCCGGGGTAGGCGAGGCAGAAGTCGTGCGCCCGGTTGATCGCCGCGCCACCGGCCGCGCAGCCCAGTTGGGCGATCGGGGTCTGCCGGGTGTCGCTGCGGAAGCCCATGGTGTTGATCAGCCAGGCGGTCAGCGACGGCATCATGAAGCCCGTACAGGAGACGTAGACGATCAGGTCGATGTCGGCCGGGCGCAACGCGGCGTGGGCCAGGGCCTGCCGGACCACCCCCGGCACGCGCTGGCGGGCCTCACGGGCGTAGACGGCGTTCCGGGCGGTGAAGCCCGGATGTCGCAGGGTCTCCTCGACCGGCTGGACGAGGTGCCTGGTCCGGACCCCGGTGTTCTCGATCAGCCGCAGGGCCAGCGGGAGTTGGGGATGGTCGGCGTGCAGGGTACGGGCCAGCTCCAGGGTCTGGTCCAGGGTGATGACGTGCTCGGGGACGGCGACGGCCGGCCGGCACAGGGTCGCCGTGCGCTCGCCGCCCGCCCGCCGGGGCGGCACGGCGCTCACCAGGCCACCGGGAGCGCCTGCGGGTAGCGCCAGATCGAGCCGGTGTGCCAGTCGAGTTCGCTCTCGGGGACGGCGAGGCGCAGTTCGGGGAAGCGAGCAGCAGGGTGCCGACGGCGACCTGCAGCTCCATCCGGGCCAGGTGGGCGCCGATGCAGTGGTGGGTGCCGTAGCCGAAGGTCATGTGCGTCGCGGACGGACGGGCGAAGTCGAGTTCGTCCGGGTTCTCGAAGACCTCGGCGTCCCGGTTGGCCGCCAGGTACGAGACGTGGACGGGCTCGCCCGCCCGGATGGTGACGCCGCCCAGCTCGACGTCCTCGGTCGCCACCCGGGCGATCCCGACGCCCTGGCGGAAGGGGATGAACCGCAGCAGCTCCTCCAGGGCCGCCGGGAGCAGCTCGGGCGCCGCACGCAGTGCGGCGAGCTGCGGGGGATGGGTCAGCAGGGTGTAGGTGATGTTGCTGAGCTGGTAGGTGCTGGTGTCGTGGCCGGTGACCAGCAGCACCATGGCCAGCACGGCCAGCTCCTGGTCGTCGAGCAGCTCGTCACCGTCGCGGGCGGTGGCGAGCGAGCTGATCAGGTCGTCGCCCGGGCGTCGGCGGCGCTCGGCGGTCAGCTCGGTGAAGTAGGCGCGGAGTTCGGTCTTCGCGCGGGCGGATTCGGCGCGGTCGGCCGGTCCGGTGGCCATCTGGGCCATCGCCCAGCGGCGCAGCCGGGGCCGGTCGGCCTCGGGGAGGGCCAGCATCTCGCAGATCATCGTGAGTGGGAGGCGGGCGGACAGGTGGTGCACCAGGTCGGCGGGCGAGCCGTGCTCGGCCATCTCGTCGAGCAGGGTGTCCACGGTGTGCTGGGTCTTGGGGCGCAGCTGCTCTACCTGGCGGTTGGTGAAGCCCTTGGCGACCAGGCTGCGCAGTCTGCTGTAGGCGGGCGGGTCCATCAGGTTGATCGCTTCGGGCTGGGCGATCGCGTCGGGAGTCATCCGGGGGAGGTCCCGGCCGATGCCCGCCGCCCGGCTGAACCTGCGGTCGGTGGTGACCGTGCGGACGTCCTCGTACCGGGTGACCAGCCAGGCTTCACCGTCGCCGTAGGGCATCCGGATCCGGGCGACCGGTGCCTCGGCGCGCAGCCGTCCTAACAGCGGATCGGGCTCCAGCGCCTGAGTGTGATCGAAGGGGCAGTCCCACGTGGGGGCGGGCTGCTGGACGTGGGCACTCACTCGGGCACTCCTGCGGTGCGGGGAGCGCCGTCCGGCGATGACCCGGAGCACCGTGGTGCGCCCCGGGTGTTCCCCCAAGCCGACTGTATGAATCGCGGTTTTCGGCTCGGGGTTACCCGCTCAGCGGTCAAACCACCCTTTTGGATCAAGAGTGGGGCGTGGGCGGGTCAGAGTTTGACGCCGTCCCGGCCGAGGAAGACGACGCGGGCCGCCGTATCGAGGAAGATCCCCGTGTTGCGGACCGCCCGGGCGAGCGGACCTCGTCGACGGGAGTCGGGGATGGGGACGGCGGTGCTGCCACCGGCCGTACGAGAGGTGGTCTTCGGTGCGCGCACCCGGGGGGTCGTGGCCGCTGCCGGGGGCGCCGTCATGTGTACGGTGCTCATGCCTCAACAGTAGGTTTTCGGCCACCCGGAACGCATCAACCCAAAGGGCCGAACCTGTCGGGCCGGAAGTCGTCCTTGCGGCGTACGGAAGCCCTGACTCCTTTCGGGGCGTCCCCTGGGAACCGGCAGGGAAAAACGATTCGCTCCCCGCGCCGGACGGGTCTAGGATCTTTCGTCTGCCCCCTCCCGAACCGCGGTGCCGTCCTTGGCAGCCGGGGGAGGTCCTGACCGGTCGGTAACCGGTCAGGGTCCTTCACTGTGAGCTACGACGAGACCGCTGCCCCGGCAAGGGCGCAGCCGGGAAGGTTCGCTGTGCACGCCCCCACCACCGACCCCCTGCAGCGCGAGCGCGACCATCTGGCCTCCTCCCGGGCCGCGCTCACCGCCATGCGCGAGGACGTCGAGTCGCTCGACCTGCGCGACGTCACCGGCACCTGGGTCTCCGCCGCCGTCCTGCAGCGCCAGGTCACGGACCGGATCGCCGCGCTGGCCGACCTCGCGCACACCCCGCTCTTCTTCGGCCGCCTCGACTACCTGCACGCGATCAGCGAGGACCTGGCCGAGGGAGGCAGCGGAGAGCAGTTCTACATCGGCCGCCGGCACGTCCACGACGCGGCCGGCGACCCGATGGTGATCGACTGGCGCGCGCCGGTCTCCCAGCCGTTCTACCGGGCCACCCGTACCGACCCGCTGGACGTCGAACGCCGCCGCCGCTTCGGCTACACCGGCGGCGAGCTGACCGCCTACGAGGACGAGCACCTCACCGACCCCGCCGAGACCGACTCCGCCTCCGCCCTGCTCGCGGCCGAGATCGAGAAGCCCCGCGTCGGCCCGATGCGCGACATCGTGGCCACCATCCAACCCGAGCAGGACGAGATCGTCCGCGCCGAGATCGGTGGCACGGTCTGTGTCCAGGGCGCCCCCGGCACCGGGAAGACCGCTGTCGGCCTGCACCGGGTCGCCTACCTGCTGTACGCGCACCGCGAGCGGCTGGCCCGCACCGGGACGCTGGTGATCGGCCCGAACTCCTCGTTCCTCAGCTACATCGAGCAGGTGCTCCCGGCGCTCGGCGAGCTGGACGTGGCGCAGGCCACAGTCCAGCAGCTGGTGGCGCACGTCGAGGTCCGCTCCGAGGACCCGTCGGAGGCGGCCAGGATCAAGGGTGACGCCCGGATGGCCGAGGTGCTGAGCCGCGCCGTCCGCTCGGGGATCACCCTGCCGACGGAGCCCTGCGTGGTGGTGCGCGGCTCCCGCCGCTGGCGCGTACCGGCGCACGAACTGGTCGAGATCATCGAGGAGCTGAAGGGCCGTGACATCCGCTACGGCGCCGCCCGGGAGGCCCTGCCGCAGCGGATCGCACACTCCGTGCTGCTGAAGATGGAGCAGGGCGGCGAGGCCCCGGACGACCGCGTACAGGACGCGGTGGCCCGGAACCCGCAGGTCAAGGCCACCGTGAAGGAGTGCTGGCCACCCGTCGACCCGGCGAAGCTGGTGCACCGGCTGCTCACCGACGCGGACTTCCTCGCCGAGTGCGCCGACGGCGTGCTGAGTTCCGAGGAGCAGGCGGTGATCTGCTGGGCGAAGCCGGGACGTTCGGTCAGAACCGCCCCCTGGACGGCCGCCGACGCCGTCCTCGTCGACGAGGCGACCGACCTGGTGCAGCGCACCTCCTCACTCGGCCATGTCGTCCTGGACGAGGCCCAGGACCTCTCCCCCATGCAGTACCGCGCGGTCGGCCGGCGCTGCACCACCGGCTCGGCGACCGTCCTCGGCGACCTCGCCCAGGGCACCACCCCGTGGGCGACGGCGAGTTGGCAGGACGCCCTGCTCCACCTCGGCAAGCCGGGCGCCCACATCGAGGAGCTCACCAAGGGCTTCCGGGTGCCCGAGGAGGTCATCGCGTACGCCTCCCGGCTGCTGCCCGCGATCGCCCCGGGCCTGGCCCCGGCGACCTCGATCCGCGACCTGCCCGGCTCACTGACGATCAGTCACGTCCCTTCCCCGGACGACCTGGTCGAGTCGCTGGTCGAGGCCTGCCGCAAGGCGCTCACCTACGAGGGCTCCACCGGCCTGATCGCCGCCGACGCCCGCATCCCCCTGTTCGCCGAGGCCCTCACCGAAGCTGGCCTGCCCTTCCTCGCCCCGGGCACCGAGACCAGCGCCGAGGCCCGCCTCACCCTCGTCCCGGCCTCGCTCGCCAAGGGCCTGGAGTACGACTACGTGGTCCTCGACGAACCGGCCGCCGTGGTCGCGGGCGAGCCGGACGAACGCACCGGCCTGCGCCGCCTGTACGTCTCGCTGACCCGGGCGGTCTCGGGGCTGCACCTGCTCCACTCCGAGCCGCTGCCGGAAGCCCTCCGGGGCTGACGACGTGGGTGCGGGGCCTGCCCGATCGAGCCCCGCACCCCACTGGTTCGCCCTAACCGTCGAGCAGGCCGCGCCACTGGGCGACCTTCGCCGCGTCCACCGGGGACTCCCAGCCTGCGACCCGGACCGCGCCGCCGATGTGGAAGGCGTCGAAGCCGACGGCCCGCAGGCCCGGGACGTGCCCGGCCGACAGGCCGCCGCCGACCAGGATCCGCTGCTGGTAGCCGGGTTCGCCGGCCTTCGCCAGCTCGCCCGCCAGGACCTCCCGGCCGGCCGCGACTCCGGCCGGCGAACCGGCGGTCAAGTAGGTGTCCAGGCCGGGCAGTCGGCCGATCACCGACCGGAGGGCGGCCCGGTCGGCGCTGTGGTCGACGGCCCGGTGGAAGGTCCAGCGGCAGCCCGCCACGGCCTCCGCGACGGCAGCGGTGGCGGCCAGGTCGACCGCGCCGTCCGCGTCCAGGAACCCGAAGACGAACTCCTCGGCCCCCTCGGCCCGCAACTCGGCTGCACGGGCGCGGAGTTCGTCCAGGCCGCCCGGGGTGAAACCGTCCCTGATCCGAAGCATCACGCGGAGCGGGAGGTCCACGGTGGCACGGATCTTGGCGAAGTCCTCCACCGAGGGGGAGAGTCCGTCGGCGGCCATGTCCGCGACCAGTTCGAGCCGGTCGGCACCACCGGACTCGGCGGCCTGGGCATCCTGCGCCGTCAGCGCGATCACTTCGAGAATTGGTCTAGACATATCGCGTAGCCTGCCATATCCGGGCCACCCGGGCGAGACCCCCCTGCCACTCTCGGCCACTCTCGGCCACCGACCGGCGGAACCTCGGTGGCGGACCGGCCCGACACGACTCCCCTACGACGCACCAGAATGAACCCATGCCTGCTACCACCGCCGCCGCTCTCCTCGACCGCTGGACCGCCCTGCTGGACCGCTGCGGCGCCACCGCCGACCCGGAGCCCTACGGGCGCGACCTGCTGAAGCGCTGGGCCGAGCCGCAGCGCAGGTACCACACCACCGACCACCTGCTGGCGATGCTCGACCACATCGACACCCTCGCCGAGCACGCCGACGACCCGGACGCCGTCCGGCTGGCCACCTGGTTCCACGACGCCGTCTACCGGCCGGACCGCTCGGAGAACGAGGAGCGCAGCGCCCAGCTCGCCGTCCGGGCACTCGTCGAGGCCGGCGTCACCCGGCCGCTGACCGACGAGGTGGCCCGGCTGGTCCGGCTCACCGTCAGCCACCACCCGGAGCCCGGGGACCGCAACGGCGAGGTGCTCTGCGACGCCGACCTCGCGGTGCTGGGTGGCTCACCCGCGGCGTACGCGGCGTACGCCACCGCCGTCCGGGCCGAGTACGACTTCGTACCGGAGGACGCCTTCCGCGAGGGGCGGGCGGCCGTACTGCGGCAGTTGCTCGACCTGCCCGCCCTCTACCGGACCCCCACCGCCCGCACCCGCTTCGACGCGGCGGCCCGCGCCAATCTGGCGGCCGAACTCAAGCAGCTCGCATAACCTTTCGCCGCCGCAGCCCAGCGGCCGTCAGCCGGGCCACCAGCTCCTTGCTGCCGACGGGCTGCGCGCCGAGCCGCAGCGCCTCGTCGTACCACTTGGCGGGGATGTCGTAGTGGTCGCGTTCAAACGCGCGCTCGGGGGCGCCCAGCAGCACCGCGAAGGCGTGCAGTTCCTCGTACGAGACGTCGCTCACCAGGTGCGACCAGAGCTTGCCGTGCCCCGGCCAGGTCGGCAGGTCGATCAGGATCACCCGAGCTGCCCGACAGGGGCGACCATGACGGCTTCCTTGCCGCACACCCAGTGCGGCTCGGGCCCGAGCTCGGGCTCGACACTCAGCGCGTGCGGATCATCGTCGGCCGCGCACTTCTCGCACAGCGGCCAGCGTCCGTACGCCTCCAGCAGCGCGTCCTGCACGTCCTGGGCGATCAGCCCGAGCACGTACTCCGTCCCGTCCGGCCACTGCTCCAACCACCAGCGGCGATGCGTCACGGCATCCTCGACCAGCGACACCACGGTCGGGTCGGCGACATCGCGCGCGGTCAGGTCGGCGAGGATCAACGCCCGGGCGCTGTGCAGGGCGGCTTCGATGGCAGGAGTGGAGGACATCCGTCCATTGTCCCCGAGAACGCCGCGAGCCGAAGGGCACGCCCGGCGGCGGACGGCGAGAACGCCGCGAGCCGAAGGGCACGCCCGGCGGCGGACGGCGAGAACGCCG
>NZ_JARXZC010000069.1 GCF_029894335.1 Kitasatospora sp. MAP5-34 | reverse complement strand
ACACCACCAACGGACCACCCGACCACCCGCACGCCAGCACGCCAGCACGCCCGGACCGCAGAGTGCCACCCCGCACTCAACAACCACTCAGGACCACCCAGACCCACCCGCACACCCGGCCCCGACAGCAGACCCCGACCACCACACACAGACCCACACGGGCCCACGAACGGCCACAGACCCCGACACCCACCAACCCGGCACACCCCGACCCCGACCCAGCACCTGGGGGCCGCCCGGCCCCCGGCCCGGGAACGACCCGAGAACACGGCCCTGCGGACACGGCCCGGCAGCACCTGCTCCTCACCGACCCGCGCCCACCACCCGGCAGACCACCGCAGCTACGCCCGGCGTGCAGGCAGGTCCGGCACACCACCGTTCACCCCGGCCGTCGACACCACACCACCAGGGACGGAGAACCACCCGGACAGACACCACCACCCGCCAAATCACCGGATCACCGCCCCCGGGGAACCACCCGGCACACCCGCACCGCACCGCGACCACCCACCCACCCACCCATGGCGGACGAAAAGATCAACCGCCCGTCACCTCCGAACAACCCGGCAACGCGCTACGCGGCCTCGGACCATACGGGCACGCGAGGGCGCCGCCCGCAGGCACGGACACGCCCGCAAGCGACCGCGCCGGCCCGTCAAGACCAGTCGGCAGACGGCCGGAACCACCTGTCACAGGACAGCCAGGCCGGACCCCGCGCCACCCAGACGGAGCCGCCCCGCCCCAGGCGATCCGGTGCCTGTCCCAGATGATCTGGTCCGGTCCGCCCGTCGTCGCGGATGACCCGGTCCATCCGCGCCGCCGCCGGCGGGGTGGCAGGCTGCGTCCGTGAACCGGTAGAGGCGCTCCGGTTCCGTTGCCGCCACCCGCTTCGCCCGGCCCGGCCCGCGCAGGACTCCCGTCCGGCCGGGGAAGCGCGGGCCGGGCCGGCCGGGCTCAGCCCGTGGTGACGGTGGCGACCTTGTTGACGTTGTTGTAGGTGACCCACAGGTTCCTGTCGGGGCCGGTGGTGATGGAGGCCGGTCCGACGTTGGCGGTGGGCACGGTGTACTCGGTGACGGTGCCCGGGGTGGTCATCCTGGCGACCTTGCCGGTCCCCTGCGAGCCGTCCTGGACCAGCGCAAGCTCCTGGAGCGGCAGTTGGCCGAGACCCAGGCACTGATCGACTGGGCCACCACAGCGTTCCGGGACCGTCACGGCCGTCCGATGCCCGAGGACAACGTCTGGCTTCTTCAGCGGCGGGCCGAGCACGCGGCCCTCACGAGATTGCTGGATATGATCCGCGCCAAGCCCGGCCGGGCGGCCCGGGTCGCCCAGGCCACCGGCGTCCGGCTGCGGCACCGCCCCCTACCGGGCCTGTCCCTCTTACCCTCGATCTCGACCCTCACCGAAGGACCCGGCCCTGACTGACGCCCGCACCAAGCGCACGCAGACCCTCACCGCCGCCGCGAAAGCGAAGTCGAAGGCCAAGACCCAGGCCGCCGAACTGGCCATCCGGCGGCTGATCAAGCGCGGTGAGGCGATCACCTTCCAGGCCGTCCAGCGCGAGGCCGGCGTCTCCCATGCCTTCCTCTGCAACCACCCTGACCTGCGTGGACGCATCGAAGGCCTGCGGGCCCAGACCCGGCCAATCCCCGCACCGACCATCCCCCCGGACGCGGAGAGCGCCCTCGTCCTCGCGCTGACCGCCCAGATCACCGGGCTGAAGCGGCGGCACCGAGAAGAAGTACAGGCCCTACGGGACGCGCTGGAGCAGGCCCATGGCGAGAACCTCGACCTCCGCCGCGAACTCGCCCGCCACGGCGGGGCTACAGCGGCCCGTCAGTGACGGGAGACCCGATCAACCATCCATGCCGCGTGCTGACGGATGCGGGAGAGATCGTCGGGAAAGCAACTTTCCCAGCCCTCGTCCAAGCGCATCCATGCCACCGGCTGTCCGGCCTCCGCGACCAACGAGGTTGCCGCATCAAGGATCGCGGCATACGACAACCCGAGGGTGACCGGAAGGTCGGGGTGATAGGAGCGAACCGCAACGGCTGCCGGTTCGGGCAGGAGTTCCGCCCGAAGGCCCGTCTCTTCGAAGAGCTCCCGGATCGCACCCTCGCGCGGCGTCTCTCCGGCCTCGACCTTCCCGCCGGGCGGAACCCACCCCCGCCAACGGTGCTTCACCAACACCACCCGGGCGAGTTCCTCGTCGAACACCCAGACCTCGGCTCCAAGAGGCTCCATCGGCCCCTGCCGGGCATCGGCCAGCCATTGGCGAGCCCCGTCAAATTCGGCCACCGCCCGCCGGGCATCGATGACTGCAGCCTCAAGGGCCCGCTCGTTGACCACGTTCCGAACCATCGGGCCAACATACGGTGACCCACCGACATCGACGCCACGTCACACCGCTCTCATGAACGTCTCTACCAGCAGCAACATGCCGAATCTCAAAGTGAACCGTTGATAACGGACGGGCCGACGACGCAGAGGTTCTCCCGGCGTCCGACCCACCCCAGGGTCCGTAGCACCGACTGGGTGGGGTCCGGGATGGAGGAGGCGTCCTCGTTCCAGATGTGAAAGGTCTTGCCGGTGGGGAACGCCGCGCGTTGGCGGCGGGTGCGCAGGTTGGAGGCATCGCGGCCGGCGGCTTCCTCCGCGAGCAGGACCCGGACGACCTCGGCGGGGTCCCAGGGCTGGGCTTTGGCGACCGGGACGATCTCGGTCAGGGCGCGTCGGATGTGCGGGAGCTTCGGCTTGCGCGTCAACGCGATCGCCTCGTCGAGGGCGGCGGCGGAGGTCGCGGCGACCGGGGAGGCCGCGGAGGCCGGGGCCTGGGCTCGGGGATGCCGGACGGACAGGGTGCTGGTGGTGTCGCTCATGGGCAGGGGTCTTCCTGATTCGGTGCGGTCAGCCCTCGGTCAGGGTGCCGGGGTGCTGGAAAGGTGGGTTCTGAGGTTCTGGCCGAGCGCGAGCGCATTGCGGCCCGGGTGCGGGACGAACTGGTGGCCGCCGGCTTCCCGGTCATGGCGCCGGGGCTGAATCCGGTGCTGCCACAAGGCGTTGAGGTCACCGTCGACCCGTTCGATGATCGACTTCCTTGCCGGGCTGGTCGGCTTCCTCGATGAGACGGACGATCACGCCGACACCCTCGCCGCGGAGTTCCCGTCGAACGAGACGGCCCGCGTCTGACTTTCTGTCATATCGGCCCTGGGCGGGCGCTGACATATCGGCGCCCGCTGTCGGCGTACGCCTGAACGTCCCCAGCCGAGTACGGATGAACGTGGCCCCTGGCGCCCACAGGAATGCCGCATAAAGTTGCCGTGACGGCTCTTGCTAGCGGAAGATCCCCACGAGGGCGTCCCCACCCTTGGCGCACTCGAAGGTGCCCGTGCAACACGGCTCCCACCCGTCGGGGGCTCCCAGCAGGACCAGTTGCGACCAGCCGTCGACGGCTGCCAGCGGCCTACGGAGCCTTAGCCCCAGCCGCTCCACCGTCACGTCGGAGGGCGACTGAGCGGACGGATGAGTGGGTCCCGGCAGCACGGATACGACGTCCTGGGCCGGGTGCCCGAACAGGTCGACTCCGTCCCACACCACTGGAGTCGCGGACACGCCCTCGGGGCGGCGGGCGGGGTCGATGCGTATACCGATGCGGGCAAGGCGGTCCGGACGACCGGGTCCGCCGCCCGCGACGGTCAGTACAACGTCATCGAAGGTGGCGGCGGTGGTCCACGCGGGATCGAAGAGCACACCGGAGAGCCACGCGTCATGGGCATGACGGAGTTCTGTGTAGTCGGCGCGTGTCAGTGACATGCACTGCATTTCCTGGTGGACCCCGGTTGCTGCCGTCAGCAGCACGCGGACCTCAGCGGGGGCCATGCCGAACCTGAGCGTCCCGGCCCCGGCCGGCAGGGCTACACCGATCCCCGGAAGAAACTCCATCATCACTCCATTGTTCACCCTCCCCACGGCGGGTCAGATCTGGGGACGTTCATCCGTACGCAGTCGGGGAGTTAAGGCCGTACGCCGACACCCGCCCTGGAGCGAACTCAGTGGACGTTAAGTCCCCTTTCTCTCGGTTCATGATCACTCGTTCGTGTGAACGTCGGCCGTACTGGCGTGCCAGTCGGGGTTCGGGTGATGTTCTGCGGCGCATGGACAGACGGGCGTATCCGAGCGACTTATCAGATGAGCAGTGGGCGTTGATCGAGCCGATGATCACGGCCTGGAAGCAGGACCGGGTGGCGCGATCGGCTACCGGGGATCCGGGGGCCTGCGATCTGCGGGAGATCGTGAATGCGATCTTTTACCAGAACCGGACGGGCTGTCAGTGGCGCTACCTGCCCCATGACCTGCCGTCCTGGTCGGCGGTGTTCTACTACTTCGGCCTGTGGCGCCAGGACGGGCTCGACCAGCGGATCCAGGAACTCCTGCGCTGCCAGGTACGGGAGAGGGCCCGCCGATTAGAGGACCCGTCCCTCGTGATCATCGACACCCAGTCCGTCCGCGCGGCCGCCGGTGTCCCGAAGACCACGACGGGGCTGGACGCGAACAAGAAGGTGTCGGGGCGCAAGCGGGGACTGGCCGTGGACGTCATGGGGCTGATCATCGGCGTCGTCGTCCTGGCCGCCTCCGCCCACGACAACGCCGCCGGCACCGCCCTGCTCGACCAGGTCGCCGAGCGGTGCGGGATGCGTCTGGAGAAGGCCCTGGTGGACCAGGGCTTCAAGGACGAGGTCGTCATCCACGGCGCTTTGCTGGACATCGACGTCGAGGTGGTCCGCCGCAACCCGGCCGACCAGGGCAAGGGCTTCGTCCCGCAGCCGAAACGGTGGGTGGTGGAGCAGACGAACGGCACCTTGATGCTGCACCGGCGCCTCGCTCGCGAGTACGACCACCGGCCCGACACCTCCGCCTCACGCGTCTACTGGGCCTCCACCGCGAACATGACCCGCCGCCTCACCACACCCGCCCCGGCCTGGCGCGACACCCTCGGACTGGCCGCGTGAACGTCGCCGAACTCCTCGCAGACCTCCAGAGCCGGCAGGACGAGGCCACCGCCCGGGCCGCAGAACTACGCGCCCGGATCGAAGAGCTCGCCGCCGACCTGACCGCGACCGAAGCGCGGCTCACGGACCTGGCCACCACCCGAAAGATCATCGCGGAGGTCACGCCGGCAGGAACCGAATCCGAACCACCCGAGACGAACACCACCTACCAGGCCATCGTGAACGCCTTCAACCAGCACCCCGACCAGGCATTCCGGGCACGCGAGCTGCACGAACTCCTCGGCATGCCCACCGACGAGGCGTCCGTCAACATCACCCGCAGCCGCCTCGGACGCCTCACTCGCCAAAGCTTCCTCACCCAACCCGGACGAGGCCGCTACCAGAAACGGACTTAACGTCCACTCAGATCCGCGCGATGAGGGCATACCGCTCGTCATCAACTGGACCACCCCACAGGTCCCGGTCGCCACTGAGCGGTTCGACCCGAAGATCGGCGACCAGCGGCCGCACGACCGCAGTCAGGGCATCCGCGCCGATCCCGCCGGTCCACGGCAGCCGTTCGGCACCGGCCACATACGGCACACCGCTTTGCCCCGACTCACGCCACCGGCCCTCGACCAACACCAGACTGCCGCCCGGTCGAAGCCGCCCAACCCACTCCCGCAACGTGGCTTCTGGGTCGGGCAACGTCCATACCAGATGCCGTGACAGCAACACGTCGAACCGCTCCTCGCCGGTCGGCGGCGACGCCGCGTCACCGACCAGGAAACGGGCCGGGAGGCCAGCATCGGCCAGCTTCTCGCGAGCCTGCTCAACCATGCGCGGCGCCAGGTCGACACCCGTCACCCGGTGTCCTGCCTGAGCCAAGAGCAGCGACAGTGATCCGGTCCCACAGCCGACATCGAGTATGTCGACCGGCCCGGACGGCACCCAGGACCTCAGCAGTCGTGCCCACGCAAGACGCGTGTGATCGGCCCTCAGCCCGTGGTCGGGCTCGTCATCGAAGGACGAGGCGGCGGCGTCCCAGTACTCGGCGATGGCAGCGGAGTCGTTACTCATGATCGGCATCCTCGCAGCCACCACTGACACTGCGAAGCCCGCGCCGAACGCCCGCCCGCACGCATCGTGTCGGGGGCACGATCCGGGCGGGCTGACGACTGGCGGACCGGCCGCACACAGCACGCTACCGGTCACATCCAGCACCGCCCCGACAGCACCACTCAAATGAGAGACCCAGCAGCAAAGCTCACCCGATCGAGGGGTGGGGCCACTCGAACCCGGACAAGCGGGCCAAAAGAACCCGTTCAAGACAGCTGGAAGCCCGCGATCACAATCCCATCCCCTGGAATCGCTCCCCCACCACACCCCACCCCCACCACACCCACCGCCGAAGACCCGCCCCCGGGCGGAACCCCGGCCCGCCGAAGACCCACCCCGGCAAGAACCCCTCCCCGGCGGCACGCGGCCCGGCAGGAGCACGTCCCGGGGCCGCCTGTCCGGCGGACCCGCCAACCATCGCAGACAGTGTCACCTCGCCGGCAGTGCACCGCTCCTGACCCAGCCGTGACTTCTTCATACCGCAGGCATGAAGCAGGCACTGGTCAAGGCTCGCTCGTGTCTCGTTTACTCCATGCCTATAGCCCGGCTCCAGCACCATCCGACCGCGACCGCGCGTGGCCGCACCTACGGAAGGCACGAGCATGTCGATCGACAAGGACTGGCGTTTCGCAGAGCTGATCGTGCGCTCATGGACCGAACCCGACCTCGCAGCCCGCTACCAGGCCGACCCCTACCACGTCCTCGCCGAAGCAGGCATCCACCCCGCCCCGGGCGAAACACCCCCCGCCCTGCCCGCCCTGCCCGCCCACGAAGAACTCGAAGTCGTCATCGACCTGTTCACCGGACCCGCCAGCCACACCAGCACCCAAGGCCCGCACCCCTACACCAAAAACACCGCCACCGCACTGTTCTGCTTCAGCATCTGCGACACCACCCCCACCCCACCCCACCCCACCACCCACACCCACGCCGGAGCGGGGGCACCGGCCGCATGACCACACACGAGGAGAACCGGCAGGCACCACTGATCGGCTTCAAATCCCACCTACGACCCGAAATCATCCCCGGCGACGCCGTCTACCTCATGTCCGAACACGGCGTCATAGCCATCCGCGGCACCCACATCGCCACCCTCGCCCCCCTCCTCGACGGCACCCGCGACCTACCCACCCTCCTGCACACAACCACCCCCCACATCCCCCCCGCCCAAGTCGCCCAACTCATCGGCCAACTGACCCGCGCCGACCTGCTCACCCACCGCCCCCCACCACCCACCGACACCCCCGCCGACACCCCCGCCCCCGCAGACCCCGCCGACCAAAACGCCCACCGCGCCTACTGGGAACAGGCCCCCGCCACCGCCCTCCCCCGCACCGGCGCACTCGGCATCACCACCATCGGCGACCTCGACACCGCACCACTACGCGCCGCCTGCCGCACCGCCGGCCTCACCCTCGCCGACGAACACCCCGGCACCAGCCCCGCCCTCGACATCGTCCTGTGCGCCGACTACCTCGACCCCCGCCTGCACGACCTCGACCGCACCCACCGCGAACAGAACCGCCCCTGGCTCCTCGCCAAACCCAACGGCACCACCCTGTGGACCGGCCCCATCTTCCAACCCCACACCGGCCCCTGCTGGAACTGCCTCGCCCACCGCCTACACGGCCACCGCCGCGCCCAATCCCCCGTCCGCCTCCAACACCCCGGCACCCCCCTCACAGTCCCCCAAGCCGCCCTCCCCGCCACCCTCGGCCTCGCCGCCCAACTCACCGCCCTCGAATGCGCCAAATGGCTCACCGGCCACCGCGGCCCCACCACCAGCGCCGTCATCACCCTCGACACCCTCACCCTCACCACGCGCACCCACCCGCTCACCCGCCGCCCCCAATGCCCCCACTGCGGCGACCCCACCCTCATGGCCACCCAGACCAACCGCCCCGTCCACCTCACCCTCACCCCCACCCCCACCAGCACCAGCACCAGCACCAGCACCAGCACCAGCAGCGGCCACCGCGCCGCAACCGCCCAAACCATCCTCGACCGCTACACCCATCTCCTCAGCCCCATCACCGGCATCATCAAAGACCTCCACCGCGACCCCCACGGACCCGAAAGCCTCAACAACTACCACGCCACCCACACCCTCACCCCCGACCCCCGTCACCTCACCGACCTACGCACCGCCCTCCACCAACAGAGCTCCGGCAAAGGCCGCACCCCCGCCGATGGCCAAGCCGCCGCCCTCTGCGAAGCCATCGAACGCATCAGCGGCACCTGGCACGGCGACGAACCCACCACCCGCGCCACCCTCCACACCCTCGGCGCCGACGCCATCCACCCCAACACCTGCCAGCTCTACCACCCCCGCCAACACACCGACCAAAGCCACACACGCACCAACCACCACCCCCTCCACCCCATCCCCCAACCCTTCGACCCCACCGCCGAAATCGACTGGACCCCCGTCTGGTCCCTCACCCACCAACGCCACCAACTCCTCCCCACCGCCCTCCTCTACTACAACACCCCCGACCCCACCGCCCGCCGCATGATCCACGCCGACTCCAACGGCTGCGCCGCCGGCGCCACCCTCGAAGACGCCACTCTGCAAGGCCTCCTCGAACTCATCGAACGCGACGCCGTCGCCATCTGGTGGTACAACCGAACCCGCCAACCCGCCATCGACCTCACCACCCACCCCGACCCCTACACCACCCACATCCGACAAACCCACACCCAACTCAACCGCGAAATCTGGGCCCTCGACCTCACCACCGACCTCGGCATCCCCGTCACCGCCGCACTCTCCCGCCGCACCGACCGACCCCCCGGCACCCCTCAGGACATCATTTTCGGCTTCGGCGCCCACCCCAACCCCCACACCGCCACCACCCACGCCCTCACCGAACTAAACCAACTCCTCCCCACCGTCCTGAACTCCCACCCCGACGGCACCGGCTACACCACCAACAACCCCATCGCCCACCACTTCTGGCAAACCGCCACCCCCACCCGAATGCCCTACCTCACCCCCCACCCACACACCCCACCCACCCAACACGCCAACACCGAAACCAACACCGACATCCACGCCCAACTCGCCACCCTCCAACACACCCTCCAACACCACGGACACAACATCCTCGTCCTCAACCAGACCCGCCCCGACCTCGCCCTACCCGTCGTCCGCACTCTCGTCCCCGGACTACGCCACTTCTGGCCCCGCCACGCCCCCGGCCGCCTCTACAACACCCCCATCACCCAAGGCAAACAGCAACACCCCACCCCCTACCACAAACTCAACCCCATCCCCATATTCGTCTAACACGAACACCACCCCCACGCCGGAGCCACCCATGCCCCCCACCCCACCCCCACCCACCCCCTCGATCGACCTATGGTCACTACGCGAAGACACCCTCCTCGAGGAACACCACAACGGCGCCCTCCTCCTTCACACCTACTGGGGCCAAACCCCCATCCCCCACCCCGGCCCCGTCCTCACCCAAGCCCTACGCCGCATGCTCCTGGGGCCCATCCAGCTCCACAACGTCCCCGGCACCGACACCCCAACCGCCCGCACCCAACTCCTCACCAGCCTCCACACCCTCCACGGCCTCATCGTCCGCTCCGTCGCCGACCACCACGGCAACCGACCCCTCCTCACGATCATCCCCACCACCGCCACCGCCCACCTCATCCCCACCCCCGTACCCCCCGACCACCTCCTACGCCTCTCCCGCTACGCCACCCTGCGCACCACCGGCACCAGCGGCATCCTCGAATCACCCACCTCCCCCTTCCAGGCCGTCTTCACCCGCCCCGAAGCAGGCTGGCTCATCACCACCCTCACCCGCCCTCACACCCTCACCCAAACCCTCACCCGCCTACCCATCGGCCCCACCGGACCCGCCCTCATCGCCCACCTCACCGCCACCGGCATGATCGAAACCACCCCGCCCCCCGGCCCCGGCCGCCAGCCGGCCTTCCCCGAAGACCACAACCCCGCCCTGGCCGCCTGGACCCCCCACGACCTCACCTTCCACTGGACCAGCCGCCCCGGCTACCACCCCACCCACCACCACCGGCACAACCCCCCACCCACCACCAAACCCCTCCCCCCCGGCCCCCGCACCCCCCTACCCCAACCCCCCACCCACGCCCCCTACCGGCACACCACCCTCCTGCACGCCCTCACCCACCAACACCCCACACGCCACCACGCCCAACAACCCATCACCCTCGACCAACTCGGCGAACTCCTCCACCACGCTGTGCGCGCCCACACCCCCCACGCCAGCAACGGCCGCATCCATCAACTCGAGTACTACCTCACCATCAACCGCTGCACCGGCACCAACCCCGGCACCTACTACTACGACCCGGCCAGCCACACCCTCACCCAACTCCCCACCCCCCACCACCTCAACTTCCAACCCCTCACCGACACCCACCCCACCACCCCCGACATCCTCATCACCATCACCGCCCGCCACACCCACCCCGGACCCACCAACACGACGCCCACCCACGCCCTCACCCTCAAACACGCCGGCGCCGTCCAACAAACCCTCCACCTCCTCACCACCGCCCTCGGCCTCGCCGGCTACTCCCCCGACGCCGACAACACCGCCCTCACCGCCGAAGCCCTCGGACTCAACTGGCTCGAAGAATCACCCATCGCGGAATTCGCCATCAGCTCCCACCCCACCCCCACCCACCAAATCCCCAACCACCCTCCACCGCCCCACACCTGACACCACCCCACCAGCAGCATCCCGGCAGCGGCACCACCAGTGGAAGCACCCGGGCACCACCCCGCGGCCCAGCACCCAGCTGTTCGCCCGCAGGACCAGCCACCACCGGGAAAACCCACCCGCTGCCCAGACCGTCCCAACGAAACGAACCCCAACGAAACACCGAACTTCGCACGAGAAAACAAAACTTGACAGATCGCCAGTAACTCGGCGCGGAACACCAGCCCCCCCCGGCACCCCGACAACCGCCCGGCGGGACGAACCACCACCGGAACAACCCACCCCGGACCCAGTCGCCACCCGACCCCGGCCGCCCGTACCGACCCGGGCCCCGCCTGCCGCCCCGCAACCGGAAGCCAGCCCGAACCACCGCCCAGCACAAGAAATCTGACGGTCCATCAGCACACCACGGACACCGCGGCACAATCCCGCCCCGCAACACAGCACCCCACGTACCGGCCCACCGACGAGCCCACCCCGGCCTGACCCCGCCGGCCCACCCCGCCGTACCCGGACACAGGACAGCCGCACGACCGGCAACCAGCCAAGCGGAACCCCCGGGCCCCCCTACCCGGCGAGCGGAATCCGACAGACCGTCAGCACCTCACGGGCACCGGAACACAAGCCCGGCCCGGCGGGACGAACCACCACCAGGAGAACCCACCGCAGAACCACCCCTGCCCCAATCACACCCCGCCCGCCCACCCCCTCAAACGGAACCCTGAACTCCCGCCCACAACCAGACACACGACAACCCGCCAACACCCCACCAACACCCGAACACAACCCCACCCCCCAACCGGAATCCACCCCACCACGCAACTTCGGCCCTACCATCAACCACAGCCACCAGCACGGAGGGAGAGCCATGACGGGCAACAACGCCACCACAGCCAACACACCCCCGCCCCACACCAACAACCCCCACCCCCACCCTCACGACGACCCCTACACCAACCCCACCAGAACCGACCCCGCAGTCACCGTCCTCGGCATCCAAGCACCCGCCCCACGCTTCGCCCTCACCGTCATCTGGACGGTGATGGCCGGATTCCTCGTCATGCAAACCGTCGACATCCTCGGCCAAGCCGTCACACCCATCACCATCGCCTGCTGCCTCACCGTCCTCCCCGCCACCATCGCCCTCCAACTACTCCACATCCTCCCCCGCTACCACCTCCAACGCACCCGCTACAAAACCTGGACCCTCCTCACCCAAACCGCACTCACCGTCATCCCCTCCCTCCTCCTCGGCTGGCCCTGGGGCGGCATGGGCGGATTCGCCGGAGCCTCCCTCCTCACCCTCCTCCCCCTCAAAACCGCCCTCCCCTCCTTCACCACCCTCATCCTCCTCATCGCCCTCGACACCGCCATCACCACCCACAACAACCCCACCGCCATCCTCTACATGACCATCTCCACCCTCATCACCGGCATCATCATCTACAGCCTCACCCTCCTCGCCAACCTCACCCTCGCCATCCACCAAGCACAGGACGACATCACCCGTACCACCGTCATCAAAGAGCGCCTCCGCTTCGCCCGCGACCTCCACGACCTCCTCGGCTACACCCTCACCGCCATCACCCTCAAAAGCGAACTCGCCCACGCCCTCACCAACCACAATCCCAACCAAACCCGCTCCGAACTCGAAAGCATCATCCAACTCTCACGGCAAGCACTCCACGACGTCCGTGAAGTCGCTCGCACCTACCGCACCATGACCCTCCTCACCGAACTCACCTCCGCCCGCACCCTCCTTACCACCGCCGGCATCAACACCCACCTCAAAGTCGACACCGGCCCCCTCACCACCCACGCCGACACCGTCCTCGCCACCGTCCTCCGCGAAGGCATCACCAACATCCTCCGCCACAGCAAAGCCACCCACTGCACCATCCAAGCCACCACCCACAACAACACCACCACCCTCCACCTCACCAACAACGGACTCCCCACCAAACACACCACCACCCAACCCACCACCGACCACCCCGACAACAACCACTCCGGCCTCAGCAACCTCACCACCCGCCTCGCCGCCCTCGGCGGAACCCTCACCACTCAGATACACGCCGACGGCACCTTCCACCTCACCGCCCACATCACCACCCCCGCAGGCAGCACAAACAGCAGCAGCGCAGGCAGCAACGACAACAACACCCGTCACACAAGCACCGGTAACAACACCGCCGACGCATTCGAAGAAGGGTGCAGATCTTGTGAGGGTGCCTCGTTGGAGTGATTCGCTGGGCTTTGTCCTGTGGGGGCGCGGGGCGGTCTCTAGCGTCGATGAGGTGAGCC
>NZ_JARXZC010000068.1 GCF_029894335.1 Kitasatospora sp. MAP5-34 | reverse complement strand
CGCTCCGCATGCTCATCCGACGCTCGACAAGCCGCTACCGCTGGGACGGCCGGCCCACCACCCGACGCCTCAAGTGATCCATTTGCCGGTCGGTCCAAGTCCGCCGACGAGATCTTCGAACGTCTCGCCGGCTATCTGAACCGCCTGCCGAACCCCAACCCCTAGATATGCAGCCCTTCTGAGACTCGGGACACTAGCGTGATCTTTCGGTACCCCTGCCCGTATTCCCCACGGATGCCCGGCAGCCGATCCCGGTCGAGGCGGGCGACGGAGCTGCGCATCGTTGTCCTGACATGACGTCACTGCTGTCACCAGCAGATCGGCATCACATTGTCACCCGTCCGCCGGGTCCCGGTGACGAACCCGCTGGTCAACAGGCCCCAGCCGACCGTGCACGCCCCCAGTGACACACTCGCAGATCCAGTGACCCCGACTGCGGATCTGCACCTGCCCCGTCACGGGGACAAGACCTGCCCCAGGGGCCCCAACGAAATCGGTCGGTTGTTCGTGGGAACGGTTGAGAAGGGGAGGTGAGGGATGAGCTGGCACGAGGTCGCGGGCGAACTGTTGCAGTCCCGAGGGTCGGCTTTGAAGAGGTACGCGTACCTGCTGTGCGGTGACCGCGTCGAGGCCGACGACCTGGTGCAGGAAGCGTTGGTGCGGGTGTTCGCCCGGCCGCGCACGAGTTGGGATCTCGAGGCCGCAGAGGCATACGTGCGCCGCGCCATGCTGAACCGCTATCTCGACCAGCACCGTCGGCGGGCACGCTGGGCCCTCCTGGTCCCACGCCTGGCCTTGGCCCGCTCCACGGGTGACTTCAGCCCGGCGAGCGGCGATCGGATCGACCTCGCGAGCGCTCTCGACACACTGTCGCCGCGTCAGCGCGCCTGCGCGGTGCTGCGTTTCTACGAGGACCTCTCCGTGGCCGAGGTGGCCGATCGGCTGGGGTGCAGCCCCGGAACGGTCAAACGGCATCTGAGTGATGCCGTCGCGCGGCTCGGCAAGGTCCTGCAGACCACGTTCGAAGGGAGTGGGCATGTCGATTGAGGCGGACGCGATCAGGCAGTTGCTCGTCGACGTCGCGGACGAGGCCGGGCCGCTGGAAGCGAGCCGGGAGCGGCTGGTGGCGCTCGTACGGAGGCGCCGGCGGGTCCGTACCGCCGCCGTGGCGCTGGCGGTCACCTGCATCGCTGCGGGGGCGGCGCTGACGGTCCGGGTGGAGGCGTTCCCTCGTCCTGCGGCCGGTCCGATGTCGACGCCGACGAAGGGCCACCCGAGACCCATTGAGCCGGGGGACTGTGTGAGTACCCCTCCGAAGCCGGGGGCTTTCGGCGGGGACTGGCGGTCCTGCCAGTACATCGGGCTGACCTTGGACCAGGCCCGCGCACAGGCGGCCAAAGAACACCGGGATCTGGTGATCGGCAGCCGGGACGGCGTGCACTTCCCCATGACCTACGAGCTCCGGAACTCGCGGGTCGTCGTCGGGCTGGCCAAGGACCGGGTGATCAACGCCATCATCGGCTGAGAGGCGCAGCACCCCGACCCCGGCGCCGGTCGGGATGCTGCGGTCCCCGGCGATCGGCAGCGCCGACCGCTTACCGGAACACCGGAGGCCGGTGTTCCCACGCCCGAACCCCCGACCACACGACCGCCACCGGACGGACGCCCACCAGTCCAGGCCCGCAGGCCCGCCGTTCGGCTGATCGGGCATCACGTCCCTTTTGCGCCACCCGAGCTGCCACTGCCTCTTCCCCGTTGACCTGACTGGCTTCGCCCACGTGAAGTAGCAGCATTTGGTCAGCGGTGTCCTTTGACAGCGAAGTCAGTCGCTCGGCCCAGCTGACCTGCGTCGACTGGGTTGGACGGCAAGCGATCATGGTGAGTCTGCTGTCGGGCTCTGCGGGACCTACGCTCGTGTGAACCCGTGGCTCCGCTCCACTTTCGCCACATGGAGCGTGTAGCTCTGGTACCACTCGGCTCGCCCGCGCTTTTGCGCCGCGTGGTGCTCGGCGTTGCCCCGCCACTCCGTGAGCGCGTCGGCGTCGCGGAAGTACCCGACGGTGATGCCCAGCCCGCCCGGAGTCTGCGCGTGGTCCATCCCCAGGTACCCAGGGACGTCCTTCACCAGGTCTTCCATGTGTGCGTTGGTCTCGCCGTAGCCGCTCTGGTCCTCGGTTCGAACCGCAGTGAAGACAGCAACGTAGTAGGGGGGTTCATAGGCATTGACAGGCGCGACAGGCGCTTCGGAGTGATCGCTCATGGCGCCACTGTACGGACGTGGGCGGGTACGCCACCCAGCACCGCCAGCACGTCACCTCGTGTGAAGTTGCACTTTGTTGTCGTGGGGTGCTGCAGCAGTTTGTCGTGTCGCCCTGGGAGTTGATGCCTGGTCAGGACCGTGGCCGCCGGTAAGACGTCATTGTGGTCGCCGCCGTGGGCCGGGTCCGCCCGGCCCAGGCGGCCAACGGGGGGCCGGCCAGGCCGAGCCCCGCGAAGAAGAGCCCGAGCAGCAGCCAGCCGCCCCGCCCGATTCCCAGGCAGGCCGTGGTCAGCACGGCCGGGGCGAGCGCCTGCCCGGCGTCGAAGCCGAGCCCCATCAGCCCCTGGTACTGACCCTGCGCATGGTCCGGAGCCAGCCCGAAGCCGAGGGTGAACCCCGCCGAGGACTGCCATATCTCACCGACCGCGTGCACCCCGATCGCGAGCACCAGCACCGCGACGGCCGCCCCCGCCGGCAGGTCGGCGGCCAGCGCCATCAGCGGGCAGCTGACCAGGAAGAGCAGTCCCGCCTGCCGGAACGCCCGCCCGCCCTGCTCGGTGGTTTCCACCCTGCTCCCGATCCGGACCTGGAAGAGCACGCAGAAGGCCGAGTTGAGCGCGTAGCAGAGCGCCACCGTCCAGCGTGGCGCCTGGGTGTGCAGGGTGATCCAGATCGGCAGCAGCAGCGAGGCAACCTGGTACTGCAGCCCCATCGCCCCGTCCAGCGCGGCGAAGAGCGCGAACGGTCGGTCCCGCAGCGCCGCCCAGCGCCGCTCCAGCCGTGGCCTTGGCCGCGCTGGGAAGGCCGGCACCCGCAGCAGGAGCAGCCCGCAGCCGACGTAGCTGGCCGCGTTCAGCACGATCAGCGCGGCGTATGCGGCCCGGGTGTCGATCTGCACCGCGAACGCGGCACCCACCGTGCCCAGCACCACCCCGACGTTGACGAAGGTCCGCAGTTTCGCCCGGAACACCGCGGGACGTTCCCCGCCCACCCGCGCGACCAGCGCCCCGCGCGCCGCGTTGGTGGCCGACAGCGCCAGCAGGTCCAACGTCGCGATCGCGGTGAACGCCCCCCACCCGTGCACCAGCAGGAACGCCAGCATGGTCGCCGTCTGCACCACCAGCGCCACCAGCAGCACCGCCCGTGGCCCCCGCCGGTCCGCCAACTCCCCAGCCGGCACCCCCGCCAGTAGCCCCACCACCCCGGCGATCGTGAGCCCGATCCCCACCTGACCCGGCGTCAGCCCTACCACCCGGGTGAAGTAGAGCACCGACGCCGTGTTGAACAGCCCGTTCCCCACCCGGTTCACAAAGCTGGACAGCACCATCGCCCGCTGCGGCCCGGGCTCGGGCATGATGCGGGACATCCACTGGGCAAGCAACCGTTCGGACACAGCCGGAGCCTAGTCACACGTTCGAGGGCAGACGGAACCGGCATCAGGGTCAAACTCAGCTGGGAGAGCGCCTACGCCAAGGCCTACCAGATCCAGGTCTCCGACGCCACCACCACCTGGACCACCGTCTACGCCACCGCGAACGGCCCGGGCGGGACCGAGTACCTCACCGCCCTACGCGGCGCCGGGCGCTACGTGTGCCGGCAGGGGTTCTCAGGGGATTCGCAGCAGGGTGGTGAGCGGAAGCGCAGTGGCGTCCTCCGGGGGTCGTGACAGGTGCAGCGCGGTGTGGAAGTAGCCGTCGGTCTCCTTCCCGCGCGGGTCCTCGCCGGCCGCGGTCACCGCGGCGATGGCGTACTGCTGTTCGTTCGCGCTGGTGAAGCGGCGCTGCGGGAACGTGGGGGTGGTGGCTTTCTCGGTGATCAGGCCGTAGGGCGTCAGCGCTTCGGCGATGGGCTGGTAGGAGTCGGTGCGCAGGACGAACGCGGCGACCCATACCGGTTCGCGGGTGCCGGCCAGGAGGGCTTGGAAGGTGCGGTGGGACAGGAAGCTGGCTCCGCCGGTGATGGTGATGAGGCGCGTGTGGTGTGTGGCGCGCAGCAGGGCGGCGGTGGCAGGCACCGTTTCCAGGTTCTCGGCGAAGCCTTCGTCCAGCAGGCCGACGGCGCGTGCGTAGGCGATGGCGTTCGCGGCTGGGTCGAGTCCGATCACCCGGGCCGCGTCAGGTCGTCGATGGGCTGCGTAGTAGGACCGGTCCCGCTCGATCAGCTCGGCCGTGGTGAGTGCGGCCGCCTGCGGGGATGTGTAGTGGGCATACAGGTCCTCCAGCGTCAGGTCGTGGTTGAGAAGGGCTGCGTTGATGCCGTACGAGCAGCAGATGTCCAGCACCGTGACAGGCTCGCCGGCGCGGGCGGTTCGCGCGCAGTCTGTGACCACGCGTCGGAAGACCTCCTGGGCGTGGTGCGGGGTCTGGTACTCCCAGCGGCGGAGGCTGCGGAAGAAGGCCCGGGGGTCCGGCTGGTCGTAGATCTCGTCGAACGACGTCTTCGCCTCCTGGGCCCCGCCGACTCCAGGCGTTTGCGCATCGGTGCTGCGTGCACGAGTCATACACGTGTCCCCATTCTCGGTCCGGGCCCCGCCCGTCGTCGCGTCAAGCAGTAGTGCTTGACGCGCGGGTTGGGAAGAGGACATGGACGAAATCAGCCACTGCCGCCCGTCGGCGCCGACGACGTGGCCGGCGACCGCTGCCCGGCACAAGACGCGGCGTCTGGAGGGATCGGCCTGGTCGCCCGACTACATAGCGTCTGCGGATGGCGGTCACCCATCGACTACGAACACGACCACTGGGCCGGCCTCATCGTGAGCCTGGCCGCCGACAGGAGGTCTCCACGATCAGAGGGGATTGACACCTCCAAGCACCGGATTCGATGTGTCCTCACATCCAACCGGCCCACAGCCCACCAGCGCGAACCGCACCCCGGTGAACCATCCCGGTCAGAGCACTAGGATGGGATGGCGTGGGCATGGGAGTTGGGGAGGCGCGCGATGACTGCCGAGGGGCCAGGGGGAGCTTCGCTCGCCGACAGGATCGAGAGACTGTTCCACATCGTCCGGCGTCCGAACGGCGACGCCCACAGTAACGAGGAAGTGGCCCGAGCCTGCCGGGAGACCACCGGCGAGAGCTTCTCGGCCACGTATCTGTGGCAGTTGCGCACCGGACGCCGGGACAACCCCACCAAGCGCCACCTCGAGGCGCTGGCGCAGTTCTTCCAGGTGCCGCCCGCCTACTTCTTCGAGGAGGACGGGCAGAGCGCGCGGATCGCCGAGGAGCTGACCCTGCTGGGGGCCCTACGGGACGCGGGAGTGCGGGAGGTCGCGCTGCGGGCCGTGACGCTCTCCCCGGAGGGGCTGGGCACGATCAGCGACATGATCGAGGCGATCGCCCGGCGCGAGCGCGGGGCGGGAACCCGGCGCCCGTCCTGATCCCCCGGAGTGTCGGCTGCCTTCTCCACGATGGGTCGGTGGTGGGCCGATCGACGGCTCGGCGGTGGGTGGAGAGCAGCGATGGTGGACGTGAACTGGCGTCGTCGGGCGTAGGACGGGCGTGACGATGCCCGCGACGTGGCGGCCGGGCGGCCTGTGCCTGTGGGGATCGGAGTGTCATCGCCGCAGGAGGCAGCACGAGCCCCACAGGACCCGATGCGAACTGACGCGACGTCATGCGGGTGGGGACGGCAGTGAATTCTTCGCGGCACTGTCGACGATGATCAGCTCCCAGGGCGGGGTCCCCGTCGTCCTCCGGCCTCGACCTTGCGGAATGGTCCGTACGCGGAGGCTAGAGCTGCTCGGCGAGGCTGCCGCCGGGGGCGGCGCCCGGCAGGACGTAGGCCACGGCCGAGGCCTGGTGTGTGAGGTAGGGGGTGAGGGCGTCGCGGGTGGCCAGGCGGTCCTGGACCCGGATGAACTGCTCGGGGCCGCGCATGAAGGCGCAGAACAGCAGGCCGCGGTCGGTCGGGCCGTCGTCGTAGCTGTAGCTGCGCCGGAGCATCCGGGTGCCGCCGTCGAGGCGGGGGCTGGTGAGCCGGACATGGGCGTTGGCGGGGATCACGTAGGAGCCGTCCGGGTTCTTGGCGTAGATGTCCGGGTCGTCGTGCTCGGCCGTGCCGGTGAGTGGGACACCGTCACTGGCGCGGCGGCCGATCACTCGGTCGCGCTGGTTCGCGGGCAGGAGCGCGAAGCCGGCCACGTCCATCCGGATCCGGCGGTAGACCAGCACGGTGCCGTTCTGGTGCGCCCCGGGCGGGCCCCAGACGAACTGCTCGTCCTCCGCCGGACCGGGGTTGGAGGTGCCGTCCTTGAAGCCGAACAGGTTGTGCGGGGTGGTCCCCGGGGCGGTCACGGGCAGGAAGCCGGACTGGCTCCAACGCGGGGTGGCGCCGGCGGACCGGGCGGCGGTGGCGGCGAGTTCGGCGACCACGGTCAGCGTCCAGCGGTCGGCGGCGCACAGCTGGAGCAGCAGGTCGCCGCCGCCGCGCGCCTGGTCCAGCTGGTCGCCGGGGAAGGCCGGCAGCTCGGCGAGCCCGGTGGGGACCTCGAGGCCGAGCCGGGCGGCCAGGCCCGGGCCGACGCCGACCAGCGAGGTGAGCCGGGTGGTGCCGACGCCCTGCAGCCGGGCATCCGACGGGGTGTCGGAGGCCGCCGTGGCGAGGGTGCGGGTCAGCCCGTCGAGGACGGCGCGCAGCGTCTGCCGGTCGGCGGCGGCGGAGGTCTGCGGAAGGTCGAGGGCGAGCAGTTGGGTGGCCGGCTGCTGGGGCGCCGTCACACCGGCCTGCCGGGGCCCGTGGAAGGGGATCGCGTCCTCGGCCGGCGGGGCGGCCGAGGCACGCTCGTGACCGGCCGTCAGGTCCTTCCCGGCCAGGTCGTCGGCCACCGCGCCGAATCCGGCGGCGAGCACCGCACCGGCGGCAAGCAAGGCTCTCCGCCGCCCGATTCCGGCGCTGACCGGGCGGGCGTGATCCTGCGCGATTTCCGGTTCGGTGGGCATACGGTTATTGGAGACGATAGAACACCTGTCATGCAAATGCTGTCTGCTCAACCTGCATTGAATCTCCATCGGTTCCGACCGGCCGGGCCGTGGGCGCCGGCGGTGCGCCTGTCGGTGCTGGTCGCGGCGACGGCGCTCGCGGCCACCGGGTGCTCCTCCTCCGGTTCGGCGTCCGCCGACGCGAAGCACCCGGCCGGGACCGTGCTGCGGGTGCCGCAGGACTTCCACGCGGTGCAGCAGGCGGTGGACGTCGCCCGTCCGGGGGACACGGTGCTGATCGGCCCGGGTGTGTACCGGGAGAGCGTGCAGGTCACCAAGCCCGACGTGGTGCTGCGCGGCACGGACCGCAACGCGGTGGTCTTCGACGGCGGGGTGCGACTGGTCAACGGCATCACCGCGACCGGCGCGGGCTCGGTGGTGGAGAACCTCACCGTGCGCGACTACCTCGCCAACGGCGTGCTGTTCACCGGCGTCACCGACCAGAAGCTGCAGCAGCGCGGGGCCGGCGGCTCGGCGTACGACCCGCTGGACACCTCCCGCTTCCCGGCCGTCCAGGGCTTCCGGGCGGCCCGGGTGACCTCGTACGACAACGGCCTGTACGGCATCTACGCGTTCGACGCGCACGGCGGCGTGATCGAGGACTCCTACGCCTCCGGGCAGGCCGACTCGGGCATCTACGTCGGCCAGTGCCGGCCCTGCGACACCCTGGTCCGCGGGAACACCATGGCGCACAACGCGGTCGGCATCGAGATCACCAACGCCTCCGAGGGCGTCTCGGTGCTGGGCAACCTGGTCACCGGCAACCGGGTCGGTGTCACCGTCAACTCCAACGACCAGGAGGCGCTCGCCCCGCAGCACGGCGCGGTGCTCGCGGGCAACGTGATCACCGACAACAACGCCGCCGACACTCCCGAGCAGGCGGACGGCGGCTTCGGGATCGGGATCGGCATCGGCGGCGGCACCGGGGACCGCGTGCAGCGCAACCTGGTCCAGGGCAACACGGCGGTCGGGGTGATCATCACCGACCCGCCGGGGCACCCGGCGAGCGGCGACCAGGTCACCGGCAACCGGGTCACCGGCAACGGCGAGGACCTGGTGCTGGCCGCCGCCGACCCCGGCAACTGCTTCAGCGGCAACCAGCCGGCCACCCAGAGCCCGGCCGGACTGGAGGGCCTGGCGAGCTGCGGGGCGAGCGGGCGGGGCAGCCTGCCGAGCGGTCAGGCGGCCTCGGTGCAGGCGCCGCCAGGCGTTCCGTTCAGCCAGGTGCCGGCGCCGCCCGCGCAGCCCTCGATGCCCGACCCGACGGTCGCGGCCGGCCCGGCGACCAGGCTGCCGGGGACCGTCGATCCGGACGCGTACCCGCTGCCCACGGACGCAGGCGCGGTGCCGGCGGCGCACTGACGTATCGTCAGATCTTCGTGTGCCGGGGGGTCGAGTCTCAGCTGGTGCCCGTGTCCCACGGTGCCTCCGGGAGCTTGGCGTCGGCGTCGTGCCCGGTGAACTCCAGGGTGGTCGGGGTGCCAAGGCCCGGCATCCGCATCGTGACCCGGAGCAGGCCGCCGTTGCCGTCCACCCAGTAGGTCAGCGGCGACTTTCCGCCGTCGGGGCCGGTGCCCGGGGTGGTGCCGGTGGCCCGTGGGCCGGAGATCTTGTCGTAGTCGCGGCCGTCGACCCGGTCGCGGCCCAGCCAGCGGGCGCCGGACTGGGCGAGCAGCAGCGGGTTGTCGGGCCGGTCCGCGCCGAGACCGATCAGCAGTTGGAGTCCGGCGTCCAGCGGATCGGTGGTGTAGGAGCGCGGCGACCAGCCCGAGCGGGGGATGTGCTCGGCCTGCTGCCACGCTGGGGTGCCGTCCAGCGCCGGGGCCAGGCCCAGGCCGTCGCTGTCCCAGACGATCAGGCCGTGGTCGAGCTGCGGGGCGGCGGTGGAGCCTGACGTGCCTGACGTGCCGGACGAACTGGACGAACCGGTGAACCCGGCCCCGGTGCTCTGGTAGCTCCCGACGCCGTGGCGCGTCCGGTAGTCCACCACTCCGCTGACCCGCAGCACCACGCCGCCACCCTCGGCGGCGGTCAGGGTCACCGCCACGGGGCTGGCCTGGTACAGGTTCAGTCGCGTCAGCGCCAGCCGGGAGGCCTCGTCCGTCGTCACCGGCCGCTCGCCGCTGCCGCCGGACAGGCCCCGGTAGGCGGCCACGCCGCCCACTGCGGCGCCGCACACGGCGAGCGCGATCAGGGCCCTGAACCAGCGGGTCCGGCACGGCGCGGGGCCGGCGGTCCTGGTCTTGCGAGCCATGCGGTTGCCTTCTCTCATCGCTGTGGGTGTGCTCGGGTCCCGGTCGATCGGTCACGCAGACGGGCGGGTTCGCCGGCCAGTGACCGGCGAACCCGCCCGATCCGGCCCCGGGATCACCGGTGCCGGCCGCCCCCCGCGGGGCCTAGCCCTGCTGTGCCGAGGCCTTGCGCCTGCGCATCAGCACGAGCACCGTCGCGCCGACCGCAGTGAACGCGGCGCCACCGACCAGGGCCAGTGGAACCAGCTCGTCCATGCCGGTGAAGGCCAGGTGCGAGCCGGGCGGCGAGCCCGGGCCCGGCGCGACCGGTGCCGGCGTGGACGGGGCCGGCGTCGCTGTCGGGGACTGGCCCGGCGTCGGGATGACGATCTTCTGGTTGACCGCCGTCACCGAGACCCCGGTGGTGAGGTTGTCGGCGGTCAGGACCAGCGGCCCGAAGACCGTCGATGCCGGCGCGGTGTAGCCCGCGGGCGGGCTGACCTCCTGCCAGTAGTACGTCCCCACCGTGCCGCTGTCCTTGCAGATGCCGTCGGCCCCGGTGGTGCAGACGCCACCCACCTTGGTGTCCGGCTTCGACCCGCCGGTCTGCAGGCCGTCGATGCCGTTGCTCTCCTCCCACAGTTGGAACCTGGCTCCGGCCAGCGGGTTGCCGTCCTGGTCGTGCTTGACCACGCGCAGCACGCCCTCCTGCTGCCGGAAGCCGAAGTCGTAGGTGTGGTTGTTCTCCCCGGGCCCACCGGTGGTCAGCGCCTTCACGGGGTACGCCGTACCCGGCGGCACGGTCCCCTTGGAGTCGATGAAGTGGTTGATCCCGACGTTCGCGTCGGTCGGCACCCACTCGTAGAGCGGACCGCCCTTGGCGTAGTCGGCCGGGTTGTCGAGCTTGACGGTGTAGTCGGTCTTCGGCTTGAGCCCGCCGGTGACGTCGGAGTCGTCGAAGTAGTACTCACCCCGCGCCGTCGTCTTCGTCGTGCCGACCAACTTGCCCGACCCGTCGTACAGATGGATCGTCGCCCCGGCCACCGGCAGCCGGCCCGGATCCTGGATGCCGGTGCGCTGCGGGTCGTACCAGACGCGGTTGCCGATCTGCAGCGGCGCCTGGTCGCAGAGCACCTCCAGGTCGCCCATCGAAGCGCCCTTGCCGAATGCCGAGTTGACGCCCGCAGGGTTGAGCCGCAGCCCGTCCGGCGGGTGCTGCTTGCCGTCCCGCCCGACGAAGGCGGTGCCGGTCCCGAAGGCCGTGCTGTTGGGGTCGAAGCTGGAGACCGCGATGGTGTCCTCCACCTTGGAGAGCGCCATCCCCGCGAACGCGGCATTGTGGTGGGCCCCCAACCGGCTGTTGTCGAAGAACCGGGTACCCCGGGGGGAGAGCCCGCAGCCGGCGTTGGTGTCCATCACGTACGTCCCGCCCGACAGGCAGGCCTTGTTCAGGTCTCCGCCCGACAGCACCATGCCGGGGGTTCCCAGCGTGGGGCCGGCCGGTGCGCGGTCGCCGAACCGGTCGCGGAAGGCCAGCAGCATCGAGCCGTCGGTCTCGAACCCGATCTCGCCCAACTCCGGTTCCGGCTGGGCCAGGTAACTCGTGCAGGCTTGGCCGTTCTGCGAGGTCGGCCAGGTGTTGGTCCAGGGCCACCACCCCGTACCGCCGTCGCACGCGCCCGAACCGACCGTGGACTGCCGGGGGTAGTCCAGCGGCTGGTCCAGCACCGGCTTGCCGAAGGCCCCGGTGGCGAGGTTGAACGGCATGACCACGGCGCGCAGGTCGGAGGCCTTGCCGGTGGACTCGCCGGAGCAGACCCCGCCGACGTAGCCGGCGCCGTCCTGCATGCCGAGGCCGAACGGACGCCAGTCCCCGGCCGCCGGGCAGCCCGGGTCCGGGATGCTGAAGGCGGCCTTGGGCGCCGCAGCGGTCGCGGCGGTGGCGTCGTACTCGTAGAGCTTGCGGTTGTCGAGGTTGACGACGAACAGGGAGGACCCGTCGTCGGTGATCTTGATGCCGCCCAGGCTCTCCTTGCCGGGCGCGGCGAGGAAGGCGTCATCGGTGCCCGGGCCGTGCACCGTCGTGCCCGCGTCCGGGACGACGGTGAAGAGCGAGGTCTTCTTCGCCGCGATGTCGGTCACGTAGATGCCGCCGGGCCCGCCCGGACCGTAGTCCGTGGTGCGCTTGGCCACCGCCGAGGAGAAGACCCGCTTGTCGGCCTTGTTCCAGGCGATGCCGTACAGCGTCCCGGTGTCGGCGTTGGTGGCGATGTCGGTGACGTTGACACCGCCCGCGCCGTCCTGCCCGCGCGTGTCGTACGGGAACGAGACCAGCGTGCGCTGGGATCCGCCCTCCCGCGTGGCGGGCTGACAGGTCGTCACCAGCGGCGCGTTCTTCTGGCAGTAGTCGCCGGGGCTCCACAGACCGGTGGTGTAGGACACGCTCTTCTTGCCGGAGAGGTCGACGAACTCCTCGTTGCTGCTCAGCTGGGTCGGTGCGCCGTCCAGGCCCTGCGGTGAGGCGAAGGCCGGGAACAGCACGCCCGGCTGCGGATTCACCACCTGCACGCGGTACTTGCCGCCGGTGGCCTTGGTCTGTGCCGGGGCCAGGGTGACCGTGCCGTCGGCCGCCGTGACCCCGGCGATGCTGGTGCCGGCGTCATCGGTGAGGGTCACCGTGACACCGCCAATGCCCGGTTCCAGCCCGGGCGTCCAGGCACCGCTGGTGTCAACGGCCCGGATCACCCGGACCGTCACCGTGCCGTCCCCGGCCTGCGGGTACGCCGAAGGCGCCAGCACTAACGAGCAACTGCCGAGCCCGACGACGAGCGCCGCGACGCCGCCCATCGCGCGCGGACCAGGTATGCCTGGCCATCGCCGACCGGGCCCGCGCGTGCTGCCTGCTACTTGTTCACGTGTGTCTGTCATCCCCTGCTCTCATCGTTCACGTGGGGGCGACTGCCCAAATCAGGGAGGGAGTACATGAGATGGCGGAGAACCGCCTTGCGTGCGAGCTTAAGGGGGATTTAGGCAAGATCTTGGCGAAATGGCGAAGTACGTCTTCATGAAGCTGTCGAGCGATGAGAGCGTGCTGGTGAACCGTGCTGTAGCTCGATGAGCTGTGGTTTTCTGGTCGGGCGGGTGTGGTGGTGGCCGGGTCGGGGCAGCCGGCGGACGGTTGGTTCTGTCCTCATGCCGTCCATGGAAGTGACACGAAACTCGGAACGGTCAAGGTGCCTTCACCCAGGGTGGACCTACTCGGCTGTGCGCTGCGGGGCGTCCGGCCACACGTGCCGCAGGACCCGTTCTGCCCAGTCGTCGGGTATGTCGGAGGTGGCGATATACCGTGCGTAGAACGAACCGATCAGCATGCTGGCGAGGACGTCGGGGTCTGCCGAGTCCGGCAGTTGCCCGGAGCTGATGCCCTCGGCCAGGGCCTGGCGCAGCGCTTCTCGGCGCGGTTCGACCAGCCGGCGGCGGAAGGCGGCGAGCAATTCCGGATGGCGGTGCTCTTCGGCCAGCAGCGTGCCGACCACCGCCATGGAGTTGCTGCGCAGCAGGTTGGCACGGAAGTTCCGCAGGACCGCGAGGGCGCGGCCGCGTGGTGGCCCTGACTCGGCGGGCATGCTCTCGACCCGCAGTGAGTCGATGACCGCGACGGCCACACTGGCCTTGCCGTGGAACCTGCGGCGCACGGCAGGGACTGTCGTGCCGGCGGCGGCTGCTACCGACTCCAGGGACATCCCGGCGTAGCCGGCCTCGCGGAGCTGCCGCTCGGCCGCTGCCAGGATCGCCCGGTCCAGCTCGGGGTCTCTCGGCCGCCCCGCAGGCCGCGCTCTGACAGCGCTCACTGGACATCCTCCTGGCGAACATTATATTCTGATGCCCTATCATAACGTAAGTATCCCAGGAGGCTTACTGTGACCACCGACCCGCTCCCTCCGACCGCGGTCGTCCGCGTCTCACGCGGCAACTTCGATCCCGCCCGGTTCCCGGAAGTCCAGGAGGCGACCGCGGCGATCAGCGGCTTCCTGATTCCGGCCGTCAAGGAACTGCCCGGCCTGATCAGCTACCACTGGGCCACCTCGCCCGACGGTTCCTTGGTCAACGTCAGCATCTGGGAGTCCGACGAGCACGCAGAGCAGATGAGCCGGCTCAAGGAGATGACCGTGGATGCCCGGGCGATAACAGAGAAGGCCGGCGTCACCTTCATCCCCATCGTCAACTACCCGATCGACTGGACCATCTGACCGCTCTTTGGCAGAGCCCGTAATTCCCCGGGCCCTGCCTTGGTATGGGCCTAGCTCCGAGGGCCGCCGACCGGTGGGCGGATGGTCGCGGTCCCCGCGGCGAGGTCAACCCCGGTCTTGGGGGGAGCGCCGTCATTCTCGTCATCACGGAGGACCAGTTCGACCCTGCGCTGTTCCAGTTGCGCCTGCTTGCCGGCGTGGAGGAGAGCGTGGAGCTCCTCGGTCGCGGCTGCTCCGACCCCACGCCTACCCGGGTCGCTGCGTCGCAGCACAATCTGTCTCGTGCCGGCCAGCAAGAACACCGCGACCAAGGCAGCGGGAAACAGCAGGCTTACCGAGACGCTCACCAAGCTCAACATGTCCGGACAACGCCCCGTCCACCGAATGCAGTTCCCCGACGCCGGCACCCATCTGCGACAGAGCCACTGGCTGTACAGACCCGGCTTCGGTCTGCTGCTCCGCCAGGACATCCTGGACGGCTATCGCAAGGCGGCCCGCCAGGGATAGCGGGCTTTCGAGCTCCGTCCCCAGCGGTGTCCGCATATAGGACAGCTATAGGCGCTGCGGCCACCGTGGAACCATGACCCGACGAAAGAGCATTCGGCAGTTCCTGCTCACCACGATCACGGCACTAGGTGCCGCCCTCTCCCTGGGCACCGCGCCGGCCATGGCCACCACGCCGTCCTGGAACCAGCTCCCCATCCCGTCCGTGGGATCGCTGCACTCCATCACCGCCTTCAGCAGCACGTCGGCCTTCGGGACGACCTACCAGCCGTGCGGAGGGAGCACGTGCAGTCAGCTGTGGCAGCTGAACGGTCAGAACTGGAGCCAGTTCAGCCTTCCCACCGGCTTCGGCGCCGCTGCCATCACCGGAACCAGCGCCACCGACGTCTGGTTCCTCGGCGGAACGACCACCGCCGGAATCGTCTATCACTGGGACGGTCAGAACTGGGTCGACCGCAGCCCCGGGGTGCCGGGGTACTACGTCCAGGCCGCCGCAGCGGTGTCGCCCACCAGCGCGTTCTCGGCCGGTGTCTTCTACGGCAACAGCGAGGTCGCCGGTGTCGGCCACTGGGACGGGAGCACGTGGACCGTCACCAAGCTGCCGCAGATCACCGGCGAGAACACCATGCTGACCGCGGTGTCCGCGGCGTCGGCCAGTGACGCCTGGGCCACCGGGCAGCAGTGCAAGCCGACCGGCAACGACCGGTGCCAGCCCTACCTGGCGCACTGGGACGGCACCCAGTGGTCGCAGGTGACCGTCCCGTCGCTCACACCTCGCAGCGCTCTGCCCCAGGCAGTGATCAGTCGCAACGGCGAGGTCTGGATCGCGGGACGGGAGACGGACCTCGACGGCGGCACCAACCCGGACCGCATCTTCGCCGAGCACTGGGACGGCCAGAGCTGGACCACGGCCTACCTCCCGGTGAACATCTCGGCCGACGGCTCCTACAGCTACGTCACCGGGTTGGCCTTCCACGGCACGGACCTGCTGGCCGGCGTCTCGCACACCCTGAACGAGGGGGTCATGGACTGGAACGGTTCGTCCTGGGCGCCGTACCCCGGGCCGCTGACCACGACCCCGACCGTCAACTCCCTCGTCGGCACGCCTGACGGGCAGGTCATCGCCGCCGGAAACGGAACCGACGCGACCGGCACGCATGACTTCCTGGCCGACCTCCCCGGCTAGCCAGGGCGCGGGATCGTGATCCACGTCGCCCGCGCGGCCCTGAGCTGCAACTGTACGGCGCCGGTTGCAGCTCAGGCCCCCTGACCGGAACCGCCACCGCCGATTCCGGCCCCGCCTCACCACGTCCTCGAAGGCGCGGTCGGCTGACGGCGTGCCACTTGTCACAGGGGATGGCGCGCCTCGGTTCGGTGGTGTCTGTCTGGGCTCTCGGCCTGGGGTGATGCCGTCGTGGCCGGCCACCTCGTCGGGCTCCGGCCAGGGATCCCGTTGGTGG
>NZ_JARXZC010000067.1 GCF_029894335.1 Kitasatospora sp. MAP5-34 | reverse complement strand
CGGCGACATCCACGCCCTGCGCGGCCCCGGCTTCGCCGGACTCCAGCTCCACCCCGAGTCGGTCCTCACCCACGACGGCATCGGCATCGTCGCCGGACTCCTGCGCACGGCCGCCACCGCAGCGGGCCTCGACGCGGGCGCGTCCACCGCCGCATGACGCATCCGCCGCACCGAAGTGGAAAGAAGTGGGAAGGGGAGCAGGCAGTCGATGACGAATGAACGGTTCACATGAACGGAACAGACAGGTCGTCCGGGGTCGGGGTGCTGGACAAGACCTCACTCCTGTTGGGAGCGGTCGAGGCGGGGCCGGCTTCGCTGTCGGCTCTCGTAGCCATCACCGGTATCTCCCGACCCACCGTGCACCGGCTGGCGATCGCGATGGAACGCTTGGGACTGCTCGCCCGGGACACCGCAGGCCGGTTCACGCTGGGGCCGAGACTTGCGCGCCTCTCCGTCGAGGCCCGCCAGAACCACCTGGTGCCGGCGGCCGACCCGGTGCTGTCGCGGCTTCGTGATCTGACCGGGCTGAGCGCGCGGCTCTACCTCCGCCGTGGCACCAAGCGGGTCTGCGTGCTCTCGGTGGACTCACCGGCCGAACCGGCCGACGCGGTGCCGGTCGGCTCGGCGTTCTCACTGCGGACCGGTTCGAGCTCCCAGGTGCTCCTCGCCTGGGAGGAGCCCGACCGGCTCTACGAAGGGCTGCAGGGGGCCAGGTTCAGTGCCGGCATGCTCTCCTGCGTGCGTCGCCAGGGCTGGGCCCAGAGCTTCGGCGAGGACGGTCCGGGCATCGTCTCGCTGTCCGCGCCGGTACGCGGCGCCGACAGCCGCGTTCTCGCGGCTGTCGCCCTCTCCGGGCCGGTCACCAGGCTCTCCAGCCGACCGGGCCGGCGGTACGCCGGGGAGTTGATCGAAGCGGCCTCCCGCATCGAAGCCGGCTTGCCCCGATGACCTGCCCCGATGACCGGCTGCCCGCCGGGCTGCCCGCCTGGGCGTGACCGACGGCGGCCACGGCCCGGGGCTGCCCCGGACCGTGGCCGCGCTGGTGCGAGAAACCCGTCAGACCTGCGGGCCCGCCGGGTCCTGACGGCCGGGCAGCGGCGCGTTCAGCTTCGGCGTGGCAGCCTTCGGCGCCGCGCTCTGCGGCGCGACGGCCGCCTTGCTGCTGAAGAGCGACGTGGTCGGGGCGAAGCCGTCCAGCAGGCCGAGCGGCTCGATCCGGATCAGGTGCGACGGCGCGTAGAAGTGGTAGCCGTAGTTCAGGCGCGCCCGGTTGTGCGCGTCGACGGTCGGCTCGTTCGTGCCGTCGGCGGCGGTCGCGACCAGACCGGTGTGGCTCTTGGTGGCACCCGGGCCGGCGTACGTGACGACGACATCGCCGGGACGGGCCTGCTCGGGGTGGTCGCCGATGTCCGTGCCGAGGTGGCTGTCCATCAGGTAGTCGTACAGGTTGTGGTACTGCGGCAGATCGCTGATCAGCAGCAGGTCGTAGGTCTTGCCGTTCGGCGCGGTGTAGTTGAAGTACGCGTCCTGCGAGTCGTCCGGGCCGAGCCCGGGCACCAGGCCGGCCGCCGCGAGCGCGCGGGCGACGTACTCGGCGCACTGGTACTTGTCCTGGTCGGCGCCGAACGCGACCGGCGTGCTGTCGTTCCACGCCGTCCAGTTCCAGTGACTCTCGGCCCAGTTGACCTCGACGCCGCGCAGCAGGTCGCTGAACGAGGGCAGGCCGTCGGTGGCGGTGGTCGTGGTCGACGCGGTGTCCGCGAAGGCGGGCGCGGCGAGCACCGGCGCGCCGGCCCCGAGCAGGCCCACCACGAGAGCGGCGCCGGCGAGCCGACGGCTGATCGTCTTACGCATGGTCAGAATCCCCCGAAACATTAAATTCACAGACTGTGCGATCCAAAGCTAAGGGAGCCTCTGACCAGCCAAGACGCCGGGGTGGTTGCCTGAGGCTACTGCGGGTCCACCGGCGGGCGGCCAAGGCTCGCGGGCCACGAATACCGGGCGGATCGGCCAGGCTCGCCATCGCCCACCAGGCTGCCCTCCGCCTCGCCGCCATCTCATCCGGACGCTGCTGAGCAATATGGCCCTATGCCTTCAAGTCCGGCTGCCAGTCCTGGACGAGGAGCCCGAGCAGCACCTGGTCCAGGAACTCGCCCATCACCCAGGCCGAAGAGCGCAGCACGCCCTCGCGGACGAAGCCGTTGGCCTCGGCGGAGCGAAGCATCGCGGCGTTGTCCGACAGCGTCTCGATCTGCAGCCGCTGCAGGCCGCGCACGACGAAACCGTAGTGGCAGAGCACCGCGACCACGTCGGTGCCGTAGCCCTTGCCACGGAAGGACGGCAGCAGCCCCAGCCCGATGTGCGCGGACCGGTTGTGGTTGTCGATGCCCCACAGCGTCGAGGTGCCGACCAGCGTGCCGCCTTCCAGCTCCACCACGGAGAACGGGACGTGCCCCTGCTCCCTGTCGTCCACCACGAGCCGCGAGTCGTTCGAGCCAGGCGTGATCGGCCGCCACGGCCGGCCTTCGGCCCGCGCGGAGTTGACCACGTCGTCGTAGAGTCCGGCCCGCAGGATCGGGATGTCGTCCTCGTGCCGGGCCCTGAGCCCGACCTTGCTGCCCCTAAGCATGCGAGCTTCCTATCCGACCGGGCCGGCCGGCGGCAAACGGATAAGACACGTCAACGGCCGACCCAGCTGATCGCCACGCGGGGCCTGGGCCGGCTCCGCCAGGCCCAGGCCCCGCGTGGCGATCTAGCATGAAGGGCGAGGCTTCTTCTCCTTCTCCAGGCCCGCGCCGCAGCGGCAGGAGGTCGATATGGTGTTCGGCACGACTGGCTTCGAGCAGGCGGACGGCTGCCGCTACGTACCGATCTCCGAGCACGGCCTGATCGGCGATCTCCGTACGGCCGCGCTGGTCGGCACGAACGGCACCATCGACTGGTACTGCTGCCCGCGCTTCGACGCACCCAGCGTCTTCGGGTCCATCCTCGACGCCGACAAGGGCGGCTCGTTCGAGTTGGCCGCCGACGTTCCGACCCGCACCCGGCAGTTCTACTTCCCCGACACGAACGTCCTGATCACGCGGTTCTTCGCCGCAGACGGGGTGGCGGAGATCCAGGACTTCATGCCGGTGGTCGACGAGTCGCGCGAGGCGGCCCGGCACCGGCTGATCCGGCGGGTGGTCTGTGTCCGAGGAGCGCTCCCGTTCAGGGCGCGGATCGCCCCGCGCTTCGGCTACGGCGCCGAGGCGCACACCGTTCACCTCGAAGGCCACGAGGCGGTGTTCCGCTCCCCGTCACTGATGCTCGCGCTGACCGCCACCACACCCCTGGAGAGCGACGGCCTGGACGTGTGGTCGCACTTCAAACTCCTCGAGGGCGAGTCCCACGTGTTCGCCCTCGACCAGATCGGTGACGGCGTCCCCGCCCGGGCGTGTCCGCGCGCCGAGGCGCAGGAGCAGGCCGAGGCGACCGTCCGGTTCTGGCGCCGCTGGCTGGCCGGTTGCCACTACCACGGGCGGTGGCGGGAGATGGTGCACCGCTCCGCGCTGGTGCTGAAGCTGCTCACCTACGCGCCGACCGGTGCGATCGTCGCCGCACCGACCACCAGCCTGCCCGAGCAGATCGGCGGCGAGCGCAACTGGGACTACCGGTACGTCTGGGTCCGCGACGCCGCATTCTGCGTCTACGCCATGCTGCGCCTCGGGTTCACCTCGGAGGCCGAGGCGTTCATGGGCTTCCTCGGCGAGCGCGGCATCATGCGCGGCACCGGTGCGACCGGCCCGCTGCAGATCATGTACGGCATCGACGGGCGCAGCGAGCTGCCCGAGTACGAGCTGCCGCACCTGGAGGGCTACCTCGGCTCCGCACCGGTCCGGGTCGGCAACGCCGCCACCGGCCAGCTCCAGCTGGACATCTACGGAGCTCTGATCGACTCCGTCTACCTGTACGACAAGTGGGGGCAGCCGATCAGCAGCGCCCGCTGGGACGAGGTCGGCGCGATCGCGGACTGGCTCTGCGAGCACTGGGACCAGCCCGACGAGGGAATCTGGGAGACCCGCGCGGGCCGCAGGAACTTCGTGTACTCGCGGCTGATGTGCTGGGTGGCGCTGGAGCGCGCGATGCGGATGGCGAACCGCCGTGGCCTGCCGGCCGACCTGCCCCGCTGGCGGGAGTCCCGCGATGCGATCTACCGGCAGATCATGCAGCGCGGCTGGTCGGTCCAGCGGGGCGCGTTCGTCCAGGTTCTGGACGACGGTGACCTGGACGCCTCGCTGCTGATGATGCCGATGGCCAAGTTCATCTCGCCCACCGACCCCAAGTGGCTCTCCACCCTGGACGCGCTCAGCACGGACCTGGTCTCCGACTCACTGGTCTACCGCTACGACCCGACAGCCAGCCCCGACGGCCTGCACGGCCCCGAGGGCACCTTCTCGATCTGCTCGTTCTGGTACGTGGAGGCGCTGGCCCGCGCAGGCCGGCTGGAGGAGGCCCGGCTCGCTTTCGAGAAAATGCTCACCTACGGCAACCACCTCGGTCTGTTCGCCGAGGAGATCGGCCCGACGGGTGAACAGCTCGGCAACTTCCCCCAGGCCTTCACCCACCTCTCGCTGATCAGCGCCGCCTTCAACCTCGACCGCGCGTTGGGCTGACGCGACGTCGCAGCCTGGTTGGTGGTGCCCGAGGTGTTGCTGCGGGTCGACGGCCGCATCCGATCCCTGAATCACCGTGCGGTCTCTGGTGTTTGAGTAGCATTCCACTAACATGAGGACTCCTCGTGTTTTGGAAAGGTGACCAGGACATGCCGAACCGTCTCGATCTGCCCGCAGGCTTCCGCTGGGGCGCTGCGACCGCCGCCTACCAGATCGAGGGGGCGGTGGACGAGGACGGGCGCGGGCCCTCGGTGTGGGACGTGTTCGCCGCCCGGCCCGGCGCCGTGCGGGACGGGTCAACCGGGCGAGTGGCCTGCGACCACTACCACCGATACGCCGAGGACGTCGCGTTGATGCGGGGGCTGGGGCTGGACGGTTACCGCTTCTCGATCGCCTGGCCCAGGATCCAGCCCACCGGCAGTGGTCCGGCCAATCCGGCCGGGCTCGCCTTCTACGACCGGCTGGTGGACGCCCTGCTCGCGGCCGGGATCACCCCGCTGCCGACGCTGTTCCACTGGGACCTGCCGCAGGCCTTGGAGGACGGCGGTGGCTGGCTGACCCGGGACACCGCGTACCGCTTCGCCGAGTACGCCGAGATCGTCGCGGACCGGCTCGGCGACCGGGTCCCGGCCTGGATCACGCTCAACGAGCCCTTCGTGCACATGGTGTTCGGCTACGCGCTCGGCACCCACGCCCCGGGGCGCACGTTGCTGCTCGACGCCCTGCCGGTCGCCCACCACCAACTGCTCGGGCACGGGTTGGCGGCGGCGGTGCTGCGCGAGCGCGGCGGTGAGGTGATGATCGCCAACAACCTCACCCCGGTATGGCCCGCGAGCGGCGCGGAGGCGGATGTGGCGGCCGCCGCCGCGTACGACGCGCTGCACAACCGGCTGTTCACCGACCCGCTGCTCCTCGGGCGCTACCCCGACCTGTCGGCCTTCGGCGTCACCGAGGACCTCGGCGGGAGCGTGCAGCCCGGGGACCTGGAGCTCATCGCCGGCCCCGGACTGGACGGGCTGGGCCTCAACTTCTACAACCCGACCCGGATCGGCGCCCCGACCGAGCCCGACGGTCTCCCGTTCGCCGAAGCCGAGATCGAGGGCGTACCGCGAACCGCCTTCGGCTGGCCGGTCGTCCCCGACAGCCTGCGCGAACTCCTCGTCAGCCTCCGGGACCGGTACGGCGCCGCCCTCCCGCCGATCACCATCACCGAGAACGGCTGCTCCGTCGCCGACGAGCCCGGCCCCGACGGCAACGTCCTCGACCAGCCGCGCATCGACTACCTGGCCGGCCACCTCGACGCCCTCGCCGCAGCGGTCGCCGAAGGCGTGGACGTCCGTGGATACTTCACCTGGTCTCTGCTCGACAACTACGAATGGGCTGAGGGCTACCACCAGCGCTTCGGGTTGGTCCACGTCGACTTCGAGACGCAGCGGCGGACGCCGAAGGCGTCGTACGCGTGGTACCGCGACCTGATCACCGCTCATCGGCAACGCTATGGACGGTAGTCGGGCCCTGGTTTTGAACTTAGGGCCCGTCAGGCTCGACGCAGGTTCGTCGGGGTTCTGGGAGCCAAGTCCATAGCCCGCACGGCACCCAAGGGCCTAATGACAGGGTGTTCGACAGGGCCAGCGGTCTTCGCCAGCAATTCGGTATCGGGGGAGGGCCTGGCCTCGCGCTTTCATGAAGTTGGCTGTCCGGCAGGCGGCTAGCTCGGCGAAAGAGTGCCTCTGGTCGGCGGGCACGAGGATTTGTCGAGGCATTGTCTCCCGCGTCAGCCGGAGACAACTGCAGGCCCAGCCAGGCGTGTTCGGGCTGGTCGCGTCTGACCCGACCGTTTCCCGCCCCATCGACACGCTCGCCGTGGGCGGTCCCCGCGCGCTCGCGGTCGTGCATAAGACTCGAGCGTCGACGTGATGCTTCACAGTCGCCGGACGCGCAACACGCCGGTCAGCATCGGTAGCGTGAACTCGCCGCGGGCGGTCTCCGGTCTACTCGCGAGGAATGCACGGATCTGGCCGAGCGTGGCCTCTTGTTCCTGATCTGGCATGACGAGCATCCCCGCACGCGTCGCGATGGTTGCGACGAGCGAGTCGGCGGTGCGGCGCTGCCCGTGTGGGAACTCGGTCTGCTCTGGCGATCCGAACCGCGCGGCCACGCCAGTCTTTGGAAGGTGTATGTCGGCCGTCTCGGCTCGCCAGCTGGTGGGCGTGTCGCGCGGGCCGATGGCCGCGCTCCCGCTGACCCGCGCGAGCCCGGCAACCCACTCGACCCGGTCGTCCATGACGTTCCACAGACCGGCCAGGACGCCGCCGGGTGCGAGGACCCTGGCGATCTCGGGTCCCGCGACGGCCATGTCGAACCAGTGCATGGCGTTGCCGGCCAGCACGGCATCGACGGAAGCGTCCGGCAGCGGAATCGCCTCGGCACTACCCGACAGGGCACGGACAGCTGGCAGTGAGCGGCGCAGCTCGGTCAGCATCGCCGGGTCGGGCTCCACCGCAATGACTTCGGCACCCAGCGCGACCAGCACGGCGGTCAGCTTGCCCGTTCCGGCCCCGAGGTCGAGCACGCGCGGGCCGGGCGCGGGTTCAAGCGTCCAGCGCACCGCAGCCTGCGCGTAGTCCGGACGGTGCTCGGCGTATGCGACCGCCGCTGCGCCGAACGACGAGGCGTGAAGTAGCCGTTCATCCTGAGCGTGGTACACCCGGCCGACGGACTGGTCGACGTCGACGAGGTAGGGGAAGGTCCAGCCTGTTCGCGCCCGGATCTGGGCTTCGGGGTCGACGTTGCTGGGCAGGGCTCTTGCCAGCTAGGTAGGATCAGCTGCTGATGATCTGATAGGCGCTGTGCTCGAGGGGGGCTTGTGGCGATCGAGTTGCCCGGTGAAGTGGTGTCATTTCTTCAGTTCATCGGCATCAACTGGCCAAGTGTCAACGAGGACAAGGTCCGTGAGTTCGGCTCGCATGTGCGGGAGTTCGCGGACAGCCTGGCGAACGCGCACCAGGACTCCACAGCGACGGTGCACGGGCTCGGCGAGGCGTACCAGGGGGCGTCGTACGAGGCTTTGATCGCCAAGTGGGGTCAGCTGTCGAACAGCCACATGAACGAGCTGGTCGACGCCTGTCATGCGGTCGCCACGGCTATGGACGTCGCCGCTGATGTGATCGTTGCGATGAAGGTCGAGGCGATCGGTGAACTGGTGGTGATGGCTGCGGCCTTCGTGGCGGACCAGGCGGCGGCGGTAGCGACCTTCGGCGCGGCGGAGGCCGCTGTGGTGTTGATCGAGGAGGCGGCGAAGAAGCTCGTCAACTTCCTTGAGCAGCAGCTGGAGCAGTACATCATCGGCCAGGTGATCGAGGTGGCGATCGACCCGCTGGTCGAAGTCGTCGGCCGGGCGGTCAGCGGGTTGGTCTTCCAGGCCGCTGAATCGGCGCTCGGGGTGGTCGGCAGTGGCGGCGGAACATCGGGTTCCGGATTCCGGATCCACCCGGAGGCGCTGACGGCGCACGCGCAGACCATGCACGATCACGCCGACACGGTGGCCGCCCATGTACAGGCGTTCCAGTCGAAGATTGCGGGGGTGAGCTTCGAGTGAGCAACCAGATCGTCAGGGCTCTGGAACACGGAGCGCAGAAGCTGGAGAAGACGCTGGTCCAGGACGCCGGCGCGGCGGTGAAGGACTTCTATCACTCGGCGGGGAACAACCTGAAGAAGGTTGCCGAGAACACTGCCGAGGCTGACGCCAAGCACGCTGCCGAGTTCAAGAAGATCATCGAGGGTGGCGAGAAGGATCTGCCTCACGACCCACGCGCTGTCGGCGTCGGCAGCCGGTCCGGTGGTCGGTCCGGCAAGGGGGACCAGTCACTGGGCGGCCCCAGCAAGCCGGGGCAGTTCTCGGAGGGCAACCGGAAGTGCACGAAGGCCGGTGACCCGGTGGATGTGGTCTCCGGCCAGATGATCACCTCGGCGGTCGATCTCGAGCTTCCGGGTTTGCTGCCCCTCGTGGTCCAGCGTTCCTACGCCTCCGCGTATCAGGGCGGGCAGTGGTTCGGGCCCGGCTGGTCATCGACGCTGGACCAGCGCGTGCAGATCGACGATCAGGGCATCCACTACGCCGGGGACGACGCACAGATCCTGCACTACCCGCGCCCAGGCCAGCCAGGCCTGCCGGTGCTGCCCACCGACGGCGCGCGCTGGCCGCTGACCTGGGACCAGGACACCGACACCATCCGGATCGAGGACACTGAGACCGGCTGGATCCGCCATTTCGACGCCACAGCCGTGGCGGGGGCGGCCCGGCCGATCTGCCTGCTGACCGACCGCAACGGCCACCGGATCGAGTACCTGCACGACGACGTCGGGCTGCCGACCGAGATCCGCCACACCGGCGGCTACCGCGTTGCGGTCGACATCATCCACACGGCGGCCGGTCCCCGTGTCGAGGCCCTACGGCTGCTCGACGGCACCAACCAGAGTCTCGGGACGACCGTCCTAGGCTATGGCTACGACGCCCGAGGCCGGCTGGCGGAGATCACCAACTCCACCGGCACTCCGCTGGTCTACGGCCATGACGCCGCCGACCGGCTCACCTCGTGGACCGACCGCAACGACTACTGGTACCAGTACGAGTACGGCCCCGATGGCCGGGTGAGCCGCGGGCACGGCTCGAACGGCGTGCTGGAGGCAGCCTTCGAGTACGACGACGACAACCGGGTAACCACTGTCATCAACAGCCTCGGCCACCGCACGCAGCACCACTACGACCAGCACGGCCACATCACCAGGACCGTGGATCCGGCCGGTCACACGGTCCATACCGAACACGACCGCCATGGCAACCTGCTGTCCCGCACGGACGAGTTGGGCCACACCACCCGCTACACCCTGGACGATCAAGGCGACATCGTCCGGATCGACCGGGCCGATGGCACGACGATGTCCGTGTACTACAACGGACTGCGCCTGCCCGTACGGGTGATCGCCGCCGACGGCGCCGTCTGGCGCTACGCATATGACGAGCGCGGCAATCTCATCACCACCACCGACCCGCTCGGCGCGGTGACCCGCTACAGCTACGACCAGCGCGGGCATCGCACCTCGCGAACGGATGCACTCGGGCACACGATCAGCTGTCAGACCGATGGCGCAGGGCTGGAGATCGAGGCGACCGCCGCGCTGGGCAACACCGTCCGGGTCCGACGCGACGCCTTCGGCCGAGTGGTGGCCGTTGTCGATCCGGTCGGCGGCACCGTCCGACAGGGCTGGACGATCGAGGGCAGCCCGGCCTGGCGGGTGACGGCTGACGGTGCCCGCGAGGAGTGGGACTACGACCTCGAGGGCAACCTGAGGACACACCGCAATCCAGCCGGCCAGACCACGGCGTTCGAGTACGGCCCGTTCGACCTGCCCAGCCTGCGGATCGACCCGGACGGCAGCCGCTACGCCTTCACCCACGACAGTGAGTTGCGCCTTGTGGAGGTCACCAACCCGAACGGGCTGACCTGGAGATACGAACTCGACGAGACGGGTTGCCTGATCGGCGAGACGGACTTCAACGGGCGGACCCTGCGCTATCGCAGCGACGCCGCGGGGCGATTGATCGAGCGGAGCAACGGAGCGGGCCAGACTGTCTCCCTCATCCGGGACGCTCTAGGTAGGGTCACGGCCAACAGCACCGGCGACGGGGCCACCACCACGTTCGCCTTCGACGCCGCCGGGCGACTGCTCCGGGCGGCAGCGCCGGGCTGCGTCCTGGAGTACACCCGGGACGCAGTCGGGCGGGTCACCGGCGAATCGGTGGACGGACAGCAGCTGACCAGCGAGTACGACCTGCTCGGCCAGCGGGTCCGCCGGGTCACACCGACCGGCGCGGTGTCGGTGTGGACGTACGACCCGAACGGCCTGCCCGCCACCCTGGCCACCATCGGCGGTGGCCTGTCCTTCCAGTACGACCTGGCAGGCCGGGAGACCACCCGGACCTTCGGCGAGGGCGCGGTCCTGACCCAGAGCTGGAACAGCGCACACCGCCTCGTCGGCCAGGCAATCTGGGCCAAGGACGCCGCCGAGCCCGGCACCGGCTACCGCCGGCTCCAGTCACGCAGTTACACCTACCGCGCGGACGGCCACCCCACCGAGATCGCCGACCAGCTCTCCGGCACCCGCCGTTTCGATCTCGACCAGGTCGGCCGGGTGACGGCCGTCCACGCCGCGACCTGGACGGAGACGTACGCCTACGACATGCTCGGCAACCTCGCGCACGCCGCCTACCCGTCGGCGGACGACGACGCCCAGGGCGCTCGCGAGCACACCGGGACGCTGATCCGCAGGGCCGGCCGCACCAGGTACGAGCACGACGGCCAGGGCCGTGTCGTCCGATCAGTCCGGCGCACGATCTCCGGTCAGGAGAAGGAGTCCCGGTACTCCTGGGACGCGGAGGACCGCCTGGTCGAGGCACTGACACCGGAAGGGACGGTCTGGCGCTATCAGTACGACGCTCTCGGCCGCCGGACCGCCAAGATCCGGCTAACCCAGGACGGCGCCGTCGCCGAGCGAACGCTGTTCAGCTGGGACGAGACCACCCTGGCGGAGCAGCGCACCGTACTCCCCGGAATCCGGAAGTCGATCACCTGGGACTGGGATCCGGGCACCTACCGGGCTGCGGCCCAGCTCGACCGCGCCTGGCGCACAGACGGAGACCAGGCCGAGATCGATCGGCGCTTCCACGCGATCGTCACCGACCTCACGGGCACGCCGACCGAGCTGGTCGGCCTCGACGGGCGGATAGCCTGGCGGGGCGTCAGCACCCTCTGGGGCCGCCCGATCGAGGCCGCCGACAGTCAGACTCCGACCTGTCCGCTGCGCTTCCCCGGCCAGTACCACGACGTGGAGACCGGGCTCGACTACAACCTGGCCCGGTACTACGACGCGGACACCGCGAGGTATGTCTCACCTGATCCGCTCGGCCTCCGCGCTGCGCCCAACCACCACGGCTACGTCGACAACCCGCTCTGGTGGATCGACCCGCTCGGTCTCAAGGGCAAGAAGATCAAGCGGACCTACGACGACTCGGAGTACAACAAGCACGGCACCGGCTCCAACTCGTCCGGCAAGGGCGAGGTCAGCCGTGCGCCGAAGAACGGCCAGGCGGCCCTCGACCGATCCATCGACCTGGATCCGAGCAACCCGAATGTGACGCGCCGTCTGGGCGTCGACCACGGCAACAACGAGATCGTCGTACTCGACCGGCACCGGGCCGTCGCGGACAAGGACGGGAATGTGATCGAGGAGATCTACCATGGCCATGTTCAGTCGAAGTATCCGTCGCCCAGTGTGACGCAGGGCGACCTGACCCAGCTCAAGCGAGCCGGGATGATCGACAACATCAAGAAGCAGCGGGTACTGCCGCCGCCCTGCGAGGAGTAGGAGATCGGGTCCGAGATGTCGCAGAAGTCCGAGGGGGTTGGAGGGGACGACGCTCAAAGCGGCGCCGACGAACTGGCGGCAGTGGACGCCGCGTTCGAGCGGAACGACCCGGAAGTCGGCACAGCGGTCGTCCGACTGGTGCTGAACTGCGATGCCTTCGACGCCGTGGCGGCCCGGGTCGAACGAGCCCTGCGTACTGAGCAGCTCGAGGTCCGTAGGCTCGGGCACGTCGCCGCGGGTGACCTCGCACGCCTGTCCCGAAGGCTCACCCCCGCGATCTACCAGCTGCTACGCAGGGAGGGGCTCGGTGGGATCGCCGACACGGCGATCAAGGATGTCCTGACCTTCGTGCCGTTCCGAGGCCTCCCGCCATGGTTCAAACGGCAGTTCGCCGTCCTCTCGGTCCGCAACTTCGTAGAAGGCCGCTGGCTGTCACTTGTGGACAGCCTGGAAACCTTGCGCGACCACCTGACCAGGGCCCGGAGGTAGCTCGGGCCCTCGCTGGGCGAGCGGTGGTCGTGCTGCCGACCGGAGCTGTTCTGTGGAAGCAGCGGCGCGGCCGACGCCTGGGGCGACAGTTTCTTCAACAGGATGAGTTCGGCGCCCAGGCCGATGCCGACCAGGAAACGCATGGCGATCAGGGCGCCGCCGGACTGGGCGGTGGCGCAGGCTATGGCGAGGGCCGTGTAGGTGATGAGGTTGATCTGGAACATGCGCCGGCGGCCGAACCGGTCGCAGGCCTTCGCCAGGGCGAAGACATCGAGCATCTCTCCCGCGAAGTGGGCGCCGATGACCAGGGACTTGTCGGTGGTGGTGACGGTCCAGGCGGTCGGCAGCAGGGGATGAGCAGGGTGCCGAGAGCGACTTCGAAGAAGTTGAAGAAGGATCCCAGCCCGATGAGCGCGACGACGTGGCGATGCCAGCGGCTGACGCGCAGGTCGTCCAGGCGTCGGGCGATCTGCGGTAGCTGGACGGAGGACGCGTAGTTGCGCTCGTCGGCTATGGCGATGCTGCTTTCTGTGCGGCTCTGGTGGGGGCGCGCGGGCGCGGGGGCAGCGGGGCGGCCTCCTACTCTTCCCGACGCTGATCGGCCAGGGTCCGGACGGACGCGGGGAAGGGCTGCTCCGCCCAGATGATCTTGCCGTGGGCGCTGTACCGGGTGCCCCAGTGCTCGGTGAGCTGGGCAACCAGGAACAGGCCGCGGCCGCCCTCGTCCGTGGTCGCCGCGTACGTCAGGTGCGGCGAGGTGTTGCTGCCGTCCGACACCTCGATGATCAGGCTGCGGTCGCGCAGCAGCCGTACCCGTACCGGCTCCGAACCGTAGCGGATGGCGTTGGTGACAAGCTCGCTGAGGGCCAGTTCGGTGGCGAAGGCCAGCTCGCTCAGACCCCACTCGTCCAGCGTTGCGGCGCTCCACGCACGGATGTCGGCGACGGCGGCCGGGTCGGGCGGCACGTCGCGCTCGGCGACCCGCTCCGGGCCGAGCACCTTGGTCTTCGCGATCAGCAGCGCCACGTCGTCCTGCGGATGGGCCGGCAGCAGGGCGTCGAGCACGGCCTGGCAGTTCTCCTCGGGCTGCCGCTGGAGCTGCGAGAGCACCGCGCGCAGCAGCTCCATGCCGACGTCGAAGTCCCGGGTGCGCTCCTCGATCAGCCCGTCGGTGTAGAGCACGATCTGGGTGCCCTCGGCCAGTTGCACCTGGGCCGTCTCGTACGGCATCCCGCCCGCTCCCAGCGGCGGTCCGGTCGGCAGTTCGGGGAACTCGACGCTGCCGTCGGGCCCGACCAGTGCGGGCGGCGGGTGGCCGGCGGTCGCGATCGTGCAGAGCCGGGAGATCGGGTCGTAGATCGCGTACAGGCAGGTGGCTCCGGTGACGCCCGTCCCGGCGCCGCTGTCGGTCTCCTCCTGGTCGATACGGTTCACCAGCTCGTCGAGGTAGCCGAGCAGCTCGTTCGGCGCGACGTCGAGGGCGGAGAAGTTGTGCACGGCGGTGCGCAGCCGGCCCATGGTGGCGGCGGCGTGGAGCCCGTGGCCGACCACGTCGCCCACCACCAGGGCGACCCGGCTGCCGGGCAGCGGGATCACGTCGAACCAGTCGCCGCTGACTCCGGACTGCGCGGGCAGGTAGCGGTGTGCGACCTCGAGCGCGCTGTGGTCCGGCAGGGCACGCGGCAGCAGGCTGCGCTGCAGGGTCACGGCCATGGCGTGCTCGCGAGTGTACCGGCGGGCGTTGTCGATGCAGACGGCGGCCCGAGCGACCAGTTCCTCGGCCAGCGAGCGGTCCTCGTCGTCGAACGGCTCGGGCTTCTGCGACCGCCAGAAGTTGACGACGCCGAGGATGATGCCACGGGCCTTCAGGGGGGTGGTGATGAGCGTGTGGACGCCGTAGTCGAGGATGTGCCCCGTCCATTCCGGGTCCTGGGCCTGCCAGCCGTGCGCGACGGACAGGTCGGGGACGACCTGCGACCGGCCGCTGTCGAAGCCGCGGGCCTGGGGAGTGGACGGGATGAAGGCGATCAGCCTGCCGCACGGGTAGAACGGATGGTCGTCGCGGATGCCATGGACCGCGGTGCGGCGCAGGTTGATGGCGGCGCCGGTGGGCTCGTCGCCCTGCAGGACGGGGTCGGCGAGGTCCACGGTGACGAAGTCCGCGAAGCCGGGCACCGCGACAGACGCCAACTCCTGGGCGGTGCGCTTGACGTCGAGGGTCGTGCCGATGCCGACGCCGGCCTCGTAGAGCAGGGCCAGCCTGCGGCCGGCCACCTCGGCCTTGCCGGACAGCGCGAGAAGCTCCGTCGAGTCGCGGATCGTCGCGACCGTGCCCATGGCGCGGCTGTGGGGAGCGGTCGGCCGCTGGTTCACCGCGATGAGCCGGCCGCCGACTCGGTGCAGCTCGTCCGTGACCACCCTGCCCGACAGCAGCAGCTCTGCCGTGTCGGGGTCGAGTTCCTCGAGGTCGCCCAGGTGTCGCCCCTCGGCCTCGGCCGGCAGGCCCAGCAGCTCGCGCGCCTCATCGTTCACCAGGAGCAGCCGCCCGTCCTGCCCGACGATGACCACGCCTTCGCGCACCGCGTGCAGGACGGCGTTGTGGTGCTCGTAGACGCGGGCCAGCTCGCCCGGATCCATACCGTGCGTCTGGCGCTTCACCCGGCGGGCGATCAGAGCGGTGCCGGTCGTGGCCACCACGACGGCGGCGGCGCCGGTGCCGAGGATGAGCGGCAGCTGCCGGTTGTCGGCGGCGGTGACGTTCTTGACCTTGAGGCCGGCCGACACCAGGCCCGCGACCGATCCGTCCGGAGCGGTGACCGGCACGACCGCCTGGACCTCGTGGCCGAGCGGACCGTGCACGCTCTCGGTGTAGATGTGGCCGGCCAGGGAGGGGCCGATGGTGCCGACGAACTGCTTGCCGATCCGGTCCGGCAGCGGGTGCGTGTACCGGATGCCCTGGTCGTTCATGACGACGATGAAGTCGACGCCCGCCTGTGTGCGCGTCGCCTCCGTGATCGGCTGGAGAATTGCCGTCGGATTGGGCGACTTCAGTGCGGCGAGCAGGCCCGGGGAATGCGCGAAGGTTTCCGCGACGGCCACGGACCGGTTCTTCGCCTCGGAATCGCTGCTCCGCCGAGACTCGAGGACCTGCGCGAGGATCGCCCCGAGCACGAGCAGTACCACGACCACGAGTTCCAGTACGAAGACCTGTGTGGCAACGCTCCGGCGATTTCTCGTGATCAGTGACTTTCTGAATACGATCCGTGATCGGTCGGCTTGTTCGACCATGTTCTCATTTCTAACACCACGCGGGCCTTTTTCCGTCGGGTCGTCTCACTGCTCGGATGGAAAGGGCGGCGAAGTGGAGACCGCAGCGGCGGATGTCCTGGTGGTGCGGGGTTACAAGATGGAGCTGCAGGTGCTGTGCTGTGGCTCTGTGCCGCTCTCTGGTACTCGTTGGTGCGTCCCCTCCGCAGGGATGGGGGCCTTGTCGCAGCGTGGCGATAGCGGCAGCGGCCGTTGACAGCTGCTCCATCGGCGCACAGGACGCCTGGGTAGGCCAGGCGTTCCCGTTTGCCGCGGTAGTGCTTGAGGACCCTCCAGGTCTTCGTCTCGGCGATGGCATGCTCGACACAGATCCGCTCCGCAGGGGGCAGGGGTCCTATGAGGTGACCCCCGGATTGTGGACACAGGGGTTCATGCTGCGAGTGAGAGTTTAGCTGCTGCGTGGTGCTGCTGTTCGAACTCCATCGGGGAG
>NZ_JARXZC010000066.1 GCF_029894335.1 Kitasatospora sp. MAP5-34 | reverse complement strand
CTTCACCGAAGCCATCCGCCCGCAACCAGCGTGAGCACCCCGACGCCGACGCACACCAGGCCCGTGACCTGCCACTTCACGATGCACACCACTCAATGAGCTTGGTGGTCACGCGGGTTGACATACCGTCGGGGCGAGAAGGCGACCGAGGACTCGAAGGCGACCGCGGGCGGGGCCTGGTCCAGCCGGTCGATCCCCGGCAACGGGCGGCAACCGGAGCAACCGGGCAGCGCGGGCACGTGCAGCGTCCGGGTGAGCCACTCCCCGTCGGCGGTCCTGGCCAGCCGGGTGATGTCCTGGAGCGAGGCGGCGACCGCTGCGCGAGACCAGGGCGATCACCTCGCCGACGACCGGCGCGGCCAGCAGCAGGGCTCGCGGGCCGCCGGGGGTGCCGGCCGCCTCGTCGGGGTCCCGCTGAGCCAGGTAACAGGCGGTGCAGCCCGTGAAGTCGGGGGAGACGAACGGGCCCACCTGCACCTGCTGTTCGCCGGCCGCCGCCAACAGCAGCGGTACGCCCGCGGCCTGGCAGGCCCGGTCCAGCGCTGTCACCTGGTCGAGCTGACCGTTCACCGCCGCCGAGGAACCGGGCACGCCGGTCGACCACGACTGGCGGGAGGAGCTGGAGACCACCCGCCCGGCCCGGCTTGCTGTGGCTCGACTGTGCCGTGCCCCGGCGGCCGGGGTCACAAGGATTTCACAAGATCCCTTGCTAGGTTCGCCGCTGATTCGGCACTTGAAAGGGGTAGTTGATGGCGTTCCCCGGGCATTGGACGTTTCCGTGGGCCCTGGCCCTGGCCCTGGCCCTGGCGCTGGCGCTGGCGCTGGGCGCGTCGGGCTGTCAGACAGTCGGCAACGGCCCGAGCGGCGGCACCGGTCCGCTGCCCGCCGTTGCGGTAGCCACAGCGGTTGCCCCGCCCGGGTGCCAGGCCGGGCCCGCGCCTTCGCAGCCGCAGCTCACCGGTGTCCGCACCACGAGCCTGACCGTGCCGGCCCAGCCCTTCGGATTGGTCTACGCCCCTACCGGCCACGTCGCCTTCGCCGTGCTGCAGTCGGCACTGGGGGTGCTGTCCACCGGCAGCGCCACGCCACGGCTCGTGCGGACGATCCCGCTTCCGGCCGCGAGCATGGGCAAGGAAGGCGCCACCGGAATCACGCTCACCCACGACGGAACCGAACTGCTCATCGCCGCGGGCAGCGGGGCGATCGTGGTGGACACGGCCAAGGCAGCGGCCGGCACGCCAGGGGCCGTGCTGGGAACGCTCACCGGCACGGCCGGGACCAGCGCGATCGAGGTCACCGTCTCACCCGACGACCGCTACGCCTTTGTCAGCCAGGAGTACGGCAACGCCCGGACCGGCCACCGCGGCGACATCGAGGTCTTCGACCTGCGCACGGCGGTTCGTACCGGGTTCGGCCAGGCCGCGCAGATCGGCAGTCTCACGCTGGGCGACGCCGTGGTCGGCACCGCCCCTTCCCCCGACGGGCGCCGACTGTACGCGACCAGCGAAGTCGACCCGAGCACGCCGGCGGGCACCAGGCACGGCGAAATCAGCGTCATCGATCTTCCCACCCTGGAGTCCACGCCGGGCAAGGCCCTGCTGGGCAGCGTCGCCGCCGGGTGCGAGCCGGTACGGGTCCTCCCCGCACCGGACGGGCACACCGTGTGGGTCACCGCACGGGGAAGCAACGCCCTGCTCGCCTTCGACGCCGACAGGCTCACCACCGACCCCGGGCACGCCCTGCTGACCTCCGTCCAGGTGGGCACCGCCCCGGTCGGCCTGGTCCTCGTCCAGGGCAGCGCCCGCATCATTACTGCGGACTCCGACCGGTTCCACACCGCGGGCGCCACGACCGGCCTGACCGTGGTGGACACCCGGGCCGCGCTCGCCGGCAAACCGGCCGCCCTCGGGCGTATCCCGACCGGCGCCTTCCCCCGCGAGTTCGCCCTCAGCCCCGACGCGACGACCCTGCTCGTCTCGGACCACGATTCTGACCAGATCCAGGCGATCGACACCGCCACACTGCCGTGAGGCGGGTCGGCCGAGTCGACGTCCGAGCTGTGGACGCCGTGTGCTTCGCGGTCCCGAAGCCGTCGGTCACTGACATCGTCCAGGCTGTCGGGAGGGCGCTGCGCCAGTCCTACCGCGAGGGCAAGGTGTCCTGGGTCATCATCCCGGTCTACCTGCCGACACCGGAGGTCGGTGACGACACGGCGGCCGCCGACCCGGCCGAGGTCCATGACGCCGGCGAGGCGGTGAAGGCGGAGACCGACGCCGAGATCGAGGCGTCCAGCCTCCGCACGATCTGGCGGGTCCTGCGCGCCCTGGTCGCGCATGACGCCCAGGTGGTCGGCCGGATCACCGAGCCGCGCGGCAAGCGGTCCCAGGGCGCCCAGCACTCCACCGGCGGCCAAGCCGGCCGAGTGAGGCCGGGGAGGGCGAGCAGCAGCAGCCGGCGGCGGTGGAGTCGCCGATCGAGTGGCTGCGGATCAACGCCCGCCGGCACGCGGCGCGGACCACCCAGACGGTGAAGCTGCGGGCGTTCAACCCGCTCGCCGCGCTGTGCCTGCGGCGCACCCGGCCGGCGTCACCTGGCCGGAGAACCTCGCAGTCGTGGCGGCACTGCACATCACGGCCGTGGTGACGGGCGCGGCGATGGCACGCACGCACGCCCGTTCGCATCGCCGCCGAGTAGCCGTTGTCCGCTCGCCCGACGACGTGCCCAGCGGGTCCTTGCGCGGGCGCGGAACACGCAGATGGCTCCGTTGTCCCGCGTGACGGGCGACGTGTGGGGTCTGTTCGCTGCTCCGCCGCGCGGACCCCGCCCGTGCCGGTGTGGAGGCCTGCTGCAGGGATTCGGTCTGCGTCGCGTCGGCTGCGGGACGGATCGCGATGGCGGCCGTGTGTCCGCAAGTCGGTTGGGGCGTGGGGTTGTTCGAATGCCTCCGGTCCTGATCCGTCAGGGTCTACGCTGATCGTTGACAGGGAAGTGTCAGTAGCGATGGGGGATGTGTGCCGGTGAGTGTGGGCGGGGATCTGGATGTGCGCCGGGCGGCTCTGACGATCGCGCAGGAGGTGGAGGAGCTGGACCGCGCCGCGTTGCGCGGGCTGGGTCCGGAGGCCTTCGACGTCCAGTACGAGGCCCGCGCCGCGCTGATCGACCATGTCCGCCGCATCTGGGACTCCTTGAAGGCGCGGGGGGTGAACCCGGCGGTACGCCCCGAGTACCAGCCGCTGGCCGCGCTCCAGGACATCCTCACCGCCCTCGGCGACCATGCCGCCCACACCGACCGCCCCGGCGACTGACCCGCCACGGGCCGCTCTGAAGCAGATCCAGGCCAGGCTGGAGCCCTCTCGCCGATGGCGGCCGGCCGGCGCTTCCCCGCGAGCGTCTGCTCGCTGACCCTGGCCGCGACCGGACGCGCCCGCCGCACGGTGACGCTGACACGACCCGACCCCCGCACCACGAACTCCGGGGGCGGCGCCGACCCGCACCTCGACACCAACTCCTGGCGGCCCCGCCGCCACTACCCATCGGTCCGCTGCTGCTCCTCGTCCCTGTCGTCGTCGGGGCTGCCGTTGGCGAGTCGGTCGCGGTGGGGCAGCCGGCCCGCGTCGTTGCCGTCGTACTCTCGGCTCTCGTTGGCGGCCGGAATCGCCGTGGCCGCGCTTGTGTGGCGCCGGAGGAGCGCGAGCGCCTGACCCAAGGTGCGAGGCGTTCGTCGGGTGCCCGATTCTCACGCCAGTACCGGAAGACAGTCCCGCGACGACACCTCCAGCCGCCCGGCGGCGACAAGGCACGAGTCCGCGGCAGGCCCCTTGGCAGCGCAGGGGTGCCGCGCCGTGGTGCGGCTGCATGGACCTGCCGGTCAGGAGGTGAACGCGCGCTCCCGGCAGACCGGCCGTCCCTTGCTGTCCTGCCCGGCGATCTGGCTGCGGTGACGGACCATGAAGCAGCTCACGCGGGTGAACTCGTCCTGCTGCATGGGCAGGACCCGGACGGACAGTTCCTCGTCGGAGATCTCCGCGCCGGGCAGTTCGATGCCTTCGGCGGTCTCGGGCTCGTCGATGTCCACGGTGCCGGCCGACTTGTTGCTGCGGCGGTTCTTCAGTTCTTCGATGCTGTCGTCGTCGGTGTCGTCGGTGTTCTTGCGGGGGCGTCGTAGTCGGTGGCCAAGGTGGTGCCTCTCGTCCGGTGGGTGCGGTGCGGGTCGGTGCACAGCCTGCCCTGTCCGCGGCGCGCGCGGGCCCGCGACATGAACCCGTTGCGCTTTCGGATGACGCCCACCGACAGGTCCACCCCGCCCGGCCGCCGCTGAGGCCGGCGGCGGCGCGGCACGGGGGCACGCGCCCGCGCACCAGGTCTGCAGGCGGGCGCCGTACGAGCGCTGCGGGCCCGCCGCCGTGCTCGACGCCCTCCAGCCGGTCCTGACGCCCGCCAGCGGTCGCAGACCCGGCCGCAATATCGGGCGGGCGGCAAACGTCACGGCCAATCCGACCCTCACACCACCGGACCACCGGACGTCACGAACGCCTTCCCCACCGCTCCACGGGGGATAGACACCCCAGCCCCGCCCAACCACCGCTGGTCCTCCCGGCCAACGGCAGGACCGGCGCCACCGGACACGGCGTCACCAACGCCCCAGCCGAACCCGAGGAGACAAACGTGACGCTGCGCCAGGGCATCCGGAAACGACAGAGGCGGGGATGCGCGAGAGCGGTGGTGGCGGCGTGCACTGCGGTGCTCATGCTGGCACTGGCGCCCGGGAGTGTGGTGTGGGCCGCCACGACCGCTCCGGTCTTCGCCCCCCACGTCGACTACCCCACCGGGGGCTTTCCGATCTCGGTCGCGGTGGGTGACTTCAAGGGCGACGGCCACCTCGGCATCGTCGCGGCCAACCTGGACTCCAACACGGTGTCGGTGCTGCTGGGCCGCGGTGACGGCACCTTCGCCCCCAAGACCGACTACCCGGCGGGCAGCGCCCCGTACGCGGTCGCGGTGGGCGATTTCAACGGCGATGGCCACCTCGACCTCGCCGTGGCCGATTCCGTCAGCAGCGGCACGGTGTCGGTGCTGCTGGGCCGCGGTGACGGTACGTTCGCTCCCAAGGTCAGCTACCCCGCCGGCATCGACCCGAGGTCCCTCGTGGTGGGCGACTTCAACGGCGACGGCCACCTGGACCTCGCGGTGACCAACCAGTCCGGCGTGTCGGTGCTGCTGGGCAACGGTGACGGCACCTTCGCACCCAAGACCGACTACCCCACCGGCCACCAGCCCTACTCGATGGCGGCAGCCGACCTCAACGGCGACGGCCACCTCGACCTCGCCGTAGGCGACAACGGCGGCCTGACGGTGCTGCTGGGCAACGGAGACGGCACCTTCGTCCCCCCGACCGACTACCCGACTGGCGGTCTCCCCTTCTCGATGGCAGCGGGCGACCTCAACGGCGACGGCCGCCCCGACCTCGTCCTCGGCGACGGCAACTCGGTCTCGGTGCTGCTCAACCAGGGCGGTGTGTCCCCGGTCCCGGCGCTGACCATCACGAAGGCGGCCGCTGAGACGAGCTTCCAGGCACCCGGCGAGACGGTCCACTACACCTTCACCGTGACCAACACCGGCGCCGTGGCGCTGGCCCAGGTCGCCGTCGTCGACGACGGTTCCGGCACGTCGGCGGTCAGCTGCCCGGTGACCACCCTCGCCGCCGGTGCGAGCACCACCTGCACCGCCACCCACACCACCACCATCGCGGACGTGGCCGCGGGTCACGTCACCGACACCGCGACGGCGTCCGGCAGCACACCCTCCGGACAGGTGATCACCGCCACCAGCAACACCGTCACGGTGCCACGGGCCGCCATCGGGGTCGTCAAGGCCGCCCAGGAGGCCTCGTTCTCCACCGCCGGACAGGCACTGCACTACACCTACACCGTGACCAACACCGGCGCGGTGGCGCTGGCCCAGGTCGGTGTCGTGGACCACGGTCCCGGTACGCCGGCGGTCAGCTGCCCGGTGACCGCCCTCACCCCCGGTGCGAGCACCACCTGCACCGCCGGCTACACCGTCACCGCCACCGACGTCACCACCCAGTCGGTCACCGACACCGCCACCGCCACGGCCACCACGCCCGGCGGGACCACCGTCACCGCCACCAGCAACACCCTCACCATCCCCATCGCCACCACCGTCCCCGCCGCCAGCAACACCCTCATCATCGCCATCGCCGTTCCCGCCTGCACTCCCTGCCAGAACGGCCACTGCAACGCCGGCCACCCTGGACAGCCCCGGCCCCCGGCCTACCACTCTGGTGACGGCATGCCCCCAGCGCACGCCACCCACCACGGCCCGGGATTCCTCGCCGACACCGGAACCCGGACCACCGTCCCCGTACTCGTCAGCGCCGCCCTCCTGGGCCTGGGCGCACTCCTGCTCCGCCACGCCGCACGCAAGCGCCGGGCACACGTCACCCAGCAGGAGGACCCAGCGAACAGCTGAACAACACCGAGCACAGTCGGCCAACCCCGCGGCGGCCCACGACCGGGCAGCGCATGCCGCCGAAGACCAGGCCACGACACCGGCCCGGGGACTGGCGGCGCTGACGTACCTCCAGTCAGCGCGCAGACCAGATCGGACAGGTGATCTCGTGGCGGGCGAGGATGACCACGGCGCCACCGTCCAGGACCTGCCGAGCGCGCGTGACCGCACAGCAGCCCACGGGTGCTGCCTGCATCACCTGCCAGGCGATGGTGCCGGTGTCGTCCCTGTCCGGTAGTGCGGTGTGCGGCCAGGCGGGCTCCGCAAGTAGCCGCACCGGCAGGGACGGCGCGGGCCGACGGCCGACCTGCTCGACGGGTACCCCGAGAGCTCGGGCGCGGGCATGGAGGCGGCGGCGGTCGCGTCGTTCGGACATGCAGGCACCCTGCCCTCTCACACCCCGTCCACGCCAGCACGCGCCCGCGACACGCCGCCCGCCAACCCGCCGCACGGCGACCCGGTGACCACCCCGGGCCCGAGATCAGCCGCCGGGGCAGACGAGGGCGAGGGCGGCGACCGCCGCGAGGCTGCCGAGCTTGGTGAGAACGCGTCGCATGAACATCTCCGTCTGTGGGGGCCGCGATCGGCACGACCCCCCATGGCGTTGGGTAGTCAATCAACTACCCAGCGAAACTGGAGCGTATGCAAAACATTCCACCCCGAGGTCCGGGGCGGTGGTTCAGAACGTCTTGGGGGAGTGCTGACGGGAGGTGCAGATTCTGTGCGTCAGTTCTGACGAATCGCCTGGTCGGTTTGCTGCCGACCGGGACAGGCAGCATCCCCACTTCGCCGGGAGAGGCTGCCAGGCCGGCCTCTGAGCGGGCGGGACGGACGACGGCGGTCCCGCGCCTGTGGCGGGCCGGTGAGGGTGGGCGCCTGGTGGGGCCGACCGCAGCGGCTGGCAGGCGGCCCTGGGGACGCGCCCACCAGCGCTGCGCCGGATGGTCGGGGTGCCTGCTGCCCGGTGCGGCGGGATCACTCGTTGTGCAACACCTGCGCGATGGTGAGCCGGGCTGCGGACCTTGCCGGGATGAGCGCGCCGAGGATGGCGATCACCAGGCCCGCGAAGGCGAGGAGGGCGAGCAGGGGCGCGTGCCAGACGTGCAGCATCGAGGCCGGCAGGTCGATTCCCGCAGCGCGGACCATGGCGGGCACCACCAGGCGGTGGGCGAGGACGCCGAGGGGGAGGCCGATCAGGCCGCCGACCGCGCCGAGGGCGGCCATCGAGGTCACCATCATCACCGTGACCTGCCGGGGTGTCATCCCGATGGACTTGAGCATGCCCAGGTTGCGGCGGCGCTCGTGGGTGGTGAGGACGACGGTGTTGAAGACGCCGAGCGCGGCGACCGCGGCCAGCATCAGCGTGAACAGCGTCGCGAAGCTGACGATGGTCAGCGTCGCCTGGTTCAGCTCGTTCGCGTGCTTGGCGGGGTACAGACCGGGACCGGACGCCTTCTGGAATGCGGTCACGAAGGCGTCGGCGTCGGCCCCCGGGGCGAGCTGGACCATATAGTGCGAGGCCCGCTGGCCCGGTGCGAGTTCCATCAGGGTGTCCCAGTTGGAGAGCACCCCGTCGGGGTCGTAGGCCATCAGCTGGCCGACGATGGTCACCGGGACCTCCTTGGCCCCCAGGTCCAGACGGACCTGGTCTCCCACCGCCAGGCCACGCTGTCGCAGGAATGCCCCCGAGACGACGAGCTGGCCCGGTCCGTCGAGCCAGTGCCCCTTGACCATGGTGTAGTTCAGGCTGGCGGAGTCCCCACGCAGGAACTGCCCGTTGAGACCCTGCGTGGATCCGGTGAACTTGACGTTCTGCCAGGCGTCGGCGGTGACGCGGACGGCGCCCAGGGAACGCAGCAGCGCCTGCGTGTCGGTGTCGCTCAGCGTCGGTGCGGGCCGGTCGGGACGGTGCCCGCCGACGGTCACCTCGACCTGGTAGGCGCCGTTGAGCTCCTCCGCGTTCCCGTAGGCGGTCATCGTGCTGGTCAGGCCGCTGGCGAGGGCCACGGCGGCGACGCCGAGCACGATGGCCGCCATGGTCAGCACGGTGCGCGCCGGGCGGGCGAAGGGCAGCCCCAGACCCAGGCTGACCGAGCGCGGCAGCCGGGTCGCGCCGAGCCGACGCTGGACGCCCAGCGCGCGCCCCACGCGAGGGGCGCCGCCCGCGCTGATCGCCTCGGCCGCGGACAGCCGGTGGGCCCGCATGGCGGGGCCGAGCGCGGCGAGCGCGACCACCGCGGGCATCCCCAGCAGTGCGACGACGTCCACCCAGAGGCTGACACTCACGCTCTCCACCCCAAGCCCCTGGAACACGCCGAACAGCAAGGGCCGGGCCAACACGTTGCCGAGGACGATGCCGATCAGACAGCCGACGACCGCGGGGACGGAGATCATCAGGACGTAGACCGCGGCCACCTGGTTCGGCGTGAAGCCCAGCGCCTTCAGGACGCCGATGTGTCGGAAGCCCGAGACCACCGCGCCGCTGACCACGTTGGCGACGATCAGCACGGCCACCACCAGCCCGAGGACGCCGAACGTCATCAGGAACGGGACGTAGGCGTCGGTCTGGCCGGCGACGGCCTTCTTCAGGGCGAGGTAGGACTGCGATCCGGTCAGCGCGTCCGACGGAAGGCCCGCCGTGGCGGTGGCCAGGCCGGCACTGATGGACTGGTCCGTCCCGGGGTCGGCGAAGCGGTAGAGCATCTGGACGCTCTGCGGATGCAGGCCCGCAAGCTGGTCCGGGGTCACCCACGCGCCGGCCGACTGGCTCACGCTGGAGGCGAAGCCGACGACCCTGAGCTTCGACCCGCCGGGCAGCGGGACCATGAACTCGGGCGGGAAGGACGCGCCGCGGCCGGACGGACGGCTGTTCAGGACGATCTCGCCGGGGCCGGTGGGCCAACGGCCTGCCCACAGATTCAGGTGGTCCACCGGGCTGTCCGAACCGGACCGGCCCACCACCGTCAACGGGCCGGCAGCGATGCCCGGCGTCCCATCGGGGACAACAACGACGGCCTCGCCGAACGGGCCCGCTGCCGCCCTCACCCCCTGGCGGTGCGCCGTCTGCGCCAACCGCACGTCCGACACCTTGGAGCTGTCGAAGGTGGCCACCACATGGGCACCGCTCTGCTGGGAGAACGCGTCGTCGAAGGGAGCCGCAGCCGCCGCCAACAACGCGAGGGCGATCGTGATCGTCGCGGTGGAGAGCAGGACGACGACGCCGATGATCGTCGTCTGCAGCTTCCGGCGCCTCACGGCCGCCCGTGAGGCACGCCAGACCGCGCTCATGCAGCACGCTCCAACGTGCTCTCCCGTACCACCCGGCCGTCGGCGAACTCGATCAACCGGCTCGCGCACCGCCGCGCCAAGCGCGGGTCGTGCGTGACCATCAGCAGGGTCTGGCCCATCTGGTTGAGGTCGATCAGCAGGTCCATCACCTGCTCGCCGGACCTGCTGTCCAGAGCGCCGGTCGGCTCGTCGGCCAGCAGCAGGACCGGCCGGTTCATCAGGGCGCGGGCCACGGCGACCCGTTGACGCTGGCCGCCACTGAGCGTGGCCGGGTAGCTGTCGCGCTGCTCGGCCACACCGAGCTCGTCGAGCAGTTCCAGGGCGCGCTTGCGGGCCTGCGAGGTCGGGGCTCCGGTCAGCTGCGCGGCGAGCGCGACGTTGTCCAGGGCGGGCAGGTCGTCGACCAGGTTGAAGAACTGGAAGATCATCCCGATCCGCCGCCGGCGGAAGAGCGCCAGCCCGGTCTCGTTCAGTTCTCCCAGATCCTCGCCGTGGACGGTGACCGTCCCGGAGGTCGGCCGGTCCAGCCCCGCGATCATGTTCAGGAGCGTGGACTTGCCGCAGCCCGAGGGCCCCATCACCGCGACGGCCTCTCCCGCGCGAATCCCGAGTGAGACGCCGTTCAGAGCCACCGGGTCGCCGTACGACTTGTGCACACCATCGAGGCGCACGATCGCCTGGTCGGAACTGTAATCAGAGGTCATGCCAGCAAGCTAGAAGGCGGACGCCGCCGAGTCGTCCGTCCCCGGATGTAGGTTCTCGTGGGCGTCGTACTGGGGATGTACGGCACCGTCCCCCGGCGACGCCGGACACAGATGCCGACGGGGGCCGGCTCCTGGCCAATGGTCGACCTGGCTGCCCGGTGGATCCGGCCGGATGGCGGTGCGGCGTGGGCTCCTAACGGAAGTTCAGCCACCAGCCCATGAGGGCTGCTCCCGCCGTGCTGCAGGCTCCGTCCAGCAGTCACTGTGCTGCGGTGAACCCAAGCCTTCGGCCAACGGCCCTCCCCAGCGGCTGCACACTCCGCCGCAGTTTCGCAGGGGGCCGCTACCTCGTACCTCTTCTCGCGGTTGATGGCATACTCCTTCGTTGGCCTTGACCTCTACGCAGACGACTCCCTGTTCCCGCAGGGGCCGTCGCCGTTTGGGCGACGGCCCACGCCGTCGTGCCCCCGTGTGAAGTTGCACTTCGTTGTCGTGGGGTGTTGCAGTGGTTTGTCGTGTGGTGATCGGGCTTGATGCCTGGTCAGGGTGGTGGCCGCCGGTACGACGTCATCGTGGCGCGGTTTCCGGGCGTCACACAGGTGACGTTGGCGCTGGTCAGCGGGATGCAGTTTCCTAAGCGACGACAGGTGTCCGTCGTGTACCAGAAGATCCCTGTCGCCTCAGTGGATGGACGCGGGCTTCCGGCGCCATCGTGGTGCGGTTTCTGTCTTCCTGGGCGGGTAGGAGGGCTCGGCCTGCCGGGCTCGGCCGCACCGGGCGGCTGCTCCCGTCCGCGCTCATGGGCGTCCCCCTCGCCGCCTTGGTGCCTCGACGGCAGTCTCCCCGTCCTTCCGCGCCGACCACAGCACCTACGCCGAAGCGGCCGCAGCGAACACCGCCCCCTGACCGGCACCACGCCGCAGCCGACCCGCCCCCGTCAGCCACGCCCTCCACCCGGCGCCCGGCCCCGACCTGTCCGCCCGACTGGCTGGCCGACATGGACCAGGTGCGGCATCTCCTACGGATCCTGCCCTCCCTCCCTCCCTCCGGCCGCCTACCCCTCCGCCTTCATCCGCTGCGCCCAGACTGCGCCGGAGCAGAGCCGCGAACTGTCCGACGCCTGATGCGCCCTGACGGTGTGCGGAACCGACCCGCACACCGATCGTTGAGTGGGCGAGCGCCCCCCCAGGACGCGGCACGGCACCGCTGCGCACACCTGCCCGGACGCACCCCCCCAGGGTCCGGGCTCGCGCGGCGGAGCCGCTTCGGGGCGGTCGGCCTGGCACAGCACCGGCCGCCCTACACCTCGTCCGCAACCACCCGCTGGTGGTTCAGCCCTTGCCGACCACACCCACGACAAGACGGAGCGGGCGCTGCGCGAAGCCGCGAGGAAGGCGGCAGTACCGAGCGACTCGGCGGCCCGGGAAATGGAAGTCTGATGCTGCGCATTCTGATATCCACCGACTGGTAGCAGAGAAGAAGAACGCCGGATGCCGAAGAAGCCATTCAAGCCGGCAGGCGCTCCGAGCTGACGTACCACCACACGGCCACGGCCCCGTCGCCCAGGAACTGTAGCCGGACATGACACCGCCACCCCCCTCTTCCGGTGCGCTGGAGCAGGCAGTCGCTCAGGGTAGTTGAAGTTCCTCTGGGAGTCCGGCCGGGGAAGGTCCCAGCTTGAGCTTCTGCCTGCACGAAGTTATCCGCTCGGCCGCCCAGCTCCGGAGAGCCTCGGCGTCGTCGGCCATATCGCGAAGCTGCAGCGAGGTCTGGTGAGCCTGGACCCTCCAGGGGATGTCAGTGCCGGAGAACTGCTGGGTCGCCCGGGCGAGTCGGTCGCGGGCCGTATCAGCGTCGCCGACAAGCCCGGCGGCGACGCCGGCGTGGTAGTTGTCCCAAGCGTTTCCGCGCTGGGCGGAATGAGCCGCCAGGTACTTGGCGGTACTCGTCGGGCTGGTGAACAGCCCGCGATACTCCACCGTCCGGCTCGCGGCCAACCGCGCCATGTCCATCGCGAGAGACGCGAACTGGGCCTCATCCTTGTACGACTCATGACCGGCCTCCCGGCCGCCGACGTGGAATGCCAAGTAGTCCGCGTCGTCCCACAGCCACATCGCACCAACACTCAGATACGTGCCCTGACCCCAGCTCGACGGCTGGAACTCGACCACTCCGAGCCACCAGCCCTGGTCATCGAGCCAGGTCCGCGACCGCCCCCGCTGCTGAAGGCCAAGCGGGCGGAGAACCTCGCGGGCTGCCGCGGTGACCAGACGCGATGAAGGCGAGTTGGGTGCCATACCGAGCATCCTCCACTGCGGTACTGACACCATCGGGTGCGGTAAATGCCGTCTACCGGCTCTCGGGAAACGATCACCTGCTTCTCGGGAAACGATCTCCACTCAGTGTCCTGCAGTCCTGGTCAGCCGCACTCGTGAACACCCCGAGGTAGGCCAGCGCGCCGCCGCGGCCGTACTCGTGGTTGACGCGCATCGCCTGGGCCCGGCCCGGGGCCAGGGTCGGATGACAGCGGCAGCGGGCCTGGACGGAGGTCTTCTCGTCGCTGGAGAGGACGTACTCGTCCTCGCCCAGCGCGACGCCCTCGAACGTGTGGGCGTAGAGGTCCAGGACACGCTGGGCCTTGGCGCGGAAGTTGGGGTCGCGGATGAAGATCCAGGACCGGTACTGCCAGGGCTTGAGCGCGTCCTGTCGCAGCCAGCGGCGCACGGTGGACGCCGAGACGCTCTCGGTGACGCCGCGCGCGGTCAGCTCGGCGGCCAGCTCCGGGCAGGACCAGCGCGACAGCGGCACGCCGCTCTCGGCGGGTAACTGGCAGGCCAGCGCCTTGGCCTCGGCGACCTGCACGGGGGTGAAACGGGGACGCCCGGAGCGCCTGCGGTCGGCCAGGGCCGGCAGCCCGCCGTCGGCGAACCGGCCGCGCCAGGAACGAACCGTGTCCAGGTGCAGGCCCGTCTCGCGGGCGATCCGCGCGTTGGAGCGCCCCCGCGCCGCGTGCAGGACGACCTGCGCGCGCACCCGCAGCCGGTACTCGGTCTTGTGGCCGTAGGCCATCTTCTTCAACCGCTCGCGCTCGGCAGCGGTCGCAACTATCGGGCAGGCCGGGGCAACGGGGATGGCAGGCGGGCCGATCGGGAGAAGTGGATCAGGACGGGTCGCACCCTGCCGTAATCGGATGTTCCTCGTCCAGGTGTGGGAGGCCGTCGGCGCGGCGGCCTCGGCCGCGTCGAGTCGGCTCGCCGCCGCGGTCCGGTTTACCGCCCACTCGTTGGCGTCGCAGCCGAGGTCGCTGTGATCAGCGGAGCGACGCCAGTACGGCAGCGGCTATGAACAACTCCGAAGACGAAACTCGGATCCGAGTAGTAGGATCCGAGTTACTGCGATCCCAAGCCTGACTGTGGAGTGAGATGACCGCCAAACGACCCGCCAACCCCTTGGCTCTCGCCGTGTTGGGCTTGCTGCTGGAGCAGCCCATGCACCCCCACGCCATAGCGACCGCACTTCGGGAGCGGCAGATGGACCTGGCCTTCAAACTGACAACCGGGTCGCTGTACGACACGGTGCGGGCCCTGGCCCGAGACGGCTGGATTGAGGCGACCGACACCGAGCAGGTGGGCGGCCGCCCGACGCGCACCGTCTATCGGCACACCCGCGAGGGGCAGCGGTGCTTCACCGAGTGGCTGGACGAAATCATCCGCGAGCCGTCCCGGGAGTACCCCAAGTTCCTGTCCGCCGTCAGCTACCTGGGCGTACTGGGACAGCAGCGGGCGGCGCAGGCGCTGCGTGAACGGGCGGCGGCCTTGAAGGCCCGGATCTCAGAAGGCGAGCAGGCGTATCGGGCCGCCAGGGAGAAGCACAAGGCGCCACGGCTGTTTGTGATCGAGGCGGAGTACGCCCAAGCGATGCTGCAAGCGGAGCTGCAATGGGTACTGTGCACAGCCGAGGAGATCGAGCAGGGCACCCTGGAATGGCCTAGGGGCTCCCACAATGCCTGACACAACTGTGCCCGCGACAGAACGGGCTGACCAGCACTCACCCAACGCGCAGATATCCACCGGCCCGCCGACCGCCTTGCAATCCCCGATACCGGCGCCGCCGACAGACACATCGGACGGCGACGCAGACGTCCTGGTGGTGGGAGCCGGGCCCGCCGGGTTGATGCTGGCCTGCGAGTTGGGGCTGGGCAAGGTGCGCACCGTGGTGCTCGAGCGGCACCCCGCCCCGCCCGGCTTCTGCCGTGGCTTCAACCTCAACGCCCGCAGCCTGGAGCTGCTCGACCGCCGCGGCCTCGCTGATCGCTTCCTCGCCGAGGGCCCCACCGTGCCGACCACCGCGTTCGCCGGAGCGGCCCAGCTCGACCTGGCCGCCATGCGCACCGAACACCCCTACGTACTGGGGATCGCGCAGACCAGAGTGGAGGAGATCCTCGCCGAGCGAGCCATGGAACTGGGCGTGCGCATCCTGCGCGGTCACCGACTGACCGGACTGCACCAGGACGACAGCGGGGTGCGCGCTGAGGTCGACTCCCCGGACGGGCGGATACTGCTGCGCGCAGGCTGGCTGGCCGGCTGCGACGGCGGCCGCAGTACGGTGCGCAAGCTGGCCCAAATCGGCTTCCCCGGCACGCCCGCACGCCGCTTCACCCTGCTCGGGGACGTGGTCCTGGCAGACCCGCAGGCGATCCCGTTCGGGGTGACGGCCGGCGCGAACGGCACGGTGTTCGCCATCCCCCGGCCCGGCTATGTGCGGCTGATCACCCACGACCCTCAGCCGCCGGACAACCGGGACGAGCCGGTGACACTTCCCGCCTTCCAGGACACGCTGGACCGGGCCTTGGGGCGGCATGTGGAGATAGCCGAAGCCCACTGGCTCACCCGGTTCGGGGACGCGGTCAGGCTGGCCGAACAACTGCGACACGGCCGGGTGCTGCTGGCAGGCGACGCCGCGCACATCCACCCCCCGGCCGGCGCCATCGGCGTCAACGCGGCCATCGACGACGCGATGAACCTCGGCTGGAAGCTCGGCCTGGTGGCGCGCGGACAAGCCCCCGACAGCCTTCTGAACACCTACCACACCGAGCGGCATGCGGCCGGCGCCAGGCTGCTGCGCAACACCCAGGCGCAGACGCTGATTGCCGTGGAGGGCGAACGGCTGGCACCGGTGCGCGACCTGCTCGCCGAACTGGCGCAGGCCGAAGAGACTGCCGGATACCTTGCCGAGGCGATCACCGGCGTCGGCACCCGCTACCCGGTTCACCACGGCTCCGGCCATCCCTGGGAAGGGAGGATGGTGCCGGACGTCCCGCTGAAACGAGACAGGCTGCTGCCACTGCTGGCCCTCACAGGTGGCGGAGCGCTGCTGGTGGACGAGAGCACAGGAGCGGACTCGCTGCAGGAGGCGGCAAGGCCGTGGGCGGACCGGGTGACAGTGGTGTCGGCGCGGCCTGACAGCCTGCCAGGTACGCCCGCGATACTCGTCCGCCCGGACGGCCACGCCGCCTGGGCAGGAACACCCTCGGCACCCCACCGCACCACCACCCGGCAATTGCGCGGAGCCCTGAACTACTGGTTCGGGCCCCCGACAAAAGTGACGGGGCCGGAAACGTCCGCTACCTAACGCTGTCTTGGCTCTTCGGGCAGGCCAAGAGAGCGAACTCCCACCTCGGCGTCCGCTCGGGTCCGCGCGGCCCAGCAGTCCCGCCCACGGGTCAACCCCAGAAGGACTTCCGGAGCCGACCACTAAGACCGACCGGCAAATGGATCACTTGAGGCGTCGGGTGGTGGGCCGGCCGTCCCAGCGGTAGCGGCTTGTCGAGCGTCGGATGAGCATGCGGA
>NZ_JARXZC010000065.1 GCF_029894335.1 Kitasatospora sp. MAP5-34 | reverse complement strand
GCGTAGAGAACTCCATGATCACGCGGACCCGTGCCCGCACTGCATCCACCCCACCCCATCGCTCAGCGGCAGCCGCCTATTGCCGGTCGGTCTAAATCACCGGTATTGCATCCAGGGAACCGGGAGGCGCTCTACCGGCGGACCGCCGAGATCAGTCCGCCGGGCCGCTCCTCGCGCTGCGGCGGGGTGCCGATCGGGCGGCCGTAGGCGGCAGCGCGCTCGCGCAGGGTGTGGCTGTCGGCCTCCCAGCCGTGCCCGGCCAGCCAGCCCACCGGGTCGTCGGGCATCTCCGAGACCCACATGGACGCCGCCGATCCCGGCGCGGCGTCCGCTCCGAAGCGCTCGATCACGCCGCGCGAGCCCAATGTCAGCCCCATCCGACTGCCCGCCGCCGACTGCGCGCTGATCCGGGCCAGCAGTAGCTCCACCGCATCCTCGGGCAGATAGATCAGTAGCCCTTCGGCGATCCACGCGGTCGGCACAGCCGGGTCGTGCCCTGCGGCGGCCAGCGCGCCCGGCCAGTCCTCACGCAGATCCACCGCGACGGTGATCCGCTCGCAGCGTGCGACGGCCCGCTCCCGGCGCAGCACCGAAGCCTTGAAGTCCAGTGGCGCGGCGGTGTCGACCTCGAACAGCCGGGTGCCCTCGGGCCAGTCCATCCGGAAAGCCCGGCTGTCCATACCGGCGCCGAGCAGCACGACCTGCCGGACCCCGGACGCGGAGGCCTGCTGCAACAGGTCGTCGAGGAACTTCGTCCTGATGACGATGGAGAACGACACGGCCAGCCGGCGGCGTTGCGCGGCCTCGTCATCGGGCAGCGGCGGCGAGGAGGGCCACGGGCCGCCGGCGGTGGCGAAGGCCTGTGCCAGTGGGTCGCGGAACAGCGCGTTCTCCCGCTCGGTCTCCAACGCCCGTACCCTGGCCACCCCCACCGCCGTGGCCCACACTCCCGACGGCTGCACCCGCTCCCGCTCATCAGTCATCGCGCCAGCCTAGACGCAATACCGGTGAGTTTGGCGGGATTTGGTCGTTGGACGGGTTGTGCCAAGGCCTGGTCAGGCGAAGCCGTCGGTGGGTGAGCGGTTCTCGGATCGGATCGCGTTGGGGGTGTTGACCCGTGCGTTCCCGCCGGAGCTGGTCGATGAGGTGGTCGCCGGGCGGTGTCGTCCGGCCCGTCGGGGGGCAGGATCCCGCGGGTCCGTGCGGAACCGGTGCGGGGCAGGCCGCGTCCAAGGACTGGCGCCGGGGGGGGGATGGTCATGGGGGCAACAGGGTCTCGTGGGATCCGGGTTCTGCTGGTCGGGCTCGGCCTGGCCGCAGTCTGCGCGCTGGCCGGCTACGGCGTGTACGCCGTCACCGCGGGGAGTGTCAAGGAATGGGACGTGGACGCCCAGGGGCCCGTCCTCGTCTCCGCCGACGGGCGGACCCTCACCCTCACCGGTGTGCCCGATCCGGCCTGGAACCCAGGCGAGTGCTTCGGCAGCCTCACCGTCAACGTGGTGACCGAGGAGCACGCCGCCACCGTGGCCGTCCACTTCCACCTGCGCAGCGCCCCGCAGGAATCGGGTGGTCCTGCGGGCAGCTGTGCGCGGTTCACCGGAATCCGGGCCGACCTCGCCCACCCCCTCGACGCACGAACACTGGCGGACAGCCACGGACGGCCGTTGAAGGCCGTGTCCGAGGCGAGCCTCCCGCAACCACGCGACCCGGGCCTGACCGAGCACGGCAGCGAACTGTGCATCGCCGGACAGGAGCCCTCCCCGTACGACGCCTGCCTCGGCTCGGCGACTCTCGTCCGTGACTACCGTGACGCCTCGCAGCAGCTCAGCTGGACGCTGCTTCAGTCCCTCGACCCGGCAGCACCGGATCCCGCCGCCCCGGGGACCTCGGCGGCGCAGCGCACGGTGCTGAACGGAGCTCCCGCCGTCTGCGGTCGGAGCGGTCAAGGCGGCGTGGTTGTCGGCTGGACCGAGGCAGGGACGGCGCAGCAACTGGAGCTCGACCCCCGGAACGGCTCCGGCGCCACGGTCGGCCAGCTCTGTACCCGTGCCATCGCCGAGGCACGGACCGTGCGGTGAACCGCCGGCGGGCGGTGGGGCTGGGCACGGCGGCGGTATGCGCGCTCGCCGGTCTCATCGGGTACCGGGCGGCCGCGGGCGCCGCGTTGCCCGGGCTGGTCCGTACCCCGGTCGCCGTGGTGCTGCTGTCCGCAGACGGCCGGGGGCTCAGCGTCGCGCAGAGCGGGGAGTGCCTGGGCACGGGACAGCTCCGTGTCCGCCAGCCGCCGTCCGCCGTCGTGCTCGACTTCCGTACCGATCCGCCGAGCCGCAACTGCACCGGCGGGGCCCAGCAGACGGTGTGGTCGGTCCGGCTCGCGACACCGCTCGGCGACCGCCCGCTGATCGACGCCAACGGCGGCGACACCGGCGACGGCGACCCGGTCCCGTACTTCCGCGCCGCCGACCTCCCGGACGCCCCCCTGCTCCCGCCCGGCTTCCACCACGCCTACGACGCCCCTGGTTACCTCGGGACCACCTCCGCCGGCCAGTGGAGCCCGGCCGCCTCGGAGCTCTTCCTCGCCGGCACGGCGCGCCTGCGGCTGGTAGTGGAGTACGGACCTCACTGGCCCGATGACTGGCCTGCTGCCGCGCCCATCCTCGTCCCGGTCCTGGGGCACCTGGCCAGGGTCGGCCCCGGCGGCATCGCCTGGCAGCAGCGGGACGCATCCGGTTCCGTTCGCAGCTACGCACTCCTGGCCGATCCACCCCTCCCGACCGCACAGCTGGTCTCCATGGCCGACCAGTTGCATCTGACGCGCGCGTCGGGGGGCGGGCCGGTGCCCGGCGGGCCTGTGCTCTGAACCTCTCCACCGTGACCGGGGTCTGCCCGTCGTTGCGCAGGCGGGCCGTGTACCCGATCCGCTCCGCTCCCCGTCCGGGCCGTGCCGATCAGCGGGTGCGCCGGCGCCGACCGTGATCCCATGCCCCATCCCGAGGCTTCTCGGGGCACTGACCTGCATGTCTGTGACACATGTTCAGCGCGCCCCGCCGGCGCCGTCCCGCAAGACCGCGTCAGTACTGCCCCGACACCGTCGACGCCACGTACGCCCCGAAGTCCGGCTCCGCCGGCCGCAGGACGTGCCGTACCCAGGCGTCCCGCTCGTGGCCCACCGCGACCAGCTCCCACACGCACGCCGTCGCGCCGCCCGGCGCCGGGGTGATCGCCGTCAGGTCGGCCCAGTTGGCCAGCCACGTCCGCGAGTGCAGGATCAGACCGTTGCGGCTCCACCAGCCCACCACCACGTAGCACCCGTCCTCGTCCTCGTGCACCACGCTGTACCCGTACGCCGGCCCGTCGCCGTCCGCCACGGGCAGCGAACGGCCCACCGCCAGCCGCGCGAAGTCCAGTACCTCCCCGCCCGGGCTGTCCCGCAGCGACGACACCCCGTAGCGCTTCACCGTCCACCCCCGCACCGACTCCGGCGCGAGCGCCGTGAGCGAGCGCGGACCGTAGCGCACCGGACGTTCCCCCACCTGCGTGTCAGAGGTCATGCCGGTGATGGTGGCACGCCACCGGGCCGCTGCCAACCTCCCTTCGAGGGCTTCTCAAGTGCTTCCGCCCACGATCGATCCGTCAGATCCCTGATCCCTTACCCCTGTTCCCCATCCGTCGGACCGTCAGGCCCGCACGCCACCACCGGCAGAGGAGGCCCCCTGTGCAGAAGTTCACCATCGGCGACTCGAAACTGGAGAGCGAGTACGGCATCGGCATCGGCCGCTGGGACCGCTACCCCGGTACCGGAAGCCTCCCCTTCGACGCGATGTGGTGCCAGGTCCCGGCCGGCTCCCACAGCACACCGGACAGCCACCCCGAGGTCGAACTGGCCATCGTGCTCGGCGGCGACGCCACGTTCACCGTGAACGGCCAGGACACCCACGCGCCCACCGGCACCGCCGTACTCCTGCAGCCGGGGGAGCACCACACGATCACCTCCAACGGCGAACCCGTGCAGATCCTCAGCATCTACTGGCTGCCCCGGACCGAGCAGGTGCCCGATGGCGCCTGACCACAACGGCAACGCCCCGACCGCCGACGAGCCGACCACGGACGGCCTGACCACCGTCGTCCTGTCACCCCCGCCCACCCCCAACGGCCCCCTGCACCTGGGCCACCTCTCCGGCCCCTACCTCGCCGCCGACATCGCGGTCCGCGCCGCCCGCCGCCGTGGCGACAAGGTCTTCGCCCTCTGCGGCCTGGACGACCACCAGAACTACGTCCAGGCCAAAGCCCGCCAGGAACACACCCCCGCCACCGAACTGCGCGGGCGCAACGCCGACCTGATCCGCGCCGTCTTCGACCGCGCCGGCATCGTCCACGACGGCTTCACCCAACCCCTCACCGACAGCGGCTACCGCGCCACCGTGGTGGAGTTCCTCGAGGACCTCGCCCTCGCCGGCGCCCTGCCCATCGAGGAGTGGCACACCCCCGTCTGCCAGGACTGCCCCGGCATCCTGCACCACGCCTACGTCACCGGCGGCTGCCCCCAGTGCGGCGCCACCTCCGGCGGCGGCACCTGCGAGGGCTGCGCCGGCTACACCCCCGCAGCCGCCCTCACCGACCCGCACTGCACCCGCTGCGGACTCCCCGCCACCGCCCGCCGCCTCGTCCGCGGACCCGTACTGCGCCTGGAGGACCACCGCGCCGTCCTGGAAGCCGCCTGGCAGCGCGCGACCCTGCCCCCGACGGCCCGCCGCCTGGCCACCCGGCTGCTCCAAGGACCGCTGCCCACCGTCCCGTTCAGCTACCCCACCGACTGGGGCATCGAACTGCCGTCCATCCCCGGCCACCGGGTGGACGTCTGGGCCGAGATGGGCCTGGGCTACCTCCACACCGTCGGGCAGCACCTCGCCCCCGGCGCCACCGGCCTCGACGAGCACCTGCGGGCCTGGCGCAAGGTCGGCGCCCTCTGGGCGTTCCTCGGCCTGGACAACGCCTTCTACTACCTCGCCCTGTTCCCCGCCCTGTTCGCCGCTGCCGGCCTGCCTGCGGACGTCCTCACCGGACTCGTCGTCAACGAGTTCTACCGGCTCGACGGCGCCAAGTTCTCCACCAGCCGCAGCCACGCCGTCTGGGCCCACGAATTCCTCGACACCGAGGACCCGCGAGCCGTCCGCGCCTTCCTCAGCTGGGACCGCCCCGCCCCCCGGCCCGCCAACTTCACCCTCGAGCGCTACCGCGCGCTCACCGCCACCTGGACCGACCCCGCCCGCGCCACCCCGGCCGACCCCGCCGAACTCGCCCGCGCCGAACAGGCCCTGACCTTCGAACACTTCGACGCCGCCCTGGCCGCCCGCTGCCTGCTCGGCGCCGGCCTGCCCACCGGCACCACCGGCAGCACCGGCAGCACCGGCGGCAGCGTGCCCGCCGACGACCTGCTGACGGTCCTCACCGGCGGCACCGGCGACACCAAGGCGGCCGGGCAGTGAGGATCTGCGTGGTCGGCGGCGGCATCGCCGGCACGATGCTCGCCTGGCGCCTGATCCGCCACGCCGGCGTCGACGTCGACCTGATCACCGGCCCCGACGGCGCGGACGACGCCACCAGGGCCTCCGGCGGCCTCGTCCGCGCCTTCGACCCCGACCCCGCCCTCGCCGAACTCGCCACCCGCAGCCTGCGCGAACTGCGCGCCAGCGCCCTGCTCCGCCAGTGGTCCGGCTACCAGGAGACCGGCAGCCTCTACCTCCGCGCCGAACCCGCAACCGGACCCCGGCACCCCCGCACCCCCACACCGGACGCCGCCGAACTCCTCGACCGCCACGCCCTGGCCGCCCGCTACGGCCTGACCGGCCTGCCCGAACACACCACCGCCGTCCTGGAACACCACGCCGGCTACTTCTCCCCGGACCTGCTGCGACGCGGCGCCAGAGCCGACTTCACCGCCCGCGGCGGCCACCTCGACCACGGCGTCCTGCGCGAGATCCGGCCAGGACCCGCCGGCGTCGCCTACCGCACCAACCAGGGCTGGGCGAACGCCGACGCCGTCGTCCTGGCCGCCGGCGCCTGGACCGGCCGGCTGCTCACCGACTGCGACCTGCCCCCGATCGGCGTACGCACCAAGGTCATCCAGTGCGCCGTCTACGCCACCGGGACCGGCCGGAACACCGGGACCGGGACCGACACCGGGACGGACACCGGGACCGGCCGCCACCCCCTGCCGGCCTTCGTCGACGAAACCAGCGGCCTCTACGGCCGCCCGGCCGGCCCCGGCCGGATGCTGCTCGGGCTGCCGACCCAGCGCTGGGACGTCCCGCCCGGCCCGCAGCCCTTCATGGACCGCGAGGAACGAGCCGTCCGCCGCGCCCTGGCCCAGCGCCTGCCCGGCCTGCAGATCAACCCGCCGCACCGCTTCGTCGCCGTCGCCGAGGCCTACGTACCCGAGGGACGGCTCGAACTGCGGCCCGTACCGGGCCACCACCCCGCCCTCTTCACCTTCACCGGCGGCAGCGGCGGCGCGGCCAAGACCGCACTCGCCGCCGGAGCCGGAGCCGCCGCCGACCTGCTCGGCCACCTCGGACAGCCCGGACACCCCGCCGTCCGCCCGAGCACTCACCCGAACACCGAGGACACCCGCCCGACACCGATCCCCGAGGGGGAGCGCAGATGAGCGCCGCAGTCCGCCGAGCCCTGGAAGCCGCCTGCCCGGGCCGGGTCATCACCCCGGACCACCCCGGCTACGACCGGGTGCGGCTGCTCTTCAACGGCATGCACGACCGCCGCCCCCGCGCGATCTGCCTGCCCGCCACCCCCGCCGAGGTCCAGCACGCGATCCTCGCCGCCCGCGGGACAGGACTGCCGACCGCCATCCGGGGCGGCGGCCACAACATCGCCGGATCCGGCTCCGTCGACGACGGCATCGTCATCGACCTGCGGCTGCTCAACCGCGTGCGCGTCGACCCCAGGCGCCGCCTGGCCGCCACCGGCGGCGGCGCGACCTGGGCCGACTTCGACCTCGCCACCACCACCCACCAACTGGCCTCCACAGGCGGCACCTTCGACGACACCGGCGTCGGCGGCCTCACCCTCGGCGGCGGTATCGGACACCTGATGGGACGCCACGGACTGGCCTGCGACAACGTCGAGTCCTACCAACTGGTCACCGCCGCAGGCGAACTGCTCACCGTCGACCCCACCACCGACCCCGAACTGGACTGGGCCCTGCGCGGAGCCGGCCACAACTTCGGCGTCGTCACCGAGTTCCAGTTCCGCCTGCACCCCGTCGAACGCGTCTACGGCGGCTACGTCGCCTACCCCGCCGACGACCCGGCCGCCGCCGTCCGCCTCTTCCGCGACCTCATGCAGGACGCCCCCGACGACCTGATCTGCACCATGCTCCTGGAACGCCACGGACCGATGCAGCGCCCCGCCGCCGTGATGAGCGTCTGCTACTGCGGCGACGACCCCCAGTACCGCGACACCCTGGACAAGGCCCTGCGCGCCATCGAACCACTGGACTGGCACATCGAGGACCGCAGCTACGTCTCCATGCAACTCTGCCTGGGACGCCTGCCGTTCGGGCTGCGCCACTACTGGAGCGCGCGCTGCGTCGACGGCCTGCCCGACGAACTGGTGGACGCCGTCGCCGACCGCTTCCGGGCGGCCACCATCACCGACCCGTTCAACGACACCATCCTCCTGGAACCGATCACCGGCGCCGTCCGCACGGCCGACCCGGCGCGCAGCGCCGTGCCGTTCCGGGGCGCGGGCTTCAACGTGACCGGCATGGCGATCTGGGACCCGGCCCACCCCGAGGCCGACGCCGAACAGACCGCCTGGGCCAAGTCGGTGGCCGCCGCCGCCGAACCGTACGGACGCTGGGGCGACGGGTACATCAACTACGCCGGGGACAGCGCCTCGGCCGGCCCCGACCGCGCGGTGCGGACCTTCGGGGCAGCGGCCTACGACCGCCTGGTGGCGCTCAAGCAGCGCCTGGACCCGGACAACTTCTTCCGCTCGAACTACAACGTCGCCCCCGCGTCCGGCCAACTCCTGGGCCAGCGACCGGAGTCGGCCCGGTGACGGCGCCCCGTTGGCTGGGCACGCTCAGCTACGACGGCCGGGTCTTCCGCTCCGGCCCCGCCGGTGGCGACGGCCCCACCGGCCGCTACCACCAGGACGGCGACCTGGTGTGGGCGGAGTTCGCCGGCGGCCAGGTACGCACCGGCCGCCTCACCGGGCGCTGCTCGGCCGACGGCGTCCTCACCCTCGCCTACGCCCAGGTCCTGGCGGACGGCCGGGTGGTCTCGGGGGAGTGCGTCAGCACCCCGGAACTGCTCCCGGACGGCCGGGTCAGGCTCCGCGAGGACTGGCGCCGGGCGGACGGCTCCAGCGGCACCTCGTGGATCGAGGAGCCGCGCGGGTAGCGAACGGCGGGCGCCCGGCCGGGGCGGGTGGTCCGGGGAGGAGACTGTTACCGGGACCGCCCGCCCAGGACCTCGGAGGAACAGTGAGCGCCGCACCCAGCCCAGTCAACGTGCGGCGAAGCCCCCGGACATGGGCCGGAACCGCACGTGGCCGGCAGGAAAAGTTTGAGCGGGATGATGTTGGACTGGTAGCGTCCGGGACACCGTGAGGGACCGCGAGGAGGTGAGACCCATGAACGCTGTATCGATGTGGGTGCTCCCCCTTGGGGTCACGGTCTGGCGATTGACGTAGGCGTCGCCGGGAGCGCCTCGACAAAAGGGCACTCCCGAAAGGCAACAGCCATGAATTCTCTGCACTTCACTTCTGAGTCGTCGTCAAACGGCATGGTCGAACGCGACTTCACTGTGGGCGGGGTCCCCGGCGTTTCTCTGGTCGCCGGCCTCCAACGCAGCCGATCGCGCGCCCCTGGTCCTGATGGCCCACGGCGGCGGCAACCACAAGAAGCACCCGGCGATGGCCGGCCGCGCCCAGCGCCTGGTGACCGGCTGCGGCTTCCACGTCGCCGTCATCGACGCGCCCGGTCACGGCGACCGGCCGCGCACCGCGCACGACGAGGCGGAGATCGCCGAGCTGTTCCGGGCCAGGGCGGCGGGCGAGCCGGAAGGCCCGATCGTCGTGCGCTACAACGACCACCTGGCGGAGCTCGCCGTGCCCGAGTACCAGGCGACCCTGGACGCCCTCCAGGAACTCCCGGAGATCGGCACCGACGGGCCGGTCGGCTTCTGGGGCATCAACATGGGCACCGCGATCGGCCTGCCCTTCGTGGCGGTCGAACCCAGGATCACCGCCGCCGTCTTCGGCCAGCACTGGCCCGACACCCTGGCCGAGAAGGCGAAGCAGATCACCATCCCGATCGAGTTCGACCTGCAGTGGGACGACGAGCACATCCCGCGCGAGGCCGGTCTCGCACTGTTCGACGCCTTCGCCTCGAAGGAGAAGACGCTGCACGCCAACGCGGGCAAGCACAAGGAACTTCCCAGGTTCGAGGCCGACAGTGCGGTCCGGTTCTTCGCCCGGCACTTCGGCCCGGCGGTCACCTCGCCGGCCTGACCTGACGGGTATCGGCGCCCGGCCACCAGCCGGGCGCCGATACCGCTGCCTTCGCCGGATCGACCTGCCCGACCTTGCGGTGATCCTCACCGCATCGGCCGGCACCATCGCCGGGCCCCTGGCCACCCGTGGCTCCCACCACCGCTTCGAGCCGGCTTCACCAGCATCGGCTGCCCCTGTTCCGACAAGGCGAGGGTCGCCCCCCCCGGGAAACGGGCGACGACCCTCGGCCTGGCGTGGTGGTGCGGCGTGGTCAGGGGGCGGCGATGAAGGAGGCCGGGCCGCCGATCTGGGTCCAGCTCTGGCCCACCCCGGTCCACTCCATGACGGCGCTCTTGTCAGGGGTGAGACCGTAGATGTCGCCGTTGCTGTCCTCGGCGAACTGGGCGCCGGGTCCGCCGATCTGGGTCCAGCCGTTGCCGGTGAACAGCATGACGTTGCCGGTGCCGGGGGCAGTGGCGAGCAGGCCTGCCGGACCGGCGACGATGGAGTCGGCCGGGCCGCCGATCGGGGTCCAGCTCTGGTTCCCGTTCCACTCCATGACGGCGCTCTTGTCAGGGGTGAGACCGTAGATGTTGCCTTGGTCGTCCTCGGCGAACTGGGCGCCGGGCCCGCCGATCTGGGTCCAGCCGTTGCCGGTGAACAGCATGACGTTGCCAGTGTCGGGGGCAGCGGCAATCAGGCCCGCCGTACCGCCCACGATGAAGGAGGCCGGGCCGCCGATCTGGATCCAGCTCTGGCCCACCCCGGTCCACTCCATGACGGCGTTCTTGTCAGGCGTGAGGGCGTAGACATGACGCTGGCCGTCAATGGCGAACTGCGCGCCGGCCCCGCCGATCTGAGTCCAAGCGCCACTGCTGTAGTAGAGGACGTTGCCGGTGCCGGGGGCGGTGGCGAGCAGAACCCTGTAACCCGCGTAGAGCGTGGCCGCCGGGCCGCCGATCGGGGTCCAGCTCTGGCCCCCGGTCCAGTCGTAGACACCGCTCCCGTCGGGTGCCAATGCGGCGACGAACGGCGAGCTCGACGCCATGGCCGTCGGCAGCGTCGCGGGCGCGATGGCCGCCTCGGATGCCGGCCGGCCGACGGCAGTGGCCGGCGCGGCCACCAGAGCGCCACCGAACACGAGCGCCGCAGTGGTGAAGAGAACCTTGTGGAGCTTGGTGCGCAGGTTCATATCGTCCTTTCGTCTCAACGTCTGTGTGCCGGAAGGGATCTGAACAACACGATGGCGCCTGAGACCGGTGTGCCGGCCGAAGGTGCGCCCCTGCCTGGACGCCCTTCGCCTGCCACCGGTCGGTGGAACCGAGGCAATACTGATCCGCCCGGCCCGCCGTCGCCAGGACCTTGAGGTGTACACCACACCAACGCGCATCCGCTCCCGGCGGAGACTGCGGCAGGGGCAAAGCCGGCACCGCCCGGCCCCACCTGGGCCTTCCTCCCCGGGCAACCCCGGGCTCTCAGCGGGCAGCGAACGCGAATTCGTCCGCACTGACGGCAGGGACAGCTACGACTAACGGCTGATGTCCGTCCACCGCAAACAGGGCGCTGGTGCTGTCGCTGCTCATCTGGTCGGCGTAGGCGGCGACCCCGCGCAGTCCGGCGGCCGGACGGTGGCCGGACCGGCGACCCCGCGCGGACGCGGAACACTACGGGTCGCCGGCGGCGGCGGAGGTCCCCGACTGTGTGGGCCGGCCGGGCCTCCTTGGTGGTCATGTAGGGCGGGCCCGCCGGTCCCAGGGCGAGCGGGGTATCGAGCTGCTGGGGATTGCGGTCGTTTTGGTGCGCATAAGTGTCCACGAGTGTCGCTTCGATCATGGTCTGTCGGGTGGATGTGACGACTTGTCAGTGGTGTGTGTGAGGGTGGTGCAAGCCGATGGGGAGGGGGTTGACGTGGCTGGGCCGAGGAAGGTGCTCCGGCGGATCGATGCGTCGTTCGTTTCCCTTGGCCCGTCGGGTGTGACGGTCCGGGACCGTCTCAAGGGCCTCACGCCCGGGGATGAGGAGGTGCTGCGGCTGGTCGGCGGGCATCTGGGGTCGTTGGCATCCCGCGATCTGAAGACGCGGTGCGCGGACGGTCTGGCCCACTCCAACGACACGTGGGCGGTGCGTAAGCGGGAGCTGACCCCGTTGTCGTCGTCGCGCTGGGCCGGGAGCGTCACCAAGGCGACGCACGACCAGTGGGCGCTGTCGCGTCGCGGCCAGGCCGCGCACGTGGACTCGTTGGACGCGGGTATCCGCACGCTGCGGCACCGCCTGTCCCTGCCCATCGGGGAGAAGGGCACCAAGCGCGCACCCGGTGGCTACCGTTCCAGGCGCGAGTGGTTCGTCAAGTCCCGGCGTCTGGCGGTGCTGGAGGAACGTTACGCGGCTGTCCGGGCGGATCGTGAGGCCGGTGTCGTGCACGTGGTGCGCGGCGGCCGCAGGCTGCTGAACACCCGGCACCACCTGGATGCCGCCCAGCTGACCGAAGCCGAGTGGCGTCAGCGGTGGGAGGCGGCACGCTGGTTCCTGTCGGCTGACGGGGAGTCGGGGAAGCGGTACGGCAACGAGACGATCCGCGTCACCCCCGACGGCGAAGTGTCGATCAAACTCCCCGCCCCACTCGCCCGGTACGCCAACGCCCGCAACGGCCGGTACGTCCTGGCGGCGAAGGTCGCCTTCGCGCACCGGGGTGCGGAGTGGGCCGACCGCGTGGAGGGCAATCGGGCGGTGGCCTACCGCATCCACCTGGACGCCACCCGTGGCCGCTGGTACCTCGACGCGGCGTGGACCCGGCCGGTCGTGCGGACCGTGCCGCTGGCCACGGCCCGCGCGAACGGCATGGTCGGTGTCGACACCAACGCCGACCACTTCGCCGCCTGGCGGCTCGACGTCCACGGCAACCCCCTCGGCAACCCCAAGCGGTTCCCCTACGACCTGTCGGGCACCGCCCAGCACCGCGACGCCCAGATCCGGCACGCCATCACCCAGTTGCTGCACTGGGCGAAACGCTGTGGCGTCGCCGCGATCGGCCTGGAGAACCTGGACTTCGCCGACGAGAAGACCCGCGAGAAGCACGGCCGCAACAAGCGGTTCCGCCAGCTGATCTCCGGCATCCCGACCGGCAGGCTCAAGGCCCGGCTCGTGTCGATGGCCGCCGAGACGGGCCTGTCGATCGTCGCGGCCGACCCCGCCTACACCAGCGTGTGGGGCGCGCAGCACTGGCAGAAGCCGCTGGCGACCCCGCGACGCACCACCACCCGACACGACAGCGCCGCTGTCGCCATCGGACGACGCGCCCTCGGACACCCGATCCGGCGACGGACGGCACCGCCCCCGCACCACCAGAGCGATGGTGCGGGGCATCGGACCGCCCAGGCCGGACCAGGCGACCGAGGACGTGAGGGAACCCGCCACCCCGCCACGGACCGCAGCCACGAGCCGCGCGCCCGAACGGGGACCACGAGAACGCGGGCGACCAGCGCACCCAAAACCGTTCGGGCTGCGCGCAGTGCTGGAACGTGGGTCCAAGACCCACTCCTGCTCACTGTCTAGGAACGGTTCCTCCGGGTGTCGTTGGTGTACTGGTCCCAGAGTCGCGTGTGCTCGCCGTCGCCGGCCAGGGTGTGCAGATTCCGGCCGAAGCGGGAGAGCATCCCCGCGATCCGGGGGTGGGACGCCTGGCCGTCCGGGACGGACCTGGCCGTGCTGATCGCAATTCTTCTGTACCGCCATGGACGAGACCACATGGGCGGGGGCTTCAGTGCCGCCGTGCGCTCTTGACGGCCCTACTCCCTTGGGGAATGGTCGTGCAAGACCGAGCGGCCGACTTGGCACGGGAGAGCACCGTGGACCTGGAGTTCGTCGGGATCGACCCCAACACGGAACACGAGGGATCGCCTACCGTGTGGTTGGACAAGGAGCACGAGGAGCTGGTGTTCCAGGGATGGCACGGCGGCACCGAGTTGATCGAGCGCATCGCCTCGACCAGTTGGGCTGAGGGCCATGCTGCCGGCATCCCCGAGGGCGAAGGGGTTTTCCGCCTCCCGATCCGCATGGTTCCCATCATCAGGAAGGCCGTGTGATGACGCAGAGCGTGCCGGACTTCTCTGAACTGCTGGCCGGTGTCCGGCACTCGGCATGCCACCTCGAAATGAGAGACACCTACGCCGGGCAGGACAGTGGACCGGCATCGAGCTGACCATCCTGGCGGAGTTCCACCCGAAGCCGTTCGACGGCCGGGTCCGGCCGGGCGAGAACGTGTTCCGCAGCGTGTGGGACGGACAGGAGAAGGACCTGGTGCTCGGCGAAGGCCGTGAGCTGCGGTTCGTGCCGCTGGCCGACGTGACGGCGATGCACGTCCCGCCCTACATCAAGGACTACGTCCGGCAGCTGGCCGACCTGCTCTGACCGGCGGCGCAGAGGGCGCGATGGGCCGGGGCCCCGCTCCGGGCCCCGCCCCCGCGCCGCCGGCCCCGCGTCAGGCCAGCAGGTACCGCTCGACCTCCCAGGCCGTCACCTGGCGGTGGAAGTCCGCGAACTCCTCCCGCTTCACCTCCGCGTAGTAGTCCGCGTACTCCCCGCCCGCGACCTTGCCCAGCGCCTCGCGCAGCGCCCCGTCCCGGACCAGCTCGTCCACCGCGTGCAGCAGCGTCTGCGGCAGCGGCCGCAGCCCCGCCGCCGCGCCCGCCGCCTCCAGGTCGCCGCCGACCGGGTCGCCCGGGTCCGCGCCCCGGGCGATGCCGTCCGCGCCCGCCGCCGCGACCCCGGCGATCGCCAGGTACGGGTTGGCCGCCGCGTCCACGCAGCGCACCTCCACCCGCCCGGTGTCCGGGATCCGCACCAGGTGCGTGCGGTTGTTGCCGCCGTACGTCGCGTACCCCGGCGCCCAGCTTGAACGCGACAGCGTGTTCGCGCCCGCCCCCAGCCGCTTGTAGGAGTTGACGGTGGGGCAGGTCAGCGCCAGCAGACCCGGCGCGTGGTCCAGCAGACCCGCGATGAAGCTGTACCCCAGCGCCGACGTACCCAGCCCGCGCGGGTCACCCGGATCGGTGAACAGCGACGTACCGCCCTCCCACAGCGACACGTGCAGGTGCAGCCCGCTGCCCGTCAGGTGCGAGAACGGCTTGGGCATGAACGTGGCCACCAGACCGGCCCGCTGCGCCGCCATCCGGGCCAGGTGCCGGAAGACCACGACCCGGTCCGCGGTGCGCAGCGCGTCCGCGTAGCCGAAGTTGTGCTCGAACTGCCCGTTGGCGTCCTCGTGGTCGTTGGAGTAGTTGTCCCAGCCCAGTGCGTCGATGGCCCGGCTGACGGTGCTCAGGTGGTCGTACGCCCGGGTGGCCGCGCCCGCGTCGTAGCCGGGGGAGGGGGCGGTGTCCAGCTCGTCCGCCACCGCGATGCTGCCGTCCTCGGCGCGGCGGACCAGGAAGTACTCCGGCTCGGCGCCGACCTTCAACTCCCGGCCCTGCTCGGCCAGTCGGGCGAGCTGGTTGCGCAGGATCCAGCGCGGCGCGTACGGCCACGGCTCGCCCTCGACGTACAGGTCGCACTGGATGATGCCCAGGCCCTCCTGTAGCGGGACCTTGACGTAGGACGTGACGTCGGGGACGGCCACCAGGTCCGGGTCACCGGACGACTGGCCCAGCGCCCCCGCGCAGTTGCCGGCGAACCCCAGCCCCTGGCTGAGCAGTTGGTCCAGGGTGTGGACGGGCGCCAGCTTGGCGCACGGCCGGCCGTGCAGGTTGACGAACATGACCAGCAGGAACTCGACGCCGTCCCGGGTGATGGCCCGGGCCAGTTCCTCGGCGTTCCTCGGTGGTGCGGGGGACTGCACCGTCATCTAGGCCTCCAGGGTGGGAAGTTGTGCTGCCTCGCGGGAGGACGGGCGCCCGCGGGGGCCACCCTGGCGGCCCCGCCTCGCGCCGGGCTGGAGAACCCGCCCGGCGCACGCCCGGCCCGACCGGGGCTCGAGCCGCCCGGCCGACCATCGGCGGGACCAGCAGGCGCGGTATCGGAGGGGCGAAGTGACCGAGCAGCGAACAGCGTTGATCACCGGGGCGAACCGGGGACTGGGCCGGGCCGTCGCCGCCGAGCTGCGCGCGCGCGGCCTGCGGATCGTGGTGACCGCGCGCGACGGGGACCAGGCGCTGGCCACGGCGGCCGAACTCGGCCCCGACGTACGGGCGCAGGCCCTGGACGTGACGGACCAGCAGAGCGTGGACCTGGCCCGCAAGGAGATCGGCCCGGTGGACATCCTGGTCTCCAACGCCGGCGTCCTGCTGGACGGCGGCACCGACCCGCTGTCGGTCAGCCTGGACCTGGTGCGGCAGACCTTCTCGGTGAACCTGCTCGGCTCCTGGCGGGTCGCCCAGGCGTTCATCCCGGACATGGTGCGCCGGCGCTGGGGCCGGGTGGTGCTGGTCTCCAGCGGCACCGGCTCGTTCAGCAACGGCCTCTTCCCCGGCAGCCCCGGCTACTCGCTCTCCAAGACCGCCGTGAACGGGCTGACCCAGCTGCTGGCCGGCCAGACCCGCGACTACGGGGTCCTGGTGAACGCCGTCAACCCCGGGCCGACCCGCACCCGGATGATGCCCGGCGCGCAGCGCACCGCCGAGGAGGCCGCGCAGGACATCGCCGACGCGGCCACCCTGCCGGACGGCGGACCCACCGGCACCTTCCGCCGGGGGGAGCAGACGCTCGGCTGGTGAGGCGCGCCTTCGGCGGTTCTCCAGGCGGAGGCCGCTTTCCAGGACGGCTCGAGTCGTCCTGCACACACTGCCGTCGGCGCGGCCGCCCCTTGGGAGCGGGTGGCGCGCCCGCAGCCGGATGGGATTAGGGGAGAGCCGAGATGGACCACAAGATCCTGGCGAACGGCCTGGGGCCGGACGACCGCAACGTACTTGACCGCCTGCTGGAGTCCTTCCCGCCGGCGGAGGCCGAGGCGGTGCGGGGCTGGCTGCCCGGCGCCGCCGCCGGGACGACCGACCCGCTGGCGCTGCTCGGCGCCCTCGCGCCGGCCGGCAGCGACCACGCGCAGCCCGTCGACGGCGACCCGCGCGGCATCCGCCGGGTCGGGGTGATCGGCGGCGGGACGGCCGGCTACCTGACCGCGCTGGCCCTCAAGACCAAGCGGCCGTGGCTGGACGTGACGCTGGTGGAGTCCAAGTCCATCCCGATCATCGGGGTCGGCGAGGCCACCGTCTCCTACTTCACGATCTTCCTCCACCACTACCTGGGCATCGACGCCGCCGAACTCTACGAGCGGGTCAGGCCGACCTGGAAGCTGGGCATCAAGTTCGACTGGGGCCCGGGCACGGACGCGTTCATGGGACCGTTCGACTGGTCGGCGGACTCGGTCGGCCTGGTCGGGGCGATCCAGACCGGCGGCAGCATCAACGGCTCGACCCTGGGCTCGTCGATGATGATGGCCGACCGCGCCCCCGTCTACCAGGGCGACGGCCAGGACCCGCTCTCCCTGATGAAGTACCTGCCGTTCGCCTACCACCTGGACAACGCCCGGCTGGTCTCCTACCTCACCGAACTCGCCGAGCGGCGCGGCATCCACCACATCGAGGCCACCCTGGAGGACGTCGTCCTCAGCGACGACGAGTGGGTCGACCACGTCCGTACCGGTGACGGCCGCGACCTCAGCTTCGACCTGTACGTGGACTGCACCGGCTTCCGCTCCCGGCTGCTCGGCCAGGCCCTGAAGACCCCGTACCAGAGCTTCGACAGCAGCCTGTTCACCGACCGGGCGGTGACCGGCAACATCGAGCACGGCGGCGTCATCGTCCCCTACACCCAGGCCACCACGATGAACGCCGGCTGGTGCTGGCGCATCCCGACCAGGGAGAACGACCACCGCGGCTACGTCTACTCCTCCGCCGCGATCTCCGACGACGAGGCCGCAGCCGAGCTGACCACCCGCTTCCCCGGGATCAAGGACCCCCGGGTGGTGAAGTTCCGCAGCGGCCGCTACGAGAAGGCCTGGCGCGGGAACGTGGTCGGCGTCGGCAACTCCTACGGCTTCGTGGAGCCGCTGGAGTCCACCGGCCTGCTGATGATCGCCACCGAGGCCCTCACCCTGGTGTCGACCCTGCCGGCCTCCTGGTCGGACCCGGTGCCCCGCGACGCCGTCAACAAGGGCCTGGCCCAGCACTGGGACGCGATCCGCTGGCTGCTGTCCATCCACTACAAGTTCAACACCCGCCTGGACACGCCGTTCTGGAAGGAGTGCCGGGAGCTGACCGACGTCTCCGGCTTCCAGCCGCTGCTGGACATCTACGCCGCCGGCGCGCCGCTCTCCCGGCGCAACCCGGTGGTGCAGGACCTGGCGAACCGGGTCGCGCCGTCGTTCTTCGGCCTCTACGGCATCGACTGCCTGCTGCTCGGCCAGCAGGTCCCCACCAAGCTGCTCGGCCTCGGCGAGCCGCTGGAGAACTGGCAGGCCCGCAGCCGCGCGGCCGGCTCCCTGGTGGCCCGCGCCCTGCCCACCCGGCAGGCCCTGGAGGCCTTCGACACCAACCCGGAGCTCAACCGCCAGCTGCTGCAGGACGCCGACAGCTGGGCCGGCCCGCTGATCGCCCAGCGGATGGGCCTGCTCTGACCGTCCGGTACCGGTACCGGAGCGAGCCCCCGCCGCTGGGCGGTTTCCAGGGGGTCGTTGCACCACGTGGTCGGTGTGATCAGGCCGCGAGCAGTTCACGCAGAACGCCCGGCCGGGGTTTCCCAGCCGGGGGTTCTGCGTGGGCGACCGTTGAGTCGAATTCTTCGACGCCTGGGCCGAAGAGGACGATCAACGTGTGGACATCGGCCTGTTTGCCAACGTGGCCAGGGCAGTGGCCGGACTGCCGTCCTCATCGGCGTGGGTCTCATCCCGTGTACGGCCCGGACACCTCGGCCCGGCCCGGCCCGGACCGTGCTCCTGCTTCATCTGCTCCAAGCCCCTCTCCTCGCCGCGCTCCCGTTCAGTTCTCTGGCGGTGGGGGCGGCGTGTCTCGCGATCATGGGTTTCCTCAACGGCATCGCCGTCGTCATATACATGTCGATCATTCAGCGGGCAGCTCCGAGCGCGATGCTCGGCAGGGTCATGTCGCTTCTGGTCCTCGCCGGGCTCAGCCTCCAACCTCTTGGGCAGTTGTCCACCGCTTGGAGCATTCGAGCCGGCTGGCTCACCGCCTCTTACCTGACCGCCGCGGCCATCATGGTCGTCACCTCGCTCGTCGCCATGGCCAGCAGCACCATCCGCGACCTCTGACGAGGGATCTATGAGCCGTCGCGATCTTGAAGTTGCCGGTCAGGGTGGTGGGGGCATCCCATCCGCAGCCGGCCGCGGTCGGCCGGCTTGGCCAACTTCCCGCGCAGCGGCTCCAGCTCGCCCCGCACCCCGGTGTCCGGACCGGGCACCTCGCCGACCTCTCGGAGGCAGACCGCAGAGAACAGGCCCCGCCGGGTGACGTGTGTCACTTTCGCCGCCGGCGTGCAGCGGCCGGCCCGGTGGTGCCGTCATGGGTGCGGAACCACTTGAGGAGGGTGCGATGAGCGCATCGGCGGGCAGCTGGTGAGGGTGTTCGGGCGTGGAGGGCGGAGTCCGCAGGTCGACTTCGTCGAGTTCGTGGAGCAGCGCTCGGCGGCGCTGTTCCGTGCGGCGTACGTGCTGACGGGCAGTCGGGAGGTCGCGGAGGACCTGCTGCAGGAGGCGCTGGAGAAGGCGTGCCGGCGGTGGAAGCGGGTCGCCGTCGCGGACTCGCCGGAGGCGTACGTGCGGCGGATCGTCGTGAACCTCGCCAACGACCGGTGGCGGACGCTGCGGCGGGTGGGCGAGGGCGCGGCCCTGGACCTGACGGCGGCCGACCCGCGCGACCCGTACCGGGAGGTGGAGCTGCGCGATGAACTGGTCCAGGCGCTGCACACGCTGCCGATGGGGATGCGCACCGTCGTGGTGCTGCGCTACCTGTACGACCTGGGTGATCAGGAGATCGCCGAGATGCTGCGGATCACCCCCGGCGCGGTGCGCTCGCAGCTCGCCCGAGGTCTGGCCAAGCTGCGCGCCGCCGGGCCGCTGTACGGGCAGCCCGTGCCGGCCACCGACCATGCCCGGGCTCTGCTCCAGTTCGAAGGTGCGTGATGACCTCCGTCCCGTTCAACGGCCGGTCCGGGCCCAGCCCGGACCCGGGCTCCGACCACGACTCCCACCACGACCACGACTCCCACCACGACTTCGACTCCGACTCCGACTTCGGAAAGGCACTGATCCGGTCCATGGACATTTTCGCCCGCGAGGCCCGCACGCCCGACTTCGACGGCACCGCGATCCTGCGGCGCACCCGCCACCGGCGACGCGGCCTGTTCGCCGTGACCGCGACGGCCGCCGCCGTCGCGATCGTGGCCACCGGCGCGTTCGCGCTGCAGCAGCCGGCCGGCCCGCCGCGTACGGGCCCCGCAGGCACGCCGGCGGCCGCCCCCACCGCCGGGACGCCCTCGCCGGTCGCCGTCCCAACTGCCGGGACGCCTTCGCCCGTTGCCGTCCCCACTCCGTCGTCCATGGGCCAGGGCGCCCCGTCAGCTGGGCCGGACACCGCCCCGCAGCCCGGCCAGGCGGCGGTCACCGTCCCCTCGGTGGCGGGCAGGAGCGAGGCCGAGGCCCGGACAGTGCTGGCCGAGGCGGGGCTGACCGTCGCCGAGGCCCACACCTTCACCGACTGGCACATCCCCGCAGGCAAGGTGATCAGCACCGATCCCGCGCCCGGTGCCCGGGTCGCCGCCGGCACCGGGGTCCACCTGTTCGTCTCCACGGGCAAGCCCTGACCTGACGTCAGCCCCCACCGGTAGGCACCCGGCCAGGCCGGAAGATCCGCCGCAGCCACGCCGAGCGGTACCGGCCGGCACCGGACGCCGCCGGTGGATCCCGGGCTGCGTGACGTCGGTCCGTCCGACCCCGTCGGGGTGTCGGACGGGCCGACGGCGCGGGTGTCCGCGGCGAGTTCATCGAAGCCGGGCAGGATAGGGCCATGATCGGCTACCAGGACTATTCGCAGTGCATCGGGCTTTAGCCCGGTGGTGAAGCGAATCCTTGGCCCGTAGGCGCGGAGCGCCGGAGCGCGCTCCGCGCA
>NZ_JARXZC010000064.1 GCF_029894335.1 Kitasatospora sp. MAP5-34 | reverse complement strand
CTAGAGAAACGACTCTCAGGCGCCCTCACCCATGTCCGCCCAGGTCAGACCCCAAATTCGTGACTCTAGGCCGCTGAATTACGCGGAACGCAGGCTCGCCGGGGCCGGGCCGGCAGTTGCGGGGCGGTGGGGGAGGGGCCTGCCTGAAGCGGGCCGAGCTTGTCTACGAGGGTTTGGACCTGATCCGGTGTCAACCGCTGGGTGCGTGACAGGTGGGCGAACTGGTCGGGGTATGGCTGCCAGGTTGTTGGGTCGCAGAACACGGTGGTGCCGCCGGTGCGGGAGACACCGTGTAGCGGAAGGGCGATCAGGTTGCCGAACCGGGCTCCGCCCTTGGAGTGGGTCGGCAGGAAGTCCTGGGCGGGGAAAAGCCGGTCGTAGCTGGCGAGGGACATCCCGTGGCGGGCGTCGATCGCGCGCCGCAGCAGAGCCATGCCCATCGAGCGGGCGAGGGCGGCAGGCACCGGGGCCGTGAAGAAGATCCACACGTGCGCGCCTTCTCCGGAGCGGGAGACCTCCGCCAGCGCCGGCACCCCGGCCTCCGTGCACGCCTGGATGTACGCGGCGGCGTCGCCCTTCCAGTCCTTGTCATCGAAGTCGCATGCCAGCAGGTGGGTTGTGTCGTCGGGGAGCATCGGGTACAGGCCGGCGTGCAGCTCGCGTTGTCCGGGATCGGGACGGCTCAGATGCCGGAAGACCACCTGGTCGGTGAGTGGGAAGAACATGCGCTCGGCGTCCGGCTTGTTCTTCTCCCATGGGTTCTCCTCGGCTGGGCTCCATCCGGTCCGGCCGTTCTTCGAACTCACCCACCGTGTCGCATACACGTCCTGACGGCCTGCGAACAGCGCACGGAAGAGGGCGACCTTGGCCTGCGGGCTTGAATCCGCGTCCGCGTACGGCAGGCCGGTGCCGGCCAGCAGCTCCGGGAGCCGGGATGGTGCGGTGGCCGTGAGCGGCTGTACGTCATCAGGTTCCGCGTCGCAGGGAGCCATGCCGAGCCTTGCGCGGAGCAGTTCGTTCTCCGCCGTCAGCTCGGCGATCTCCTGCAGCGCGGCGTCGAGCCGTACCCGCAACTCGGCGGGGTCGTTCCAGCCGGACCAGTCATCCACCAGCCCATGATCCGAAATCGACGGCCGATGCGCAGCTACTCAGGACGATTTCCGGGCGTGTCCTGCGCAGGCTCGGCACCGAGTGCTGGCCGTCCACGGCCCGTCGACTGCCGGTGCCCCGCGCGGAACGGTTCCGTTGTCGCCCGGATTCCCCCGGCGGGAGGGCAGTGTCTGCCGCTCTCCCGCCGGAGGCTCCGCAGCTGTTCAGGCAGTGAGTCCGGCGCGGTTGAGGCGTTCGATGAGGCTGGACTTGCGTCGGTGCTGCTGGTGCAGGAGCGCGAGGCGCTGGCAGAACTCGTCGGCATTACCGGTGCGTTGGCCGACCTCGCGCAGATCTTTGAGCAGCCCGACGGCGGCGTCGTACTCGCTCGGCTTCTTGGTGTCGATCAGGGCGGTGACACGCAGCCAGCTCTGCTCCTGCCGGCCGACCAGAGCCGTCAGACGCTGCTCACGGGCGAGCGCCGTCTGCTGCTCCCGCCGGGCGACCTCTTGGGCCCGGCGCTCGGCGGCGAGGCGTTGCCGCTCGGTGCGACGTGCGGCCGCGGCGTCCAGGAGCTGGGCCGCTGTACGCCTCACCGCGTCGGCCGGTGCCTGCATCGCCGCGCCGTGAAAGCGCCTCAGTAGCTCGGCCCGGACATGCGGGTCATCGTCGCGGACGACGCGCAGCAGCAGGGCGTTCTTCTCCGCCGCGGGCAGGGCCTTGACCCACCGGGTCAGGTCGCCCTCCGGGGCCGTCGTCGTTGTCTGCACCGGGCTGGCCTCGGCGGCGACGGCGAGCAGGTCGGGGTCGACCCGAAGGAAGTCGGCCAGAGCGCGCTGCGGTGCGCTGAGCGTGGCCAGGCCCGCCGGTACGGGTGGTTCGACCTCGCTCTGGAACTCCTCCTCATCGTCCTCGCGAAGTTCCCAGCCGCTGAGTGCGGACAGCCAGGCCAGGTACAGGGCGCGCAGATCGCCGGCCGCCAGTTCCGCGCGCACGCCGACGAGCGCGGCCAGCGAGTCCTCGGCGTTCTCGTCCCAGTCACCGCCCTCGTCCTCGCTGCTCAGGTTGAGCAGCACATGCCGGCCGGAGGACCAGGCCTGCACCGACTCCTCGAAGCAGTACTGCTGCGCGGTCCGAAGGTCCAGCAGGTGCTTCGGCAGCCGGAGCATCACCCTGTGGGTGCCCCAGTTGGCGACGTAGAGATGGGCGTCGTAGTACCGCTCCATCATCCTGTCCGGGCTGCCGCGGAAGTCGCCCCACTGGTAGCTGTTGGTGAACCTGGTCGAGGTCACCCGTGCCCTGGTGGACAGTGCGCGGACCTCGGCGAGTTGGGCCGCGTTCAACGGGCGGTCGACGGCCAGGAACTCGTAGTACTGGTACTCACTCAACGGAAGTGCTCCACCGCGCTCACGGGACTGTCAGGACTGATGCGGCCGGGCGACGTCATGATGCCCAGTGGCACAACGCCTCGATCCACTCCGCACCTTCGGGCACGGGCGACGGAAGCGGGAGGTCGAGGATTCCGATCACCTGTCGATGTGCCCCACGGGAGCAGACGGCCACGATCTGACTGCCACGAAGATCGATCTCTTCAACGACGACCTCCACCCCGAGTACCACCGTCTCGAAGGGCACGGCCAGGTGCTCCTCGATCATCGCGTGCCAACCGGACAGCTCTTCGTCCTCGCCGTAGCAGTCGACCGTGGCCTCCGAGGCCATCGCCTCCAGCTGCGCCCTGCTCATCGTGCTCATGGCCGCTGAGCGTATCCGAGGGTCGCTGACCCCAGGGCGGGAATGCGGGGAGGAGGGAGGCCTCTCCCGTGGTCAGCAGTCGTACCGATGGAGGGCGGGCAGGTCCGGGCAGGTGCGGCAGATGAAGACGTATACGCCTCCCATGTCGCCCATGCACATCCCGTGGCTGTCGTCTTCCTGCGCTGGACAGGTGGAGATCTCCCAGCCGGGGCCGGTGCGCTCCTCGACCGGGAGCCAGCGGCCGCGTGATTCGCTCGCCGAGATGGTCATCAGGTGCTCCATGCGCCGACCGCAGGCGCAGTCGGGCCATTGCGGCGGCTGCGTCCAGCCCGGGTAGCCGCCGGCCTTGCTCTGGTTGGTGGTGAAGGCGTCGTAGTACGAGATGCCGCAGGATTCCTCCAACTCCTCGCTCCACTCGCCGACCTGCTCCGAGAGCTCTTCGGGCATGTCCCAGTTCGGGTATTCGATGGCCTCGGTGGGGTGCACGACGCAGGGCCTGGGCACGTATTCGTCGTCGAACTCATACGGCTGCGGCGCCTCGTCGAGCAGCGGGTGAGCGGCTGCCTGGGCGATGGACCGCCAGAGCAGCACGGGTACCGGCGACCACTGGTCGTGCTCGGAATGGATCAGCGGCTACCACAGCATTTGCAGCAGGTCGGTACCGGGTGGGAAGGCGAGCGCCGGGACGTCGCGGGCTAGCAGTTGCAGCACAGGCACCAGGGCGACCGCGTCCGGTCCCACCACCGCGCAGCTGCGGGCCGGGTTGTAGTGGTCGGGCGCGGCACACGTCGGCCACGGCTCGTCCGCCGGCCACAACAACGGTCCGCCGAGTGAACTCTCCTCCCGGGTAGGGGCACCCGCACGCGGATACAGCAGGGTGGTGCGCCGCGCGTGCGGGACCAGCTCCGGGAAGTGCTCCGCGAGATCCAGCGGGGCCGGTGGAACGGTACGGCTCGTGATCCCCCTCCAGGTGGAAGCGGCATCGTAGCCCGAGAGACCGACACCGGCGGGTTCGACTCCGTGCCGCTGATTGGCGTGGTGAACCGGATCCGTTGGCGTACGCCTGCTCCGCAGCCAACGGCCGGGAAGAGGCCCAGGCCTCACAGAGCTGAGCCAGGGTTCGCTGAAGCCAGGCCTGTTCAGGTGCTTGGTCCGGTTGCAATGCTCCCGTCCCCGGGCTGCCCGGCTGTGGCACGGGCTGGGAAGGCAGTAGTGCCCAGCGCGCAGGGATTTTGATCGAATTTCATCCGTTCGTGATGATAAGTCCGGGCGACTCTCGCGAACGGGTCGTTGGGCGACCATGCTCGGGTTTGCGGTGTTGGCGGCGAGCCGGTGGGAGGTGTCGGTCGTGGCGGTGACTTCTGCAGTGGGTGGCGACGTGTCCGCCACTTCGGACAGTCTGTCAGATGTGCTGGCTGGATGGGTGCGTGAACGAGGCGGGCACGCTCAGGTGGGGACACCCGAGAGCGGTGGGCTGCGGTTCGCGTTCTACGGCCGGGTCTCCACCGAGGACCATCAGGACCCGGTCACGTCGCGGGCCTGGCAGTTGCTGCAAGCGGAGTCCTTGGTCTCGGGCCATGGCCGGGTCGTGGTGGAGTTCTTCGATGTCGGGCATAGCAGGGCGCTGCCCTGGGCCCGCCGTCCCGAGGCGGGCGCTCTTCTCGCGGCGCTGACCGATCCGGATCGGGGATTCGACGCGATCGTCATCGGGTCGAGCGAACGCGCCTTCCATGGCAATCAGTTCAGCGTGATGGCGCCGCTGTTTGAGCACTACGGCGTGGGTGTGTGGATTCCGGAACTGGGTGGCTGTGTCGATCCGAAGGTCGCCGGGCACGAGGAGCTGATGGTCCTGCTCGGCATCCTCGCCAAGCGCGAGGTCACCCGCGCCCGGATCCGGGTCCGCGCTGCGATGACTGTCCAGACCCGGGACCAGGGCCGCTACCTGGGTGGACGCCCTCCTTACGGCTACCGCCTGGTGGATGCGGGACCGCACCCGAACCGGTCCTTCGCCCGTCGCGGGGTGCGCCTGCGGCGGCTGGATACCGACCCTCACACGGGACCGATCGTGCGGTGGATCTTCTCCCAGCGCCTGTCCGGCCACAGTCATGCCCGGATCACCCGCGCTCTGAACGACACGCAGGTCCCGCCGCCGTCCGCCGCCGACCCGGACCGCAACCCGCACCGCGTCGGCCGGCACTGGCAGGTCCCCACCGTGCGGGCGATCCTGGCGAACCCCCGGTACACCGGCCGCCAGGTGTGGAACCGCCAGCGCACCGACCACGAGCTGATCGACCCGGACAACACCACCCTCGGGCACCGCGACGTGATGCGCTGGAACACCCCCGACGACTGGGCCATCTCCCACAAGCAGGCGCACCCGGCGCTGGTCAGCGAGAGCGACTTCGTCGCGGCCCAGCACATCCGCGTGACCCGCGAAGTGACGCCAGGCCGCACCTATCGGCTCGCCGGGATCCTGCACTGCGGCGTGTGCGCCCGTCGAATGGACTCCCACTGGGCCCACCAGCGTCCCGGCTACCGCTGCCGACACGGCCACAACAGCGCCACCACCCCACAGCCCGGCCGGCGACGCAACGCGTACGTGCGAGAGGACCTGATCCTGGCCCATCTTCCGGCCCTCGTCCTGCGCCTTACGGCGGCCGATGGGGGAGTAGCCGGTGAGCCGCCGATCGCCATCGACACCGTCGAGTACCTGCGCGCCAGAGGCATCACACTGACCTACGACGCGGCGACCAAGACCCTGACCGCCGACACCGAGCGAGCCGAGAGGATCCTGGTTGGCTGACCATCCAGCGAGACGAGCGGCGAGCTGAGCGAGAGCGGCGGAATGACGAACGCCCGCACCTGGCCGAAAGCCTGGAACGGGCGCTGATTCACGGTGCTCGGAAACCGAGCACCGTGGGGAAAGAGTGTGTCCGAGGGGGGACTTGAACCCCCACGCCCGATAAAGGGCACTAGCACCTCAAGCTAGCGCGTCTGCCATTCCGCCACCCGGACTAGGTGTTTGTCTTCGTGGCCCCTGGGCCGTTCCGACATGGACAACTGTAGCAAAGATCGGCTTGGAGTCCTAAAACCGTCCTCGGCAGGGCCTCCGGGGCTTCGAACCAGGGGAATGGCCTTGGGGTGGGGCGGTGGCTGGGGGAGGATGGCGGGACCGTGCCCGCAGGGCTCCGGGCGTGTTCGGCCGGGGTGGCGTGGAGGTGCGCCGGGTGGGCCACAAGGCGAGGAGTGACCGTGAGCGAGTCGAAGGTGACGGCCGAGTCGGAGGTCGTCGATATCTGCCGCGATCTGATCCGGATCGACACCAGTAACTACGGTGACGGCTCGGGGCCGGGGGAGCGGGCTGCGGCGGAGTACGCGGCCGAACAGCTGGCCGAGTTCGGTCTCGAACCGCAGATCTTCGAGTCCGCCAAGGGCCGGGCGTCGATGGTGGTCCGGATCGAGGGGGAGGACCGGTCCCGTCCCGGGCTGCTGATCCACGGGCACACCGACGTGGTTCCGGCCAACGCCGCCGACTGGACGTACGATCCGTTCTCCGGGGAGGTCGCGGACGGCTGCGTCTGGGGCCGGGGCGCCGTGGACATGAAGGACATGGACGCGATGACCCTCGCGGTGATCCGCGACCGGCTGCGCACCGGCCGGAAGCCCCCACGTGACCTGGTGCTGGCGTTCCTCGCCGACGAGGAGGCCGGCGGTACGTACGGCGCCCGCTTCCTGGTCGACAAGCACCCCGATCTCTTCGAGGGCGTCACGGAGGGGATCGGCGAGGTCGGCGGGTTCTCCTTCACGGTCAACAAGGACGTCCGGCTGTACCTGATCGAGACGGCCGAGAAGGGCATGCACTGGATGCGGCTCACGGTCGAGGGCCGGGCCGGGCACGGCTCGATGGAGAACAACGACAACGCGATCACCGAACTGTGCGAGGCGGTCGCCCGGCTCGGACGCCACACCTTCCCGCTGCGGATCACCAAGACCGTCCGGGCGTTCCTGGACGAGCTGTCGGACGCCCTCGGCGTGGAACTCGACCCCGAGAACATGGACGAGACGCTGCGGGTGCTCGGCGGCATCGCCAAGATGATCGGCACCACGCTGCGCAACACCGCCCAGCCGACCATGCTCGGTGCCGGCTACAAGGTGAACGTGATCCCCGGGCAGGCCACCGCCCACGTGGACGGGCGCTTCCTGCCCGGGTACGAGGAGGAGTTCCTCGCCGACCTGGACCGGGTGCTCGGCCCGCGCGTGAAGCGGGAGAGCCTGCACACGGACAAGGCGATCGAGACCAGCTTCGACGGCGCGCTGGTCGAGGCGATGCAGTCCGCGCTGCGCGCCGAGGACCCGATCGCCCGTGCCGTGCCGTACTGCCTCTCCGGCGGCACGGACGCCAAGTCCTTCCAGGACCTGGGCATCCGCTGCTTCGGCTTCGCACCGCTGCAGCTGCCGCCGGAGCTGGACTTCGCCGGGATGTTCCACGGTGTGGACGAGCGGGTGCCGGTGGAGGGCCTGAAGTTCGGCGTGCGCGTGCTGGACCGGTTCATCGACGCGAGCTGACGCGGACGGCGAGGCGCTCGCCCGAGTAGAGCCGGCTGCGGGAGGCGGGCGCACCGTCGGGACCGCCACTGGGCGCACCACCGGGTGTACCGGCGCGCACACCACCGGGTGTACCGGCGGGCACACCACCGGGTGTACCGGCGGGCGCATTGTCGGAGCGAATGACTTGAGTAGCGGTCAGAAGTGCCAGGAAGAAACGATACTGCTGGGAAAATCATGGTCGACTGCGCGTGCGAGGCGTCACCGCTGCGGGTGAATGGTCAGACAGGTCCGTACCCCATTTGCCACACCCTCGTTCACTCCTATGCGGCCCGGAACACGGGTTGCGGAATCGACCAGGAGGAACCAATGAACGTCAAGAAGATTGCTGCAGTCGCCGCCGCCACCGGTGGTCTGGTTCTGGCCGGCGCCGGCATCGCGTCCGCCCATGGCGCTCAGGCCGAGGGTGTTGCGACCAACTCCCCGGGTGTGGCGTCCGGCAACCTGATCCAGGTGCCCGTGCACGTGCCGGTGAACGTCTGTGGCAACTCCGTCAGCGTGATCGGTCTGCTGAACCCGGCGTTCGGTGACAGCTGCGCCAACGTCTGAGCCCTTCCCGGCCGTTGATACCGGTCTACTGATCGTCGTACCCCCGGGCAGCGGGTCCCCCGCCGCCCGGGGGTACACCCTTTTTACGGGTCTTACGAGTCTTTGCGGGTCTTTACGGGTGCTCGGAGGGGGCTGATTCCGGGGCTTCACCTGATCGGATGAACGCCCGCCATCCGGTTCAACCTTTCCCGGCGCGCCTCGTTGTCCCGTGGACGGGCAGCTGCCTGGTCAGGAATTCCGACAATCAGAGTTAGGGGAGCAATGCGACAGGTCGCAAAGAGGGGCATCCTCACCGCCGTCGCCACCGGTAGTGTGCTGGCCTCCACCGCGGGCTACGCGTACGCGGGTACGGAGGCGCAGGGTGGCGCGGTGAACTCGCCCGGAGTCGGCGCCGGCAACGCCGTGCAGGCCCCCGTGGACATCCCAGTGAACGCCTGCGGCAACACCGTGAACGTGGTCGGCCTGCTCAATCCGGCCATGGGGAACAGCTGTGGGAACTCCACCCGCAGCCTCCCCGCGCACGGCAGCCCCACGTACGACAGCCCCGGCCAGTCCCGCCCCGGGCACATGCACGTGGGGCACATGGGCCCCGGGCATCTGGGCTCCGGGCCGGTCGGCTCCGGGAACTCGGATCAGTGGCACCCGGGTGAGGGGCACCTCCACCCCGGTGCCTCGACGCTCGGTTCGTCGGCCTCCGGTGTCGCGCACGGCTCCCCGGGCGTCGGCTCGGGCAACCAGGTGCAGGCCCCGGTCAGTATCCCCGTGAACGCCTGCGGGAACTCGGTCGACGTGATCGGCCTCGGGAACCCGGCGTTCGGCAACAGCTGCGGCAACCAGACCGCCGTGACGCACAGCACCCCGCCGCCCGTCACGTCCCCGAGCCCGACTCCGCCGCCGCCCGCTCCCGGCGACGACTGTTCGCCCGGCGGCTCCGGCGGTGGCATGCACAACCCGCCGCCGCCCACGAACACCCCGCCCACGGTCACGCCGCCGACCAGCACCCCGCCGACCAACACCCCGCCGGTTGGCGCGCCCCCGGCCAGCACCCCGCCCGCCGGTGTGCCGTCCACGGGCGCCGTCCCGCCGGGCGTCGGCCGCACCGGAGGCCCGACCGGGCTCACGCCGGTCAGCGCCACCGGGGGCAGCGGAATCGGCGGCAGCGGCACGAGCCTGGGCACGGGGGCCGGCAGCGTCCGACTCCCGGCGCAGTCCGCGCAGTCGTTCAGCACGCCGGCACCCCGGGGGCAGCTCGCCTCGACGGGTGCCGCCGGGATCGAACTGATGGGGTCGGCCGGAGCCGCGCTGATGCTGGCCGGTGGCGTCCTCTACCGTCGGTCCCGCGCGGGGGTCCGCTGACCGCACTCGTCCGGCCGGCTGTTCGGGCCGCTCGACGCACTGAACACCTCGATGCACCGACTGCACTGACTGCATCGAGTACGCGCCCGTGGCTGTGGGTGAGGGTACGGCTGCGGGCGCCACACGCACGCCCATGCCCGGCAGGCCCCGGAACGGGCCGCAGGCGGCCGGGAGGCAGGGCCACCGGCCCGGCCGACGCGCTACCAGCTCCTGACCTGCCGGATGATCCGGCGGCGCAGCAGCACCGTACGGCTGCCGTCCGGAAACAGTCGGAGTCGGTCCAGCTCCCAGTGGCCGTACTCGGCGTGCTCGGTGAGCAGCTGCCGGGCGGCGTTGCGGGTCGTGCCGCGCGGCATGCGCAGCGACTGGTACTCGTACTCCGGTTGCCGGACCAGCTTCGGTGAGATCAAGACTTTCCTCCTGCGGGATGCCTGCAGGCAAGGGTACGGCCTGGCCTGCCGCGGACGACTTGGTCGGTGTTGCTGGGGCGATCTCCTCCGGCAGCGAGCCTGTCGTCCTAGGAGCTGACAGTCAATCAGTTTTGCTCCTGTCGGCGAGATGCCCCGCTGACGAGATACCCCGGAGGGCCGCCACCGATGCCGCCGAGTGTCTCCTCGGAGCGGTCTCGGCGCAGCCCCGGAGTCGAGAGAGGACCGTGCGAGAGCAGGAGTGCGTCAACTCGGGAGGCCCGCAACGGTGGGCACAGAACCACGCGGACCGGACATCCGGGCGTAAGTTGCGGTGAATTCAGGGGCGTAGGGGACAACCCCTGTGCGTGTCGCCACCTGGGGGAGATAGCGTCAGCACCATGTCTGATGCCGCGCAGCTCACCATCGCCGAGGTACGCGCCGCCGCCGAGGCGGTCAAGGCCGCCATCGACCGTCACCTTGAGGCGGTCTCCGCCCCGGCGGAAGCGGATGATCCCGCCGTCGTCACCGCTTACGAGGAGCTCGCGGCGGCAGCGATCGCGTACGACCAGATCCTCTACGAGGTCTTCGACGAGGTGACCCCCTTCGAAGTCCCCGGGGACGAGGGTTCGGGCTCCTACGCGGGCCCGGACCAGCCCGAGGCGATCAGCGTGCTGATCCGCCGCGACTACGTGATCGCCGACCCCAAGCGGCTCCGCGACCAGGCCGAGCGGGTTGACAACTCGCTCACCCCGGGCGGCGGGCCGGAGGGCGCGGTGAACGCGGCCATCGGTGTGCTGTTCGGCGAGTACGAGCCGGACGAGATCGCTGCCCGGTGTGAGGAGTTCGGGCTGGAGGAGGGTGACTCCACGCTCTGGGTCGCCGCGACCGACCCCACCGAACCCGGGGAGTGGCTGCCCGAGCCGTTCGACGGTGCCGATCCGCAGCTGCTGATCTGCCGCTTCGACGTCAGCGAGGTCTACGACGACGAGCTGGACGGCCTCGACCCGGAGGCGTGACGGCCGGCGTGACCGCAGGGGCGTGACCGCCGGAACGGTCGCTGGACAGCCGTGGGGGGCGGGTGGCGGTCGGGAGCCTCGACTCCCGACCGCCACCCGCCCCCACTGTCAGTACGACTACTGCGACCGCTACTGCGACTGCACGACTACTGCTACTGCTCGGTGTGCTCGGCCAGGATGGCCCGCAGCCGGGTGGTACGCGGCTGCGCCGCCCGCTCGGCGACGGCCTGCGGCAGGGCCTGGCCCGCCGCGTGTACCACCGACAGGTGCCGCTCGGCCCGGCCGAACGCGGTGTAGACCCACTGGCGGGTCAGCCCGGCGGCCGCGTCGTCGGGCAGGACCGCCACCACGCCGGGCCACCGGCGGCCGACCGCCTGGTGGACGGTGAGAGCCCAGCCGTGCCGCAGTCCGGCGGCCTGGGCGGGGGCGAGCGTCAGCCGGGTGCCGTCGGTGAGTTCGAGGTGCAGCCCGGCCGCGTCGCCGTCCAGGACCCGCCCGGGACGGGCCAGGCCCGGGGCGGGGGAGTACACCACCCGGTCGCCGGGGTCGAAGCCGCCGAACCTCCCGGGGCCGGGGTTGAGCCGCGCCTTCGCGGCGGCGTTCAGTGCCCGGGTGCCCGCGTTGCCGCCGTGGCCCGGAGTCAGCAGCACCACCTGTTCGACCGGGATGCCCAGGGCGCGCGGGATGGAGTCCGTGAGCAGCTGGATGGCGCGGTGGACGGCCTCGCCGCCGTCCTTCGCGGTGAGGATCACCACCTCCTTCTCCGGGGCGTCGACCGGCTGCAGCTCGCCGATGCCGATACCGGAGACCAGCTCGCCGATCGGGCCGAAGTCCGGGGTCCTGGAGGCGACTGTGGGGCACGCCTTGGCCGCCACCAGATCGGCGAAGAACCGGCCGGCACCGGCCGACCAGAGCTGGCCCGGGTCGCCGCTGAGGACCAGGCGGGTGCCGTCGGCGAGCGCCTCCAGCAGGGTGGCGGCCAGTTCGACGTCGAGCAGCGGTGCGTCCAGGACGACGAGGAGGTCGAGCGCCAGCGTGCCGTCCGCCGCCCGGCCGGGACCGGCTGCACCCGTCAGCAGGTCGGCGAGTACCGCCACGGGCGGCGCGGCTTCGGCGGCTCCGGTGCCTGTGGCGGGCAGCAGCGCGGCAAGGCTGTCGCGGCCCTGGTCGGTCCAGGTGGCCGCCCAGGCGCGCAGCCCGAGGGATCCGGCGGCGTGCAGCAGCGCGGCGAGCTCGGCCCGGGCGGCCTCGCTGCCGGTGTGGGCGACCAAGGCGCTGTCGGCCACGGCCCGGATCAGCGCGGCGGCGGAGGCGGACGGCGCGGCGGCCGCCGCAGCCTCCCAGGCCGTCGGAGCGGGCGCGACCGGCTCAGGCGTTCCGTCGGCCTCGTCCGGGTCGGCCGCGTCCTCCGTCTCCGCGTCCACGCCCGGCACGAAGGTCGACATCACCCGTACGAGTCCGTCCGCGAGGCTCTCCTCGGCGAGGGCGAGCCGCTCCAGGGCGAGCAAGGTACGCATCGGGGGTTCGTCGTCGTCCTCGTCGGACGCGGCGGGTTGGTGCCCGGGCAGCTCCTCCTGAAAGGCCATCACCCGACCGTCCGTCACGACCTCCTGGAGGGCGGCGGCCGCGTCCGGCAGGCCGAGCTTCTCCAGGCCGGTCGCCAGCTCGCCGATCTCCAGGGCGGAGTGCCCGCGCAGCGCGGCCTGCTCCAGCAGCCAGGGCGCCAGGGCCTGCGCCCGGCGCGGGTCGCCGGGGCCGGCGGCGGTGCCGAGCAGGCCCCGGGCGAAGCCGTCCGCCTGCTCGGGACGTACGCCCGGCAGCGACAGCACGGCCCACGGGTCGGCCCGCAGCACCTCGGCCGCGCCCTCGCCGAGCTCCGCCACCGCAGCGGCCGCGAACTCCGCCGGGGCGCCGCCCTCCGTCAGCACCTCGGCGGTGGCCCGGAGTGCGGCGGCACGCTGCTCGTTCAGGCTCGCCACACTTGCCACACTCGCCCCCGCCTCCGCTCCGGGCGCGGCCTGGGGCTCGCCGTCACCGTCCCGCTGCTCCATCACCCGGATCGCGTCCGCCAACGCCGCGACGGCCTCCGTACGTTGCTCCGGAGCGTCCTTCTCCACGTCACTCACCACTCGCTCCTCACAGCGTGCCTCACAGCGTCACAGTTCCGTCCAGCCCTGGTCGGGATAGCGGTGCACCGGCGCCGAAACGTCGTCCAGCGCACTGCGGATCTCCTCCGGAAGCGTAAGCGCCTCCACCGACAGCGCCGACTGCAGCTGAGCGGCCGTCCGGGCGCCGACCAGGGCACTCGCCACGCCGGGCCGGTCGCGGAGCCAGGCCAGTGCGACCGTGAGCGGGCTGCTGGCGAGGCCGTCGGCGGCGGTGGCGAGGGCGTCGACGATGTGCCGGGAGCGTTCGCCGAGGTAGGGCTGGACGAAGCCGGAGAGGTAGGGCGAGGCGCCACGCGACTCCGGCGGGACGCCGTGCCGGTACTTGCCCGTCAGCACGCCCCGGCCCAGCGGGGAGCAGGCGAGCAGGCCGATCCCGGCGTCCAGCGCGGCGGGCAGCACCTCGCGCTCGATGCCGCGCTGCAGCAGCGAGTACTCCATCTGGGTACTGGCCAACGGCACCCGGGAGGCCTGTGCGCGCTGCCAGGTGGCGGCCTTGGCGAGCTGCCAGCCGCTGTAGTTGGAGACCCCGACGTACCGGGCGCGGCCGGAGGCCACCGCCAGGTCGAGGGCGTGCATGGTCTCCTCGGTCGGGGTGTCGGGGTCGTACGCGTGCACCTGCCAGAGGTCGACGTGGTCGGTGCCGAGCCGCCGGAGGGAGGCGTCCAGCGCCGCCAGCAGCCGTCCGCGCGAGGCGTCGAAGCGCCGGTCGTCGTCGGCGACGCTGCCCGCCTTGGTGGCGATCACCAGCTCGGAGCGGGGGATCAGGCCGTCCGTCAGCCGGGAGAGCAGGTACTCGGCACCGCCGTCCGCGTAGACGTCGGCGGTGTCGATCAGGGTGCCGCCCGCGTCGACGAAGGTCTTGAGCTGCTCGGCCGCCTCCTGCTCGTCGGTGGCACTGCCCCAGGTCATGGTGCCCAGGCCGATCCTGGAGACCCGCAGTCCGGTCCGGCCGAGTTGACGCTTTTCCACCGGGGCAGCCCCTCCGTCAGCTGATTGACCCGCAGGTGCTGACAGAACGCACTGACGAACCCGCAGCCGGGGAGAGCCGCCCCCCCACGTCGGCAGAGCGTAGCGGGCCGCGCCCGGGGCGCCCAGCAGACCCGCAGGACCCGGCGCCGCGAGGCGTGACGCGGGACACACTTACCGGCCAGTAGCATGACCGGCGACGGCCCGGCTACGCTCGGCCGACGAGCGCGTCGCGCGTACGTCGACGCGTACACGCGTACAACAGAGGTACCCCTTCCGGAAGGCTTGGCATCCACATGCGACTCGGCATCAACCTCGGTTACTGGGGACTCGGCATGGACGCCGACAACATCGCGGTCGCCCAGGAGGCGGACCGGCTCGGCTACTCGGTCTGCTGGGCCGCCGAGGCGTACGGTTCCGACGCCGCGACCGTGCTCGCCTACGTCGCCGCCAAGACCGAGCGGATCGACGTCGGTTCGGCGATCTTCCAGATCCCGGCCCGCACCCCCGCGATGACCGCGATGACCGCCGCCACCCTGGACACCCTCTCCGGCGGCCGGTTCCGCCTAGGCCTCGGAGTCTCCGGGCCGCAGGTCTCCGAGGGCTGGTACGGCGTCAAGTTCGACAAGCCGCTGGCCCGCACCCGCGAGTACGTCGAGATCATCCGCAAGGCGATGTCCCGCGAGCGCCTGGTCCACGACGGCGCCAACTGGACGCTGCCGCTGCCCGGCGGCCCCGGCAAGCCGCTCAAGCTGACGGTGCACCCGGTCCGCGAGCACATCCCGCTCTACATCGCCGCGATCGGCCCGAAGAACCTCGAGCAGACCGGCGAGATCGCCGACGGCTGGCTCGGTATCTTCTTCGCCCCCGAGCACGCCGCCCTCTCCATCGACCCGCTGATCGCCGGCCGGGCGAAGGCCGGGCTCACGCTGGACGGCTTCGACCTCTGCCCGACCGTCACCATCTCGGTCGGCGACGACGTCAAGGCTGCCGCCGACAGCCAGCGTTCGTACGCCGCGCTCTACATCGGCGGCATGGGCAGCAAGGACAAGAACTTCTACAACCAGCTCACCCGCCGGATGGGCTTCGAGCAGGCCGCCGACGAGATCCAGGAGCGCTACCTCGCCAAGGACTACGAGGGTGCCGCCGCCGCCGTCCCGCACGAGCTGATCGACTCCACCTCGCTGCTCGGCACCAAGGAGCGGATCGCGGACCGCATGCACGCCTACGCCGACGCGGGCGTCACCACCCTGACCCTGGCCCCCGCCGGCTTCACCCTCGACGAGCGGATCACCGCGCTGCGCACGGGCGTCGAGGCCCTGGAGCACGCCGGACTGGCCTGACCGGCTGGGAGTACCTCCCCAGCGAGGAACCTGCGGGACGTAGGGTGGCAGCATGCCGACCCTGCTCCTTGTCCGTCATGGCCGTTCCACCGCGAACACGGCCGGAATCCTGGCCGGTTGGACCCCGGGGGTGGATCTCGACGACACCGGGCGGGCCCAGGCCGAGGGTCTCGCCGGGCGGTTGGCCGGTATTCCGATCGCGCACGTGGTCAGCAGCCCGTTGGAGCGCTGCCGGCAGACCCTGCAGCCGCTGCTCGACGCCCGGCCGGAGCTCGACCCGGCGGCGCTCGACGAGCGGCTCGGGGAGTGCCACTACGGGGAGTGGACCGGCCGTCCGCTCTCCGAGCTGGCGAGCGAGCCGCTCTGGCGGACCGTGCAGGACCACGCCGCAGGCGCCGCCTTCCCCGGCGGGGAGTCGCTGCGCGAGCTGAGCCACCGGACGGTCACCGCCGTCCGGGAGTGGAACGAGAAGATCGCCGTCGAGCACGGGCCGGACGCCGTCTGGATCGCCTGCTCGCACGGGGACGTCATCAAGGCCGTGATCGCGGACGCCCTCGGGCTGCACCTCGACCACTTCCAGCGGATCTCCGTGGAGCCCTGCTCCGTCAGTGCGATCCGCTACACCCCGCTGCGCCCGTTCGTCCTGCGGGTCGGCGACACCGGCAGCCTCGCCTCGCTGGCACCCCGGCCCGACGCACCCGCCGCGAGCGGTGACGCGGTGGTCGGCGGGGACACCGGCGCGAGCTGAGCAGGCCGGGCAAGTTCCCCGCGCCCCTGTCGGTGGCTGATCGACTGCGTGCCTGTTGACGGAGTCCCCACCTGACGTCCCCGGCCCGCCGCCCAGGCCGTAGGGTGGCAAGAGAGCCCACGATCGATCAGAACCCGGAGCGAGAGCGTGCCCCGTCAGGTCCATTTCTACGACCAGCCCGAGCGGTTCGTGGCCGGTACGGTCGGTCAACCCGGCGCGCGGGCGTTCTTCCTCCAGGCCAGTGCCCGGGGACGGATCACCAGCGTGCTGCTGGAGAAGGCCCAGGTCGCCGCGCTGGCCGAGCGGGTCGAGCAGGTACTCGACGAGGCGCTGCGGCGCAGCGGTGGGTCGACGTCGATCCCGGCCGTCGCTCCCGTCGAGCTGGTCGACAGCGCGCCGCTGGACCTGCCGCTGGAGCAGGAGTTCCGGGTCGGCACGATGGCCCTGGCCTGGGACAGCGTGGACGAGTGCCTGGTGGTCGAGGCGCAGGCCGTGGTCGAGGGCGAGGAGGACGCGGAGGAGGCCGAGGACGTCTTCGAGGACGACGAGAACGGCCCCGACATGCTGCGGGTCCGGCTCTCCGGCGCGATGGCCCGGGTGTTCGCCAAGCGCGCGCTCGACCTGGTCGCGGCCGGTCGCAGACCCTGCCCGTTCTGCAACCTCCCGCTGGACCCCGAGGGCCACCTCTGCCCGCGCGCGAACGGTTACCGACGCTGAACGCCGAAGCCGTCCCGCTGGCCGACCCCACGACCAGCGCCGCCCTCGCCGCCGACGCGGAGACCGCGCTGGAGCTGCTGGGCCGGGGTGAGCTGACCGTCCACGGGCGGGTGACGGACGCCTCCAACGCCGTCCTCTACTGCACCGCGACCCTCGACGGCGTGACCGCCCCTTGCGTGTACAAGCCGGTCGCCGGCGAGCGCCCGCTCTGGGACTTCCCCGACGGCACCCTCGCCGGACGCGAGGTCGCCGCGTACGAGGTGTCGGCGGCCACCGGCTGGGCCCTCGTCCCGCCCACCCTGCTCCGGGAGGGGCCGCACGGCCCCGGCATGGTCCAGCTCTGGGTGGAGCCCGACGCCGACGCCCCCGAACTGCTCGACCTCCAGGACCCGGCCGGCGCCGAGCCGGGCTGGCTGCCGATCGTCCGGGCCGACGTCGGGGCGGGCCGGACGGCCCTGCTGGTGCACCGGGACGACGACCGGCTGCGCCGGCTCGCGGTACTGGACGCCGTGCTGAACAACGCCGACCGCAAGGGCGGCCACTGGATCCCGGCCGCCGACGGCCGCCTCTACGGCATCGACCACGGCGTCACCTTCAACGTCCAGGGCAAGCTCCGGACCCTGCTGTGGGGTTGGGCGGACCAGCCGGTCACGGCGGAGGCCCAGGACGTGCTGGTCCGCCTCGCGGAGGCGCTCGACGGCGACCTCGGCGCCCGGCTGGCCCCCCACCTCACGGCGGCGGAGCTGCGGGCGACCCGGGAGCGGGTCGGCGCGCTGCGCCTGACCGGGCGCCACCCCGCGCCTTCGGCTGACTGGCCGTCGATTCCCTGGCCGCCGGTCTGACCTGGTCCGAGTGGCCTTGGACCGGCCGCGTGCGGTCCAACCTGATCAGGACAGAACGTGACTCGGTCGAAAACTGATTCCAGCCGATCTTGCTCACTGGTTAGGCTTTCAAATGATCGCAAGGTTAGAGTCGTTTTCATGCATGCCTGGCCCGCCTCCGAGGTTCCCGCCCTGCCTGGTCAGGGGCTCCCCCTTCGTATCCACGACACCGCCACGGGCGCTGTCCGGGAGGTGGTGCCGCAGGACGGCCCCGCCCGGCTCTACGTCTGCGGCATCACCCCCTACGACGCCACCCACCTGGGTCACGCCGCCACCTACAACACCTTCGACCTGGTGCAGCGGGTGTGGAAGGACGCCGGTCACGACGTCCTGTACGTCCAGAACGTGACCGACGTGGACGACCCGCTGCTGGAGCGGGCCGTCGCCACCGGACAGGACTGGACGGCCCTCGCCGAGCGCGAGACCGCGCTCTTCCGCGAGGACATGACCGCCCTGCGGATGCTGCCCCCGGCCCACTACATCGGCGCGGTCGAGTCGATCCCGTGGATCGTGCCACTGGTGAAGAAGCTGCTGGCGAGCGGCGCCGCGTACGAGCTGGACGGTGACATCTACTTCTCCGTCGACTCGGACCCGCGCTTCGGCCAGGTCTCCGGGCTCAGCCGGGAGGCGATGGCGCCGATCTTCGCCGAACGCGGCGGCGACCCGGACCGACCGGGCAAGAAGCACCCGCTGGACGCCCTGCTCTGGCTCGCGGCCCGGCCCGGTGAGCCCGCTTGGGACACCGAGCTCGGCCACGGCCGGCCCGGCTGGCACATCGAGTGCGTGGCCATCGCGCTGCAGTACCTCGGGATGTCCTTCGACATCCAGGGCGGCGGCAGCGACCTCTCCTTCCCGCACCACGAGATGGGCGCCTCGCACGCCCAGGTCGCCAGTGGCGAGCACCCGTTCGCGCACACGTACGTGCACGCCGGGATGGTCGCGCTGGACGGGCACAAGATGTCGAAGTCCCGGGGCAACCTGGTGTTCGTCTCCGCGCTGCGCCGTGAGGGCGTCGACCCGGCGGCGATCCGGCTCGCGCTGCTCGCGCACCACTACCGCAGCGACTGGGAGTGGACCAAGGACGACCTGGACCGTGCCGTCGAGCGCCTGGCACGCTGGCGTGCGGCGGTTTCCCGCCCCGACGGTCCGTCGGCCGAGGAGCTCCTCGCCGAGGTCCGCGCCGCCGTGGCCGAGGACCTGGACACGCCCACCGCGCTCGCCGCCGTGGACCGCTGGGCGGCCCGGCAGGCCGAGACCGGTGGCTCGGACATAGGCGCGCCGGGCCTGGTCTCCCGCACGGTCGACGCGCTGCTCGGCGTCGCGCTGTAACAACAGTTCGGACAGCAGCCCGCGAGAGAGCGAAGGGGCGTCAGGGAGAAATCCCTGACGCCCCTTCACCGTCCAGGGCTACTCGTCCTCTTCGGCGTCCGTGCCGTCCGTGCCGTCCTTGTTGTCCGGCTCGTCCCCGTCTTCCTTGGTGTCCTTGCCGTCCTTGCCGTCCTTGGCCTCCGGGTCGGACGGACGTTCCGCCGTGGCGTGCCCGGCGACCGGCTTCTCGCCGGTCGGGCCGAGGTTGTCCCGGCGGCGCAGGTAGCGTTCGAACTCCCGGGCGATCGCGTCGCCGGAGGCCTCCGGCAGCTCCGCCGTGTCCTGGGCCTCCTCCAGCTGCTGGACGTACTCGGCGACCTCGCTGTCCTCGGCCGCGAGCTGGTCCACCCCGAGCTGCCAGGCGCGGGAGTCCTCGGTGAGGTCGCCCGGCGGGATCCGCAGGTCGAGCAGGTCCTCGAGCTTGTTGAGCAGCGCGAGTGTCGCCTTCGGGTTGGGCGGCTGGGCGACGTAGTGCGGCACGGCGGCCCAGAGCGTCACGGCCGGCACCCCGGCGTGGGCGCAGGCCTCCTGCAGCACGCCGACGATGCCGGTGGGCCCCTCGTACCGGCTCTCCTCCAGGTCCAGCGTCCGGGCCAGCGCGGCGTCCGAGGTGACCCCGCTGACCGGGACGGGCCGGCTGTGCGGGGTGTCCCCGAGCAGCGCGCCGAGGATGACGACCAGCTCCGCGCCCAACTCGTGGGCGAAGCCGAGCAGCTCGTTGCAGTACGAGCGCCAGCGCATGCTGGGCTCGATCCCACGGACGAGGATCAGGTCCCGGGTCTTCGGCTCCGTCACCCGGACCACCGACAGCCTGGTCGTCGGCCAGGTGATCCGGCGCACCCCGCCGTCGAGCCAGACGGTGGGGCGGTTGACCTGGAAGTCGTAGTAGTCCTCGGCGTCCAGCGCGGCGAACACCTTGCCGCCCCAGGTGTCGTCCAGGTGGCCCACCGCCGCCGAGGCGGCGTCGCCCGCGTCGTTCCAACCCTCGAACGCGCAGACCATCACCGGGTCGATCAACTCGGGAACATCCTCCAGCTCGATCACCCAGCGTCTCCCTCCGGTCGGTCAGCGGCCGAGCCCCGCGTTGCGAGTGCGGGGACCTGCGGCCCGTCGCCGACTGCTGAACCTCTGAACGTTGTCCGCATGGAACTGCCTGTCCCATGGTCCCTACCTGCCCAGCCTACGGGTTTTGATGCCCTGGCCGGAAAGGGGTTGATGCGACCGGACAGGGGTGCGGCCGTGCTGACGGACCGGCAGATCCCGATCTGCCGGTCCGTCGGAGCCGAACGGCCCGGCGCGGAGCCGTTCAGCCGCTCCAGCCGTCCCGGAAGGCGGCCCAGTCCGCCAGGGTGGCGGAGAAGTCGGCGTACAGGGCGAGCCCGAAGGTCTGCCGTCCCGGGGCGTGGCGGCCGAGGGAGAGCCGGGCGCCGCGTACCGCCGCCGCCACGGTCTCGGCGGAGCCCCGGTGCCCGAAGGTGTCGTCCCAGTAGGCGGGCAGGCCCAGCAGCAGGTCGACGCCGGGCGGGGTGGCCTCGAGGGCCAGGGCGGTCTGCTGGGCGACGTCGTGCTCCAGCGGGCCGGTGCGTACGTAGAGGTCGCGGACGCCGGTCCCGGCCAGCAGCCGGGTCAACGTGGTGAGGTCGGCCTCCCCCTTGTGTCCGTCGACCCAGGCGTGGCCGAGCCAGACGGCGTCCCGGCCTCGGGTGCGGGCCTCGGCCGACGGCTCGCCCGCGTACTCCATCCGCAGGGCCACGGCCGCCCCGCCGACCGGAAGGAGCACCGTCACCAGCCCCGTCAGGGCGGCCAGTCCCACCCGCTGCCACCTCGACCGACGCCGCCGGAGCGCGAGCGCCGCGCGCAGCCGTGCCTTGACCGTCCGCATGCCGGACCACTCCCCCTGAGCCAGAAACGCCCAGGATACGGAACGGGCTCGGAGAGTGGCGGTGGGTACGGATACGCTGACGACGTGCGCCCCGCATGGAGGGGCCGTATAGCCGACAGCCGTCGCACCCAGGGAGTAGCCCCATGGCCACCGCCGTCCCCTCGTCCACCCAAGCAGCATCCGCCCAGGCAGCAGCTGCCCGGCAGGGCCGTGCGAACGCCCTGCGGGAAGCCCTTGCGACCCGGGTTGTGGTCGCCGATGGTGCGATGGGCACCATGTTGCAGGCGCAGGACC
>NZ_JARXZC010000063.1 GCF_029894335.1 Kitasatospora sp. MAP5-34 | reverse complement strand
AGACCGCAGACTCCTGCCCACGATCAGCACGAGCACCCCGGAGAACCGTCACGCCAGCCCCTCTGACCAGCACGTTCGAGGATGGCGAAGCTTCATTGAGGGAGAACGTGCGCTCGCGCGTCTCGGCGTACGCGATTGCCACCACACAGGACCAAGTGCTGTTGACCCAACTCTCGGAAGCCTCACCGATTTTCGCACCTGGGCTATGGCATCTACCCGGAGGGGGAATCGATCCGGGCGAGCAGCCAGTGGAGGCGCTGGCGCGTGAGCTGCACGAGGAGACCGGCTTGGACCTCCTTGGCGCCCGTCTGGTCGACGCACGAACGTACACGGCCCGCCGATTCGGGGTGAGCTGGCACCTGGTGGGGCTCTTCTACGTCGTCGCTCTCAAGCCCGGCTCACTCATGGTCACCGAGGTCGACGGGGCCACCCACGCTGCCGCATGGATGCCTCTGTCCGGCTTGGACGATACGACGCTGTCCCCGGCAGCGATCGACGGCCTCGGGATGATCAACGTGTGACTGTTCGCGATGGTCGGCGGACGTTCGCGCAGTTGGCGAGCCCGCAGCCGGCAACCGCATGAATCGCGCCGCTGGGCCGGTTCGAATAAGTCAGCCGCGATGGAACCGTCGGTGGCCCTTCTTCTCTTCGGCTGACGACCGAAGTCTCATCCGCGCTCGCGGAGGTACGCCTCCAGTTCTGCGGCCCCGGTCAGCATCGCCCGCCCGCGGGCGGACAGCCGACCGTGCCAGTCGCGCAGCGCGGCCGCCAGCGGCTCCAGCCCGCCGGCCGCTCGCACCTGGGCGATCAGCGGGGCGATCTGCTCCAGCAGGTAGCCGCCCCGCCTGAGCTGGTGGGCCAACCGGGCGTCCCGTACGTCAGCCTCGTCGTAGACGCGGTACCCGGTCCGCAGGTCGCGGCGCGGGCGCACCAGCCCGGCGCGCTCCCATTTGCGCAGCGTCGCGGGCCGGATTCCGAGCCTCCCTGCCAGCGGCCCGATGAACGTGCCGCCGGGCCCGGAGACTGCGGCCGGCTCGGACCCCGCACCGGGCTCGGGCGCCGTGGTGGGCTCCAGGTCGCGGAGGGCGCTCTCCACGGCCTGGAGGGTCCGCCGGTCGTCGAGGAGCTGGGCGTGGCTCTCGTCGATGAGGTGGAACGCCTCATCGACCGTGCCCTGGTTCACGGCCCGCATGATCGACGTCGCCGTCTGGTGGCCGTGGCCGGGCACCAGGGCCAGAAAGGCGCGCAGGGCCCGCGCGTGCAGCGGGGTGTAGGTGCGGTAGCCGTGGGGTGTGCGACCGGCGGGCGGAAGGATGCCGGCCTCCTCGTAGTTCCTGATCGCCTGCGTGGACAGACCGTGCCCGCGCGCCAGATCAATCGGCCTGAGCCAATCACCGCTTTGAAGGTTTCTCCCCATGCGGCCGACGATATCGCGGGAAAGTTTCAATCGGAGGTTCAGCGATAGCGTTGATGTCATGGCTACTGACATCAAGGACGCCGCCCAGCCCGTCGAGGCCGCCGCCGTCATGAGGCTGCTCCCGACCCGGCCCCGGCTGCTCGCCCTGGGCGAGCCCACCCACGGCGAGGACACTCTGCTCGACCTGCGCAACGAGCTCTTCCGGCAGCTTGTCGAGCAGGAGGGCTACCGGACGATCACGATCGAGAGCGACTGCATGATGGGCCTGGTCGTCGACGACTACGTCACCTCCGGCACGGGCACCCTCGACAACGTCATGGAGCAGGGCATCAGCCACGGCTGGGGCACCTCCGCAGCCAACCGCGAGCTCGTGCGCTGGATGCGCGCCTACAACGTCCGCGCCGACAACGACGGCCGGCCCGCGTCCGAGCGGCTCCGCTTCGCCGGCTTCGACGGCCCGCTGGAGATCACCCACGCCGCGAGCCCCCGACAGGCCCTCACCGCACTCCACCGCTACCTCGCAGCCCACGTAGACGCGGACCTGCTCCCCTGTACTGCAGACACACTCGACCGCCTGCTCGGCGCCGACGACCGGTGGACCGATCCCGCCGCGATGATGGACCCGTCCCAGTCCACGGGGCAGTCGGCCGAGGCCGGCCAACTGCGGCTCCTCGCCGACGATCTGGCGGCACTACTCGACCAGCAGACGCCGCACCTGCTCACGGCGACCTTGCGGGACGACTGGGACCGGGCGTGCCTGTACGGGCGCACCGCGACCGGCCTGCTGCGCTATCACCACTGGATGGCCGACACCTCACCGGCCCGCATGACCCGGCTGTGCGCGCTGCGGGATTTGACGATGGCCCACAACCTCCTCGCCGTCGCCGCTCGGGGCCCGGCACTCATCCACGCCCACAACTCCCATCTCCAGCGGGAGAAGAGCACGATGCAGCTGTGGGAGGGGCCGGTGGAGTGGTGGAGCGCCGGTGCGCTGGTGAGCGCCCAGCTCGGCGAGGAGTACGCCTTCGTGGCCACGGCCCTCGGCACGATCCGGCACCGGGGAGTGGACACACCGCCGCCGGACACCGTCGAAGGACTCCTGTACGCGCTCCCGGAGGACCGCTGCGTCATCGACGCCCCGCAGCTGGCCACTGCCCTCGGTGACACACGGCCCGCGCCCCGCGTATCCCCCTGGTTCGGCTACGCGCCGCTTGACCCGGCCCACCTGGCGGACACCGACGGCGTCGTGTTCGTCAAGGACGTCCCGCAGGGCGATTGCACCGACTTCCCGGCTCGCGGCCGCACTCTCAGGGTCGACGTCCCCAGGCGATGAGCAAGCTATGGGCGATGTCCAGGAACTGAGGATCATCCAACAGCGCCAAGCCCTCTGCCAGTTGGTCGGAGGTGACCCTTTTCTGGTCGATCAGGCTGGGACCGACCTGATCGAAGAAGAGCCGCATGAAGGCATCGACAGCTCCACCGTCGCCCACGATCATCGGCTGCAAGGTGAGGCCGAGCTCGATCAGCCCGGCCTCCCCCATGATCGTCGGTTGCCGGCGGCGAGCCCAGGTCAGATCGCTTCCCTGGGCGGACAGGGCGTCCTCCAGAGCGCTCATGATGCGCCGCCAGGCCGAGTGCGGAGAGGAGTCCGTGGCAAAGTTGACGGGATCCTCCAGGACCAGCCAACCGCCCGGAGCCAGCCATCGCGCGGCCTTCGCGATGACCGCCTCGGGGTTTGACAGATGCATCATCAGCGCGCGGGCATGGATGAGATCGAAGGAAGCGGGTGGGAACTCGACATCACGTAGATCGCCCTGCACGACGTCGAGGTTCTGAGCCCATCCGGCGTCCAGAAAACGCACATCGATGTCGAGGGCCACCACCTTGCCGTCGGGGCACTGTGCGGACAGCCAGCGCGCGATGCTTCCCGCGCCGGCTCCCAACTCCAGGCATCGCCAGTCCTTACGAAGCCCCCGCTCCGCAAAGACCCGCTGCGACCAGGCATCGGCCATGCGTTCCAGCGCTTGCAGGCGCTTCAACTCAGTCGGCCGCTCATGGCTGAGAACCCCGGTGCTGTACCTGTCGGGGGCAGCCGGATCGCCCGCGAGATGCTCGGGACCGTCGTCGATCTGACTCATCGATACCTCCGTTGGGTGAAGCGAGACCCCTCAGGCCCTGGTACGGGTGCTGAGGCTGAGGAGGGTGTAGAGGAGGAGGGCGGAGGCGAAGCCGACGGCCCAGCCGTAGTCGGCGAGGGGTTTGAGAAGGGGGATCAGACCGTCGGTGGGGAACGGGCCTTGCCTGGCGCCCGTGGCGTCCACGGTGGAGTAGGAGCCGCCGATGGCGAGGACGCCGCCGACCAGAAACGCGATGACGGCGCGCGGGTTCCAGCCGGCGCTGTACCAGTACCGGCCGGTGCGGCGGTAGAGCTCGTCGAGGGCCAGCTCGGTGCGGCGGATCAGCCAGTAGTCGGCGATCAGGATGCCCGCGACGGTGCCGAGCAGACCGCCGACGACGCCGAGCCAGGTAAAGATGTACACGTGTGGGTTGGCGATCAGCTTCCACGGCATGATGGCGATCCCGATCACACCCGTGATCAGCGCGCCGGTACGGAAGTTGACGAACCGTGGCAGTAGGTGGGACAGGTCGTACGCCGGGCTGACGACGTTCGCCGCGATGTTCACCGACAGGGTGGCGACCAGGACGACGAGGAGGGCGAAGAGGGTGCCGGCGACGCTGTCCATCTTCGCGGCGAGGGCGATCGGGTCCCAGATCGGGGTGCCGTAGACGGCCTGCGAGCCGGAGGTGACCAGCACCGAGAGCAGCGCGAACAGCGTCATCGTGGTCGGCAACCCGAGGGCCTGGCCCCGGATCTGGGCCCGCTGGCTGCCGCCGAACCGGGTGAAGTCCGGGATGTTGAGCGACAGGGTGGACCAGAACCCGATCATGCCCATCAAGGACGGGAAGAACACCTTCCAGAAGCCGCTCCCCCAGCCCAACTTGGACGGCTGCGACAGCAGCGGACCGAACCCGCCCGCCTTCACCGCGATCCACACCAGCAGCGCCAGCGCACCCACGATCACGAACGGCGCCGCCCAGTTCTCGAACCGCCGCAGCGTCTCCATCCCCCGCGCGATCACCGCCATCTCGACCACCCAGAAGACCCCGAACGCCAACCACTGCGTCCACGGCTGCCCGGCGATATGGCTCGCGTCCCGCCATCCCGAGCCGAGCAGCTTCCCGGCGAGCAGGAAGATGCCCTCGCCGCCGATCCAGGTCTGGATCCCGAACCAGGCACACGCCACCGCGGCCCGGATCAGCGCCGGCAGGTTGGCGCCCCGCAGCCCGAACGCCGCCCGGGCGAAGACCGGAAACGGGATGCCGTACTTCGTGCCCGCATGCCCGGTCAGCAGCATGGGCACCAGCACGATCAGGTTGCCCAGGGCGATGGTGAGGACGGCCTGCTTCCAGTCCATGCCGAGCGCCACCAGCCCGGAGGCGAGAGTCCAGGACGGGATGTTGTGGGCCATACCGGGGTCTAGCCAAGATGCCTGCAAAAGGGGCCATGACGTGATCTTGGACTTCTGACCGGCTTCCTCGCCCCCGGCCTGCGCTCATCTACCACTGCCCTGTGTTGCTCGTCCTGGGTACGGCGGTTTTGATCTTCGCCCCGAGCCGGAAGTGTGAACATGCCCGCGCGGGCGGGCATCGCTCGTATCTGGCATCGGGTCGTAGGGCTTCGGGATGACGTCGATCGAGCGGACCGCATACCCGCGGTTCAAGCGGCTGATCACCGCGCGTGAACTGCATCTGTTCTTCTCGCCGGGCCGGGAGGAGGTGGAGTGGGCGGTGGCCCGGACGGACTCCGACGAGCACCAGCTCGCGCTGCTGGTCCTGCTGAAGTCCTATCAGCGGATGGGGTGCTTCCCGCGGTGGGAGGAGGTCCCGGAGCTGGTGGTCGACTTCGTACGGCGGGCCGTGGAGCTGCCGGATGATGTGGTGGCCGGCTACGGCGCGGAGAGGACCGCGAAGAACCACCGGTCTCTGGTGCGCCAGCGGGTCGGGGTGATGTACGACGCCGGGCGGGCCCGCACGGTGGCCGAGGAGGCGATCCGGGCGGAGGCCGCGTCGAAGAACAACCCGGCGGACCTGATCAACGTGGCCCTGGAGCAGCTGGTGCGGGCTGGCCTGGAGCTTCCGGCGTTCTCCACGCTGGACCGGATGGCGATGAGCATCCGTTCCGAGGTGAACGGCGACATCTTCGCCCGGGTCGCCGGGAGGATCGGGCCAGATGACCGCGCTGGGCTGCTGCGGCTGGTGACGGTGCTGGGGCTGGACCGCAAGATGGTGTTCAACGAGCTGAAGCAGTCCGCTCAGCGGGCGACCTGGTCGAACATGAAGAAGCTCGCCGAGCACCGGAAGTGGGTGGATGGGCTGGGCGACACCGAGGCGTGGCTGGAGGGCCTGGCGGCGGCGAAGATCGCGGACTTCGCCGGTGAGGCCGAGGCGGCGGACGCGGGCGTGCTCCAGGACTATGCGGAGACCAAGCGGATCACGCTGATCGCGTGCCTGGTCCACAAGGCCCGGATGCGGGTGCGCGACGACCTGACGACGATGTTCACCAAGCGGGTGGCCATCAAGTCGAAGCGGGCGCGCACCGAGCTGGAGGAGATCCGCAGTCAGCAGCAGGCGATCGTGGAGGGCCTGGTCGCCAACTACCGGACCCTGTTGCGGCAGGTCGACACCGACGGGCCCGCTCAGACGGCGCGGGCGAAGGCCGGCGCGCTGACCAAGGAGACCCTGGACGCGCTGGAGGGCCTGGACGAGGAGTCGGGGGCATCGGAGGTGAACCGGCGCCTCAAGCGCCGGGTCGCGGCGGCGTTCCTCAAGCTGGCCGAGGGGCTGATGGTGCAGTCCAACGGCCTGTTCAGCGTGACGTCGGCGGTGGACGGCTTCGGCGGATTCGGCGCCCAGTACGAGCAGATCGAGAAGGTCTCCGCCCACCACGGCGACAACTGGGAGGTGCTGCTGCACGGGCATCTGACCGGGCGGTGATGCTGAACCTGCTGGAGAGCCTGGACCTGGTGGCCACCAGCGAGGACAGCCGGGTGCTGGACGCCTTCCGGCACCTGCTGAGGTTCCGCAGTTCACGCGACTACATACCCATGCGGGGCCAGGACGACGAGGGCAAGGACACCGGGGTGGTGGACATCCGCTTCGCCACCCAGAACTGGCAGAAGATCGTCCGAGACCGGACCCGGCCCACCTCGTACGTGCGCCGGCACTTCGAGGCGATGGTGTTCTTCAACCTCGCCGAGGAGCTGCGGTGCGGCGACGTCGCGGTCACCGGCTCGGAGGAGTACGCCGACTGGAGCCAGCAGCTGCTGGAGTGGCCGCAAGTGGAGGCCGCGCTGCCGGAGTACCTGGTGGAGGTCGGCTTCCGGGAACCCGGCGACGAGCGGCCGTTCGACGCGGCGGCCTTCGTCGCCCAACTCCGCGAGCGGCTCACGGCGGCCGCGGCCGCCGCCGATTCCGGCTACCCGGAGAACGAGGGCCTGGTCATCGACCCGAAGACCGGGGTGCCGACGCTGGAGAGGTACCGGGCGGATGAGCGGCGTCCGAGTGCGGTGAAGCTGGAGCAGACGATCAAGGCCCGGTTGCCCGAGCGGTCGCTGCTGGGGGTGCTGGCCCGTACCGCGTACTGGATCGAGTGGTGGCGGCGCTTCGGGCCGGCCTCCGGGCACGACCCCAAGCTCAAGGACGCCTTCGGCCGGTACGTCATCACGACCTTCGTCAACGGCATCAACATGGGCCCCTACGAGGCGGCCCGGCACATCAACGGGGTCAGCGGGCACGAGCTGTCCGCCACGGCCAACCGACACTTCTCCATCGCCAAGCTCAACCAGGCGATCACCGACGTGGTCAACGCTCACGCCCAGCTCGACATGTCACGGGCCTGGGGCGATGGAACGGCGGTGGCTGCCGACGGCACCCACATGGACACCTACCTGAACAACCTGGTCGCCGAGACCTCGGTGCGCTACGGCCGGCCCGGCGGCATCGCCTACCACCACATCGCCGACACCTACATCGCGCTGTTCACCCACTTCATCCCCTGCGGGGTCTGGGAGGCGGTCTACATCATCGAGGGGCTGCTGAAGAACGAGTCGGAGATCCAGCCGACCACGATCCACGCAGATACGCAGGGCCAGAGCTACCCGGTGTTCAGTTTGGCCCATTTGTTAGGGTTTGAGCTGATGCCGAGGATCAGGAACTGGAAGGATCTGGTGTTCTTCCGCCCGACCAAGCAGACCTCCTACGTGCACATCGAATCCCTGTTCGGCGAGGCCGGCCGCAACGTCATCGACTGGGACCTCATCGAGCAGCACTTCAAGGACCTCATGCGGGTGGCCCTGTCGGTGCGGGGCGGCAAGGTCTCCTCCGTCCTCCTGCTGCGGCGCCTACGCTCCGGCTCGCGCAAGAACGCCCACTACGCGGCGTTCCGCGAGGTCGGACGGGTAATCCGCACGATCCAGCTGCTGCGGTACCTGACGGACCCTCAGATGCGTCGGCGGGTGACGGCCGCGACCAACAAGGTCGAGGCGTACAACGGGTTCTCCGAGTGGGTGCGCTTCGGTAATCGGGGCGTCATCAGCGAAAACGACCCCGTCGAGCAGGAGAAGGCGGTGAAGTTCAACGCCCTGCTCACCAACTGCCTGATCTTCCACACCACCCTCGACATCGCCGAGGCGGTGCGCGAGCTGCAGGCCGAGGGTTGGAAAGTCGACCCGGAGGACCTGGCGGAGGTCTCGCCTTACCTGACCGAGAAGATCATGCGGCTCGGCGAGTACTCCACCCATGAGCTCGACGTGCCGCCGGAGGCCTACGAGCCACACCTGGACGTCGACTTCGCCAAACTCGACCACCAGGATCAGCGTGAGGCGGCACCGGTTTCCTGAGCTGGATCAGGCACGGATTCCGTGTTGATCGTTCTTCCCCCTGCCGCTGCAGGTCCTTGTCGCACCTGAGGGGGCGGCCAAGTTCAGCCAGGAGGATGGGCGTGGGGTGACACGGCGGTCGAATGCCGTCGATTCGGGTCGATGCGGGCTCGTATGGTGGTGGGGCGGCCGAAGCCAGTTGCGATGGCTTCGGCCGCCCCACGCGGTGTTCTGCTCGTGTCACTGCCCCACCCGGGTCAGGCGAGCCTGCCGCGCAGCCACCAGGCGCTGAAGCCAACCAGGCCGGCAGTGAGCGCAAGGAAGATCGCTGTCTCGGACCACTGGAAAGCCCAGTAACGGTCGGCGGGCTGGTAGGAGACCGTAGCGTGCAGGTCGGCGTTGGCAAGGCAGGCGTCGTGAGCGGCCGCGTCCGAGACCGTCGCACAGGGCTGGGTCGCCATGGTGAGCGCTTGACCGGACGAGGTCCTGACCGGTTCGGCCCCGGAAAGGACCCAGGCGCCTGGTACGTTCAGATCCGCCACGAACGGGGCAGCAGGTGTTCGGTCCGTGAACCCGATGAGCGACGCGGACTTCATCGCCTCGGAGGTGAGCGCCACGTCCCCGCGGACGGGCGACTCCAGGTGCGGCCGAACCGCCAGCGGCACAAGGATCTGGACGGCGGCGAAGACCGCCAGCGTGGCCGCCATCGCGGGCACGCTGCGCCGGATCAGCAGGCCGACACACGTTCCGAGGGCCACCGCGAAAGCGGCGTAGCTGAGCGGGACGACGCCTCGGGCGCTAAAGAGCAGCGGGGTAAAGCGGTTGTTGTTGATCCGGTCGAGCGGGCTCGCGAACCAGGACACCAGCAGGCTGAGCAGTCCGGTGGTGACCGCGGCGGCCAGGCCGATGAACACGAGCTTGACCGCGAGCCAGCGGGTGCGGGTGATGCTCTGGTTCCAGATCAGCCGGTGCGTGCCCGTCTCCAGCTCGCGGGCGATCAGCGGCGCGCCCCAGAAGGCCCCGATCAGGCCCGGTACCAGGAGTACCAGGCCGGTGCCGAGGTAGTACGGGAAGCGGTACTGGGTGGTCAGCTGGGACACCGGCGAGCAGCCGCCGTTCGGGCAGCCGGCCAGGGCGCTGTTGTAGGCGTTGTGCAGTTGGAAGCCGCTGATCAGCAGGTATGCCGTGACAGCGGACAGGGCGGCCAAGGCCACCAGCAACTGGGTACGGAATTGGCGCCAGGTCAGCCAGGTCATCGCTGCGTCTCCAGCACGGGTCGGTGGTCGGCGCCGGCGGCGCCGGCCCGGGTCATGTAGGACAGGACGAGGTCCTCCAAGGCGAGCGGCTCCATCACCCAGGACGGATCGTCGACGGTCGCGTCGGCGCGCACGACGAAGGTGCTCTGCCGGTCGGTGTGGTCGGCCTGGACGACCTGCATGCCCGCAGGCAGCGAGTCGGCCTCGCGGCGGGCCGTGGTCAGCCGGAAGTGGGTGGCCAGCAGGTCGTCGATCTCGCCGACCGCCTGGACCCGGGAGGCGGCCAGGACGATCAGGTGGTCGCAGACCCGCTCCAGATCCGAGACGAGGTGCGAGGAGAGCACGACGGTCGCCTCGGTCTCGGCCACGAACTCCATCAGGCTCTGCAGGAACCCGCGCCGGGCCAGGGGGTCAAGCGCCGCGACGGGTTCGTCGAGCAGCAACAGGTCCGGGCGCTTGGCCACAGCAAGGGTCAGCGCCAGTTGAGCCCGCTGCCCGCCGGAGAGCCGGCCGGCCCGCTGCGCGGGGTCGAGGCCCAGCTGCTGGATCCGGCGCTCGGCCAGAGCGGCGTCCCAACGGGGGTTGAGCTTGGCGCCCAGGCACAGATGGTCTGCGATCGACAGCGCGGCGTAGGTGGGCGTGTCCTGGGCGACGAAGCCGACCCGGGCCATCTGCGCGGTGCTGGACGCGGGGCGTTCGCCGAGGACTTCGATGCTGCCGGAGGTCGGGGTGAGCATGCCGCAGGCCAGCTGCAGCAGGGTCGACTTGCCCGCACCGTTCGGGCCGACCAGCCCGACGACCCGCCCCGCTGGCACACTCAGCGTGCAGTCGGACAGCGCCTGACGTCGGCCATAGCGTTTGCCAAGCCCTCTTGCTTCGATGATCGCGGTCATTTCTCCTCCTCGGTGGAACTGCGAAAGGTGTTGAGGAACAGGGCCTCGATGCTCTCCTCGTCCAGTCCGGCGCCACGGGCCCTGGCGAGCCAGCGCTGCAACTCCTGACGCAACGGCTCGTGCTCGGATCGCGGCATGTCGCCGAGCGTGCCGGTGACAAACGTGCCGACCCCGGGCTTGGGGGAGACCAGGCCCTCGTTCTCCAGCTGCCGGTAAGCCTTGAGCACGGTGTTGGGGTTGATCGCGACCTTGGCCGCGACGTCCTTGACCTTCGGCAGGCGATCCCCCTCCGACAGCAAACCCAGCCGCAGGGCCTGGCGTACCTGGTGGACCAACTGCATGTAAGGAGCGACACCGGACCGGGCCTCGATGTGAAACTCGATCACCGTAACCTCATTTATCTAGCTTCCTAGCACTATAGAACTAGGAGACTGATGCCATGTCAAGCGGAGTGATCGACAGCTCGCTGGGCACATGGGCGGCCTATGGAGGGTCGCCGCCACCGCGTTCGACCACTCCCGCAAACGATCCTTTCCGGGAGGAAGATCGGGAAGGGGTGCAGGGGGCGCCCCCGGAGGCCCGATCGGTTCCCAGAACTCGTTCTCACGCAAGTGGCCACGAGACCCTGTTCTGGGAATGGTTTGTGAGAGGATTTCGGGCGTGACGGACCCTCAGAACATCTCCGGAAGCGTGTGACGAGGAGCGATAGCTGGCCCATCAGATCCATTGTTGGCCCGACACGGTCCTCCCCGATGCGGCAGGATTCGGATCCGTGATCGTTCCTACGCGTGTAGCCATGCCCGGCCAGGTGCGAAGCCTGGCAGCCCACCACCCTGCGGGCCCGCTCTACGTGACGAGTTACGGGGTCGACATCCTCGAAACGGTTCTGAGTGCGGTAGACCTCTCGGGTGCCGTGCTGTGGCAGCGGACCTTTCCAGGCACCGGGCGTCCGCGGTCTCGTGGCTCCCAGCAGGGGGTGATGTGGCTGGCCCGGCCTGGGGACAGCGGTCCGGTGCTGGAGGAGATCGGCCCGGACGGTGAGACCGGAAGCGTCGTTTCCCCTACTTGCGACGCCGGCGAAGAGATCGGTGCCTTCGTGGTGCTGGACGACGGGTTCTGCATCTCCTGGGCCGCCGCTCCCCCTTTCCAGCGCGGCGACGCCCCGTACCGCGAGCCCCGTGTAGCCAGGTACGCCCGCGACGGCCAGTGCCTGTGGTCGTCACCGATCACTCTCGGCGCGCTCTCTCACGCAGGTGTGGTTGAGGCGGGAGTCCAGACCGACTGGGAGGTGCGCCCCAAGCGGCCGTGGACTCCGCAGGAAGTCGACGTCGACCACTGGGAGCCGCTGCTGGTGTCCGGGGACAGAGTGGCCGCCAGCTTCGTGGAGCAACGCAGTGGGATCGGCGCCACCTTCTTCCTGGACCTGGCGGGCGGCGGGATCGTCGCATGGACGAAGCCCTTGCCAGCGGGCCGGAAAGCCATTGCCGGGCCAGCGGAGTTCCTGATCGACTCGCAGGGCTACGGGGAGTTCAGCACCGCACGCTACGACCGGGACGGCGCTCAGGTCGCGCGCTGGAACAGCCACGGAGCCATGCTGGTCGATGCGTCCGGAGCGGTTCGAGGTCCCGAGCTGGAAAACCGTCTCCCGTCCCGCTCAAGGTTCCGGGAACTGACCGACACAGGGGCCCTGCTGGATGGCCCTGCGCTGACTGGCTACTACACCTCCTACCCCGCACTGGACAGTGCAGGCACCACCGTGTTCTGGCGGGACGGCAGGCTCCTGGCCATCGACTCGAGCCTCGGGCAGCAGGAGTACTTCTCGACCGACGACTCCCGAAACGTCATGAGCCGCACCCTGCTGCTCGACACCGGGCAGATCGCTTTTGCATTGGACAGTGAGCTGCTGCTCTTTCAGACCCCGCTCAACCCGCTCGCCTCCGGCGCTTGGCCCTGCGGAGACGGAAATCTTCACGGCAGCCCAGTCAGGTGGACCTTCTCGCAGCCGACCGCGCGGAGCGCGTCTTCCTGGGCTTCGGGGTGTTGGTCGCGGGTCGATACACGGGCAACGCCGATTTTCATGATCGAACCGTATCGCGAAAGGGGTTGCCCGTTACATAGGCGCGTACGCGGGAAGCGTTACAGTCGCGACCTGCGGAAACGTTATGTCGATCTTTGTGTCTCACGAACGATCGTTTCCGGACGTTGGAGCCCTCGGGGCGGCGCGGTGGCAGCCCCGACCGGGGTGGCGCGGGAAGGGTCAGCCGGAGGCGGGACGTGGCGCCAGTCGGGCGGCGCGGGTTTCCAGGTAGCGGCACTCGGTCAGGCTGGTGGTGCCGCGGGCGGCGCGGTGGTAGTACTCGCGGGCCGCCGGATGGTCGCCGGCCATCTCCAGCAGGTGTGCGCGGACCGCGTACAGCCGGTGGTGGTCGGTGATCCGGTCGTCCGCGGCCAACTCGTCCAGCAGGGCCAGGCCGGCCCGCGGTCCGTCGATCATGGCGACCGCCACCGCCCGGTTCAGGCTGGCCATCGGGTTCGGCGAGAGCCGCTCCAGGATCTTGTACAGCGTGTTGATCTGACGCCAGTCGGTCTCGCCGGTGCTGGGCGCCTCGTCGTGCAGCGCGGCGATGGCGGCCTGCAACTGGTAGGGGCCGAGTGTCGAGCGGGTCATCGCGTCGGTGACCAGCGCGACGCCCTCGGCGATGCGACCGCGGTCCCAGCGCGAGCGGTCCTGCTCGTCGAGCGGGATCAGCTCGCCGTGCGGGCCGGTGCGGGCGGCCCGGCGGGCGTCGGTGAGCAGCATCAGGGCCAGCAGGCCGGCCACCGCGCCGTCGTCCGGCAGCAGCCGGTGCAGCAGACGGGTCAGCCGGATCGCCTCGGCGGCCAGGTCGTCGCGCCGCAGCCGGTCTCCGGAGCTGGCGATGTAACCCTCGTTGAAGATCACGTACAGCACGTGCAGCACGACCCGCAGTCGCTCCGCCCGATCCTGCCCGACCGGCATGGTGAACTCGCTGCCGGTGGCCTTGATCCGCTGCTTGGCCCGGCTGATCCGGGCCGCCATGGTCGGTTCCGGCACGAAGTAGGCGCGGGCGATCTCTGCGGTGGTCAGGCCGCCGACCGCGCGCAGCGTCAGCGCGACCTGCGAGGCCGGGCTCAGCGCCGGGTGGCAGCACAGGAACAGCAGGGTCAGCGTGTCGTCCCGGTTGGCCGGGGTGTCCTCGCCGGGGCCGGGCGACGTCCGATCCGGCTCCCGGGCGGCCACCGCGTCCTCGCGCCGGCGCCGGGCCTGTTCGCTGCGAATCTGGTCGACCAGGCGGCGGCCGGCGACCGTGGTCAGCCAGCCGTGCGGGTTGTCTGGGACGCCCTCGGTCGGCCAGCGTGTCGCCGCGGCGAGCAGCGCCTCCTGCACGGCGTCCTCGCTCAGGTCGAACTGCCCGTACCGGCGCACCAGCGCGCCGAGGACTTGCGGCGCGAGCGCGCGCAGCAAGTCCTCGACGGTGGCGCGGCCGGCGCTCACGCGGTCGGGCCGCCGGAGAAGATCACCTGGCGGACCTCGATGCCCAGGCCGTTGAACCGGGCGTCCGGGATCATCGCGGCCAACTCCAGCGCACGGTCCCTGCTTGCGACGTCGACCAGGTAATAGCCGCCCAGGAACTCCTTGGCCTCCAGGTAGGGACCGTCGGTGACGACCGGCACACCCTCGCGGACACGGACCACCGAGCTCTGGGACGGATCGGCCAGCGCCTCGGTCCCGATCATCTCGCCGGACTCGCGGATCGTCTTCATGAATGTGCCGTGGCCGTCCATGATCTCCTGGCGCTCGGCCTCGGTCAGTTCCTCCATGATGGCCGGGTTGATGTGCATGATCAGCAGGAACTTCATGTCCAACTCCTCACCGTCGTGGCGCCCGGTCGGGCCCCGTCATCGGGTGGTCGTCGCGGGCCGACCGCCCTTGACATGCCGGCGGCGGGTTCAGCAGATCAGATGATTCTGCCGGACCGGGTCAAGATCCGTCGATCGGCTCCGACCTCACGGTGACGATCCAAGTCTCACCACCGCTATCGCCATCGCAGGAGGAACACGTGGCTCAGCTACTGAGAGTCCAGAACTTCAACGTCTCAAGTGACGGAATCGGTGCCGGTGAGGACCAGACCCTCGAGAGGCCATTCGGTCATGTCGAGCCCGAGAGGCTGTTCGCCTGGGCCGGCGCCACGGCGAGCTGGCCCATGCGCACCGATCCCGGGGGCAGCCGGGGTCTCGACGATTACTTCACGCGGGACTACGCCCGCAACATCGGCGCCGAGATCATGGGCCGCAACAAGTTCGGGCCCCAGCGCGGGCCCTGGAACGATCACGAGTGGCGCGGCTGGTGGGGTGACGAGCCCCCGTTCCGCACCCCGGTGTTCGTCATGACCCACCACAAGCGTCCTTCGTTCACGCTCTCCGACACCACGTTCCACTTCGTCGACGGCGACCCTGCCACGGTCCTCAAACAGGCCCGGGAGGCGGCGCAGAGCAAGGACGTCCGACTCGGCGGCGGGGCTACCACCATCCGGCAGTTCCTCGACGCCGACCTCGTCGACACCCTGCACGTGGCGGTCTCGCCGGTGAAGCTCGGGTACGGAGTACGGCTCTGGGAGTCCCCCGATGAGCTGCTCGACCGGTTCCACCTGGAGGTCGTTTCCAGCCCGAGCGGGGTGACGCACCACCTGTTCTGGCGAAAGTGACCGGTCCTCAGGGCTGGCCCCGGTCGGCTGTTCTGCCTCCCGGGGCTGCCATGAGGCGGGCCGTCGAGCGATGGTTACTCAGCGTTACTTGTGGGGCTACGGCAGCTATACGAGAACCGGGCCGTTACCGCTGGAATGGCATCAGGCCTCGTACGGGCGGCGGGGCCGCAGCGGCCGGTAACCGGCCGGGTCGAGCTTGGCGAGCTCGCTGTCGACCTCGACATTGATCGTGCCGAAGAAGTTCACGTTCTCGCTGTGGGCCGGAGAGATGTGCGCAAGGAGCTCGTCGTCGACCGCCCTGCCCTCGGCCCGCATCTGAGCGATGGCCAGGCCGTAGTACTCGGTCGTCCAGGTCGTATCCGGGGCAAACGGGTGAACGACGGGTGTTCGCGCAGGTAGAACGCTTGCGGTCGCGTCCGTAAGAGATCGGCGTCAGGAGGTCTCGTGGCGGGCGGTGTGTCAGGGGCCGGGGTGGCGTGGGAGGTTCTCGCTCGGGGCGGGACACGCCGGGAGGGCCTTCGCGGATAGGGTCGATCACGTTTGCGAGATCACCGACGCCCTGGTTCGGGGCACCGAGGAGCCGTCGATGCGCCACTCAGCCCCGCGGCATGCCGCACGCCTTGCCACTTATGGGACCGTAGCCACGCGCCTGTCCCTGCTGAGCGACCGCCGGCTCAGCGACGTCGTGACCGCAGCCGCCCCGCTCGGGTCCGGCATCGGTGGCAGGTCGGCCGAGCTGGACATCGACGGGACGCGGGTCTTCGTCAAGCGGGTGCCCTTGACGGACATCGAGTTGCGGCCGGAGAACGCGCGGTCGACGGCGAACCTCTTCGGGCTGCCGATATTCTACCAGTACGGGGTGGGCTCGGCCGGGTTCGGGGCCTGGCGCGAGCTGGCCGTGCACGTGATGACCACCAACTGGGTCCTCGGGAACGCGTACGAAGGCTTTCCGCTGATGTACCACTGGCGCATCCTGCCCGACTCCCCTCCCGAGGGGTTCGCCGACGACTTCGGAGGCATCGACGGGGCAGTCACGCACTGGGAAGGCTCATCGGCCGTGCGCGAGCGGCTGGAGGCCATCAGCCGGTCCTCGTCCAGCCTGGTGCTCTTCTTGGAACACATCCCGCAGACACTCGCCGACTGGCTGCACGACCACCCGACCGCCGCACCGGAGGGCGGGGAGGGCTGCCCGTACCCATGGGTAGAGGAGGCCCTGGCGCGCGGGACCGCCTTCATGAGCTCGCACGGACTCGTCCACTTCGACGCCCACTTCGCCAATGTCCTGACCGACGGTCGACTGCTCTACTTCGCCGACTTCGGACTCGCCCTGAGTTCCGGCTTCGAACTGTCAGCAGCCGAGACGGAGTTCCTGTCGAACCATCTCGCCTACGACCGCTCCCACACCGCGAGCCATCTGCTCCGCCACCACCTGCCCGAAGGTCTGCGCGGCGGCACGGAACACGAGGCCTTCCTGCGCGAGTGGATCACTGGCCAGCAGCCCGATGGCGTCCCGCGCGAGATCGCCGCGATCATCGACCGACACGCCCGCACTACCGTCGTCATGGGCGAATTCCGCCGCCGCCTGCTCACCGAGAGCAAGCGGACGCCATTTCCGGCCGCCGAGATCGAGCGGGCCTGGGGCACTGCGGTCGCGGCGCCCCACTGAGGCCAGACCTCCGCAAAGGATCGCCGTCAGGAGGTCTCGGAACGGGCGGCGTGCCGAGGGCCGAGGCGACGTCGCAGTTCGAGGTTCTCGCTCTGGGCGGCTTCGAGAGCCTGCCGCAGAGCCTGGACCTCGTCGCGGTGCCCCTGCTTGAGCTCGGCGAGCTGGACGGTGAGGGTCCGCACGACACTGCTGGGTGAGTCGTCAGGCGGCTGCATGGTCGGTCGTGGTGGGCGGCTTCGCTGCTGGGCCCTCAGATGCTCGACGCGCTGGCGGATCTCGGTGCACCGGTAGAGGAAGTCGAGCGAGACGTCGGCGGTCTGGGCGAGGCCTCGGAAGGTGATGGGTTGGCCACGGCGGATCATCTCGCGCAGGCCCTTCTTGGCGCGGGCCTGGGTGGCGGCGCTCTTTCGGGCGGCGGCCTGGCGGAGGTTGTCGGGGTTGCCGCGCATGCTGGTCAGCTCCCGTCCTGGCCGCGGGTGATTGCGTCGGTGCGGGCGTCAACGCCAGCTCCGCGGACTGCCTGGAGCGGCCCGTCGGCCAGACGGGTCTGTTCGAGCTTGAGGATGATGCGGCCGAGGGCGTCCTGTTCCTGGCGGCGTCCGGCGAGCCAGATGTTGTCCTCGCCCATCGGCTGTCCGGTCCGGGCCGTGAAGGCTTGCTGCCGTTCCTCGATGAGCTGGTCGGTGCGGTGCCGCTGGGAGGTGAGCTCGGGCAGGAAGGTGGCGTCGGTGGCGAACTTGTCACAGGTCAGGCAGGCGTTGCCCTTCGCGCAGACCTGACGGGGCGGCAGCAGACACAGGCCGTTGGGCAGGATCCGGTCGGTGCGCTTGTCCAGCTCCAGCATGTCGTAGAGGTCGCGCGGGTCGGTTGTCAGCTCGCGGGCATCAGCGGTGATCTTCCGCTAGCGCAGGAACTCGCGTTCGTGGGTCTCGGCGAGGGTTTAATGGTGGAGTCGGGTATTGGAACTGTCGGAATGCCTCCACCGGTCACAGCCCCTGCGGGTGTTGGGTCGCTGTGGAGAGGAGAGTGGACAGGGCATCCTGGAGATCTTCGATCTGGCGGTAGTGGAGGGCAGCCATCCCCACCTCGCGGGCCGCGATGACGTTGGCGGTGGTGTCGTCGATGAACAGGCAGCGGTGGACCGGGGCTCCGACCCGTTCGGCGGCGATGAGGTAGACACGCGGATCTGGCTTCGCGACACCGATGCGGGAAGTGTTCACCACGGCATCGGCGAGGTCGTTCAAGCCTTGCCGGGCAAGATCCGACTCCAATCGTGTGGTCGCGTTGGAGACCAGGGCGACCGTCGCGACTTCGCGAACCCTGGTGAGGAGCGACACGACCTCTTGATCGACGCGTGGCATGAGATCAGACCAGGCGGTGACCACGCTTCGGGCGCGGTCCATTGATCCACATACGTCGGCGAGGTCCGTGGCCACCGCCGAACGCCATTGCTCATCGGTGATCTCCCCCGTGATCGCGGGGTGCAGGCGAGCTGGTGCGAAGGCGGCTGCCGCGAAGGTGCCCGCCGGGAGTCCATGGACATGGTCAAGGTCAGCGTGTCCGGGAGTGGGCCAATGCCGCAGCACCCCGTCGATGTCACAGAGTACGGCGTCGTAGGGGAGGACAGTCATGGTGCGAACTCCTTTGCAGTGATGGTCCGTTGGCTGACGTCGGCGGCATAGGCGGCCCAGTCGCCAGCGGATGCCTTCTGCCACTGGACGGCGACTTGGATGTGGATGCCGAGCATGCGGGCCAGGATCGCGGCCGGGACTTCCTCGGCGAGCGCGAACAGGGCCGTTGACCGGGCCTGGCCTGGTTGGATTCCAACGGCGATCAGCCGTAGGCCGAGCCGGTCGGCGCTGATGTGCTGGCCTGGGCGTTGACCTGGAAACAGCCAGGGCGTCTGATCGGTGTGTCCGATCACCGTGTAGGGGCGGCGTGTAGCGATCAGGTCGAGGACCAGTGCGGCGAGCGGTTCGGGCAGGACGGTCGGGGAGGTTCCCAGCTGGATCGAAACCCGGCCGTTCGCCTCTGTGACCTGATCGACGGTGAGGCTGCTGATCGTGCTGAGCCGTTGGGCGTAGAAGAGTAGGAGCAGTCCGGCGACCCGGTCGGCCGTGGTCAGCGTGGCGTCGTGGAGGAGCCTGCGGGCGTCGTCCCACCGGCCTTCGGAGTCGTGGGGGCCGACCGGGCCCTGCCAGCGCTCGGCGCCGAAGGTCAGCCCTTTGGCCAGCCGGTTCTTGCTTGCCCAGCGGATGAAGTGGCCGGTCTGGTCCCGGTAGCTGAGGCCTTCGTCCGCTTTCCACTGGTCCAGGTCGGTCTGGGTGCAGGTGGTGAGGGTCAGCTCTCTGCCGGACAGCCAGTCCAGGAAGTTGACGGCGGCGGTGATGTGGCTGCGGACGTTGGCCATCTGCAGGTGGGTGGTGTGGCCGGCGCCGAGGCGGCCGCGCAGGCGACGTAGGTGGTGCCAGACCGCGTAGCGGTGCAGCATGGCTCGTTCTTCGTGATCGTCACGGGATGCGACGGTCCGGGAGGTCCAGCGTTCGAGTTTCACCAGGCGCTCGTCGCGGTCGGGCAGTATGCCTCCGGCGACGAGAACGGCCCGCAGATGGTCGAGGGTCTTGCTGGCCGTGAGCTCGTCGAGGACGTCGTGGGTCACCGCGCGTTGGTCGGCCGCGATCTCCTTCATCAGCCCGGCGACGACTGGGCGCGACAGCCAGGCGACTGCGGTGACCGGCCGGTCGATGCCGGTCAATGCGGCGTGCAGCGGGGCCAGTTCCCGGCGAACGGACCCGTCGGGGCCGGCGAACACCTCGTCGGCGCGTTGGGTGAGAGTGCAGCGGTGGCAGGGCCGGTGCGCGCTGGTCTGCCAGGTGGTCTTGCAGATCGGGCACCGTTCCCAGAAGTCCGGGTCGGGGTTGAGGCACCTCGCGCACAACGGTGCCTTGCGTGTGCCGCCGCGGATCGAGGCGATGGTGTGGCAGCCGCTGCAGCGGGCCCACCAGGACTGGCACCGCTCGCACCACGGTTCGCCGGTCGCGGCGGAGATCTCGCAGGGCGTCGATCGACCGCAGATCCCGCAGGTCGCGGCGGTGCGAGGTCGGCAGTGCTGGCACCAGGGGCCGTCCGCGGTGCGGGCCGCGACGCGCCGTCGGCGTCCGCAGCCATGACAGTCTTCGAGGTTGATCGGATCGTTGCTGAGGCAGTTCGGACACAGCGGGCGGCCCTCGGCATCGCGGGTCGCCGGTTCGCGGACCGCTCCGCAGCCCGCGCAGGGCACTGCCCGGTGGTGCGCGAAGCAGGTGCGGCAGACTCTCTGCCCGTCCAGCAGCTTGGACAGTGCCACCGTCCGACTGCAGCGCGGGCACGACGGTCGAGCGATGTTGCTCGCTCCCGCCGCGAGGAGTTCGTCGATGAAGCGCAGGACCGCCGGGGTCGGGGCGTCGCTGCCCGCACCGGTCAGCAGGGAGGGCTGGTTGACGATCGCCCAGGCCAGCCGACGCTGCCCGGCCGGGCGCACCGTCGCTCGGCCCAGAGCGGCCATAACGTCGGCCGCCTCGAAGCCCGGGGAGATCACGGCGATGGCTTCCGCCAGCAGTACCGTCGGGTCGCCCTGGTCGTCGGGGCATTGATCACAGCGAGGCTGGCCGTGACGGTCGCGGGTGGAAACTCGCCGCTGGTCTCCGCAGGCGGCGCAGGTCTGGGCTGTGTCCCGGCATGGCGAGCAGAGCAGGTATCCCCGCCGGCTGATCATGTAGGTCAGGGTTCGCCCGCACTCACCGCACCGTGGAGCGGCTATCGAGGTCGCGCCGGCCTCCCGCAGCCCTCGCAGGAGTTGTCCCACCGACCACGCGACCGGCGGTCCTCCGGTCGTCAGCACCTGCGGGCAGTCCGAGAGGAGCTGGGCCAGCTGACGGCGTTTCGCGCGCCCGCCGGCGACACCGACGACGACCGCGTGGATCCGGGCAGCGTCCAAACCGTGTTCGACCGTCGCGACCAGCCGCACGATCAGGCCAACCGGGTCCGCCAGGGCCTCGTCGACGGTGTCGCTCACTGGTCCGCCGGGGCGATCCTGGCCCGCTTGGGCCGCAGGTCGCCGATGCTCTCGGCGGCTGTGCCGCCAGCGGCGGCCTTCTTGGGCCTCTGCGCGGCGCCGGCTGCGGCGACGGGTTCGATCAGGTCGTCCATCGTGCAGTCCAGGATGTCCAGCAGGGCCATGAGGATCTTCAGACTGAGGCGCTCGGGGCGCTCGACGACGAGCCGGTAGACCTGGCTGGAGGACAGGTTGATGCCGCGTTGGGCCAGCGGCGGCAGCAGGTCTGTGGTGGAGAACATGCCGTGGTCCGCCATCAGGTGACGCAGGTGCCAGCGGTAGTCGAGTTTGGCGGCCATCATCGGTCCTTCCCGGTCGGCGCCTCGTCGAACGCCGGGTTGAGTGCGTTGCCCAGAGCAGTGTTCATGAAGTCGTCGCTGACGTGGGTGTATACGGCCGTCGAGCTGTCGCATTCGTGGCCTACTTGCTGCTGGATAAACGCCTATCTACCCCGTTTTCGGTCAAATGTGTGACATATGAATGTCTGAGGGAATGGGGAACCAGAGCCTTGGGGAGCTTCAGGGCGTCGCGGTAGGCGACGAACCGGGCGTTGATCTCGGAGGGCTTGACCCGGCCGCCGCGTTCGGTCACCCACAGCGCCGGGTGGTCCTCGCAGCCGAAGCGCGGGCGGACGTTCTCCACGTAGTCCTGGGCCGCGTCTACTGCCCAGTCCATGACCGACAGTACGTTCCGGCGCCGCGGCGGCTGCCCTCTCTTCGCCTTGCCGTAGCGCACGTTGAGCGTTCCGTACCGGCCGAACTGACGCGCCTTCGGGTTGCGGCCGAAGTCGACCACATCCAGCTTCGAGGTCTCCGTGCGCCGCAGGCCCCAGCCGTAGACGACCTTGAAGAGGGTGGCGTCCCGGTAGGCGGCCAGTGCCCCCTTGCGCTTGGACCGCACCGCGCGGTCGACCTGGTCGTCGGCGTAGTCGAGGAACCGCTGCAGTTCGTCGCGGGTGAACGGCCGGGCCTCGGGGTCGCCCTCGTAGTCGTTGAGGTGGGCGATGGCGTTCCACTCGTGGCAGATCGCCACCGGGTGGGTGCCGAAGGCGTCTTCGCAGGCGGTCGCCCAGCCGTAGCGGCCGTCGATCAGGAACTCGGTGAACTGCCGCACCTCGCCCTGGTAGCTGCGGATCGTGGACGGCGCCAGGTGCCTCTCACCGGTCAGCGAGGCCGACCACTCGTCCATGTGGCCCGGCAGCCACTGCCACGGGTACTCGTTGGTGAACTCGTGGAAGCGCCGGATCAGCCGCTCGCGGGCGACGATCGTGTCCTCCTTCAGGCCCCGGGACATCTGCTGGGCCCGCCATCCGCGCAGCATCGCCGCGACCATCGCGTCCTCCGGACGCAGCTGGATCACCCCGGAGACCAGCTCCAGCTGAGCCGCTCCGGCCAGGGCCGCCGTTCGCTGTTGCACCACGCAGACCATCCCTTCTAGAGGGCAGATCCTGCATCAGATGGGATGAGCGTGGCAAACTGCCTGGTCAGATGGCTAGTTCGTAGTAGTCTTCGAGAGCATCAGCGCGTCGCCATGACCTGCGTTCCGCGTAATTCAGGGGCCCTGGAGTCCCTGCCGGGTTGAAGGTGCAGGTCAGCCGGGTGGGGGCTGGTGACGCGGTCGGATTCGCCTAGAGACGCGATTTTACGGATCTGCCTGCGCTGACCTGCAGTTGGTCCGTAGGGTCTGGAGTCGTGTACGTGAAGACG
>NZ_JARXZC010000062.1 GCF_029894335.1 Kitasatospora sp. MAP5-34 | reverse complement strand
CCTGCACGCCCTCACCCTGCTCCCCGGCGCACTGCGCCACCGCAACCACGACGGCGCCCGCCAACTCGCCAAACACGCCTTCACCCAGTCCTGACGGGTGGACCGGTGCCGGCCGTGAGGTTTCCGAGGAAGCTCGGTGCGTCCTGCTCGCCGAGCGACTCACCTCCCCCTTCCACACCCTCGGCTTCGCGCCGGCGGCGCTCTCCCTGCTCGGCGCGCTGCTCACCCACCTCGCACTGTCCCTCGTGCGTGGCCGCACCCCTTCACCAGGGCGGCAGTTGTCCTAGCCATCTGCCAGAGTGCCGTCCATGGATGTAGATGACCTCTGGGAACTGGTGGAAGGCTCCCGGCAGCACAGCGACGACCCGTCCGAGCGGCTGGACTGGCTGCGCCGACAGCTCGTCGAGAAGCCACTGCCGGAGATCGTGAGCTTCAAGGTCTGCCTGGACGAGCTACGACGTCCCGTCGACACCTGGGAGATGTGGGCCGCCGCCGACCAGATACTGGGCGGGTGTTCCGACGACAGCTTCTGGTACTTCCAGCTCTGGATCGTCGGCCTCGGTCGGGAGGTGTTCGAACGGGCGGCGGCCGACCCCGACTCACTGGCCCAGACCCCGGAGCTGCGCCGCCTGGCCGGTCGGCCGATTGCCGCCTGGTCGGACGACGAGTGGCCGGAGTGGGAGTCCCTGGACTACGTCGCGGCCGAGGCGTTCGAGGAGCTGACGGGCGAGGAGGACGGACTCGACGACGCCCTGGCGGCGGCCGGACTCGACCTCCCGGCCTGCCCCGAACCGACCGGCGATCCCTGGGACGTACGGAACGCCGCCGAGGCAGCCCGACGCCTACCCCGGCTGAGCACCCTGTTCCCGCTCCCGGCCGGACCGAGCTGGGGCGCGTAGGGAGTGGTGATCTCAGGCATCTGCTCGGCCTCCTCGCTCTCCGGTTCCCCGAAACCTCCCTTCCCCCGGCCCGGGGATCCCGCGACTCGGCACGCCGCCCTCGGCCGTCGGACCGCTGGACGGGACCGCCCGGGACGATACTGGTCGATGGACCGCGCAGCTACCCACGCACCCGCCTACCGAGGAGGTCCGGTCACCATGGTCACCAAGGCCGACGAGCAGGCAGCAGCAGCCCGTACACCCGCACCCCAGGTCTGGCCCACCCTGCGCGCCAAGGACGCCCGCGCGCTGATCCGGTTCCTGGTGGACGCGTTCGGGTTCGAGGAGACGGTGGTCTACGGGGAGGGCGAACGCGTCGACCACGCCCAACTCTCCTGGCCCGAAGGCGGCGGCGTCATGCTGGGCAGCGTGAAGGAGGCCGACGCCGACTCCTGGCCGTTGCGCCCCGGCAGCTTCGGCGCGTACGTGGTCACCGCCCACCCCGACGAGCTCCACGCCCGGGCGAGCGCCGCCGGCGCCGAGATCACCTCCGCACCGCACGACACCGACTACGGCTCCCGGGACTTCGCCGCCCGCGACCCCGAGGGCAACCGCTGGTCCTTCGGCACCTACCCGGGCGAGCCCCGCAGCAGCAGCAGCGCGGCCGGTTCCTGACCGGCCGCCGCCCCGATACCGGCCGCTGACCGATCGGTCCGGGAACGGGAACCACCCGGGCGGGCGCGGCCAGGTGGCCACGCCCGGGGTGCGGCGGTTGCATGGATGCGCGAGGCTGACCGGCCCCGCGTGATCCTGGAGGCAACGATGTACGACATGTGGGCCGAACACGACCCCGCCGCAGTGGACGGACGGGTCCTGCTCTGGCATGTCATCACGAAGGACGACGCGTCGAAGTCCCTGTGCGGACGCCTGCTCCAGGCCGGCCGGCGCGCGCCGGTGCCCGCCGACACCGAGGAGGACATGCCGTCGGACCGCTACTGCGCACCCTGTATGAGCACCGTCCGCGAGACCATGGCGGCGGCCGATCGCTAGCGCTCGCGGCCGCCGGGGGGCGGCAGGTCGAGGGCACCGGCCCGGCGGATCCGTCCGCCGGGCCGACTACTGCCCGGGGCGGGCGAGCTGGTCACGTAGCGTATCGATCGGCGTACGGCTGGTGGCGGGACCCGAGCGGCGCGGTTCGAATGAGAACTGCCCGTGAAGTCCTGAAACGAAGTCCTGTAACGAGGAGAAGATGCGTTGAGAGCACGAGTGAGAACGGGACTGGCGGTGGCCGTGTCCCTGTTCCTCGGGTCCACCACAGCCGCTGCCACCACCGCCGCCGCCGAAACGTTCGTCGGCCCGTTGCACACGGTGTCGACGATCGCGTCCACCGTCCCGGCCAACGGGGACCAGAACCCCTACGGCACGGTGGTGGTACCGCAGACCGTCGGCGATCTGCACCGGGGTGACGTACTGGTCAGCAACTTCAACAACGCCCAGAACCTGCAGGGGACGGGCACCACCCTGGTGGAGATCAGCCCGGCCGGCGTCGTCCGGCAGTTCGCGCAGATCGACCCGGCCCATCTGCCGGGCCCGTGCCCGGGCGGGGTCGGACTGACCACCGCGCTCACCGTGCTCCCGGGTGGCTGGGTGGTGGTCGGCAGCCTGCCGACCACCGACGGGATGTCCGACACCGCGCAGGCCGGGTGCCTGCTGGTGCTCGACAGCCACGGGAAGGTGCGCGAGACGCTGTCCGGGCACGGCATCAACGGGCCCTGGGACATGACTTCGGTGAGCATGGGACCGCGCAGCGAACTCCTCGTCACCAACGTGCTCAACGGGACGGTGGCCGCCAACGGCGCGACCGTGAACGAGGGCACCGTACTGCGGCTCACCCTGGTCCGGGACGAGAAGCGGGGTGACGAGCCGCCACGCCTGGAGTCCACCACCGAGATCGGTTCGGGCTTCGGTGAGCACACCGACCCTGCCGCCCTGGTGGTCGGCCCGACCGGCGTCGGCCTCTCCCGCGAGGGGACGCTGTACGTCGCCGACACCGTCGGCAACCGCATCACGGCGATCCCCGACGCGCTGTCCCGCCACTCCTCGGCCGGCACCGGAGACGTCGTCACCTGCGGCGGCGCCCTGAACAGCCCCCTCGGCCTGGCCGTCGCCCCGAACGGCAACATCCTCACCGTCAACGCCGGCGACGGCAACCTCGTCGAAACCACCCCACCCGGCGACCAGGTCGAGGTCCGCACCCTCGACACCTCCGGCACCCCACCCACCGGCGCCGGCGCTCTCTTCGGCCTCGCCGTCGACCCCGGAGCCCGCGCCGTCTACTTCGTGGACGACGCCACCAACACCCTCGCCCTGCTCCATCAGTAGCCACCGCCACCCCAACCGGGCGCACACACTCGGCCACCCGCTCGGAGGGGCGTGTCGGGGGCGCGGTGACACTCCCACGAGGACACTCCCACCGGCTCATGGGTTCGAATCTCGTATCCTCCGCCGACCGATGGCCCGGACTGCACACAACGGTCCGGGCCATCGTCGTTGATCACATGCGGATCTGGCTACGAGCACTCTCGTCCAGCACCGTTCACAAGCCCCACCGCCGCCCCGCCGGCGGATGGCCCCGGCCCGGCAAGCACCTCCGCCGCAGGCCGTTCCCGTGCCGGAGGCGCTTGCCCGGCTCAGTTCAGCTCAGCCGCGTCGCGGCGTACGCCTCGATGGCGTCCCGCTGGTACTCGGACAGGCCCGGCGTGATCGCCTCGTACGCGGCCCGCCACTGCTCGTTCTCCACGCACGAGCGCCCGATCGTGCGGTACTCGTCAGCGGTGACCGCCCGGAACTCGGACACTGCCCGGTACTGTGCGTCGATCTCGGCCTGGACCGGGTCGGCGTCAGCGGGTGTGCCGGAGGCCAGGAACTCGGCCAGCCGGATCATCTGTGCGGTGCGCTCGCGCTGCCCGGCCTCGATCTCGGCCTCGCTCATCCCCGAGACACGCCGCCTGGCCTCCTCGGCCAGCACCGGGAAGTCGCGCAGGCTCTCCTCGTACTGGGCGGGCCGGATGCCCTCGAACAGGTTCTCCGGCCGGTTGATATCGGTCATGGGTCTACCGTCCTTCCTGGACTGCTCCAGTTCGGTGATCGTGCGGGAGACGGTGCGGGCCAGGCCGTCCAGCCGGTCACGCTCGGCGAGCAGCTGACGGTGGTGTCCCCGTAGGGCCTCCAGCTCGTCGACCTGCGCGGCCAGGACCCGTCCGATCTCGGACAGCCCCAGGCCCAGCGCCCGCAGCACGAGAATCTGCTGCAGTCGCAACAGCTGCCGCTCCTCGTAGTAGCGGTGGCCGTTGAAACCGATCCGGGCCGGGGACAGCAGGCCGATCTCGTCGTAATGCCGCAGCGTCCGAGCCGTCACGCCCGACATCCGGGCGACCTCCGCGATCGGCCAGGCCATCGTCGGCTCCCTCACAGGTACTTCACCGGGCCGGTCCCTCCGGCCCTGAACAGGACGATAGAAGCTGCCGCAACGGCAACTTCAAGCCCCGAGGCTCCGGGGCCGAGCGCCGCCACGCGGACTCGGCGGAATCGGGCTCCGCTGACTCCCCGGTCCCGCCCCGGTCACACCACTGGCTCCGGGGACGGCTCCAGGGACGGTGTTTCCCCGGGGGAAACAGAGATATGACCGACGATCAGGACGATGGGGCGGACGCCCGCTGGCGCTGGCGGCATGACCGGCGAGACCATGTACGCGCTCCTGCGGGTAGCATCGTCTCCGGCCGCAACTGGCGAAGGTGGAGAACCACCGGGGAGCGGCCGTTTTCCCGCGTGAGCGTCGACCGCCTGGGCGCCTGCGTCAGTGATGTTCCCGCTGACACAGGAGGCTATGACGTGGATCTGCGCTATGGGATCAACCCGCAGCAGGCGACGGCGACTACCGCGCCGGTGCAGCTCGGCCGATGGCCGGTCCGGTTGTTGCACGGCAGCCCGTCCTACATCAACATGCTGGACGCACTCAACAGTTGGCAGCTGGTGCTGGAGGCGAGCCGGGCCCTGAACCGGCCGGCCGCTGCCTCCTTCAAGCACGTCTCGCCCGCCGGTGCGGCCGTGGCCGGCACCGTCGATGACGTCACCGCCGAGCTCTACGGCATCGACCGCGACAGTGTCGGCGCGCTCACCAGCGCATACCTGCGTGCCCGCGACGCCGATCCGAAGTCCTCCTACGGCGACTTCGCCGCCGTGTCGCACCCGGTCGACACCGAGCTCGCCGAGCTGCTGTCCCGCGTGGTCTGCGACGGCGTCATCGCCCCCGGTTACGCTCCCGGCACCGTCGCGACGCTCAGCAAGAAGAAGAACGGCCGCTTCCTGGTCATGGAAGCGGACCAGGCGTTCACACCCCCGCAGTACGAGACACGGGAGGTGTTCGGCCTGCGGTTGTCCCAGCGGCGCGACGAGGTAACGCTGTCCACCGCTCTGCTGGACAACGTCGTATGCGGCACGCTGCCGACCACGGCAGCCGAGGATCTCCTGCTGGGCCTGGCGGTCCTGCGCTACACGCAGTCCAACTCCGTGTGCTACCTGCGTGGTGGGGCGACCCTGGGGATCGGTGCCGGCCAGCAGTCCCGCGTGGACTGCACCCGCTTGGCCGGCGCGAAGACGGATACCTGGTGGCTGCGACGCCACCCGGCTGTCCGTGCACTCGCCTTCCAACCGGACACCCGGCGCCAGGACCGGATCAACTGGCAGATCCGCTTCATCGAGGGCGACCTCACCCCGGACGAGAGCACCCGCCTGTCGACAGCCCTGTCCGCACCCGCACCCGAGCTGACGGACGAGCAGCGCGCGCAGTGGCTCACGGGCCTGGCAGAGGTGGCATTCGTCTCGGACGGCGCGTTGCCATTCCGCGACAACGTCGACCACGCCCACCGGCACGGCGTCGCCTACATCGCCGAACCGGGCGGATCCATCCGGTCCACCGAAGTCGAGGACGCCTGCCGCGAGCATCAGATCGCCCTCACCCGCACCGGACTCAGGCTCTTCCACCACTGAGGACCTCAGCCGAGGCCCCGCCCCACCCGGCGAGGACCTCAAGACCATCCACCCGGAGACCCACCGGTCGGGCGTGTCGGCAACCCGGTGAACCATCCCGGTCGGAGCACCAGATGCCGTTGAAGAGGTACTCGGCTCGCTCGTAGGACAGGCGGCGGCCGGTCTCCAGGCACAGGTCTGCCTCCCTGGGTGTCCGGGGCCGGGCCGGGCCCCAGCCCAGGGGTCTCTCAACTGCGGGTGAGGGTACGGGTGGCGGCGGCTGCGATGGCGATGCCCAGGGTCCAACCGAGCACCGTCAGCACGACCGTGACCACGGCGGCGGCGCCGTGGTACTGCCAGACCTCGGGCTGGCCGAAGTGGATCACCGGGACGAGGTGGTCGGCGGCGAACAGCACCGGATTGAAGACCGAGTGGTCCTCGGTGCTCACGTGCTGCGGCTTCACCTGGGCGAAGTACACACTCGCGGCGGCCAGCAACCCGACTGCCCAGGCGATGGCACGCAGCGGACGGTAGCCGTAGCCGACGAGCAGGTCGAGCAGATGGCTGGGAACCCGCTGCCACCACGGGAGTTGGCGGCGTTGGGCACGCTGCTTGGCGAGCAGCACCGTCCTGGCCTCGCCGTCGTTGCCGAGCCCTCGGTAGTAGGAGGCGAGTTGCTCGTAGGGCTGGGCCCGGAAGCCGCCGGTTTCGCGCGGGGCGCCGCGCTTGACCTGGCGGGTGAGCAGCCCGATCCGCTGCCGGGCGTCGAGGTAGTGGCTGAACGAGTCGTACGTGAAGCCGTCGAGGTTCAGCCGTCGCGGCCAGGAGTCGAGGTCGTCGCGGACTCCGCCCACGGCGGTCGCGGCGTAGAGCGTCAGTAGCGCGTCCGGGCTGTCCATGTCGCGGAGATCGAGGTGTCCGGTGATCCTGGTGCCGGTCAGCCGGAGCTCTCCGTCGGTGCTGAACTTCTCGTCGAAGTAGAGGCTGCCGTCCACCACCATCCGGCTCGCGGCGAGCACGGGCCGCTCTTTGGTCGCCGTACCGTCGCCGCCGCTCGGCGAGGTGACGCGCGTCAGCTTTGCGCCACCGAAGTACAGGCCACCGCCGATCCTGGCCCCGACCAGACGCACCGTGCCGGTTGCCGTGAAGCGGACCGGTTCCGCCGGCTCGTTCGTGCTGGCGGACTCCGTCGGCCTGTCCTTGTGGACAGAAGCACGGACGGAGGTGCGTACGGAGGTGCGGAAGTACGCGCTGCTGGCCACCGTGAGGCCTTCGCCCTGGAACGCGGAGCCGTCCTGGCCGCCGGTGAGCGTAGCTCCGTCGAGCAGCAGGGCACTGCCGATGTGCGCCCCCGGCAGCCGCACCTCGCCCACCGCCGTCAGCTCCCGGGCCAGCAGGCTGCGGCCGACCCGCATGCCGCCCGCCGTGAGTGACTTACCGTCGGGTGAACTGTTGGTCAGCTTCGCCGAGTTGAACGTCACCTGCCCGCCGATCACGGCGTTGATCAGGCTGAACGAACCGGTTACGGCGACCTCGTCGGCGTCGAGGCTGCCGTCCACCGTGATCCCGTCGGCGCGCACCGCGAGCTCGGAAGTCCCGTTCACCACTGTGCCGTGCAGGCTCAGGGTGCCGCGCACGTGCGCGCCGTACGCGGAGAGCGTGGTCAGCCGTGAGCCACTCAGGTCTATCGAGCCGGTGACCGCCTCGTCCAGGTTCACCGCGCCGTCGAAGCAGCACCCGCGTAGGAGCAGCGGCGCGGCGACCTGCCCGTGGCCGACGGAGAGTTCACCGGTGATCCTGGCCCCGACGATCCGGACCGCCCCGACGGCACCGGGCGCGGCCGGGCGCACGCCGAGCAGCAGCGCGGCTATCACCTCGCCCCGCACGACCCGGTCCGCGCCCCAGCGGCCGGAGTTGGCCGGAGCGTCAAGGCTCGCGTCACCGGTCCGCAGATCCACCGGCTCCCCACGCGGGAAAGCCCGCCAGATGCGCTGTTCGGTCGCGGTGAGCCGACCGAGCCGGAGCGGCACATCCGACTTCTTTGGAACGGGCGTACGAGTCATGGTGACCATGGTGCCGTAAACCGTCGGTGCCGGGCACGGACTTGGATCACTCGGCACTGGGGAAAGCCCCGGAGCGGAGCAACCGGTGATCGCAGTAACCGGCGATCCGTCAGGCGATGACGATGGTGACCTGCCAACTCCTGCCGGTCGCCGTGCTGCTGGCCAACCTGGCTTCGCCGGCGGCCGTGCCTCGGAAGATGCCCGGGGTGACTCCCAGCGGTGCGGTGAGAACACCCGTACTGGTGGCCGTGAGCACCTGCGGAGCCGAGCTGACGACGCCGCTCCAGCGGTCGGCACCGACGGCGGCGCCGGAGGTGCCACCCGCAACTCCGGCCGGTGGCGCGAGGAAGACGGCGATCTGGCCGCCGACGGGCAGGCAGAAGGTGCCGGAGTCCGCCTCGGTGAGGGTGCCCGCCGTTCGCGGCAGCACCGCTTCGGGCGGTTGCCGGCACGCGGGGGGCGCGACGGTGGTCCGGGCCGCGCCCGAGCATCCCGCCGCGAGCAGGAGGAACAGCACCGGCAGGACCTTGTGGGCGCGTCGCACGCTCGCGTCCTTTCCCTGGTCGGCGGATGGCGCGCCGTGCGGGCACGGCACGCCACCCTGACGGTCCGTCAGCGCTGGTTGGTCGCGCTGGTGTAGGAGCTGACGCAGCCTCCGGCGCCGCCGCCGAAGTTGTTGCTCCAGAGCGACTGGACCGCGAAGTTGGCACCGTTCATGCTGATGATCGAGGAGGCGCCCTGGCCGCTGGAGACCCAGGCGCACTTGTCGCCGGTCTCGGAGCCGGTCGAGTCCGTCCACCCGCTGCTGGGCGCCGGGTCGGTGAGGGTCTCGGCATACTCGTGGCCGCCGACGATGGTCACGCCCTCGGTGCCGCCGGCCACACCGCTGCTGCCGGTGGCCACGAAGTTGGCACCGCAGCCGGAGCCCGCGTCGGAGACGTACGGCATGTTGGTGTACGGGAGGTCCGCGCCGGTACCGGTGCTGGTGTGGTCGTGCCAGGCGCAGTACTGGGTCCCGAAACCCGACGGAACGACGCCGTGCGCGGCGTCGACGATGATCTGGACGTTGTCGCCGGAGACCCCGAAGTGCTTGGCGGCCTTGACCGCCTCGGCGGCGATGGCCGACTGACCGGGCTTGGCCGGGGCCTTGACGGAGCTGTCGAGCCAGGTACCGGCCACCGGGTTAGCGGACGGATGGCCGACGGCCGTGCCCGCTCCGTTGCACTGGGTGGTGCCGACCGAGACACCCTGGCAGTACTGGGTCTGCGAGTTCGACCAGCTGTCGCCGCTGCCGTAGGCGTGCTGGAAGAAGGAGAGCTGGAGCGACGCCTCGTGCGAGGGGTCGTTGGTGACGGTGGAGCCCGTGCCCCACTGGTTACCCCAGTAGACGACGTAGATCTTCGGGCTGCTGACGATGTTTCCGCCGCCGTAGGCGAGGTTGTTGCCGGACGCGGCGGGGGTCATCGCCGAGGCCGAGTGGGTACGGAGCGCGTGACCCGCCGCAGCCGACGCCTGGGCCCCGGCCGGGGCCGCGGCGAGCAGTCCGGTGGCGGCCAGCGCGGCCGCCGAGGCGACGGCCAGGCCTGCGCGGGCGGAGACGCGGGCGGAGAGGTGCTTCGTGGGGGCGAGCCTGATGGAACGCAGCAAGGTAGTGCCCTTCGATGAGGGTTGTCGATGGGGCTTGCTCTGCGCGCGACCGGTAGCCCGCAGGGTGCTGCGGGCAGAGGGGCGGTCGGGCGCGATGGCGCCGTACTTCAGGTGGGGGGACCCGGTCGGTTCCGGATCGCCGCGAGCGTAGCCAGGTGACAGGTGATGGTCAAGAGAACCAACGAGTAGTTAAATACGCCGAAATCATGACCGCCTCTCCCGCGTGCGCACCGCCCTCCGGGGGCCCCGAAAAAAAACTTCCCGAAACTTCCCCGAAGGTGTGACACAACCCGGGGCGTTGACGCTGAAGGAGGTGAGACGCAGTGCTCACCCCGACTCCGGACGGGTGGCGGTCCTCCCCGGAACCGCCCTCCGTCCGGGACAGCAGGCAGCCCCGACTGTGCAAAGTTGGCTGCCGCCTCGCGGGGTTGACGGGTTCCCCCGGGCCCGCCGACCCCGCGAAGCACCTCTGGGCCCGTCCGACCGGGGTCGGTCGGACGGGCCCGGTCGGAGAGCTGCTGCGGTCGGAGAGCTCCAGCACGGCGGCCTCGGCATGGCAGCCTCCGCGTCATCGAAAGAGTGGACCGGGCGGGTGGAATCGGCGGCTCCCCGGCGTGGCCCCTTCCGTGACGGCGACGATCCGGCAGATTCTCGACCGTGCGTCATCTCCGCGCCACCGCGCTCACCGCCGCCTGCCTCGTCCTGCTACTCGTTCCCGACACCGCCTCAGCCTCGGTTCCAGCCGCCGCCTCCGCTCCGGGCGGACTCCGCGCCGACGCCCGGCGCGACGGCACGACGTACAGCGGCCCGGGCTTCGACGCCTGCTCGGCCCCGTCCCTGGAGACCATGCGGGCCTGGCGGGGGAACTCCCCGTACGGCGCGGTCGGCGTCTACACCAGCGGCAACCAACGGGCCTGCGACCAGTCCCGGCTGACGGCCGACTGGGTGCGCCAGGTCCGCGCGATGGGCTGGCGGCTGATCCCCACGCACGTCGGGTCGCAGGCGCCCTGCGGCGACTCGGCGAGCAAGCCCGGGCACATCGATCCCGCCCACGCCGCCGACCAGGGCCGGGCGGAGGCCGCCCAGGCGGTGACCGCGCTCAAGGCGCTCGGCCTCGACGAGGGCAGCCCGGTCTACCTGGACGTCGAGGCCTACCAGCAGAGCCAACCGTCCTGCAGCCAGGCCGTGGTGGACTTCACCATCGGCTGGACGGAGGAACTGCACCGGCTCGGCTACCGCTCCGGTTTCTACTCCAGCCTGGACTCCGGCATCGCCGACCTCCACGCCGCCGCCCGGGCCCGCCGCTCCCCGCTCCCCGACGCCATCTGGTACGCCCGCTGGGACGACCGCGCCGACACCGGTGGCAGCGGTGGGCTCGACGAGGATCTCTGGGTCAACCACCAGCGCATCCACCAGAACCAGGGCAACGTCCAGGAGACCTACGGCGGGGTCACTCTCCCGATCGACCGCAACTGGATCGACGGCCCGGTGGCGGGCTGACTCCCCCGCCCGAGACCTACCCGGCCGGGCCGGCCGAGCTGACCAACCTGGTGCGGACGGTGGTCCGGGCACCGCCGTGGCCGACGGGTGCGGCCACCCGACACGGGTCGCGTACGACGCCCTGGTCCGCCGGACGGCGTGGGAGATCCCGGCGAGGAACCGGAAGTTCCGGAAGTACCGCAAGGACGAGGCCCGGCAGATCAGGAGCCGTCTCCTAGGATGACGGCCGTGACTCCTCCCCGGATGATCCGGGGGCTTCTCCCTGTCCAGCCCTGAGTACCACCCCTGCCCTGGGTACCCCTGCCCTGCGCACCCTGCTCTCTGTCGCGTCCGCCGACCAGACCCCGGAAAGCCACCTGCCATGCAGCCGTACACCGTAGCCATCGCAACCCGCCCCCGTACCGATGCCTGGGTGCGCATACCCGTGCCTCGCCCTGCGGCCAGGCTCCGGCTGCTCTGCTTCCACCCCGCCGGTGGCGGCCCACGGATGTACCGGGACTGGGCTTCCGAGCTGCCCGAGGACATCGAGGTACTGGCGGTACAGCTGCCGGGGCGCGAGACGCGAATCGGCGAGCCCTGCCTGACCGACTACGAGCGCGCCGTGCAGCAGCTGCACGCGGCGCTGCGCCGGTATCTCGACTGCCCGTACGCGCTGTTCGGGCACAGCATGGGCGCCCTGCTCGCGTACGGCGTCGCCGTGGCGGCGGCCCAGCACGGCGACCGCGCACCCGAACGGCTGCTGGTGAGCGGCTGCGCCGGTCCGGGCATCCCGCACCCGAAGGCCGGCCGGCCGGGCTGGTCCGACCAGGAACTCGTCGCGGACCTACGGTCGATGGGCGGAACGCCCGAGGAGGTGCTCGCCAACCCCGAGCTGCTCTCCCTCATCCTGCCGACGCTACGGGCCGACTTCGCTCTCTGTGACACCTTCCGCCGGCCGGCCGGCCCGCTGCTGGACTGCCCGCTGACCGTGCTCGGCGGGCTGCAGGACATCGTCACCCCCGAGGGCCTCCGACACTGGGCCGGCACCACCAGCGCCGGCACCTCGGTCCACACCTACCCCGGCGGCCACTTCTTCCTCACCGAGGAGTCGGCGGCGAGCGTGCTGGCCACCGTCTCGGCCGCACTGGCCGCAGCCACCTCGGCCTGAACCTCTTCGCGTGGCCCAGAGTCGTACGACTCAGGCTCACGCGGTAGCGGACTCGTACGGCACGCGCCCGCACGGTTCGCGCTTCGCGGCGGGTCTGACTCGAGGTCGTTGACCAAGCAGGCGAGCGGCCGCCAGTGGGCCTGGCGCCGCGCGAACCCTTGACAGCAATAAGTAAGGAAGCTTTCCTAACTACTGATCCGCCATCACTCTCCGTTCCGTACATGGGAGATCGCGTGCTCCCCACCCGGACCCCGTCCCGGCGCACGCGCCCTCCTCCGTGCCCCCGAAGGAGTCCGAGTGCGCAACAGTTGGCAGAGAAGGCTGGCCCCCGTGGTAACGGGCGCCCTGATCTCACTGTCGCTCGCGGTCATGACCGCGACCCCGTCGCAGGCCGCGACCACCGCCCATCCCTTCCCGACCCACGTGACCTACCAGGTCGGCATCATGCCGTCGGCCTCACAGTCCAGCCGGGACGCGGCAGTCGAGAAGCAGTACGACTCGTGGAAGTCCAACTACCTGGTCCACGGCTGCGCTTCGAACGAGTACTACGTCTCCACCAAGGGCGACGCGGACGCGACCAACAACGGTCCGGTTTCCGAGGGCCAGGGCTACGGCATGAACATCGTTCCGCTGATGGCCGGTTACGACGCGAACGCGCAGAGCGAGTTCAACGGCCTCTGGCAGCTGGTCAAGGACCACGAGGACCAGTACGGCATGATGCAGTGGCAGTTGGACGGGAAGTCCTGCAAGTACTACAGCGGCGGCACTCCCGACGGCGCGACCGACGGCGACCTCGACATCGGCTACGGCCTGATCCTCGCCGACAAGCAGTGGGGCGGCTACTCCACCGACGCCAAGACCTGGCTCGCCGACTTCTACGCCCACAACGTGGCCCCCGACGGCCACCTGAAGTGCGAGGACGACGGCCCGAACACCGACACCCGGCCGTCCGACCACATGCTCGACCACCTGCGGGCCTTCGCCGCGTACGACACCGCACACGACTGGAACAAGGTGGTCACCCGCACCGAGGCGGTGATCAACGAGTTCACCGCCTCGTACTCCCCCACCGGCGGCCTGCTCTCCGACTTCGTCGTGGGCGCCGGCACCACCAGCCCCCAACCCGCCCCCGCCAACTACCAGGAGAACCAGCCGGACAACATAGTCGGCTACAACTCCATCCGGGTCCCCTGGCACCTGGGCACCGACGCACTGGTCAACGGCAGCTCCACCGCCGCGACTTCGTACAACACCGCCAGGAAGGAATCGGCCTGCCTGAAGGGCGAATCGGGCGGCGACCCGCAGAAGGTCTACCCGCACACCAACCTCAACTGCACGCCGTACAGCACCAGCGACCAGGCGGAGGAGGCGGGCGACTCGGTCGGCCCGGCCGCGATGGCCGCCGGTGACCAGGCCTGGACGGACGCCATCTGGAACCAGCTGGGGACCAACCCGTTCGGCGACGGGTACTTCGGCGAGACCATCAAGACCCTGGTCTACCTCGTGATGGCCGGTGACTACTGGAGCCCGTCCAGCGGCGGCACCAGCAGCAACGACTTCGCACTATCCGCCGGCCCGTCCAACGGCTCGGTGGCAGCCGGTGGTTCGGTGAGCAGCACCGTCTCCACCACGGTCACGTCCGGTTCGGCCCAGTCGGTGGCGCTCAGCGCCTCCGGGGTGCCGTCGGGCGCGTCCGTCTCGTTCGGTCCGGCGTCGGTGACGGCGGGTGGCAGCGCCACCGTGACCATCAGCACCTCGGCCTCGACCCCGGCGGGCAGTTACCCGATCACGATCACCGGTAGCGCGGCCTCGGGCAGCCACACCACCACGTACACCCTCACCGTCACCGGTTCCGGCGGCGGTGGTTGCACCTCGGCCCAACTCCTGGGCGACCCCGGCTTCGAGAACGGCACCAACGCCGCGCCCTGGGTCCAGACCTCGGGCGTCGGCTCCGCGCCCGTCAACAACGACACCGCCGACGAGCCCGCCCACTCCGGCAGTTGGACCGCCTGGCTGAACGGCGCCGGCAAGCCGGACACCGACACCGTCGCCCAGACCGTGACCCTGCCCGCCAACTGCACCGCCGCCGGCCTCTCGTACTGGCTGCACATCGACACCACGGAGAACACCAGCACCGCCGCCTCCGACACCTTCAAGGTCCAGGTGCTCAACAGCAACGGCACCGTCCTGGCCACCCTGGCCGGTTACTCCAACCTCAACCACAACTCCGGCTACACCCAGCACACCGCGAGCCTCGCCGCCTACGCCGGACAGACCGTCACCCTCAAGTTCACCGGCGCCGAGACCGACGCCCACGGCGGCACCACCGACTTCGTCCTCGACGACACCGCCCTCAACGTCAGCCCCTGACCGGCAGAAGCACAGCAGGACGGCTCCCGACCGCAGTAAGGGTCGGGAGCCGTCCTGTCCTGGGGTTCAGGAGCCGCTGAAACCCACTCATCGGAAAAGGTACTGCCCGCCCCACGGCGGCCAACGGCATGCGGGCGACCCGTTTCCGGGTCAGCAAGGGCGTCAAGGGCGGCAAGGGCATCAGGGCGGTGTCAAGGACCCACCACAGGTCGCCAAGAACACGTCAAAGCGACCTCGCACGCCCCGCGCCCGATGATTCGCTGACCGACGTCCCCTGTGCCGCGATCTCCGTACCTGCGAACTCCCTGATCCGATCCCCCCGCTGGGCTCTCTGTGCCGGGATCTCCGTGCTGCGATCCGCACAGCCCGCTCCGGAAGGTCCAGAAGCTGATGCGGCGTTCGGCCCGAACCCAGGCCATCCCCCTGATCGATCCTCAGCACGTGCGCGAGGCGCTCCCCGAGGCCCTCCGCAAACTGCACCCACGCACCATGCTGAAGCACCCGGTGATGCTGGTGGTGGAGGTCGGCTCCGCCCTCACCACGCTGACCGCCCTCTTCAACCCGAGCGTGTTCGCCTGGACGATCAGCTTCTGGCTCTGGCTCACAGTGATCTTCGCCAACCTGGCCGAGGCGGTCGCGGAACGGCGCGGCAAGGCACAGGCCGCCTCGCTGCGCCGGGCCAAGTCGGGCACCACGGCCCGCCGCCTGCTGCACTGGCGGGTCGGGATCTCGGACAGCGGGTACGAGGACGTGCCCGCCGAAGCGCTGCTGATGCACGACATCGTGCTGGTCACCGCCGGCGAGGTGATCCCCGGCGACGGCGAGGTGGTCGAGGGCATCGCCGCCGTGGACGAGTCGGCGATCACCGGCGAGTCCGCGCCGGTGATCCGCGAACCCGGCGGCGACCGGACCTCGGTGACCGGCGGCACGAAGGTGCTGTCCGACTGGCTGGTGGTGCGGATCACCTCCCGCCCCGGACAGAGCTTCATCGACCGGATGGTCGCCCTGGTCGAGGGCGCGAACCGGCAGAAGACCCCGAACGAGATCGCCCTCAACATCCTGCTCGCCACGCTGACCATCGTGTTCGTGCTCGCGGTGGCGTCACTGCAGCCGATGGCCGTCTACGCGCACGCCCGGCAGACCACCATCGTGCTGGTCGCCCTGCTGGTCGCGCTGAGCCCCACCACGATCGGCGCGCTGCTCTCCGCCATCGGCATCGCGGGCATGGACCGCCTCGTCCAGCGCAACGTGGTCGCGATGTCCGGCCGGGCGGTGGAGGCGGCGGGCGACGTGGACGTGCTGCTGCTCGACAAGACCGGCACCATCACCTACGGCAACCGGCAGGCCGTGGCCCTGTACGAGTTCCCCGGCGTACGGATCGAGCAGCTCGCCGAGGCCGCCCAGCTGGCGTCAGCGGCGGACGAGACCCCGGAAGGGCGCTCGATCGTGGAGCTGACGGATCGTCAGTACTGGATCCCACCGAGGGCCGAAGGCGAGCTGAGCGTAAAGGAGTTCGTCCCGTTCACCGCGCAGAGCCGGATGAGCGGAGTGGATCTGAGCCTGCCCGACGGCCGGGTCTGCCAGGTGCGCAAGGGCGCCGCGAGCGCGGTCGCCCAGTGGGTCGAGCGCAGCGGCGGCCGGCTGCCCGTCGAGGCCGAGGCGACGGTCGACCGGATCGCCGCCAAGGGCGGCACGCCACTGCTGGTCGCCGTTCGTGACAGGCACGGGACCCGGGCACTCGGCGTCGTGCAACTCAAGGACGTGGTCAAGGAGGGCATCGCCGAGCGCTTCGCCGAGCTCCGCCGGATGGGCATCCGGACCGTCATGGTCACCGGCGACAACCCGCTCACCGCACGGGCCATCGCGGCGGAGGCCGGGGTGGACGACTTCCTGGCGGAGGCCACGCCGGAGGACAAGCTGGCCTACCTGAAGCAGGAGCAGGCGGCCGGGAACATGGTGGCGATGACGGGTGACGGCACCAACGACGCCCCGGCCCTCGCCCAGGCCGACGTGGGCGTGGCGATGAACACCGGCACACCGGCGGCCAAGGAGGCCGGGAACATGGTGGACCTGGACTCCAACCCGACGAAGCTGATCGAGATCATCCGGGTCGGCAAGCAACTGCTGATCACCCGGGGCGCGTTGACCACGTTCTCGATCACCAACGACGTGGCGAAGTTCTTCGCGATCATCCCGGCGATGTTCGCGTCCTCCTACCCGGGGCTGGCGCACCTCAACATCATGAGCCTGCACAGCCCCACCTCCGCGATCACCTCGGCGATCATCTTCAACGCCCTGATCATCGTGTTCCTCATCCCGCTGGCCCTGCGCGGAGTGCGCTACCGCCCGTCCTCGGCGACCGTCCTGCTGCGCCGCAACCTGCGGCTCTACGGTCTCGGCGGGCTGATCCTGCCCTTCCTCGGCATCAAGGCGATCGACCTGCTGATCGAGTTCGTCCCCGGCCTCGGCTGACCGGCCGCCCGGCGTCCGCCGCCCTGGCGGGTGCGCCGACAGCACGGGTCCGCCGTCATCAAGGGTCCGCCAAAAATACCGGCCGGGGCGTAGTCCCCGCGTATGGGACGCCCGCAACCGTCACAGCGCCGTCTCTAATGGAATCCGCGACGCACCCGAACCGACCGGACGCGAGCGCGGCCGTCCGGACGATCGGCCGGCCGGTCGGCCCGGACCGGACCGTCCTGCTCCCGGAAGGAACCGAACTGCCATGGTCGAGAGCGTGCGAGTGATCGTCGGGATCAACGGGTCGCTGAGCAGCCTCGCGGCGCTGTACCGCGCGGAGGAGGAGGCTCGGGCGCGCAGCGCGCTGCTCGTACCGCTGACCGCCTGGACACCGTCGGACGGCAGTGCCCTGCGCCCGTTCTCCGAGCTGGAGTACGCCGCGCACAGACGCCTGGACACCGCGTTCGAGCAGGCTTTCGGCGGCTTCCCGGAGGGTATCCGGGTCCGGCCGACGGTGGTACGCGGCGACGCGGGCCCGGCCCTGACGGCGGCCGCCGACCGTCCGGGCGACGTGCTGGTGCTCGGCAGCGGCGGTCACCGCCGGCTCCAACGCTTCCTGCACGGGTCGACGGCGCGCTACTGCCGGGCCAACGCGGTCTGCGAGGTGATCACGGTGTCACCGTCGGAACTGCTGGAGAGCCTTGAACTCACCGCCCGCAGCGGCGCGCCACTGCCCCTGAGGGCCGTCCGGTCCGGCCCGGCGACGCGCTCGTACGACGCCTGACCGGCTCACCCACCGGGTCGGAGCGCCAGCACGGCCACCACCAGTGCCACCAGTGCGGCTGCCACACCGAGGGCGAGAAAGGCGTACTCCAGCCCCAGCCGCTCGCGCCCGGGGACCTGCACCTGCCGTGGGTCCGCCGGGTCGTACCGCAACGGGATCCGCCGACCGTCGACGAGCGTGTGCGCGCGGGTGGACGGGACGGGTGAGAACACCTCCATCACCCGGCCGTTGGCGGTGACGAACTGCAGCAGCGGCCGGGCGGCGGCCGTACGGTCCCCCGGGTCGGGCGCCCGGTACCTGACCAGCGCCTGCACCGGCACGCCCAAGCTCCGCAGCCGCCGGCTCTCCCGCAGGCCCGCCGCGCCCGCCAGGTACGCGACCGCCCCTCCGAGCAGGCCGAACAGGGCCACGGGCAGCAGCATGGTGACACCCATCGCGTTCCCTCCGCACGAAGCCCGCACGAAACCTTCACGGGCCCGGGCACCCCGGGAACGACCCCGTGCCTCCAGTCTGCACCCGCCATCGGTGGACCGGTACGAGGCGTCAGCCGCCGCCGAGGCGCTCGTGCAGCGCCAGCAGTGCGAGGTAGCGGCGGTGGACGTCACTGCGGTCGGCCGGTTCGGAGACCGACTCGACGCTGAGCCGCTCGATCATCTCGGCCTGTTCGAGCAGTACCTGGCGCTGGCCGGGGGCGGTGGTCGCCGTCATGATCTCGGCGAGGGCGTCGAGTTGCCGGATCAGGATGGCCGGCATGCCGTGGGCCGCCTGCCGGATCTTCTCGAACGCGCGCTGGACCAGCCGCTCGTAGCCCACCGGCACCGTGAGCACCCGGATGTAACCGTCCTCGTCGCGGTGCACCGGGTTGGGATGCCAGCTGGCGGCGATCCGGCACAGCCCCTCCCCCAGCCAGTCGACGCAGGTCAGGGCGGTGAAAGTGTCGTTCACCGCCGAGGACAGCGCGCGGATCGCGATCTCGACCAACTGGTCGACCGCGAAGGCGATGTCCTGGGTGAGCGTCCGCGAGGAGCCGGTGATGTGCGCCCGGGCGAGGCTGCTGGCCACTGCGGGCGCCGCCTCGGCGGGCCAGACGGTCGCCAACTGGTGGCCCTGGACCAGGAAGTGGCCCGGGCGGTGGTCCAGGCGTACGACGGCGCCGAGTTCGGTGGCGATCCGTACCAACGTCCGGTGCCGGACGAACTGCAGGTAGCCGCTGGCCGGTGCCGGGACGGTACCGCCCGCCGCGTCCAGCCGGGCCTGCAGCTCGTCCGCAGGCGGCCCGCGCTCCACCCCGCCCGCCCACTCCGGCTCCCCCGCGCCGGCCTCGATCGCCTCGGACAGCTCGGCGGCGATGGTCGCGATCACCTGCGGCAGCTGGATCGAGGTGGCGATGTGGTGGATGAAGTGGATCAGTACCGCCAGGTCGACCAGCACCAGCGCCATGCAGACCGTGATGGACAGGTGCGGCACGAAGTCGCCGTGCGATCCCGGACCGATGGAGACCAGGGCGAGGATCGCGTACACGAAGGTGCCGACGAAGGTCCCCAGGGTCAGCTGCGTGGTGCGGTCGCGGATGAAGGTGCGCAACATCCGTGGTCCGAACTGGGTGGAGGCCAGCGTCAGGGTCACGATCATGATCGAGAAGACCACGCCGACGACCGTGATCAGCGCCGCCGCGATCGACGCGAGGATCTGCCGGGCGGCGTCCGCCGTACCGCTGATCACCCACGACGGCAGTACCAGATCACCCCGGTACGCGGCGCGGTCCAGCGACCAGGTGCCGAGGAAGAGCCCGGCGGCGGCGACCACCTCCAGCGAGGGCACCAGCCACAGGTTGGTGCGCAGCGCCTCACGGCGCCACTGCGACTCGAGGTGGACCCTGCCGATCACACTGCCACCACCAGCCGCTGACCTGGGATTCCCGGCTCATTGCTTCCACGGTAGACCGACCGGCACCCGGCGGGCGACCGGCCGACCCCGCGGCCTGTCCCGAACACGCAGCCTGTCCCGAACACGCGGCCGATCCAGATCGCGGCCGGCCCATGGCCGTGATCAGCCCAGGTCGCGCCGGCGTAGCCCGGCCAGGCCCGCTGCGGTGAGGCCGACGGCGAGCAGGGTCAGCCACAGCAGGGGCTGCACCGTGAAGACGCCGCCGGGCAGGCGCGGGATGTGGGTGAACGGGGAGAAGTCCAGCACCCGGCGACCGAACTGCAGTACGGGACCAAGCCAGGCGATGAGCAGGAAGACCGACAGCACGCCCCAGGCCGCCGAACTCCACCTGGGCGCAAGGCCGAACAGGGCGGTGGCCGCAGCCGCCGCCAGCCACACGGCGGGCAGTTGCACCAGGGCTCCGCCGAGCAACCTCCCCACCGAACCCATGAGGTCGCCCATGGCCGCGCCCTCCGCCAGGCCCGCCGTGAGCCCGCCCACCGCGAGGATCACCCCGCTGCCGAGCAGCGGGAAGAGCAAATGCCCGCCCGCCCACCGGAGCCGGGACACCGCAGTGGCCAGCACGGGTTCGACCCGGCCGCCCGTCTCCTCGCCGCGCAGCCGCAGCACACACTGCACCGCGTAGCCGGCGGCGATCATCCCGAGCAGGCCCATGACAGTGGACAAGTAGGCGTCCAGGACTGCCTGTTGGCCTCCCATCCGACGTAGGATGTCGGCCACCCCACTGTTGCCCCGCACCAGGTCCAGCACGCCCTTGGCGACACCGCCGAAGACCGCGCCACCCACCGCGAAGCCGGCGCTCCAGCCGTAGAGCGTGCCGCGCTGCAGCCGCCAGGCGAGCGCGAGCGGCGTACGCAGCGAGGGGGCACCGACGGTCCGGCCCGGCCGGGACGGGATCAGCCCCGCGCCCAAGTCCCTTCTGGCGACCAGGGCGTAGGCCACACCGGCCAGCAGGACGGCGAAGGCCGACGCGAGCACCAGCACCCACCACCGGTCGGCGGCGAACGGCTCGACCTGCTCGCTCCAGCCGATCGGCGAGAATCGGCTGACCGCGCCGGGGTCGCGCGCGCTGGACGAGTCCCCGGCCGCGCGCAGCACGTACGCCAGGCCGAGAACCGCACAGGCCGACCCGTTGGCCGCCCGGCCGGTCTCGGCCAACTGCGCGGTCACGGCCGCGCCCCCCGCGAAGACCAGCCCACAGACCGCCAGCGAGAGACCGAACGCCAGCGATCCGGCAGCGGCCTGTCCGAGGACGACCAGCACGGTGCTGACCAGCACCGCGAGCAGCAGATTCGCGAGGGCGGCCGTGGCCAGGGCGGCGGTCAGCGGGGCCCGGTGGCCGACCGCTCCGGCGCGGACCAGCTCCAGGCGCCCGTCCTCCTCCTCGGCCCGGGTGTGCCGGACCACCAGCAGGATGCTCATCAACCCGGCCAGCGCGGCGCCGAAGACGCCCATCCGCCAGGCGGTGATGCCGCCGATGGAGGCGGCGTCGTTCAGCGGACCGTACAGCGCACGCAGCGAGCTGTTGCCCGCCAGGCTCGCAGCCAGCTGCTCGCGCGAAGTACCGGTGCTGTAAAGCTTCTTGAAGGAGAACGCGGTGGAGGCCACCGAGGCGGTGAGCAGGTACACCCAGGCCGGCAGCATGATCCGGTCGCGGCGCAGGGCGAGCCGGAGCAGCGTGCCGGTACCCGTGAAAGCGTTCATCGGGCCACCTCGGCAGCCGGAGTGTCGGCCTGGTAGTGGCGCAGGAACAGCTCCTCCAGCGTCGGCGGGCGGCTGGTGAGGCTGCGGACGCCGATCCGGGTGAGCTCGCGCAACAGCGCGTCCAAGTGGTCGGTGTCGACCTGGCAGCGCACCCGGCTGCCTTCGACGACGAGGTCGTGGACACCGGCGAGACCCGACAACCCGTCCGGCGCCGCCGCGAGTTCGGCGTCGACTGCGGTGCGGGTGAGGTGACGCAACTCGTTCAGGGTGCCGGTCTCCACCGTGCGGCCGGCCCGGATGATGCTGACGCGGTCGCAGAGCGCCTCGACCTCGGACAGGATGTGACTGGAGAGCAGAACGGTACGGCCGCGCTCGCGCTCCTCCGCGACGCACTCGCGGAAGACCTCCTCCATCAGCGGGTCCAGGCCGGAGGTCGGCTCGTCCAGGACGAGCAGCTCGACGTCGGAGGCGAGCGCGGCGACCAGTGCGACCTTCTGCCGGTTGCCCTTGGAGTAGGCGCGGCCCTTCTTGGTCGGGTCCAGCTCGAAGCGTTCCAGCAGCGCGGCTCGGCGGGCGCTGTCGAGGCCGCCGCGCAGCCTGCCGAGCAGGTCGATCGCCTCGCCGCCGGAGAGGTTGCGCCAGAGCGTGACGTCGCCCGGGACATAGGCGAGTCGTCGGTGCAGGGCGACGGCGTCGTGCCACGGGTCCCCGTCGAGCAACCGGGCGGACCCGGAGTCGGCGCGGAGCAGGCCGAGCAGGACGCGGATGGTGGTGGACTTCCCGGCGCCGTTCGGTCCGAGGAAGCCGTGCACCTCCCCCTGGGCGACGGTGAGTTCGAGGCCGTCGAGCGCGCGGGTCCGACCGAAGGTCTTCACCAGACCGGACACCGAGATGGCGGTTGTCATGGCTCCGAAGCTACACTTGTTTCATAGATTCGTGAAGTTAGTGAATCGCATGGATTCTGCGAACAGGAGGAGCCCCGTGGAACGGGACGAGGCGGCGGTACTGACCTTCGTCGAACGCTTCGCCGGCGTGCTGGCCGACACCGGCTTCGCCCGGATGCCGGCTCGGGTGTTCGCCGCCCTGCTGGCCACCGACTCGGGTCGGCTCACCGCCGCCGAACTGGCCGAGAACCTGCAGATCAGCCCCGCCGCCGTGTCGGGAGCCGTGCGCTACCTGGTACAGCTGAACCTGGTCGGCCGCGAACGCGAGCCCGGATCACGGCGCGACCGCTACCGGGTGCACGACGACGTCTGGTACGAGGCCGCCATGCGCCGCGACCAGATGCTGGTGCGCTGGGAGGGCAGCCTCCGCGAGGGCGTGACAGTCCTCGGCGCCGACAGCCCGGCTGGGGCCCGGATGGCCGAGTCACTGGCCTTCTTCGAGTTCCTGCGCGGCGAGTTGCCCGCTCTCCTGGCGCGCTGGCACGCCCAGCGCGGTGAGCAGGAGCCCTGAGCAGGCGCGATGAGCAGGCGCGATGAGCAGGCACAGCTCTCCGCCGACAGGGCGGGGACGAACCCGCAGGCCATCGCGCAGGCCATCGCCCGGAATGAATTGGTCCGGACATGCAAATGACCCCCCATCCGTTCCCGGATGAGGGGTCATCTGTGAATGATTGTTCGGCGGCGTCCTACTCTCCCACAGGGTCCCCCCTGCAGTACCATCGGCGCTACGAGGCTTAGCTTCCGGGTTCGGAATG
>NZ_JARXZC010000061.1 GCF_029894335.1 Kitasatospora sp. MAP5-34 | reverse complement strand
GTGCGGGCACGCCGCGCGCTGTAGTCCCACTTCGCCGCGATGAACCGGCGATGCCAGGCCAGCAACGTCCCGGGAGTAACCGGAAAGACCCCGCGGCCTGTTCCACCGGGCCCGGTCTACCTGCCAGCGGCCAGCAGAAGCCGACCTACCGACCCGAGATGCTGTCCGCCCACAGGCCAAGATCAAAATCTACAGCTGGTACTAGGTTCACCATGAGATCGGGTACAGGTTTCATGGCACCGTCCTCCTGCGGTGCCCTAGCGTCGTGCCATGACGATTCCAGCTCGACTGAGACGCACGGTCCTCCGGGCGCAGCGGGACACCGGCTTTCTTGCCGCTGGTGTGCTGCCGCACCTGGCGCTGGTGCCCGTGTGGGCCTGGGCGGCGGCGACTACCGCCAGGACGGGGAACTGGCTCCTTACGGTTTCCATGTCGGCCGCCCTGGTCCTGCTCGGCACCCCGGTGCTGACGGCCGTTCAGCGGGCTCGCTACCGGGTGCTCATCGGTGTGGACGTCCCCCGGCTCACCCCCACCGCGCCGGAACAATGGACGTGGGCCTCGACCGCCCGGTGGCTCGCGGCGACGCGGCCTTGGCGCAAGATCGGCTACCACCTCCTGCTGGGCCCGCTGCTCGCGTTGCTGGAGCTGCTGGTGCTCGCGGTGGCAGCGGCGGGCCTGGCGGGCGTCATCGCCTACGCCTGGTCATGGGCGCTGCCAACCGGAATCCGCCAGGACTGGTTCGGCTACCTGACCCAGCTGCCGGCTTACACAGCGGCTGGACTCCTCCTCCTGTGCGCCCTGCCCTGGACCGCGCGGGTAGTAGCCCGGGCCGAGGCGCGGCTGGCGTTGGGCCTGCTCGGGCCCAGCCGGGCGCAGCGGCTCCAGGAGCGGGTCGATCAGCTGGCCGTGAGCCGGACCGACTTGATCGAGGCCGTCGACGCGGAGCGCCGCCGGATCGAGCGCGACCTGCACGACGGCACCCAGCAGCGGTTGGTGTCTCTCGCGGTCAACCTGGGTCTGGCCCTTGCCACCCGCCCGGACCTGCCGAGTGATGACCGCGAGGTGATCGCGAGAGCGCACCTGGAGGCGAAGGAGGCGATCGCCGAACTCAATGACCTGGTGCGGGGGCTGCACCCAGCCGTGCTCGAAGACCGAGGTCTGGACGCGGCGTTGTCCGGGCTGGCTGCCCGCACGCCCCTGCCGGTGCGGCTGCGGGTCAATCTGGAGGAGCGGGTGGCGCCCAACGTGGAGTCAGTCGCGTACTTCGTGATCTCTGAGGCGCTGACCAATGCAACGAAGCACGCCAACGCGATGCATGCAGAGGTGATAGTCCGTCAGGTCGGCGAGGTGCTGCGAGTGCGCGTTACCGACGACGGGCTGGGCGGTGCCGACGCCGCCGCCGGCACGGGGTTGACCGGGCTGGCCAGGCGGGTCGGCTCCCTCGACGGGGCCTTCCACGTCAGCAGCCCCGTTGGCGGGCCCACCACCATCACCGCGGAGCTGCCGTGCGCGCGGTGATCGCCGAGGATTCGGTGTTGTTGCGGGTCGGCCTGATCAAGGTGCTGGAGATGGGCGGGTTCCAGGTCGCCGCAGAAGCCGGCGACGCGGAGGGGCTGTTGGCGGCAGTGGCGGAGCACCGGCCCAAACTCGCCTTGATCGACGTCCGGATGCCGCCCGGCTTCACCGACGAGGGGGTGCGGGCGGCGATGGAGATCCGTCGGCGCTGGCCGGGGACGCCGGTGGTGCTGCTTTCGCAGTACGTGGAGGAGCGGTACGCGGCTGACCTGCTGTCTGCGAACACCAGCGGTGTGGGCTACCTGCTCAAGCAGCGGATTGCCGATGTCGCCGACTTCGTGGCGGCGGTCCGGCGAGTGGCGGACGGGGGCACGGCCCTGGACCCGCAGGTCGTCGCCCAGTTGCTGCTGCGGCGCGACAGCGACCCGCTCGCGCGGCTGACCCCCCGCGAACGGGAGGTGCTCGGCCTGATGGCCGAGGGGCGCTCCAATGCCGGCATCGCGCAGGCGCTGGTGGTCAGCGAGAGCGCCGTGGCGAAGCACATCAACAACATCTTCGCCAAGCTTGACCTGCCCGTGGTCGACGCGGACCACCGCCGCGTCCTGGCCGTGCTGCGGTTCCTCGGAGCGTCCCGGGCCTGACCTTCCCATCCGTGATCACGATCTACGGCTGGAGTCAACGCCGTTGAGTTTGGGCTGGAGGCGACGTGTCAAGGGGGGTTGAATGACACAACGGAACTTGCGGGGCTCGGAAAGTCATCGCTGCTGGTCAAGCTGCATACCGGTACTCGTTGATGACGCCGCCGAGGACGCGGGTGCGCAGGAGTCTGCGGCCTTCGAGGTCGTGTGCGGTGGTGGGCTGCTCGTGGGCGCCGGGTGGTAGTTGGTCGCGGGCGCGGTGCGGGCGGTGTTCGTTGTAGTGCCGCTGGTAGGCGGCCAGGACGTGCCGGGCGTGGGCCTGGTTCATGATGAGGACATGGTCCAGGGCCTCACGCCGGATGCTGCCGATCACCCGTTCGCAGTGGGCGTTCATCCGGGGAGCTCTCGGCGCGCTCTTGAGGATGTCCATCTCCTCGGCCTCGAAGACGGCGTCGAAGGACTGCCCGTACTTGCCGTCGCGGTCACGCAGCACGAAGCGCAGGGCCTCCATGCGCGTGCCCAGTTCGGTCGCCACGTTCCTCTCTCTGACAGTCTCGACTGAGACGCCCGGTATGTCGGGTTAGTCTGGATCGGCGCGACAGGAGTATCACCGGCATGGCCAGCACAACCCACCCCGAGCAGGACCCGGCACCACGCCCGAAGCGGCGGACGTTCCCGGCGGAGTACAAGCTGCGGATCGTCGCCGAGTACGACGCGGCCCCGAACGGGGAAAAGGGCGCGATCCTGCGCCGCGAGCGGCTCTACCACTCGCACATTATCGAGTGGCGGGCCGCCCGGGACGCGGGCGCGATGGCCACCCTGGTCGACAAGCGCACCTCGCCCGCCCGGCCGAAGAAGGCCGCCGAACAGGCCGAGCTCGAGCGGCTGCGCAAGAAGGTCGCCCGGCTGGAGAAGGAGGGGGCGCAGAAGGACGCGGCTCTGGAACTGCTGGGAAAAGCACATGCGCTCTTGGCTTGAGATTTAACCTCCGGCGTCAGCCTGGCGGCCGTTCTGGCCTGGGGTTTCACGGTTCGCCGGACAGCAGGCCGGCCTTGGGGCGATCATGTGCGCTGTCGAGACGCCAACGATCACCACCAAGGCCGTGAGGGTGAGTCTGCTGCACGAGGATTCCCGAGTCGAGTCCCTATCCGTGTTGTCACGGTTTCGGACCGACTTCTACGAGTGCCTGCCAGCCCGAGCCGATGCACTGTTCGATCTGACAGACGCGGTCCTCTGCGCGGAGGGACCGGTCACCTCTCTCGTCGAGCTGTCGCTGCAGCCCAGCTTCCAGCGTGGACACGGGGCCCTGTACGACGCGCTGGCGTGCGGGGACGTGGACGAGGAGCGGCTTCGGGCCCTCCTGGTCAGCCAACTGCCCAGCGGGCCACTGATGTTCGGCGTGGACGCCTCGACCTACCCGCGGCCCCGGGCCGAGTGCTCCCCTGGGCGCGGACACCACTACGCGGCCTGCCGCTGCGACGGCGACCGCAAGACTATTCCCGGCTGGCAGTTCCAGTGGATCACCGGGCTGGAGTGGGGGTCGGCCTCCTGGACGCACCCGGTCGACGTGGCACGCATCCCGGTCACCACCTGCTCAGTGGCCGCGAGCGCGGCACAGATCCGCCGCGTCGCCGACCACCTCCAAGGCCAAGGAAGACTCCAAGTCGCCGACATGCCAACGCCCTTGTTCATCCTCGACCAGGGCTACAGCGCCTCGGGCCTGACCCACGCCCTGGCCGACGTGCCGGTCCAACTGCTGGTCCGCATCGCCGGCGACCGCGTCTTCTACGACGGCCGTCCCGAGCCGCGCAAGCCAGGACCCGGCCGCAACGGCGTGCACGGCCACCGCTTCGAACTGTCCGCCCCCGTCAACCTGCGTCGCCCCGACCAGGTCCTCGTCGTCCCCGACACCAGCCGCTACGGCCGCGTCGAGGTCCGCGCCTGGCATCACATGCACCAAAAGGTCCAGCGCAACGGCTACTTCGCGGACCAGTACCCGAAGCTCAACACCCGCCTGCCGGTGATCGAGGGCACCGTGATCGAGGTACGGGTCGAGCGACTCCCCGACGGCCGCAACCCCCACCGCACCCTATGGCTCTGGCACACCGACCCCACCGGGGGCCCAGCCGACCTCGACGTGCTGTGGCGGGCCTACCTGCGCAGATTCGACATGGAACACACCTTCCGGCTGCTGAAGTCCAAGCTCGGCTGGACCGCTGCCCGACTGCGAACCCCCGAGCAGACCCAGCGCTGGAGCTGGGTCGTCACCGCCGCCTACGTCCAACTCCGCCTCGCCCGCCACCTCATCGATGACCTGCGACGGCCCTGGGAGAAGCCACCTCGGCCAGGACGCGGACTGAGCCCGCACCGCGTCCGCCGCGGATATCGGCATCTGCGCGACCGCTTGGGCACCCCGAGCCATCTGCCGAAAACCAGCACGCCCGGCACCGGACGCCCACCCGGCCGGAAGAACACCCCAGCTCAACGACACCCCGTCATCACGAGAACCGTCAAAACGGACACCACGAAAGCCAAGGGACGCAAGAAGAAGGGTTAAATCTCAAGCCAAGAGCGCATGTGCTTTTCCCAGCAGTTCCAGAGCCGCGTCCTTCTGCGCCCCCTCCTTCTCCAGCCGGGCGACCTTCTTGCGCAGCCGCTCGAGCTCGGCCTGTTCGGCGGCCTTCTTCGGCCGGGCGGGCGAGGTGCGCTTGTCGACCAGGGTGGCCATCGCGCCCGCGTCCCCGGAAGCTGTCAAGTCAAATGAGACGGTTTGATGCTATGCAGACTGTTGTGCGGGTTCTGTCTCCCGCTTCGGCTCGTTGATCCAGGCCTGCTCGGGTATCCGGGGCGGTCTGGGCCGACGCGCGAAGCGTTCGGGGTGACGGGCGTATGCCTGGGCCAGCGTGACGGCGCGCTGCTCGCGGACCAGGTCGGCGGTCCCGAAATGGACGGACGCCGGAGTGTGCAGGCCGATGCCTGAGTGTCGGTGCTCGTGGTTGTAGTACGAGAAGAAGCTGTCGCACCAATCACGCGCATCAGCAAGAGACTTGAATTTTCCTGGGAAGTCGCCCATGTACTTCATGGTCTTGAAATGCGACTCGCTGTAGGGGTTGTCGTTGGAGACTTTGGGGCGGGAGTGGCTCCTGGTGACGCCGAGGTCGAGCAGCAGTTGGGAGACCTTCTTGGAGGTCATCGAGGTGCCGCGGTCGGCGTGCACGGTGTCGGGGACGATGCCGTTGCGGGCGATGGTCTCGCGGATCAACTCCTCGGCGCGCTCGGCGGATTCGGCCCGTTCCACGGTCCAGCCGCAGATGTAGCGGCTGTAGATGTCGATGATGACGTAGGCGTGGTACCACTCGCCCTTGTTCGGCCCCTGGAGCTTGGTGATGTCCCAGGTCAGGACCTGCCCCGGGGCTGTGGCCAGCAGTTGCGGCACAGCTTTGGCCGGATGTGTGGCCAGGCGGCGGCGCTCGCCGTTCTGCCCGGCGGCGGTCAGGATCCGGTACATCGTGCGTTCCGAGCAGTGGTAGCGGCCCTCGTCCAGCTCGCGGGCCCAGACCTGCGCGGGCGGCAGGTCGGCGTAGGCGGGCCGGTTGAGCAGGGCCAGGATCTCGGCGCGCTCGGCCGGCGTCAGCGCCGAAGGCGGCGCGGGGCGCGGGGCCTGCTTCCTGGGTGCGGGCGGGAGGAGCCGGCGGTAGTGGGTGGCCCGCGAGCGCCCGGACAGTCGGCAGGCGGCCGTGGTGCTCAACTCCCGCTCCAGGCCGGGGAACAGCTCGTCGACGACCTGCTCGACGTCGCGCTTCAGTCCGCGCTCTCGGAGAGCATTTCCAAGAGCGCATGTGCTTTTCCCAGCAGTTCCAGAGCCGCGTCCTTCTGCGCCCCCTCCTTCTCCAGCCGGGCGACCTTCTTGCGCAGCCGCTCGAGCTCGGCCTGCCCGGCGGCCTTCTTCGGCCGGGCGGGCGAAGTACGCTTGTCGACCAGGGTGGCCATCGCGCCCGCGTCCCGGGCGGCCCGCCACTCGATAATGTGCGAGTGGTAGAGCCGCTCGCGGCGCAGGATCGCGCCCTTCTCCCCGTTCGGGGCCGCGTCGTACTCGGCGACGATCCGCAGCTTGTACTCCGCCGGGAACGTCCGCCGCTTCGGGCGTGGTGCCGGGTCCTGCTCGGGGTGGGTAGTGCTGGCCATGCCGGGGATACTCCTGTCTCGCCGATCCAGACTAACCCGACATACCGGGCGTCTCAGTCGAGACTGTCAGAGAGAGCCCGGGCGGCCCGCCACTCGATGATGTGCGAGTGGTACAGCCGCTCGCGGCGCAGGATCGCGCCCTTTTCCCCGTTCGGGGCCGCGTCGTACTCGGCGACGATCCGCAGCTTGTACTCCGCCGGGAACGTCGCCGCTTCGGGCGCGGTGCCGGGTCCTGCTCGGGGTGGGTTGTGCTGGCCATGCCGGTGATACTCCTGTCTCGCCGTGGCAGCACCTCCGCACTCGGGCTGCTGAGGCAGACGCGCCGGAGTTCCAGGAGCTCATCGAGGCGGCGTACCGGGAGCCGGCGTTGCGAGCGCTCTACCCGTTCACCAGCATGTGGACGTTGCGGTTCTCCACCTGTACGCGCCCAGGCCTGACCGCCCTCGGGCTATTCCTGGACGCGCATCGCGGCGGTCGGTACACCCTCAGCAACAGTTTGCTCGAGGGCGAGATCCTCGGCGAAGCTGCGAAAGCAGAGGCACTTGTGTCGGTGGCCGTGCGCCACCTCCCCTCCCACCTCGGACCTGTTACATCAGGGGCGAGTGCTCCGTGATCACGCCAGGGCCAACACGGTGACTTGCCAGGGAAGCACATCTGTCTACCGTGCCACCGAACCGAGGCGAACGCCCCAGAGCTACTCTCAGGACACACCGGCCTCACTGGCCGGACAGGTCACCAGGGCTGCCTGCTCGGCGCCGTCCGCCCGCCCCGCCCGGCGCAGCCCCTCCACTCGCTCCTGCTCGTACCGTACGGGGCGTCTGCGAGCCTTGGCCCGTCGGTTCTGTGACATTCGCCCCCCCTGTTCGAGGTCCATCATCGCCCACGGCGGGCTTCCCCCGAGAACCGCTCGGCGCGACCTGACGGGCGGCCGCGACACCAACGCCGTTCCTCGCTCGTGCGTGCCGCGCGATATCGGGATGACGACCCGACACGCAGAGCAGTGCTCCGAGCGAGTGCATTGGTCCGATCGGTATCAACTCGTACCTATACGTACCAATCTGGGTTGTTCGCCTGCCATACACGGACGATCCGGTGTTAGCGTCCGAAAAGCACAAGTTTTGGGTGAGTGCCGCGCACTCGATCCTGACGGAGGTGACGGTGGTGAGGGACGTCTTGTCGTTTCCCGACCGGCGGGTGTGCGTGCTCGGGCTCGGACATGCCGGGCTGACCCTGGCCGCCGTGCTGGCGGACCTCGGATTCCAGGTGCTGGGCGTGGAGCCGAGAGCGGACGTGCGTGCCCTCCTGTCCGCGGGGAAGGCGCCGTTCCGAGAACCGGGCCTGGCCGAGATGTTAGGCAGGGTCACCGCGAGCGGGATGCTGCGCTGTGCTGACTGGAGCAGCGCCGACGACGTGGACGCCACCGTCTTCATCCTCGCCGTCGGCACCCCGCTCGACGAGCGGGGTGGCATGCGCGTGGACATGTTGCGGAACGCGGCCGAGGACGTGGCGCGGCGCCTGTCCGACGACGACCTGGTGATCGTGCGCTCGACGGTCGGCCCGGGTACCACCCGAGGGGTCGTGGAGCCCGTGCTGCTGGGCAGCGGCCGACGGTTTCACCTCGCTTTCTGTCCAGAGCGGACGATGGAGGGGTATGCGCTCGAGGAACTGAGGCGGCTGCCGCAGATCGTCGGCGCCGTGTCGGACGAGGCGGGGGAACGGGCCGAGAGGTTCTTCAAGTTTCTCACCCCGGCCGTAGTGCGGGTGCGTGATCCCGAGACCGCGGAGATGGTCAAACTGGTCTGCAACGTCCACCGGGATGTGAACTTCGCGTTCGCCAACGAGGTCGCGTCCATGTGCGACGCAGTGGGGGTTTCGGCACGCGAGGTGATCGAATCCGGCGGTCACGGTTACCCGAGGGCGACACTGGCCATGCCCGGTCCGGTGGGCGGCTCGTGCCTGCCCAAGGACCCGCACATCCTCATCCAGAGTCTGGCGGCGCTGGGCACGGACGCCGCCATCACCTCGGCGGCCCGACGGACCAACGAGGGACTGCCGGCGCGGGTGGTGGCGCACCTGCGCGAACTCGCCGAGGCCACGGGGTTCCCGGACGCCCCGACGATCAGCCTGCTGGGCATCGCGTTCAAGGGGCACCCGGCCACCAACGACCTGCGGGGAACGGTGGCCGCGCCGGTGCTCGCGGCGTTGCGCACGCACTTCCCACTGGCTCGTTTCCAGGGTTTCGACGCGGAGGTGGAGCAGCGGGAGATCGCCGAGTTCGGTCTGGAACCGGTGCCGGACGTCCGGCAGGCGTTCGACCGGGCGAACCTCGTGCTCGTGCTGAACAACCACCCCGACTTCGCCGGAATGCCGATCGCCGCGCTCGCCGCCCAGATGGCGACACCCGGGCTGATCTACGACTTCTTGAACACCTTCCGAGCCGCCCACCTGCGACTGCCACCGGGCACGAGCTACGTCACCCTCGGCGAGCACGGGGTGCGCGAGCACCAACTGGCTCCCGTCCAGGCGCGGTAGACCATGGTGCGTTACCTGGTGACCGGCGGGACCGGATTCCTCGGGGCGGCAACCGTTCGGCGCCTACTGGCCGACGGAGCAGAGGTCCGGGTGCTGGACAACGGTTTCCGTGCCGGACCGCGCCGGCTCGACGGGCTCCGGGGCGACATCGATTTGGTGACGGCCGACGTCCGGGACGCGGAAGCGGTGTCCGCGGCGGCCCGCGGCGTCGACCACGTACTGCACCTCGCCTACGTCAACGGAACCGAGCTGTTCTACCGGTATCCCCGCCTGGTGCTGGACGTGGGCGTGCGCGGCATGCTCAACGTGCTGGACGCCTGCCTCGCCCGTGGCGTCGGGCGACTGACGCTCGTGTCCTCCTCCGAGGTCTACCAGACGCCACCGGTGATCCCGACGCCGGAGGACGTGCCACTCGTGGTACCGGACGTGCTCAACCCCCGGTACTCCTACGGCGGCGGCAAGCTGATCTCTGAACTGCTGGCGGTGAACTACGGCCGGACGGAGTTCGAGCAGGTGATGATCTGCCGTCCCCACAACGTCTACGGGCCCGACATGGGCCGCGAGCACGTTCTGCCCCAGCTGGTGCTGCGGGCGCTGGATCTCGTGGACAGCCACCCGACCGGTCCGCTCCCGTTGCCCGTGCGTGGCTCGGGCGCGCAGACCCGCGCCTTCACACATGTCGAGGACTTCGCCGAGGGCCTGCTGACAGCGCTCCGGCACGGCGAGCACCAGGGCATCTACCACGTGGGCAACCCGGAGGAGACCAGCATCGCGGCGCTGGTGCGGCACATCGGCGCGTGCCTCGACCGCGAAATCGACCTCGTGCCCTCCACGGCCCCGGAAGGCGAGACACCGCGGCGCTGTCCGGACATCTCCCGCCTGCGATCACTGGGCTTCCAGCCCACGATCCCGCTGCGGGACGGTCTGCCGCCCGTCGTCGACTGGTACCAGGCCAACCGGGACGACCGCGACCGGCGGGCATCGTGAGCTCGCGCGCGAGAGGCAGCCTCCACCTGTCTCGGGACAGTGCCCTCGGTTGTGGACAATCCGAAAGGACCGCTTCATGATCGCCACCTCTCGTCCGGTCACCTCCTGCCAGGGGTGTGACGCACCGGATCTGTCGTCGGTGTTGTTCCTCGGTTATCACCCGCCGGTCAACACCATGCCGCCGATCGGGGCGCCGTTGGTCGAGCAGGTGGTGTACCCGCTGGAGCTGCTGCGTTGTGCCGGTTGCGGGCTGGTGCAGATCGGCACGGAGGTGGACCAGGGCGTGCTCTTCCCGCCGTCCTACCCCTACCGCAGCGGATCCACCGCCGTGTTGCGGGACAACTTCGCCGACCTGTGCCGGGAAAGCGGCGAGCTGCTCGGACTGCGGTCAGGGGACCTTGTGGTGGACATCGGTTCCAACGACGGCACCCTCCTCGCGAACTTCCAGGCCGCCGGGCTGACCGTGCTGGGGGTCGAGCCGTCGGAGGCGGGGGAGTGGGCGAGGGAACGCGGCGTGCCCACGCTGACGGCGTTCTTCGGCCCGGACACCGCTGCCGGCATCGTGGCCGAGCACGGGCACGCGTCGCTGGTCACCGCAGCGAACGTGTTCGCCCACATCCCCGACGTGCACGCCGTGCTGGATGCCGTGACCGAGCTCTGCGCCGAGGACGGCGTGTTCGTCAGCGAGTCGCACTACTTGCCGGACCTGGTGGCGAACCTCCAGTACGACGCCGTCTACCACGAGCACCTGCGTTACTACGACCTGCACAGCCTGGCGTCCATCATGGACCGGCACGGGCTGGAGATTTTCCACTCCCGGCGGATCCCGTCGCACGGCGGGTCCATTCGTGTGTACGCCGCCCGCGCCGGCCGGCACGAGGTGAGTCCATCCGTCGCGGCGATGCTGGCCGAGGAACGGCACGCGCTCGGCGGTTCGGCGTTCACCGACTTCCGCGCACGCGTCGCGGCGTCCAAACGGGACCTGCTCATGCTGCTCGGCGAGGTCAGGCGGCACGGCGAGCGCGTCTACGGCGTCGGTGCGCCGTCACGGGCGGCTACATTGCTCAACTACATCGGGGCCGACGAGGGACTGGTCGACTGCGTGCTGGAGCTCGCCTCGTCACCGAAGGTCGACAAGTACATCCCGGGCACGACGATCCCGGTGCTCGCCGAGCAGAAGCTGCTGGAGGACCAGCCCGAGTACGCGTTGCTGCTGTCCTGGCACCTGACCGACGAACTGGTCGACAACCTGCGTCGCAAGGGTTTCCGAGGCCGGTTCATCGTGCCACTGCCCGTGCCCCGGGTGCTCGCGTGAACCGTCCACTGCGCATCGCCGTGGCCGGCACCGGGTTCGGCGCCGCCGTTCACCTGCCCGTGCTGCACGCCAGCCCCGGGGCGCAGGTCGTCGCGGTCGTGGGATCCACACCGGACCGTGCCCGCGCGGCCGCGGCACGGGCGGGGGTGCCGGTCGGAGTGGCCGATCTCGGCGTGTTGCTCGACGGCGCGGTGGACGCGGTCACCCTCGCGCTGCCGCCGGTGCCCGCGCACCTCGGGGCGCGGGCTGTGCTTGCCGCGGGGCTGCCGCTGCTGACCGAGAAACCCGTGGCCGTCACCGCTGCCGCCGCGGGGCAGCTCGCGGACCTCGCCCAGGGGCACACGGCGATGGTCGACTTCCTGTTCGCGGAGCTGACGGTCTTCCGCACGCTCCGGCGCCTGCTCGCTGGTCAGGCCTTCGGCGAGCTGGAACGGGTGAGGGTGCAGTGGACCATGCTGTCGCGCGCCCAGGAGCGGCGGTGGTGGTCGTGGAAGAGCGACGCCGAGCGGGGCGGCGGTGTGTTGAACCTGCTCGGCACGCACGTGCTCCACCTCGTCGAGTGGCTGTTCGGGCCGGTGCGGGTGCTGCACGCCACCCTCAGTGATGCCGCCACCGCGACCTTCACCCCGGCCGGTCGGCGGGCCGCGGAGGACAGTGCTGAGCTGAGCCTGGAACTGTCCGACCGGACGCCCGTGTCAGTGACGTTGTGCAACTCGGTGCCGGGAACCTCCCGGCACCGCTGGGAGATCGTCGGCAGCAGATCCGGTGCCGTGCTGGAAAACTCCGGCACCGACCTCGTCGACGGGTTCACCCTGACCGTGGACGGTGTGGTGCGGGACCGGCAGGCCGCTGCCGGTGCCGCCGACGGCCGGGCGCACGCCTTCGGCCGGCTCGCGGAACGCTTCCTCACCTCGGCCGCGGCAGGCGAACCCGGTGCCCCGTCCATGGCCGACGGGTACAGGGTGCAGGTTCTGATCGACCAGGCCCGCATGCTGGGCGGAACGAGGTAGCGGTCATGGGTTCGTGGCGCACGCACGAGGTGATCCCGTTGGGCGGCTTCTCGGTGAAGCGGGTCGAGACACCGTCCGGGTACCGCGCCGACTACCTGGTCCTCACCTGCCCCGACGTCGTCGCCGTGCTGGCACTGACCGAACGCGACGAAGTCGTGCTGGTCAATCGCTACCGCCCCGCCGTTGACGTCGAGCTGCGCGAGATCCCCGGCGGCACGCTCGAGGACGGCGAAGACATCGAGGACTGCGCCGCCCGCGAGCTCGCCGAGGAGACCGGCTACCACTGCGACCGGGTCAAGCACGTCTACTCCTTCCACGCCGGTGGCGCCAACAGCACCCAGACCGTGCACCTGTGCGTAGCACACGACGTGCGGTCGGGGAGTCTGCTGCCGCACGCCGATCCGCTGGAGGAACCCGCGGTCGAACTCGTGTCCCTCACCGAGGTCGCCGACCTGCTGCGCCGCAACGTGATCAGTGACGCGGCGACCGCGATCGCGGTTCTGCTCCACCTTGACGCGCGGACGAGGAGTGAATGACGATGAGGATCGGCTACGTGCTCATGGAGTTCCCGCCGCTGACCGAGACGTTCATCCGTCGTGAGACAGCCGCGCTGTGCCGTGGTGGCGACTCGGTGTTCGTCTACGCCGACTCCCTGGTCCGCGACCCGCTCGTGCCGGCGTCCCTCGAACCCGCGCTTCATGTGCGTGAGGTGCCGTTCCAGGGCAGCGCGCTCGAAGTGGCCGAGCAAGCCCGCCTCGACGGGGTCGAGCACCTGCACGGCAGCCTCATGTCGACGGCCCACCGGGCCACCAGGGCCGCCGCGCACGCCCTGGGCATCTCCTACACGGTGACCGCCTACAGCGGCCGCGACATCTTCACCGTGCGGGAGCCTCGGCTCTACCGCGAACTCGCCGACGACCCGCTCTGCCGGGCCATCGTGGTGGAGGACGAGTTCATGCGGGACTGGATGGTGGCGCGGTTCTCCGTGCCGCCGGAACGGCTGGCGCTGGTGGCCAACTCGCTGGACCTCGACACCTACCGGCTGGAGGCGCCCCGGCCGTGGAGGGACACGGTGGTCATCCTGGCCATCGCCCGTTTCATCAAAAAGAAGGGCCTGTTCGAGCTGGTGTCGGCGTTCCACCAGCTGTCGAGCACCCGGGACGACGCCGTGCTCCGGCTGGTCGGACGTGGCCCGCACGAGGACGAGTTGCGCGCCGCCGCCAGTGACAACCCGCGCATCGAGTTCCTCGGCCCGATGACGGAGGAACAGACCCGCAAGACCTACGCCGACGCCGACGTCTTCTGTCTGCCCTGCGTCCAGACGTCCGATGGCAACGCGGACGGCATCCCCACGGTCGTGCTGGAGGCCATGGCCTTCGAGCTGCCCGTCGTCACGTCCGACCTGCTGTCCATGCCCTGTTACGTCCGCGACGGGCGGGAAGGTCTGCTCGTCGCCCCACGCGACGTGCCGGGCATCGCCGCCGCGCTGGACCGGCTGTGCGCGGATGGCGAGCTGCGGGCCAGGATGGGCCGGGCGGGCCGGGCGCGGGTGACGGAGCTGTGCGAGGTGAACCGGAACGTCGCCAAGCTACGGGTGCTGTTCCCGCAACCTCCGGTGCGCGACCGCTTCCTGCCGTTCGGTGCACCGTGCCTCGGCGAGGAGGAGATCGCGGAGACCGTCGACACCCTGCGGTCGGCCTGGATCGGTACCGGACCCAAGGTGCGGTGCTTCGAGGAGGAGTTCGCCGACTACGTGGGTGCCGCGCACGCCGTCGCGGTGAGCTCCTGCACCGCCGCGCTGTTCCTCAGCCTGCTCACGGCGGGCGTCGGCCCCGGCGACGAGGTCATCACCACCCCGCTCACGTTCGTGGCCACCGCCAACGTGATCGAGCACCTCGGCGCGGTCCCCGTCTTCGCCGACGTCGACCCGGACACCTTCACCATCGACCACGACCACGTCCGGCGCGCCATCGGCCCCCGCACGAAGGCCGTCATCCCGGTCCACTTCGGCGGACTGGCCTGCGACCTGGACGCACTGCGGGCCATCACCGACCCGGCGGGAGTGGTCGTGGTCGACGACGCCGCACATGCGGTAGGCGCCCTTCGCAACGGCCGGATGGTCGGCGGGGCCGGCGGGCTGACCGCGTTCTCCTTCTACGCCAACAAGAACCTCACCACCGCCGAGGGCGGCATGATCACCACCGACGACGCGCGCACTGCGGAGCGGCTCCGCGTCCTGCGCCTGCACGGCCTCGATCGTGACGCCTGGCGCCGCTTCGGCGACCGCGGCTTCGCCGACTACGAGCAGGTCGCGCTCGGGTACAAGTGCAACATGACCGACTTGGCCGCATCAATCGGCATCCACCAACTCCGCAAACAGGAGCGGTTCTTCGAGCGGCGGGCTCGCTTCGCGGACATGTACGACAAGGCGCTGGCCGACCTGCCGCTGCGCCACCAGCACCGGCCGCAAGGGCCCGACGACCGCCACGCCCTCCACCTCTACGCGATCGTGCTGGAGGAGGACGGCTGGAACACCGACCGGGACGGTGTGGTGGCGGCGCTGCACGAGCAGAACATCGGTGCCGCCGTCCACTACCGCCCAGTCCACAACCACCGCTACTACCGCACCAGGTATGGATACCGGCCGACGGACTTCCCGCACGCCCACGACATCGGCCGGCGGGTGGTGTCACTGCCCCTCACCCCCGGCATGACCGACAACGACGCGGCGGACGTGATCCGCGCGATGCACAGGATCGCCGACCGCCACGCACGCTGACCACGAATGCCCGCCGCGAACCTCATGAACCGCCTGGAAGCCACCAGCCGCTTCGAAGCCGGTCTCAGTGGGCGTTCATCCGGGGAGCTCGTGGCGCGCTCTTCAGGATGTCCGTCTCCTCGGCCTCGAAGACGGCGTCGAAGGACTGCCCGTACTTGCCGTCCCGGTCACGCAGCACGAAGCGCAAGGCCTCCATGCGCGCGCCCAGGTCAGCGGTCACGTTCCGGGCCTGCCGCACCGCCCACTCCCGGGTGGGACGGGCGGTGACGCCGGCGATGTGCAGGCGCCGGGTGCCGTGCTCGAGGAACGCCAACGCGTACAGGCGTCGGCCGAGCACCGTGTCGATATGGAAGAAGTCCACCGCGATGATGCCCTCGGCCTGGGCCGTGAGGAACTCGCGCCAGGTCGGGCCGGCGCGTCGCGGAGCCGGGTCGATACCCGCCGCGCGGAGGATCCCTCACACCCTGGATGCGCCGATCGGGTGCCCGAGACGAGCGAGTTCACCCTGGATCCGCCTGTGCCCCCACCCCGCGTTCTCCCGAGCCAGCCGCAGGACCAGCTTCTTGAGCGCCGTCTTCGTCGGTGGCCGCCCGGTCCGGGTCCGCCGCGCACCATAGTCCCACCTCGCCGCGATGAACCCGCGATGCCAGGCCATCAGCGTGCCGGGCATGACCTGGAAAACCGCCCGCCAGCGGTGACGGGGTACCAGGCTGGACAGCGCCGCCAGCCAGAACCGGTCCGCCGGCTCGCAGCGGACCGGGCCGACGATCTGACGGCGCAGCACCGCGCTCTCATGCCGGAGCACGAGCAGCTCGGCATCCCTCGCCGAGTCGCGGCGCAGCAGCATCCCAGGAACGGACAGCAACTTGCGGGCCACCTTGTAGCGCAGCGAGACGATCACGCGGACATGGTGTCAGCGACATCGCCCTACCGCTGCCACCTGCAGCGATGACTTTCCGAGCAGGACACAGTGGTGGCCCGACCGGCCGATTCGTCAGCTCCGGAGGGTCTCCAACGCCGCGCGCAGGCGTACGGCCGCCTCGTCGGCGACCGGTGCGAGCTCCTCCCGCCCGGTGATCCGGACCATGACCTCGGGGTCGAGCGCCTCAATCACGGTGCGGCCATCCTCCGAGCGGATGACGACGTTGCACGGCAGGAGCAGCCCGATCCGGCGGTCCACGCCGAGAGCACGGTGCGCCAGGGCCGGATTGCAGGCCCCGAGGATGAGGTAGTCCTCCATCTCCTCCCCCAGCTTGGCCCGCATGGTCGCTTGCACGTCGATCTCCGTCAGGACTCCGAAACCCTGTTCCTTGAGCGCACCGCGAACGCGTTCGACGGTGTCGGCGAACGGCGTCGAGAGCCGAAGGGTGATGCCGTACTCCATGGCGGGAACTCCTTCATCTTGCTCACCGTGGTCTCTCACCACTTGTCGCGTGAATTCGTACCCGCACCGACTATCCCTTGGCAGAGCGCTGCGGGCGACGTTCAGCGGAACATGCGCCGGGTGCTCGTGACCGATCCGCCACCGCGAATCTTCCCACCAGGGCTGCGGGAGCGCCGTCCCTAAGAGCGGAACGCGCTCTGGGCGTCGGCTCACGAGGCTGCGCGGCCTCCCTGGCCGGGCCGGTCCGTGGTGGAGAGCAGGGCGTGCACGGTGGCCGCCATGGTGTGGCGCGCGGTGTCGATGTCGAGTCCGCTGCTGCGCCAGTGGTGCCAGGCGCTCCAGGTGGTGACGGCGTCCAGGCCGTTGAGCAGGTCCGTCCGGTGGCCCTCGGGCAGCGGGTCCAGCTCCTCGGCGAAGATCTGCCCCAGGCGCAGACGAGCGAAGTCCAGCACCTGCCGGATGACCTGCTGAACGCGCTCGGAGGGGTTCTCCAGGCGCATGATCGCCAGCCGGGCCGGCGTCAGCCCCTCCAGGATCCGGGCGCGCTGCTCGGTCAGGGCGGCGACCCGCAGCTCGCGCGGGCCCTCCGTCGGCAGCGGTTTCACCTGGACCATGAGTTGGTCCAGCCGCCGGCTGACGGCGACGTCCACCAACTGCGCCATGTCGGTGAAGTGATGGAACACCAGGCGGCGTGACACCCCGGCCCGCTCGGCGACCCGCTCGGCCGGAAAGTGCGCCTGGCCCTCGTCCAACAGGGAGAGCATCGCGTCGGCGATCTTCTCGCGGCTCTGCCGTCCCCGTTCCGTGCGGCCGTCCGGGGCGCGGACGTCCGACTCCGACTGCTTCATCTCGGGCTCCTCCTTGCCTCTCGTTGACATTATTGCACCAGAAGTGCAAATGTACGGACTGCACCGAGAGTGCAAATAGTTTGGCGGGGTGTCGAGCCGTCCCCCGCCACCGCCCGGAAAGCTGGTCCGTCGATGTTCACCGCACTCGGGCGCTGGTGCGCCCGCAGGCCGAAGCGGGTGGTGGCGGCATGGCTGCTGCTGGTCGCGGCCCTGGTCATGGCCGTCGGAGTGCTCGGTCGGGCCACCACCGAGGCAGTCTCGATTCCGGGCAGTGACAGCCAGGCCGCACACGATGTCGCCGCCCGCGCGTTCCCGGGGTCCGCCTCCGGCAAACAGCCGCTTGTGCTGCACACCGGGGGCACCGGCGCGCTCCTCACCTCGCCGAACGCCACCACGGCCATCCAGCAGGCGGCCAAGGCCATGGCACAGGTCCCGCACGTGGTCGCCGTCACCACTCCGTACGACTCGGCGGGCAAAGGCTCCATCAGCTCCGACGGACACACCGCCTACCTGTCCGTCGAACTGGACGTCACCGGTCGGGACATCACCGCCGACCTCACGAACCGGGTGGTGGCGGCAGCGGCCCCGGCATCGGCAGCCGGTATCGAGGTGACGCCCGGCGGAAACCTGGCCGCCGCCGTCGACAAGGGATCCGTCGGGCACAGCGAGGCGATCGGTCTCGCGGCAGCCTTCGCCGTACTCGTCCTCACCTTCGGCGGCCTGGTCGCGGCAGGCCTGCCCCTGCTGCTCGGGGTCCTGGGACTGGGGATCTCACTTCCCGTGGTCGGCCTGCTCGGCCACCTGATGGACATGCCGTCCGCAGGCGAGACCATCGCCGCGATGATCGGCCTGGGCGTCGGCATCGACTACACGCTCTTCTGCCTCACCCGGTTCCGGGAGCTGCCCGCCACGGGAGCGGGCGTCGAGGACGCGGCCGTCCGCACCACCGCCGGATCCGGCAAGTCGGTGGCCTTCGCGGGCAGCGCCGTGATCGCCGCCCTCGCCGCCCTCGCCCTCGGCGGCCTGCCCCTGCTCTACGCGCTCGCCCTCGCCCCCGGGGTGGCCGTCCTCGCAGCACTGGCCGTCAATCTCACCCTGCTGCCCGCCCTGCTCACCCTGCTGGGCCGCCGCCTCGCCCCCAAGAAGCCCCGCGCCACCACCGACCGCCCCAGCGGCTGGGGCCGGATCGCGGAACTGGTCGCGGCCAAGCCCTGGCCCCTGCTGCTGGCTGGCCTCACGCTACTCGGCGCGCTCGCCGTGCCCGCCACCCGGCTGACGTTCGGTCAGCTGGACGCTGGGAACAACGCCGCCGGCACGGTGAGCCGCACCGCCTACGACCAGTTGGCCACGGCCTTCGGCCCGGGAACCAACGGCACGCTCCTGATCACCGACAGCCTGCCCACCGCGGCGGCCGACCCCTCCGATCCACGGATCACCACTGTCACCCAGGCACTGCACGCCACATCGGGCGTCGCCGCGCTCGGAGCCCCGCAGCTCAGCTCCGACGGACGTACCGTCCGCTGGCAGCTCACCCCCACCACCGCACCCACCGACCCGGCGACCTCGGCCCTGGTCCACCGCCTGCGCGAGCAGACACTCCCCCTGGTCACCGTCGGCAGCACCCACGTCGGTGGCGCTCCCGCCGCCCAGGCCGACCTCAACGACCGGATCGCCCGGCGGATGCCGCTGGTGGTCGGCTTCGTCCTGCTCGTCGCCGGACTGCTCCTGCTACTGGCCTTCCGGTCACCGATCGTCGCGGCGAAGGCGGCCGTGATGAACCTGGTCTCCGTCGCCGCCGCCTACGGCGTCCTGACCGCGGTGTTCCAATAGGGCTGGGGCGCCGCCCTGATCGGACTCGACGGCGCGCTTCCGATCCCCGGCTACGTCCCACTGGTGATGTTCGCCGTCCTGTTCGGCCTCTCCATGGACTACGAGGTCTTCCTCCTGAGCGCCGTCCGCGAGGCATACCTGCGCGACGGCGACAACCGCCGCGCCGTGATCAGCGGCCTCGCCAGGACCGGACGCATCATCACCTCGGCCGCGCTCATCATGGTCAGCGTCTTCCTCAGCTACCTGCTGTCACAGGACCCCGTCGTCAAGATGTTCGGCATCGGCCTGGCCACCGCCGTCGCCCTGGACGCCACCATCGTTCGCGGCATCCTCGTCCCGGCCACCATGGTGCTGCTCGGACGCGGCAACTGGTGGCTCCCGGGCTGGCTCGACCGGCTGCTGCCCCGCATCGACATCGAGGGCGACAGCCACCAGGAGACCGGGCACCAGGCTCCCGAGCCCGCCACCGCCGACGCCTCATGACCAGCCTGCCTGCTCCGCTCCCCCGGCGTTCACGCCCGCAGCCCGAAAGGCACACCAACATGACCACGACACTCGCCGTCCCGCGCCCCGACAGTGCGCCGCTCCCGACGCCGGGTGAGGCGGCCCTGGCCCGGATACAGGGCGGACTGATCGGCGAGGGCGAGGTGCTGCGCGGTCCGTACGGTCCGCGCCGGATCAGCTACGCCGACTACACCGCCTCCGGCCGCCCGCTGGACTTCGTCGAGGACTATCTGCGAACCGTCGTCCTACCCCGCTACGCCAACACCCACACCGAGAGTTCCGGCAACGGGCACCAGACCGGCCACTTGCGGGAGGAGGCAAGGGAGCTGGTCCGCGAGGCGGTCGGCGGCACCGACGAGCACGCCGTGATCTTCTGCGGATCCGGCACCACCGCAGCTGTCAACAAGCTCGTCGGCATCCTGGACCTGCACCGTCCCTCCCAGTTGTCCGCCCGCTACGGCTCCCCCGTGCCGGAGCACGACCGCCCGGTCGTCTTCGTCGGTCCCTACGAACACCACTCCAACGAACTGCCCTGGCGGGAGTCGATCGCCGACGTCGTCGTCATCGGGGAGGACAGCACCGGCCGTATCGACCAGGACGAGCTACGCGCCCAACTGCTGCGCCACGCGCACCGGCCGCTGCGGATCGGCAGCTTCTCCGCCGCTTCCAACGTCACCGGCGTACTCGCCGAAACCGACCAAATCGCCGCCCTGCTTCACACCTACGGGGCGCTCTCCTTCTGGGACTTCGCGACCGCAGGCCCCTACCTGCCGATCCGGGTCGCGGAGTCGGCCCCCGGCCGGGGCGACCACAAGGACGCCGTCTTCCTCTCTCCGCACAAGTTCGTCGGCGGCCCCCAAACGCCGGGCATCCTGGTGGTGCACCGGGAACTGGTCACCAACCCGGTGCCGACCGCCCCCGGAGGCGGCACGGTCTCCTACGTCGGGACGGCCGACCACCGCTACGTCGACGACTGCGTGGCCCGCGAGGAGGGCGGCACGCCCGCCATCGTCGAGTCGATCCGCGCCGGTCTGGTCTTCGGCCTCAAGCAGACCGTGGGGACCGGGCTCATCCAGGCCCGCGAGGAGCACGCGTGGCAGGCCGTCCGCAGCAGCTGGCAACAGAACCCCAACATCCGGATCCTCGGCAACACCGAAGTGCCACGACTGCCCGTCGTGTCGTTCCTCATCCGGCACGGTGACCGCTACCTGCACCACAACTTCGTGGTGGCCCTGCTCAACGACCTCTTCGGCATCCAAGCACGCGGCGGCTGCTCCTGCGCCGGACCGTACGGGCACCGCCTGCTGGGCATCGACCAGGACCGCTCCCGCGCCTTCCGGAACGCGATCGTCGACGACAGCCACGAAGGCATCAAACCGGGCTGGACCCGGGTGGGCATGCCGTACTTCATGCCCGACACCGTCCGCGACCACATCATCGAAGCCGTCGACCTGATCGCCACATCCGGTCACCACCTGCTGCCCGACTACCGCTTCAATCCCCGCACCGGCCTCTGGCGCCACCACACCGCACCCGACGGGCCGGAGCTGCCCCACCTCGCCGATCTGCACCACGGCGCCGGGCCCACGGACCGACCGACAGCCGAACACCTCGGGGAGGAGACTCTCGCCCACCACCTCGCCGAGGCCCGCACACTGCTGACCCACCTGCCCGAGCCCACCACCGACGGCCCGACCGGCCTGCCACCCCGCATCGAAGCACTGCGCTGGTTCCCGCTCCCACCCGAATGCCTGCGGTGACACAGCACCATCGCCGTCACGCCCCTGCCGACTACGCGATCGGAGTTCCCCCCACAGCCGCCGGCATGTACGTATGGGTCTCGGACACTCGACAGCGCGGCCAACCAGAGCCAATCCGCCGGCTCATAGCGGACCGGGCCGGCGATCTGACGGCGCAGCACCACGTTCGCATGCCGGAGCACGAGCAGCTCGGCATCCTTCGCCGTGTCGCGACGCAGCAAGCCGGTGTCCGCCCCGGGGCGGACACCGGCTTGCGGACCATCTTGTCCAGCAGCGAGACGATCACCCGGACATGCTGCCAACCGAGATCGGGCCGCCGCTGCCACCTGCAGCGATGACTTTCCGAGCCCGACACGCTTCCGCAGAGGCCCCGGGAGGGAAGGCCCACCGGCGAGATGGTCGGACGTGGCATCGGTTTGCGTTGGCCTGGGGACCTTCCCGGCGCTTCTGCTTCAGGTGGAGAAGCAGAAGGCGGGGGTCACTTCTGTTCGTCGGCGGCAAGGGCGGCGGCCGCCGCGCTCGCGATGTGGGTCTCGACGGTCGCCTTGTCGATGCCGAGGCCGGTGAGCGTGCCGGTGCCGTCCTCGAGTTCGAGCAGCGCGAGCAGGATGTGCTCCGTCCCGACGTAGTTGTGGCCCATCCGCAGGGCCTCCCGGAACGTGAGTTCCAGGATCTTCCGCGCTCCGGCGTCGTACGGGATGAGCTCGGGCAGCAGGTCGGCGGCCGGCCGCAGCGCTGCGGTCACGTCCTGGCGCACGGTCTCCAGCTGCACGCCCTGCGCGAGGATCGCCCCGGCGGCGAGTCCGTCCGGCTCGCTCAGGAGTCCGAGCGCCAGGTGCTCGGGGCCGATCTCGTCGTTGCCTGCGGCACGGGCTTCGTTCTGTGCCGCCATCACGACGTTTCTCGCCCGATCGGTGAACCGGCTGAAACCCTGACTCGGGTCGAGGTCCGACGGTTCGCCGCCGGCCTTCGGGACGAAGCGCTTCTGGGCCGCCTGCCTGGTGACCCCCATGCTTTTGCCGATCTCCGTCCAGGAGGCGCCCGAGCGTCGCGCCTGATCCACGAAGTGGCCGATCAGGTGGTCGGCCACGTCGCCAAGGTGATCTGCGGCGATGACGGCGTCGGAAAGCTGCTCGAGAGCGTCGGAATGGACCTTCTTGATGGCGTCGATCAGGTCGTCGAGCCGGACCGGATTCGCCATGCGAATTGGATTCCCCATGAGGCAACCCTAGGTTGACAGCACTTGACTGTCAACCCGCAGTTGACACCCCAGGCGTGGGTGCCGCCGCACCCCGAGTGCCAGTACCCATCCACTCCGCCGAAGTGCGCCACTCGGGTGTACAACAGACGCCGTGTCAACGAGTGGGCCGCTGGGGATATCAGAGAAGGGGGCCGGTCCCCGTGACTGCGGCTACCGGCCCCTGGGCTTGTGTCGTCGTGCCGATCCTGCTGGGGCCGGGCGAGAGCGGCGTGGAGTTGCTGACCTCCCGGGCCTACGACGGGCTCTCGAAGATCCTGATGGCGCTGCGCTCGCACTACGCGGCCTGTGGGGCTCGGAAAGTCGTCGCTGCACGTCAGGCCGCGTATCGGTACTCGTTGATGACGCCGCCGAGGACGCGGGTGCGCAGGAGTCTGCGGCCTTCGGGGTCGTGTGCGATGGTGGGCTGTTGGTCGCCGCCGGGTGGTAGTTGATTCCGGGCCCAGTGCGGCCGGTGCTCGTTGTAGTGCCGTTGGTAGGCGGCCAGGACGTGGCGGGCGTGGGCCTCGTTCACGATGAGGACATGGTCGAGGGCCTCGCGTCGGATGCTGCCGGTCATCCGTTCGCAGTGGGCGTTCATCCGGGGAGCTCGTGGTGCGCTCTTCAGGATGTCCATCTCCTCGGCCTCGAAGACGGCATCGAAAGCCGTGCCGTACTTGCCGTCGCGGTCACGCAGCAGGAACCGCAGGGCCTCCATGCGGATACCCAGGTCGGCGGTCACGTTCCGGGCCTGCTGCGCCGCCCACTCCCGGGTGGGACGGGCGGTGACGCCGGCGATGTGCAGGCGCCGGGTGCCGTG
>NZ_JARXZC010000060.1 GCF_029894335.1 Kitasatospora sp. MAP5-34 | reverse complement strand
CAGGGGAAGGAACCAGGAACCAGGTAGCACGCCCTCGCGGAGCGGTTGCGCGGGACGCGCTAGGAATCCCCGACGTTCACGCCGGGGAGACTGGGTCAATACGACTGGGCCTGGATCGAGACCGACACCGACGGCCACCGACACCTCCTCAGCCGCCGAAACCCCGCCAGCGGCGAGCTCGCCTTCTATCTGTGCTGGTCGCCACGGCGAGTGCCGCTGTCGGAGCTGGTCCGGGTCGCAGGCACGAGGTGGTGCATCGAAGAGTGCTTTCAGGCGGCAAAGGGCCAGGTCGGCTTGGACCACTACCAGGTCCGCCACTGGACCGCCTGGTACCGCCACATCACCCTGGCCATGCTCGCGCTGGCCTTCCTCACCGTCCTGGCCGCCGACGCGACACCATCAAGACCCGCCCAGCCGAACCGTCCCGCTCGCAGCAGCGACCCGATCGACCTGACCGTCCCGGAGATCCGCCACCTGCTCGGCGTCCTACTGAACCCACCCAGTACTTCCCCACGCAGGCTGCTGCACTGGTCGAACTGGCGCAGATGCCATCAGGCCACCGCTCGCCGAAGCCACTACCGGCGACGACTCGCCGACCGCTCAACCAGATAGATCACGAAGTCGCACTGGAGTACTAGGAGTTGTCCTCGGGGTGGATGCCGATCTTCACCGCTTGTTCCAGCACATCGGTCGGCACTGTCCATGACGCCCCGACACCCATGCGCACGCCTCCAGCCGGGACAGTCGAGTACGGGTTGACCAGTTTGAGTTCCATGAAATCGAGTGTCACCGTGTGACAGTCACGGAGCTTGAGCGTGTGGTCCGCGCCCGAACCGGTGGTCGGGTAGCCGAGGTCCACGGTGAAGGTCTTGCTCGTTCCGCCCTGGATGCCCTGCCGGGGGAAGTAGGTGGACGAGGTGTACGCTTTGCCGCTCAGGTCAGCCTGGTCGCCGTCACAGTGCAGCATGGCCTCGCCGAGGCCCTCGCTGAATCCGGGTCCACCCTTGCTGGAGATGGCAACCTCGAAATGCAGGCGAGGGTGCTTCTCGTAGAGGTCCACCGTCGGGCCCGACGTGCGACGCAGCGCGGTGAGAGTGAGGTGCCCGGTTGTGACGGAGGTGCCGAGCGGTACCGGCTTGGCGTCGGTCCTCCAATCGACGGACACCGAAGGTGTGGTGGTGGGTCCGGCGTCGGTGGAGCAGGCGGCAGCACTGAGGGCGAGCACGGACAGGGCAACGGCGGCGGGTATGTAGCGCGGTGTCATGGCTACTCCTGGTTGGCGTGGGTTTGAGCGAGTAGGGCCACATAGGCCCTGTCCCGGTCGAGGCCTAGGTGAGATGGCCCCGGGTCTGAACCGGTTCCCGCATGTCCCCGGCCAGCCGTAGAGGCCAGCAGCCGGCGCGGTGGCGGGGTTCATCCGCTTGGGCACGGTGAATGCGTCGCGCAGTTGCTCGTGGCGTCGCTTGTCCTTGCGCAGCGCGGTCGTCAGCTGCTCGCCGAGTGGGCGACGGAAGCCGAGGAGGTCGCTGCCGAACTGGCGGCCCTTCAGGTGCCATGCGAGACCGTGGTCACCTACCTGCTCGGAGCGCTGCTGAACCCACCGAACGCATCGCCGAGCAGGCTGCTGCACTGGTCAAACTGGCGCAGACGCCACCAGGATCGCCCGCCGCTGCCACTACCGCCGACGGCTCCTCACACCCTCCTCCTCGTAGATCACGAAGTCACACTGGAGTACTAGGGTCTGTTTCAGAAGTGGGTCTTTCTGGCTGGCTACTCGTCAGGGGCTGAGCATCCGGCGTTAGAGTCGTCGGATGGTCACGGTACTGGTCAACGGGCTTCCTGGAGCGGGAAAGACGACGCTCGCGCGGGCCTTGGCGGCCGAAATGGGCCTCCCGCTCTTCAGTAAGGACGCGGTCAAGGAGACGTTGGCGGACACGCTGGCGGGCCTTCGCGCGCCGGAGTGTCCGGACCACGAGTGGAGCCGCGTTCTGGGCGTTGCCGCCGGAGAGACCTTGTGGACACTGCTCGGCGACGCGCGGGGCAGGGCTGTTCTGGAGAACCCATGGTTGGCCCACATGCGGCCGATCGTGAAGGCCGGCCTTCAACGCGCGGGCGTGGCGGAAGTGCGTGAGATCTGGTGCGAGGTGCCGCTGGACGTGGCCCGCCGCCGGTTCGCCGAGCGAATCGCCGAACGACACCCGGTGCATCCCGAGCGCCCCGGCGGCTTCGGCGGGGACTGGGGGTTGTGGTCCCGTACTGCCGAGCCGCTCGGGTTTGGCATCGTCCACCGAGTGGACACCTCCCGGCCGGTCGACATCCCAGCGCTGGCTGAGTCCCTCACAGCCACTCGTTGATGGCCGCGACCAGCACGGTGGCTTCGTAGCGGACGGAGAGCTTGTCGTACCTCGTGGCCACCGCGCGGTGGCGCTTGAGGCGGTTGATCCCGCACTCCACCGCGTGGCGCTCCTTGTAGTCCTCCTTGTCGAACTTCGGTGGCCGGCCTCCGTGGGAGCCGCGCTTCTTGCGGTTGGCGATCTGGTCCCGCTTCTCGGGGATCGTGCAGCGAATGCCGCGTCGGCGCAGGTAGGCACGGTTCGCGCGGGAGCCGTAGGCCCTGTCGGCACGAACCTTGTCCGGCCGGGTGCGCGGGCGTCCCGGGCCGAGCCTTGGCACGCGGATGCGGTCCAGGACGACCTGGAACTGCGGGGAGTCACCTCGCTGCCCGGCCGTGATCACGAGTGACATTGGCTTCTGGGCCTGCTCGACCGCCAGGTGGATCTTGGTGGTCAGTCCGCCGCGTGAGCGCCCGAGTCCGTGGTCGTCAGGCTCGGCGAAGACGCCGCCGGGCGGCTCGACCTGCAGATCCTGTCGGGCTCGGAAAGTCATCGCTGCAGGTGAGAGCGGTAGGGCGATCTCGGCTGGCACCATGTCCGGGTGATCGTCTCGCTGCTGTACAAGGTGGCCGCAAGTTGCTGTCCGTCCCCGGGGTGCTGCTGCGCCGCGACACGGCGAAGGACGCGGAGCTGCTCGTGCTCCGGCATGAGAACGCGGTGCTGCGCTGTCAGATCGCCGGCCCGGTCCGCTTCGAGCCGGCGGACCGGTTCTGGCTGGCGGCGCTTTCGGGGTTGGTACCCCGTCACCGGTGGCGCGAAGTCTTTCCGGTTACTCCCGGGACGTTGCTGGCCTGGCATCGCCGGTTCATCGCGGCGAAGTGGGACTACGGTGCGCGGCGCACCCGCACCGGGCGACCACCGACGAAGACGGCAGTCAAGAACCTGGTCCTGCGGCTGGCTCGGGACAACGCGGGGTGGGGGCACCGGCGGATCCAGGGCGAGCTGGCCCGTCTCGGGCACCCGATCGCCGCATCCACGGTGTGGGAGATTCTCCGCGCGGCGGGTATCGACCCGGCTCCGCGCCGCGCCGGGCCGACCTGGCGCGAGTTCCTCACGGCCCAGGCCGAGGGCATCCTCGCGGTGGACTTCTTCTATCTCGACACGGTGCTCGGCCACAGGCTGTACGCACTGGCGTTCCTCGAGCACGGCACCCGGCGCCTGCACATCGCCGGCGTCACCGCCCATCCCACCCGGGGGTGGGCGGTGCGGCAGGCACGGAATGTGGCTGCCGACCTGGGCACGCGCATGGAGGCCCTGCGCTTCGTGCTGCGCGACCGGGACGGCAAGTACGGGCAGTCCTTCGACGCCGTCTTCGAATCCGAGGACATGGAAGTGATCAAGAGCGCGCCGAGAGTTCCCCGGATGAACGCCCACTGCGAACGGTTGACCGGCAGCATCCGACGCGAAGCCCTCGATCACATCCTCATCGTGAACGAGGCCCACACCCGCCACGTCCTGGCCGCCTACCAGCGGCACTACAACGAGCACCGACCCCACCGGGCCCGGAATCAACTACCGCCCGGCGGCGACCAACAGCCCACCACAGTGCACAACCTCGACACCCGCAGACTCCTGCGCACCCGCGTCCTCGGCGGCGTCATCAACGAGTACCGATACGCGGTCTGACCAGCAGCGACGACTTTCCGAGCCCCACAGGGCCTGGTTGACCGACATCGCCAGGACCTTGTCGTGCACGAAGAGGCTCACCGAGTGGCTGGCCAGGTGGCAGACCAGAGCGGCGGTGGCCGCCGCCGCCAGCGCGGCCCGGGTCCGGACCGCGAGTCGGCGCCAGAGCCGTAGCCGGGACAGGGGACGTAGGCGGTCAGCGTGCAAGGGGAACCAGCCGGTATCCGATGCCCCAGACGGTCTCGATGGCGCAACCCGCCCCGGCGGCTGAGAGTTTGCGTCGCAGGGCCGCGATGTAGACCTCGACGATGTTCACGTCCCCGTGGAAGTTCGAGTCCCAGACGGCGTCGAGGATCTCGCTCTTCGCCACAGCCTGCTGAACGCGCCGGGCCAGGCATTCCAGAACTCCGAACTCCTTTCCCGTGAGCCGAAGTTGCTGTTCGCTGACGGTGCATCGCCGAGCCGCCGGATCGATCCGCAGATCGCCCGCCGACAGCACTGCGGGACGTCCCCTCGCGCCACGGCGTACGAGTGCGCGCAGGCGGGCCGTCAGTACCGGGTAGGAGAAAGGCTTGCTGAGGAAGTCGTCGGCGCCGCAGTCGAGAGCGTCGACCTCGTCGTACTCACCGTTCTTCGCGGTGAGCATGAGGATCGACACCGGATTCCCGGCGCGGCGCAGTTCCTCGCAGACCCGGTAGCCGCTGAGCCCGGGAAGCATGAGATCGAGCACGATCGCCGCGTATTCCCCGGCCTGCGCGAGTTCCAGCCCCCGGATCCCGTCAAAGGCCACGTCGACGGCATAGCCATCGGCCCGCATCCCCTGGCCGAGCAGCTCGGCCACCCGTACCTCGTCCTCGACTATCAGCAATCGCATTGCTTCAGCATAGTCAACTCGCCGTCTCTGTAGTGATGTTGTCTGAATTGCCGGGAAGATCCGGGCCGTGGACATTTGTGGACCCTGTTGGTGAATATCTGATTCCGGTTCGGGGTCAGGGCGAATTCCGGACTGCCTCGTGGACGGATCACCAGGTCTGAAGAAATCCTCAGCTCTTCTCAGACTTCATTCAGGACGATCGGCCTACTGTCATCCACACGGACCGGATGTCACCGGCGGGCGTAGCAGGAAAAGCCGTCGCCCCGTCCGGCGGTGCCACGATCCTGTCCGCCTAACGGAGCCCCGGGGGCACGACGCGTGGCTGACCACTCATAACGAAGCGATACCTGGAGGAATCAGATGCTCGGCTCGAAGAAGGTTGCCCTCGCACTTCTCGCACCCCTGGCCGCGATGCTGGCGCTCGCCCCGACTTCGGCACTGGCCGCGTCACCGGCTGCGGCAACGCCGACTGCCGTGGCCCGCTGGGCCCCGCCGTTCCAGCCGCCCACGCACTGTGATTCGGAGGTGGCGCCCAGTGCAGTTAACAGGCTCAGCTGGCACGTCCAGGATCGAATGGCCGAACGCGGGATCAGCCGGAAGGAGCTCGACGACGCCATCCGCATCAGGGCCCCCCACGCGGAGTGCGTGGACGGTAAGTGGCGCTACGACCTGGGAATGAGCGGTGGCTTGCTGACGGTCATCGTCGGGGTCGGTGAGGGCGGCTGGGTCGCCATCACCGCCTGGTGGAACGACCCCAAGGCTTCGGCGTAGTCGCGTGATGTCCGGCGTGCGGCCCAACCGCCGCGTGGTTCTGGCAGACTCGCTGCCATGACGGCGTCGAAGCGGTTTTCGAAGCTCTGTTGAGGCAATCTCTGGCCGTGGCGGGTTGGTTGAGAGCCCTGTAGGGCGGGCGGGACGCACGGCTGGGGTTCCGCCGCGCCTGCGGCGGGCCGTCTGGCGGGTGGGCGTCCGGCTGTACCGATACGCAGCTTGACCAGCAGCGATGACTTTCCGAGCCCCACAGGCGCTCAGCGCGTCCCGGCCGACGGCCGACCGGTGGCCTCGTGGGTCCGTCGCGCTGTCGGGCATGGGTTCAATCGCCGTCGAGGACGCCGCCGGACTGGCCCCCGCCGCCACCGCCCACCGGCAGCGCGCGGAGGATTTCGGCTCGCGTTGACGCGAGTTCGATCCCCTTCCGAGGCTTGCTTCCTGCTGTCGGCGCGATGCCGACGCGTTGGTGAGACGCATGTGGAACGTAAACGGCCCCCGTCAGGATTATCTCGTGCGGCAGCCGCGGGTGTGCGGGACTTGCCCGTGGCACCGCGTTCGGCCCCTGGCTCACCCGATCGCCCCGGGACTCGCTGCAACGCCCGTCACCGGCCCGCGCCGTCGGGGAGCAGACATCGGGAGAGGGCGGGACGGATGGCCGGCGACAGCGTGAACATCGACCTGGACGAGGTTCACGCGGTAGCCAAGACGGTCGGGGTACCGCACGCCCGACGGCGGATGACACCACGCACGGCTCGATGATCGGGAGTGTGACCTCGTGGACGACTATCTTCGGTACTGTCAGACCGGCTCGGACTTCTACGACCGGCCGGGAGAGAGCTCCTCACAGCTCTTCGAACTGACCGGGCGGCAGCCACCTGAGGGCTGGACCGTCTCCCATGACGACGTCTGGAGTCATTTCGCCCCGACCGGGCACGAGTTCCCGGACCAGGGCTGGAAGGTGCACGTCTCGGTCGTCCCCCGGGACGCGGCCGAGGTCATTGACATCGTTGCCAAGCACTGTCTTCGCGGTCACATGCCGTTCAAGGTCCTGACCAGTCCGGCAACACATCTGCGGACGAACAGCAAGTACGCGCCCCGCGGCAGCAGCGGCAAACTGATCACCATCTATCCCTCGGACACCGCGGAATTGAAGCGGGTACTCGACGAATTGTCGGTGCCGCTGGAGGGACGCGAGGGCCCGTACATCCTCAGCGACCTGCGGTGGCGCCAGGGGCCGCTCTACGTGCGCTTCGGTGGGTTCCGGCAGATGCACACGACGGACGCCAAGGGGCGCCGGGTGCTCGCCGTACGCAAGCCCGACGGCACGCTGGTACCGGACGTGCGGGGCCCCGGATTCCGGCCGCCCGCATGGGTGGAGGTCCCCGGTTTCCTCAAGGACCAGATGGCCGCGACAGCTGCCGCCGGCCACGCGGAACCCCCGATGCCGTACGCGGTGGAGAAGGCGCTCCACTTCTCGAACGGTGGCGGCATCTACCTCGCCACGGACCCGCGGACGGGCGGCCGGGTGGTGCTGCGCGAGGCCCGGCCGTACGCGGGAGTCGACGGCAACGGGGACGACGCGGTCGCCCGCCTGTACCGCGAGGCACGGACCCTGGAAGCGCTCGGCGACCTCGACTTCGTGCCGGGGTTCAAGCAGACGTTCACCGTCTGGGAACACCACTACCTCGCCCAGGAGTACATCGAGGGCGAGACCCTGTGGGACTTCCTGGCCGCCCGCAATCCGGCCACCCGGGCAGCCGCCGGCCCTGCCGCCTCCGCCGCGTACACGCGGACCGTGCTCGACATCCTCGACCAGACAGAGCGGGCGCTGGCCACGCTCCACGCACGGGGATACGTGTTCGGTGACCTGCACCCCCGCAACGTCATGGTGCGGCCCGACGGACGTATCGCCCTGGTGGACTTCGAGATCGCTCATCGTCCCGGCCTCGACCCCGCACCGGCCATCGCCTGCCCCGGTTTCGTCGCCCAGCACGCTTCGCAGGGCACCGACCGGGACACCTATGCCCTCGACTGCCTGCGCATGGCGCTTTTCGTGCCGCTCACACTGATGCTCGACCTCGACCCCCACAAGACCGCCGAACTGGCCGACGCGGTTGGTGAACTCTTCCCGGTGCCACCCGAGTTGACCGATCAGATCCGGACGGGGCTGGGCCGGCCCGCCACCCGGGAGAGGCCCGGCCCGGCGCCGGACCAGGCCTTTGCTGCAGCGGCCGAGGACCTCGGCGGTCCCGCGATGGGCACGCTCATGGCCTCGTTGGCGCGGGCGATACGCGCCAGCGCGACGCCGGAGCGCACCGATCGGCTCTTCCCCGGGGATCCGAGGGGCCTGGAGGACGGCGGATACAACCTCGCCTACGGTGCCGCCGGGGTGCTGTACGCCCTGCACTCGGCGGGCCAGGAGACCGACCCCGACCACGTGCGGTGGCTGGCGGAGGCGACCCGCCGGACCTCGGCCCTCAGCGGCCTGCACACCGGACTCCACGGCGCCGCCCTCGTCCTGCACGGCCTGGGCCACGAGCAGGAGGCATTCGACGCGCTCGACCGCGCAGCCCCCGAGGTCGCCTCGACCAGGTCCCCCGATCTGCGGGAAGGCCTCGCCGGGGTCGCCCTGGTACTGCGCCACGTGGCCCGGACCACCGCGGACCCGCACTGGCAGGGCGAACTCGCCGGCGTCTCCAAGCGCCTGGCCGACCTCGTGAGCGCCGCGGCCGACGGTCGCGCCGACGCTCCGGCCGTCCCCCGGGCCGGACTGATGTACGGCTTCACCGGCGCCGCCCTGTTCTTCCTGCGCCGCTACCAGGACACGGGGGACGGCGGCTACCTGGACCACGCCCGGCGTGCCCTCGACCTCGATCTGGCGCACTGCCGCACCGACGACGCCGGCGAGGTGGCGCTGGTCGACGGGGCACGGCTGTTGCCATACCTGGGCCTCGGCAGCGCCGGACTCGCGGAAGCCGTGGCCCTCTGCCACCAGTACCGGCCGGACGAGCGGCTCGACACGCTGCACCGCGGCATCCTGCTGGCCTGCCACACCCCGTTCACCGTGGAGCCCGGCCTGTTCATGGGGCGGGCCGGGCTGATGACGGCGCTGGCCGGGCGGCAGTCGCACCCGGTACCGCTCGCCGGGCTCGCCCACCACGTCCGCCGGCTGTCCTGGCACGCCGTGCCCCGCCCCGCCGGAACGGCCGGGGCACCGGGGGTGGCCTTTCCCGGGCACCAGCTCCTGCGGCTGTCCATGGACCTGAGCAACGGCACCGCTGGCGTCCTGCTCGCCCTGCGCGCCTGCGAACGGGCCGCCGCGCCGCCGCCCGCCCCGACGGAGCCGGCCTGGGCGGAGTCGGCCTGGGCCGAGGCGGCCGGACTGCCCGCACCCCCCGTCACGCCCGTCTGAGGGCGTCCCAGATTTCCGGTGCCGTCCGGCACCGGATTGGCAATCCATCAGGAGGCAAGCACATGAACGCGATCCTCGAGCTCCAGGAACTGCCCGTCGCCGAGATCGACAGCGAGGGCGACCTGGCCCTCAGCAGCAGCGTCAGCAACCACTGCACCGGCCTGACGATCAAGTAGGGAGCGAGCACATGAACGCGATCCTCGAACTGCAGGAACTGCCGGTCGCCGAGATCGACAGCGAGGGCGAGCCGGCCCTCGCCAGCAGCGCCAGCAACCACTGCACGGGTCTGACGATCAAGTAGCGGGCGAGCACGCGAACGGGCCCCGGACACCACCGCCCACTGGTGCTGTCCGGGGCCCGGCACATCGGAACGGAGGGAGGGCGAAGACAGTGGTGGCTCTGTACCGCAACCAGACGTACGTGCGCCTGTGGGCCTCGTACACCCTGTCCTCCCTCGGCACCTTCGCATCGCTGGTTTCCTTTCCCCTGCTCGTCATGGCCTCCTCGCGCAGTCCGGTCAGCGTCGGGCTGATCAGCTTCGCCGGTGCGTCGTTCATGCTGCTCGCCCTGCCCTGGGCGGGTCTGCTGGTCGACCGGACGGGGTGGCAGGCGGTGATGGTGCGGGCCGACCTCGTGCGGGGCATCGCCTTCGGCGCGATGACCTGCACGGTCGTGACCCACCAGGTCACGGTCGCCACCGTGCTCGGCGTCACGGCCGTCAACAGCGCACTCGGCGTGCCGTTCTTCGCGGCAGCGGCCACCGCACTGCGGGCGACCGTGCCCGCGGAGCAACTGTCCACGGCGCTGTCGGCCAACCAGGGGCGAGCCGCGATCGTGACCATCCTCGGCCCGCTGGCCGGTGCCGCGCTTTACGAGGTGTCGCCCGCCCTGCCGTTCGCGATGGATGCCGCGTCCTTCCTCGTCTCCGCCGCACTCGTGGCGACGCTGCCCACCGTCGCCGCCACCACCACCGGACCTGCGGGCCGGCCGTCCGCGCGCTGGACGGATGTCACGGCCGGATGGCGCTTCCTGCGCGGCCACCCCGTCCTGCGCTACATGACGCTCAACGTGATCGTCACCGACTTCGGGATCAACGGAGCCGTCGTGGTCCTCGTCGTCAGCGCGTCCGCCTCCGGTGACGCCCTGGGCACGGGCCTGATCACCGCCTGCACCGGGGCCGGGAACCTGCTGGGCTCCGCGGTCACGCTGCCGGCCGTCCGGCGGGCCCGCCCGCGCACCCTGATCCTCGCCGCCACCTGGACCGGGGCACTCGCCGTGTCCGCCATCGCCGTGACGGACCGGGTGCCCTGGGGCGCCCTGCTCGCCGGCTGCTTCTGTGTGGCGACCCCGGTGATCGGGGTGCTCACCAACAGGATGCTCCTGGAGGAGGTGCCGCAGGACATCATCGGCCGGGTCCAGAGCGTCTTCCAGACCGTACCCAGGCTCGTCGCCGCGACAGGGCCAGTGGCCGCGGGCCTGCTTCTGGGGGTGCTGCCCGCCCCGGCAGTCCTGTCGGTGTTCGCGGTACCCCTGACGGCCCTGGCGCTGTTCAGTACCCGGACCCGGGCGCTGCGCTCCGGTCCCGCTGACGCCGCCGCCCCCCTCGCCACCACTCCTGACCGGGATGACCGTTGAAGATACGCATGTTGGACAGCGCCGAACACCGGGACGCGCTCGACCTGTTCCGCGACTCGCTGCACCAGCCGCCCGTTCCCGACCGGGACTGGCCGGAGCTGTCGCCGTCCCTGGAGCCGGGCCGTGTACGGGGCGCGCTCAGCGAGGACCAGCTGATTGCCATGCACCAGTGCGTGCCCACCGATCTCGTCGTACCGGGCGGTGAACGCGCGCCGCTCAGCGTGCACTTCCGGTTCGCGGTCCGGGTCGGGCAGACCCGCAGGGGTGCGGGGACGGCACTGATGACGGCCGCACTGCGGGACACGCCGGAGCCGCTCGCCATGCTGCGGCCCAGTGAGGGAGGGATCTACGGCCGGTTCGGCTTCGGCGTGGCGACCCGCTGCCGCGACCTCGTCATCGACCGTCGCCGGGCCGTTCTCGCGGCCGAGGTCCCGCCGGGCGGGCACAGCTACGTGCCGGCCCCGGGCGAGATCGCCGGACTGTGCGACGAGATCTACGGGCGCACTCGCTCCCGCCCCGGTTCCATCGGCAGGTGGCCCTGGTACGAGCAGCTGATGAACCACGAACTGACCACGGCCGGGCTGTTCTCACGGTTCGTGGTGCACGACGGCCCCGACGGCCCCGACGGGATCGTCCGGTACAGCGTGCGCGGAACCAGCGCCGGCGGAACGGCCCGTACGGTGCTCGAGGTGGACGAGATGCACGCTCGCACCCCGCAGGCCTGGCTGGGGCTGTGGCAGTTCCTGCTCGGCGTCGAACTGGTCGACGAGATACGGCTGAGGACCCGTCCGCTCGACGAACCGGTCGAGTGGCTGTTCACGGACCCACGGGTCTGCCGGGTCACCGAGGTCCGCGACGAGATGTGGTTGCGTCTGGTCGATGTGCCGGCAGCCCTGCGGGCCCGCCGGTACCCCGACGGGGCCGGCATCGCGATCGACGTGCACGACCCCCTGCTGTCCGACAACTCGGGTCGTTACCTGGTGGGGGCCGACGAGGTACGCCGGACTCGCGGACCCGCCCAGCTCGCCCTGTCCGTCAGCGCCCTGGCGGCCATCTACCTGGGCGGGGTACGTCCCTCGGCACTGGCGACAGCCGGGGCCGTGACCGTACTCGACCCCAAGGCGCTGCCTACGGCCGACCGGCTGTTCCGCGCGGCGGAGGAACCGTGGTGCGGCACGTATGTCTGACGGCTGACGACGTCACGGACCCGGGACTGCAACTGGAGCAACCCGCAGCGCTGGAACGTGGCCGATCTCGTCACCCGGCCGCAAAGCATCAAAGCTTTCCATTGCCGCCATGTTGTTGGAATGTCAGTGGCTGTGTCTGAACCCGGATCCACCGGTCAGTAGCCGGTCCAGGGCCTGGACATGAGGGCGCGGATGCCCTCTGACCTGGGATGATGGGACTTCCTACGGTTCCAGGTCCACAGATCGAGAGAACATCCGCGAGATGCAATCTGCCCATGCCGTCGCGGCGGTCCGCGCTGCCTTCGACGAGTCGAACCCGGTCGCGGATGCCGGGCTGGTGCCGCTGCTCCGCCTGGCCGAGCGGGCCGGCCTGCCGGGGATGGTCGCGGAGAGGCTGCGCATCGACGGGGCCGGCAACAGCGGCGGAGCCAACCCGAGCGGCCACCCGCCGGGACGCCGGACGCCGACCTGCGCGCCGCCGTGATCGCGGGCACGGCTCCGGCGGCCGTGCCCGCCACCCTTCACACCGGGCGCAACCGCCGCAAAGCCGGGACCGTCACGCAGACCAATGTTTTGGTGGGACAGTCCTATGACTGTCCCACCCTGTTATGCCTGGTAGCGGCGTTCTGCGCCCGGGCTGGGACGGTGCTGGGACATTCACCAGAGGCGCCCGGCTACCGGCCGGGCGCGGCGTCCTCGAGCGCGGCGAGCAGCCGGGCGTGGACGGCGGTGGCGGCTTCGCGGGTGACCGGATCCGTGTCGTCCAGGTGGGCGGCGATCAGCTCGACGGCCGCGGCGAGGACGGGCACCGGGACGGTGGCTTCGCGCAGGTGGAGCATCTGGGCGGCGGCCCGTTCGCCGGGTGTCACCATGGTGTGGGCGGTGGGGATCAGAGCGGTGAGACCGCGGGGGAGCTGACTGGTCATCTGCTTATTCTCCCGGATCCGGCCCGGGGTGATCACCACGGTCGGCCGGTGCCCGCCACCGGGGCGGGGCCCTTGTGGTGGTGGCGGGCGACGGCTTCCAGCAGCGCCTGGCGGGCCTGGCGCAGCCGTACGTCCTCGGTGCGTCCGGCGTCGCCGGCGCACGGGCGGGGCGCTCGGCAGCGCCCCGGCGGTCGCGTCTATCGGTCGTATATCGGCGGCTGCCAGCATCGGACGCGTACCAGCCCCGTGCAACAGAGGAACATCACCGTGCAACGAGCAGCACAGCGACTCGTGGTGCAGACCACCGTCCTGACCGCCACCGTGGCGACCGCGCTAACACTCGCCCTGACCGGCTACGCCGCGACGAAGTCGGCGGTGCCGACGCACCGGACAGCCGCCGCCGGCGGGCATCCCTCCCGGGCAGGCATCCCGCCGGAGTGGAACAACACGGGAGCCAACCCCTGGCGGCCGCACGACAGCTGAGGCCGTCGGGCGGCCGTCCGGGGGCACCCGCCACAGCGGTGGAAAGCGGAGCCCAGCCTGCGGCCACCCTGCTGACCGCACCGACGGCGCTGCTCAGAACGCTGCCAGTAGTTGCTCCGCCTGGGCCGCCTCCGCCAGCCCGGCCCGGGTGAGCAGCAGGCGGGCCTGGTCGAGGCGCTGGTGGGCCGCGTCGCTCTGCCCGAGTCGGGCGAGGGCTCGGCCCAGCACGAGCAGGGCCCTTCCCTGGTTGTGCTCGGCCCGGGCCTCCTCGCAGTTCGCGACGGCCAGTTCGGCCAGCGCCACCGCCTCCTCGATCCGGCCGAGTGCGAGCAGCGTGTCGGCGAGCTGGAAGCGCGTCACGGCCTCCAGGCCGCGGATGCTGGCAGCCGCGCACACGTCCAGGGACTCCTGGTACCGAGCGGCCGCCAGGTCGTACCGGCCCAGTTCGTGCTGGGCCCGTCCGAGGACGTGGAGCGCGAACGCGGTGCCGTGGTGGTCCGCCACCGCGCGCAGCCCGTGCAGCGCGGCCTCGCAGGAGGGCAGTGCCTCGGCGGCATGGCCGCTCTGCACCCTGGCCAGCGCGGCGTTCGCCGTCGCGACCAGCTCGCCGGAGCGCTGGCCCAGGTCACGGGCCAGCGTGATGGCCTCGTCGAAGCACTGCAGCGCCTCGTCGAAGTCCTGCCGGCGCAGAGCGGTCAGGCCGAGGTCGTTGAGTGCCTGCTGCAGGATGACGGTGTCGCCCACCTCCCGGCAGATGGCCATCGCGAGCCGGGTGCGGTCCAGCGCCCGGGCCAGTCGCCCGTGCTGGACGGCCATGTTGCCGAGCAGGAAATGCGCCCGCCCCGCCGACCGCCGGTCGCCGCAGGCATGGGCGGCCGCAGCCACCGACTCGGCGGCCGAGACCAGCCGCTCGTACCGGATGACGGAGCCGAAGGCACTGAAGGCCAGCAGCAGATCGGCCACCACGCCCACCACCCCCGGCGCCGGGTCCGGCGCGCCGACCGCGAGCAGGACGGCCGAGACCGCGCCCTCGAACTCGGCTGCGGCCCAGGTCCGGGCCGCCAGGACGTCGTCGAACACCGGCGCGGCCGCCCGCGCCAGCGGCACGAGCCCGAGCGCCGTGTCCCCGGGCGCCATCCGCCGGAACGCCGCCGACGCGCCGGCCAGCAGGAAGTCCAGCAACCGGGCGAGCGCCTGCCCGGTCTGAGCCGCGTCGCAGTCGGCCGCCAGCTGCCGTGCGAACGCTCCCACCAGGTCATGGAAGCGGTATCGCCCCGGCGCCGGGGACTCCAACATGGCGGCATCCACCAGGGACTCCAGCAGTTCCTCGGCCACCTCCTCGTCGGCCTGGAGCACCGCGGCGGCGGCAGGGATGCCGATGTCCGGCGCGCCGACGGCACCGATCAGCCGGAACGCGCGCGCCTGGTCCGCGGTCAGCTGCTGGTAGCCCCACGCGAAGGCGGTCGACACCGCGAGGTTGCCGGTGCGCAGTTCGGCGATGCGCCTTCTCTCGTCCCGCAGCCGGGCGTTCAGCGCCGCCACCGTCCACGCCGGGCGGGCCGCCAGCCTGGCCGCGACGATCCGGATCGCCAGTGGCAGGCAGCCGCAGGTCTCCACCAGCTCCCGGGCCGCGTCCGGTTCGGTGCGGATCCGGTCCGGTCCGACGATCCGCCGCAACAGGCCCAGCGCCTCGTCCGGGGTGAAGACGTCCAGGTCCACGCGGGCCGTCACCGGGAGACCGGAGAGCCGGGGCCGACTGGTGAGCACCACTGCGCAGCCGGCCGAGCCGGGCAGCAGGGGCAGGACCTGCGCGAGGTCGCGGGCGTTGTCCAGCACCACCAGGACGCGTCGGCCGTCCAGCAGCGAGCGGTAGAGCCGGCAGCGGTCGTCCTCGTGCTCCGGCAGGTCCTTGCCGGTGACGCCGAAGGCCGCGAGGAAGCTGCCCAGCACCGGCCCGGGATCGGCCGGCTGCTGCTCGCTGCCGCGCAGGTCGGCGTAGAGCTGGCCGTCGGGGAAGTGACCGCGCACCTGGTGAGCGGCGCGCAGCGCGAGCGCCGTCTTCCCCACACCGGCCATGCCCGCGACGACCGTCACGCAGACCGTCCGGGGCGCCGGCAGGCCGAGCGCCGCGACGAGCCGGGCAACACCGTCCGTGCGGCCGGTGAAGTCCGGGGTGTCGGCCGGGAGTTGCGCCGGTACGGGCAGGCTCGGCGAGAGGCCCGCAGCCGGCGCGGCGTCCCGCCGTGCGGGGTCGCCGGCCAGCCCGCTGCCGGAGTGCACCGCCGTGGTGCGCGGTACCGGGGCGAGTGCCGGATCGTTCTGCAGGATCCGCTGCCGCAGGTCCTTCAGCTCCGGTCCGGGTGCGACTCCGAGCTCATCGTCGAGCAGCCGCCCGACCCGGTCGTACACCGCGAGGGCGTCCGCCTGCCGGCCCGCCGCGTACAGCGCCTGCATGAGCAGTCCGTACGGATGCTCGCGCAGCGGGTGCTCGTCGGTGAACTCCCTGAGCTTCGGGATGGCGAGGGCGTGCCGGCCGAGCCGCAGGTCCAGACGCACCTGCTCCTCCCACAGCGCGCACCGGAGCTCGGCCAGCCTCGACCGCTGCTGCTCCGCGAACGGCCCGGGGATGCCGGCCAGCGCATCGCCCCGCCACAGGTCGAGCGCTCGCGACAGCAGCTCGCTCCCCTTCGCCGGTTCCCCCTCCTCGCCAGCCCGGAAAGCCGTGGCCGCCAGCGTCTCGGCCTGTGCGACGTCCAGGTCCTGGGCCCGGAACGCCAGCCGGTAGCCGTCCCCCGCCGACACCAGCACCCGCGGCTCGGCCCGGCTCTCCTCCAGTACCCGGCGCCAGCGCCAGGCGTACGTGCGCACCGAGGAGAGCGCCGTGTCCGGCGGTTCCTCCCCCCAGATCCCCGCGATGACCTCCTGCACCGTGGCGGCCCGGCCTGCGCGCAGCAGCAGCACGGCCAGCATCGCCTGCTGCTGCGGCGGCCCGACGGCGATTCTGACGTCGTCCCATAGCACCCGTAGTGGCCCCAGGACCTCGAACGTATTGGTCTGCATTGTGCCCCCCCTTACCTGTGAGCCAGCCGAGCATAGCCACGTGTTCGGGTGTCCGCTCTCACGCCTCGCTCGGGCGTGTCCGACACGGAGGGAACCCGTGGCTGCCGGGTGGATCAGTTGCAGGGAGTACTTCGGACTGGGTGGCGGTCGGTGACCGCGTGCGTGCGCCCGGTGCCCGAGGTGTGACGAGGTCCGCCGCCCACGAGGGCCCGGTGGTTGGTCACCGGGTGAAGACCCGCTGCCGACGGGGCTTGCTGCCCCACCACAGCAGGCCGCCGGCGAGGAGGGTCACTGCGGCGAGCTTGAGCCATTCGAGGGCGAAGTCGCCCTCGATGGAGAACCCTCCGGGGAAGAGGCGGGCGACGCCGCTGGTCCGTGCGCCGAAGAAGGGTCCGGGGCCGAAGCCGAGGACCCAGGTGACCGACGCCAGGAAGTTGTTCACCGCCTTTTCGTGCCGGAAGCCGAAGCAGTAGCCGAGGACGGTTCCGAGCAGGAGGAAGACCACCAGCATCCCGGTCGCCATCGCCAGGTGGGCGAGGCGCTGGGCGCACGGCAGGGGTGCGAGGAGGATCAGCACGGCGAAGAGGGCGAAGGGGGGCAGCGCCTCCACCGGGCTCGTCAGCAGCCGTGCCCACAGACCGCGGGACGGGCGCAGCAGGAACTCCTCCGCGACACCGGCCACGAGCTCCACCTCCCAGGTGCCGACCGCAGCCGACAGCGCGGTCATCGGGACGAAGTAGCCGTACTGCAGGGTGAAGCCGATGAGGTCGAATCCGCGGCCGTCCGCGGTGGCGAGGACCGCGAAGAGCAGCAGGACGTTGAGCAGGCTCAAGGGGACGACCCTGACCAGGAACTGCGACGTGCCCTCCTGCCGTACCCGGGCGAGGAGCAGCAGGCGGACCATGCTTCGGGTGGTCACAGCGCGGCCCGCCCGTCGACGAGGCTGCGTTCGATGCTGGGGCGCAGCCGCTTGCGGAAGGCCAGCCAGACCGCGCAGGTCCAGAGGGAGACGGTGGCGAGGAACATCGGCAGCGCGACGACGGCCCGCGTGCCCGCCGCGTACGCGATGACCCAACCCGTCGGCAGCAATTCGGCGACCTGCCGCGCCCTCGGGAAGGGCACGACGGACATACCGACGAGGAGCAGGGCCAGTCGGAACCAGGGCACGGCGGCGGACGGGCGGGCGAACTGGCAGAGCAGCAGCGTGCACTGGTAGCAGATCGCGGCCAGGCAGAGGTAGAGCATGGCGATGAGCAGCAGCGTCCTCGGGCCGAGGACGGAGGGGAAGGCCACCGCCGCACCGGCGAACGGAAGGCAGAGCGCCGGGGACATCACGACCGCGCAGGAAGCCGCCCGCAGGCCCAGCAGCCGGGCGAGGGGGACCCGTCCGAGCAGGACGTTCTCCATGGTGCCGTAGCGGAACTCGTTCTGGACGCTGGACATCGCGGACAGCAGGACGATGGTCACGCAGGTGAGAAGGGCTGCCCGGCAGGCCAGGACCAGCGCCGGCCCGGCTCCGGTCGCCCGGTGGGCCAGCGCGAGGGTGAGCAGGGCGGTCTGCAGGGTGATGCCGATGATGAAGGAGGAGGTGGCACGGCGGTCGATCCACTGCACCCGGATCAGGAGGAGAGTGAAGCGCACCGTGCGACCTGGCCTTCCTTCAGGATGAGGATGCGGGCGCCGATCCGGTGCAGGAACTCGCGGTCATGGCTGACGACCACCGTGGCCCTGTCCGGGGCGCCCCCGAGGAGCTCCTGCAGCAGGCGCACCCCGTCGGCGTCGAGACCGTTGGTGGGCTCGTCGACGATCCACAGGGCCGAGGGCTCTAGCAGCAGGCGGGCCAGGTGGAGGCGCTGGCGCATGCCGAGGGAGAACCGGGCGTAGAGGACGTCCGCCTGGTCCGCGAGCCCGACGCGGTCCAGCAGCCCGCCAGCTCCGTGACGGGTGAGGGTGGTGCCCTTGAGACCGGAGAAGAAGCGGAGGTTCTCCGCCGCGGTCAGCCGGGGGTAGAAGCCCAGCGGGGCGCCCGCGGAGTAGTTGACGGCGGCTCGGTAGGCGGTGGGGACGGATCCGATCGGCTCGCCCCGGTAGCGCAGCTGGCCGGCGGTCGGGCGCAGCAGGGTGGCGAGGATCTTCAGCAGCGTGCTCTTGCCCGATCCGTTGCCGCCGACGATTCCCAGGGTCTCCCCCTCGTGGACCTCGGCCCGCACACCCCGGAGCACCGCGACGGGGTTCGGCCCGGCGTGGGGGTACGTGTACCAGAGGTCGTTGAGCTCCAAGAGGGGGCTCACGCCTTGCCCCGCCGTTCCACCCAGGTGGTGCGCCTGCGCAGTTCGAGCGGGACGTGGTCGACGTAGCGGGTGCCCACCGGGTCCGGGGCGTCCTGTCCGAGGCGGTCCAGGTAGAGAGGGACGTCCTCTGCCGGCGGCTTGACGCCCTGGTTCGGGTCGTCGTACGCCCGCAGGATGATGCGGCGTTCCCGGGAGAGCCCGGCGGCCCACTGCGGGTCGGTGTGGGTGCGGTCGGTGGCGACCAGCCACGACGGGCCGTACTCCAGGAAGACGTTGCGGCGCGTGGTCCGGCTCCGGTTGACGTCGACGCGGTGCCAGAGTCCGCCCCACATGAGCGTCATGGCGCCGGGCCCGACGGTCAGGTGCTTCTCCTGGGGGTGGGGTTCGTGGGTGTGGTACTGCGGCAGGTGGTCCCAACGGTGGCTGCCTGGGACGTAGATGAGGTTGCCCATCTCCTTCCGGGGCAGCGCGGTGAGCCAGTAGCCCACCTTGACGCGCAGCGGCGCCCGGTCGCTGAAGCTGCCGAACGGCAGCAGCCGGGGGCCGTCGAAGTGCCAGTTGTTCCGGTTGGCCTGGCCGGGTTCGCGTCGGAAGAGCTCGCTGGAGAGCAGCTTCAGCATGTCGCCGTAGACGTCGAACATCCGGCCGACGTGCTGGGGATGGTCGATCAGCGGCACGAACCGGCTGTCGAGGGCGACGATGTCCCCCTGCCGTGCCCTGGGGGTGCGGGCGTCGACGGCGTCGCGCAGTGCGGCGGTCTCGCCGGGGCTGAGGACGTCGTCGAGGATCAGGATGCCGTCGCGTTCGAAGGTCTCCCATTCGTCGGGGGTGAACCCGGGGGGAGCGGGGATCGGTGCCGTCACGTTGTCTTCCAGGATGCGTCAGAGGGTGGCAGGTCTGTTCTGGTGGCCGTCAGTCCAGCGGCAGGGCGCGGATGCCGGCGAATGGCGTGACCCCGGTGTCCAGGTGGTCGGCCGTCTCGAACAGGCCGATGGCCGACATGGGCAGTCGCGCGCCCGTCTCGGCCGCGAAGACGCACGGCAGCACCCGCTTGCGCTCGGCCACCCCGGGTTCCCCCTGCCGGCGCACATGCTTGTGGGTGTGGATGAGGATGGGCATGAAACCGCCGCCGAGGAAGCTGCCGCGCTGGATCACGGCGCCTCCGACGCAGTCCACCACGCAGCCCTTGCCCAGCACGGCGTCGCGCCCCAGGTAGAAGTAGGAGGGGAAGGCCGCCGTGCCGTGTTCGACGTGGAACACCCCGGCGCCGAGACCGATGATGGACCTGCCCGAGGTCCGTAGGACGGAGCGGTAGAAGGCGATCAGCAGGGGCCTGACCGTCGCGTCGGGAAGCTTGAACTCCGGACAGAGCAGGGTGATCCGCAGCAGTTCGGCCAGCGTCAGGGCGGCGTCCTGCGCGGCGCCGGGCTGGAACTCCTGGTCCCAGGGCACCAGGTAGTCCCACGGGTCGACCATGGCGCAGTCGGCGTCCTCGGCGATGAGCTGCTCGGCGGGCGCGCTCAGATGGGACGACGGCGCGGTCCCGGGGCGGCTGCCTCCGGCCTGCGGGCCACCGCTCAGGACCCGGGAGGCGAGCAGCGAACGGCTCTCGCGGGTCTTCAGCTCGGCGGCTCTGGCGAGCAGGGCGAGGCGCTGCTCCACCCGGTCGGGGACGTCGAAGAGGTGGTCGATCCCGTCCGTGCGGATCCGGGTCTTGGTGTGCAGGTCCCGCATGTGCGCGGTCACCGAGTCGCCGGCGGCCTCCTCCAGGAGGGCGCGGTGGGCCTCGAAGCCGGCCGACCGCAGCCGTTGGGCCGCCAGGGCCCGGTAGTCGTAGGGCAACGAGGTCGACCGCGACAACACGATCGTGGCGAGCAGGGCCTGGTAGTCCGCCGGGTCGAGGGCGTCCTCGGCGAGCTCCAGCGACAGGTAGCCAGAACGCGTTCCCTGTTGGTGGATCCAGCTCTCACCGTAGGCGGCCTCGAAGCAGCAGGCGGTCGCGAAGAGCTCGCGCGCCCGGGCATCCTCGTGCAGGGCGTGGCGTACCCGCTCGTGCTGCCCCTCCACTGCGTCGGCCCGGTTGGCCAGTTCGAGGAAGATGTCGGGGTTGAGTCGCAGCAGCGTGGCGAAGTCTGTGTCCAGCAGGACGGTCATATCGTTACTTCATTCCTCTGTCCGGCGAGTCCCAGCCGTGGGGCCGGGTTCGCCTCGTATGAGCCGATGTGTGCGGCCAGCCGGGCCATGTGGGTGTGTTCCTCCTGGTAGAGGCGGACCAAGCCGCCGGGAGCCGAGGTCAACGCCCGCAGTTGGGCGGTGAGCGCGGTGGCGAGCTGGTTCTCGGCCACGGTGGTGACCTCCGCGCCGGTGGCGGTGGACGTCACCACGGCGTGCGTGTTCTTGTAGCTGTCCAGGACCGCGTAGTACGGCTCGTACACCAGGCAGCACCGCGTACCCGAAGCCAGTTCGACGTCCGCGAACCGATAGCGCAGGCCCGCCCCGAAGCCGATGTCCCTCGTCGCGATCTCCTGCCGCGCGGCTGCCGAGGCGAACAGGGGGCCGGCCAGACGCGGGAAGCCCACCCTGCCGCGCATGGACGAGTACAGCTCGATGTCGGGCAGCCCCCGCCCGCTGGTACTGACCCGTACCTCGCGCGTGGCGGCCGTCCAGGGCGTCGCCAGATAGGCGCGGTAGTCCTCGGGGTCCAGCAGCTCCCGCAGGATCGCCAGCATGTGGAACCACTCGTAGCCGATCTCTCCGTAGTCGGTGTCCACGAAACGGCCTGCGGCGACGTCGGACAGCCGGTTCTTGGTGAACTCGATGGTGATCCGCCGTATCGGGTCGGACGCGCTCAGACGGCGGACGCTCCCGGCCAGCTGGTGGACGGCGGAGCTGTTGGCGTAGACGTTGTTGACCACGACGCGAGCGTCGGGGTGTTCGTCCAGCGTCCGGCTGAGCGCCGCGAGTTCCGAGGGAACCGCGGCCGGCTTCTCCAGCAGGACGCGCGCCGCGCGGGCGCGGGTAAGGATCTGCCGGAGCGTCTGCAGGTGCAGGTGCGTCGGTGTCGAGACGACCCAGGCGTCGATCTGCGGGACGAGCGCGTCCGGCACCTCGCGGACGTCCCGGAAGTCCGCTTCCGGCCGGAGGTCGACGGTGACCGTGCGGTGGCTGGCCGCGCGCAGGTTCGCGACGTGGAGGCCGCCGATCCTCCCGACTCCGATGACCGCGACCCTCATCCCCGCTTCACCTTGGGGGCGCTCCCGTGAGTGAGCGCGTCGCTCAACGCGTGCTGCGTGGTGAAGAGGCGGAACTGCGGTGCCTTGCCAGCGGCGGTCGCCAGCTCGACCAGTTCGACGGGACGCACGGTCAGCACGTCCAGCCGCACCGTCCGGCTCAGCTCGGCGCGCACCTCCTCGGCAATGCGCGCCCCGTCCGACAGGTCCACGGGGACGATGAGGACCTCCAGCCGGCCGGCTTCCTCCTGGCGCATCTGCCAGCGGTGCAGCGGCGTGCGGTCCATCACGGCACGCACTGGCTTGACGTTGATCAGCGCCCCGTCGGCGTCCTCGATCAACGCGCGCTTGCGGCCGACGAGACCGGTCATCCGGGCGTGCGGACGCCCGCAGGGGCAAGGCTCGCCCAGCAGTCGCGCGCCGTCACCGGGGCGGTAGCGCAGCAGCGACATCGCCCGGTTCGTCAGGGAGCTGATCAGGAGCTGGGAGTGCTCGTCGACCGAGACGGCCAGCCGCTCCTCCTCCACGTGGTAGGTGCCCGGGCTCTGCGGGCACTCCCACGCCACCCGGCCGAACTCCTGCAGTCCGTACTGGTCGTAGTGTGGACACCCGAAGACCTGGGTGATCGTCCGGCGCGTGCTGGCGTCGAAACTGTCCCCGTGCGTGAAGACCGCCGACAACGGCGGAAGTCGCAGCACTCCCTCGCTCTGCCGCAACGCCGCCAGCAGCACCTCGAGCGGCTGTCCCCACAGGATGTCCGGCTTGAAGTCCGCACACAGGCGCTCCAGGTGGCGGGTGTCCGCGGCGGAGAGGGACGACACGTTGATCCGCAGCACCAGGGCGCCGCCGAGGTAGTGCATCGTTTCGAAGGCCACCGGCGCGTGGGCTGGATCCGCGGTGGCGCGGATGATGCGGACTCCGGGGCTGAGCCCGTAGGCCGCGAGGAAGCGCAGATTGGTGGCGGCCGATTCGGTGAGCCGCGAGTTGTCGTGGGTGATCCACACGGGGTCCCCCGTGGTCCCCGAGGTGTGGACCCGCAATTCGTCCCAGGCGTCGACGAGTCCGGTGGTGACCGCCTCGGGCGTGTGGCGCAGGACCTCCTTCTCCAGGGCCGGCAGACCGGCCAGGATGGATTCCGCCCGCTCCGCAACGATCCGCGTGTCCGCCAGGGACGGCGCGAAGTAGGGGGTGCGAGCGGCGCGGCGCAGAGCCTCGGTGAGCCGCTCCCGCCGGACTCCGTCCAGCACCGCCCGGTCGTACTCGCCAGGCAGGTAGACCTCCTGGAAAAGCCGCCACCCCTCACCCACTGCAGCCGCAGTGCGCAAGCTGGCGTTGTGCCACCAGTGGTGACCAGTCATCGTCTCTCCGTCGTTCTCGACACCTAGGTACGCAGGGGAAGGCGCGCCGAGCGGCAGTACCCGGAGGACGGGCCAGGTGCGGGCCTTCGCGTGAAGACCCGCACCTGCCACGTCAACGCCGGCTCAGGCGGCCTCCTTCAGGGTGATGGTCATTGAATTCACCTCCTTCGGCTCGTCGCGGGGGCTGTTTCCCCCGACACGAAGAAGCTTCGCTCACGCGGATCGACGAACGATCTTCGGCGATCTACGGCCGATAGACGCCAGCCGGGACGTCATCGCTCGCCGTGCTCCCGGGTGGTCAGCTTCATGACGAGGTGGCCGCCGGGCCTGAGGAAGGCGGCCCCGGCAGTGAGGGCGGCGAGGTCGTCCTCGGGGGTGTCGAGGTAGCCGACGGTCTGTACTTTGAACGGGTCGTCGACTCTGTTGCTCTATTCGGGTCGGTGATCAGGCTGCGAGTTGGTGGGCGAGTCGGGTAAGCCTGCTGGTCCGGGGGCTTCGGGTCTGCTCGGCC
>NZ_JARXZC010000059.1 GCF_029894335.1 Kitasatospora sp. MAP5-34 | reverse complement strand
GTGCGGGCACGCCGCGCGCTGTAGTCCCACTTCGCCGCGATGAACCGGCGATGCCAGGCCAGCAACGTCCCGGGAGTAACCGGAAAGACCCCGCGCCAGCGGTGGCGGGGTATCAGGCTGGACAGCGCCGCCAGCCAGAACCGGTCCGCTGGCTCGTAGCGGACCGGGCCGACGACCTGACGGCGCAGCACCGCGTTCTCATGCCGTAACACGAGCAACTCGGCATCCTTCGCGGTGTCGCGGCGCAGCAGCACCCCCGGGGCGGACAACAACCTGCGGGCCACCTTGTACAGCAGCGAGACGATCACGCGGACATGGTGCGCCCTACCGCTCTCACCTGCAGCGATGACTTTCCGAGCCCGACAAGCGACATGCTCCCGAGCGCACGCCGCACCAGATCGCGGTCTCGGCCGCCGACGAGATCCGCCACCTCAGCGAGCAGACCCGGCGCACCGACGCCTACCCCTATCCCTCGGACGTCCACCACACCATCGGGGCCCTCGCGGGCCTGCTGGAACGGTTTCCGCAAACCCTGCACCAGCTCGCCGCGGGCCTGAACGCGATCCGTCCCGAACACCTCGCAGTCCTTGAGGACCCGCCCACCCCGCTCGCCCGGCAAGCCGAGGCCGCCAGCGAACTCGGCGAGGCTATCGCCGCACTGGGACAGGCGGTCACTCACCTGCGCCGCGCGCAGCAGGCGGTGTCCCGCCTCGTCTACACCGGTCCCGTCCCGGGTCTGTGACAGTCCCGCGTCCGACGGATCGGGACGCTCCGGACCGGTGAGCAGGAAGGTGTGGGCGAGGGCATGTTCCCGCCTGTCCCCCGTGTGTGGGAGGTGGTGCCGGACGGTGCTGTTCGCTGTCGCCGGCCAGCGTCTCCATCTCACGGCCTCTGGGTGGTGCGGGGACGTCGATCGGTCTCACAGCAGCCTCGGGTCTGCGTGCGAGAGCCACCGCAGCAGCGCCGAGGCGAGCCCGTCGCGGTCAGGAAGCGCATCCTCCCTGCGGACGGGTCCCACCCGCAGGGGACTGCCGAGCGACCCGGGCCGGTCCCATTCGCCAAGAGGGTTCGGCACATCCCGACGGCCCTGCGTCTGGTAGCCGACGTGGACCACCGGCACGGCCACTGCCCGTCGCGTACCGGAGGTGCGGGCGCTCTGGGCGGCGTCATAGGCGGCCCGGCGGGCGGGATCATGCAGGACCTCGTAGGCGGCCGCCACCTCGCTGAGCCGTCGCGCTGACGCTCGGGGTTCCTCGGGGGCGGTGTCCGGGTGCAGCATCCGCGCCAGGGCGCGGTAGGCCGAGGTGATCTGCCGGGCGGACGCCGAGTGCGTGACGCCCAGCACCGCGTAGGGATCCGGCCGGTCGGGTCCGCGTCCCAACGTGATCACCTCCTCCGTCTCGCAGCCGTGGTGCCTGGGCGGTCCGCTCAAGGCCCCGGGAGTGACAGCCGCATTCGGGCCGTCGCGGGCACCGGGAGCGGCCCACCCGGCGCCCTGGCCGTGGTGCCCCTAGGCGGGCTGATCCGCCATGACGCTCCTTTTCGGGGCGCGGCTGGTGGTGGCGTCGTGCAGGGTGGGAAAGACGGGCAGCACTTGGTCCAGTCCGGTCAGCCGGACGACGCGCAGCACTCGCCCCTCGGGGATGGCCAGACGCAGTTGGCCACCCAGCCGGCGGGCGGCGGTGTCGGCCTCCCGGAGAGCCCGAAGGCCGCTGGCGTCGCAGAACTCGAGGTCGGACAGGTCGACGACCAGGCGTGCCCGCCGACTGCGGCGCTCGAGGTCGCGGGTGATGCGGTCACTCAGCTGGTCGGCCGTGGCGATGTCGAGTTCGCCCTCCACGTGCACGACCGACCATCCGTCCTTACGACGTGATGTCAGCGTCAGGTCCATGGCGGCACCTCCCCGTGCCCGTCCGGCTCAACGGCCGCACGACTCCGTCTCCCTCGGGCTGCCATGAGGCGCGATGGCCGCATGAGGTTGTCGCCGCACCGGGGTGCGCCAGCGCGCCTCGTGCGGCTGCCCGGTCCGGACGTCGCCGTTCAGGGCCTCGACCTCCTTACCGCGACGGTATGGTCCGGGCCAGGCAGGTCTGGAACAGCCACTCGGCGTGCCCGGCGCCGCTGCCGGATCCAGCTCCCGCTGGATCCGATCTGCGTAACGCCAGGGCTCGCGGCCGTCGATTGTCTCCACTCGGCAGGTCTTGCCCGCACAAATTGTGATACCTCAAGCCCCTCGTGTTGGCAAGACCCTGCCATCACGTAGCAGCAGGTCACGAGCTGTCCGGGGCGCCCGCCCAAGCGCTCGGCCGATGGGGCGGCGCCGCTCGGCGCTCGCCGCTCTCCTGGCGCAGTTGTTTGGTGCGCTTGACGAGGGTGTCGACGCGGGCGGCGAGGTCCGGGTGCCGGGCCTCAAGGTGGGGGCGTGTTGCGGTGAGGGGGCTGAGCAGGCGGGCTGCGTCGGCGGCGGCCAGGGCCCGGGTCAGGTGGGCGATCGCCGTGGCGGCGCCGCCTGGGAGGTCGTCGAGTGCGCTGATCTGGCCGGCGAGCTGTCGCAGGTCGGCGGCGTGGCGGCGGGCCCATACCGTGACGGCGCGCTCGGCTGCCCGCTGGTCGCGGGCCGCCCGCACCCGCTGTTCACCGGTGGCCTGCCCGGTGGGGCGTAGACGCAGGTAGCGGCGTTCGGCGGCCTGACGGCTGGCCACCCCCAGAGGTACGGCCAGTTCGGCCCAGCTCGCGCCCGCCTCGCGCGCCGTCTCGATCAGCGGCGTTTCCCAGTCGGCGAGCCTGTGGCGCACCTCGCGCAGCAGGAGCAGGGCCGCCAACGCCTGCTCGGGATCGATGTCCGGCGCGGTGGCCGGGTTCTCGTCGACTGTGTGCACGGCCTCGCTGATGGTGTGCAGCGCTGAGGCTGCCGCGAGGAAGGAGATCCGCTGGGCGGCAGAGTCGGTGCGCTGGTCGACTTCGGTCATGGCAGGGGACGGGCTCTTGTCGCTCTTCCGGTGACGTTTTGGTTGTCACCGTATGGATGACATGTTACAACGGTTGGTAGACGAAGAAGTGGCAGTGGGAGTGCCCGACCTGAAACCGTTGGAGGTGTTTGTGATGTTGATGCGCACCGACCCGTTCCGTGAACTCGACCGGCTGACCCAGCAGCTTCTCGGCTCGTCCGGCACTTGGTCGCGGCCGGCGGCGATGGCGATGGACGCCTACCGCGAGGGTGACGAGTACGTGGTCGCGTTCGATCTTCCCGGTGTCTCGCCGGACGCGATCGAGATCGACGTCGAGCGCAACATGCTGACCGTCAAGGCCGAGCGTCGGCCGCGGGCCAAGGCCGACGACGTCCAGATGGAGCTCTCCGAGCGGCCGCTGGGCGTCTTCTCCCGCCAGGTGATGCTGGCCGACACCCTGGACACGGACAACATCAACGCCGACTACGACGCGGGTGTACTGACCCTGCGGATCCCGATCTCCGAACACGCCAAGCCGCGCAAGATCTCGATCACCCAGAGCGGCGAAGACCGCAAGCAGATCCGCTCCTGACAGCTTTCGGGGCCGCTCCGCCGAGCGGGCTTGGGCCAGGACGGCCGGCCGCGCGCGTAACCCGGGCCGCCGGATGAGGATCTGATGGCCGCGTCGCTGTAACCCGCCCTCTGGCCTCGGTCGTCGCAGCGGCGCTGCGCGAGGGCGACCCGGCGGCGTGATCCGGGCGCTGGGCACCGGTGTGCGGGCTCTGGAGGAAGGAGTTGTGCCATGGCCCGCTCAGTGGGCATCGACCTGGGCACCACGAACTCCGTGGTGTGTGTCCTGGAGGGCGGCGATCCCACCGTCATCCCCAACGCGGAGGGGGCGCGCACCACGCCGTCGGTGGTGGCGTTCGCCAAGGGCGGCGACGTGCTGGTCGGCGAGGTCGCCAAGCGACAGGCCGTCACCAATGTGGACCGCACTGCGCGGTCGGTGAAGCGGCACATGGGCGAGGCCCAGTGGCGCTTCCCCGAAGCCGGCTCGGTCGACGGCAAGCAGTACACGGCGCAGGAGATCTCCGCGCGGGTGCTGCAGAAGCTCAAGCGTGACGCGGAGGCCTACCTCGGCGAGGACGTCACCGACGCCGTGGTGACGGTGCCCGCCTACTTCAACGACTCGCAGCGCACGGCGACGAAGGAAGCCGGGGAGATCGCGGGGCTGCGCGTGCTGAGGATCGTCAACGAGCCGACCGCCGCGGCGCTCGCCTACGGCCTGGACAAGGAGAACGACCAGACGATCCTCGTCTTCGACCTCGGCGGCGGAACCTTCGACGTGTCGCTGCTGGAGATCGGCGAGGGCGTGGTGGAGGTCAAGGCCACCAACGGCGACACCCACCTGGGCGGCGACGACTGGGACCAGCGGGTCGTCGACCACCTGGTCAAGCAGTTCAAGAACGGCTACGGCATCGACCTGGCCAAGGACAAGATGGCACTCCAGCGCCTGCGCGAGGCGGCGGAGAAGGCCAAGATCGAGCTGTCATCCGCGACCGAGACGACCATCAACCTGCCCTACATCAGCGCCTCCGCCGAAGGCGCGCTCCACCTGGACGAGAAGCTGACCCGCGCCCAGTTCGAGCAGCTCACCGCGGACCTGCTGGACCGCTGCAAGCAGCCGTTCCACAGCGCGGTCAAGGACGCCAAGATCGAGGTGTCCGACATCGACCACGTGATCCTGGTCGGCGGCTCGACCCGGATGCCCGCCGTCACCGGCCTGGTGAAGGAGCTCACCGGCAAGGACCCCCACAAGGGCGTCAACCCGGACGAGGTCATCGCGGTCGGCGCCGCGCTGCAGGCCGGTGTCCTGAAGGGCGAGGTCAAGGACGTCCTGCTGCTGGACGTGACCCCGTTGTCCCTGGGCATCGAGACCAAGGGCGGCGTCATGACCCGGCTGATCGAGCGCAACACCACGATCCCCACCCGGCGATCCGAGGTCTTCACCACGGCCGAGGACAACCAGCCGTCGGTCTCCGTGCAGGTCTACCAGGGCGAGCGGGAGATCGCCGCGTACAACAAGAAGCTCGGCATGTTCGAGCTGACCGGCATCGCACCGGCGCCTCGCGGGATGCCGCAGATCGAGGTCACCTTCGACATCGACGCCAACGGCATCATGCACGTCGCCGCCAGAGACCTCGGCACCGGCAAGGAGCAGCGGATGACCGTCACCGGCGGCTCCGCGCTGCCCAAGAACGACATCGAGCGCATGATCCGCGAGGCCGAGCAGCACGCGGAGGAGGACCGCCGCCGCAAGGAGACCGCCGAGACCCGCAACAGCGCCGAGCAGCTCGTCTACTCAACCGAGAAGCTGCTCCGGGACAACCCGGACAAGGTGCCCGGCGACGTCGCCTCCGAAGCCCAGACGGCGCTGGCCGACCTGAAGGAGAAGCTCAAGGGCGAGGACACCGCGGCGATCCGCGCCTCGATAGAACGGGCGAGCACCGTGGCGCAGAAGATCGGCACCGCCCTGTATGCCCAGGCCCAGAGCGCTGCGGGCGGCGGGCCGCCGGCCGACGCCGGGCCGGACGAGGACGAGGTCGTCGACGCCGAGATCGTCGACGACGAGAGCCAGAGAGGAGAGGCGCGATGAGCCGGCCCGCGAGCCCTGAGCGTCCCGAGTCCAAGCAGCGGCCCCCAGTGGTGATCCACGACAGGCGGCGCATCGACCCGGACACCCTCCAGCTGAGGGAGCCCGAGAAGGCGAAGCACGAGGACGAGGAGAGGAATAAAGGACCCGGACGCGAGAGCGGTGGCCATCTCCTGGGCGACACGGACCGGACGGCCGCGCTGGAGGAGCAGCTCGCCGAGCGCACGGCCGACCTGCAGCGACTGAAGGCGGAGTATGACAACTACCGCAAGCGGATGCAGCGCGACCAGCTCGCGGTGCGGGAGGGCGCCCTCGCCAACGTGCTCACAGCACTACTCCCGGTGCTGGACACCGTCGACCAGGCCCGTGAGCACGGGGAGTTCACCGGTGGCCTGAAGGCGGTCGCGGGCCAGCTGGAGTCGCAACTCGCGACCTTGGGGCTGCAGAGCGTCGGCATCCAGGGTGAGCCGTTCGACCCTGCCCAGCACGAGGCGCTCACCCACGAACGCACGGCCGACGTGGACCGTCCGATCTGCACCGCGGTCCTTCGCCGCGGTTACCGGGTCGGCGAACACCTCCTGCGGCCCGCCCAGGTCCGGGTCGGCGAACCACCCGCACAGGCAGCCGACATCCGACGGCCCGAAGATTCGGCCCTCGGGTAACGGCTGAAGCAGCAAGAGGAGAGAGACAGTGATGGCCGGCGACATCATGCGAAAGAGGCTTCCGCTCACCGCGTGGCACCCGGACCTGCCCGAATGGTTCGAAGGGCTGCCGTTCCTTCGGCCCACCGACCAGCAGTACATCCGGGTGGAGGAGTTCGAACAGGACGGCACGTACGTGGTCCAGGCCGAGCTGCCGGGCATCGACCCAGGCAAGGACGCCGAGATCACCGTGCAGGACGGCGTCCTGACCATACGGGCCGAACGCAGCGAGGAGCACCGGGACAAGCACCGGTCAGAGTTCCGCTACGGCTCGTTCCAACGCACCGTCCAGCTGCCGAGCCAGGCGAAGGAAGAGGACGTCAGTGCGACGTACGCCGACGGCGTCCTCACCGTGAAGGTGCCGCTGGACACCGGGAAACCGACCGCCCGACAGATCCAGATCAAGCGCGGGGGCTGATGCGGCCGCACCAAGTCGTGCGGCGCGGCGCCCGCTGGACCGGCGCACCATCTCGCGGTGCGCCGGCCCAGCCCCGCTGCGGTACCCAGGCCTGACCCCTGGGCGGAGTTCACCATCGAGACCAGACCGGCCCTTGGAGCCGGGCGTGAGGAGGCGGGCGATGCATCCGCTGTGGGACGACTTCCTTGCCCGGGTCGTGGATCGCGGAAAATACACGGATCAGTGGGAGGCCGATCACGCCGTACGCGTGGTCCTTGGCCTGCTCGGTGAACATCTCGTCGGCGCCGAACGCACCGACCTCGCGCAACGCCTGCCGAAGGTCTACGCGCCGCTGATGGACGCGCCACCCGCCGACGGGCCGATCAGCGCACGGCGCTTCGTCGAAGCCGCCGCCCACTGGATCACCGGAGCAACCCCCGAAACAGCCCAGTGGGACGTGAGCGCCGTGCTCAGTACTGTCGCCGACCTCGCGGAACCCAGCCTGCTGCAACGCATACTGACCCAGCTCCCCGACGGCTACGACCTGCTGTTCGGCCGGCCCCAACCCACCTGACCCCGCATCGGCTCACGAAGAGGCGAGCGGACGCGCGGCGAGGGTGCCGGCGCTTCGGCTGACGCTCGGGCACGAGTTCGGCCACATGTGCCTCCACGCGTCCAGGTGCTACGGCGAGTCAGTGTCCGCTGGGCCGTCAGTCGGGCCAGGTGCCGGTCAGGCGCCGCGTGCTGGCGGCGCCTGACGGTGGTGCTATGACGCCGAGGCACTATCGGCCGCCAGGCATCCGCCTCGGCGGCCATCGGAGACGGGCCGAGGCTGCCCCAGTCGCGTGCGTCTACGCCGCCTACGATCCCCGCCGCCGCCGATGCCGCTGCCGCATCGCACTCGCCGGCCACCCGTCACCCGTCACCCGTCCTCATCCGAGCTGGCAAGGCCCCGCAGCTGCTCGGCCTGCCCCCGGTGTCCCGCTGGGCGCCGGGCCTCGGTGGCGCCCCTTGGCGACCTTCGTCGCCCTCCACGCCCACGGCCAGCTTGTCCTGTACGCCGACGGCCTCGTCGAGACCCGCGACCAGCCACTCGACGCCCGCTTCGACCTACTCCTCAGCCTGCTCGCCGGTCCTGGCCTCCCGCCGGAAGCGACTTGCGACCGGTTCCTTGCCGCCCTTCGCCACCTCGACCTGCTCCGGCACCGACGCTCCGCCAACGAACCTCGTACACGCGGCGTGCCTACTCGCCGGTCCGCTCGTTGGCTCGCTTATGACAGGCGAAGGCTAACCCCATCCGAGTGGCCCGAGCGAGGCGGACCTCCCTCATCAGGATCGTGGCCGCCGTACGTGCCGGCAACGACCACCTCGTCCAAGATCTCGTGGATCACCTGGCGGCCTGCGCGGGTCCGGCAGCGCTGCACGCACTGCGCGACCAACTGGCCGAGGACCTGCGCACCGCACGGTCACCAGTTCCACCGGACCGGACCACCTCCGGCCGCCTGCGTCCGACAGCGCGCCCCTGACCGCGATGGCGTCGACGCCGTGGAACCGGAAGGCGGATACCGGGCTGGACGCCCTGGTGCGGCAGGCGAGGGTTTGGAGCGCCCCCGCCCCTGTCGAGGAGCACCTGTGTCCCCTGCTCGCGTGGCTCGAGCGAGCGGGTGCGCTGGTGTCCGCTCGGCGACGGAGGCACGCTGAGAGGTGCACAGAACACAGCCCCGGCCACGGTCGGCGGCTCCCGGACCCACCACCGGGCTCTGGGCCGCAGGGAGGAGTCACCGTGATCCAGATAGCCGACATCCGCGAGTGGCGCACCCAGCACGTCGTCGACGCGGGTGGCCACAAGATCGGCACGCTGGAGGCGATCTACGTCGACACCAGCACCGACGAGCCGGCCATGGCCACCGTCCAGGTCGGCCTGCCCACCCGCCACCGCCTGGTCTTCGTCCCCCTGGACGGCGCGACGGTCGGCCCCGGCTACGTGAAGGTCGTCTACGACAAGGCCCGGGTGAAGGACTGCCCGGCGATCGGCACGGACGACATCCTGCCCGCCGAGGACGAGGAAGCCGTCTTCCGCCACTACGACCTCACCTACCAACCCGGTGCGGGCGGCGAACGCCAACTCGCTCGCCGCTGAACGCAAGGAGGCATGTCACGGCCCTCTTCCTCCTCGTGGTCATCATCGCGATCGCGCTTGGCCTCATCGGCGCGGTGGTCCACGGGCTGCTCTACCTGCTGGTCATCGGCATCGTCCTGCTGGTCGCCGACGTGGTGTTCCTCGGCGTGCGCGCCACCAGGCGCCGGCGAGCGCTGCGCTGACCGCCCCACGCTCCCTCGCATCGGTCGCCGTGCGATGGAGCCGACCGGATGACAAGGGCGCGCTGCACCACACGGTCGGCGTGGGACCGACGCCGCAGCGGGGTACACGTGCCCGCATGAAATACAGAATGATCCGGACAGCCTGTCCTGACGCGCCTTCCACCCGGAAGGGCTGCACCCCGACGACTACCCGTAGCTGCACCCTGCGGCAACCGATCTCATCGCACCCTGGCAGTCCTCGGGATCCAGACAGCGGCACTCAGCGGCGCCTCCCGTCTGGATGGCCAACGAGAACACCTCTAACCGCACCGTCGTACCCCCACCTGGCCCGGACAACGCGCCCCCGCGGGCATGACCAACCTGACATCCGCCGAATACACCGGCGACGGCAAGGCGGATCTGGGCGGCGCCGAGCCCGCCACCGGGAGCCGCTCTACCCGGGCACCGACAACGGCGCCTTCGGCGCACCCGGATCGGCCAGGGCTGGTTGCGTCGCGCAGGGGGCGCAGGTCGGCGATAGTGACCTGTTCGGCGAAACGGGCCAGCAGCCGGCGCAGACTCCGCTCGTCCCGGTCGCGGAGGGCCTCGGTGATGGCGGCTAGCAGCAACGCCTGCGCGTGCGGCGCGGGTGGCCGCACTGTCGGCGCGGCCTGTAGCCCTTCCATCGGTCGTCTCCCCTTCATGGTTCCGCTCATCGTTCCAGGCCGCGAGGTGCGCGGTCCGGTCCGTCGCGGAAGAAGGACTACCTCCCTCTCAGACACCGAAAAATCTGTGCTGACTGGAGTAGACATTGCTGGGGGGTGTGGCTAACGTTTCTCTCGTAGACGCAGTCAATCGGTACCCGCCAGACACGAACTGGCGGGCAAGCAGTACCGAAGTTCGCAGGTTGGCACGGTTGTGGGGTCCTGAAGCCAGGGTGGTGGAGTTGGGCGACGGGACTGGCAGCTGGGCCGGGCGGCCCGCAGTGATCAGGGGCCGCCACCGAGCGGTACCGCGTTCAGCAGGTGCAGTGCCCAGCAGTTGAGCAGTACGCAGGACACGCCGGACAGGTGGGCGTGAAGCAGTGACGCAAACAACGGTGCGGCAGCAGAGCTTCGAAGCCAGAGAGAGAAGGTGCAGGACGGGCGACGGGGCTGGCTGCCGGACATGGCGGCCCGGGAGGGCCGTAGCAGCACCGAGAAGTACCCGTGTGAGCAGTACCGAGCAGTTCGCAGAATCAGTAGTTGGCAGTGCCCACAGTTCGCAGTGCCAGTCAGTACAGAGGATGAAGGAGGGACAGAGCGCCATCAGGATCGCCCGGCCCGTGAGGCATTCACCCGGGCGGACACCGCAGGCCCCCTTTGAGCACGAGGACGGTGGTTTCCGGTCACGCATACGCGATCCCCGCACACCCCCACCCCCGGGGCAGTGTGGAACAAGGAACCCGGCCAAGGCCGGTAGATGGTGTTAACCCTTCGGGCCCCGGAGCCGCTATGGCGCCGGGGCCCCTCGACGCGTCCCCGAACCAACACAGAATGAGGTGCAGTGACCACGACCGCCATCCGACCCCACACCCCCGACAACCTCGACGACGACGACTACCCCGCGTACACCATGGGCCGCGCCGCCGAGATGACAGGCACCACGCCCGGCTTCCTACGCTCCCTGGGCGGACAGGGCCTCATCACCCCCCTGCGTTCCGAGGGAGGTCACCGCCGCTACTCGCGCTACCAGTTGCGCATCGCGATGCGCGCCCGCGACCTCGTCGACCAAGGCACCGCCATCGACGCTGCCTGCCGCATCGTCATCCTCGAAGACCAACTCGAGGAAGCCCTGCGCATCAACGAACAACTCCGCCAGGCGTCCGGCGACCCGCAGCCGACGGCGGACACCTGACCTACCACCTGTCCGGCCGCCAGGACCGGTCCTGCGACGCGCTCACCGCAGGCCGCCCCCAGGCAGCAGGACGACCCCGAGCACGCCGGGGCGTCACAGCGCCGCCCCTTCATCTCCGCACACGGGCGCGCCGGGCCGCTACCAGGGAGGCGCCCGTGTGCGGCGGCTCCTGGCCGACGATGTGATCCATGCGGCGGCCGGATGACGGGGCCGGTCGGGGGGAAGGGATCTCGCATGGGGATGATCAGCACCGGGATCGACGGTCGGCCCTGGCCGGAGTTCTTCGCCGACCGCCGCCCGGCCCTGGCTGGTACCGGCCCTTTCACCAACCTCTTCGAGTTCCCCGCCGTGGCAACCGCCGGCCAGTTGTTCCTCCTGGCGACCCCGGTCCGGTTCGACGGCGACCTCTGAACCCAGGTCGATCGGGCAGCGTGATCACTCCGCTTCCGGACCTTCGCGAACGGGTCTGCTCTGCAGGCGGACGAGGTCCAGCACTGTGGTTGGCCCGGCTCGGCCGTGTCCCTGGAGGGAGGCCGCGCCGTCCGGGGTGGTTGCGTGACCTGGTGCCGGCAGGTGGGCGGCCAGTTTTTGTCGTAGGGCCTGCAGTCTGGTGAGGCATTGGTCGATCGATGCCAGGGCCGTGTCGGTCTCGTTCTTGAGGCGTGCTCTGACCTGCGCGAGCTGGTCTTCGAGTTGCTGCCAGCGTGCGGGCGCGTCGGCGCCCGTGGTCTGCGGGCCGGTTGGCCGGTGGGTGATTGCGGGGTGTCGCTGGTTCTGCCGCTCCCCGGGGTCGGGCGTGATGGGGATTGAGTCGGGCGGCCCGGGCGGGTCGGCTGCCGGTGGGGGCGGGGTGCCGCACGGGTTGGCGCGCTCGTGTGTGTCCGCTGACTCAGGTGCGGCGCTGGGTGCTGTCATGGCGCAGTTGTCGGGTCTGCTGGTCGAGAGTGTCGAGGCGGGTGGCGAGGTCGTGGTGGTATGCGCTCAGGTGGGGGCGCATACCGGTCAGGGGTGCGAGGAGGTGGGCGGCGTCGGTATGGCCGAGGGCGGTGCGCAGGGCGTCGAGGCCGGGTTGGGCGGCGGGGGCGAGGTCGGTGAGGGCGGTGATCTGGGCGGCGAGGATGCGCAGGTCGGCGGCGTGGGTGCGGGCCCAGGTGGTGACGGTGCGCTCGCCGGCGCGGTGGTCGCGGACGGATTTGACGCGCTGGGCTCCGGTGGCCGTGCCCTCGGGGGTGGTGGTGGGGCGTAGCCGCAGGTAGCGGGTTTCGGCGGCTTGGCGGCTGGCGACGCCCATGGGGTGGGCGAGTTCGGCCCAGGTGGCGCCGGCGTGGCGGGCGGTCTCGATGAGGGGGCTTTCCCAGTAGGCGAGTTGGGTGCGCAGTTCGCGTAGCAGCAGGAGGGCGGCCAAGGCCTGTTCGGGCGCTGTGGAGGAGGCGGGCTCGGGACGCACGGCGTCGGCGGGGGTGGTGTGCTGCTGGGCGGTGCGGACGGCGTCGTCGATGGCGTCCAAGGCGGCCCGGGCTGCGAGGAACGAGGTGGGGCCGGGGGGTGGGCCGGCGCTCTTGGCGGGATTCTCGGACTTCTCGCTCATGGTGTCACTCTTTCGGCGACTGGGGGTTTGTCATCGGATGGATGACATGCTACAACGGTGTCAGATGCAGCGCATTGGCACCTGTTGCCTGGACCATCTGGAGGTGTTTCGCGATGTTGATGCGCACTGACCCGTTCCGCGAGCTGGACCGGCTCACCCAGCAGTTCCTCACCGCTTCGGGGACGTGGAGCCGTCCGGCCCCGATGCCGCTGGACGCCTATCGGGTCGGCGATGAGTACGTCATCGCCTTCGACCTGCCCGGTGTCGACCCCGAGGCGATCGACATCGACGTCGAGCGGAACATGCTGACGGTCAAGGCGGAGCGCCGTCCGCGCCCGGAGGCCGACGGGGTGCGGATGGAGCTGTCCGAGCGCCCGCTCGGTGTCTTCTCGCGCCAGGTGATGCTCTCCGACACGCTCGACCCCGAGGGCATCACCGCCGACTACGACACGGGTGTGCTGACACTGCGCATCCCGGTCGCCGAGAAGGCCAAGCCCCGCAAGGTCTCGATCAGCCACAGCGGCGACCGCAAGCAGATCCAGGCCTGACGCCATCGCCCAGCTGCCGCCCCGCGCCCCGACCCCCGGGCCGCGTGGGGCGGCACAGCCCGCACCACCCGTCCGCGCGCCCCACTCACCGCAAGGCGCCTCGAAGCGCTGACGGCCGCGAGCACTCTATGGACGACAAGCGCGACACGCCCCCGCAGTGGGCGGTGCGCGGCGAACCGGCCGAGCAGTGGCCGCGGCTCGGCCTCCCCCTACCCAGCCGTCAGGCTGGCCTGCTTCTCCAACTCACCGGCCCGCGACAGCACTTGCCGGAAGGAGGCCCAGGTGACTCTTCGATGGGAGGCGTTCCTGACCCAGGTCCAGGAACGCGGCGAATACGACACAGCGCAGGAAGCCGAGCGGGCGGCCCGTGTCATCCTCGCCCTGCTCGGTGCCCATCTCGTGGGCGCGGTACGCGCGGAGCTGGCCGCCCAACTGCCCGAAACCGTAGCCCTGATCCTGCTCAACCCGCTGCAGGCCGCCGAGCCGCTGGACGCCGAGCGATTCGTACGCGCCACCGCCGCCTGGATCGACGGTGCCACCGAGCAGAGCGCCCCCTGGGATGTCGGTGCCGTGCTCAGCGTCGTGGCCGACGCCGCCGGCGACGATCTCATGCGCCGCGTCCTGCTCCAGCTCCCGCCGGGTTACGACCTTCTCTTCGGCCGTCCCGGACCCAGCTGACCATCCCCGACGCAAACCCCCCGTGCTCCAGCGACCCGAACACCCGGAAAGGGCACCAGCCATGACGTGGAACGAACTCGTGCGACACGTGCGCGCCGCCGGCCGCTACGACGACGACCAGGAAACCGAGCGCGTCCTGCACGCCGTCCTGACCGCCCTCGGCGGCCAGCTCGTCGGCGAGGAACGCCGCGACCTCGCCGCCGCCTTGCCGGCCAAGGCACGCGCCGTCCTCACCTCGCAGATCCCCCTCACCCAGCCCCTGGACGCCCCCGCCCTGGTCGAGAATGTCGCCGCGCGCCTTGCCACCACCGCTGCCACCGCCCGCTGGGACACCTCCTCGGTCCTCACCGTCCTCGCGGACCTGGCCGGCAACCACCTGACCGGCCGCCTCCTCGCACAGCTGCCCCCCGGATACGCGCTCCTGTTCGGCCGCGCCGAACTCACCACAGCCGCCTGACAAGCGAAAGCCCCCGTCCAGGCGGACAAGGAGGTAGGGCGCAGGCGGGGCCAGCTGCGCCGCCGTGTGCTCGTCCCCGATCCCGGGGCGGGGCCCGCGCGCGGTCGGACGGGGGCTGTCGACACCGCCAGGGCACACACATCCAAAATCGCGGATATATCCCTGCGGTGACCGCAGCGACAGCCAGCCCATTCGACTACCTGATGTGCATAGATCATGCCCCGCAGTGCCTGTAAGGTCCGGGGGCGGACCGCCGGGAGCTGTTCGAGAACGTGTGCCGGGTACTGACGGGGGCCGGGTTCGACATCGCCGCTCCTGGAGCCGCAGGCCTGGATGTGCGCCTCCGCCACGAGGGAGTGGTGGTCGGCTGGAGGCTGGGCGAGGTGGCGGGCCCCACCGTCGCGACACAGACCCGGGCGGAGGCCGGCGGGACACCGGTCGAACACCGCGGGCTGCGCGACGCGGTGACGTCCGCGCTGTCCGCCATCCTGGAGCAGGCCGGCTATCCAGTCACCGACCATGGAGGCGACCTGCTGATCACCAGTGGTGCACTGCGATTGTGAGCGAGCCCGTCGGCGGGGAGCCGCGCTCTCTGATCCTGCTGGCGCCGGCACAGACCGGTCACCGCGCCGTGACCGGGGCGGGGTCAGGTGTGGAGGTAGCTGTTGGTCCCGTCGTGCCCATCGGCCTGGTCGTCGTCGAACCAGTAGTCGCCATGGGCGAGATAGCGGAAATGTACGCGGCTCTCGGCGGGAAGTGCGACGGTGACGGAACGGGTGCCGTTCTTGCGGGGGCTGAGCGGGTGGGCGCCCGGCTGCCAGTCGTTGAAGTCGCCGACCACGCTGACGTCACAGCAGGGGTGCTCGGCAGGCAGGACGAACGTGACCTGGGTGCTGCCCTGGTGGCGGACGCGTTCCAGCATGACGTGTCAGCTCCTCATCTACAGCGGTGAATGTCCATCTGATCCTCACTCCCGTACACCCCGGACGCCTTCCTGACGCACCCGCCGGGGGGACCGCTCACCCGGACAGCCGTAACGGCCCGGGCATGGGTGTCGGCTACCGCTCTCCCCTGCTCCGGCCGGCCTCGACCATCAGGCCCGGTCGAGCAATTCCCCCGAGGCCGCAGCGTGGTGAAGGCTCAGCCGCCTGAGGGCTGTGCCGCGACCGACAGTCCAGAACACCTCGGTCTCGCTGTCGCCGACCATGGCCCCTGGCACCTCGCGGCCGCCGTCCTCGGTGATCCCGGTGGCGATCACCACTGCCCGGGAGACGATCTGATGCTCGACCCTCGCCTTGCAGTAGGTCGCGTCGAGGTAGACGTACGGGAAGCGGACGTGGTCCAGTGGCCGGGTGCGGAAGGCGGTCAGCTGACCGTCCAGGTCCTGGCAGATCCGGGACACCTCGCTCTTGGAGATCCCGGTGTCCGCACCGAGGGCCTTGACCAGGTCGTCGACCGACCGGGTGGACACGCCGTGGACGTAGGCCTCCACGATCACCGCGTACAGGGCCTGGTCGATCCGGCGCCGCCGCTCCAGCAGGCTCGGGAAGAAGCTCCCCGACCGCAGCTTGGGGATGGCCAGGTCCAGGTCGCCGGCCTGGGTACTCAGCGTCTTGTCGCGGTGGCCGTTGCGGAACGCGGTGCGCGTCTCGGTGTGTTCGTTCCACTGGGCGCCGATCCGGGCTGTGGCCTCGGCCTCGATCAGCTCCTGGAGCATCCGCTCGGCCACACCGCGGACGAGTTCGAGACCGTCCGCCGAACGTAGTGACTCCAGCAGGCGAAGCAGGTCCTGCTGGGACGGGGCCACCGTGCACCTCCTCGTTGAACTGGCAGTTCACTACGGAGAGTTGCACGGTGGCTGACTCATGCTCAGGGAGCATGAGGCTCTCGCAGGTGTGCGCCCCGGGAGCGAACCCGCGCACACCTCAACCGAGACCAAACAGCGGGACGCCATCGTTGCGCCGGGCGTTGGGCCCAGAGACCCAAGGACCGTCCGGCCTCCTGTGCAACGCCTGCGGCGGGTCTGCGCCCGATGCAGGCCGTGCAGCATGGCGCCGTGGCCTGGCGACGAGAGGTTTCAACCGCGCTGGAGTGGATATACGCGGCGCGTAACAGTGGAGGCTGCGATGACAACGATCGAGCGCTATGCCGTCACTCTGCCGGGAACGCCGGGAACCCATGCGCCACCGCGCGTGGTGGAGGTGAAGGCAACTGGCAGGCTTGAGGCGGACGGACGCATGGTGTACGCGGACGACTCCGGTGATTTCCTGGTCCACGTCACGGACGACGGTGTGGCCGAACCGCTGGCCGACGAACCGGGTCCCAACCGCACCCGGTGCCTGCACGCCGTGCCGCTGCCGTGACGGCCCACGAGGGCGGTTGGTCCGCGCCGGCGGTGGCCGGCAACAGGCACGTTGCGTCACGTTCACGCTTGAGGCGACCGGCGGATCCGTCGCGCACTCCGCGGTGCACGGTCGTAGGCCAGGTCCCGCGCGCAGATGCTCGATGCCTTCCCGCCCGGCGACCCGTCGCGGCAGTCGAGCCGGTCGCGGCGGGTCAGGCGCTCGGTGTGTGAGCGCTCGATCCGGAGGTGACGTATGACGTTCGGATTCGACGACTTCACCGCGCGGCTGGACTACCCGGTTCTGGTCGTGACCGCCGCGGCGGACGGCGCTCGCGCGGGGTGCTTGGTGGGCTTCGGCTCACAGTGTTCCATCGACCCGCCGAGGTTCACGGTCTGGCTGTCGAAGGCCAATCGCACCTTCCGGGTCGCCAAGCGGGCCGAGTTCCCGGTGGTCCATCTGCTGCCGGCGCACCGGCGTGACCGGGCGTAACTCTTCGGCGGCGAGAGCGGTGATCACACCGGCAAATTCGCACGCACGGAGTGGACAGAGGGCCTCGGGGAGTGCCGGTGCTCACCGGAGCACTCGCCTGGTTCGCCGCCCGGATCGAGGAACACGCGGACTGGGGAGATCACGTGGGTTTCAAGTTGGCACCTGTCGACGGTCAGGTCTGTTCGGTCGGGCCGCCGCTCCTCCTGCGCCAGGTCGGCGGTGTCGAGGCCAGGTCATCCGGCGTGAAGCCGGCCGTGGCGGTGGCCCGGGTAGCCCGGCACTGATGCGCCCGCCGCCGCAGGCTGGACCGGGACGCTGGGCAGGAAGGAGATCGGAGCATGGTTGTCTTTCTCGCACTCACTGTTGTCGCGATCGTTCTCGGGCTGGTCGGTGTCGTCGTGCACGGCCTGCTCTATCTGCTGTTCATCGGCATCGTGCTCTTTGTGGCGGGGATCGCCTATCTGGGTGCGAGCGGCTCCGCCCGGCGTCGTAGCCCGCGTTGATTGACGCCGTGTGCCCGCGCCAGGCCACTCACCGCTGAACAGGGAAGGCGGCAAGCGGGCGCCACAGCCGGGTCCGGCGCCGGAGCATCAGGGTCCGGGTCGTGCGGAACCGGTTGGGAGCGCGGCGGCGGATGACCCCACACAGGCGGCGAGCAGCCGACCCCTCTTCATGAGAGCCGGGAGAGCCGGCGGTCGATGATGCTCGAGCGCAGGAGGGGCAGTTCTTCGAGCGCGACCTCGGCGGTGCGCTGCTGGTGGGCGTAGAGGACGCCGTAAGCGAAGAGATGCCCGGGTGTATCGGTCGGGGGTGATGAGGCGAGAGCGAGGAGGGTTCGGCGGCCCACGACGGAGTCCTGGTGGGTGCCCAGGTCCTGCTGGAGTCTCTTCATGCGCTTGGCGAAGCGCTTGGCCGACTTGCCGGCGACCGGGCGTGCGCTCTCCGCGGCGTAGCGGGCTCGCTTGGCGGCTTTACGGGCGCTGTGCAGGGCCGCGTCCTGGTCCGGGCCCCGGGCGAGGCCGAGGGCGGCATCGAGTCGCCGTACGGTCCGGGTCTGCTCGTGCCGGAGCGTCTTGGACAGTTGCTTTCGCGCGTTCCGGTCCGCCCGGGCGGACCGCGGCGGGTCGTCGATGAAGAACTCCAGGTCGTCCAGCAGTGCGTAGTAGCGAGGGCCGTCGAGTTCAGTGACTGCCTGCTGCCAGGCCCGCCGGTACTCGCGCGCGGACCAGGCTGTGAGTTGTCCGCGCAGCGCGCCCTGACGTGCCTGGGGCGGGACCCCGTCCAGCTGGGTGATGAGGAGGTCGCCCAGGACCTCGTGGTCGCGTGCCGCACCGAGCAGGTGCCCGAGCCATCGCAGCTCCCCGGCCAGGTGCTCGCTCCGGCGGTGGTCGAAGAGCCTGCGGTAGGCCTTGAGCGTGCTGCGCAGTCGGCGGGTGGTCACGCGCATGCGGTGCACAGCGTCGGGTCGGCCGTCGCGGACCGCCGGATCGAGCGCCAGGAGGGTTTCGAACAGTTGGCGCAGGCGGCGGACCACGACCTCGCCGCGCCGTCCTCGGGGACAGGGGAACCCGCGAGGACTTCCGGCGCGGTGTGGGCGAGGGCATGCGCGAGTTTGGAGGGGTACGCGGAACGGACGATGCCGTTCTGCGCGAGTGCCTGCTCCACGTCACCGAGAAGGCTTGGCTGCCCTCGTGCAGCTCGACCTCGAACTCGGTCCACTCGGTGGCCTCGGTGCGGGTGCCGGTCTCCGCGCCGCGCTGGCGCGCATCCGAGTGTGGATGAGCCGCGGTGTCGAGGTGGTGGGCGACGACCCGGTCCTGGGTGAACTCGGCGAGCGTGCGTCCGTCGCGGTCCAGCAGGAGCCGGCGGTCGCGGAGGGTGCGCAGGTGGGCTACCGGTGTCAGGGCGCGGCCTCGCGTTAGGGCGCTCACCCTGGCGGTCAGCTCGGGTGGGATCCGGTCCGGCGGTCCCGCCTCGGGCGGCAGCCGGACCTCTTGGCGGGTGTCGTTGGATTGCGGTTGCTTGAGGTGCCAGCCGGCGTCCGCTCCGCCCAGGCGCCGGCGCAGCGTCACGCCGTGGGTGAGCAGCAGCAGGTCCGGAGTGTCGTAGTAGACCGCGTCCAGGGTCTGCGAGTCCGCGTTCCGGATGTTCGCAACATCAGGGAGGCGGTCCAGCCCTGGGGGAGACCCCGAGGCGGTGCCCCCGTCGCCTGACGCTGGTTCGAACTTTCGTTCCGCTTCGATGTGCGAGGTGCTCATGTTCGGCGCCTGCCCGCAGTTCGTCGTTCCACGCGCGCACGTCGGGGCGACCGGGGACTACAGGCAGTCGGGCGGTCGCCGCCCTCGACGGTGCCTCGGTCAGCTGGCCCGGGAGTTTGCGCCTGCGCCGACCGGGCGCCGGTGTCTCGGTCGTGCAGCCTGCGGCGCAGCTGCACGATCCGGCCCAGCACTCGGTCGGGGGAGTCGAACTCGCACCGCGCTCCCCCTACGGAGGGTGGCCCGCCCGCGCAAAGCCGAGCACCCTCCTCGGGATGGTTCAGTGCTTGAAGACGTCCTTGATCTTCTCTCCCGCCTGCTTGGCGTCGCCGCTGACTTGGTCGGCCTTCCCCTCTGCGGTCAAGCGCTTGTTGCCGACCGCCTTGCCCGCAGTCTCCTTCACCTTGCCCTTCGCCCTCTCGGCGACATTCCTGACCTTGTCCTCGCCGCTCATGGCTGTTCCTCCTTGCTGATGCCAGATGATGCCGACGCCCGCACTGACGGGCTCCGGCTGGCTGAACGTGTGGGTGCGCGTTCCCCGGACGGGGGCGTTCATGCAAAGGCCGGCACTACCCGGTGAGGATGATCTCCGCCCAGACCGTCTTCCCGGCAGGATGCGGATCGCTGCCCCAGCGGTGACACAGCCGCTCGAGCACGATCAGCCCGTGTCCGCCGGGTCGGCCGGCGCCCGGGGTCCGGGGGGTCGGTGCAGCGGGATCCGTGTCGCTGACCTCGATGCGCAGCGCCGCCCTGGAGTGGTGCAGGCGCAGTGACTGGGCGCCCCCGGTGTTGTGCGGCGTTCGCCACCAGCTCGCAGACCACGAGAACGGCGTCGCTGCCGGTGGTTTCCTCGAGCCCCCAGTCGGCGAGGACGTCGCGGGTGAAGTCGCGGGCGGTGGTGACCGCGTGCTGCGCAGCGGAGAGGTCGCGACGACGTGCGTCGCCGAACCCGCGGCGGGCGCCGTCGGTTCCGGTTCTCGCGATGCTGTTCACCTCGTCACCTCCGCCTGGTGGCTCTGGCCGCGCGCGGTGAGGCTGCTTCGGTCCGCGCCTGCCCCTGACCCGCGGTTTCACACCCGGATCCCCCGCGCGAGGGCTCTCGCTCAGGTGAGGCTCAGGCCGTGCACTGCCTCCGGGTGTTGCGCTCGCTTCGGCGCAGGGCTGGGAGAGGCAGGAGGAGCCACGAGACGGCGAACCACGCCAGAACGCAGCCGGTGAGAATCCCGGCCAGCAGCGGGTGGCCGGTGGCTGTCCGCAGCAGCAGGAGGGCAGCTCCGATGGTGAGGCCGAGTAGGACCATGCCGCAGCCGATGAGCTTGCTGGCCACGTGGACCAGCTCCGTCTTGAGGTCGTGCCCGGCGAAGAAGTGGTGGAAGGAGACTGGGGCGATGAGCGCTGCCGTGGCGGAGGCGCCGAGGATGACAGTGACGACTTACAGGCTCTTGTCGAACCCTCCCAACGACGCGAAGCGGGGAGTGAACGCGACGCTCAGCAGGAAGCCGAACAGAATCTGGGCGCCGGTCTGGCAGCCGCGGACCTCTTGCAGCATCTCGCTCCACAACCGGTCCGCCCGCTCCTCGGCCGTCTCCTCACGACCCGGGCCGCCTTGTGACCTGCACGGTGGATGACCGGCCTGGTGCTGTTCGGTGTTCATGCAACGGTCTCCTCGGTTGAGAGGCTGCGGTCCGAGGCGGTGTGTAGCGCGGGTGGAGGACCCGGTGCGGGAGCGGGGAGCCGTGGCGGTCACGAATCCAGCCCGGCATGGCGTTCAGGTGGCTGGTCCGGCTCGCCGTCGGTGGTGGCGGGATCCTCGAGCAGCTGGAGCAGGGCGGCCACGGTACGGCCGGCTTCGGCGGGGTGTCGCAGCTGGGTGTGAGGTGTGACCTGGTAGCGATTGCGCCGTCCTTCTCGCGAGTGAGTGAGGTAGCCGTCCGCCTCCAGGTCGGCGACGATCGTCTGTACGGCGCGCTCGGTCAGCTGGCAGACCGCGGCAACGTCCCGCAACCGGATCCCGGGATCCCTGGCGATCAGCGAGAGCACCCGGGCGTGGCTGGTCAGAAACGTCCACGGCCGATGGCTGCCGGTATTCGTGTCCACCTGCCCATCGTACGATCGGCATTTCGCGTCCTCAAATATGTGCACAAAGTTTCGTGCATTCCTTGACATGCTTCGATGGCAGGCAGACGATCGGTCGTAGAAACGCTTCCTCTCGAGGGAGGAGAACGGCCATGTCCCGTCACCAGGCGCACCGGCAGTCGGTTTCACTGGTTTCGCCGACTGCCGTAGGTGGTCAGCCGCCGGGGTCACTGTCGGCGGCTTCCCGCTTCACCGTGGAGCTCACCGCAAAGCCCGACGGCTCGGCCCGGGCAGCAGTGGTCGGCGAGGTCGACTACGACGGCGCTCACGCATTCCGGTACGCGATGGCCACCGCCTTGAACGACCACCCCGCTGGGCTCGAACTGGACCTCGCGGGCCTCGCGTTCTGCGACTGCGCCGGTCTGAACGTCCTCCTGTGGGTGCGCAGGCGCGCCGCAGCCACCGGATGCGCCCTACGAGTGAGGTCCGTAAGCCCGCGGATGTCGCGGCTCGTCGACCTCACCGGTACCCGCGAATTGCTCGGCGCTTTCGTCAATGGCGCAGCGAGTCGTCATGAGTGATCGCGTTCGGTGGTCGACGGCTCAGTCGCTCGGATGAGTCGCGTTGCCGATCGCGGGCATACGCGGCTCGGCTTCCAGACACCCGTCAAGCTAGCGAGAGGCGGCAACCGACATGTCCATCCTCAGAACCTGTGCGCGGCCGATGCTGGCCTCTATGTTCCTGTACGGCGGTGCCCACGCACTGGCCGAGCCCGAGAACGTGGTCCCGGCTGCTGACCTGGTGGTCCAGTCCCTGGCAGGCCGCCTTCCGGCCGTACCCGCCGATACGGCAACCGCCGTCCGCCTCAACGCGGGTGTCCAGGTCGTGGCCGCCGCACTCCTTACGTCCGGGGCGCCCCGCACGGGTGTCGGCGCTGGCCCTGGCCGTCACCCTCGTCCCGGTCACCTGGGCGGGCCACGCTTCTGGGAGGCCGAGGAACGAGCAGGAGCGCGCCCAACAGCGAATCCACTTCCTCAAGAACCTCTCCATGTTCGGCGGCCTGCTGATCACCGCCGCCGACACCGGCAGCGGCCCGCCGCTTGCATGGCGGGCCCGGCAGCGCGTCCGTGGGATCTCCCACAACCGACTGGCAGCAGGTGACTGACATGACCGGTCTGCAAAGCTCGGCGGTGGCCTTTCTGGTCGCACCCGAAGGCGCGGAGCAGCAGGAGTTGACCGCGCACTGGGAGACGGTGACCCAGGCAGGCACGACAGCCCGGCTGACCTCGACCGAGCCCGGCCGGGTCCAGACCTTCCGGCACCTCGACCGCGGCGACACCTTCCCGAGTGGACGCGGTGGCCGAGGAAACCTCGGCCGGCGATTTCGACGCCTTGGTCCTGCCGGGCGGGGTCGCCAATCCCGACTTCCCCGAGGCGTGGCACTCGATCCCGTATCCGTCCCGGCGCGGGCGTGATGGCCGCGCCGGAACGGTGGTGGTGCCTGGGTGGCGGGGTCAGTGGATGTGGTCTTCGAGGTGGTCCAGGAGCCAGGTGGTGAGGGCGCGTGCGATGCCGGCGGTGGCGCCGCGGACGAGTGGGTCGGTCAGGGTGTGGCGTGCGTCGGTGGGGGCGGTCGGGTGCTTGGGGTCCGCCGGCCCGGTCGGGGTGGCGGGGTGTGCCGGTCGGCCGGGTGGGCGTGGTGCTGGTGCTTGGGGGTTCGGGGCATGGCGTCCTCCAGCGGGTGGGGTGGCGAGTGCGGGTCAGCCGGCCGGCTGGGACTACCTTGGCGGCGCTGGAGGGCGGTTTCGGGATCCGCGGATAGACGCGGACGATCGCGGATCCCGGCCTTGTGGGGCTGGGGAAGGGCCTACTGTGGTGGCCTGTCCGGCGGACGGTCACGGACGGGGCGCGGCCCCGGCGATGGCCCTGGCAGGACGCATGGACACAACTCTGCGACGCCGTCCACGCGCCACCCCAACACCGCTGACGCCCCATCCGACCCGCCCGCGAGGGCCCGAGACCTTGTGCACACGTGGAAAACCCGGGCAGGCCAGCGGGCACCGCACGCCCATCACCCGCCAACGCGCACCGACCACCCCAAAATCCCGGCGCTGATCACTCGGAATCAAGCCGGTGGATCCAGGCTCAGCGGGCACCGACGAGAGCGGTGCTGCTGGATCACCCGGCGCGGTACGCCCGTAGGAACGCCGCAACGCCGCCGGTGATCAAGCGGTTGGTCTCCTCTTCCGGCAGCGGGAGGACGCCGTAGTGGGAGAGCTGCACGATCGAGTGTGAGGTCAGTGCCATGAAGTGAGCACTCGCCATGGCTGTGTCGCCGTGCACATCGATCAGGCCTGCAGCGGCGAGGCCTGCCATCACGTCGGCGAGCGCGCGGCCGACCGGGCCCGGCCCGGCGTCCTTCCATGCCTCCAGCACCTCGGGCGGCACATGGTCGGCCTCGGCGTGGATGTGGCGGACGAGTGCGAAGTGGTTCGGGTAGTCGGCGATCAGGCCGACGAACGCGCGGGTCAGGGCGACGAGGTCGCGCTCCAGGTCGTCCGGGCGCGGTGGGCGTTCCGGGTCCAGCAGGGCCTGCATTCGGGTGAGTTGGGCGTCCCGCACCTCGCCCGACGTCCAAGTGACGACGGTGCAGAAGAGCTCCGCCTTGCCGCCAGGGAAGTGGTTGTAGAGCGTGCGCGTCGAGACGCCGGCCGCGGCGGCGACCGCATCGACCGAGGCGCGCGCGT
>NZ_JARXZC010000058.1 GCF_029894335.1 Kitasatospora sp. MAP5-34 | reverse complement strand
CGACCTCGTGGACGTCCAACTGCCGCTCGTCATGCCCGGCTGGGGCGGCACTCCGAGCCCGGAGGCCGTAGCCGCACTGGCAGATGTCACACCGCGGCTGGACGCCGCCGACGCCTTCGTCATCGTCACCCCCGAGTACAACCACAGCTTCCCGGCCGCACTGAAGAACCTCATCGACTGGCACCACGGGCAGTGGCACGCCAAGCCGGTCGGCTTCGTCTCCTACGGCGGGCTCGGCGGGGGCCTGCGCGCCGTCGAGCAGCTCCGGCTGGTCTTCGCCGAGCTGCACGCCATGACGGTCCGCGACTCCGTCAGCCTGCACGGGCCGTGGTCGGGCCTCGCGGAGAACGGTGCGCCGCACGACACGGCCGTGTGCGAGGGCGCGGCCAAGGGCATGCTCGGCCAACTGGCCTGGTGGGGGCGGGCACTGCGGGCCGCACGCGCGACCCGGCCCTACGAGGGCTGAAGGGGGCACGGGCGGTGGTTCAGAGGAGAATCGCTACACCACCGGTCGCCGAGACCGTGGTGACGCCGCAGGGGGTCATGCAGTCGGTGGCGTTGCAGAGGACCGTGTGGGGTAGCGCGGCGACGACCGCTCCGCCGAACAGGCCGTTGGTCACCGTGCCGGTGGAGACGATGGCGGGGGCGCCCACGACGCTGGTGTAGCTCGCGCTGCCCGCGATCGTGCTGGTGGTGGGACTCGCGGTCGGCTTCGACGGAGCCCCTGCCGGCCCTCCAGGACGGCCCCGGGCCCTGTGGCGTGGTTCTCCCGCCCTGAGGGTGTGTAACGCGTTCTGACTTGTGGAGGGTTCGTGCGGCCCCCAGAGGCGTGGGCCTGCGCGGTTCGCCGACGACCGCCCGTCGGCGGGGGCGGGGTCCGGGCCGACGGTGCAACGGGTCGAGCCGCAGGGCTGCTCCACATCTCGCGGCCCCCGCCCCGGACAGCCCCCGGACGTCGTCATGAGGACGCCCTCGTCCTCACTTCAGTTACGCGGTTGGAAACGGCGGGGCCGGGGCCCGCTTGACCGGGCCCCGGCCCCGCCGCGCGCTGCCGCCCGTCTGCCTCCCAGGACCAGGACAGGCGGGCGGCAACGGCCGGGCGGCTACCCCACGCACGGATCCGCAAATTCTCACCCACCAACGGGATCCCTGGCCGGAGCCCGACGAGGTGGCCGGCCACGACGGCATCACCCCAGGCCGAGAGCCCAGACAGACACCACCGAACCGAGAAAATCACGGTTGACCCGGTGGTGACATCGCAGTGCGCGGGGTGCGGTCAGCGGCGTTCCGCGGTCTGCTGGAGACAGCGCGCCGAAGCGCAGATCGACGGGAGCGAGGTATCAGCGATGGCTGAGGTCATGTCGATGCGATGGGCCGGGGTGACCCCCGAGCAGTACGACGCCACCCGGGAAGCGGTGGGCTGGGAGGAACGGGCGCCGGAGGGTGCCCTCATGCACGTGGCCTGGTTCGAGGCCGACGCGCTGCGCGTGGTCGACGTGTGGACCTCGCGAGAGGACTTCGAGCGGTTCTTCGCCGAACGGCTCGCGGCCGCGGTCAAGGAAGCCGGCATCACCGGCGAGCCGGAGACCGAATTCACCCCGCTCCACCGGCGCTTCGTCGCCCCCGGCGTGACCGGCGCCGCCTGACCGCCCGGGCCGCCACCACCCTCTGTGCGGCCCGCCAGGGCCAGCGGTCGGTCGGGCGCACTGGCATGACGCGTGGCCATCCGCAGCCCAGGGCGGACCGTCCTTCCCCGCCGCCTCTCCAGGCCAGCGGAGTGAAGAGACGGCCTGTACCGGTCGGCGGAAAATCGACCAGGCGGTTCGTCAAAGCTGACGTACAGAAGGCGCCACCGGTCAGCACTCCCCCGCAGTCCACGGGCACGAAGCCGCTGACGACCACCTGCCGATCACCTCACGGCCAGTCAGCCGGAGATCATCAGCCACGGCATCGGCAGGGACGCCCTGGAGTCCCCTGGGCTGAAGGGTCTTGAGGATGGTCACAAGTGGCGGGTTCGGCCCGATCGAGCCGAACTTGGGAGTTGGGGCGGCCGGTGCTGTGCGAGGCCGGCCGCCCCGAAGCGGCTCCGCCGCGCGAGCCCGGACCCTGGGGGGTGCGTCCGGGCGGGTGTGCGCAGCGGTGCCGTGCCGCGTCCCGGGGGAGGGCGCTCGTCCACTCAACGACCGGTGTGCAGGTCGGTTCCGCATCCCGTCGGGGCGCATCAGGCGTCGGGCGGTTCGCGGCTCTGCTCCGGCGCCGTCTGGGCGCAGCGGGTGAAGGCGGAGGAGTAGGCGGCGGGTGAGTTCTGCCCGGCGGCCGGCCCTCGCGCCCCTTTGATCGGACGGCGCCTACCAGCCGTCGCGGCGTGCGCCCTGCCTGCGCCCCTGCCGAGCACTGCTAAAGTCCCGATAAAATTACCTTTGGTGTGCCGGGAAGCCTGGTCGGCTCGGGGGACGACTGCGGCGATCAGGCGGCGGCGACCCCGCTCGTCGTGATGGGGTCATTTCGCAGATGCGCACCGTGGGGATCGTCCTCTTCCTGGTGGTTCTGGCCACCGCCGTGGCCACGTTCGCTCGGCGTTGGCGCGTGCCCGCCCCTTCGCTGCTGGTCCTGGCCGGTCTCGGGGTGGCGCTGATACCCGGCGTGCCGGCGCTGCACATCCCGCCGCAGGCGATCGCGCTGGTCGTGCTTCCCCCGTTGCTGTATGCCTCCGCCGAGGAGCTGTCGCTGCGCGACCTGCGCACGGTCTGGAAGCCGGTGACTATTCTCGCCTTCGGCCTGGTGTTCGCCTCGGCGGCGGCGGTCGGCTTCGTCGCGGTCGCGGTGACCGGGCTGCCGCCCGCGATGGCGTTCGTGCTGGGCGCGGTGCTGGCCTCCACCGATCCGGTGGCGGTTACCGCGCTTGGCCGCCGACTCGCGCTGCCGGGACGGGTCCAGGTGCTGGTGCAGGCGGAGAGCCTGTTCAACGACGCCACCTCGCTGGTGCTGTTCAAGGTCGCCGTCGGCATCGCCATCGCGGCAGGCGGCGCGGTGAGCCTGCCTGCGGCCGGCGGGGAGTTCCTGCTGCTCGGGGGCGGTGGCAGCGTGATCGGCGCGGCGGTCGCGGGCCTGGTGTGGCTGATCCGCCGCCGCACCACGGACCCGGTGCTGGAGACGGTGATCGCCCTGATCACCCCGTACGCGGCGTACGTGGTGGCGGAGGCCGCGCACACCTCCGGCATCACCTCCGTCGTCGTCGCCGGTGTGCTGCTCGGCCGGACCGGGCACCGCCTCACCGACGCCCACATCCGCCTGCAGCTGCACGCGGTCTACGCGGTGGTGGTGTTCATCCTGGAGAGCGTGGTGTTCAGCATCGTCGGCCTGGAGTTGCCTGCGCTGGTGCGCGGCCTGCCCGCGGGCAGCGGCTGGTGGCCGGTGCAGGCGCTCGCGCTGGCCGTCGTGCTGATCGCTGTCCGGGTGCTGTCGACGCTGCCGCTGACCCGTGCGGTCAAGCCCTCCCGGGGCCGGCTGTCCTGGCGGGTGGCCGGGGTGGTGACCTGGGCCGGCACCCGCGGTGTGATGCCGCTGGCCGCCGCCCTGTCGATCCCGCTCGCCGCGAACAGCGGCACCGCGCTGACAGGGCGCCCTCTGGTGCTGGTGCTGACCACAGCCGTCGTGGTGTTCACCCTGGTCGTCCAAGGGCTGAGCCTGGCGGCGGTGGTCAACCGCTCCGGCCTGGCGCTGGAGCCCGAGCACACCGCCCGCGAGGAGGCCGACGCCCGCGACACCCTCAACCGTGCCGCACTCACCCACGTCGACGACCTCGCCACCCTGGAAGCGGTGCCCGAAGCCGTGATCGACCGGGTCCGGCGCGGGCTCAGCGCCCGCCTCGACCACAGCATCGACAGCCCGGACAACAGCACCGTCGACGCCACCTACCGCGAACTGCGACACGAGGTGATCGCCGTCCAGAACACCGAACTGCACCGCCTGTACGACGAGCACCGGATCAGCGACGCCACCCGCAGGAGCCTGCAGCACGACCTCGACCGGGAGGAAGCCGCACTCGGCACGCAGTGAGCCCGCCCGCGCACCCCGGCCGGGGCCGATGGGTACGGAGGGGGTTTCAGGCGGCCGTCACCGGCCGGGACAGCCCACCAGGCCCCCCGGGTTTCGGTGGCGGCGGGGTGCCCGCCGAGACGGCTGCCGGGTGGTCGGGGGCGGCTCTGCCGGCGGGCCTGGTCATGCCACCGAATGTGTCACCGTCCCGGTGTAGGTGCCGCCCACCGCGCCGGCGGGGACCGCGACGACGAGCGTGGGGTTCCAGGCCGCGGTGTTGTTGCCCACGCCCGCGGTGGCGGTGAAGGCGGTGCGGCTGCTCGCCAGCGTCTGGGCCGCGCCCGCCGTGGCCTGACCGGGGGTGAAGGTGGCCGTTCCAGCGGTGGCCGTCGCCGCTCCCGACCAGTAGGAGACCGCGCTGGTCGCGATCGTCTCGGGGGCCGTGCCACCGCCGGTCTGGAAGCTGGTGGAGACCACCGACGCCGTCCAGGCGGCCGTCAGCAGGGCGCGAGCATCGGTGACCGTGACGGCACCCAGCTGTGCGGTGACGGTGTTGCCGGGCAGCACACTCCCCAGGGCCGCCGAGGCCGGCACCGCGATCGACAACGCGCCGGCCGTCACGGAGAACGTGGTGGACGTGTCGCCAGGAGCGGCGTCGGCCACTCCCGCGCCCGTGACAACCAGCACCACTCCAACGGCCAAGGCGTACCGGATACGCATGCGCACAGGTCCTCTTCTCGTAGGTCCAGGCCGGAAGCAGGGGGTGCGGTGTGGGACCCCGCCGGGTCGGTGCCTGCTTCCGCCCGGCGGGGAGCCCTGGTGAGGGGGAGGGCGGTTCCCCTGCCATGGTGGAGCTCCGGCGAAGCCGATCGTGACGTCCGGTACACCCGAACCCGCGACGGCGCGAACCGATCGCGGAGCGGAGAGACCGCCTACACCGTCGGCAGCAACTCGGCCAAGCGGTTCGTCAAAACCGAGCACAGAAGCGGCACCGCATGTCAGCGCTCCCCCGCGGTTCACGGGGACGAAGTCACTGACAACCCCCTGCCGATTCCTCACTGTCAGTCAGCCGCAGACCATCACCTGACGCCCGGTTCAGGGCCCGATCGGTCGTGGGGACCGATCCGGGCTGAAGGGACGTCAGGCGGGCCGCCAGGCCGTTCCTCCTCGCCCCGGCCGGTCGGCCAGGGCTCCGGGTCGGCCGGACCCAGGATTCGGCCTGCTCCTGCGTCAGCGTCAGCAGGCCGGCCGGCGCGTCTGCCGATCGCAACGGGGTACGGCCCGCCACGGCCAGGACGCCTCAGCCACGAACTGCTCCGGCCAGTACGGAATCCGGGACCGCGCGCCTCACCTCTGCCGGACAGCCCGGGCGTCGTCATGAGGACGCCCCCGCCCGCTCTTCAGTTACGCGCGTTATGGAAACGACGGGGGCCGGGCCCACCTGTGACCGGGCCAGGCCCCCGCCACGCGCCAGCGCCCGCCGGCCTCCCAGGACCGGGCAGGCCGACGGCAATTGTGATCACGACGGGTGAACTGGCCTGCTCCGCCGGGCCCGCGCACCACAGACCACGAGGTAACTCATGCACCTGTTCACGAAGGGCCGAGGCCCGAAGATCCTGCTGGCCGGACTCATGGCGCCGCTGGCGCTCCTGGCGTCGATGGGGCTCTCCGCTCCCACCGCCGCCGCCCAGGAGGCCCGCCTCAAGGGATGGGGCAACAACAGCAGCTACCAGCTCGGCGACTCCCAGGGCGGCAACAGGCTGACACCTGCCACGGTGGCCGGACTCACCGACGGCGATGTCACCGCCCTCGCGGCAAGTTCCAACAACGGCCACGCCCTGGCACTGCTCTCCAACGGCACCGTGGAGAGCTGGGGCTACAACGGCAACGGCGAGCTCGGCATCGGCAACACGGCCACCCAGGCCGTCCCCGGCACCGTGGCCGGCCTGAGCGGTGTGGTGGCCATCGCGGCGGGCAACAACCACAGCCTGGCGCTGCTCTCCAACGGCACCGTCGAGGCCTGGGGCTACAACGGCGACGGCGAGCTCGGCGACGGCACCACCACCAGCCGCACCACGCCGGTCACCGTCGCCGGTCTGACCGGCGTCGAGGCCATCGCCGCGGGCGGCAACCACAGCCTGGCGGTGCTGGCCGACGGCACCGTCAGGGCCTGGGGCTACAACGGCTACGGCCAGCTCGGCGACGGCACCACCACCAGCCGCACCACGCCGGTCACCGTCACCGGCCTGACCAACGTCCGGGGCGTCTCCGGCGGCAACAGGCACAGCCTGGCCCGGCTGGCCGACGGCACCGTCCAGGCCTGGGGCTACAACTCCGACGGCGAGCTCGGCGACAGCACCACCACCACCCGGTCCACCCCCGCCACCGTCGCCAACCTGGCCAACGTGCGCGACATCTCCGCGGGCCTGTACCACAACCTGGCCCGCCTGTCCGACGGCACCGTCAAGACCTGGGGCAACAACTCCGACGGCGAGCTCGGCGACAGCACCACCACCAACCGCCCCATCCCCATCACCGTGGCCGGCGTGTCCAACGTGCGCGCCATCGCCGCCGGCGGCTACCACTCCATGGTCCTGACCAGCGACGGCCACGTCAGCACCGTCGGCCGCAACAACGTCGGCCAGCTCGGCGACGGCACCACCACCAACCGCTCGACCGTCGTCACCCCGGTGACAGGGCTCAGCAGCATCTCGCTCATCGCCGCAGGCGTTGACTTCAGCCTCGCCGCCTAACCGGCCCACAGGCCATCACGGCGCTGCACCCGACGGTGCAGCGCCGTTCTCAACCGCGAGCCGGCGGGATCCTCCCGAGGCGCAGCACCCCGACCCTGGTGGCCCGAACCGGCAGAGGCCGGCCCTGACGAACGCTCACCACTCACCGTACTGCGCGGAGCCGAGCCTGTTCAGGGACCCGCCTGGCGCCTCCCCACCAACGGAGCGGAGAGGCGGCCTGTACCGGTCGGCAGAAACTCGACCAGGCGGCTCGTCAAAACCGACGCGTGGAATCGGCACCGCCAGTCAGCGCCCCCCGCAGCTCACGCGGCACGAAGCCACTGACAACTACCTGCCGATCACCTCACTGACAGTCAGCCGCAGAACATCAAGCCACCCGGCGCATGAGGAAGCGCCCAGCTGGCCCAGGCGCCGTCATCCGGGCGTCTTGGTCGTCTCTTCATCCGTGCATCGGGATTGCGGTGGGGTCGGGGCCAGCTCCCAGGCTGAGCCCGGCCCCGCTCGTGCGTGGCACCGACCGTCGCCAGCCCGAAGCGCGTGCCGGGCTGGCTACTCCAGGGGACCTGTCCGGTTGCCTTGCTCTGGGGCTGGTCACCATCGTCGGCCGTCTCGGGATATATGCAGGAGAGGGGTGCGTGTCATGAACGGTCCTGAAGAGAACGGTGACCAGCCGACTGATCCGTCATCGCTGGTCAAGCTGCGTATCGGTACTCGTTGGTGACGCCGCCGAGGACGCGGGTGCGCAGGAGTCTGCGGTCTTGGGGGTCGTGTGCGGTGGTGGGCTGCTCGTGGAGACCGGGCGGTAGCTGGTCGCGGGCCCGGTGCGGCCGGTGCTCGTTGTAGTGCCGCTGGTAGGCGGCCAGGACGTGGCGGGCGTGGGCCTCGTTCATGATGAGGACATGGTCCAGGGCCTCGCGCCGGATGCTGCCGATCACCCGTTCACGGGCCCTGCCGCACCGCCCACTCCCGGGTGGGACGGGCGGTCACACCGGCGATGTGCAGGCGCCGGGTGCCGTGCTCGAGGAACACCAGCACGTACAGCCGGTGGCCGAGCACGGTGTCGAGATGGAAGAGTCCACCGCGAGGATGCCCTCGGCCTGGTTCGTGAGGAACTCCCGCCAGGGCGGGCCGGTGCGGCGCGGAGCCAGGTCGATACCCGCCGCGCGGAGGATCTCCCACACCGTGGATGCGGCGATCGGGTGCCCAAGCCGGGCCAGCTCGCCCTGGATCCGCCTGTGGCCCCACCCCGCGTTCTCCCGAGCCAGGCGTAGCACGAGGTTCTTGAGCGCCGCTCTGGTCGGTGGTCGCCCGGTCCGGGTGGGCCGCGCACCGTGGTCCCACTTCGCCGCGATGAACCGGCGATGCCAGGCCAGCAACGTGCCAGGGGCGACCGGGAAAACCGCCCGCCAGCGGTGACGGGGTATCAGGCTGGACAGCGCCGCCAGCCAGAGCCGGTCCGTCGGCTCATAACGGACCGGGCCGACGATCTGACAGCGCAGCACCGCGTTCTCATGCCGGAGCACCAGCAGCTCCGCGTCCTTCGCCGTCTCGCGGCGCAGCAGCGCCCCAGGAACGGACAGCAACTTGCGGGCCACCTTGTACAGCAGCGAGACGATCACGCCCACATGGTGCCAGCCGAGGTCGTTCTACTGCTGCCACCTGCAGCGATGACTTTCCGAGCCCGACAGGGTTGTGCAGCAACCATCAAGCGCCCGCGATACCGTCCGGCTGCGGCCGAGCGGGGCAGGTGCCGACATCCGACGCGCGGGCGAGGCCGCGTGGGAATCCGTCGACCGGCACGGCCCGCGTGTCGCTGTCCTGACCGCCTGACGGCGGGGTGAAGGCGACGTCCAGGCGGTTCAGCCCGCGGAAGTTGAGGCCGGGCAGCCACTGCGGCGGCGTACCGTCCAGCCGCAGGTCGGGAAGTCTGGTGAGGAGTGCTTCCAGGACGACCGCGCCCTCCATGCGGGCCAGCGCCGCGCCAAGGCAGAAGTGCGGCCCGTGCCCGAAGGCGACGTGCCGCCCGCCGGGCCGTTGGAAGTCCAGCGCACCAGGGTCAGGGAAGACGGCCGGGTCCCGGTTCGCCGCCCCGCACACGAGGAGCACCACCTGCCCGGCGGCGATGGTACGGCCGGCCAGATCCATGTCGTACCGCGCCCGGCGCAGCATCAACTGCACCGGGCTGTCGTAGCGCAGGAGTTCCTCGACGGCGGCGGGCATCAGGTCGGGCTGGCGGCGCAGTTGGTCGGCTGCGTGGGGGTGGCGGAGCAGGGTGAGCGCGGCGTTGCCTATGAGGTGTGTGGTGGTTTCGTGGCCGGCGATCAGGAGGAGGGCGCAGTTGGCGAGGAGTTCGTCGGTGTCCTGGTGGGTGGTTCGGGCGGGTGTGGCCAGGAGTGCGCGCAGGGTGTGGGGGGCGGGCGGGAGGTCGTCGCGGGTGAGGAGTTCGCGGAGGTAGGCGAGTGTGCTTTGCATGCTCTGGGTGGCGGCGCGGTTTTGGTCGGCGTCGAGGCGGGAGCTGCCGATGGCTGCGGCGATGGGGCCGGACCAGGAGGCCAGGGCGGGCCGGTCCTCTTCCGGCACATCGAGGAGGTCGCAGATGATGGTCAGGGGCAGGGGGCGGGCGAGGTCCGCGACGATGTCCATCCGCCCGGTCGGCGCAGCCTTCGTGATGATCTGGTCGACAGCCTCGGAGATCCGGGCGCGGAGCATCGCCACTGCCCGTGGGTTGAAGGCCTTGCTGAGCGGGGCGCGTAGCCGGGAGTGGTCGGGGGCGTCGCTGTAGAGCATCTGCCGGCTCATGACGCGGGCAAGCGGCCGGAGTTCTTCGGAGACGGCCTCTATGTCGGGGTAGCGCACCGAGGACAGCCGCGGGTCACTGGCGGCGCTGCTGACCACGGCGTGGCTGGTCGCGATCCAGGCATCCAGACGACGGTCCCAGAAAAGGTCGTCGGTACTCCGCAGTTCGTCGTAGAAGTCGTAGAGGCGTTCTTGGGTCTGGGGCCGGAGCGCCAGCAGCAGGGATGATGAGGCGGTGTGCATCGCCCCACGCTAGCGCGGCGTCACGGTGCCCATGACTTCGCGTTCTCGCCGCCGCCGTGCACAAATAGCAGCGTCTTGACTCCAGCCGGTTAGCGAGCTGGGTGATGTGGCGTGGTCGAACCGGGGGAGCTCGGCGGCGCCCTGGTGGTCGGTTCGGTGAGGTTGTAGAGCCCGGCTGAGGCCGTGAGGACGGCGTCGGTCTTGGTATCGACGGCATGGGCGGCCTGCTTCTCCTGGGCGGCGGCGAGCTCGGCGGCGAGGGTCTCGGCGGCGGCCTCGGTGAGCTCGCTGGCACGTACGTCGCGGCGCCAGCGCGGGACGGTCGGGTCGCGGTCCGGTCGAATTGACCCGAAACCGTAAGGTTTCCGAGCTCGTTGGTCCGGGCGTGACGGATCTGGCTGGGGACGCGCGGCGGTTGTCGCCCGACGCGTAGGAGGCCTTGCGGATACGAGCCGTGGCAGCCGTTCGAGCGGGGCTGGACCGGCGCGAGGTGGCCGCACTCCTGGGCGTGAGCGCCGAGTCGGTCGCCGATTGGTGGGCGGCGTGGCAGGCCGGCGGCCGTGAGGCCCTGGTCTCCGGCCGACGCGGACGACGGCCGGGCGAGCACCAGGGTCAGGAAGATGGTCATGGAGCAGTTGGGCGTCAGGGAAGAGGAAGTACGCGCCTGAGCGTCGTTCGTCCATGGCTTGGGGGCGGCCTGGCTGGACATCGTCGGACTCGTCATGGCGCTGGAGGACGAGTCCGGGCTCGAGATCCCGGACAGGACGGCCCGGACACTGACGACGGTGCAGGAACCCACCGGCCCGCCGCAGGCACCACGGAACCCCACTGTGCCGTCCCGCCCGCCCTACCCACCACCCACACCAACCAACGGCAGACAGGAGAAGGGCCTCACGAGGGGTTGTCGGATTTTCCGGCTCCGCGGCCGCGAACGCTGGTACGCAGGAGCCTGCACATCGCCGGCGTGACCGCCCGTCCCACCCGGGAGTGGGCGGTGCGGCAGGCCCGGAACGTGCCCGCCGACCTGGGCAGGCGCATGGAGGCCTTGCGCTTCGTGCTACGTGGCCGTGACGGCAAGTACGGGCAGTCCTTCGACGCTGTCTTCGAGGCCGAGGAGATGGACATCCTGAAAAGTGCGCCGCGAGCTCCCCGGATGAACGCCCACTGCGAGCGGGTTGTCGGCAGTATCCGGCGTGAGGTCCTGGACCATGTCCTCATCATGAACCAGGCCCACGCCCGCCACGTCCTGGCCGCCTACCAGCGGCACTACAACGAACACCGCCCGCACCGCGCCCGCGACCAACTACCACCCGGCGCCCACGAGCAGCCCACCACCGCACACGACCCCGAAGGCCGCAGACTCCTGCGCACCCGCGTCCTCGGCGGCGTCATCAACGAGTACCGATACGCAGCTTGACCAGCAGCGATGACTTTCCGAGCCCCACAAGTCCCACTTCGCCGCGACGAACCTGCGATGCCAGCCCAGCAACGTGCCAGGAGCGACCGGAAAGACCCCGCGCCAGCGGTGACGGGGTATCAGTCCCGACAGCGCCGACAGCCAGAACCGGTCCGCCGGCTCGTAGCGGACCGGGCCGGCGATCTGACGGCGCAGCACCGCGTTCTCGTGCCGGAGCGCGAGCAACTCGGCGTCCTTCGTCGAGTCGCGGCGCAGCAGCACCCCGGGGACGGACACCAGCTTGCGGACCACCTTGTACAGCAGCGAGACGATCACCCGGACATGGTGCCAGCCGGGATTTCCCTACCGCTCTCACCTGTAGCGATGACTTTCCGAGCCCGACAGGCACCCCGGGCATGTTCTTCACGCTGAAGGTCGAGTACGGTCACCCGCCCATCGTCCAGCTCTCGGTCCGGAGCGGCTGGGCGCGCCAGGTCGCCGCCCCGGGGTGGGCGGTGCTGGACGGGTGCGCGGTCCTGGACGTCCTGGACTGGGACGAGAGCGTGGCGCCGCGCCGTCCGGCCCGGGTACGCGCCGCGCTGATCAGTGCCGACTACGACGCGGGGATGCACGGCTGGCGGGCCCACGCCGACAGCCTCGACGTGCGCGTCGCCTTGAGCCCGGACGGTGACGCCTCGCTGGTCATGCCCTGGGACGGCCCCCGGGACGACGACCTTGAGACCGCGTCAGCGGCGTGAAGACCCGGCAGGACGAGGCTGCTCCTCGCCTCGGGCGCCGTCCCGGCGGGCTCGGCGCCGGCGGTCTCTGTGCCGCCTGGTCGAACGTTCGGCGGAGTACCGGACGCGGGGTGAGGAGCCGTCGGCGGGGACCGGAACGCTGCGCGCCTCGCTGCCGAACGCCCGCCGGGACACACCTCCGACGGGCGTTCTCACCTCGGAGCGTCGGCAGCTTGAACGCCGGTCTTGTCGGCATCTTCGGTCTTCAGTGCCGGGCAGCACCCGTGGCGTCAGGGACGTCTGTGACGCGGGTGTGACAGTAGTCGTACGACCAGCGGAAGACCGGCTGGAAGCATTGCTCCTGAGCGACGGGACCGGCCCTAAGAAACAGCCAGGGACACGACGCCAGACCCACCACACCTGCCACACGTCGATGTCCTCGGGGGACCCCATCATGACCAGCCAGCGCCCTGCCCTGACCGCCTCCGCGAAGAAGGCCGCCGCCATGGCCGCCCTGATGCTCGCCGCGACCGGGGTGGCCGCCCTCCCCGCGTGGGCCGACAGCACCCACACCGTGCTCCCCTGCATGCACGGCTCGGTGAAGCTGCCCGGGGAGACGCCGGTCGCCGGCGGACCTGCCCACCACGGTGCACCTACGCTCAACACCAGCCTGGTCAAGGTGACGAGCGCGAAGGGCGAGACCACCTTCGAGGTCCGGTCCACCGCGACCAACCACACCGGCGCGGCCTACCAGCACGTGACACTCGTCCCGTCGTTCTTCACCACCCTGGGCGTCATGAACGGGGCCAACACCGCCATCCAGTGGGTGCACGACGGCACCGCGACCACTCTTGCGATGCGGCTCGGCTGCGACCCGACCGTGTTCGTCGACTCCGCCGCCCTCGACGCCCCGCTGGCGGACGGCCGGACGGTCAGCTACGACCTGCGGATCACCACCGCCACCGCGGTCGCCGAGCAGGTCACCAACGACTTCCTGGTCAGCACCGGCGGTGCCGCGGACGGGCAGACCGGCCTGACCGGCAACCCGCTCAACCTGACGGACCGCATCCCCGCCAAGCCCTCCTCCCCGACCCCCCAGCCCACCGCCACCCGCGACACGACTCCCGCCCCGACGACGCACACCTCCGCCCCCGCCGCCCCCGCCGCCCCGTCGACTCCCCCGCCCGCGACGAACGCCCAGGCCGCCACCACCGCAACGCCGAACCCGACCACCAGCCAGGCCTCGCTCGCGTCCACCGGCGGCGGGAGCGGCAGCGGCACCCTTCTCGCAGGCGCCGCCGCACTGACCGCCACCGGCGCCGCGGTCCTGTTCGGCCTCAAGCGCCGCGCCCGACGCGCCAACTGAGTACCACTGCGCGAGGCTGACAGCCGGACACCGCACGCACGACGACGCTCGTCGTGCCGAGGAGAAGAACGGCAGAGCCAAGGAGCAGGTGGGCGGTGCGGGGGCGGACGGCGGCCATGCCGCGTCCGGTGGCCTGGACGGTGCCGGCACGGTGCTGGAGCTGCCCGTGGCCGGCGGCGGACAGGCCAGGCTCCAAGAACCGCAGGCCCGCACCCCGCCACGATGTCGGAAAGACCGTCAAACGCGGCCTCACCATGACCGAGCACCAAGACCGGAAGGTTTGCGTCGCCAGGACGGTCGGCTGACCACCCGGTCGCCGGGCCACGCGTCGTGCGGCCAGCTCCTCAAGTCGTTCGAGTCCTGCGCCGACAGGGGACCCAGTAGTGTCCGCTGCATGCGATATGACGTGGTGATATTCGACAATGACGGCGTGCTCGTGGACAGTGAGCCGATCGCCCACCGGGTGTTGTCCGGGTACCTGACCGAGCTCGGCTACCCGACCACTCTTGAGGAGTCATACCGGGACTTCCTCGGGAACGCCGGGCACAACGTGCACGACGTCATCACGGAGCGCTACCGGGGACGGCTGCCGAAGGACTTCGAGGCCCGCTGCCATGAGCGGGTCTTCGCCGCCTTCCGGGCCGAGCTTGTGGCGTCGGCGGGCGCCGAAGAACTGCTGAAGGCCCTTCAGCAGCGAGACCTGCCGTACTGCCTCGCGTCCTCCTCCAACCACGAATGGATCCGACTCTCCCTCGACCTGGCCGGCCTGCGCGAGCACCTGGCCGACGGCCGGATCTTCAGCGCCCAGGACGTCGGTGTCGGCAAGCCGGCACCTGATCTCTTCCTGCATGCGGCGAAGACCCTGGGTGTGGCCCCTGAGCGATGCCTGGTAGTCGAGGACAGCCCCAACGGTGTGCTCGCCGCCCGCTCGGCCGGGATGGACGTCTACGGTTTCACCCGGCCGCAAGGCCGAGCCGGATCGCCGGGCGGACGGCCGGCCCGGCCGTCTGGTCGGCGCCGGCGGATTCGAGGGTGGGCTGGGCCTGGCTGTGGTTGACGTCGGCGGCCAGCACGCGCACACCGTGGCGCTTCGCGTCCTGGATGAGGGTCAGGGGTGAGTAGAAGCCCATCGGCTGGTTGGCCAGCAGCGCGCAGGTGAACGCCTCCGGGTAGTGGTGCTTGAGCCAGGCGCTCGCGTACACCAGCAGCGCGAACGAGGCCGCGTGCGACTCCGGGAAGCCGTAGCTGGAGAACGCCTCGATCTTCACGTATACGTCCTCGGCCACCTCGGGCGGGATACCGCGCTCGGCCATGCCGGCGAGCAGGCGCGTCCGTAGCTCGGCGACCCGCTCGTGGGAGCGCTTGGATCCCATCGCCTGCCTGAGCTTGTCGGCCTCCGTGGGCGTGAACCCCGCGCAGTCGATGGCCAGTTGCATCATCTGCTCCTGGAACAGCGGCACCCCGAGGGTCTTAGCGAGGGCGCGTTCCATCAGCGGATGCGCGATCGTCGGCGCCTCGCGGCCGTTGCGGCGCCGGATGTAGGGGTGGACGGAGCCGCCCTGGATCGGGCCGGGCCGGATCAGGGCCACCTGGACCACCAGGTCGTAAAACTTCCTGGGCCTCATGCGGGGCAGGGCCGAGGCCTGGGCCCGGCTCTCGACCTGGAACACGCCCACCGTGTCGGCCCGGCACAGCATCTCGTAGACGGCCGGATCGTCCGGCGGGATCGTGGCCAGGTCGTAGCGGATTCCGTGGTGACGCTCGATCAGATCGCAGGCGTCATGGACGGCGGACAAGATCCTGAGACACAGCAAGTCGATCTTGATCAGGCCTGCTTCGGCCACGCTGTCCTTGTCCCATCCGAGGACGCTCCGACCGGGCATGGTGGCCCACTCGGTGGGGCAGGTCTCGGCGATCGGGCGGCGGGTGAGAACCATCCCGCCGGAGTGGATGCCGAGGTGGCGGGGCAGCCCGCGCGGTTGCCCCGCCAGGTCGCGCACGTCCTGCGGCACGGAGGCTTCGGCGGGCGGCATCTCGTGCCAGCCGGTCTCCTTGGCGAACCGGTCGAGGTCGCCGGCGGCGTAGCCGAGCACCCGGGCGGCGTCGCGTACGGCCAGCCTGGGCTGGTAGGTGATGACGTTGGCTACCTGGGCGGCGTGGTCGCGGCCGTAGGTGTCGTAGACGTACTGGATGACCTCCTCGCGGCGTCGGTGCTCGATGTCCAGGTCAATGTCCGGCGGCCCGTCGCGCTCGGGGCTGAGGAAGCGTTCGAAGAGCAGGCCGTAGTGGATGGGGTCGACGGAGGTGATCCCGAGGGCGTAGCAGACCGCCGAGTTGGCGGCGGAGCCGCGGCCCTGGCACCAGATGTCGTGTTCTCGGCAGAACCGGACGATGTCGTGGACGATCAGGGTCTGGTGCTCCGGGTTCAAAGGGCTGGTGACCTCGTGTTGAGCCGCCCTGTGATGGTGGCCCAGGGATGGGCAGACCGCTGCTGGGACACTACGGAGGGGTTCATTCCTCGTCGGGAGTGGAAGACCTTCGAGTGGTGACTGCGTCGCCCCTTGGCAGCGTCCTCATTGGGCGTGCCCCAATCCGGCATCACGCTGGTCCAACCGTCTGGCTCTCCACCACGCGGGCAACATAGCCGCTGAAGGTGCGGCCAGCGAGATCCGACCAGCGAACTGCGGTGCTCGCCGTGATGCCGAGGGCTTGTGCGAGGAGGGGGCCTCGATGCGCGCGGCCAGGTGGAGTAGGGCTCGGGACCGTCCCGGCCCTGGGTGTAGGCCGAGCCGGCACAGGCGCACTGCCGCGCGGGCGGTGCTGAGCGGTCGGCCTGCCTTGGTGCCGGGGCAGAGCCATGGGTTGGTGACGATCGCCGTCGCGTTGCGGCTTCGCAGGAGTTGTCGGGCGATGAGTTGGTCGAGCAGGGGTGGGAGACGGAGCGCGGTCGGGCCGAGCTGCAGGTGAACCTCCGGCTCGTTGGTGCCGTCGGCGGTGGAGATCGTGACCTGGTCGGTCCGGATGAGCAGGGTCTTTGTCAGCGGTGTCGCGTAGGTCAGGATGATGGCGCCCATGAGCCTTCGCCATCTTCGAACGTGCTGGTCGGAGGCCCTGGCGTGATGCCCGGTCGGGATACTCATGCTGGTCGCGGGCGGCAGTCTGGGCTGTAGATCGTCCGGCAGGCCCGTTCCCAGGTTCCCGCCCGCTGTACCCGGGCCGGCTTCTACCATCCGGTACATGACGGACCCCGAGACGCTGGGACGGATCGCCGCGCGCCGCGCGGAACTGGATGGACTCGAAGAACAACTGACCAAACAACTCACGGATGTTCGAGTCGAGCGTGACGAACTCGCCATCACCGAACGGGTCCTGGCCCGCATGAATGCGCAGATCGCCGAGGAGCGTGCAGCCACCGCGCCAGCGTCGGCGCAGGTCGCAGGCCATGCGGTGCTGCTGATCCCGCACCGGGAGCCGGACATCGCAGAGTCGGCGCTGCCCCCGGAGTACCAGCGGATCATGGCTGCCGTGCGACAGGGCGGCGGGCCGGTGATGACGCGGCAGGTCGGCGAGGTGCTCGGGCTGGACACCGGGGTGCGCGGCAAACTCGAACCCCTGCGCGGGAAGCTGACCAAGCTCGCCGAACGCGGCTGGCTGCGCAAACTCCCCGACGGACGCTTCACCCCGCGCCCGTGACCAGCACTGTTTCCGACCGCTGCCCCGACCCAGGGCGGAAGCGTAACTGCGGTGCCCCCAAGGCTCGTTGAGATTGTGTGACGAAAACCAAAGAGCACACCGAGGACACCGCCCCTCTTGTCTACCAGTGCCGCCTGAATGTGTCCACGAGCACCATCGACTACCTCGCCGACCTGCTGCGCGCCCACTTGAAGAAGATCGGTTCCCCGTTCCGGTCGCGGCCGCCGGGCCGGATCGCGGTCCTGGTGCTGGCCCTGCTGCGGCGTGACCAGCGCCTTCTCGACCTGGCCGGCGGATCGGGGGTGCCCGAGTCCACCCTGCGGCGCTGGCGCGACGAGATGGTCGGCCTGCTCGCCGCGAAGGCCCCGCGCCCAGGCCGGGCACTGCGCAAGATAGCCGAGCGGGGCGGAGAGGTCGTGCTGATCGACGGCACCCTGATCCCCACTCAGCGGCGCACCGGCCCCGACGATCGTCGCAATTTCTCCGGCAAGCACCACCGCCACGGCCTGCACTTCCTCGCCCTGACCGACGAGAAGGGCCGCCTGCTGTGGATCTCCGCCGCCCGGCCCGGGCGCACCCACGACGCCACCGCCACCCGCCACGACCACATCGTCGAGCACCTGAAGGCGGCTGGCCTCGGGGCGCTTGCCGACCTCGGCTTCCTCGGCGTCGACAAGCCCAAGAACCCCGATGACCTGGTCATCGTCACCGGCTACAAAGCCACCCGGACCCGCAAGCTCACGCCCGGCCAGAAGCAGGCCAACCGCATCCTGTCGGCCGCACGCGCCATGGTCGAACACGGCTTCGCGAACTTGAAGGCGTGGCGGATCCTGGCCAAGCTCCGCACCGACCCCGCCCGCGCCACCCACCTCCTGCGCGCCCTGCTCGTCCTGACGAACCTCACGGTCAACCGATGACGGACGATCAAGACCGCAGACTGCCGCCCGCGACCAGCGTGAGTACCCCGACCGAGCGTCACGCCAGGGCCTCCGACCAGCACGTTCGAAGATGGCGAAGCTTCCATGATGCGGTCGGCCAGGTCGAGGCTCTCGTCGTGCAGCAGGCGCCGCAGCAGGTGCCATCGTTCCTCGGGGGTGATGGCGGCGCCGGGCTGGTCGGCTGATGGTTTTCGGCAGGCGAGTTTGCGGGATCGGCGGGTCTTGGTCGTCCGGCGTAGGAACGGCTCTAACGTTCCGGCCAGGTGGGCGTGTTGGGTGACGAAGTCGTCGACGTCGGTCTGGGTAGCCCGGGTCAGCGCCGTGTCGTGGCCGTCCAGCCAGGTCAGGAATCGGTGCGCGGTCCTGATCCGGGTCTTGGCGTATTGCAGGGTGGAGTAGGTCTGGGGGCGGCTGTCCCGGGGCCGGTGGATTCTCGGCAGGATGCGCCAGGTCCCGTACTCGTGTAGGACGAGTCGGTGGGCGGCCGGTTCACTGTCGTCGAGGTAGGTGGCGAGCCAGGTCTGGAAGTCCGCGGCGTAGGTGTTGCGTTGGGGTGGGCAGCCGGTTGCCATGAGCCGGCCGCGGAGGTGTCGGTGGTGCGGGTGCGAGGCAGGTCGTCGAGGGCGGTGTGGTCGATCGGGATCGCGCCACAGCCCATGCCGATCAGGAGCGGCGGGTTCGTGCGCAGCCACTTCAGTGAGGTCGCCGGGCGGGGGCCGTCGAGGAGTGCGTGGCGTAGTGGGGCCCGGTGGGCAGCGGCTGCCCACCGGGCTCTTTGCGGGCTTCCGTCACCCCGGCCGGTTCCTCGACCCGATGTTCGCGCAGACCCGCCCGGGCTGTCACCGCTCAGCCGGTCGCATGCCTGTCTCGGCGACGACATGGATCTCGTGGACGGCGTTTCGGTCTCCGGTGAGCGGCTGGACGCGCCCGGCGGAGTCGGTGGCCCGGCAACGGATGCGGTGCGGGCCCGGGGCCAGGTCGTACCGTAGACGGAAGCGCTGCCAGGCGAGGTCCGGGCCACGCCGGTCCAGCACGGCAGGCTGCCAGTCGGCGTCGTCCACGGCGATCTCGACGGACGTCACCTCGGTGGAACTCCAGGCGTAGCCCGCCAGTTCGCGACTTCCGGCCGGGATGGGGCGCCCGTCGTCCGGGGTGAGCAGCTTGCTGCTGACGTCCTTCTCGCGGACCGGCCGGGCCTGGCTCTCGCCCGGCAGGACGCGGGTGTAGAGACGGGTGGTGAAGAGGTGGTCGGGACGGTCGGCGGCCAGCACGATCCGGCTCAGCCACTTGACGGAGTTGGTCCCGAACATCCGGGGCGCCACCGCCCGCAGCGGGTAGCCGTGGTCCGGGCGCAGCGGTTCGCCGTTCATGGTGTGCGCGAGGACGACATCGGCGCTCGCCTGGTCGAGGGGCAGGTCCTTGAGGTAGTTCAGGCCGCTCTCTCCCGCGAAGTCGCCCGAGTCGGCGCCCTCCAGCCAGACGTGCTGGGCTTGCGGGCGCAGGCCGGCGAGCTCCAGTACGGCGGCGAGCGGGATACCGGCCCACTCCAGGTTGGTGACGGCGCGGGTTGGCACGTGGGGGCGCAGTGGGTTGCCGAAGCACTCGTGGACGGCGGTGAAGTGGACCTGCGGCAAGCCCTGGATGGCCGGGAAGTCCAGCCGCAGGGGCCGCTCCACCAGGCCCTCGACGGTGAGCGACCAGGTCTCGGGATCCAGCCGCGGGTGCGGTCCAAGGTGGTTGCGGATGAAGACCTCGTCGACCGGGGTGATGAAGAGGTCGGGTGTCCGCGGATCGGTCCTGATCATTGTCATGTCCCCCGTGTCGAACTCGCTGTTACGTGCGACCGACAGTACAAGGGAGCAACTGACGTGGGGTGCCTGGCCGCATCCGTCCGTGGGCGGCGCGGTGTTCACGCAGACCATCGCGACGCCCACCGCACTCCGCCCAACTGCTTCGGCGTCGAACCCGGCGCCGGCCACGTCTACTACGTACTCCTGGACGGCGATGCCTGGTTCGCCAACACCTCCATCGAACTGTGGCTGAAGACGCTCCACCACTACGGCCAGCACGTGAGCCGGTCCGAGGCATTCAACGACCCGACGAACGAGAAAACGAAACCCTGGCCGGAGTTCCTCGACCAGCTGGCTGTGGTGAGCAAACCAAAGCCCACTGCTGACATGCCACCACGCACCGGCGCAGTGGCGTCCGGATTTCTGCCGCAGGAGCGCGTTCCCGCTAATCCTCCTGTGCTGGGGCGGGCTGACGCGCCGCTGCTGGTGGGGGGAGGATTCGGATCATGACTGCTGCATCGCGTATCGCCATGCCCGGCCAGATCTGGCACCTGGCCGCTGGCGACCCGGCGGGTCCGCTGTACGTGACCGGTTACGGATCGGACCCGCTGAAGACGGTACTCACCGCCGTCGACCCGGGCGGGCAGGTGCTGTGGCAACGGGACCTCCCCGGCACCGGCCGTCCCTGGTCCCGGGTCAGCGAACACGGGACGTGTGGATCGCGCACCCTGAAGCGACCTGGCACGTCCTGGAGGAGATCGACGCTGCCGGTCGCACTCTGAACACCGTCGTCCCGCCATGCCAGCCCGGCGAGGACATCGGCACCTTCGTCCTGCTCCCGGACGGCTTCTACATCGCCTGGACCGCCGCCCCGCCCATGCTCCGCGGAGCAGCGCCCCTGCGCGAGCCCCACGTCGCCCGCTACACCAGCGCCGGCCACCGCCTGTGGTCCACACCCATCCGGCTCGGCGACCTGTCCTATCCCGGAGTGGTCGAGCTGAGCGAAGAGAACGGTTGGAAGCTGCAGGCCAAGCGCCCCTGGACACCACGTGGGGTCCGCAGCGCCCACCACGAGCCCCTGCTCATATCCGGCAACCGCGTGGCCGCATCCTTCGAAGACACCAGTGGCCTGGCCCGTACCTTCCTCCTCGACCTGGGAACCGGGCACACCGTCGCCGTCACCGCCCCGGCCCCCGGCGGACACAAGGCCATCGCCGACGACGGCGGGTTCCTGATCGGCGCCCAGGGCTACGGCACCTTCGAGACCACCCTGCTCACCCGCGACGGCACCGCCACCACCCGCGCCCGGCCCGACCCCACCGAACACCACCCGGTTCACCACCACGCTCTCAACCTGACAACACCCAGCCAGCGGCTCTTACAAGATCTTCATAGCTGATGACCGCATCAACTTGCCTGTGGTATCGGCTGGTTGGTGATGTGATCATGGAAGCGTGCGTCCACGGTGTTTCCACCCGGTCGATGACCTCAGCCAAAACAAATCCCGAATCCGGACAAGTTTTCGTTATCCGCGTCGTCGTGGCGGTTCTCCCAAGTGTCGGCAGCGTTCCCCTCATCTGTCGACCGGGAGAGTGAACATGACTGGCAAGCGAGCGGCGCACGGGCGTCGCAAGGGCCGTCGGATACCGGTGCTGACAGCCCTGGCGGTGGCCACCGGCCTCGTCGCCGGCGTGATCGGGATCAACGCGGCGCAGGGCGGGCAGCAGAGCAGGCCGACCGCCGCGGCCCAGGCGGAGCGGTCCGCCGCGGCGGGCTCGGCCCTCGGGCAGGCGGCCTCCGGCCGGAAGGCCGTGCCGACGCCCGCGGCCGCGCCGCAGCACAAGGTCTCGCCGACCCCGCCGGCCGCGGTGCCCAAGCCCGACCCCGCGCGCGGCATGGTCTACACCGGGCTGGCCATCGCGGCCAAGACCGACCCGTGCGCGGGCGAGTTCCGGACCTCGGCGGTGGACCTTTGCACCCACGGGCCGGACGCCGCCCCGCAGGGCGTCGACATCCACGCGACCGTCCCGGTGGCCGTGTCCGCGACCGCCACCGCTCCCACGCTGCTCGGCTCCGGCCAGGCACCCGCCGCCGCCGACCTGCTCAAGGGCGGCGATCCCGTCCTGGACGCCGCCCCCGGCGCCTCCCCTGCCTCCGCCGGCGCGCCTGCGCCCGCCGCCCCCGCCGACGGAGGTTCCGCGGTGGTCTGCGACGGTGACGGCACCAGCGGCAACCGGGTGCAGGTGCTGTACGTGCACGGCTCCGACCAGGACCGCTACGCCCAGTACCTGGCCTCCTTCAAGAAGTGGGCGGCCGACGTCGACGTCATCTACGACGCGAGCGCCCAGCAGACCGGCGGCGACCGGCACGTGCGCTACGTGACCGACGCGGACTGCACCGCCAACGTGCTGGACGTCCAGCTGCCGGACTCTGCACTGAGCGATTTCGGTGCGACCAACGACGCGCTGGCGCAGCTGGGTTACAACCGGCACGACCGCAAGTACATGATGTTCGCCGACGCCGCCGTGTACTGCGGCATCGGCACATTCGCGGGCGACGAGCGGCCGGAGCAGGCCAACCTGAGCAACTTCGGTCCCTCGTACGGCCGTAGCGACTCGGCCTGCTGGAGCGCACACGTCGCCGCGCACGAACTCGGGCACAACCTCGGCGCGGTCAACAACAGCGCCCCCTACTCCAGCAAGGCCGCTCACTGCACGGTCGACTGGGACCTGATGTGCTACTCGGACGCCCCCTACTACCCGACGATGCAGACCCTCTGCCCCGACCAGGCGCAGCAGGACCGGCTCGACTGCACCAAGGACGACTACTTCAACACCAATCCCAAGCCGGGAAGTTACCTGTCCACGCACTGGAACGTGGCGGACAACCAGTTCCTGATCACCGGCGGCGGCACCGGCCCGAACCCCACCCCCTCGCCCAGCCCGTCGCCCTCGCAGAGTAAGAGCCCCGACCCGACCCCGAGCCCGACGCCGACTGGTGGGCCCAGCACCGGGCCCGACCTGACGATCAGCCAGGTCACCCAGAACTCCGCGCTGCTCAGCTGGACCGCGGTCCCCTCCGCCGCCGGGTACCAGATCCTGCTGAACGGCAAGGCCATCGGCACCGTCACGTCCACCGTGGTGCGGGTGGTCTCGCTGCGGCCGGACACCGACTACACCTTCGCCGTCGCGGTCCGCGACCAGGACGGCCAGGTCTCGCAGCCCGGGGCGTCGGCCTCGCTGCGCACCCTCGCCGAGCAGGGCGCCACCACACCGGGCAAGCCGTACACCATGACCAACAGCTTCACCGGCCAGGTAGCCTCCGTATGGAGCGGCTCCAGCAACGACGGCGACGTGCTGTTCGCCTACCAGAGCACCGGATACAGCAACCAGCAGTGGGACTTCGAGGACGCGGGCAACGGCCTGGTGCGGATCAAGAACGTGCAGTCCGGCAAGTGCCTGCAGGTCGGCGGCACGCTGGTGGCGGGCGAGTTCGTCTTCCAGCAGCCGTGCGGGGACTCCGACGCTCAGGCCTGGCAGCTGAGTGACACCGGCAGTGGCCACACTCTGAGCGCCAAGGGGTCGAACCTGGTGCTGGGCACCAGCAACCGCTGGTACTACGGCGGTTGGCTGCTGGAGCTGCAGCAGCCGAACGGCCAGTCCTACCAGAACTGGACCATCCAGCCGGCCTCCTGACCCACGCCGGCACCTCCCGGGGGTGGGGCGGCCCACACGCCGCCCCACCCCCTCTCGGCTACCTGGGGTTCCCATGAACAGAGCAGTAGTACCGCCCGTCGCCGTCCTCGCGCTGGCGGCCTGCGCCGTGCTGGCTGGCGCGACGCCGGCCGCCGCCCACGGCGGCAACATCCACTTCGCGATCACCGCCCACACCGACGGTCGCACCCAGACCACCGCCAGCTACGACGACGGCGACCCGGTGGACGAACCGGTCGCCGCCACGCTCAGCGCCATCTCCTCGGACGGACGCACCGTCGGCCCGTGGCCGCTGCTCGCAGTCGCCGGCACGGAGGCCGCCTACACCACCCGTCTGGCCCTGCCCCCGGGCAGCTGGAAGGTGAGCGTCGACTCCGCCTTCCCCGAACTCGGCCACGGCGAAAGCGACCTCGCCATCACCGCCGTCCCCAACACCCAGCCCTCGCCGAGCCCGGCAACGATCGGGCCGACTGCGCCGAGCGCGGCCGTCCCCGCGCCGCCGCATGCGGCCGTCGCGCGCACAACCACCCAGGCGGCAGCTCGTCCCCGGCCCTCCGGGCAGCTCTCCCTCGTGCTCGTAACGCTTGCCGGCGCACTCGGCGTGGGCGCGGCTGCGGCCGCGGTGATCGTACGGCGCCGGTGAAGGGGGACACGCAGGGTCAGCTGCAGATGGTCACCGCCGACACCCGCGACCAGGTCGAAGCATGCCGAGCAACGGGATCCCGGTACTGAAGCTGATCCGGTCCATGTCCAGCCCCGGGGTGGGGATCGCGACGTCCGCGGCGGTGCGAATCAGGGCCTAATAGACCGTCAGGAGTGCGTAGACCTCCTGGTCCAGGCCGTCGATGGGGTCGCCGGTCTGGGGGTTGCGTGCGGTGCGGGCGGCGCGCAGGGTCCGCTCGAAGCCGAGGAAACCGGGGATGGTGATCTTCTCGCCCCCCCTTGGCGACGACCTCGCTCGTGATCTCGGCGAAGGCGTTCAGGACCGCATCGGCGTCCTTGCGGTCCACCTCGGCGCGCTCAGCGATCGCGATCACCAGTTCACTGCGGTTCATGTGGACAAACCTTCGATCGACGGGGGACTTCGGATCCCCCGCATGCTCCCAGGCCACACCGGCAACAGCCCGCCCCGACACTCCCACGTCCCCCAATCCGGCGAACACGCGTCCAACGGGCTCTGCCGTGCACCCCGGCGAGATGAACAGCGGGCAGCAGGCTCGGCGCGGGGCTCCGGATCGAGCGCCGGCCGAGCGGAGTGATCACCTCAGGTGCGCCGTCACCCTCCAGTTCTGGTCGGCGGTCGTCGTCCCGGGTCGTGCGGCGGGCTCGGTGGCTGTGCCGAGCGGGGTCCTGCGGCCCGGTACGGTCGGTTGGCTCTCCTCAGCTGTGTTCGACGAAGCGGACGGCCCACGCGTAGCCGCTGAGGCTGGCGGACGGCACCCGGCGGACCTCGGTCACCCGGCAACCGTCGTGGGCGTACTTGAGGGCGAACCGCTCCAGGCGCTGCGCGTCGTCGAGCTCTTCCATCGAGAGGGGGGCGCCGACGACCAGGTCCTCGTGCAGCGTCGCTCCGTGGGCGGGATCGCCCGAACAGGTGCGGCACTGGTGTGTTGCGGGCAGGGACATGCTGCCAGTGTGCGCCTGCCGAGCCCCGACGGCCCCACCTGCGGGAGCGCCGATCCGGGTACGCCCCGGCCCTACAGGCCACGGCGTGCTGGGCACGAAGTCTCAGCAGTCCGGACCGCCCGCGATCCCGGCCTACACATCGGCGGCGGCGCTCTTCGCCGCTCACGCACCGCCAGCCCGGTCGCGTAGTGCCGCCAGGCCTCCATGGCCTGCTCCATCACCGGGTGACGAAGGCGTGTTCGGCATCCCGCTCCCGGGCGGCTGGGATCAGCCGATCTGGATGGACCGTTTGGCGAGTCCGGCCCAGAAGCCGTCGATGATGGTGCGTTGGGTGTCCAGGTCGTCCGTTGCGGCGCCGAGGGTGACGAACAGCGGGGAGAAGTGCTCGATTCGGGGATGGGCGAGCTTTGCGGCCGGGGCCTTGTGCTCGAAGTCGAGGAGGGCGTCGACGTCGTGGGCCGCGAGTGTGCGCCGTCCCCAGTCGTCGAACTCGGTCATGACGGATGACACTTGGCCGTCCATGTTGAGGGCGCGCAGGTTGTGGGTGAAGAAGCCGCTGCCCACGATCAGTACGCCCTCGTCGCGCAGGAGGGCCAGTCTGCGGCCGATCTCCATCAGCCGCTGCGGGTCGAGGGTGGGCATCGAGATCTGCAGCACTGGGATGTCGGCGTCCGGGAACATCTCCACGAGCGGGACGTATGCCCCGTGGTCCAGGCCCCGGTCGGGGACGTCCTGTACCGACATTCCCGGTGCCCGCAGCAGTTTGCGCACGCTCTGGGCGAGCTCGGGCGCGCCTGGTGCCGGGTAGCGGACCTGGTAGTAGCGCTCGGGGAAGCCCCAGAAGTCGTAGACGAGCGGCAGGGTGGTGGTGGCGCCCAGGGCCAGCGGCGCCTCTTCCCAGTGCGCGGAGATCATCAGGATCGCCTTGGGCTTGGGCAGGTCGGCGGACCAGGCGGCGAGCTGGCCGGGCCAGATCGGGTCGTCGGCCAGTGGTGGGGCGCCATGCGAGAGGTAGAGGGCGGGCATCCGCTCGGTGGTGGTGGACATGGAGGGCTCCTGAAGGTCGTGTCAGATGGCGAGAGGTGTCCGCGCGAGGAGGTCCGCGTGGTTGCCGAGTTCGATGCTGTGGCCGGTGTGTTCCGCCTTGGCGCGCAGGTAGTGCAGGTTGCCGATAGTGACGAAGACCCCGGTGGGGATGCGGTCTCGGACCCGCGCACCGGGTGCGCGCGGCTGCGCGGCCTTGTCCGGGTTGTTGGACAGCAGGTCGATGCCGTCGACGCCGAGGGCGGCCAGCATCTGCTTTCCAATTCTGCTCAGCGCTGTTCAGCGGGGTCCGCACAGGTTCTGACCTGCGATTTTCCCGCCCGGGGGGAGGTGGCTGAACCCACCCGAACGGCGATGGACGAGACCCAGAACCGAGGCCGAGAACCGGGGCGGCGTTCGATGCTCTCGACGGTAGGGCCTCCAGGAACGACCGGGACGAAGCCCAACCACGCCGGGTCCGACGATTCCATGTGGCGATCGTGGTCTCACAGGTAGCCGGCGGCCCGGGAAGCAGCCGCGCCGGCTCATCCTTGTCGGCGCCTTGACTGCCCGCTTGCCCGGCTTGGCGGGCCCTTCGGGAACATGGTTCCCCAGGGGCCCGCCGGTGCTGGTCGCCGCGTTCTCCGGGCGTTCGGGGTCCGCTGCTCTGTCGGCTTCCGGGCCGTGAGCTGTCAGATCCGGGTCACGGGTCCGGAGTGGAAGAGGCTCTTCTTGCCGTCGCTGGTGTCGAAGGTCATGAACGCCGTTACCCGGGAGGTGTTCAGGTCGAGGAGCTGGCTGACGGTGGTTCCCGCGGGCTCCAGCCAGTTGTACCAGTAGAGCCCGGGCGCGACCTCGCGGCTGTGAACCGTCTCCGTCTCGCTTCGGCCGGCAGCCGGGCCGGCGGTGCAGACCCAGTGGATCGAGGTGGGGTCGATGTACTCGACGTCGAACTCATACCCGGTCTCGTAGGCCAGGTGCAGCTTCGTTCCGTTGGGAACCATGGGAATCTGAACCGCTGCGGGTTTGACCGAGACTCCTTCTCTTGGAAGGATCGAGTCCGTTATGAGGAAGCCATACCCCACTGAGGTCCGGGAGCGGGCGG
>NZ_JARXZC010000057.1 GCF_029894335.1 Kitasatospora sp. MAP5-34 | reverse complement strand
GGCTCACCTCATCGACGCTAGAGACCGCCCCGCGCCCCCACAGGACAAAGCCCAGCGAATCACTCCAACGAGGCACCCTCACAAGATCTGCACCCATCGCCGAAGGCATCCCCATCGCGATCGTGTCCAAGACCCTGCGGCACGCCACCCTGGCGACCACGATCAACCTTTACGGCCACCTCCTCAAGGACTCCGCCGACCAGGCCGTCAACGCCCTCGCCCGAGCGCTCGATCATGCCCAGACGGACCGGCTCCGAGCCGTGCCCCGTGGCAACGACGACCTGCCGCTCGCCGCATAGCCGCCGGGTCGGTTACCCAACCTGCCGTGCCGGGCCGAAAATGCCCCGTCGTCCTTTCTCCCCGGTTGCCGCGGACGGCGGGCGGAGGCACCTTGCGTGCCTCTGCCCGCCGTCCGGCGCGGGCTCGGCCGTTCAGCGGCGGAAGCCGCGGTGGGGGTCGCGGGCCGTGATGTTTCCGAACGGTTCGAACCAGGCTTGCGCGCGCAGGTCGCCCACGCCGAGCTGCCGGTTGGCGTCGCCGTCGGGATCCTCGATGCCGTCGAAACGGGAGTTGTAGAGCATGAGGACGTCGGTGTCCTGGAAGAACATGTCCGTGCAGGCGCCGAAGTCGTAGTCGTCGCGGTGGACCGGCAGTGTGCTGTGCGTGCCGTGCCCGGTGCCGTCGGAGTCGTCCCCAAGCTCATCGGCACTGTCGCCGGCGTCGTCGATGGCGAGGTGCAGGGCGAGTTCCTCGGCGGTGCAGGTCGGCCGCGGCCATTGGCCGCGTTCGAGGTCGTCGGCGAGGTCGTCGGCGGCGCGGGCGAAACGGCGCCGCCACTGGAGGTCGGTGGCGAAGGTCAGCTTGGGCAGCCGCGGGAACACCCCCCAATTGCCCTCGTTCTTGTCCGGTACGAGGCGCCCGTCACCGAGTTCCTCGGCGTCCTCGTACGCCTCGTCGGCCAGCAGCGACAGCGCGGTGTGGAGGAGGTCGGCCGTGCGGGGAGTCAGCTGCCACAAGCAGCTCACTTCCTCACACTCCGAGTCCTCGCAGTGCGGAGGCTCCACAGGGAAGAGCGCCGCGAAATCGGGAAGTTCCTCCCCAAGGCTGTGCTCAGGGGGCTCCCCGGCCTTGGCGGCACGCGGGCCGGGGCCGAAGTCCGCCACGACCGGCTCCGCACTCCACTCGGCGACCTCGTCGCCCTTATTCCGCCGCAGCAGAGAGATATGGCTGCGTTCGGTCAGGGCGTCCGCCCCGTCGACGTCGACGGGTGGGTCCGCGAGCCACATGACCGCGCCGACCACGTCGTGCGGGTCGTCATCGTCGAGCTGATCGGCCGGCATCGGCTCCCACCCCTGCTCGCCCGCCGCGTCCAGCAGGGCCTGCCGGTCGTGGACGTGGAACTCGCGGAGCGTGGCGATCCGTACGACCTGGCCCGGCAGGTCACGCAACCGAGCCTCACCCCGCGCGGGAGCGCCGGATTCCGGAGCCGCGTCGTTGTCGCCGCCCTCGCTGTCGACGCCGTCCTCCTGGTCGGGTTCCTCGTGCGCTGATCCTTCGGGCCAGGCGATGAGCGTTCCAGCCGCGACCGGCCAGGTCCCGGCGAGCACGTGGGCCACGGCCTGCCGGAGCGAGGACGCCGGAGCGTCCGGCAGCTGCCCGCACAGCCCGTCCACGGACTCGGTGTGCAGGACACCGGCTGCCCGGCTCAGGGTCCGGCGCAGCAGTTCGGCCGCGCAGTGGGCGAGTTCGGGGTCGCGGCAGGTGAGGACGGCCTGGAGCGAGTCGGGGCCGCCGTCGTGGGAGAGAAGGGCGAGGACGCGGCTCTTGCTTGGGGTATGTTCGCAGAGGAAGTCGCGGGGTGAGGCGGTGAGTTGGTGCTCGGGCATGCGGGGAACTCCGGTGCGGTGGAAGGCACGCCGCGGGCACGCGGCGTGGAGGAGGGTGGAGTTCCGCTGGTGGGCGCGTTGCTGACGCGCCTCCGGACGGTGAGGAAGTCGACTGACCGCAGCTGGTTCCGCCGATGCTGTCGGCGGTCCGGACCTGGCTCTGTCCGACACCGTACCTGAGTCGCCGAGGAGTTGTCCCCCACGACAACTGTGCCGCCGGCGGCGCAGTAGCCCCGGGCGGCCGCGACTCCAGGGATTCCCTGGCGCGTGGCCGCCTGTGGACGGCGGCGGAGGGACAGCGGCACGGGTGTCATTGGGAACGGCTAGCGTGCCAGCATGCCGTCGACTACCGCCGCCGTCCGCCTTGTCCCGCTCGGCCACACGTTTACCCCGGAGATTCCGCTCGGCCCTGCCGGGAGCGTCCTCCTCACCTGCTACGCCACGGCGTCCGGCAAGGGCAAGCTCCACGGCGACGAAGCCTGCGGCACGCTGCGGTCGGCATCCTCCGTCCGCAGCGCCGAGATCCCACTGAGCGAGGCAGTGGGACGGCTGTGCGGGACCTGCCGCTGGCCGCTTCCCGCCGACAGCCCGCTCCTCCAGGTCGGGGCGGCGGTCATCGACATCGGCACCCTCAAGATCTGGCTCGACCGCGAACCCGACTCTGAGGAGGAGAAGGCGGAGGAAGCCGATGCCGCCCTCGCCCTGGCCACCGGCGAGTACCCCCCGAGCAGTACGGGTGAGCCGTCGGACGAGACGGACGGCGAATCCGAGGAGCAGGAAGGGGACTTCGACGACGAGGCCTGGGAGCGCTACTCCAAGGCACGGGAGACGCGACGCCACCGCCATGAGCAGTGGCGCCGCCTGCACACCTACCTGATCAGGAGCAACAAGGCCCTCCAGGCGTTCCCCGTCCTGCGGCCCTGGGCCGAGCCGTTGCAGGCCAGGTTCGCCGAGGTCATCGAGGAGGAGCGCCGCGCGTTCGCGGCCTTGGTGCAGTCGGTCCCGCTGGTGGAGGCAGCGGCGGTCAGACTGCTCCCGGAGCCGGAGTTCACACCGGGCCCGGAACTCGCGGGTCTCGGAGCCGATGCAGCCAAGGTGGTACAACGTGCCTGGGACGCCTGGAAGCACCGGGCGTCCTGGTCGTGGCACCGCCTGGAGGACAACGACTTCGCAGTGTCCTCCGTGGTGCGCGACGCGTTCGGCCGCCGCCGCAAGGGCCGGCCGGAGACCGAGGACGCGTTCGACGAGCTCGTCGCGGGCTGGATTCGCGAAGCCCGCAGTCAGGCCGCCCTGCACAGCGAAGCCCCGCAGCAGCTGCTCGCTGTCAAGATCCCCACCGTCGAGAAGGAGGACTGCGAGGAACGGGCGCACGATCCGCTCACGACGTGGGAAACGGCCGTCATCGCCACCTACCAGGTCGCGGCCGACTGGCCGGCCGGTACGGTGGCACTGCTCGTCCCGCATCTCATCGGCGAGCACCTCATCTCAGGAGCCACCAGCGCCATGCCGATCACCCGCCTCGCAGTGCCGGACTCCGCACTTCCCGTTCACGCGTTGCTCCAGGCCTGGCAACCGGAGGCCGACGACGAGGAATAGCAGCGGCCCGGGAACGGCAGGTGGCACGGCTGTGCCCGGCAGGCCCGGCCTCTCGTCGGCCGCCCAGTGTCCTCAGTCCGGCAGGCCTCCGCGCCGACCGGCTACCGGAGTCCGGAACACGCAGGGGCGTTGCGCTGTCGGCAGTCCCTTTCCGGTAGCACGCGCAGGGCGAGGACGGATCCGTCCGGGTGGATGGAGACGGGGCCGTCCCAGTCGTCGTCCCAGGTGGCGGTCGGCCACGAGGAACGGCGGGCGTGGACCTCGTCGCGGTAGTGGGTGAGGCGGCGCTCGACGAGGTGTTCGAAGAGGTCCTCCGCCACGCCCGAGAAGGCCTCCACTCGGGTGCGGTTGAGACGCAGGACGTGATCGGTACCGACGAACGGGATGCCGAGGAGTTCGTGGTCCGCGTCCTGGACGCTGCCGATCGCGGCATGCGAGATACCCTCGTACCGCTTGCGGCCCTGCCGGCCGGTGAGGTACGGGACGGTTGCTGCCGCGTCGCCGGCGAAGGCCGTCAGGCCCGCCGCTCCGGTGCGAGCGAGGGCGTGTTGGAACCAGGCGAAGTGGTCCGCCTCGATGTGGAAGCCCGGAACGGAGTCGGGGTTCTCGCCGTCTCGTGCGGGCGGCAGGATCCCGGGGAAGATGTTGTCCTGGTCGAGTTCCAGGTCCAGGTCGCGGGCTTCGCCGGCCGGGTGGGTGAGTTCGCCGCCGTTGCCGGGCGCGTGCAGCACGTGGACGGTCATCGGCCCGTCGACGGGCAGCTCGGTGCTGAAGATCAGGGCCGGGGTGTCCGTCCATCCGCCGATGTGCACGGCGTCGGCGTGGACCGCGGCCGAGGCGAGCTGGGTGTGGGAGGTGGAAACGCCGCTGTGGTTGCCCTTGCAGGCGATCGGGAAGACCCGCGAAGGCTGGCCAGGCTTCCACACCTCCGCGAAGTACTGAGGGCGGTATCGGTAGCCGACGGAGACGCCGCTGTCCCGGCCGGTCACCGCGAAGCCCGCCCGCAAGGCTGCGTCGGCAGGTACGACGGACACGCTGTGGTCCGGATAGCGCCTGGCCAGAACGTGCTTGGCCACGGCCAGCGCGAACCCGACGCCGAGTTCGTCGGACTGCAGTGCCTTGTAGTAGTCCGCTGTGTCACGGCCCTCGGCCGACAGGGCCATGAAGGTTCCGAGGGTCCCCTCCAGCGCCTGGCTGTACTTGAGGCAACCCCAGTGCTCCGCGAGCCCCCGCCCGGCACCACGCCGCGCGAGCGCGGTCGCCCGCCCGAAGGTGTGCAGCACCTCCCAGGGCGTCAGCTGGACGCCAGCGCCGAGTTCCCTGGACGGCACGGGTCGCAGGCCCGGCTTGCGCCGCAGCGCGTCGAGCTCGTTCTGCTCCCGTTCCTCGTCGTCCTTCGCCGCGACGGCTTCGACCTCGCCCAGCAGTTTGTCGCTGGAGTGGACCGCGACGTTCGACGGCTGCGCGAGCTGCTGCAGCACCTCGCGCACGTTCTTCGGCTCGTTGCCCTCCACGACGTTCCCCCAACTCTCCAGTCCCACAGCGCAGATGCCGCACCTTAAGCCGCACGTTCGGGGCGCGTACCAGGGGCGTACGAGAGCACCGCCGGTTCCCCGACGTGGAAGTCGTGCTGCCGCTGACGTGCGTCGGCAGGTGTAGTCGGGGTGTTCCCGCCTCCCTTCGGGCAACGCATGGCCGACCGGGTCTCCGCCACGGTGTCCTACCGGAGGAGCAGGGCCGTCCGGAGCCCGGGTTCGCGCAGGTGGAGGAGGAGTTGGGGGTCGTCGTCGAAGACGATCTCGGCGGCGGGGTCGAGGGCTTGGTGCAGCATGGCCTGGACGACGTCGGCTATCGGCTGTTCGTTGACGACCTCGGCCCAGTGGGCGGCGTCGTCGTGGTCGCCCTTGGCGGTGGCGGTGGCCCACTGGGCGACACAGGCCTTGGTGACGTGGTAGGCGTGCACCCGGCCCTTGGCCAGCAAGCCGCGGTTGAGGTCGAACAGGTCGATGGTGGCCCGGCCCCTGGGGGTCAGCGGGTGGTACTGGCCAACCGCCAGGACCAGCCGCAGGTGCGGTGTCGGGTCCTCGGCCGTGGGGTCGATGAGCAGTGGCTTCCCGCAGGGGTCGAGCGGGAAGACGGCCTTCTTGAGGTGGCTGTTGCACAGTGAGCAGGCGAGGACGTGGTTGGTCCAGTCGAAAGCGCGCATCGGATCCCGGTCGATGGGATCGAAGTGGTCGATGTCGGTACCCTGGTTGTCTCCGCAGTACATGCACCGCTCGCGCCCGGCCGCCATTTCCCCGAGGAGGCTGCGAAGCGTCGGGTGCACGTGCCGCCGCACCGTGGTGTGCTTCCAGAGCTCTCGCGCCCGCGCCGCGGGCTTCTCGGCGAGCACGATCTCGCAGGTGCACTCGGCCATGCGGGAGCGCGGTGGCTCCGGCAGGGGGAGCCGCCGGATTCGGATCACGCGACGTGCCCGGTCAGGGAGTGCAGGCGGGCGGCGACCTCGTCGACCCGGGCGGACGGCGAGCTGGTCAGGGTTCGCTTCAGCTGCCGGTAGCGTTCCCGCTCCTCCTCGCCAGCTTCGCCGGCCACGATCTTCATCTCCAGTGCGACCAGGAGTGCCCGGGCCTCGTCCGCGCGCTGCGAGTACGGGGTGTCGAGGCCGAAGAGCTCGGACAGCACCGCGTCGTCGCCGCTGCCGAACACCACCCGGTCGTACAGGTCCGTCCCGACGACCTCGGGGGCCTCGTCGACGTCCGGTCCGGGCAGCCGGATCAGTCCGGCGGGGTCGGCCGCCTGGCAGATGTAGGGACTGTGGGTGGTGACGAGGAACTGCACCTGCGGGAAGTGCTGCTTGAGCCAGCCGCCGATGCGCTTCTGCCAGGACACGTGCAGGTGCGCGTCGATCTCGTCGATGATCACGACACCGGGAACCGTCACGACGGGGCGCCCGCTGTCACGCTCGACGTGGATGGCGCCGTACGTGTCGTGGAGCTGCTTGAGGATGTCGACCACCAGCGCCGCCACCGTCCGGTAGCCGTCGCTCATCTCCCGCAGGGCAAAGGACCTGCCGTCGTGCGCGACCCACAGGCCCTCGGAGTCGACGTCCCCGATGGTGTAGTCGTCGGGCAGGAGGTCGTCGCCGAGGATCTCCAGAGCGGTGCGCTTCAGCTCGGCCGCGCCCAGGCGGTTCTCCAGAGACCGAAGGTGCTGCTCGATCAGCCAGCTGACACCCTCCGCGAGTGAGGCATCCTCGTGGAAGAGGCTGGTCAACCGGGCCACGGCCCCCGCCCCGGCCATGCGCCGCTGGACCTCCCCCGAACCTCCGACGAGTCGGCGGAACGGCCCGTAGCCCGCGCAGAACCAGCCCACGGGGTTGTCCGCCCACGGCCCGCGCTGGGCAGCAGTGGGTGCCTTCTTGTACGCCACCGGGGTCAGGGCCGGCTGGGCATGCCGACCGGCGGCGGTGGCGTCCGGCGCGGTCCACTGCAAGCCTGCCCAGAACACGCCGGCCGGAGGCCGGCCCATGCTGAACCGGTCCTCCGACGGGTCCGGGTGCAGGCACACCTCCGCGACGGCCTGCTCGCGCTCGTCGCTGATCCACGAGTCGAAGCCGGTCACCAGCCCGCGTGCCGCGCTCGGGCCGCTGACCGCCAGAGCCACGGCGCGCAGCAGGGTGGACTTTCCGGAGCCGTTGCGGCCGGCCAGCACCGTCCATCCGGCATAGGAGCCGTCGGGCCGGGTCAGGTCGAGGTTCACCTCACGGGTGCCGCGGAAGCCGCGCACGTTCCGCACCCGCACGTTCTTGAGGTACATACCTCGTCCTCCAGCCCGTTTCCTCCGTCACACGTCCCGGTCCTGGGCCGCTGCATCGACTCTATCCGTGCCCGGCACCCGAGGAGGACTTCGTCCTGTCCCGGTGGTCCGCCGCGGCCCGTTGCGGCCAGGCCGGCTCCGCAAGCGCACCGCCTGGATCAACCTTCCCGATGATGGGACTATCGGCACCCACACAGTCGCACCAGCACCGGCGGGCCCCACCGAAATATCGCCCACCGAAACCCCACCAAACCCGGCTACCCAACCACCAACTACTGAGAGGACGTAGTCAAATTCGCTGGTGCCCGCCCTTATCTGCCTTCGCAGGCTCCGCAAGTCCTACAGAGTTGTCGCTGCGTAATCACCGGGGAAATGTGAGCGGCCTACCTGACGTCGGCCTTGTCGGCATTGGTGGAGGCGGTCCCTGCCGATTGCGCGGGTGGCTGCTGGGGGCGGCATCGCTGCAGCAGGACGAACCACGCCAGGCCGGCGAGCATCAGCAGGGACGCAACGAAGAAGTTGAGCCGTAGCCCGAGGAAGTACTGCGAGTAGTCGACGCGGAGCGATTCCTCGAAGATGCGGAAGGCTGAGTATCCAGCGACGTAGAGCACGAACAGGCTGCCCGGCCGGACCTTGCTGCGGCCGAGCCATACCAGGGCCGCTGCAAGCAGGAGGTCCCAGATTAGTTCGTACAGGAAGGTGGGATGGAACGTGGGGTCCTGTAGGTAGCTGGTCGGGCGGTAGGCAGGAGAGATTTCCAGCCCCCAGGGCAGGTTGGTCGGCCCGCCGAACAGCTCCTGGTTGAAGTAGTTACCGATCCGACCGATCGCTTGCGCGACCAGTAGGCAGGGCGCCAGCGCGTCCATCATGCGGGGGACGTCGGCGCCTTCCCTGCGCAGTCGCCAGATACAGACCGCGGCGGCCAAGGCGACGCCGCCCCAGATGCCAAGTCCACCGTCCCACACCGCCAGCGGCCCCCACCAGTGCGGTGGGATGCCCTGCGGCGTCGTCAGGTCGAAGTAGATGCGGCCACCGAGGATGCCGAACGGCACGCCCCACAGTGCCATCTCGTCGACCAGGGCCGGGTCGCCGCCTGACGCCTGCCAGCGACGTCGGCCGATCATGACGGCGAGGCCGATGCCAACGATATACATCAGCGCGTAGAAGTGGACGTGCAGCGGTCCCAGGAAGAAACCATTCACCGACGGGGAGGGGATGGCAGCAAGCAGCATGCTGTGAGGGTACGCGGAGCGATGAACCGGACCAGGACCAGGGATCGCGCTCGGGGCGGTGCCGCGCGCTGATGGTTACGGACTCACCGCGACGGTTTGGGTGGTGTCCCGGCAGTCGTCCCCGGCGAGGGGGTGGGTGGCCGGGTGGCGGGCCGGGGAAGGTGGGGTCGTTCGTCTGGCGCGACAGGGGTGTGGGGTGGGTGTGTCCGCGCGATGGGTCGGGTACGCATCGTCGGCATGTCGTGACCGACGTGCCGGAGCGGGCCGCATTCCGTGGTCTTTGCGAACAAGGGAGCGTGTTGATGGCAGGTTCCGTGTCGGGTGGGTGGCCGTGGTGCCGGGCAGCGCCAAGGCCTTCCTCGCGCACGTGCGCGCCCTTCGACAGCGCGGCATCCAGACCACCTTCTCCGTCGGACACGCCGTCACCGCCGAGTTCCGCAAGGCCATCCGGGCCCTGCCCGAGCATGTCTGGCACCCCGCCCTGGAACAGGACGGCTCCCTCCGGGCCGGGGCAGAAGTCGCGGAACTGACCGGCCTGGTCGACCTCGCCGGCCACCCGGACGGCATCCGCGCCATCGTTCGGCGCGAGCGGCCCCATCCCGGCGCCCAACTCTCGCTCTTCGGCCAGGACGAAGGGATGCGCCACCAGGTCTTCCTCACCGACACGCCCGTAGTCGGCGGCGGTTCGCTGCAGCAACTGGAGGTCCGCCATCGCGCCCACGCCAGGGTCGAGGACCACATCCGCTGCGGCAAGAGCACCAGCTTCGGCCGCTTCCCCTCCCGCCACTTCGCGATCAACAAGGCCTGGCTGGAGCTGTCCCTGACCGCCATCGACCTGCTCGTCTGCGCCCGAACCCTGCTGCTGGACGGCGAGTTGGCCACCGCCGAGCCGAAGAAGCTCCGCTACGTGCGAGCCAGTCGGCCGGAACGCGGGAGTCCGCGTCGGTGTGGGCCAGCCACACACCGTCAGGTGTGGTTACCGGCGCATCCACGCGAACTCGCGACCCTCGGCATCAAGGTCGCCGCCTCCACCGTGCGGAGCCTCCTCAAGGAACACGGCATCGACCCCGCACCCGAACGCGCCCACACCGCCTGGGCAACCTTCCTCCGCTCCCAAGCCCACGCCATCCTCGCCACCGACTTCTTCGTGGCCAGAACACCGACCGGGGCAACCGTGACCTTCCTCGCGGTGATCGACCCACCCACCCCACCGCGGCCTGGATGACCCAGCTCCCCCGGAACATGGTCATGGACCTTCAGTGCACCGACGCCAGGGTGAAGTTCCTGCTCCGCGACCGCGACATCCGCCACCCGGCCGCCTTCGACGCCGTCCTGCACGCCGAGAGCATCGAGGTCGTCCAGACCGGCATCCCAATGCCGCGCATGAACGCGATCGCGGAGCTGGGGTACCTCCCGGTCGAAGGGCTGGGGGCGGGTGCGATCCTGCCGAACCAGGCTCCTCGACCGTACCCTCACCTGGAACCAGGCCCAACTACTCCACGCGCTATACGAGTACGAGCAGTTCTACAACACTCACAGGCCCCACCGCAGCCTCGCCGGGAGTCGGTAGGCCGGCGGCCATGACGAGTCCTGCGTCAGACGGCCTGCAGGAGCCACTGCTGGCTCGCGCTGCCGGTGGCGGTCTGCTGCTGGATCGCCGCCAGGTCGGCCGGGGAGCCGCCGGCCACCCCGAGCACCAGGCCGCTGCGCACGCAGGTGATGGTGACGTGGCCGCCGCCCGCGTCGGTCAGCGTCCACTGCTGGTTGGTGGCGGTGCCCGGGGTCCATTGGATGATCGGGGTGCCGGGCGCGGTCGAGCCGTCGTTCACGTCCATGGCCAGGGCCGAGTGCACGTTCACGAACTGCCAGCCGGTGCCGCTCGGAAGCACGTTCCAGTGCTGGTTGTCGCTGCCGTGCGGGGCGTACTGGATCAGTGCGGTGCCCGTGCTGGTGGCCGAGCCGGGCACGTCGATCGCCTTGCCGCTGGCCCGGTTGACCAGCTGGCAGCGGCTCGGCACTGCGGGCGCGGGGGTGAAGGTGTAGGAGCCGCCGGCCGGGATGGTGACGGCGGTGCTGCTGGTGCCGACCTGCACGGTGGTCGTGGTGCCCGGTGCGCCGTGCAGGGTGACGGTGGTGACCTGGCCGTTGGTCCAGGCGAAGTCGACCGTGAGCCCGCCGCGCGCGCCGACGCCGGTGACCGAACCGGCGGCGGACCAGGCCGAGGGCACGGCCGGAAGCAGCTCCAGTCGGCCGGGGCGCGAGTACAGCAGCATTTCGAGCATCGCGCTGGGGGTGCCGAAGTTGGCGTCGATCTGGAAGACGGTGCTGGAGCCGAGGCTGTACATGTCCAGCATGTTGGCGGCGGCGCCGTTGCTGTTGTTCACCGAGGGCGTCATCACCGTGGTGACCAGTTGGTAGGCCTTGTCGGCGTTGTGCAGCCGGGCCCAGCACAGGGCGCGCCAGGCGCAGGCCCAGCCGAAGCTCTGCATCCCGCGCGCGGTGAGCAGGTTGGTGGCGCCGGTGATCAGCGCGGCCGGGCTGGTGTCGGGGGAGATCCGGTCGCCGGGGAAGAGGCCGATCAGTGGCGAGAGGTGGCGGTGGGTGGTGTCGCCGAGGTTGGCGTCGGTCATCCACTCCTCCAGCCAGCCGGTGGTGGCGCTGACCTGTGGCAGGTAGAGGCGGCTCTGCAGGTCGGTCACGGTGGCGGCGAAGGCGCTGTCCAGACCGAGGGTGGCGGCGGCGGTGCGGTAGTTCTGGAAGAGCTGCCAGACCAGTTCCTGGGCGAAGGTGATGCCGATCGCGTCGGTGGGGCCCTGCTCGGGGGACCAGTCGTGGTCGTCCACCAGGACCTGGGCACCGTTGACGGTGGTGGTGATCAGGCGGGCCTGCCAGAACTCGCAGGCTCCCTTGAGCAGCGGGTAGATCCGGGACAGGTAGGCCTGGTCCTGGGTGTACTCGTAGTGCTCGTAGAGCGAGTTGGAGAGCCAGGCGCTGCCGGCCGGCTGCCACCACCAGCCGGAGCCGCCCCAGGGGTTGGTGGAGATGCCCACCGTCCAGCCGGCGATCTTCCCCGAGGTGTTGCGGAAGCCGTTGCGGGAGTCGTTGAAGAGCGCCTGGGTGGTTGCCTGCCAGGACGGGTACTGGCTGACGCAGTAGTCGGCGAAGGCGGTGAAGCACTCGGAGAGGCCGGCCCGGTCGGGCAGCCAGTAGTTCATCTGGACGTTGATGTCGGTATGGTAGTCGCTCATCCAGGAAGGGGAGTTGGTGTCGATCCACAGGCCCTGGAGGTTGAGCGGGAGGCCGGTCCGGGAGCCGGTGATCATCAGGTAGCGGCCGAACTGGAGGTAGCAGGCGTCGAGTTCGGGGTCGGGCGCGGCGCCGGTGGCGGCCCGGGCGGCCAGCCGGGCGGGGGTGTCCATGGCGCGCTGGGCGGCGGTGGAGGTGCCCAGGTTGACGGTCATCGACTGCTGCAGGCGCTGGTAGTCGGCGACGTGGGTGGCGAGCAGGGAGGCGCCGCGGACGCCGGCCGCGCTGGTGGCGGTGGCCGTCGCGGTGGCCAGCGGGTCGGCGGCGGTGTCGATGAAGTTGGGCGCGGTCGGCGAGTAGGTGGTGCCGCCGCTGATCAGCAGGACAACCTCCTGGCAGTTGCGGAAGCTGACGGTGCTCCCGCTGGTGCTGACGGTCCCGGTGGTGGCCGCTGCCTTGAGGGTGGCGGCGTACTTCAGGCCGTTGGCCAGGACGGCGCTGAACGAGCCGGCGGTGACGCTCTCGCCGCGGGTGCCGTTGAGGGTGAGGCTGCCGATGTAGGAGCCGCCGCCGCTCTGGCTGAGCCGGATCACCACCAGGTCGTCCGGGTGGCTGACGAAGACCTCGCGCCGGTAGGTCACCCCGCCGAGCCGGTAGGTGGTGACGGCCAGCCCGTTGCTCAGGTCGAGACGGCGCTGGTAGTCGGTGATAGCCGAGGTGGTGTGCGCCGGCAGGCTGAGGTAGACCTGGGCGAGCTGGCCGAAGGTGCCGAAGTCGTCGGCGTCGTAGGGGAACTGGCCGTCGGAGCCGAGGCTGGCGTTGAGGCCGCCGGTCCACAAGGTGGCGTCGGAGAGGTAGAACGCGTCGTACGAGGGGTCGCCGGTGGTCATGGCGCCGATCCGCCCGTTGCCGATCGGCAGGCCCTGCTGCATGATCGCCGACTCGGCGGCGGGGGCGCCGTACCGGAGCACGGTGGCCTGCGCGTCGGGCACCAGGGCGGCGGTGGCCGGGCGTGGGACGGCCGCCCGGGCCTCGAAGACGGGCAGCGACGAGACGGTGAGCATGGCACCCAGGGTGAGCGCGCCACGGAGCACGGAACGGCGGGAGAGTGCCTCGGGCCTGGCCTGGTGGGAGTTGTGGTTCACCGAGAGTCCTAGTCGTCGTAGGGGATCCGGTGCAAGAGGGGGCGCGCGGGAAGGCGGCACTGCACTGGCTTGACGCGAGTATCCATACATCGGATGTGTCAGACAAGAGCCCCAGCAAAATCCCAGGGAAACTGGCGGCTGTCCACCCCGAAGACGGATAACATGGGACCTCTTCCGAGGTGGTCTACTCTGCGGGCAGCGAAAGGGATCAGATGACGTTGGGGAGTGGGGCCAGTGCCGGTCACTGACGAGGCGATCGAGAAGATCAAGGCGATGATCGTCAGCGGCGAGCTGTTCCCCGGGGCCCGCCTGCCGAAGGAGGCCGACCTCGCCGAGCGGCTGGGCCTGTCCCGCAACTCGCTGCGCGAGGCGGTCAAGGCGCTCTCGCTGATCCGGGTGCTCGACGTGCGCCAGGGCGACGGCACCTACGTCACCAGCCTGGAACCCCACCTGCTGCTGAACGCGCTCGGCTTCGTGGTCGACTTCCACCAGGACGACACGGTGCTGGAGTTCCTGGAGGTGCGCCGCATCCTGGAACCGGCCGCCGCCGCGATGGCCGCCACGGCGATGTCCGAGGAGGCCATCGCCGAGCTGGGCCAGGTCCTGGACCGCCTGCCCGCCGATCCCTCGCTCGAGGAGCTGATCGCCAGCGACCTGGAGTTCCACCGTCGGATCGCGGCCGGCGCCGGGAACACCGTGCTCTGCTCGCTGATCGAGGGCATCTCCGGTCCCACGGCCCGGGCCCGCGTCTGGCGCGGCATCACCGAGGAGGGCGCAGTGACCCGTACCACCGAGGAGCACCGCGCGATCTACACCGCGATCGCCGCTCGCCAGCCCGAGGTCGCCCGCTCCTGGGCGACGGTGCACGTGGCGGGAGTGGAGCAGTGGCTGCGGAACGCCCTGGAGTGAGCGGCAGCGCTGCTCCACTCCCCGGTCAGTGCCCGGCGAGCCCGTAGACCCGGATCGCGTTGCCCGCGAAGAGGGCCTGCCGCTCGCCGGGGGTGAGGCCGGCGGTGAGCTCCTGGGTGACGGCCAGCACCCGGCTGTAGGGCGCCTCCAGGGTGGAGACCGGCCAGTCGGAGCCGTACAGCAGGCGCTGCGGGCCGAAGGCGTCGAGGGCGGTGTCGACGGCGGGCCGCAGGTCGTCGAGGGTCCAGCCGCCGCTGGTGGCCTCGGTGAGCAGGCCGGAGAGCTTGGCGACCGTGTTGGGCAGGGCGGCGAAGCGGCGCAGCCGGGTGGCCCAGGCCCCCAGGGCTCCGCCGGCGATCGGCGGTTTGCCCAGATGGTCGAGGACGAAGGTGAGTCCGGGCAGGGCGGCCGCGGCGGCGGTGGCGGCCGGCAGTTGCTCCGGCGTGACGACCAGGTCGTAGGCGAGCCCGGCGGCGGCGACGGCGAGCAGGCCGCGCCGGACCTCGGGGCGCAGCAGCCAGTTCGGGTCCGGCTCCTCCTGTACTTGGTGACGGATACTCACCAGCCGTTTGCCACCGGGCAGTTCACGCAGTTCGGCGAGCCTGTCCGCGATGTCGGGGGCGGTCAGCTTCGTCCAGCCCACCACACCCGCCACCAGCGCGTCCTCGGCGGCCAGCCTGAGCAGTTCGGGTGTCTCCTCGGGTACGCAGACGGTCTGCACGACCACGGCTGCACTCACCCCGGCCGCGCGGGCCTCGGGTGCCAGGTCGGTGAGGGAGAAGGAGCGGGCCAGCGGGGCCAGCGCCGGGCCCGAGATCCACGGCTGCGGACGGACTGCCAGGTCCCAGACGTGGTGGTGCGAGTCGACGATCTTGTGGTCCGTCACAGGTTCCACACCACCGGGAGTCCGGCCGAGGCGCCCTCGGCGGAGTAGTCGTGCACCACGTCCAGCAGGTCGCCCATCCGGGCCTGCCACGCGATGTTGACCGACAGCTGCTCCAACTGCGCCAGCAGTCGGCCGTAGTCCTCGCAGTCGAGCAGGTGGAACAGCTCGGTGCCGCTGCGCCAGATGGTCCACGAGGAGACCCCGGCGGCCCGGATGGCGATGGCGAGTTCGGCGGGGACGGCCCGGTGAGCGGCCTCGTACTCCTCGATCCGGTCGGGGCGGACGCGGGTGTGCAGGGCGATTCTCATGACTGCTCCACTGACTGCTCCACTGACTGCTCCACGATGACGACGTCCAGGGTGCGCGGGCCGTGCACGCCCTCGACGCGGTCGAGTTCGATGTCGCTGGTGGCGGACGGTCCGGAGATGAAGGTGAGGGGTCGGGCGGGGTCGAGCCGGGCGAGCGCGTCGGGCAGGTCGTCGGCGATCTGCTCGGCGCGGATCACGCACAGGTGGTAGTCGGGCACCAGGCTCAGCGCCCGCCGGCCCTGGCCGGGGCCCGCGTCCAGCACGATGGTGCCGGTCACCGCGATGCCGACGGCCGCCAGGGTCACCGAGCCGTCCAGCGCCTCCAGTTCCGGCACCGTCAGGGGTTCCGACTGCCACTGCCGGCTCCCGCCCGGCAGCAGCTCGGTGGGGAACCCGGATGGCAGTGCCAGCCGGCCGACGCCGCGCTCGGTCAGCGCCCGGGCGATCACCGCGGGCACGTCCTCGGGGGCGGCCCGGTGAACGGTGGCCCGGTAGTCGGCGACCCGCTCGGCGAAGAGCTCCACCGGGTCCTGCCCCGGCTCCAGGTGGCTGCGCCGGTACGCACGTTCCACCGCGACGTGTTCAGGTCCCTCCTCGGCTGGGACGTCGGCCAGCGCGCCCCGGATCCGGGCCAGGATGGTCTCGCGGCTGCTCACGGCGTTCCCTCTCGGTTCTTGCGCCACCAGGTCCGGAACGACTCGGCCGGGGGCGCGGGGCTGTCGCGGGTGTCGGACCAGCCGTGCAGCGGTCCGGGCAGCCGGCCGATCCTGCCCTCGCGGGCCAGCACCCGCCCGCCGAGCGAGGCCGCCTTCTGCGCGGCGGAGAGCAGCCGGGGTGAGTCCAGCACGGTGGCGGCGGCCTTCATCGCGAGGGCTTCCGGGCTCAGCGGGTGGCGCTTGGCCTCGACCACCTCGGCCCTCAGGTGGGCCAGCACCTCGGGGATGTTGATCTTCACGGGGCAGGCGTCGTAGCAGGCCCCGCAGAGGGTGGAGGCGAACGGCAGTGAGGCGGCCTGCTCGACTCCTACCAGCTGCGGGGTGAGCACCGCGCCGATCGGCCCCGGGTAGACCGAGCCGTAGGCGTGGCCACCGGTGCGCTCGAAGACGGGGCAGACGTTCAGGCAGGCGGAGCAGCGGATGCAGGCCAGCACCTGCCGTCCGACGGTGTCGGCCAGGGTGTCGGTGCGTCCATTGTCCAGCAGCACCAGGTGGAACTGTGACGGGCCGTCGCCTTCGGTCACCCCGGTCCAGGTCGAGGTGTACGGGTTCATCCGCTCGCCGGTGGAGGAACGCGGCAGCAGCTGCAGGAAGACCTCCAGGTCCGACCAGGTGGGAACGACCTTCTCGATGCCCATCACGGTGATCAGCGTCTCGGGCAGGCTCAGGCACATCCGCCCGTTCCCCTCCGACTCCACCACCGTGACCGTACCGGTGTCGGCCACCGCGAAGTTGGCGCCCGAGACGGCGACCTTGGCGGCCAGGAACTTCTTGCGCAGGTGGCGCCGGGCCGCCTCGGCGAGTTCGCGGGGATCGTCGCTCAGGCCCTCGGGGGCCGGCTCGCCCCAGTGCGCCATCTCGGCGGCGAACAGGTCGCGGATCTCGGTGCGGTTCTTGTGGATCGCCGGTACCAGGATGTGCGAGGGGCGGTCCTCGCCCAACTGCACGATCAGTTCGGCCAGATCGGTCTCGTAGGCGGTGATCCCTTCGAGCGCGAGCGCCTCGTTGAGGCCGATCTCCTGGGTCGCCATCGACTTGATCTTGACCACCTCGCGCTCTCCGGTGGCCTGAATGAGAGCGGCGACGATCCGGTTGGCCTCGGCGGCGTCGCCCGCCCAGTGCACGGATCCGCCGGCGGCGGTGACCGCCTCCTCCAGCTGCAGCAGGTAGCGGTCGAGGTGACGGGCCGTGCGGCGCTTGATCGCCTCGGCCGCGGTGCGCAGCTCCTCCCAGTCGTCGAGTTCCGCGGCGACGGCCAGGCGCTTGTCGCGGATGGTGGTGGTGGCGCGCCGCAGGTTGGTACGCAGCTGCTGGTCGGCGAGCGCGGTGCGGGCCGCCTCGGGGAAGGACGGCGAGCCGAGCCAGACCACACCGCGATCGCTCATCGTTTCTCTCCTTCGGCGCCGGCCAGGATCTCGGCCAGATGCATGGTCCGCACGCCGCTGCCCTGGCGGGAGAGGCCGCCGCCGATGTGCATCAGACAGGAGTTGTCGGCGGCGCAGAGCACCTCGGCACCGCTCGCCAGCACCCCGGCCGCCTTGTCGGCGAGCATCGCGCTGGAGGTGTCGGCGTTCTTCACCGCGAAGGTGCCGCCGAAGCCGCAGCAGGAGTCGGCGCTGGGCAGTTCCACCAGGTCGAGGTCCTTGACCGCGCGCAGCAGCCGCAGCGGCCGGTCGCCCAGGCGCAGGCCGCGCAGGGAGTGGCAGGTGGGGTGGTAGGCGACCTTGTGGGGGAACCGGGCGCCGACCTCGGTGACCTTGAGGACGTCGGTCAGGAACTCGGTGAACTCGTAGACCCTTGGGACGAGTTCGGCGACCTGCTGCTGCAGGGAAGTGGACCCGTACTGCTCGGCGAGCACCGGGTGGTTCTCCCGTATCATGCCGGCGCAGGAGGCCGAGGGGGTGACCACCGCGTCGTAGTCGGCGAAGGCGCGGGCGAACCGGGCGACCAGCGGGGCGGCCTCGGGCCGGTAGCCGGTGTTGAAGTGCATCTGACCGCAGCAGGTCTGCTCCTGCGGGAAGTCCACGGTGTGGCCCAGGCGTTCCAGCACGGTCAGGACCGCCCGGCCGGTGCCGGGGTAGAGGGTGTCGTTGAAGCAGGTGATGAACAGGGCGATGCGCACTCAGCTCGCCTCCTCGGGCGTCGGTACACCGGGGGCCAGCAGGCCGTGCGCCTTCAGGTCCTGCCAGAGCGCTGCCGGCAGGGCGAGCCGCAGCATGGCGGCGGCGTCGCTCACCTCTGCCGCGCTGCGGACGCCGACCAGCACGCCGGCGACCGCCGGGTGCCCGAAGGGGAAGCGCAGCGCGGCGGCGCGTAGCGGCACGCCGTGCCGCTCGCAGACGGCTTTGAAGCCCAGCGCCCGGGCCAGGACCTCTGGCGGAGCGGCGGTGTAGTCGAAGGTGGCGCCGGGCCTGGGGTCCGCGAGCAGGCCGGAGTTGAAGACCCCGCCGACCACCACCGCCACCCGGTGCTCGGCGGCCAGCGGCAGCAGTTCGGCCAGTCCGCTCTGGTCCAGCAGGGTGTAGCGGCCGGCCAGCAGGACGACGTCGATGTCGCTCTCGCGGACGAACCGGGCAGGGACGGCGGCCTGGTTCATGCCGACACCGATCGCGCCGATGACGCCTTCGGCACGTAGCCGCTCCAGCTCGGGGTAGGCATCGGTCAGGGCCTGCTCGACGTGGTCGTCCGGGTCGTGCAGGTAGACGAGGTCGATCCGGTCCAGGCCCAGGCGCTGCAGGCTGGCCTCGATCGAGCGGCGCACCCCGTCGGCGCTGAAGTCCCAGACCCGCCGGTGGGTCGCCGGCACGGCGAAGCCGTCGGCCAGGTCGTCCCCGGCCGGGGCGGGCAGCGGTTCCAGCAGTCGGCCGACCTTGGTGGAGATGGTGAATTCCGAGCGCGGCCGCCCGCGCAGCGCCGCTCCCAGCCGGCGCTCCGACAGGCCCAGCCCGTAGTGCGGTGCGGTGTCGAAGTACCGCACGCCCACCTCCCACGCGGCCTGGAGCGCCTGTTCCGCCTGAGCGTCGGTGACCGGCGTGAAGAGGTTGCCGATCGCGGCGGCGCCGAAGGCGAACGGGCCGGCCTCGACCCGGCTGGATCCGAGCTTCATCGCGGCGGCTCCGGTCGCAGCCGCAGCCCGGCCATCCCGCCGTCCACCGCAAGCGCCGTTCCGGTGACGCTGCCGGCGGCCGGGGAGGCCAGGTAGGCGATCGCGGCGGCCACCTCCGGCGCGCTGACCAGCCGACCGGTGGGCTGACGGCCGTTCAGTGCGGCCCGCTCGGCTGCCGGGTCGGGCGCCGCGTCCAGCAGCCGGCCGACCCAAGGCGTGTCCACCGTACCGGGGTTGACGCAGTTCACCCGGATGCCCTCGCGCACGTGGTCGGCCGCCATCGCCAGGGTCAGCGAGAGGACGGCGCCCTTGCTCGCCGAGTACAGCGCGCGCTGCGGCAGACCGGCGGTGGCGGCGATCGAACAGGTGTTGACGATCGCCGCGTTGGCGGAGCGGCGCAGGTGCGGGAGCGCGGCGCGGGTGGTGCGGACCAGGCCGACCACGTTGATGTCCAGCACCTGGTGCCACTGCTCGTCCGGGTTGTCCGCCACGGTGCCGGCCGCGCCGATCCCCGCGTTGTTGACCAGGATGTCCAGGCCGCCCAGCGCGCCGACGGCCGCCTCGACGGCCGCGCGCACCGACGCGTCGTCACCGAGGTCGGCGGTGAAGCCGAGCAGCGGCGGCTGGGCGCCGCGCGGGTCGAGGTCGAGCACCGCCACCCGTGCGCCGCACTCGCTCAGCAACTGGGCCGTGGCCAGGCCGATGCCGGAGGCGCCGCCGGTGACCAGGGCGCACAGCCCTGACAGATCGTTCGTCATACGCTGAGCTCCGTCTCGGTGAGCCGGTCGGCGGCCCAGAAGGCGCCGTCCGGGTAGAGGTAGGTGTCGACGGTGGCCTGGTGCATGGTGGCGGAGAAGCCGGGGGCGGTGGGCGCTTGGTAGTGGCCGTCGTGGATCACCACGGGGTCCACGAAGTGCTGGTGCAGGTGGTCGACGTACTCGATGACGCGGTTCTCGGTGGTGCCGCAGAGCGCGACGTAGTCGAACATCGACAGGTGCTGGACCAGTTCGCACAGGCCCACGCCGCCGGCGTGCGGGCAGACGGGAACACCGAACTTGGCGGCCAGCAGCAGGATGGCGAGGTTCTCGTTCACGCCGCCGACCCGGGCGGCATCCAGCTGGAGGACGTCGACGGCTCCGGCCTGGAGCAGCTGTTTGAAGATGATCCGGTTCTGGACGTGTTCGCCGGTGGCGACCTTGACCGGCTGGACGCCGCGACGGACGGCGGCGTGGCCGAGCACGTCGTCGGGGCTGGTGGGCTCCTCGATCCAGTACGGGTCGAACTCGGCCAGCGCGTTGGTCCACTCGATGGCCTGGGCGACGTTCCAGCGCTGGTTGGCGTCGATCGCCATCCGGATGTCCGGGCCGATCGCCGCGCGGGCGGTGCGGCAGCGGCGGATGTCGTCGGCCAGGTCCGCGCCGACCTTGAGCTTGATCTGGGTGAAGCCGGCGGCCACGGCCTCCTTGGCCAGGCGGGTCAGCTTCTCGTCGCTGTAGCCGAGCCAGCCGGGGGAGGTGGTGTAGCCGGGGTAGCCGCGCCGGCGCAGCTCGGCCTCGCGGTCGTCGGCGCCCTGCTTGCCCCGGCGCAGCAGATCCAGCGCCTCCTCGGGGGTCAGGGCGTCGCTGATGTAGCGGAAGTCGACCTGGGAGACCAGCCAGGCGGGGTCGGCGTCCGCGAGCAGCTGCCACAGTGGCTTCCCCTCTCGCTTGGCCGCCAGATCCCACACGGCGTTGACGACGGCGCCGATCGCCATGTGCATCACGCCCTTCTCAGGGCCCAGCCAGCGCAGTTGGCTGTCGCCGATCAGGTCGCGGCTCAGCGAGCCGGGGTCTTCGCACAGCTCGGCGACCGGACGTCCGACGATGTGCGCGCGCAGTGCGTCGATCGCGGCCACCTGGACCTCGTTGCCCCGGCCGATGGTGAAGGTGAAGCCGTGGCCCTCGTGGCCGCCCGCGCAGGTGCGCAGGACGACGTAGGCGGCGGAGTAGTCGGGGTCCGGGTTCATCGCGTCGGACCCGTCCAGCTCGCGCGAGGTGGGAAAGCGGATGTCGTAGGTGTCGACGGCGGTGATCCGTGCGGTCTGGGCGGACAACTCGGTGCCTCTCAAGCGTTGGCGAAGGTCTGGCGCTGGGTACCGAGACCGTCGATGGACAGCTCGACGGTGTCGCCGGCGCGCAGGTACGGGGTGCCGGGCAGGCCCAGCGCGACTCCGGCCGGGGTGCCGGTGTTGATGACGTCGCCCGGGTTCAGCACCATGTACTGGCTCAGGTACCAGACCAGGTAGTTGACGTCGAAGATCATGTTCTTGGTGTTGCCGTCCTGGCGTGCGGTGCCGTTGACGGCCAGGCGCATGCCCAGCGTCTGCGGGTCGCCGGCCTCGTCCGGGGTGACCAGCCAGGGGCCCAGCGGGTTGAAGGTCTCGCAGGACTTGCCGAGATCCCACTGGCCGGAGAATTCGAGCTGGAACTCCCGCTCGGAGACGTCGTTGCTGATCGCGTAGCCCGCGATCACGCCGACGGCGTCGGCGGGGGATCCGAGGTAGCGGGCCTCGCGGCCGATCACCAGCGCGAGCTCCACTTCCCAGTCGGTCCTCACCGAGTTCCGGGGGATCAGCACCCGGTCGTAGGGGCCGACCACGGTGGCCGGGTCCTTCATGAACACCACCGGGCGCGGCGGGATCGCGGCGCCGGTCTCCTCGGCGTGGTCGCGGTAGTTGAGCCCGATGCAGACCACCTTGCCCGGGCGGGCGACCGGGGCGCCGACACGCAGCCCGGCCGGATCGAGGAGGGGCAGTGCCTCCTCGGCCAGCGCGCGCCGGACCCGCTCGATCCCGCCCGAAGCGAGGAACGCTCCGTCGATGTCGCCGGTCAGGCCCGACAGCGCGAACGTCCGACCGTCCCCGGTCTGGACCGCAGGAGCCTCCGCTCCCGGACTTCCGAGCCGCAGCAGCCTCATCTCTCGTCTCCCGTCGTTCTGGAGGTGGGAACCTCCGCCATCGAGCGCAGCCAAACACATCGGATCTCTGTGCTGTCGTCAGACCATATGAGCAAAGACCCTGAGACTGCAAGAAGTCCTCCGATGACTCTTTCGACTGAGCGCATAGGCCGATAACACCGCACCTCAGGTGGGGACATCTGGTTCTCGCGACACCTGCTGGAAGCCTGGACGTAACGGTTGGGATTCATCAGAGGTCTTCCCTTGCCAGCCAGGTTTTCGACTCATAGGGTCCTCGATACCGCAATCCATCCGATGACTGCGGGAGGCTCACCACGGCCGCCGGCACCCGCGGTCTCGCGCAGCACCAGTCCCCACCCCGCCCCTTCGGGGCGCTCGGCATCCCAGCCAAGGAGATCAGCACCATGAAGCCTCGCTTCTCCACCAGAATCGCGGCGACCGCCGCCACCTTCGTCGTGCTGGCGGGGTTCGCCACGGCCTGCAACCGGAGCAGCAGCAGCGCCGCCGGCGGCAAGCCGGCGATCGGGATCGACCTGCCGCGGGCTGACTCCGACTTCTGGAACTCCTACGCGCAGTACATCAAGTCCGGCGTCTCCGACCAGGGCCTGCACGCACTGCCGGTCAGCAACTCGCAGAACGACATCACCAAGCTGGTCTCCAACGTCCAGGTGTTCGAGAACACCGGCGCCAAGGCCGTGGTGATGGCCCCGCAGGACACCGGCGCGATCACCTCCACCCTGGACGCGCTCGCCGCCAGGAAGATTCCCGTGATCAGCGTCGACACCCGCCCGGACAAGGGGCAGGTGTACATGGTGGTCCGCGCGGACAACAAGGCGTACGGCACCAAGGCGTGCGAGTTCCTGGGCAAGCAGCTCGGCGGGAAGGGCAAGGTCGCCGAACTCCAGGGCGCACTCGACTCGATCAACGGCCGCGACCGCTCGGAGGCATTCGCCGCCTGCATGAAGAGCGAGTTCCCCGGCATCCAGGTGATCGAGCTGGCCACCGACTGGAAGGGCGACGTGGCCTCCGCCAAGCTCCAGTCCACGCTGGCCGCCAACCCGGACCTGAAGGGCATCTACATGCAGGCCGGCGGCGTCTTCCTGCAGCCCACCCTCGCGCTGCTGCAACAGAAGGGCCTGCTCAAGCCGGTCGGACAGCCCGGCCACATCGCGATCATCTCCAACGACGGCATCCCGCAGGAGTTCGACGCGATCCGCCAGGGCCAGATCGACGCCACGATCTCCCAGCCGGCCGACCTGTACGCCAAGTACGCGCTCTTCTACGCCCAGGCCGCGGCCGAGGGCAAGACCTTCCAGCCAGGCCCCACCGACCACCAGTCCACCATCATCTCGCTGCCCAACGGTCTGGAGGACCAGCTGCCCGCCCCGCTGGTCACCAAGGACAACGTGGACGACAAGGCCCTCTGGGCCAACAACATCGCCAAGTAGTCCGACCATGTAATCCCACGCCCCTCGGTGCGGCGGTGCCCGACCCCTCGAAGCCGCCGCCCCCGGGTCTTCTGCGGAAAGGACATCCCCGCCATGGCGGACTCCAGCCCCATCCGGGGCCCCGTTGTCGAAGCCGACGGGATCAGCAAGCGCTTCGGCGCCACCGTCGCGCTGCGCGACGCCCGCATCTCGGTAGCACCCGGCGAGTCGCACGCCCTGGTGGGCCGCAACGGCGCAGGCAAATCCACTCTCGTCTCGATCCTCACCGGACTGCAGAACGCTGACACCGGCACCCTGCGCTTCAACGGCGACCCGGCCCCGGCCCCCGGGGACACCGAGGCCTGGCGCTCCCGGGTCGCCTGCGTCTACCAGCGCTCCACCGTCATCGGGGCTCTCACCGTCGCGGAGAACCTCTTCCTCGACCGGCAGAGTGCGCGGGCGCTGCGCCCGATCAGCTGGCGGCAGCTGCGCCTACGGGCCGCCGAACTGCTCGCCGAGTACGGCGTGGACGTCGACCCGAGCACTCGCGCCGAGGAACTCACCGTCGAACAGCGCCAGTTCGTGGAGATCGCTCGGGCGCTCTCGTTCGGCGCCCGGTTCATCATCCTGGACGAGCCGACCGCCAAGCTGGACGCCCGCGGCATCGAGCGACTCTTCGCCAAGCTGCGCGAACTCCAGCGCCAGGGCGTGGCGTTCCTCTTCATCTCGCACCACCTCCAGGAGGTCTACGATCTCTGCGACACCGTCACCGTCTACCGCGACGCGCGGCACATCCTCACCGCCCCGGTCGCCGAACTCGACCAGCACGAGCTGGTCGAGGCGATGACCGGGGAGACCTCGCGGGGCGCGGAGCCGTCCTGGTCGACCACCGGCGGAACCCGCGCGGCGGGCGACGTGCTGCTCAAGGTCACGGACCTCGACCTGCCCGGGGCCTACCAGGGAGTCTCACTGACCGCCCGGGCCGGTGAGGTCGTCGGCCTCGCCGGGGCCGCGGCCAGCGGCAACGTGCAGCTCGGCGAGACCCTGGCCGGACTGCACCGCCCCAAGGCGGGGACCATCACGGTCGCCGACCGCCCGGTACGCCCGGGCCGGGTGCCGGCGGCGCTGGCCGCCGGGATCGGGTTCGTCCCCGAGGACCGGCACCTTCAGGGCTTGATCCCGCAGCGCAGCGTCGCCGAGAACGCCACCTTGACGGTGACCGACCAGTTGGGCCCGTTCGGTACCGTACTGCCCTCCCGCACACGGGAGTTCGCCCAGCGCATGATCACCGGCCTGGACATCAAGACCCCCGGACCGGCGACGCCCGTCTCCGCCCTGTCCGGCGGCAACCAGCAGAAGGTGGTGATCGCCCGGGCGCTGGCCACCCAGCCGCACGTCCTGGTCGCGATCCGTCCGACCAACGGCGTGGACATCAAGTCCAAGGAATCCCTGCTCGGCACCATCCGGGAGGTCGCCGACAGCGGCCGGAGCGCCGTCATCGTCTCCGACGAACTCGACGACCTGCGGGCCTGCGACCGGGTCGTGGCCATGTTCCACGGCCGCGTCGTGGCGCAGTTCCCCTCGGGCTGGAGTGACGAACAGCTGGTCGCAGCCATGGAGGGCATGGCCGGCACGACTGACACGAAGGAAGACCATGGCCCCCACCACTGAGCTCGCCACACCCCCGGCCGCCGCCACCGCGGCGGGCCGCCGCTTCGACCTCGCCCGCTACCGCGACCTGTCGCTGCTGCCGGTCCTGCTGGTCCTCGGCGTGATCGGCTTCGCCGTCTCACCGGCCTTCCTGACCAGCGACAACCTGCTCGGCGTCGGCCAACAGGCCACCGAACTGAGCCTGCTGGTCCTGGGCGAGGCCCTGATCCTGATCAGCGGCCGGATGGACCTCTCGCTGGAGTCCACCATCGGTGTGGCCCCCGTGATCGCGGTCTGGCTGGTCCTGCCCGACCACGGCGCCCGGTTCAACGGCATCGGCCTCTTCCCGAGCTGGAGCGCGATCCCGCTCTGCCTGGCGGTCGGCGCGCTGATCGGCGCGATCAACGGCTTCCTCATCCTCAAGCTGCGACTCAACGGATTCATCGTCACCCTCGGCGCGCTCACCCTGCTGCGCGGACTCCAAGTAGCCATCTCCCAGGGCCAGTCCATCGTCAACCTGCCCGGCTCCTTCAGCTACCTCGGCAGCGCCTCCTGGCTCGGCGCACCCGCCGCGATCTGGATCTGCGCGCTGCTTTTCACCCTCGGCGGCGCGGCGCTGGCCTGGCTGCGGCACGGCCGGGCGCTGTACGCGATCGGCGGCAACCCCGAGGCGGCGCGGGCTGCCGGGATCCGGGTCGACCGGATCACCTGGACCGTGCTGATCCTCGGCGGCGTGCTGGCCGCCTTCGCCGGCATCCTCTACACCGGCCACTACGGCTCCATCTCCGCCGACCAGGGCAACGGCTGGATCTTCCAGGTCTTCGCCGCCACCGTCATCGGCGGGGTGAGCCTCAACGGAGGCCGCGGCACCCTCTTCGGCGCCCTCACCGGCGTGCTGACACTGCAACTGGTGGTCAACGTGATGACCCTGGCAGGCGTACCGCCGCTGTGGAACCAGTTCCTCAACGGCGCGATCATCATCATCGCCCTGATCATCTCCCGCTTCGCCTCCGGCGAGAAGCAGGAGTGACGGAAGGTCAGGCCCGGTAATTGCCGAAGCGGCGCGATCGCACAGGTCAGGCACCTGATCGCGCCGCTTCAGCAACCCGCACGAATCCGCTGAGACCCGGCTGAGGCCCCGCCGAGGCCGCACTGAGGCCCTCCGGGGCCCGTCGAGGTCGGGAGGAGGCCCCTCGAGTCCGATCCACCACGGAGGTGCGAACAGCATGGCGGTCACCGACCAGGCCATCGAACGGATCAAGGAGATGATCGTCTCCGGCATCCTGCCACCGGGCACGCGGCTACCCAACGAGGCCGACCTCTCCGAGCAGCTCGGGCTGTCCCGCAGCTCGCTGCGCGAGGCGGTCCGAGCCCTCACCGCCATGCGGATCCTGGTCGCCAAGCAGGGCGACGGCACCTACGTCTCCGGGCTGGAGCCGCACCTCCTGCTGGAGGCGATGACCTTCGCCGCCGACGTCTCCCACGGCCACAGCGCTCGCCAGCTCCTCCAGGTCAGAGGTCTGCTGGAACCGCAGGCCGCCGCCCTCGCCGCCGGCCGGCTGACCGGGGAGCAGCTCGAAGCGCTGCGGAACATCCTCGACCGGTGCGCCGGCGATGTCGGGATCGAGGAGTTCGTCGAGCTCGACATCGAGTTCCACCGCACCATCGCCGACTCGGTCGACAACCCGGTCCTCTCCACCTTGCTGGGCATCCTCTCCACCCACACACAGCGGCTGCGCATCGTCCGCGGCACCAGCCACTCGACCGCCCGTGAGCAGGCACATCGCGAGCACGAGGCCATCTGGCGAGCCCTGGCCGCCCGCGATGCGGGGCTCGCAGCCGCTGCCAGTGCGGTCCACGTCGCCGCCGTGGAGGAGTGGCTGGCCGCCGGAACCCCCATCGACTCCGTCGCCCTCGGCCCGCTCACCTCCCAGCCACGTACCAGGGCCTCGGCCCTGCGCCGCTCTCCGCCGCACGCCGAGAGAACCCCGGCCCCAGGACGGTCTGACAAGTGAAGAGCACGCGCCCAGCAGGCCGTGCTCCTCAGCCGCGAAGGTGCCTCCCCGGTGCAGGTCGCCGCTGCGGACCGGCTGCTGCAGGAGGACCCGTTCGGTCCGACCGCGCTGTTCTCCAACATCGACTCGACCGCTGCGGCGGTCGCGGCGGCGCACTGGCTCTACGCCGCCGCTAAAGCCGTCTCCGAAGTCTCCGGGTACCCGGCGGCCGAGGTGGTGCGGGAGGCGGACAACATCGAGGCCCTCCCCCACCAGACGCACACCCTCGTCCTGGAGCTCCTCGACGAGGGTGTCTCCCCCTACGACGCCGTCACCGGGCTGGTTCGCCATGCCATGCGGGTCGCGGACGATGTGCTGCCCGACCCGGCCTCCTTCCGCGAACAGCTCGACGAGGCCGAGGAGACGATCGCCGAGTACGACGACGGCGATTCGGAGCAGGACGCGGTGCTCCCCGGCATCCGCCTGACCCCGCTGGACCCGCGCCGGCCCGCCCGCGGGACCTGCTCGAAGACCTCCTCGCCGGCATCAACGGCTGCTGGCTCCTCCACGACGAGTACGCCGAGCTCGACGAGGAGGACGAAGAGGATCCGGACGACGAGGAGGAATCGGAGGACGAGATCGCCGAGCGGCACCAGCATCACAGCCGCGCACAGTTCGCCACGCTCGTCCGCGCCATCGCCGCGCAGAATCGCGACCGACTGACCAAGCGAGCGACCGCTGCCACGGACACCTGAAGATCACCGCAAACCCCCGACCAGGGTGATGCCCGGTCGCCATATTCCATACCGCTCACCAGAGTCGCCAACGCCAACCGCTGCTATGAGCGCTCAGTCACGCCCAGTAGCAGACGGTGGCCGACTTGAGCATTGAACAAGGGAGCAGCGCAGGTCAGCCATGGCGTGGCCGCTGGGTGGTCGCGTGGTGGTCGTGTCCGTCCAGGTCGAAACTGGGAGAGGAACCGACTCCGTTCCCGGAGGTGATCACCATGGCCCCCGCTTACCGACCGCGGACGCGTCTACCGCCGCTTGCGGCTGCCGCGACGACCAGCGAAAGCAGCTCGGCACCCACTGCCTGCTCCTTGCCACCGACCCGGACCACGGAAGCTGGGCGTTCGCCGTCGACGGCCCCTCCACCAACGGGCACCGCCACACCGTGCGGCGCGGCGGCTTCCGCGACGAAGTCGAAGCCCGCATCGCGCTGCGCCACGTCACCCAGGCGCTGGACGCCGGCTTCACCGCCGACCTGAGAGAGAGCACCGCCCAGTGCCTGTGCGCTGGCTCGAAGCCAAGAGTCTGGTCCTCAAGCCCACCACCATGGCCCGCTACCGCACCTACGTGGAGCGCGACCTCATCCCCGCCATCGGCGACGTCCCCCTCGACGACCTCGACTACAAGCACCTGCACGCCTTCGTCACCGCCCAGCTCCACCACGGCCGCGGCAAGGTCACCGTCCACCGGATCATGGCCACGCTTTCCAGCGCCCTGGGCGAGGCGGTCACCCGCCACCGACTCGGCCACAACCCCGCCCAACCGACACTGATCCCCCGGCCCCGCTCAGCTGAACGACACCTGTGGACGGCCAAGGAAGCCGCCCGCTTCCTGCGCTTCACCCACACCACCGACCCGATGTTCGCCGACCTGGCCGAGCTGATGATCGGCACCGGGATGCGCAAGGGCGAAGCCCTCGCCCTGCGCTGGGACGACGTTCACCGCGATGAGCGCATCGTCTTCATCCGGGCCACCCTGTCCGCCGTCGACAACAACCAGCTCCAGCTCACCACCCCCAAAACCAAGGGCAGCCGCGCCTGGGTCGCCCTGTCCGACCGAGTCGCCACCGCAATCGACGACCGGGCCGGAACCCGCGTGTTCGGCCAGATCAACCCGGCCGGCGGCTACGTCTTCCACCGCCACGACCGACCCCTGCACCCCAAGTACGCGCTCGAGCACTTCCATCTGCTCTGCAAACGGGCCGGCGTGCCCCGCATCGCCCTGCACGACCTGCGACACCTGTCCGCCGGATTCGCCATGGACGCAGGCGTACCCCTGCCCGCCGTATCCAAGACCCTGCGCCACCGCACACTCTCCACCACCGCGAACATCTACAGCGAACTCAGCCCCGCAGCGGTCCGAGCAGCCGTCGACGCCATCGCCTGGATCCTGAACACCGCCGAACGCACCGTCATCGGCTCCCCGGCCTGCCGGGCCCGACGCCCCTGGCGCCAACAACCCCGCGCCCACCGACCACTGCCCGCACATCAGCCAAGCCGGAATGACGAACCATCAGACTCCTGGCCGAAGTGGCCCGGAGACCACCATGCGACCACCAGCTGACACGGCAACAGAAAAAGCCGCCTCCGCTATCGCGGAAACGGCCTCCGACCTGCAGCTATGCAAGTCGGGATGACAGGATTTGAACCTGCGACCCCTTGACCCCCAGCAGGAAGGGTTCCCCTATTCCTGCCTGAAATGCGCTCGCACACACGTCGTACGTGTGCAGATGAGCACGTTTCGCGCACCTCGTTCGGCAGCGCGCATGACGTGTGGTCCCCAGCTGGTCCCCAGCTCAGGGGCTTGACGGAGGGTCCGAGTGGCGTTCATGTCTCCAGAGTAGCGCCGCTCCGGGCGAGGATCCAGCGATTCCCGCAGATCTCCCAGCAGCTCATCAAACAGGAGCCATGAACCGCCGGGCGAAATCAATCCGATCCGGGCCGAACGCCAGCCAGTGAATGGCCGTGCAAATCCCGGCATCACCCATTCCCCACGAGCTCGCGGAATTCACGGCGCCCGCCGTAGCGAATTCCGAAGACCGGCCCGAGGCTCGGCGCCACCACACCTCGCGCGCTCCAGGTTGTACGACCCCAACAACCCAAGGCCAACCGGCAAGCCGCCGTCTCCCAGTCCGCGGCCACTCTCCCGAGCAACGGCCCGCGCTGGCCGACGCTGCGCTATCAAGCTGCCCTACCCGCCGAACGTGCTCCGTGATCAGCCTCACGGCGTGTCGCCAGCGTGTGTCCCCGCCAGTCGATCTTGCCGGGGTGCAGATCTTGTGAGGGTGCCTCGTTGGAGTGATTCGCTGGGCTTTGTCCTGTGGGGGCGCGGGGCGGTCTCTAGCGTCGATGAGGTGAGCC
>NZ_JARXZC010000056.1 GCF_029894335.1 Kitasatospora sp. MAP5-34 | reverse complement strand
TCGCCGTGGCGCTGCCCCTCTCCGCGCCCTCCCCCCGTTCGGGGGCCCGCGGGGGGGGGCCCCGCTCCGCCCCGTTCACCCCCCCCGCCCGTAGCGACGTCCCCGGCCCGGCGGCCCGGCCCCCGGCGGGGCCCACGACGGTGGCCGGGGTCGCCTGGGCCGGCCACCGGGGCATCGCGGCGGTCGAGGTCCGGGTCGACGGCGGCGCCTGGACACCGGCCCGGCTCGCGGACGCGGACGGCAGCGACGTCTGGCGCCAGTGGACCTATGGCTGGACCGCCGCCCCCGGCACCCACCGCATCGAGGTCCGCGCCACCGACGGCACCGGTACGGTCCAACCGGAGACCCCGACCCCGCCCTATCCCAGCGGCTCCACGGGGTGGCACAGCGTCGTCGTCACCGTCTCCTGACCGGTTCAACTGCGAGTCTGCGCTGCGCTCACGCCCAGACGGGCAGTTCCGCGAGTGCGTCGATCTCGACCCGGAAGGCGGGATGGACCAGCCCGGCGACCTGGACCAGTGAGCAGGCCGGTGGGCGGGCCGGGTCGAGGTACTCGTCGCGTACCAGGCGGAAGGCGTCCAGATCGGCCAGGTCGGTCAGATACACCGTCAGTTTGACCACGTGTTCCAGGCCGGCACCGGCTGCTGCCAGCGCGGTGGCCAGGTTCGCGAAGACCTGCCGTACCTGGGCCTCGGCGTCCTCCGCGCCCACCAGCCGCCCCTGGGCGTCCACCGGGACCTGCCCGGAGACGGCGACCATCGGCCCGCCGAACGACACCGCGTGGCTGTAGCCGTTGACCGGCGGGGTGCCGTCGGGCCGGACGAAGTGCTGCATCATCTCTCCTGAACTCGGGTGGTGATCACACCGGGGTGGCTGGTGTCGCTACCGGCCTGCGGCGGCAGCCAGTTCGGCGACCAGGCGGGCGGTGACGGGGGTCTCGACCTGATGGGTGGCCGCAGCCCGCAGGACGGCCCCGCCGATTGCGTCGAGCTCGATCGGGCGGCCGGCCTCCACGTCGCGCTGCATCGAGGACTTCATCGCCTCGGGGGCACGGTCGAAGAAGGAGAGCACGGTCTCGGCGGTCACCGGTGCGCCTGCGGCGCGGGCCACGGCGGTGATCTCGTCGAGTACGGCGAGCAGTTCGGACCGCCGCTCGGCGCGGATGGTGCCGACGGCGGTCTGGTGACGCGTGGTCAGCAGGGCGAACGGGGCGAGGAAGGAGAGCTTGTCCCAGAGCATCGCGGTCTCGTCGGCGCGCAGGGCCACGTCGAGGCCGGCGCGCCGGAGGTGGGACGCGAACTCGTCGAGCGGGGCGGCCAGTTCGAGGGCGGCGAAGGGGCTGGTGTGCGCGATGTGCCCGGGCGAGGTGCGGGTGGCCTCGACCCGGATGGTGCCGGCCACGACCCGGGCGGCCGGATAGTGCCGGCGCAGCGCCGCGACGTGGTCGAGCCCGTTGAGCAGCGGTACCACGATCCCGTCGCCGAGGACCTGCGGCGGTACGCGGTCGAGGGCGGCGGACAGGGCGGTCTGCTTGACCGTCACGAAGGTGACGTCGGCCGGCTCGCGCAGCTCGGTGTCGGCCTCGACCGGGGCCGTGAAGTATCGATTAGTGGCTCCGCCACGGGTACCGTACTGGGCGCTCTCGACGCGCAGACCGTCGCGGCGCAGCACGGCGGCGGTCTCGTCGCCGGCCAGGCAGATGACGCGGTGTCCGTCGCGGGCGAGCAGCGCGCCGATCAGGCCGCCGACGCCACCCGGCCCGAGGATCGCCACCGTCATGGAGGTCGTGGTCATGTGCTGCTCCTGTTTTTCTGGGAGACCGGCGCCGGGCGGGCGGTCTCGTGGCTGTATTCGATCAGTTCGTCGTCGGGAACGTCGGACGGGGTCTATCGGCGGGAGTCGGCGGCGCGGCGGTCCCGCGCAGCAGGCAGGCCGCCGTGATCCACGCCATGCTCCCGGAGGCGGTCAACACCAGCGCGGGCGCAGCGGCCGCGTCAGCAGCAGTGGCCGCGAACCGGCTGCCTGGGCTTGAGAGTTGATCCTCCTGGTCACACGACGAAGCTAGCGGCCGAGCGGATCGCCGGTAAGATCCAATTCCATGCCGCTGGACTGGTCCGGTCTGTCACCCGATCTGCTGTTGGTCATCGACCGGGACAGCGGCGAGCCGTTGCGCTGGCAGCTGGAAGGCCGGGTGCGGGACGCGATCCGGACCGGTCGGCTGCAGGTCGGCGAACGGCTCCCGTCCTCGCGGGAACTCGCCCGGATGCTCGGACTGTCACGCGGGCTGGTCCAAGACTGCTATGCCCAACTCCAGGCCGAGGGGTACCTGGTGACCCGCGTCGGCTCCGCCACCCGGGTGGCGGCCGGCGCAGGCGTACCGCCGGCCACCTCGACACCGATCGCCGTGCCCGCCCGCCTGGTGGCCGACTTCAAGTGGGGTGTCCCGGAGCTGAGCGCCTTCCCGCTCGCCGACTGGCTGTGGGCGACCCGCGAGGCGGCCCGCACCATGCCGACGGCGGCGCTCGACTACGGTGACCCGCGCGGCAGTGCGGCACTGCGCGAGGTCGTGGCTGGATATCTGCGGCGAGTACGCGCCGTCGCGGCCGACCCGGAACGGATCGTGATCTGCTCCGGTTACGCGCAGGGCCTCGGCCTGGCCCTGCGCGCCCTGGCCCGGACCGGCGTTCGCACGGTGGCGTACGAGGACCCCGGCTCACCGGCCACGATCTCCTCGGCCGCGTCCTGGGCCGGCCTGTCGGTGATCCCCGTACCGGTCGACGAGCACGGCATCGACGTGCGGGCCCTCGCCGCGACCGACGCCCGCGCCGTCGTCGTCACCCCCGCGCACCAGTGGCCCACCGGTGTCGCCCTGGCACCCGAACGCCGGCTCGCGCTGATCGACTGGGCCCGGCGCCGGGACGCCGTCGTCATCGAGGACGACTACGACGCCGAATTCCGCTACGACCGGGACCCGGTGGGCGCCCTGCAGGGCCTCGCCGCCGACCGCGTGATCTCCATAGGCACCGTCAGCAAGTCCCTCGCACCCGCGCTGCGGATCGGGTGGATGATCTGCCCGCCCGCGCTCGCCGGGCAGATCATCGAGCAGAAGCAGCTGACGGACCGTGGGTCGCCCACGCTCGACCAGCTCGCCCTCGCGAGACTGATCGAGTCCGGCCGCTTCGACCGGCACCTGCGTCGGATGCGCACGACCTATGCGGCGCGGCGCACCGCCCTGGTGGCGGCGCTCGCCGAACACGCCCCCGAGGCCAGGGTGACCGGCCTGGCGGCCGGCTTTCACGCGGTCGCCCATCTCGACGGATCGGCCGACGAGCAGGAGGTCATCGCCGCCGCCCGCGCCCGGTCGGTCGGCCTGTACGGAATGAGTACCTGCCGCTCCTCGCACGCGACCTCGCCACCACAGCTGGTCCTGGGCTTCGGCAACGTCGGCGAACGCGCCGTCACGGCAGGCATCGCCGCCGTCGGCGAGCTGCTGAGGGGCCGTCCTTAGGCCGACCGGTGGCCGGACCTGGTCGCCGGCTCGCCGCCAACTCGCCGTTACAGTACGGACGTGATCGAGATCATCGAGGAAGTCCACCGTTCCGGCGCCCGGCTGGACGCCACCCTCGCGGCACTGACCGACCCGGAGGTGTGCGCGCCCTCGGCCCTGGCCGGCTGGAACCGTGGCGACGTCGTCACCCACCTCGCGCGCAGCGTCGACGCCTACCTGTGGCTGCTGGCCGTGGCCCGTACCGGCGCCGAACCCGGCCCGAGGCCCGGCACCGAACGCCCCGCCGCCGCAGTCGCCACCGAACTCGCCACCGCACTCGCCACCGCACTCGCCACCGCACTCGCCGCCGACCTGCGCACCCGGCTCGCCCGCCTGGCCGAAGCCGCCGCGTCGATGCCCGCCGAACGCTGGGACACCCTGGTCACGGCGCTGGCCGGCTGGCGGCACCCGGCCTGGTACACCCTCCACCGCTGCTGGCGCGAGCTCGAAACCCACCACGTCGACCTGAACGTCGGCTACCGCCCGGCCGACTGGCCCCCCGCGTACGTGACCTGGGCGCTGGACGACACCCTCGGCGCCCTGGCCGCGCGCGACTTCCCCGTCGCCCGGGTCGAAGCCGTCGACCTGGGCCGCACCTGGACGGTCTCCCCGACCGGCCCCGACGTCGTCGGCCCCGGTCACGCCGTCCTCGGCTGGCTCAGCGGCCGCACCGCCGACGCGCCGCCCACATCCGGCGGCCACTCACTGCCGGACCCGCCCAACTGGCCACTGCCACCGGCCCCGGGCTGGAGCTGAGCCGACGGCCGCCGCCGTGGCCGGCCGGGCGCCAGCGGTTCACGCTCCGCGACAGCGGTCCCGCCGGGTCCCGCCTGGTCCGGTCAGAGCTGCCGCAGGCGCGCCACCGCCTCGCTGAGCACATCGTCCCGCTTGCAGAAGGTGAAGCGGATGAGGCTGCGGCCGGCGTCGGTGTTGTCGTAGAAGACCACGTTGGGGATGGCCACCACGCCGCAGCGCTCCGGGAGAGAACGGCAGAACTCCAGGCCGTCCTTCTCGCCGAGCGGGGTGATGTCGGTGGTGATGAAGTACGTGCCCTGAGGGCGGAAGACCTCGAAACCGGCTGCCGTCAGGCCGTCCGAGAGGAGGTCGCGCTTGCGGGCGAGGTCGGTGCGGAACGTCTCGAAGTAGCTGTCCGGCAGGCGCAGCGCCTCGGCGACGGCGTACTGGAACGGGCCGGCGGAGACGTACGTCAGGTACTGCTTGGCCGTGCGGACGGCCGCGACCAGCGGGGCGGCGGCGGTGACCCAGCCGACCTTCCAGCCGGTGAAGGAGAAGGTCTTTCCGGCGGAGGAGATCGAGACCGTCCGCTCGCGCATGCCGGGCAGGGCGGCGATGGGGTGGTGGGCGCCGCTGAAGACCAGGTGTTCGTAGACCTCGTCGGCGATCACCAGCAGGTCGTGTTCGACGGCGAGTTCGGCGATCGTGGCCAGCTCGGCGGGGGTGAGGACCAGGCCGGTGGGGTTGTGCGGGGTGTTGATCAGCAGCAGCCGGGTGCGCGGGGTGATCAGGGAGCGCAGCTCGTCCAGGTCCGGGCGGAAGGTGGGCCGGCGGAGCGTCAGCGGTACCCGGGTGGCGCCGGCCATCGCGATGCAGGCGGCGTAGGAGTCGTAGAACGGCTCGAAGGCGATCACCTCGTCGCCGGGCTCCAGGAGCGCGAGCAGCGCGGCGGCGATGGCCTCGGTGGCTCCTGCGGTGACCAGGACCTCGGTGTCGGGGTCGTACGTGAGGCCGTAGAAGCGCTGCTGGTGCTCGGCGACGGCAGTGCGCAGCTCGGGGATGCCGGGGCCGGGCGGGTACTGGTTGCCCCGGCCGCTGAGCACCGCGTCGGCGGCGGCCTGGGCGATCTCGCGCGGCCCGTCGGTGTCGGGGAAGCCCTGTCCGAGGTTGATCGAGCCCGTCGCGGTGGCGAGGGCGGACATCTCGGCGAAGATCGTCGTCCCGAGTCCGTCCAGTCGGCGGTTCAACAGCGGCCTCGTACCCATGCCTGCTCCTCGTGGTTGGAAGTGGATCGGAAGTGGATCTCATCTTCTTGGCACAGGGGGAGTCGGGACAAGCCCCGTCGTTGCACGAACGCCCGCCCCGCCAGGAGGTGGCGGGGCGGGCGTCGTGGTGTGCCGGGGGGAAGTCAGCCCTCGTCGGGGGTGCCGTCCTCGGGCTGGCCGGGCTCGCCCTCGATCTCCTTCTGGAGGCCGAGGCGCTCGACGATCCACTGCTCGAAGCCGACGGCGGCCTGAGTCCAGTTGGCGGTGGTGGTGACGAAGTAGTCGAGGTTGACGCCCGTCCCGATGATCATCTGGGACTCGCCGATCAGGCGGACCACGCCGTCCTCGTGCGTGTGGGTGTAGACCTTCGGCCAGAGGGTCTCGCGGTTCCACTCGTCGATCAGGTCGAGGATCTCGTGCTTGTCCTCGAGCGGGTACGCGCGGTCGTAGAAGGCGCGGACCGCGAAGAGCTCCTTCTGCTCGCCGCGGAACATGTAGTAGACGCGGAAGCCGTCCCAGGGAGCGGTGAGGTCGCCCTCGTCGTCCACGAGGTGCTTGAGCTGCATCTGGTCGAGCAGCTGGCCCACCAGGGCCTGGTCCGGTACGACCACGGGCGGCGGGCCGGCCGGTCCGCCACCGGGCTGACCGCCCTGGGGGGGCTGCGGCGAGCCGAAGGAGGGGATGGACGACGGGTCGATGCTCATTGGGAGGTCCTTCTGATTCTCAGTGCACAAGGGTGGCTGGGACTGAGGGGCCGCCCTTCCAGGTCTCCATCCTGCCTCATCCGGAGCCCAGCTCACAGGGGCTCCCCGGCGGGCGCCCGGAAGATCCGGTACCAGCCGCTTTGGGAACCCCTGTGGTCACCTGAAAATCATCTGGCGATCACTTGACCCGGTCACTTGACCAGCGAGGTCGTAGCCGCCGACCGCACCGTCAGCCGGTCGGCCGCCTCGTCGCGCTCGACCACCACGGTGTCCCCGTCGCGGACGGTGCCGGAGAGGATCGCCTTGGCCAGCTGGTCGCCGATCGCGGACTGCACCAGCCGCCGCAGCGGCCGGGCCCCGTACGCCGGGTCGTAGCCGGTCAGTGCGAGCCAGTCACGGGCCGCCGGGGTGACGTCCAGGGTGAGCCGGCGGTCGCGCAGGCGCTCCGCCAACCGGGCGACCTGCAGGTCCACGATCCGGCTCAGCTCGGCCATGCCCAGCGGCTCGAAGACCACGATGTCGTCGAGGCGGTTGAGGAACTCGGGTTTGAAGGAGCTGCGGACCGTCTCCAGCACCAGTTCCTTCTTCCGCTCGGGGCTGGTGTTCGGGTCGATCAGGAAGTGCGAGCCGAGGTTGGAGGTGAGGATCAGGATCGCGTTGCGGAAGTCGACCGTCCGGCCCTGGCCGTCGGTGAGGCGGCCGTCGTCCAGCACCTGGAGCAGCACGTCGAAGACCTCGGGGTGGGCCTTCTCCACCTCGTCCAGCAGGACGACGCTGTACGGGCGGCGCCGGACCGCCTCGGTGAGCTGGCCGCCCTCCTCGTACCCGACGTACCCGGGCGGGGCGCCGACCAGGCGGGAGACGGAGTGCTTCTCGCCGTACTCGCTCATGTCGATCCGGACCATCGCCCGCTCGTCGTCGAAGAGGAAGTCGGCCAGGGCCTTGGCGAGTTCGGTCTTGCCGACGCCCGTCGGGCCGAGGAAGAGGAACGAGCCGGTCGGGCGGTCCGGGTCGGCGATGCCGGAGCGGGTGCGGCGCACCGCGTCCGAGACGGCCTGGACGGCCTCGGACTGGCCGATCAGCCGCCTGCCGAGCTCCTCCTCCATCCGCAGCAGCTTGGCGCTCTCGCCCTCCAGCAGCCGGCCGGCCGGGATGCCCGTCCAGGAGCTGACCACGTCGGCGATGTCGTCCGGGCCGACCTCCTCCTTGACCATCGACTCGCTGGCGTCCTCGTCGGCCGCGCGCTGCTGCGCCTCGGCCAACTCCCGTTCGGCAGCCGGGATCTCGGCGTACATCAGCTTCGAGGCGCGCTCGAAGTCGCCGTCCCGCTGGGCGCGTTCGAGGGTGCCCTGCAGTTCGTCGAGGCGCTCCTTGACCTCGCCGACCCGGTTCAGGCTCTTCTTCTCCTGCTCCCAGCGGGCGTTCAGGCCGTTCAACTGCTCCTGCTTGTCGGCCAGATCGCGGCGGAGTTTGGCCAGCCGGTCGACGGAGGCCGGGTCGGACTCCTTCTCCAGGGCCAGCTCCTCCATCCGCAACCGGTCGACGGCGCGCTGGAGTTCGTCGATCTCGACGGGGGACGAGTCGATCTCCATCCGCAGCCGGGAGGCGGACTCGTCGACCAGGTCGATCGCCTTGTCGGGGAGGAAGCGCGAGGTGATGTACCGGTTGGAGAGGGTGGCGGCGGCGACCAGGGCGGCGTCCGAGATCTGCACCTTGTGGTGCGCCTCGTACCGTCCCTTGAGTCCGCGCAGGATGGCGATGGTGTCCTCGACGCTCGGCTCGCCGACCAGCACCTGCTGGAAGCGGCGCTCCAACGCCGGGTCCTTCTCGATCCGTTCGCGGTACTCGTCCAGCGTGGTGGCGCCGACCATCCGCAGCTCGCCCCGGGCCAGCATCGGCTTGAGCATGTTGCCCGCGTCCATCGCGGAGTCGCCGCCGGCGCCCGCGCCGACCATGGTGTGCAGCTCGTCGATGAAGGTGATGACCTGGCCGTCGCTGGACTTGATGTCGTTCAGGACGGCCTTCAGCCGCTCCTCGAACTCACCCCGGTACTTCGCCCCGGCGACCATCGCGCTCAGGTCGAGCGCGACCAGCCGCTTGCCGCGCAGCGAGGTGGGCACGTCGCCCGCGACGATGCGCTGCGCCAGGCCCTCGACCACGGCCGTCTTGCCGACGCCCGGGTCGCCGATCAGCACCGGGTTGTTCTTCGTCCGGCGGGAGAGCACCTGGACCACCCGGCGGATCTCCTGGTCCCGCCCGATCACCGGGTCGAGCTTGCCGTCCCGGGCGGCCTGGGTGAGGTCGGAGCCGTACTTCTCCAGCGCCTTGTACGTGCCCTCCGGGTCGGGGGAGGTGACGCGGGCGCTGCCCCGGACGTCCCTGAAGGCGGCCAGCAGCGCCTTGGGGGTGGCGCCGTGCTGCGCGAGCAGCTCGGCGACCGCACCGCCCTCGGCGGCCAGGCCGACCAGCAGGTGCTCGGTGGAGAGGTACTGGTCGTCCAGGTCGTCGGCGCGCTTGCCCGCCTCGGCCAGCACGGCCATGGTGTCGCGGGCGAGCTGCGGCGCGGCGACCGTCGAGCCCTGGGCGGCGGGCAGCCCGGTGAGCTGCCGGCGGGCGGCGGCCGTCACGGCGGCGACGTCCGCGCCGACCGCTTCGAGCAGCGGGCGGGTGATGCCCTCCGGTTGCTCCAGCAGGGCCAGCAGGATGTGCACCGGCTTGACGTCCGGGTTTCCTGCGGCGCTGGCCTGCCGGATCGCGGCGGACAGGGCGTCCTGCGTCTTGCTGGTGAACTTGCTGGCGTCCACTGCTGGTGTGCCTTCCTCTGGGAGACTGCTCCTGCTTCATCCAGTATGCAGTAAGTTGAGTCGATCACGCTCAAGTTTCGAGTGACTCATTGTGCGGTTCATCGGGTAGCTCATTGGGCGAATTACTGGGGAAGTCGTTTCCGGGTGAGACCGAGCAGCTCCCGGGCCGGTCCGGTGGGCCGCTGCCCGGCGGGCCAGACGGCCCGCAGCGGCCGGTGCAGGTCGAGACCGTCCAGCGGTACCTCGACCAGGCGGCCGGTCGCCAACTCCTCGACCACGGTGAGCTCGCTCAGGCAGACCGGACCGGAGCCCGTCATGGCGGCCGCCTTGAGCGCGGTCGAGGAGGCCAGCACGAGCCGGGGGGCGGCCGTGCCGCCGTACGGGGCGAGGGCCTGGTCCAGCACCTCGCGGGTGCCGGAACCCGGCTCGCGCAGCACCAGCGCGGTGCCGGCCAGCTCGGGGCCGGTGAGCGGGGTGCGGCGCCGGGCCCAGGGGTGGGTGGGCCCGACCACGACCACCAGCCGGTCGGCGCCCACCGCCACGCCGTCGAGCCCGGGCGGGGTGTTCGGGCCCTCGATGAATCCGAGGTCCGCCTCGCCCGCCAGCACGTGGGTGGCGACGTCGGCGGAGTTCGCGGTGCGCAGGGTGACGGCCGTGTCCGGGCTGCTCTCGTTCAGGGCCAGCAGCCAGCCCGGCATCAGGTACTCGGCGACCGTCAGGCTGGCGACCACCCGCAGCCGCGCGTCGCGGTGCTCCCGCAGCGCGCCGATCCCGGCGTCCAGCAACCGCGCCGCCTCGACCACGGTGCGCGCCCAGTCGACCACCAGTCGCCCGGCCTCGGTCGGGCGGGAGCCGCGCGGCGACCGGTCCAGCAGGGCGACCCCGATCTGCTGCTCCATCCCCTTGATCCGGGCGCTGGCGGCGGGCTGGCTCACCCCCAGCGCGGCCGCCGCCCGCCCGACGCTGCCCAGCCTGGCCACCGCGACCAGCAGCTCCAGCGCGCCGAGTTCGGGGACGTGGGGGGAGAGGGGGTGGAACGGGTCGGTCATAGGTTCAGGCTATGTCCTCATAGGGCGGAGCACGCTACCGGCGGACAGCCGCGCCGGGCAGGGTGGAGTCATGGCCGTCATCACCGCACCCACCACGAACCCGCAGGTCACGACCGCGTACCGGCTCGACCTCCGGCGCCTCGGCCCGAACTGGTACGCCGCCGTCATGGGCACCGCGATCGTCGCCAACGGCGCGGCGGCCCTCCCCGTCCGGCTGCCCGGGCTGATCGGGTTCGCCGAACTGGTCTGGGCGCTGGCCGCCGCCGCGCTCGTCCTGCTGATCGCCGGCCGGGCCGTGCACCTCACCCGGCACCGGGCCACCGCCCGCACCCAGCTGCTGGACGACCCGGCCACCGCCGTGTTCTACGGCTGTCCGCCGATGGCGCTGCTCGCGGTCGGGTTCGGCACGCTGGCGGTCGGCTCCCGGGTGATCGGCACCGGGCCCGCCGTGGCGATCGACCTGGTGCTCTGGGGGACCGGCGCGCTGTACGCCGTCGCGGTGGCCGCCGGAATCCCGTACCTGATGATCAGCCGGCACCGGGTCTCGCCGCTGGAGGCCAACCCGACCTGGCTGCTCCCCGTCGTCGCGCCGGTGGTCGCGGGCGCGCTGGGCCCCGCGCTGATCCCGCACCTGCCGGGGCAGTGGCAGGCCGCGATGCTGTACGGCTGCTGCCTGCTGCTGGGCGCCGGGATGCTGGCCACCCTGGTGCTGCTACCGGTGGTGCTGACCGGTCTGCTGCACAGCAAGCTGCCCGCCCTGGTGCTCACCCCGTCGCTCTTCCTGGTGCTCGGACCGCTCGGCCAGTCCACCACCGCCGTCAACCAACTCGCCGACGCGACCAAGTCGGTGCTGCCCGGCGCGGCCGGGGCGGCGCTGGCCGCCGCCGTGCTGTACGGCCTTGCGGCGATGGGGTTCGCGCTGCTCTGGCTGCTGGTCGCCGGCGCGGCCAACCTGCGGGCCCTACGGGCGGAGATGCCCTTCGCGATGACCTGGTGGGCCTTCACCTTCCCGGTCGGCACCATGGTCACCGGCTCCGCCGGGCTGGCCCGGCACACCGGCTTCGGAGGCTTCACCGCGCTCGCCGTGGCGCTGTTCGCCCTGCTGCTCGCCACCTGGGCGACTGCGGCGGTGCGGACCGTCTCGGGGCTGATCAGCGGTCGGCTGCTGGGCAGTTAGGCACCCGGAGCACCACTGATCGGGTGTCTGCCGGAGAAGCGACTGCAGGTATTCGCAGTTGCGGAAACCTGCAGTCGGCGCTACTTGATCCCCGTTCGTCACACTGCGATGGTGTAGACACGTCAGATCGTGCGGATCGGGGAGGGGGCGCGAAGTGGCTGCGGATCTGCTGACAGGCCGTGACACCAGCCTGCCCGACGAGGCCGCCCGGCAGCTCTACCTCGCCATCCTCGCCCGGGGCGGCCGACTGCCCTTCTACGAGGTCACCCGGGCCGACCACCACTCGATCAGCCAACTCGTCGGCATGGGGCTGCTGCTGGCGAACCAGGTGGACAGCGTCTATACGGTGGTGAGTCCGCGTGGTCTGGTCAGCCAGGTCAGCGCTGAACTCCGTTCCGAGGCCACCCGTCTGCTGCTCCGGGCCGAAGAGCTGCCCGGCACCTTGGACGGCCTCACCAAGGCGTACGACTCGGCGCACCGGCGGGCGGAGCAGGGTGGCGAGGAGACCCGGATCGAGGGTTACCAGAACATCCAGCACCGGATCGTCGAACTCCTCTCCGACTGCCGGGAGGAGGCGCTCGCCGCCCAGCCGGGCCGGCGCCCCGCCGACGTGATGGATCAGGCAGCCAGCCAGGGCATGCCGCTGCTGGAGCGGGGCGGGCGGATCCGGACGCTCTACCAGCCCGTCACGCTCCAGCAGCCCGCCACCGTCCGCTGCGCGGCCGAAGTCACCGCACACGGTGCCCAGGTACGAATCCTGGACGAGCCCTTCGAGCGGATGATGATCTTCGATCGTTCGACCGCCGTGGTGGCCACCGCCGGCGATCACAGTCAGGCCCTCTTCACCACGGAGCCGGCGACGGTCGCCTTCATGGTCGCGGTCTTCCAACGGGACTGGGCCCGGGCGGACGCCGTCCAGTGGGGCGCGCCCGACCCGCAGGGCGACGGGCCGTCCGTCGCCGACCGGGTGAGCCGGCTGCTCGCCACCGGGCTCACCCAACGCGGGGTGGCGAGCAGGCTCGGCCTCAGCGAACGGACGGTGGCGGCACACATCTCGCGACTGCGGGACAGGTACGGCGCTCAGACGCTGTTCCAGCTGGGCTGGCTGATGCGGGGTGGCCGACGTGACTGAGGATGTGACCGAAGTCGTGACCCGACACGTGAGTGAGGGCGTGGCTGGAAATACGACCGAAGACGCGGCGGCATCCTCCGGGTCAGCCGGTGGCGACCTCGGGGGAGTAGTAGCCGTAGGAGGCCGGCGGCTGCTGACGGGGGATCGGGAACTGCTCGCCCGGCGCCGTCCAGAAGCCCTCGCGCAGCGACAGGGCCATGCCGGCCCAGTCGAGCGCGGTCTCCACGGTGTGGTGCAGGGCCTCCTGCGACCAGGTGTCGTCGAAGACCAGCGGCAGCACGGGGGCGACCTGCTCGATGGTGGCTATCAGCGGGTTGTGCGTGATCGCCTCGTCCACCAGCAGCACCACCGGCTTGCGCAGCGCGGAGGCCCAGCCGAGTTCCAGGCTGACGCCGGCCGAGAGCGGCGCCCCGACGTAGGCGAAGACCAGGTCGGCGGTCTGCAGGGCGCGGAAGTCGGACGGAACCCGGGGCTCGGGCGCCCGGCCGGCCACCGACCAGGCGTCGCTGTGGTGAGCGCTGTAGACGGCGGCGCCGCTGCGCAGCAGCGTGGAGCGGAGGGTGGTCAGCCGGGTACGGCTGGCCAGCGTCACCACGCTGTCGGCAGGTCCGGTCAGCCGCATGAGCGGCGCGGCCAGGAACACCCGTGCCCGCCGTCCCTCGGGGGTCTGGACGGCGCGGTTGCGCAGGTAGGGCTCACTCATGTCGACTCCGGGGGATGTGGTGGCCGACTGGGGTGAGTCTGCGGCCCCAGTGGGCGTGCGGTGGTTTCCTGGATGATCGCGTTGAACGGCTGGTTCTGCCGTGCCGGGGGGTACGGAGCACCAGTCCTCACCAGGCAACAGGTGAGTGGTGGAAATGGGTTCCTGAGTCCAGGTACCACTTCGACCGCTTCCGGTTGCAAGGTGATCGTCCAACGCGGCCTGTCCGGCCGTCCACTGGCGCACGGTGTCATCTGGCTGCATGGCAGCGATATGACACGTCTGCCCATAGCGGCAACATCGGGATTCCGCCATGGACATTTCAGCAGTTCGGGTGCGTGTCGTTAACGGATGACGGATGTGCCGTGGGCCACATCGGGCTCGGTCGCCCGCGAAGTCAAGTGCGCCTCATGCTGGGGGGAGTGACACGACGGCACCCGATGAGTCATCATGTGGACCTATTAGTGCGACCATCGCATCGGGGGTTCGGTGTTCGCAGTAGCCTGTCTTGAAAGGAGTGATGTCGTGCTGAAGGCTCGCCGCATCGTTGTCTCTGCGCTCCTCCTGGGCATCGCGATGCTCCTCGGAGCCGGCCCGGCGATGGCGGACTCTCACTGGTCCCTCAACTCGTCGACTGCCGCCGCGGTGGCTCAGGACAGTCACTGGTAGGAGTCCAGCGGATCAAGCGGATCTTTTGGAAGGGCCGGGGCCTCAAGGGGCGTCGGCCCTTCCAGTTGTTCGGCCAGTTTCCAGCCGAGCTGGAACAGCGTCTCCACGCCGTGCTCCTCGCGGAGTTCGGCGATGTGCCGGGCGAGGGTGCGTTCACTCAGCCCGAGTCTGCGGGCGATGGTCCGGTGCCCCACGCCCTGAAGCATCATGCGCACGATCTGCCGTCGCATGCTGGACACCACCTGGCGGGGTATTTCGTGCCCGCCGGTGAATGGGATCGCGCGCTCCCACTGGTTGTCGAACACGCCGATGATGTAACTGAGTACCGCCTCGTCCCGGATGAAAGCGGCGCGGTCCCGGTTGTCCTCGCCACCCACGGTGACGACGGCGACCTTGCGGTCCAGCACGATGAGCTTGGAGAAAGCTTCATCCAGGGTTCTCACCTGGCAGCCTTCCTGTGTCACTTCCTCCACGTACTCGATGGTCGGCGCGGAGTAACGGGCGCTCGGCTGGTAAATCGTCCGTATTGTGCCGCCGCGCTGTACGAACTTCATGTCCCGGTCAATGGCAATCTTCAATGCCTCGGTACCTCGTCCGCCACCGGGTTGGGCGGTCAGCATCTCCTCCGAACAACCCTCGAGAAGAGTGGCCACTTGCTGATTAATCGTCCCTCTGCCCTGGACGTACTCAATTGATCCGCCCGGTTCGGGCTGGGTGATATGAGTCTGGTATTCCTGGCCGAGTACGTGCAGCGAGGAAGAGAGCGCGATCGACCGGAGCAGGAGTTCGGTCGCCTGCAGTTGCATGCCGTTCGACAGGGACTCGGCGAGCTGCCGGGGATCCTTGATGGCGAAAGTCCCCGGCGGGCCGACCTCGGGGTTGAGCAGGCCGAGCTCGAGGAGCTCCTCCAGCGGCCCGCACTGGGCGTCCGAGCCGAGCGCCCGGCCGTCCACGTCGGTGAGTCTGCCCTCCGAGCGCAGGGCGCGCAGGTAGAGCGATTTGGCTTCGGGAGACAGGGCTCCGTCCTCGTCGCCGTCGGCTTCTGGCCTGGCCTCGGCACTCATCTGCGACTCCTCGCCGTTCGCTGGACCGCTGCACCGAGCGGACTGCGCCCGCCCCCACCGGAGATCGTAATCGGCGTGGGTCCGGGCGAAGTTGCCGGTCAACTCGTCATGCGCGGCCTGACCTCTTGCGCTCCCGTGCCGGGCGGACCCCAGGACCGGGCGCACCCCGCAACGGCCGTACCGGATGCACTCTCGCACCGGACGGCTGCCGTCGGTACCCCCCGGGTGGGGGACCGACGGCCCGGGCGGGCGACGCTAGCGCTTGGGGCGCCAGACCACCAGCGCGCTGGACTGCTGGACCTGCTGGTACGGGACCAGGTCGCGGCGGTACGAGGCGTGCACGGCGGCCTCACGCTGCTGGAGCGCGCTGGCCGCGCCCTCCAGCGAGTCGGCCAACTCGCCCACCCGGGACTGGAGCGCGGCGACCTGGTTCTCCAGTTCGATGATCCGCTTGATGCCGGCCAGGTTGATGCCCTCGTCCTGGGAGAGCCGCTGCACCTCGCGGAGCTGCTGGATGTCCCGGGCGGAGTACCGGCGGCCACGGCCCGCCGTGCGGTCCGGGCAGACCAGACCGAGGCGGTCGTACTGACGCAGGGTCTGCGGGTGCAGCCCCGACAGCTCGGCGGCGACCGAGATGACGTAGACCGGTGTCTCCTCGGTCAGCACGTAGTTGACCCGTCCTGCGGGGCCGCTGCCCCTGGTGGGGCGGCGGCCGCCCGGGAGGCCCTCACCGAGGCCGGGGCCGATGGGTTCCTGGTTCATCATCGGGTCACGCTCCCTCCGTCGCCCGGAAGAGGGCGGCTCGCGGGTCGTCCGAGGCGGTGGCCTCGCGGTACTGCTCCAGGGCCGTCAGCGCGTCGCCTTCGACGAGCTTCGGGACCACGACCTCCACAGTGACCAGCAGGTCCCCGCGGGTGCCGTCCTTGCGGGTGGCGCCCTTGCCCCGGGCCCGCAGGGTGAGCCCGTTGGCGCTGCCGGCCGGCAGCTTGAGCTTTACCGGCGGACCGCCGAGCGTCGGCACCTCGATGGTGCCGCCCAACGCCGCTTCGGGGAAGGACACCGGCACGGTGACCGTCAGATTGTCGCCCTTGCGGCCGAAGACCGGGTGCGCGTCGACGTGCACGGTGACGTAGAGATCGCCCGGCTGGCCGCCGCGCTCGCCCTGCGCGCCCTTGCCCTTGAGCCGGATCCGCTGGTCGTGCTGGACCCCGGCCGGGATGCGGACCTGCATGGTGCGGGCCGAGCTGGCCCGGCCGCTGCCGTGGCAGACGGTGCACGGGTCGTCGACCAGCATGCCCCGGCCCTTGCAGTCGCGACAGGGCTCGGAGAGCGCGAAGGCGCCCTGGCCCCGGCTGACGGTGCCCGCGCCCACGCAGGTCGGGCAGACCCGGGGGGTGGTGCCGGCCTTGGCGCCGGTGCCGCTGCAGACCCGGCAGGGGGCCTGGCTGGTCATCCGGAGCGGGACGGTCGCGCCGTCCACCGCCTCCTCGAAGGCGAGCGTCACCTCGGTCTCGACGTCGGCGCCCCGACGCGGCTGGGCCTGCCGGGTGCCCCGGTTGAAGAGGCCGCCGAACACGTCACCGATGCCGCCGCCGCCCCCGCCGGGGGCGCTGTTGAACAGGTCGCCGAAGTCGAAGCTGCCACCGCCGGCCGGGCCACCGGCCCGGTACCCGCCGGCGCCGAAGAGGCTGCGGGCCTCGTCGTACTCCTTGCGGCGCTTGTCGTCCGAGAGGACGTCGTACGCCTCGGAGATGTCCTTGAAGCGGTCCTCCGCCTTGGCGTCACCCTTGTTGGCGTCCGGGTGGAACTCGCGGGCCAGCTTCCGGTACGTCTTCTTGATCTCGGCGGTGGTGGCGTCCTTGGGTACACCGAGGACCTTGTAGTAGTCCTTCTCCACGTAGTCCTTGGCGCTCATGGCTGCCCCAACCTCCCGAAATCTGCCCTAAACGTGTCGCTGCAAATGGCACTGCGTACAGCTGGCACTGCGTGCAAATGACGCTGCGTCCATCTGGCACTGCAGCTGGCACTGCGTCTGGCTGCGTTCTGGCACTGCATACGGCGCTGCGGAGCCGTGCGTCGTACCGGACGACGTACGACTCCGCAGCGCACAGAGTGTCAGCTTTCGGCCGAACCGTCAGCCTTGTCGGCTGCGTCCGGGCCGGGTGTCTCCGCATCCGGGGTACCCGTGGTCTGGGTGCCGGGCTGCGGTTCGGCCACCGCGACCATCGCCGGGCGGATGATCCGCTCGCCGATGCGGTAGCCGGGCTGGAGGATCTGGACACAGGTGTCCTCGGTGACGTCCGAGGAGTAGCTGTGCATCAGCGCCTCGTGCAGCGTCGGGTCGAAGGGCTCGCCCTCCTTGCCGAACTGCTGCAGGCCCAGCTTGGCGACGACCGTCTCCAGGTTGTCGGAGACCGACTTGAAGCCGCCCGTCACCTCGCCGTGCTCACGGGCCCGGCCGATGTCGTCCAGCACCGGGATCAGGGACTCCAGGATGTTGGAGACCGCGATCTCACGGACCGTGAGCCGGTCGCGCTCGACCCGCTTGCGGTAGTTCTGGTACTCGGCCTGGAGGCGCTGCAAGTCGGCCGTACGTTCGGCCAGCTCACGCTGCGCGGCGGCGAGCTCCTCCGAAGCTCCGCCTGCGACCGCCTCTTCGGCGGCCTTCAGGACGGCCTCTTCAGCGGTGGAGTCGTCGCCGGGCTTGTCGCCCTGCGGCTTCTCCGTCATGCCGCACCACCCTTGGGCTTCTCGTCGTCCACGATCTCGGCGTCGACCACGTCGTCCTCGGGCTTGGCGTCGTGCGGGGCGTCACCGGCCGGGGCGGCGCCTGCGGCGTCGGCGTTCGCGTACAGCGCGGTGCCGAGCTTCTGGGCGGTGGTGGACACCTTCTCGGTGGCCTCGCGGATGGCCGCGATGTCCTCGCCCTTCAGCTTCTCCTTGAGCTCGGTGATCGCCGTCTCGACCTCGGTCTTGACGTCCTCGGGGAGCTTGTCGGAGTTGTCCGCGATGAACTTCTCGGTCGAGTAGACCAGCTGCTCGCCCTGGTTCCGGGTCTCCACGGCCTCGCGGCGCTTGTGGTCCTCCTCGGCGTACTGCTCGGCCTCGCGCATCATGCGCTCGATGTCGTCCTTCGGCAGCGCGGAGCCGCCGGTGACGGTCATCCGCTGCTCCTTGCCGGTGCCGAGGTCCTTGGCACCGACGTGCATGATGCCGTTGGCGTCGATGTCGAAGGTGACCTCGATCTGGGGCAGGCCACGGGGGGCCGGCGGCAGGCCGGTCAGCTCGAACATGCCGAGCTTCTTGTTGTACGCCGCGATCTCGCGCTCGCCCTGGTAGACCTGGATCTGCACGGACGGCTGGTTGTCCTCGGCCGTGGTGAAGATCTCGGACCGCTTGGTCGGGATCGTGGTGTTGCGCTCGATCAGCTTGGTCATGATGCCGCCCTTGGTCTCGATACCAAGGGACAGCGGGGTGACGTCGAGGAGCAGGACGTCCTTGACCTCACCCTTCAGGACACCGGCCTGCAGGGCGGCACCGATGGCGACGACCTCGTCCGGGTTGACGCCCTTGTTGGCGTCCTGACCGCCGGTCAGCTCCTTGACGAGCTCGGCGACGGCCGGCATGCGGGTGGAGCCGCCGACCAGGACCACGTGGTCGATCTCGGACAGGTTGATACCCGCGTCCTTGATCACGTTGTGGAACGGGGTCTTGCAGCGCTCCAGCAGGTCTGCGGTGAGCTGCTGGAACTGGGCGCGGGTGAGCTTCTCGTCCAGGTGCAGCGGGCCCTCGGCGGAGGCCGTGATGTAGGGCAGGTTGATCGAGGTCTCGGAGGACGAGGACAGCTCGATCTTCGCCTTCTCAGCGGCCTCGCGGAGGCGCTGGAGGGCCATCTTGTCCTTGGAGAGGTCCACGCCGTGGCCGGAGTGGAAGACCTTCACCAGGTGGTCGACGACCTTCTGGTCCCAGTCGTCACCACCGAGGTGGTTGTCACCGTTGGTGGCCTTCACCTCGACGACGCCGTCACCGATCTCCAGCAGCGACACGTCGAAGGTGCCACCACCGAGGTCGAAGACCAGGATCGTCTGGTCGTCCTTGTCCAGGCCGTAGGCCAGCGCGGCGGCGGTCGGCTCGTTGACGATGCGCAGGACGTTGAGGCCCGCGATCTCACCGGCCTCCTTGGTCGCCTGGCGCTCCGAGTCGGAGAAGTACGCGGGGACGGTGATGACCGCGTCGGTCACCGTCTCGCCCAGGTACGCCTCGGCGTCGCGCTTCAGCTTCTGCAGGATGAAGGCGCTGATCTGCTGGGGGTTGAAGTCCTTGCCGTCCAGGTTGATCTTCCAACCCGTGCCCATGTGGCGCTTGACCGAACGGATCGTCCGGTCGACGTTGGTGACCGCCTGACGCTTGGCGACCTCGCCGACGAGCACCTCGCCGTTCTTGGCGAAGGCGACGACGGACGGCGTGGTCCGGGCGCCCTCGGCGTTCGTGATGACGGTGGGCTCGCCACCTTCGAGAACGCTGACGACCGAGTTCGTCGTACCGAGGTCGATACCGACCGCGCGTGCCATCGTAGATACCTCCACAGAGAAGTTGAGCTTTACAGGCTCAAGCATGCATGACGGCGGCGGTGTCGTCAACAGCTATGAGTCTGGGCCGCGCAACTTTACTGCGCCCTTATGTGTAGGGGTTGCGCGAAGGCCAAGTGGGGGCCGGTTGCGCCGAGCGGGTGAGCATGCCCTAAGTGACTCCCGCCATACCCTGCGCGTCTTCTGGACACGTGTTAACGGGCGGTAATGTCCGCCCCGAGTCGGCTCAGTAAGTTACCGGCGAGTACAATCAGTTGGATCCCTGGTACCCCTTGAATCCCTTGCCACCAGCCCGTAGGAGACGGAGAGCCGATGCAGCTAGCAGCGATCGTCATCTCGCTGGTCACGACTGTGATCGGCATCGCGCTCGCCACCCGTGCGGGCATGTACATCTACCAGGTGGTGAAGACCGGCGCACCGGACGCCACCCGTACGGGTAACCCCGTACAGCGTGTGAAGACGGTGGCCGTCGAGTTCCTCGGTCACACCCGGATGAACACGTGGGGCGTCGTCGGCGTCGCCCACTGGTTCGTCGCGGTCGGCTTCTTCTCCCTGATCCTCACCCTGGTGACGGCCTTCGGCCAGCTCTTCGAGGCGTCGTTCCAGATCCCGCTGATCGGCCGCTGGATGCCGTTCGAGGTCTTCACCGAGCTGGTCGGCACGCTGACCACGCTGGGCATCCTCGTGCTGATGGTGATCCGGGTGCTCAGCCTGCCGGGCCGGGCCGGACGCAAGTCGCGCTTCGCCGGCTCGATCGCCTGGCAGGCCTTCTACGTCGAGTACACGATCCTCGCCATCGGCCTCTGCATCATGATCCTGCGCGGCCTGGAGGGCGCGATCTCCGGGGTCGGCTCGTACGAGGCCGGGTTCCTGATCTCGTACCCGCTGGTGCTGGCCTTCAAGGGCCTGTCGCACAACACGCTGGCCAACCTGATCTACCTGTTCGCGATGCTGAAGATCACGATCTCCTTCGCGTGGGCCACCACCATCGGCATCAACCCGTCGATGGGTGTCGCCTGGCACCGCTTCCTGGCGTTCTTCAACATCTTCTTCAAGCGCGAGGAGAGCGGCGCCGTCGCGCTCGGCGCGCTGCGCCCGATGACCAGCGGCGGCGCCCCGATCGACTTCGAGGACCCGGCGGAGGACGCCGTCTTCGGCGTCTCCCAGGTCGAGCACTTCTCCTGGAAGGGCATCCTCGACTTCTCCACCTGCACCGAGTGCGGCCGCTGCCAGTCGCAGTGCCCCGCCTGGAACACCGGCAAGCCGCTCTCGCCCAAGCTGCTGATCATGAGCCTGCGCGAGCACGCCTTCGCCAAGGCGCCGTACCTGCTCGCGGGCGGTGGCAAGGACGCCGAGGGCAACGAGATCGCCACCCCCGAGCAGCTGGCCGGTGTTCCCGCCGCCGCGCTCGCCGAGGCCGAGCGGCCGCTGATCGGCACCGCCGAGGAGAACGGCGTCATCGACCCGGACGTCCTCTGGTCCTGCACCAGCTGCGGCGCGTGCGTCGAGCAGTGCCCGGTGGACATCGAGCACATCGACCACATCGTCGACATGCGCCGCTACCAGGTGATGATCGAGAGCTCCTTCCCGACCGAGGCCGGGACGATGCTCAAGAACCTGGAGAACAAGGGCAACCCGTGGGGCATGGCCACCAAGGCGCGCCTGGACTGGGTCAAGGAGCTGAAGAAGGAGACCGGCATCGAGGTGCCGGTGATCGGCCAGGACATCGAGCCGGCCGAGGTCGAGTACCTCTACTGGGTCGGCTGCGCCGGCGCCCTCGAGGACCGGGCCAAGAAGACCACCAAGGCCTTCGCGGAGCTGCTGCACACGGCGGGCGTCAAGTTCGCCATCCTCGGCAAGGACGAGACCTGCTCGGGTGACTCCCCGCGCCGCCTGGGCAACGAGTTCCTGTTCCAGATGCTCGGCGCGCAGAACGTCGAGACGCTGAACGCGGCCCTCGAGGACGCGCCGACCAAGCGGATCGTCGCCACCTGCCCGCACTGCTTCAACACCCTCGCCAACGAGTACCCGCAGCTCGGCGGCCACTTCGAGGTGATCCACCACACCCAGCTGCTGCAGCACCTGATCGACGAGGGCAAGCTCATCCCGGTCAACCCGGTCGAGGGTCTGATCACCTACCACGACCCCTGCTACCTGGGCCGTCACAACAAGGTCTACAGCCCGCCGCGCGAGATCATGGACAAGGTCCCCGGTCTGCGCCAGCAGGAGATGCACCGCCACAAGGAGCGCGGCTTCTGCTGCGGCGCCGGTGGCGCGCGGATGTGGATGGAGGAGCGGATCGGCAAGCGCATCAACACCGAGCGGGTGGACGAGGCGCTGTCGCTCAACCCCGACATCGTCTCCACCGCCTGCCCGTTCTGCCTGGTGATGCTCTCCGACTCGGTCAACGGCAAGAAGAACGAGGGCGCGGCCAAGGAGCACCTGAAGGTCGTCGACGTGGCGCAGCTGCTGCTCGACTCGGTCAAGGCGCAGCCGGCGGAGACCGTCGAGGTCTGACGCCGCTCGTCCGTTCGGTCCGCCCCGTCCACCTCCGGTGGGCGGGGCGGACCGCATTTCCGGGGGCCCGGGAGGTTTCCCGGTGATCGTCAACGGAGGGCGATGGCCTAGCATTTCGGCCCATGAACGATGGTGGGGGAATACCGGGTCAGGACGGCATGAACGCGGGTTGGGGCGGGCCGCAGCAGCGGCCCGCGTACCTGCCGCCGGTGAGCAACGTGCCGGTCGGCAACTCGACGGACTGGGAGGCGCTGGCGCTGCGGAACCAGCAGGAGGACCAGCGCCGGCTGCGGCTGAAGATCGGTGGTGGGGTGATCGGCGTGCTGCTCGTCGGCGGCATGGTGGCGGGCGCGCTGGCACTCCAGCAGCCGCGCGGGGGCAGGACGGCGGCGAGCGGCCCGTCCAGGCCGGCGGTGGCGGCCAGCAGTTCGGCGGGCGGGTCGGCGAGCGGCGCGGCGGGCGGCCCGGCGGCCGGCGCCTCACCGCTCGCCGACCCGGGTTCGCCGACAGCGTCGCCCACGGCTTCGCGTCCGGCCGAGGTCGCCGACAGCAGCGGCCGCCACCCGTTGTCGCCCGGCCCCGGCGCGGTGGTCGGGCCGACCGACGGGTACAGCGGCCAGACGCTGGTCCTCAACAGCAGCCCCGACGCCTACGCGGAGAGCAGCTCGGCCCTGGTGGACACCGGCAAGAGCTTCACGGTGTCCGCGATGGTCCGCAACAACGCCCCGACGGGTGGGCGGTCGGTGATCAGCCAGGGCAGCGACAGTTACTACTCCTTCGACCTCGGCCGGGACTACTGGGCCAACCACAACCAGTGGGTCTTCAAGGTGCAGACCGCCGCCGGGGCCCAGGACAACACCACGTACCAGGCGTTCTCCAAGACCCCGGCCACCACCGGCCAGTGGACCCGGCTGACCGGTGTGTACGACGCCTCCGCGAAGAAGATCTCGCTCTACGTCGACGGCCAGCTCGCCCAGAGCATCGCGGTCAAGGGGATCTGGCACACCAGCGGCCCGCTGCAGGTCGGCCGGGTCAGGTACAAGTCCGCCTGGTGCGACGACTGGGACGGCGCGATCTCCGACGTCCAGGTGTGGGGCCAGGCGCTGCCGGCCGCCCGGATCGCGCAGCTGGGGAGCGGTGGCGCGGGCGGTTCCGGCGGGGTGCCGCCGACCGCCGGATGGCTGCTTCCGTAGGCGCTCGGTAGGTGCTCCAGCGGTGCTCTGTCAGCCGTCCGGCGGCTCTGCGGGGACCGTGCCGAGGCCGGTCAGGGCCTCGGCCGCAGTAGCACTAGTGATACTGATCAAGCTGCCACTGGAACGTCTGTGCTTTGGAAGGAAATACAGTAGGCGCTGGACACGCGGTATGCGGGTCCGTCGACGACCGACCGGGAGCAGGGTGCAGCCGCACTCGCTCCCCCGCCGTCCGTCGGCAGTTAGGTCATCGAACGGCGACACCGGCCCCCTGACGGCGGCCCGGACGCACCGGAGCAAGGGGAGAAGCACAGACCATGACCCAGGCAATCATGCTGGTCGGTGGTAAGGGCACACGGCTGCGCCCGCTGACCACCCACACGCCGAAGCCCATGCTCCCCGTCGCCGGTGTGCCGTTCATCGCCCACCAGCTGGCCCGGGCCGCCGCGGCCGGTGTGACGCGGGTGGTCCTGGCCACCTCGTACCTCGCCGAGGTCTTCGAGGACCACTTCAAGGACGGCAGCCCGTACGGCATCGAGCTGGTCTACCTCACCGAGCGCGAGCCGCTCGGCACCGGTGGCGCCATCCGCAACGCCGCCTCCGGGCTCACCTGCGGGCCCGACGAGCCCGTGCTCGTCTTCAACGGCGACATCCTCTCCGGGCTGGACATCGCCGCGCTGCGGGACGGCCACGTCGCCGCCGGGGCCGACGTCACCCTGCACCTCACCCGGGTCGAGGACCCGCGTGCGTTCGGCCTCGTGCCGACCGACGCCGACGGGCGGGTGCTGGAGTTCCTGGAGAAGCCGGAGACCCCCGAGCAGATCATCACGGACCAGATCAACGCCGGGTGCTACGTCTTCACCCGCTCGGTGATCGACCGGATCCCGGCCGGCCGTGAGGTCTCGGTCGAGCGCGAGACCTTCCCCGAGCTGCTCGCCACCGGCGCGCTGCTGCGCGGTGTCGTCGACACCTCGTACTGGCTCGACCTCGGCACCCCCGCCGCCTTCGTCCGGGGCTCCGCCGACCTGGTGCTCGGCAAGGTCGACTCGCCGGCCGTGCCCGGACCGATCGGTGACGCCCTGCTGCTCCCCGGTGCCGAGGTGCACCAGGGCGCGGTGCTCAGCTCGGGCACCGTGGTCTCCGAGGGCGCGGTCGTCGAGGCCGGTGCGATCGTCGAGGGCAGCGTGATCCTGCCCGGCGCGGTGATCGGCGCCGACACCTTCGTCAAGGACTCCATCGTCGGCGCGTTCGCCACCATCGGTGCCCGGACGTCCCTGGACGGCGCGGTGATCGGCGACGGCGCGATCGTCGAGTCCGACAACGAGCTGCCGAACGGCATCCGGATCGCCTGCGGCACCCTGCTGCCCGTCGGCGCGGTCCGCACCACGGCCGGCCCCGGCGGCTGCCCGGCCGGCGAGAGCTCGGCGGTCGTCGTGCACGGGCGTGTCGTCGGCGCCGACCACTGAGGTCCTGAGGCCGGGCTGTGACGGGGTGACGACGGGGCCCTGCCCTGTCGTCACCCCGTCACAGCCCTGCTGCAATCTCTCCACGGTCCCCGATCGACCGACGCCTGGTCAGCTGGACCCGGTACCGTCGATGCGTGGCTGGCAACGGATACGACAACGGGCAGGGCGCCACCGACCCCCGGCAGGGGTGGTCGGGTGTGCCCGGTGGCGCACGCGGCGGGGCGGCGGGCGGTGCGGTGGGCGGTGGCCGTGGCGGCCGGGCCGCGCGTGGCGGTGGCGGTGCGGGGGAACCCGGGTACTTCGCGGCACCGGGTGTGGTGCCGGGGCCGGCGTCGGGTGTGGGGCCGGGTGTGGGGCCGGGTGTGGGGCCGACCTCGCCGCAGGACCCGTACGCGGCCGACCAGCCCGGTAGCACCCGGGCGTTCACGGTGGGTGCCGGAACGCCGTACGGGGATCCCTACGGGGAGCAGCAGTACGAGGAACGGTACGAGGAACGGTACGACCCGTACGCACAGGAGTACCCCCCGCACGCTGCGCAGCAGTACCCCACGCAGGACAACGTCGGCGTCTACCGGGCCGGTGGGCAGTCCGCCCCGCACGTCTCCGGGCCCCGGCTGCACTGGAAGGCGCTGCTGACGGGGATCTACCGGGACCCGACCCGTACCTTCGACCGGATGCGGGACCACCAGCTCTGGCTGCCCGCGCTCACCGTCTCGCTGGTCTACGGCGTACTGGCGGTACTGGGCATCGGCTCGACCCACAACGAGGTGGTCAACTCCACCTTCTCCATCGCCCTCTGGGCGATCGCGGGCGCGGCGATCGCCTTCACCCTCGCTGGGGCGATGCTGGGCGGGGTGACGTACGGGCTCGCGCGGCAGCTCGGCGGGGACGGGCCGTGGCAGTCGACGGTCGGTCTGGCCGTGCTGATCGGCTGGACGACGGATGTGCCGAGGCTGCTGTTCGCGCTCTTCCTGCCGGCCGGCAACGTGGTGGTGCAGGTGCTGGGGTGGGCCAGCTGGCTGTTCTGCGCGGTCCTGCTGACCATGATGGTGCGTCGGGTGCACGATCTCCCCTGGGGCAAGGCGGCCGGTGCGGCGGCGCTGCAACTGCTCGCCCTGCTGGTGCTGATCAAGCTGCCGACGCTGGGGTGAGGCGTTGCGGCGAGAGGTCGGGGCGGGACGCCGGGGTGAACGGGTGGGGTGAACGGGTGTTCCAGCGGGGTTGACTAGGGTGGAGACCGTCCCGCCCTCTCTTCCCGCCCCTCTGCACGGAGCCACGGAGCCACCGGATGACCCTCCTCCCCACCACCCACGTCAGCTTCCCCGCCGGGGCGGTGACCGGCGAGTCGCCGGTGCTCGCCGTCCACCCGCTGGCCGACGGCCGGTACGCCGTGGTCACCGGGGCGACGCCGTTCCACCCGCTCGACCACACCTGGCCCGACCAGCCCGCCGACCTCGGCTCGCTCACCGTGGCGGGCGTCGGGTACCCCGTGGTGGACTGCGTGACCGGCGCGGTCGGTCCGGCCGACCCCACCGTGCTGGTCGGTGCGGACATCCCGGTGCGGCGGGGTGACGAGGAGTGGTCCTGGCTGGTGCTGCACGTGCTGGCCGCCGCGCCCGCTGACGACGTGGTCGGCCAGGTCGCCGAACTGCGCGTCGACGCCGAACGGCGCGGGCTGCTCTCCGCCTCGCACAGCGGCTGCCACCTGCTCGCCCTCGCCCTGAACGCCGCCCTCGCGCCGCGCTGGCGGAAGGACCCGGGCCGCGCCGACGCCTTCGGCAACCCCGACTTCGACAGCCTCGCGATGGCCTCCTCCGTGATGGACACCGAGGCCAGCACGGACGTCTATCGCCTCGGCAAGTCGCTTCGGAAGAAGGGCTTCACGGTCGAGGCGACCGAGGACTTTCCGGCCCTCGCGGACGCCCTGCCCGCCCTCACCGACGCCGTCAACACCCAACTCGCCGCTTGGGTCGCGGCGGACGCCCCGGTCCGGATCGAGGTGCCCGGCCCCGAGCTGACCGCCCGCCGCCAGTGGCACTGCGAACTCCCGGCCGGGCCCGCCGAGATCGCCTGCGGCGGTACCCACCTCCACCGCCTGGGTGAACTCGCCGAGCTGCGTACGGAGTTGCTGCTCACAGCGGACGGCAGCGAGCTGACCGCCGTCACCCGCCCGAAGCGCGCCTGACCCCTTTTCGGGGGCGTACGCCGAAGGGGCGACCGGAGCTGGTGTCCGGTCGCCCCTTCTTCTGGGTTACTGCGGTCTCGGTTACCGCGGTCTCATACCTGGGTGCGGTGGAAGTTCAGGTGTGAACGCGAAGCCGTCGGGCCACGCTGGCCCTGGTAGCGGGAGCCGTACCGCTCGGAGCCGTACGGGTGCTCGGACGGCGACGAGAGCCGGAACAGGCAGAGCTGGCCGATCTTCATACCGGGGTAGAGCTTGATCGGCAGAGTGGCGACGTTCGACAGTTCCAGCGTGACGTGCCCGCTGAAACCGGGATCGATGAAACCGGCGGTGGAGTGCGTCAGCAGCCCGAGCCGCCCGAGGCTGGACTTCCCCTCCAGCCGGGACGCCACATCGTCGGGAAGCGAGATCACCTCGTACGTGGAGGCGAGCACGAACTCGCCCGGGTGCAGGATGAACGCCTCGTCGCCCTCCGGCTCGACCAGCCGAGTGAGCTCGGGCTGGTCCTCGGAGGGGTCGATGAACGGGTACTTGTGGTTCTCGAACACCCGGAAGAAACGATCCAGCCGGACGTCGATGCTTGAGGGCTGGACCATCGAAGGGTCGAACGGGTCGATGACGACCCGGCCCTTGTCGATCTCGGTTCGGATGTCCTTATCAGAGAGCAGCACCCTTCGAGGTTACGTGCACCGATGGGCCCCGGACGAATCCACCCGGAGCCCGCCTCGGCTCGCCGCTGCCCGCAGCCCCTGTTCACAGCCCCTGCTCAGGGGCTCGGACCGGGGCTCGGGCAGGGCTCACGCCAGGGCTCAGGCCAGGAACTCCGCTGCCTCCAGCCGAAGCGCACGTGCCAGCTGTGGCGCGGACAACTCGCCCACATCAGCCGGCACCGAACTGCGCAACCGCCCACACCTCGGACACCGGATCAACCTGCCGGGCCCCAGCCGCCCGGCACCGAGATTCTGCATCGGGAACGTAGTGGTGCTGAACAGGTGCCCCTCGGCACAACGAACGACGGTGCGCTGCTGCTCCATCGATGCCCTTCCCATCCCTCGACCCGTACCCATGAAGTCCGACCGCCGCCCGAAACCAACGAGCGAACGGGGCTCAACACCCCAGGACAGCGTCACATTAGGGGATCTTCCGGACACCCCTCCCGCAGACTCGCCGACCCACCCCGTCGGCCCTGCGGCACCCTCCCTGCACGGGCATGGACAGGCCGACACATGCGGTAGAGTGGGCGAAGATCGAGCGGTCACTGACGGCTCGTCACGCGGGCGTAGTTTAATGGTAGAACATGAGCTTCCCAAGCTTATAGCGCGAGTTCGATTCTCGTCGCCCGCTCAGAGGTAAAGCCCCAGGTCAACGACCTGGGGCTTTCTTGTTGTCTGGACCAATAGTGGGTCGTCGTGCCAGATTCGTGCCAGATGGGTCCTGGCGTGGCGTTAGGTTCGGTCAAATTTGGTCACCGTCGGCGCCTCCTCGGGCGAATGGGCGGCGATCGTCTCATATGGCGAGATCAACTTTTAGTGATCCGTGTCACATGTCTGTGCCCCCTTGGGGTGACCTGCATCGCACGAGGGCGGTCGTCGACGCTTGGCGGCCAGCCCCACCGACTTGTAGGTGTCTCACAACTCGCTCGTTTGGTGGGGCTGCTGGGGGAGTCCGCCGTCAACCGGCGTCGCCGAGGGCGTCAGCGAGGCGGAAGTCCTGGTCGGAGGAGAGCCGGAAGCGGGCCGCGCGCGGGCTGTAGGTGCCGCCGCAGTGCAGGACCTGGCTGGTGCCGGAAATGGCCCCGCCGCTGAGTGGGGAGCCGGCCCCTTCGTGATACCAGGTCTCGCCATCCCAGAAAGGGTGGTCGAGCAGAGCCTCCGCGAGGCTGGCCCTGGCCTCTGGGGGAGTGCCGATGGTGGCGAGGGCGGCGGCGATGATGACGGTGGCGTCCGTCGGCATGTCCGCGTCGCCGAGGATGGGCAGCAGGAGGAGCAGGCGGGCGTGTGGGTCGGTGATCCCCGGTCCGTCGCCGGGATGCCGTGCGATGTAGGCCAGTTCGCGCCAGGCGAGGCCGGGACCGGAAAAGTGACCCTCGATACTGGCGAGCGGAGCTGTACGGTCCCAGTCGGGGTGGGCCAGGTAGTAGTCGATCCCCGCGTCCTCAGGGAAGTTGCGGTAGACGATCAGGATGGTGTGGCCGTGCCGCATCGGCAGCCGGAGGACGGGCCAGGCAGCCGGGTCGGAGAGCCGCTCGTAAGCCGCATCGGCGTCCGCGCCGTCAGCGCCGAATAGCGCGGGCTCGGGATCGAAGTCCTCGCCCTCCGCGAGCCACAGCAAATACGCGGCCCAGAAGCCGGGTAGGGCCGGCAGCTTCTCGCCGGCGGTCAGCGGGTCATCCTCATATCCGGGGATCAGCACAGGAGCATGCTGCCACCAGGCACCGACACGGCATTTGGCGATGGCTGCGTCGGAGTCAGGACACCACGGTCAACTGTGGGCGCGCCGAAGTCGCAGTCGACTGCCGCCCGCCGGTCTGCGCGGTGACCACGAGACCGAAGATCAGGTCGTTGAGGTCGGCAGGCCGTAGATGAAGGTCGCGAGCGATGTCGGAGGGGCGGATCCCCTCGGAACGCAGTGCGCTGAAGACCTTGCCGAGCACTTGCGAGGTCTCTCGCTGCACGCCCCCCGGCTCCGCCTTGCGATAGCCGAGGCGGCTCAGCTCGACGCAATGTGTGCGGTACTGCCACTCGGTTGAGAGACCCAGTTCGTGAAGGCGGTGAGCCAAGGCCATGGCCGCAACTCGCCAATGCCGCTTGGCTTGAAGGATCCACGAGGTAGCGGGGTTCTGCGGGGCGCGGGCGACCACATCGGCGCTCGGCATCAGCAGCGCAGCAGCGAACCGGTGGGCCTCCGCTTCAGCGGCAGGCCCATGCGGCATCTGCTCTTCCCCATGAAGGACCAGGTGTCCGAGTTCGTGAGCGGCGTCGAAGCGTCCACGCTCGCCCGTCTTGGCGGTGTTGAGCAGCACGAAGGGTGTCCCTCTGTCCCAGAAGGAGAAGGCGTCGACCTCCGCGCAGTCGCGTGATAGCGAGAACGCGCGTACTCCGTGGGCCTCAAGGAGGTGGAGCATGTTCGGGATCGGCGCGTTCCCGAGCCCCCATCGTGCTCGTACGAGCTCGGCTGCGTGCTCGGCGGGAGGTTCGGCGCCCGTGTCTTCGCCCGGCAAGGGGATCTGCTCGTCAGTAGAGCGGCAGCGACTGAAGGACGTAAGCGACGGCACATCGGGGGCGGGCAGTCGGAAGCGCTGCGCGACCCAGTCCTGCAGTGTCCGGGCGAGGCGCCCGTTGCTGAGCGCGATTTCTCGCTGAGAGGCTGTCATCTTGCTCAGGGCTCGGAAGCTCGCGACGTCCGCAGTCAGTTCGGCGATCTCGTCGGCGAAGAAGAACGACTCGGGGAACTCCAGGGCCGCTGCCAGGGCCGTCAGCGATGCCGGGCTCGGCGTGGCCTTGCCGCTCTCGAAGTCGGTAAGCCGTCGGGTCGTGAGGCCGGCAAGCTGCGACAGGCGAGTAACGGTCAGCCCCCGGCGCTTACGCGCCAGGGTGAGCCGTGAGGCGGTGATCATGATGGGCCCTGAGTTTCGGGTCGGTTGGTCAGCCGAGACGTTCAATGGGGATGTCGATGCCGTCGTCTGGCCCGACATCGTCGACGAAGGGCGTGAAGCCCTCGAAGTCAATCCAGGGCAGGATAATCCGCTCGTGCCAGCTGTCGATCTTGCCGTGGCTGCCTGTGTCGTTCGGTAGTGACAGTTCGGAGTGGAGCCGGACGCCCTGGTCCGTGGTGATGTGGTGGTAGAGCAGGAACCAGGTGGGCATTCCCTCCGCAGAATCCTGTGCCTCGTCGTCCGGTTCATAGTCGGAGAAGAGCAGTAGCTGCCGGTTCGTTTCGACCCGGCGGGCAACCGCCGTTCCCTTGGAGTAGCGCGTGGTTGGGTTGAGGGCCGCGACGCCGGTCTCGCGACTGCCGCTCGACACCGCCACCGCGAACTCGCCGGATGGCGCGACCAGCAGCGGTACGTTGCGTGGATTCGACACGCCCCACCCCTGCTTGCGGTACGTCTCCCGCATGAAGCGCACTGTCCGGCCCCAGAAGATGTTTCCGGGGAGCGCAACCGGGTCCAGCGGCGTGCAGAAGTTGCGTTCGGCCTCCGCCCGCCTCATCGCGTCGTGGATCCCCACTACTGAGAGGCCCAGTTCCGCGAGTCGATCCCGAGCCCGATCGTCCTGTGCATGTACAACGGCCACGCCGCCCACCTCCGCACTGCATCGACTTCCGGAAATGCTCCCTCATTTGAGGTTAAAAATCAAGAAGTGTCGCTGCTGGAGAGGCCGAGGTCCCGGGCGCACGAGCACGTCTGGGACCTCCCGATGGGAGCGGAGCCCGTCAGTGCTCCCGTCCGCGTTGCGCCCCGTCGGCCACTTCCGCACTCGGAGTGCTGTCCGCAGAGGGGCTACGGCGTCGGGAGCGGTGTCGACAACGCGGCGCTGATGGCGTTGGAGATCTTGGTCTGCTGTTCGGCGGTGGCGTGCTGGTAGATCAGTGTGGCGCGGACGGAGGAGTGGCCCATGTGTGCCATCAGGTCCTTGAGGCTGGCGCCGGTGCCGGCGGCGAGGACGTTGCCGGTGTGGCGGAGGTCGTAGAAGCGGAAGCCGTCCGTGTCGTGCTTCGTGTGGGCCTTGCGCCACTTGCGGCCGAAGGTCGAGCGGCGGAACGGGGCTCCGCGCTCGCCGATGAACAACAGGCCGTCGTCCTCCTTCGCGGCGTACCAGCGCAGGTGCAGCTCGAAGTCCGGGACGATCTCGGATGTAGGTTCAGCCGAGTTCGTTCTCGGCCCCATGGGCGCTGTTTGCCGCCAGCCTCCGCCCAGGGGGTGGCGGGCGGCTCGAAGTCAGTCAGGGAAGCAGGGCATTCAGCTGCCGCTCGTAGTCCTCGCGATTAGTGCGCTGGAAGCAGCGCCGGAGCAGTTCGACGGCGAGCCGTGCCGCTTCCGAGGCGGGATCAGCCCTGGTGGTGCTGGGGTCGGCGGGCCATTTCTGCAGGTCGCTGTACAGCTCGACCTCTGACAGGGGTGACTGGCTGCGCGTTGCGGGGCCGAGGTCGACAACGTCCGGCAGCCCTGTGGCGGAATTCGAGGCGATCCACAGGCCCAACTCGCCTTCCTCGAATGGGCCGGTGGGCAGAAGGTCGTTGGCGGCCTTCCATGTGAGCGGCACCGCGGCCATGGCGTCGACCAGGAGGTCGCGCAGCTCGATGAGGGTCAGGATGCGATCGTTGGGCAGCTGGAGCTGGAGATCGACCGTTGCCATGATGGCGGGCAGGGGCCGGGGGCTGGCGGATGTGGAACTGAAGCCGGTGCGGATCGTCACGCTTGTGCTGTAGCCACAGGCCGTGACGTCGTTGGCGTCGCCGATGTTGAAGGTGTCCACTTCGCGCCCTGCACCACCGACATGCTCCCACTCCAGCGTGGATGCCAAGTTCCACGGGGTGCTGGCGACCAGCGCCTTGAGCGTTCTGGACGGATCGTGCGCGCCGAGCAGCCGACGCAGCAGAGTGCGTCGCGCGGCTTCGCCCAGATTTGAGGTGGCCTCCCCGGTGTTCAAGAGTTCTCCTGGGCGTACTACGCAGACGCGTACGAAGATGGTCGGACGCGACGGTTCGCCGGTGCCTAGCAGGTGGCGAGGAGAGTGCATCTGGACCTGGCTGCGACGCTGCATTGTTGGCTCGAACACGCTTAGCGGAGTCGGCGGCGCCTGAGTCTGGGCACTCTGGTGCGCGTACAGAAAGGTGAGCACTGGAGCCGGCACAGTCAAAGAGAGCGTGCGTGCACTCCGAGCGGGTTCCGGCGCTACAGCCTGTTGAACGGCAGCGTGGGCTCCAGGGAAGTGCTGCTCGATGGCGGCGATCCATGCAGACGCAGGCAGTATCCGGCGAAGGTGCCGGTAGCCCTCGCGATCCAGCAGACTCACCAACAGGTCGTCGTATAGGCCAGGCAGGTGGGTTGCGAGAAGCAGGACCAGGAGTGATTGGCTCGAGGCGAGTGCGGCGGACAAGTGCGTGCGAGCCTCCTCCGGGTCGCCGTAGCGCCTCCACACGGCGAAGATCTGCACCGTCCCGGCGCCGTTGCCAAATGCCGAGGTTGGTGGCATCTGAGCCCAATGAGCAATGAAGCGTCGCCATCTTCGAACGTGCTGGTCAGAGGGGCTGGTGTGACTGTTCTCCGGGGTGCTCGTGCTGGCCGTGGGCGGGAGTCTGCGGCCTT
>NZ_JARXZC010000055.1 GCF_029894335.1 Kitasatospora sp. MAP5-34 | reverse complement strand
GACAGGCCGGCCGGGAGGCCGGTGGCCGAGTAGGTCAGGGTCTGGCCCGAGGCGCTGTCAGAACCGGTGACCTGCAGGCTGACGGCGGTGCCGACGGTGCCGCTCTGGTTGCCGGGGCTGTTCACGGTGACCGTGTTACCCGCGTTGGAGGCGACGGTCCAGCTGAAGCTGCTGGAGCCGGTGGCGCCGGTGGTGTCCTTGGCGGTGACCGTGACGGACGAGCTGCCGGCCGTGGTCGGGGTGCCGGTGATCAGGCCGCTGGCGCTGATCGACAGGCCGGCCGGGAGGCCGGTGGCCGAGTAGGTCAGGGTCTGGCCCGAGGCGCTGTCAGAACCGGTGACCTGCAGGCTGACGGCGGTGCCGACCTTGCCGCTCTGGTTGCCGGGGCTGTTCACGGTGACCGTGTTGCCCTGCGTGCCGACGATCGGGTGCGAGATGGCACAGGCGTTGGTGTCGTTCGACCAGCTGGCCTGCTCGGAGTAGGTGCCGAACGAGCCGAAGGTGATGTTGGCCGCGCCGCCGGCGGTGCCGGGCGCCAGCCAGGCGCACTCGTCGGAGTTCTCCTGGCCGTTGAAGGTGGCGTCACCGGTGTGGTTGGTCCAGCCGCCGGCCGGGTTCTGGTCCGACATCATCTCGTGCCACTCGTGGCCGAGCGTCATCGTCCAACCGTCGAGGGTTCCGGGGGAGTTGACGAAGCCGACGCCACAGCCCGAGCCCGAGTCCATGTTGTAGGGCTGGTTGCTGAACGCGACGTCACCGTAGGGCGAGGTCACCGCGCCGCCGGTCAGCGAGGAGTCGCCGTTGTAGTCGTGCCAGGCGCAGTACTGGCCCTGGTAGCTGTCCGGGTTGGTGCCGGTCGGCGACATGATCACGTAGTAGGCGTCACGGTTCGCCGCGGCGTTGGTGTTGCCGAAGTGGGCGGCAGCGTTGACGGCCTCCTGGCCGAGCTGGTGCCCGGTCGCGGCAGCCGGGGACGCGGCCGAGTTGTCGTACCAGACACCGGAGAGCACGCCACCGGCCTGGTACGGGACGAAGTTGGCGTTGGAGGGGCAACTGGTCGCGCCGGTCGCCACGTTGGGGCCGTCGCACCACTGGGTAAGGTCGGCCGACCAGAGTTCGCCGCCGGTGCCGATGCCCTTGAACATCTGCTGCGCGGCGCTCGCGGCACCGTCCGCGTCACCGGAGAACGCCGCGTTCCCGTTGCTGTCGGTGCTCTGCGAGCCCCACTGGGAGCCGTAAAAGACGAGGTAAACCTTCGAGTGTCCGCTCTGGACGCCGATGCCGTCGACGCCGCCGCCGTAGGACAGCGTCTCCGGGCCGGTCGCGACGTTCGGAGTGGCGTGGCCGGCCGCCCAGGACTTCATCTTGGCGTTCTGCTGGATCGTCGGCATCACCCCGTGCCGGTACGGGTGGTTGTACGCCGGGCTGAACGGGTTGGCGGCGGACGAGCTCTGCGCGGTCGGCGCGGATGCCGCTGCCTGGGGTGCGGCAGACGCGGCCAGCATGGAGCCGGTGGCCATCGCCAGGGACGCGAGGCCGGTTACGGCTACTCGGGCCGCGCGGCGGAAGTGGGGGGTGCCCATGTGGGGGGAATCCTCTCTCCTGCAGACCGCCTGGGGCGCCGGTTTGGCGGGGGCGGTCGGCTGCGTGGGACAGGCTGGCGAGGCGCACCGGGTGCTGGAGTGACCCAGTGATCGGGTCGGGTGCCGGAGTTGGGGCACGACAGGACGGGAGCGGAAGCTGACGCTGTGTCTGCGAAGCTGAACAGCAGGGCAGTTGAGGAGTTCTCGGTGCACGGGCGTGGGGATCCGCGTGGAACTTCTCGTCCTGTTCCGACGAGGGTGTAACCAACCGTGAAGACTCACACGGTGCCTGGCGGTAGGACAGGTGGTGCGCCGTTCGCTGCGTCGAAGCAAAGCAGAGTTGGCGCAGCCCGGTCAACGGGGCCGACACTGATTTCGCGTACCGACCGACCGATCGGTTGATTCGATCTACGGTAGTCGGGCACCGAACGGCCGACCGGGCGGGCGACGGAATCGCGGGTGACCGGGCCGGGGAGCCACGGGCCGTGCGGGGCGCCGGAACGCCGTGCGGGGCAGCGGAACGCCGTACCGCCCGGCTGGAGAACCAGCCGGGCTGTAGCGGGAGTTGAGGTTGTCCGGACCTGGATCAGGCCCTCGACCAGCGGTCCTCCACCTTGGCCAGGCGCCAGTACGCCAGCGCGCAGGCCCAGACCGCCACGAAGAGGCCGACGATGACGAAGCCGACGTTGTTGAGGTCGACGCGGGAGATCCAGGTGGTGATCGGATCGCTCAGGCCGAGCTGGTCGTGCAGCACGCCGACCAGCTCGATGGTGCCGATGAGGAACGCGACCGCGATCGAGAGGCCGGTGATGGTGAGGTTGTAGTAGACCTTGCGGGTCGGGTTGGAGAACGCCCAGTTGTAGGCGAAGTTCATGAACGTGCCGTCGAGGGTGTCGAAGAGGCTCATGCCGGAGGCGAAGAGCAGCGGCAGGCAGAGGATGGCGTACCAGGGCAGGCCGGCGGCCGCGCCGGAGCCCGCCATCACCATCAGGCTCACCTCGGTGGCGGTGTCGAACCCGATGCCGAAGAGCAGGCCGATGGGGTACATCTGGCCGGGGCGCGTGATGGACTTGGTGAGGCGGCCCAGGATGCGGTTCATGAAGCCGCGACTGTCGAGGTGCTTCTCCAGCTCGTGCTCGTCGAACTGGCCCGCGCGCATGGCTTTGAAGACCCGGTGGATCCCGGCGAGCGAGACCAGGTTGAGGGCGGCGATGAGGTAGAGGAAGCCGCCGGAGACGCTGGTGCTGACGACGCCGAGGAGCTTGTGGGCGCTGGAGTCGTCGTTGGTGAGGGTGCCGACGATCTGGGCACCGGTGGCGACCAGGGCGGCCAGCACGATGACGATGGTGGAGTGCCCGAGCGCGAACCAGAAACCGACCGAGATCGGACGTTTGCCGTCGGCCATCAGCTTGCGGGTGGTGTTGTCGATGGCGGCGATGTGGTCGGCGTCGAAGGCGTGGCGCATGCCCAGGGTGTAGGCGGTGACGCCGAGTCCGAGACCGAAGACCTGGGTGCCGACCTTGTAGTGGTGCGGGTCGACCATCGCTATCAGGATGCCGAAGGCGACCACGTGCATGGCCGCGATCACCCCCATCAGCCCGCCGGTACGGATCCAGTCCCCGCGATCCATGCGGGGCGCGGTCATCGGCAGGGCTCTGGACGCCGGAGCGGTCGGGGGAGCGTTTTGGGGCAGGGTCATGTCGGGGCAGCCTCTCCAGCACCTCGTGGACAGTGTTCGTCGTGCGTGCCGTGGCCGGTCTCCTGGCTGACGGGTCCAACACCCCCGTACCTGGCCTTCCCGGACACCTGACGGCATCCAGTGGCCACCCACCCGGAGGGGCGGGAACGGTACGGGGATTCCCCGATCACAGTGGCGAGGGCCGCTCCGGACTCCTGTGACAAGCACAGTGCACCGGTCTTCCCGAACACCACGGCGGAAGACACCGTAGGGCGCTGACCTCGATGTCCACAAGCCTGCGCAGTTGCGCATGTGTGGCATATCACCGGCGCACGGTGGCGGGGACGGGTCTCGTGCGGCTGCTTCCGGGCGGGCCGCGCACCAGTCGGGCTCGACCCGGACTCGACCCGCACTTGACGCCCTGTCGAGGGGTTCACCGTCCGCCGGTCGTCGTCGGCGAATCTACAAGTTGTACAAGTCGGGCTGCTGAAAAGGCACTTAACCCCACGTCAAGTGCCAGAGGGCCTTTGCCTGCACCTGCCGAATTGTTCAGAAAGCTGTCATGCACAGGTACTTCGCGCGCCATCAGCCCCGTGCCTTACTAGGTGCGCTACGCGCGTAACCCTTACCCGACCGCGTCCCGGAGGTCCCCTGTGAGCGTCACCCGCCGTCTGAGATCCAGCCTCGCCGCAGGCGCGGTGGCCGCAGCCACCATGCTGGTGCCCACCGCCGCCCACTCCGCCACCACCGCCTACTCCCTGGTGGTGCTGCCGGACCAGGGCGAGAGCGCGATCTACGGCTTCGTCAACTCCGCGACGAAGTCGATCGACGTGACGATCTACGAACTGCGCGACACCACCCTGGTCAACGACCTGGTGAACAAGGAGAAGGCGGGTATCCAGGTCCGCGTGATCCTGGACTCCCAGCACTCGTCCATCGACGGCGCCGCGTACACCGCGCTGTCGGCGGGCGGCGTCGGGGTCACCTACTCGTCCTCGTCCTTCGTCTACACCCACCAGAAGACGATCACCGTCGACGGCGCCAAGTCCTACATCAGCACCGGCAACTTCGACACCACGTACTACGCCACGTCGCGCGACTACGGGGTCTTCGACACCGACTCCGCCGACGTCGCCGCGATCGAGCAGGTCTTCAGCGCCGACTACGCGAAGACCGCGATAACCCCCTCCGACGGCGACGACCTGGTCTGGTCGCCCACCGACTCGCAGAGCCGGCTGCTGGCTCTGGTCAACGGTGCGCAGCACACCCTGGACGTCCAGGAGGAGGAGTTCGGCGACACCGCGTTGGTCAACGCGATCGTCGCGGACGCGCAGCGCGGCGTCACCGTCCGCGTCGTCGCGGAGAACACCTCCGGGTCCTACACCACGCAGCTGGGTCAGGTCACCGCCGCCGGCGGCCAGGTCACCACGTACACGAGCAGCACCGGCTTCTACGTCCACGCCAAGGCGATCGTCGCCGACTACGGCACGTCGACGGCGAAGGTGTTCGCCGGTTCGGAGAACTTCTCCGACAACTCGCTCAACCACAACCGCGAACTGGGCCTGATCATCGCCGACCCCGGTGTGCTGAGCGGCATCGAGGCGGCGATCACCGCCGACTTCAACCACACCGCCATCAGCAGCGTGACCGTGGCGAACCCCGGCAGCCAGACCGGCACCGTCGGCACCGCCGCGAGCCTGCAGGTTTCGGCCACCGACACTGCGGGCGGGGCGCTCTCCTACTCGGCGAGTGGGCTGCCGACCGGTCTGTCGATCAGCTCCTCGACGGGTCTGATCTCCGGGACGCCGACCACGGCCGGCACGTTCACGGCCTCCGTGACCGCCACCGACTCCACCGGCCCGTCCGGCTCCGCTTCCTTCAGCTGGACGGTCAACCCGGCCGCCGGTAACTCGGTGACGGTGACGAACCCGGGCAGCCAGACCGGTACGGTCGGTACCGGCGCGAGCCTGCAGATCTCGGCGAGCGATTCGGCGTCCGGTCAGGCGCTCTCCTACGCGGCGAGTGGGCTGCCGACCGGTCTGTCGATCAGCCCCTCCACGGGTCTGATCTCCGGGACGCCGACCGCCGCCGGTTCGTTCACGGCGTCCGTGACGGCCACCGACACCACCAACGCCAGCGGCAGCACCACCTTCAGCTGGACGGTCAACCCCGCCTCGGGCAGCTGCTCCCCGGCCCAGTTGCTGGGCAACGGCGGCTTCGAGACCGGTAGCGCCGCCCCGTGGACCGCCACCTCCGGTGTCATCAACAGCGACACCACCTCCGAGCCCGCCCACTCCGGCAGCTACGACGCCTGGCTGGACGGCTACGGCAGCGCCCACACCGACACCCTGTCGCAGGCCGTCACCATCCCGGCCGGCTGCAAGGCCAGCTTCACCTACTGGCTGCACATCGACACCGCCAAGACGGGTACCACCGCCTCGGACAAGCTCACCGTCACGGCCAACGGCACCACGCTGAAGACCTTCTCCAACGTGAACGCCAACTCCGGCTACGCCCTGCAGACCGTCGACCTCTCGGCCTACGCCGGCCAGACGGTCACCCTGAAGTTCACCGGTGTCGAGAACTCCTCCTCGGCCCAGACCAGTTTCGTCATCGACGACACGGCCCTCGACGTCAGCTGAGCACTCTCACGCGACCTCAGCTGTCACGACGACAGTGCTCACCCGGCTCCCGTCTCGATCACGAGGCGGGAGCTGTGCTGTGGGGGTTGCCACGACGGGCCGGTGCGGGGGGTGGATGCCGGGGCTGGTATTCACTGAATACCAGCGTTGTTCAACTGTGTTGTTCAACTGCGGTGAATGCCGCTTCCTGTTGCGGTGTTGCAAAACCGTCCATTTCCGCTGTGCGGCGACGGGGGAACAGGGGAACAAGGCTTGATATGCCGTTAATTCCGGCGGGTCCGGAGAGTTTTCCGTCGAGTGTGAAGCTGAAGGGATCCTGTGAAGGCGGCGGTCGAAGTGCCGTAGCGTCACCGGAAAGCGGACGCCGCTCGGCGAAATCCGGTGCATGGGCCGGGTGCCGTACCCCGCCCCTACCCGACCGACGGTTCGGTCGCCGGTTCTGAACAGGGCTGGGACCTGCGGGTCTTGACGTTTCCGAGGTGAACATCCGGCGTCGGCCGGTGTTCGGGGAGATCGAAGTCGCGCTACGCGCGATGATCGCCTTCGACCTGCGGAACTGCCCGTGAGCGGTGGTCCAGCCTACGAGACAGCTGTGAATCACCTGTTGACCGGCGTTCACCAATTCTGGTTTGCTTCACCGCAGCAGACGGCAGCGCAACCGACCCGGTGGTGACTGTCCGACAGTTGTCGTGGTCCGTACCACCGGTTCCGGGACCTCTCTTCGGAGAAGTCCGGACTGCGCCCGAACAATGCTCAGCTGACTCATCCCGAATTCCCCGACGGGTGAGCTGTGCCTTGAATCGGACCGTGGTCAGAGCGCTCTTCCCCCATGTCGGGCGAAAGCGGAACCGGCGAGGGCGGCCCCGGCAGGCCACAGGCCCCAGTTCTGGAAAGCCGCCGCCCGAGCCCCGATCGGAGCGTGGGCGGCGGGTTCACGAGAGGACCCGTAACCATGGGTAGCCCCCACAGCTCCCGCATTGCCAGGCGTGCCGCGCTCACCGGCGCCGTCTCCCTCGCTGTCACCGCCGCCGGCCTGATGGCCGCTCCGGCGCAGGCCGCCACGCTTAGCATCCCGGCCGTTTCGGGCCAGGCCCACCACCACACTGCCAGCGCGCTCGCCGGCTCGGGCATCACGAACGAGTTCAACCCGTTCAGCTCGACGCTCAAGCGCAGCACGATCCCGGGCATCCAGCAGTACGAGGCCCAGCGACGGGCCCACATCGCCAACCAGCTGTCGGCTGCCGCTACCGGCGCCGAGACGCTGTCGTACGGCGGCGGCGTGGACGGCATCGGTGTCCAGAGCGGACACTCGAAGGTTTACCTCGTCTTTTACGGCTCCCAGTGGGGCTCGCAGAGCACCGACAGCAACGGGAACGCGAAGTTCTCGGGCGACTCGGCCGGCGCCGCAGGCGCCACCCAGCAGATGTTCAAGGGCATCGGCACCAACAACGAGCGCTGGTCCGCGGACCTGACGCAGTGGTGCGACGGTCCGAACGTGGCCTCCGGCGCGACCAGCTGCCCGTCGAACGCCAACTTCATCCCGTACCAGGCCGGTGGCGTGCTCTCCGGTGTCTGGTACGACAACGCGGCCGCCTCCCCGGCCCAGGCGACCGGCAACCAGCTGGGTGTCGAGGCCGTCAACGCGGCCGGCCACTTCGGCAACACCACCGCCGCCTCGAACCGCGACGCGTACTACATCATCCTGTCGCCCCACGGCACCAACCCGGACGACTACCAGAACCCGACCACCGGGTACTGCGCGTGGCACGACTGGAACGGCGACACCACCCTGACCGGTGGCGCGGCGTCCTCGCCCTACGGCGACGTGGCGTTCTCCAACCAGCCGTACAACATCGACCAGGGCCAGAACTGCGGCGTCGGCTTCGTCAACTCCCCCGGCACCCTCGACGGTTACACGATGACCCTCGGTCACGAGTGGCACGAGATGATGTCGGACCAGAACCCGGCCGGCGGCTGGACCAACCACACCGGTGACGCCACCTACAACGGCCAGGAGAACTCCGACGAGTGCGCTTGGCTGAAGCCCGGCACCACCGGCGGTGCGGCCATGGTCGCGTTCGCCACCGGCACCTTCGCCGAGCAGGCCAGCTGGTCGAACGACACCAACGCGTGCTCCATCTCGCACCCGATCGTCGGCGGCGGCTCCACCGGTAGCAACACCGTCACGGTGACCAGCCCCGGTACCCAGTCCGGCACCGTCGGCAGCGCCGTCAACCTGCAGGTCAACGGCACGGACAGTGACACCACCCAGTCGCTGACCTACTCGGCCACCGGCCTCCCGGCCGGCCTGTCGATCAGCGCCTCCGGCCTGATCACCGGCACCCCGACCGCTGCGGCCACCTCGTCCGTCACGGTCACCGCCAAGGACAGCACCGGCGCCACCGGCTCCAGCACCTTCAGCTGGACCGTCACCGCCACCTCCGGCTGCACCCCGGCCCAGCTGATCGGCAACGGCGGCTTCGAGACCGGCAGCGCCGCCCCGTGGACCGCCACCTCCGGTGTCATCAACAGCGACACCACCTCCGAGCCCGCCCACTCCGGCAGCTACGACGCCTGGCTGGACGGCTACGGCAGCGCCCACACCGACACCCTGTCGCAGGCCGTCACCATCCCGGCCGGCTGCAAGGCCAGCTTCACCTACTGGCTGCACATCGACACCGCCAAGACGGGTACCACCGCCTCGGACAAGCTCACCGTCACGGCCAACGGCACCACGCTGAAGACCTTCTCCAACGTGAACGCCAACTCCGGCTACGCCCTGCAGACCGTCGACCTCTCGGCCTACGCCGGCCAGACGGTCACCCTGAAGTTCACCGGTGTCGAGAACTCCTCCTCGGCCCAGACCAGCTTCGTCATCGACGACGCTGCGGTGAACGTCTCCTGACGTACCGCACCTGAGAGGCACCGGGGTGGGCGAGAGCCCACCCCGGTGCTTCGCGCTTTCCGGGGTTCGGCCGATGGCTGGTTACCCGCCGGTAAGTTTGGCTGATCATGGTCTCACCAGGAGAACCGGCGCACCTCTAGGCTCCGAATCACCGCACCGGACGGCTGGTTGTCACGGGTGCCACTGCGGCACGGCGGTCCGATTCTGCTGGAGCATCGATGACGCGATCCCACCGCACCGCCGGACATCGGGGCCGGCGCGGTACGACAAGTGCCGTGCTCGTTGCGGCACTTGCCCTCGGCGGGGCCCTCACCACGGCTCCCGCGTCGGCGGCCCCGAGAGCTGCGGCAGCCGCCACCGCGTCGTTCCGTCCGGTCGACATACCGATGAAGGACGGCATCGTCCTCAAGGCCGATGTGTTCACCCCCGCGCCCGGCACGCCCGGGGCCGACCGGCAGGGCCGGTACCCCGTGGTGGTGCAGCCGGCCAGTTGGGGGCAGAGCGACCTGGAGTACGTCGCCCAGGGCAGGCAGCTCGCCGCCCACGGCTACGTCGCCGTCACCTACACGGTGCGCGGCTTCTGGCTCTCCGGGGGTGAGATCGACGTCGCTGGGCCCACGGACGTGGCCGACGTGTCCTCGGTCATCGACTGGGCCCTCGCCCACACACCCGCCGACCCGCAGCGCATCGGCATGGTGGGTCTCTCGCTCGGCGGCGGACTGACCCTGATGGGTGCGGCCTTCGATCCGAGGGTCAAGGCGGTGGCGGCGATGAGTGGTTGGGGGGATCTGGCCGACTCGCTGTACAGCGGGCAGACCAGGCACCTCGGGGCCGCCGCCCTGCTCGCCGCCATCCAGGCGCCGACCGGCCGCAAGAGCCCTGAGTTCGCACGGGTGTTGGCCGACGTCTTCGCCGACCACGACATGCCCGAGGTGGTCAGCTGGGCGCGGACCAGGTCCCCCGCCACCTACCTGGACCGGATCAACGCCCATGGCACGGCGGTCTTCCTGGCCAGCGCCTGGGACGACAGCGTCTTCAACCCCAGCCAGATCAGCGACTTCTACCAGCGGCTGACCGGCCCCAAGCGGCTCGAACTGCGCCCCGGGGACCACGCCACCCAGGAGCTGACGAGCCTGCTCGGGCTGGACAACCTCACCTGGACGAGCGCGCTCGGCTGGCTCGACCAGCAGCTCAAGGGTTCCGGCAGCGGTCAACACCAGCAGGCAGTGCAGTTGACGGTCAGGCCGACCGGCGCGCAGGAGAGCTACCCCGACTGGCAGGCCGTCAGCTCCCGGACCGGCCACCTGCGGCTCGGCGGCCCGGACCTCCTCGGCACGGGGGCGCTCGGCGGCCCGGCGGCGGCCGGGAGCGGCTGGCAGACGTCCGTCGTCGGCGGCACGGACTCGGGCGCGGACGCCGGCGCGCCCGTACTGTCCGGGCTGCTCGACCAGGTCGCCGCCCTGCCGCCGACCGTCCTCGTCCCGCTGCTGCCGCGCTCGGCCGGTGCCGTCTGGCAGTCGGCGCCGTACCCGGCCGCGCAGCGGATCCGGGGCGCGGCGCACCTGCACGCCGAGGTCACCGCGTCGGCGTCGGAGGGCACGGTGTTCGCCTATCTCTACGACGTGAACGCCCTCGGGCTGGGCAAGCTGATCTCGCACGCCCCGCAGAGCTGGTCCGGCCGGCAGCCCGGGCAGGCCTTCCCGCTCGACGTCCAGCTCTTCACCACCGCGTACGACCTGCCCGCCGGACACCGGCTGGCCCTGGTCCTGGACACGAAGGACCCGGTGTACGGCGGTCGCACGCCGCTCGGCAGCAGCGTCACGTTCGGCTCCACCGCTGCCGATCCGTCAGAGCTGACGCTGCCGCTGCGCTGAGCTGCGGGGCCTGCGCCGACCCGTGGGGTCGACGGAGTCCGGGGCGGGTGCTCGGTTGTCGGTGGGGCCAGCTAGCTTTCTCCGCAGCTAGAGAACAGCAGCTGGGAGGCACTGTCATGGCGTGGCTGGCAGCGGGGGACTACGAAGTCACCCTTGAATCGGACGGGAAGGTCGCGTGTCGTAACGCGGCCGGCCGTCGCCTGAAGACCGTGCCGTCGAAGCTGGGGGACGACCCGGTGGTCGCCGGGCTGCGTCAGCTGGCCGAGTGGCTGGCCGCCCACCAGCGGGACTGCCTGGCCGACGTGGAGCGGTGGATGGTCCGGTCGCTGCCGGTGCCCGCCGCGGTGATCACGGCGGTCTGGGCCGACGAGGCGTGGCAGTCCGTGCTGCGCGACCTGGTGGTGACGGGCGGCGACGGCGCGGTGGCCGGGTTCCTGCGCGACGCAGACCCGGAGCGCGGTATCCGGGTGGTCGATCTGGACGGCGACACGGTGCGGCTCGCCGACGCCGAGATCCGGATCGCCCACCCGGTGCTACTGGAAGACCTGGACGAGCTGCGCGAGTTCGCCGTCGAGCTGGGCGTCTCGCAGCGGCTCCAGCAGCTGCACCGCGAGGTCTGGCGGCGCCCGGCCGATCTCGACCCGGCGGCCACCCAGGTCGACACCTACGCGGGCGCCCGTTACAAGGAGCTGCGCGAGCTGGTCGGCCGCTGCGCCCGCCTCGGGTACCGGGTGCGCGGCGGTCACGCCGTCACGCCGCTGGTCGAGGGCGGCCGCGCGCTGGAGGCCCGCCTCTGGGTGGGCGACTACTACGAGTACGACGAGTGCGAGACGGGCTCGCTCGGCTGGGCCGCCCCGGACGGCCGGCTGATACCGGTGGCCCAGGTCGGCCCGGTCGCCTGGTCCGAGGGTATGCGGATGGCCGCCGCGCTGCACGCCGGCCGCACGATCGAAGGGGAGGAGTCGGCATGACGACCAATCATCTGACTGACAGTCAGGTAACGGACCGGCGCGCCGAGCGTCTGCTCGACGCCGGAGCCGTCCTGCCCGCCGGTACGCTGGCCGGCGCCGGCGGCCCCGACAGCACGGTGGACGTGCTCACCGCCCGCAGCTACCGGCACCCGGCGCTGGACGGGCGCACGGTGGTCCGGCTGGTGCCCGGCGCGCTCGGCCCCGCCGAGGACCTCGCGTGCGAGTTCCTCGGCCTGGCCGCCGCCGAGCAGCCGGCCGAGGTCGGCCAGGTCCGCCAGGAGGCACTGGGCTTCCCCGCCTGGGCGCTGGTGCACGACCCGGCCAACGGCCACCACGCGCTGGCCGTGGTCAAGGAGATGGAGCGGCTGGCCCGCCAGGTCAAGTCCAAGCCGGGCCACGCCAAGGACGGCTTCGACGAGCTGGCCGGCCGCCTCGGGCGGGCCGTGCCGCACTTCCTGCCCACCTACTGCGAGCAGGTCGGGCGGATCTTCCTCGGCCAGGGCAACCAGACGTACGCGGCGACGTACTTCGGCAAGGCCCGCGAGGCCGAGCGCACCTTCAACCTGGAGATCGACGAGGAGCGGCTGCGCGCCGTCTTCCTGGAGTTCGCTCTCGGCGGCGCACTCACCGTCAAGGCGCTGCGCCAGTACGTCAAGGACCTGGCCGCCCGGCTCGACGCGCGGACGGCCTGGCAGCGGTTCCGCCAGCTGTGCGCGGAGCGCTCCGCCGCCGGCATGGCCCCCTACGCGGGCATCGCCGAGGACGCCCGGGCGCTGATCAAGGCCGCCGGGCTCGACCAGCGGGAGCAGGAGCAGGAGCTGCTCGCCGAACTGCTGCCCTCACCGGCCATCGGCCGCACCCCGGCCGGGGTCTGGAAGTCCTGGCGGGCGCCGCTGATCGAGCTGGCCCGCCGCGACGAGGCCGTCCGCGCCCGGCTGCTGGAGATCCTGCCCACCTCGTCCGGCTCCAAGGACCACGAAGCCACCGACACGGCCTGGCTGGAGATCCTCGGGGAGAGCGGCGCCGAGCTGCTCCTGACGGATCCGCAGGCCGTCCGGGCGGAGCCCGCCGCCCGCTGGCTGCAGCGTTGGACGGCCCACCTCAACCGGGGTTGGCACGCCCGCCCGAGCTGCGAGGCGACGCTGCTGCTGGCCAGCCGGATGGCGGAGCGGCTGCGCACCGAGGGCGCGCCGGTCGAACTGCCCCAGGGCCACCCCACCGCGATGAACCTGCTCGACCTGCTGCTCGCCGAGCGGGTACCGGTCGCCGACCCGGCGCAGAACATGTCGTTCAGCCTGGGTGTCTGGCTCACGAACGGCGATCCCGGCCGCCGTACCCTGGCGGCCGTCGCCGCCGACCCGCGCTTCCGCGACACCCTGAAGAACGCCATCCCGCCGGTCTTCGGCACCGGCCACGGCGCCGGGTCCGGCCCGCGCGTCGAGCAGTACCCGGTGCTGCAACTGCTGCTGGCCGAATGGGCCGACGACCGGGCGGACGAGCTGCTGGCCGCACGCGGACTCGTCGGCGCGTACGACCTGCTGGTCACGCTCGGGCCGGTGCGCCACGCGCTCGCCCTCGCGAACCCGCAGGCCGCCGCCCGGATCGCCGGGCTGGACGTCGCCGCCCTGCTCGGCCGCACGCTGCGGGCCGGCCTGCTGGACGAACTAGGCTGGCCCGCACTGGAGGAGGGGCTGCGCCTGCTCGGCTACGACGACGCCAAGCCCGGCGTCGCCCCCGGCCGGGACCACAAGGACGGCCTGCAGCTCGAGGACGCCTGGCCCGCACTGATCCTGGTCCGCCAGGCGAAGGCCGTGGTGGTCGGCCCGGACGGCGTCCTGCTCGAACACGACCTGCGCACGCCCGCCGACGCCAAGCACTGGAACCGCCCCCGCCTGCGGTACGTCGACGGCGAGCTGCTGGTCGCCTGGATGGACAGCGGCAAGCAGGTCGCGTACTGGTCGGGCCGGCCCACCGAGGTCTTCGCCCTGACCGGCGAGCGGCTGGCCGGCTACTACTACGGCGCCCAGCACACCGGTCCGACGTCGCTGCCGCTGCCCGGCGGCGGCCGGGCCACCGGCGGCCGGGTCCTGCACGCCGGGGACACCGCGATGCCGCCCGAGCGGCCGGTGCTGGGCGACGGCACCGGGTACTGGACGCTGCGCCGCACCAGCGGCGGCGAGAGCCTGGCCGAGTACGACCCGGCGACGGGCACCCACGGCCGCAGCTCCGTCCCACCGCTCTTCGCCGCCGCCGCCGGCGGCGAGCCGGCCGGCCGGCTCGACCCGCACGCCTCCCGGCTGCTGCCGCTCCAGCCCGGGCTCGAGCGCAGCCCGTTCGGTACCGACGGCACCGTACTCGGCGGTTCGGTGCGACGCGGCGCGGGCCGGGTGGTCTTCCACGGCACCGACGGCCGTACCGTCGCCCTGCCGCAGGCGGGCTCCTCCCACAGCCGGTACCCGGCGGGCCGGCTCGACCTGCCCGGCGGCGCCGCGCTGATGGTGATCGCGGAGAACCGCGACTTCGTGCTCGGCCCGCTGGACGGCACCGGTGCGCGCACCGAGGTGTTCGCCTCGTTCACCACCTCCCACCCGGGTCAGCTGCACGCCGCCGGGACGGCCCTGGTGCCGCCGCCCGACCACTGGCACGCGCTGCGGCCCCGCGACGAGGCGGGCTCCCGGCTGCTGCGCGCCGTCACGGACCGGCAGGCGGCCGAACTGATCGATGCTGCCTGGCCGTTGGACGGCGAGGACGTCACCCCGCCGCGCCGCCCGGAGCTGCTGCTGATCCAGGGTGTACCGAGGCAGGTCGCGGGCAGCCGGGCCGCCAAGCTCGTCCCGGTCGAGGCGGCCGCGCAGGTGCTGCCCGGCCTGACGCACCCGTCGCTGGTCCTCGGGGTGGCCGGTCTCGCCCGGCTGGCCACCGAGACCGCCGTCCGGGCCGCCCGCTACGCGCCACTGCCGCAGCCCGAGGCCGACACCCCGGCTCCGGCCGCCTACCAGCCGGAGCACGGGCACGACAGGCAGCTGCGGGACGCGCTGGAGGGCGTCTTCGGCAGCATCGAGGGCTTCGGCAGAAGCTGGGGCGAGACCGGCATCTGGTGGCACTCCCTCGCCAACCTGCGGGCCGTCACCGAGGTGCTGGCCGAGCAGCGCGCGCCCGCCACGGCGGGCTGGACCGCCGAGCCGCAGCCCCTCGCACTGCGCGGCGGCAGCGGGTACTACGGCTGGCTCCACCTGCTCGGCCGGACGGCGCCGATCGCGCTGGCCGCCGCCTCGCCCACCACCGGCGAGCCGGCCGGCGCCGCGCTGGCGCTGCTGCTGGACGAGCTGACCAGGGGCTGGCTCGGCGACCGTGGACCGGCGCTCCGTCAGGTGACGCTCGGTGAGAAGAGTGACGGCGGCCTGACACCCGCCAACGCGCCGTCCCGGATCGGTCAGGTGCTGCGCCACGGTGACCGCACGGTGGTCGTGCTGGCCCACCAGCGCCACCACGGCGGGGACGAGGTGCGCTGGATCGCGGTGGACCACGACCCGTCCGGAGAGTTCACCCCGGTCGGTCACTTCAACGTGGTCGAGGAGCGGCGCGTCCGCGACGAGCTGCCGGCCCGTTGGATCGCCGACTTCACCGCGCTGCTCCGGCAGCACGGCCCGGTGGCCTGGCAGCCCGAGCGGGCCGAGGAGTTCGACGCGGCCACCGGGATCGGCCGGGCCAGGTCGGCCCTGCTGCTCGCCGCGCCGCCCGGCCTGCGCGGCTGGCCGGACAGGTTCCTGACGGCCGATCAGCTCGCCCTGCTCGGGCTGAAGGCCACCGAGGCAGGTGCGGCCCACGACTGGCTGCGCTCCGTCCCGCAGCCCGACCAGCTTGCCGTCCAGGCCGCCCTGCTCCCTGCCGACCCGGCCGAACTGTGGCGCACCGGCCTGGCGGCCGGCGCCGCCACCGAGTGCTGGCTGGAGCGGCGCGGCCGGTTGGTGGCTCTCCCCGACGACCTCCAGGCCACGGTCAAGGGCGCGAGCATCGGCGCGATCGAGCAGCTCCTCAACCCCGCGAGCACCCCGTGGCTGTCGCGCGTCACCACCCAGCGGGTGTGCGGCACGGACGACGGCAGGGAACTCGTCCCCGACGACCCGGCCGCGATACCCGGCAACCGGCAGCTGGGCAGCGCCGTCCGGGCCCTGCGCTGGCTGGCCTATCACCTGCCGTACGGGGACGACCTGCGTCCGCTGCTGCCGGTGGCCCTGGCCGCACTCCGCAAGCGGATCGCCGACCCGGGTCTGCTGCTCTCCCTCGAGCGGCACTCGACCGTCAACGACAAGTCGCTGCCCGACGTGCTGCGGGCCCACTATGGGCTGCCAGAGGCCGACGGCGCGGGCGGCGACGGCCTGCTGGTCGTCGGCGAGGCCCTGGCCATCGCCCCCGGCCGCTACGGCGAGCTCGTCTACCTGCGCCCGGCCGCACTCACCGGCGCGCCGGGGCTGCCCCTGCTCGACCTGCTCGACGGCCTGGTGTCCGGTCACTCCGCCCGGGAGGATCTGACGGCCGTGCGCGAGTTGCTCGGCGACGAGCTGACCCGGCTGGTCGCCGACGGATCGTCACCGGACGAACCCGCCGGCTGGGCGCAGGACCCGCAGCGCAGCGTGCCCGCTCTGGTGGGCGAGGCCGCCAAGGCGTACGGGATCGACGAGGACGCCGCCGCGCTCTACCTCCAACTGCTCGCCCTCCCCGACCCGACGGACCGCAACACGGCCCGCTGGACGGGTTGGAAGCCCACCCGGCTGAAGCGGGCCCGCGCCGCACTCGCCGCCACCGACCTCGTGCTGGAGGCCAAGCGGGCCCGGGCCGGCCGCAGCCTCTTCCTGCCCGGCGGCTGGCAGGAGGCCAGAACGCCCGGCCTGCCGGTGGAGCTCTGGAAGGCCGGCCTGTACCGGCTCCCGGCCGACCAGCTGATCCTGCCGCCCCTGCCGGTGCCCGAGCTGTTCGCCCGTGCCTGGCAGCGGATCGCCGACGCCGAGCTGCCCGGCTACGAGGAACTGAAGACCAACGACCGGAAGAGAGGCCGCCGATGACCACCACCACCTCGACGGACCGCCAGATCGTCCTGCCCGAGCACAAGTACGCCGCCGAACTGGAGTTCCTCGCCGCCTACGACTCCGGCCCGCGCCCGCCCGGCTGGCTGCTCACCCCGCGAGCCGTCGTGACCTTCGTGCTCGGCAGCGACGGCGAGAAGCTGAAGCACGGCCGGAAGAGCCTGGCCGTCGAAGCGAAGTTCGTCGGCGAACGGGCCCTGGTGGAACGCTGCGTGGTGACCCTGGCGGGCGAGCGGGGCCTGCTGCTGGTCGGCGAGCCGGGCACGGCCAAGTCGATGCTCTCCGAACTGCTCGCCGTCGCCGTCTGCGGCACCAGCGCGCTGACCGTCCAGGGCACCGCCGGCACCACCGAGGACCAGCTCAAGTACGGCTGGAACTACGCCCTGCTGCTCGCCAAGGGCCCGAGCCGGGAGGCTTTGGTGCCCTCGCCGGTGCTCACCGCGATGACCACCGGCGCGGTCGCCCGCGTCGAGGAGGTCACCCGCTGCCTGCCCGAGGTGCAGGACGCGCTGGTCTCGCTGCTCTCCGAGCGGCGGATCGCCGTACCCGAGCTGGCCGGCAGCGAGGACGCCCAGCTGCACGCCGCACCCGGCTTCACCCTGATCGCCACCGCCAACCTGCGGGACAAGGGCGTCTCGGAGATGTCCGCCGCCCTCAAGCGGCGCTTCAACTTCGAGACGGTCGGCCCGATCGGCAGCCTGGACGCGGAGATCGAGCTGGTACGCCGTCAGTCCACCGCCGCCGTCGCCCGGGCGGGTGCGCCGTTCGCGGTGGACGACACCGTGCTGGAGGCGCTGGTGACGGCCTTCCGCGATCTGCGCACCGGCCGGTCCGTCGAAGGCTGGGACGTCGAACGCCCCTCCACGGTGATGAGCACCGCCGAGGCCGTCTCGGTGGCCACCGCGCTCGGCGTCACCGCCGCCTACCTCGACGGCGACGGCGACATCCTCGGGCGGCTGCCCGGCCAGCTGGTCGGTGTGGTCCGCAAGGACGATCCCGCCGACACCGCCCGGCTGCTCGGCTACTGGGACGGCCCGGTCCGCCGCCGCGCCGAGCAGGGCGCCGCCACCTGGCGCACCCTGTGGGACCTGCGCCCGGCACTGGAGGGCTGACTGCCGTGACCAGAGACGTCCGCCCGCAGGTCGAGGCCGAGGCCGACCGCCTGGCCTCCTCAGGCACGGGCACGCCCGGGCCGTACCTGATCGGGGTGCGCCACCACGCCCCCTCGATTGCCGCCGTGCTGCCCGCACTGCTCGACGCGGCCCGCCCGGAGGTGCTGCTGGTCGAGCTGCCCGAGGAGTTCCAGCCCTGGCTCGGCCTGCTGGCGGACGAGCGCACCACGGCACCGGTGGCGCTCGCCGCCGCCACGGGGGAGGAGGGCGCGGGCCCCGCGTTCTACCCCTTCGCCGACTTCTCGCCCGAGCTGGCCGCCCTGCGCTGGGCGGCCCGTCACGGGGTGCCGGCCGTCGCCTGCGACCTGCCGCTCGCCCACCGCACGCTGCCGGGCCGGACGGGCGGCGGCGAGACCGCCGGTCTGGCCGAGGCCCTGGGCCGCCGGCTGACGGGTCGCGCGGACGAGGACCTCTGGGACCGCCTGGTCGAGGCCCCTGCCCCCGGCTGCACGCCGGAGCAGGTACGCCGGGCGGCCCTGCTGGTCGGCTGGGCCCTGCGGGCGGACGCCGGTACCGGCATCGACCCGCTCGACCTGCGCCGGGAGGCCTGGATGCGGCAGTGCCTCCGCGCCGCCTCGGCCGGCGGCCGCCGGGTCGCCGCCGTGATCGGCTCCTTCCACGCGCCGGCCCTGCTGCTCGACGCCCCGGCTCTCGACACCCCTGCAGCTCCTGATCCCGTATCGCAGCAGGTCATCTCGCTGATCCCGTACACCTACCGGCTGCTCGACTCCCGCTCCGGCTACCCCGCCGGCATCCGCGATCCGGAGTGGCAGCACACCGTGCTGGCCGCAGCCGGTGACCCGGACCGCCTGTCGGCCGGACTCGTCCGCACCGCCGTCCGGATCTGCGACGCGCTGCGCGGCCAGGGCCACCCCTCCGGGCCGGCCGACGCTCGCGAGATCGTCCGGCTGGCCGGCGACCTGGCCCGGCTGCGCGGGCTGCCCGCACCCGGCCGGGGCGAGCTGGTCGAGGCCGTCCAGAGCGTGCTCGCCCAGGGCGAGCCGCTCGGGCGCGGCCGGGCCGTCGCCCAGGCCCTCGAACGCGTCCTGGTCGGCACCCGCACGGGCACCCCCACCCCGGCCGCACCGCGCAGCGGCCTCGGCCCGGCCGTCGAGGCGCTGCTCGCCGAACTCGGCCTGCCGGGCCCGGCTCGGACTGGCCCCAAGTCGGACCCTCAGCCGCGCGACCTGCGGCTCGACCCGCTCCGCTCGCCCCTCGACGCCCGCCGCGAGCTGCTGCTGCGCCGGCTCGAGGTCTGCGGCGTGCCGTACGGCGAGCGGGTGGCCGTCACCGGCGCGGGCGGCACCGACGCGCTCGGTTCGCGCTGGCGGGTGCAGTGGACACCCGCCGTCGCCGCCATGCTGACGGTCTCCGGAGTGCGCGGGGTGACGCCGGGTCAGGCTGCCGAGGGCACGCTCCGCGAACGGCTGAGCCGTGAGCGGGAGCAGGGTGGTTCGACCGCGCGCCAGATCATCGACGGCCTGGCCGACGCCGCCGGGTGCGCCCTGCCGACTCTGTCCGCCGCCCGGCTGTCCCAGCTCACCGAGGAGGTCCCGGCGGTGGCCGGCCTCCCCGAACTCCTCGACGGGCTGGCCCTGCTCGACCGGCTGGCCGCCGGACACCTGGCCGGCCGGGAGGCGGTCGCGGACCTGCTCGGCCCGGCCGCCGAGGCCGCCGAGCTGCTCACCACGGCAGCCGTCCGAGGACTGGAGGGGCTCAGCGGCTCCGACGACCCGGCCGACGCCCGGGCGCTGGTCGAGTTCGCCAGCCGCGCCGACACCTTCGGCGGCCGCCGGCTCGGCCACCTCCTGGAGCGCCTCGCCGACCAGGGCTCGCCACTGGTCAGGGGCGCGGCCGGCGCCGTCCGGGTGCTGCTCGGCCACCAGGAGCCCGCCGAGTTCGGCGGACGGGTCGCCTCCTGGGTGGACGGTGCCACCGCCCCCGGCAGCCGGGTGACGCTCACCCGGTCCCTGACCGGCCTGCTCACCGCCGCCGAGGGCCTGCTCGCCACGGCCCCGGCCGCGCTCGAAGCGCTGCTGGAACGCGTAGCCCAGCTCCCCGACCACGCCTTCCTGGACCGGCTGCCCGCCCTGCGCGGCGGCTTCGACACGCTCAGCCCGGCCGCCCGCGACCGGCTGCTCGCCGTGATCGAGGAGCAGCAGGGCGAGCAGGTGGACACCCTGCCGGACGCCGCCGACCCGGCCGACCTCGCCGCCTGGGCCAGGGCCGACCTGACTATACGTCAGATCCTTTCGGCCAAGGGCCTGATGCCATCAACTCCTGCCAATGAAGCTGAAACTGACGCTTCGTCGGACAGTCACACTCCTCCGCCCGACCCCGAACACGCGCTCGAACACGCGCTCCCGGCCGCCGACCGTTGGCGGCTGGTGCTCGGCCGGCCCGGTAGTGGCCGCAGCCTCACCGGGCGCGCCGCCCGGCTCGGCACGGCGCTGGACGAGCTGTACGGCTCCGGCCGGGGCGAGGGCTCCGGCCCCGACCTGACCGGTGGTGGCCGGGGTGGCCGCGAAGCGCCGTACCCGGGGGTGCGGGAGTGGTCGGAGGAGCTGGCGGCCCTGTTCGGGCCCGGCCTCCGCGAGGAGGTACTCGCCGCAGCGGTGGCACAGGGCCGTACCGACGTGCTGGAGACGCTCTCCCCGGAGGCCGCCCGGCCCTCCGTCGAGCTGCTCCGCACGGTGCTCCAGCACGCCGGGGGCCTGCCCGAGGCGCGGCTCGCCGCCCTCCGCCCCCTGGTCAGGAGGCTGGTGGACGAGCTGGCCCGCGAACTCGCCACCACCCTGCGCCCTGCCCTGACCGGAATCACCCTGCCCCGGCCCAGCCGCCGCCCCGGCGGCCGCCTCGACCTCGCCCGGACGATCCGGGCCAACCTCGCGACCGCCCGGCCGGGCGAGGACGGCGCCACCGTCGTCGTCCCGGAACGCCCGGTCTTCCGGACCAGGGCCGCCCGGGCCAACGACTGGCGGCTGATCCTGGTGGTGGACGTCTCCGGCTCGATGGAGGCGTCCACCGTCTGGGCCGCGCTGACGGCCGCGATCCTGGCCGGAGTGCCCTCCCTGACCACGCACTTCGTCGCGTTCTCGACCAGCGTGGCCGACCTCAGCGGGCACGTGGACGACCCGCTCGGGCTGCTGCTGGAGGTCCGGGTCGGCGGCGGCACGCACATCGCGGCCGGCCTCAGGCACGCGCGGGAGCTGGTCACCGTGCCGTCCCGCACGCTGATCGCGGTGGTCAGCGACTTCGAGGAGGGGTATCCGCTGGGCGGGCTGCTCGCCGAGACCCGGGCCCTGATCGGTGAGGGGTGCCGCCTGCTCGGCTGCGCCGCCCTGGACGACACCGGCAAGGCCCGCTACTCGAAGGCTGTCGCCGAGCAACTGGTCTCGGCCGGTATGCCGGTGGCGGCGCTCAGTCCGCTCGAACTGGCCCGCTGGGTGGGGGAGAAGATCCGTTGACAGGCTTTCAGGCACAGTGGCCCTCGGTGCACCCCGAGGTGGTCGCGGAGGTGGTGTCCGCACTGTCGCCACGGCTGCAGAAGCGGCTGGACGGCGCGGCCGCCAAGCTCGCCGACCGGCCGGTCACCCGGACGGGTGACGAGTGGCGGGTCGAGATCGACGAGGAGGCCGCCCTGCTGCTGCACGCCCCGGGCGGCGTGGTCCGGACGGCCGACGACGTCCGGTGCGGCTGCCTGCTGGCCCCCGCCTGCCTCCACCGCGCCGCGTTCGTCTCCGCCGCCGTTGTGGCGGAGGCGACATGTTCTGACGCTCCGTCAGCTGAAGCCCAGGAACGCGACGTTCCGCCACCGGCTCCGCTCACCCCGGGCGAGGCCGACGCGATCGCCTGCCTTCGGCGGTGCGCCGCCGCCGCCCTCGCCGCCGGGGTGAGCGGAGCCGGTGGCGTCCTGCAGGCCGAGCTGCTGCGTACGGCCCACCAGGCCCGGCTGCTCGGCCTGTACCGGCCGGCCGCCCTCGCCGTCACCGTGGTCTCCCAGCTGCGCGCCGCCCGTGCCGCCGAGCCGGACCACCGCCTCGCCGACCTGAGCACCTCCTACCGCGACCTGCTCGACGTGGCCACCGCGCTGCTCGGCACCGGTACGCCGGGTGACGAGTTGCGCGGCGTACCGCGCCAGACCTACCGGGACGTCGGCGGGCTGCGCCTGTACGGCCTGTTCGCCGAACCGATCGTGTCGGCCACCCACGCCGGCGCCATGGTCTGGGTGGTGGACGGCGACGGCCGGCTCGCCACCGTCTCCGACGTCACCCCGCACGCCGCTCCCGCCGAGGCCGCTGGGCTCGCCCAGGCCGCCGCCGGCCGTCCCGTCCGGCTTGGTGACGCCACGCTCTCGCACCGCGAGCTGGCCCGGGCAGGTCTGGTCGTCCAGGGCGCCACCCGGACGGTCTCCGGCCGGCTGGGTGCGGGCAGCGGGGTCCGGGCGGTTCGCGCCGCCGGAGCGGGCTGGCACGAGCCGCCCGTCGCCGGGCTCTGGGAGGAGCCGGTCGCCGCCCAGGTGGAGCGCGCCCTGACCGCCGAACGGACGCCGTACGAGCTGCGCCCGGCCGGGTCGGACCTGCTCTTTCTCGACGTGACGGTCCTCGGCCCCGGCCGGGTCCCCGGCTCGCCCGGCCCGCAACTCCTGGCCGACTGCGCCGGGTTGACGGTCGCCCTGCTTCCGGCCGGCGACGACCCGCAGCTCGCCTTCGGGGCCAACCTCGCCCTGCTGGCCTCGGAGCCCGGCCTGCGGCTACGCGTGGTCGGCCGCCTGGAACGCGCCGCCCACCCCCGGCTCCGCCTGCTGGCGGCCGGAGTCGTACCGGGGGAGGCGACGCTCGGTCTGCCGGCGGAACGTCAGGGCCGGATCAGCCTTGGCCTGGAGCGCTTGCAGCGCGCGGACCTGCCGCCGGACCTGCTGTCGGAGCCCGCCGAGTGCTCCCCGGCGGCCTCCCCGGTGGTCTCGCCGGGCCTGCGCGCGACACAGCCTCCCGTCCACCTGCTGACCCGCCGGTTGGAGCAGGTGGTGACCAGCGGCCGCCGGTCCCTGGCGGCCGGCTTCGGGCAGAGCGCCACCGAGGACCGGCAACTGCGAGCGGCGGGCCTCGGTACGGCGGCTCAGCTCCTCGCCGCGCTCCGGGCGGCTGCGGCGGAGCAGGACCGGGACGTGTTCGGCCGGCTGCGCACCGACGACCAACTCGCCTTCGCACGCGGGTGGCTGGCCGCAGCCTGCTACCAGGAGGAGCTGGCCACCGCCCTCTGTTCGGCCGGATGGCTCGGGGCGACGGTGAATTAACGATTTTCCATTACCACGCAAGGAGAAAGGCGAAGTGGGTTGGAAAAGCCGTAGGGCCCGACCGTCTGACGGTCGGGCCCTACGGTCATGGTCGGGTCAGTGCTTGCGTGAGCGGCGGCGGGTCAGGAGGAAGAGCCCGCTGCCGGCGACGAGCAGCGTCAGGGCGACGGCGACCACCGTGGGGGTGGCACTCGCGCCGGTGTGCGCGAGCTCGTTCCCGTGCGGGCCGTGCGGCTTCTGATGGTGCTTCGGCGGGGCCGGCGGGGTCGAGCTGCTGCTCGGGCTCGGCGACGGCGACGGCGACGGCGAACCACCCGGGCCCGGCACGACGACGGGGACGTGGGTGCGGCACCGGGTGTCGGTGGAGCCCGTCTTGCAGTCGGTGGACTTCTCCGAGACCACCACGTTGTCGAGCGAGAAGTCACCGTGGTAGGGGTTGTTCACCCGCACCTGGTAGGTGAAGTAACCCTGCTGGCCCGAGGTGAGCTGACCGGTCCAGGTGATCTTGCTGGTCGCCGGGTCGAAGGACGCGGCCGGGACGGAGGAGGCGAGCGAGCCCGTGACGAACGACGCGTCGTCCAGCACCTGGGTCAGGTCGTCGGTGACCACCGGCAGTTCGCCGGCCGGGAACTGGTCGTTGCCCGTGTTGCCGAACTCGACCCGGTAGGTGACCACGTCACCCGGGTGCGCCACCGTGTGGTCCACCGACTTGGCGACGACGAACGTGGGCTCGTCGGCGTCGACGAAGCAGGAGTCGGTCGCCGGGTCGACGGTGCAGGCCGGGATCTGCGGGACGTGCGTGTCGTCGCGCCGGCTCGGCAGCCGGAGGGCCGGAAGGCTCCGCTGGAAGTCGGCCGGCACCCCTCCGCTGCGGGTCTGCGGCGGTAGCGGGTTGCTCAGGTCGGTCCCGCCGTGGTGCGGATAGAGCGCGCGGACGATGTTCACCAGCTCGGTGTCGCCCGACTTGAGGGCCTGGCTGGTGATCGAGAGGTGGATGGTCACCGTCGCACCGGCCGGGAGGTCGCCGCGCCAGATGACGAAGGACGGCGCCTGGAAGGTGACCGTCCCGATGTCGGCGGTCGCGTCCGCGTCGTAGACGGACTCGCCGACGATCTTGGACATGTCGTCCTCGAGGCCCGCCTGGCGGGCTCCGACGAAGTCGACCGTACCGTCGTTGGTGGCGGTGATCGTGTAGTGGATCACGTCACCGGGCTCGACGTCGGTCTTGTCCTCGGACTTGGCGACCGTCCAGTGCGGCGACCCGAGCTCGACGTGGCAGCCGGGCTCGGTGCCCATCGGGCAGTTGCTGAACGGGGGACCGGTCACCGCGTCGCGCAGCCGCATCGGGCCGTTGTCCGGGTTGTCGGCGGTCAGGCTGTAGACGACGGAGGTGCTGTCGCCGGGGTTGAGGTCGCCGGTCCAGGTCAGGATGGGCGCGTTGTAGGAGAGTTGGCCGACTCCGACCGTGGCGTCGTTGTCGTAGACGGCGTCGGCGAGGTCGCCGGACAGGTCGTCGGTGACGACCGCCCCGGTGATGGGCACGTCGCCGTCGTTGGTGAGCTTGATCGTGTACGTGACCTTCTGGCCGGGGAGGTAGAAGTCACGGTCCGCCGTCTTGAGGATCTTCAGATGGCAGTACTTCTTGTCGTTCCAGTCCCCGTCGTCGCCCCGGTCCTGCGCGGGCGCGGGTGCCGCTGCCTGCGCGGGTGCCGAGCCCGGTGCCGGCGCCACGGCCGGTGCCACGGCTGCGGGTTGCGCCGGAGCGGGCACCGTCGAAGTCGCCATCGAAGCGGAGGTGTCGGCGGCCTCGGGGGCCGTGGCGACCGGCGGTGATGCCTGCGTGGACATCCTCGCCTGCGCACCGACCGGCAGTGCGGCGGTCATCAGACCGCTGCTCGACGCGCAGAGCACGACGAGCGGGAGGACCCAGCGGCGCATGCCCCTCATCGGATCACCTCGCCCGAACCCGCAAGTGCCCGCTTCCCATAACTCACAGTTGCTCCCTGTGGCTGGCAGTAGTTGACGATTCGGATGATGAGGGATGAAGTACGACAAGAGTGATCAGGGCATGGAAAATGACGTAGATCGGCTGCTTTTTCACCCGAAGCGACCAACATCGCCCCCGAACGGGTGCAGTGGGAGGGCGGCGTGCCGGTCGGGGGCGGCGCGGCCGGCCCGGTGTTCGCCCATCGGTGGTAACGGGTTGTGATGGTTCGGTGTCGGTGGGGCATGGTCCTGGTCGGGCGTCCGGTACGCCGGGCATCGTCGGGTGCCGGGGCAGTGGGACCGATCCTTGCGAAAGGCACAGTGGTGAACGTCAGTCCGTCCTCCTCACGACCACCCGCGCGCGCGGACGCGCCGCCCGTGCTGAGCCTGTCGGCGCTGCTGAAGCGCCCGTTGGAGGACCGGGAGGGCCACTCGCTGGGTCGCCTCGCCGATGTGATCGTCCGGCTCAGGGGCGTGGACTACCCGCAGGTGACGGGGTTGGTGGCAGGCGTCGGCGGGCGGCAGCTGTTCGTGCCGTTCGAACAGGTCGGCTCCCTCGGTGACGAGGCGTTGAAACTGACCAGCGCCAAGGTCGGCCTCCGCCCGTTCGAACGCCGCGAGGGCGAGGTGCTGCTCCGCGCCGACGTACTCGGCCACCGGCTGATCGACGTCGCCGAAGCTCGTCTGGTGCGCGCCTCGGACGTCGAACTGACCTGGCACGAAGGCCTGTTGCTGGTCGCCGGGGTGGACACGCACCGGCCCCACCGGCTGCTCGGCCTGTTCGGGGATCGCACCGCCGGGCAGACGTACCGGGACTGGAAGGCCTTCGAACCGCTGATCGGCCACAGCCTCAGCGCCCCGGAGCGCGGCCCGGCGGCCCGGATCCGCCGGATGCGGCCGGCCCAGATCGCGGACCTGCTGGAGGACTCCTCCAAGGAGGAGGAGCACGAGATCCTCGGCCGGGTGCACCAGGACCCGGAACTCGAGGCGGACGTCTTCGAGGAGTTGGAGGAGGACCGCGCCTCCCGGTTGCTCGGCGCGCGCACCGACGCCGAGATCGCGGACGTGCTGTCCCGGATGCGCGCCGACGACGCTGCGGACGCCATCGCCGAACTGCCACAACGCCGCCGCCGACCGGTCCTGGACCTGCTCCCGGCCGGGCAGCGCACCAAGGTCCTCACCCTGATGGGGTTCAACCCCTCCAGCGCGGGCGGTCTGATGGGCATGGACTTCCTGGCCCTCGCCGCCGACACCCCGGTACGGGCCGCGGTGGCCGCCGTGGCGGAGGCCCGAAGCCTCCAGACCGAGGCCCTGACCAGCGTGTACAGCATCGACGGCGACGGGCGGCTGCTCGCGGTGGCCCGGCTGGTCGTCCTGCTCCAGGGCGACCCCGACGCCCTGCTGGGCGAGGTGAGTGAGAGCGACCCCGTCCGGGTCGGCGCGGACACCGACCTGGTGGACGTGGCGCTGCTGATGACCGACTACAACCTGCTCACCCTGCCGGTGGTGGACGAGGAGCGGAACCTGCTGGGGGTGATCACCGTGGACGACGTACTGGAGGCCACCCTCCCGGAGGACTGGCGCCACCGCGAGGTCGCCCCACCGCCGGACACCCTCCGCACAGCCCGCACCGCCCGGGCCGACGACGGTGCGGCGCGCTCCCAGGAGCCGCCCCGATGACCGAGCAGCAGCCGCCCTCGTCCACCCCGCCTCCGGCCGACGCGGGCAGACCCACCCCGCCACCGGCCGTTCCGGCGAAGCCCGTCGCTGAGAGGCCCGTCCCGGTAGAGCCTGCCCCGGTAGAGCCCGTCCCGGTAGAGCCTGCCCCGGTAGAGCCCGTCCCGGTAGAGCCTGCCCGGGTAGAGCCCGCTCCCGCCCCCAGCGCGCGTGCGAGCGCGGTGCTGGACGAGGCGCACCTCGGCGACATCGAAGGCGCGCTCGGCCGGATCCGCCTCGACGAGGACGACTCCAGCCACAGCCTCAAGCGGCGGCTGCTCACCTTCCTGGCGATCCTGGGCCCCGGACTGATCGTCATGGTCGGGGACAACGACGCGGGTGGGGTGGCCACTTACGCCCAGGCGGGCCAGAACTACGGCTACAGCCTGATGTGGGTGCTGCTCCTGCTCATCCCGGTGCTGATCGTCAACCAGGAGATGGTGGTGCGGCTCGGCGCGGTCACCGGCGTCGGGCACGCCCGCCTGATCAACGAGCGGTTCGGCCGGTTCTGGGGCTGGTTCAGCGTCGGTGACCTGTTCGTGCTGAACTTCCTCACCATCGTCACGGAGTTCATCGGCGTCTCGCTCGCGCTGAGCTACTTCGGCGTCAGCAAGTACCTCGCCGTGCCCGTCGCGGCCCTGGCCCTGGTCGCGATCACCGCCAGCGGCAGCTTCCGCCGCTGGGAGCGGGCGATGCTCGCCTTCATCGCGGTCAGCCTGCTCCTCGTGCCGCTGGCGCTGCTCTGCCATCCGCACTACGCCTCGGCCGCGTACCACCTGGTCGTCCCCGGGGTGCAGGGCGGCGTCACCTCGGACGCGGTGCTGCTGATCATCGCGATCGTCGGCACCACGGTCGCGCCCTGGCAGCTGTTCTTCCAGCAGTCCAACATCATCGACAAGCGGATCACCCCGCGCTTCATCGGCCACGAACGCGCCGACACCGTGCTCGGCTCGCTGGTCGTGGTCGGCGGCGCCGTCGCCATCATCATCATCGCCGACTACGCGGTCGCCGGGACCGCCGCCATGGGGAAGTTCACCGATGCACTCGGCGTCGCCGAGCGTCTCGGCGACCACAGCCGTACGCTCGGCGCCATCTTCGCGGTCGTGCTGCTCGACGCCTCCATCGTCGGGGCCGCTGCCGTGACGCTGGCGACCAGCTACGCGTTCGGCGACGTCTTCAACCTGCGGCACTCCCTGCACCGCAGCTTCGGTGAGGCGAAGGCCTTCTACGGCAGCTACGCCGCGATGGTCCTGCTCGCCGCCGCGATCGTCCTGATCCCCGGCGCGCCGCTCGGGTTGATCACCACCAGCGTGCAGGCCCTGGCCGGGCTGCTGCTCCCGTCCGCGAGCGTCTTCCTGCTGCTGCTCTGCAACGACCGTGCGGTACTGGGTCCTTGGATCAACCCGCGCTGGCTCAACCTACTGGCCTCGGTGATCATCGCGGTGCTGCTCATGCTGTCCGGGGTCCTGGTGGCGACCACTCTGTTTCCCGCCCTCAACACGACGCTGGTCGCCGAGGTGCTGTCGGCCGTCCTGCTGGTCGGTCTGCTGGCGGCCGGCCTGGTACTGCGCGTCCAACGCCGGCGCGAAGCCCTGGCCGAGCCGGCGGCAGGGGCGGGGGTCGGGGAGGTGCCCCGATCCGAGCGGGCCACCTGGCGGATGCCACCGCTGGCCCTGCTGGAACCTGTGGTCTGGTCGCCCGGACTGAAGCTGGGGATGAGCCTGCTGCGCGGCTACCTGGTCGTCGCCGCAGTCCTGTTGATCGTCAAGGCCGTGCAGCTGAGCGGATGATCAGGCGAGCGCCTCACGCTCCGTCCGGCTCGGCTCCTCCTCCAGGTGCCAGTGCAGGTCACTCACCCCGGGCTCCAGCGACAGCCGCGAGATGACCTGCTCCAGCGCGTGTGCCACGTCGCCGCTGATCTCCACGGTGGCGCGCAGGTTGGTGATCTCACCCCGCTCCCGGCGGGCACGCAGGCCGGTGGGAGCCAGCCCGGAGGCGGTGAGAGCCTGCAGCAGCAGGGCCCGGATGTGGGTCTCCGCACGGCGCTCGCACTCCAGGTGTACGGTCGCCCGCACGCTGGCGTCGGGGTCGGTTCCTGCGGCGGGCACTCCGTCGAGCAGCCGTCCGGCCGGGCGCAGCACCAGGTGCACGGCCAGCACCGCCAGCGTCCCGAGCAGCGCGAGGGTCAACTTGCCCGACGCTGCCAGGACTCCGACGGCGGCCGAACACCAGAGGGTGGCGGCCGTGTTGAGCCCGCGTACGCCCGCCCCGTCGCGGAGGATCACGCCACCACCGAGGAAGCCGATGCCGGAGACCACGTAGGAGGCGACCCTCGTCGGGCTTCCGGTGTCGGCGACGGCCTCGCTGTAGAGGACGAAGAGCGTGGCGCCGGTCGCGACCAGGGCATTGGTGCGCAGGCCCGCCATCCGGGCCCGCCACTGGCGTTCGACGCCGATCAGGGCGCCACAACCGACGCCGGTGGCCAGGCGGACGAGGAAGTCGAGCGTGGTCAGGGTGTGCACGAGGGCACCTCTTTACTACTTCTGCACCTGCATCTGCTGCTGCGGAGCGTTGGACGGGGGCTGTGCGCCGTTGGCCTGGCCCGGGGGAGCCAGTCGCGGATCGAACTTGTAACCGATCTGGCGCACGGTGGCGATGCTGGCGCGGTGGGCGGGGCCCAGTTTGCGCCGGATCCTGGCGATGTGAGTGTTCACGGTACGGGTGTCATGTGTCCCAGGCTGGCCCCAAACGGTGTCCATCAGCTGACGGCGCGACATCACTCGCAGTGGACGGGCCACCAGATGAGCGAGGAGTTCGAACTCCATGTAGGTCAGTTCGAGTGGCTGCCCGCCGGCGGTGACGGCCCGCTGGTCGAGGTCGACGACCAGGCCGGCCGCCTGGAGCGGCGGTTGGGAGAGCTCGTCGGCCGGCTCCGGGCGGTAGCGGACCGGGACCACCGCTGTGGGGCGGTCGGAGAAGATGAGGTGGACCCGTGGGTAGCGCAGGGACATGTCTGCCTCTTTCGGGTGTCGATGGGTACCGGCCGGGCGCGAGGCCGTCACGGCCGATCGGCCGCTGCTTCGGCTGTTCCGTCTGCTTCGACTGCTCCGGCTGATCTGGCCGCTTCGGCGATGCGGTGTGCGGCGGGCAGCGGCAGGTCGGCGAACTGCGCGAGCCAGTAGGGGTGGTGGCCCTGACGGGCGAGCAGGTAGGCGAGGTGCACGCGCGGGTCGTACGCGGAGAGCGCGGTGTTCGTGGCACCCGACTTCGGGCAGGTGCCGGGGTCGTCCAGGCGGTAGGCCTGTTCGGCCCCGTCGTGCAGGGCCAGGCGTACCTGCGGACAGCTGTGTGCCGACCGGGTCGCGCGGGCCGTCATGTGCTGGGCGTGGCGCATGGGTGTGGCCTCCGGGTTTCCTCCGGTGTGGTGCTGAGTGGTGCTCGGTGGTGTGGGGCGGCAGGGGTGTGGTGCCTGCCGCCCCCGGGGATCAGCTGCCGATGGCGACCTGGACGAGCTTGAATACGACCATGATCATGGCGATCAGGAGGTACGTGCGCAGGGCGCCCATGCCGAGCTTGCGGGTGGTGGACATGACCGGCTTGGTCAGCGTCTCCAGCGGCGGCATCCGCCACTCGTCCCGGCCGGTGCGGTCGATCGGGTCCTCTGCGGTGGCGGTGCGCTTGCGGGTGAAGGCGTACCCGGCGGCGAGCACCCCGGCGATGCCGCAGGCGGCCATGATGTCGAGGATCGTGCCGGCGGTGATGTCCGGGAAAAGGACGGAGGCAGTCAGGATGACCGACAGGGTGACCAGGACGCCGACCACGAAGGCGGTGAACGCGTTGGTCTTGGGGCCGTTCACCCAGGGGCCGAGGACGTCCTTGTCGTTGCAGAGCAGGAGGAGGAAGACCGAGGCGGAGGGCAGCAGCACGCCCGCCAGGACCTGGACGCCCTGGGTGAGCAGGCCGAGCGGCGAGCCGGGGATCAGGACGATGGTGGCGGCGAGCCCGACCAGGCCGGCGTAGACGGCGTAGAAGCCCTTGGCGTTACCGACGCCCCGGTGCAGCGAGTGCTTCATGCCGAAGACGTCGCCGATGGCGTACGCGGTGGAGAGCGAGACGGCGAACGCGCCGATGATCGAGGCGTCCAGCAGGGCGATCGCGAACAGGACGCCGGTGACCTTTCCGGCGTGGTCGGCGAGGCCCTGGGCGACGCCGGCGGCGTCGGTGAAGTTACCGGAACCGGCGGTGCCCGCGAACGCGGCGGCGGAGAAGCCCATCAGGGCCGCGCCACCGACCACGACGATGACGATGCCGATCCAGAGATCGGCCTTCTCGTACTTCATGAAGCGGGGGGTGATGCGCTTGTCGATGACGTACGACTGCTGGAAGAACAGCTGCCAGGGGGCGACGGTGGTGCCGACGATGCCGATGATCAGCAGCATCACGGTGGACAGCGCGCCGGTGCCGCCGGGCATGGCCGGGACGAAGAAGTCGTGGGCCATCTGCGTGCTCTTCGGGTGGATCATGAAGTAGATCGGCACCAGCAGCAGCGAGCCGGCACAGAGCGCGATGGCGACGCGCTCGAAGCGGCGGAACGAACCGGTGAACGCCGAGGCGATGATGACCACTGCCGCCAGGATCACCGAGGCGGCCTTGGGCAGGCCCAGGTAGCCGGTCGCGAGCGTGATGCCGATGAACTCGGTGACCAGGGTCAGCGCGTTCAGCAGAAACAGGTCGATGACGCTGAACGCGCCCCAGAACTTGCCGAAGCGCTCCAGGATCAGGCGGGCGTGGCCGACACCGGTGACGGCGCCGAGCCGCAGCACCATCTCCTGGTTGATGTAGAGGACGGGGACGAGCAGGAGCAGCGTCCACAGCAGCTGGGTGCCGTAGTTCTGACCGGCCTGGCCGTAGGTGGAGAACGCGCCGGCGTCGTTGTCGCCGACCATCACGATCAGGCCGGGGCCGACGATCGCGAGCAGCGTCTTGAGCTTGGCGGACAGTCCACGGCGCTCGCCGTGGTCGCCGAGCTTGATGGTGCCCATCGCGCCCTGGATGTCGCCGACGTGGGCGTCGTCCAGTACGGCGGTGCGCGGGCCTGGAGCAGTGGAGTTGAGCGTGGCGTTGGTCATGTGGTGCCTCCCGGGCCCCTCTCGGGGGCGGTGAGGGCACGCAGCAGCAATCCGCCCTGCGAGTGCGGTGCGAGCGCGCAGCCCAACGGACCGGTCCGGCCAATGGCCGTACGGTGCTTGGGACTTGGCGCGGGAGAAGCGCGCAGGGAAGGTGGTTACCGCGTGCCGGGGAACAGCGCGGACAGGCGGGTGTGGGGCCGATGATGGCCCGGACTACTACTGCTCGAATCCATGTCACTCGCCTCCTTCCGGCCGGTGCGCACAATGTGCGCGATATCGACGCGGCAAGGAGCAGGCCGACACGCTGAAAGATTGCTGCCGGCTCACCCCAACTCGTCAGAGCTTTGGCACTTCACGGCGTGATCCGACTCGCTCGCGAGCCGGAAGCCACTTGGGATCAACCCTTAGGTCGGGAAGATCTGTCCTGAACCTGGGCGTCTCTCGACGTCGTGGGGTCAGTGGCCTGTGTCCGTGAAGACGCCTCACCGAACGAGGTGCCTTACTAAACCTCGACCATCCTAGCCCTACCTCCGGTCCGAGGCGACCATATTTATGGAATCCTGACATCGGCTTCCCGGCTCAACAGTCACTGACTGATCGTCAATTCTCCTGTGCAGTCAGGGGTTCGATGTGCCAGAGGCGCAGCGCGGTCGCCTGCTTCGGAGCGGGTGAACCAGGTGCCGTCACCGAGTGCGGTCGGGGCACCGGAGACCGGGAGCGGGTATGCGATCCCGCCGGTCACCCGCATCCGCGCTGCGCCCGAGTCCGCCGCGCGGTGTCGGATCCCGCCGAGCCCACGTCCAGCAGCCAGTGGCGGCCCGTCCTGGCCCTCGCCGACGCTCAGCCCCAGCAGGCCGGGAGCCGGGTGCGGCACGTGCTGCGAACCGGCAGCCGCCGTCCGTTCCTCTGTCGAGGGGGCCATGGAGTGACCTTGGAACACTGACCCGCCGGGCGGCTCCGCCTGCTCCGGTGGCTTCTTAATCCCGTTGGCACAAAAGACTGTTGTCGCACGGGCCATCGGCTGAGAGACTCCTTCTCGGCCGGCAGCGGGAGGCCGCCGATCATCGGCCGTTCACATCACCATGGGGGGAACACCATGAAGCTCACCATGTCCAAACATGCTCTGGTCCGGGCCGCAGCAGGCTTCGGGCTGGCGCTGAGTATGGCTGTCGGCACCACCGTGCTGACGACAGCCGCCGCGCACGCGCAGACCGTCGGAACGGGAACGCTCAGCTTCAGCGGCGACGCGGGCGACTACATCAGCGGCGGACAGTCCTACAGCTACTCCACCGCGTCGCAGGACAAGCTCAATGTCTCGGCCGGCGCAGACCAGCAGCACATCGGCATCTCGGTCAACGGCGCCAACGGCGACTACTGGAATCTCGACCTCGCCGCGCCCGCCGGCAAGACGCTGACGCCCGGCGTCTACAGCGGTGCCACCCGCTACCCCTTCAACAGCGCGACCGTGCCTGGCCTCTCCATTTGGGGGAACAGCCGCGGTTGCAACACGCTGACCGGCTCCTTCACCGTCTCCAAGGTGCTGTTCGGGCCGTACGGCTACGTGCAGGCCCTCGACGCCACGTACGAGCAGCACTGTGAGGGAGGCGCCGCCGCACTGCGGGGCACCGTCCACATCGACAACCCCGCCCCGCCTGCCGTGCTGGACCTCGGTCTGGGCGTCGCGGTCGCCGGGACGGCGAGCACCCTGGACGGCAAGGCGACCGTGCACGGCACCGTCAGCTGCAACAAGCCGGCCCAGGTCGCGGTAGCGGGTCTGGTCACCCAGGTGAAGAACCGCGTCCTGAACCGGGGCCCTTACAGCACGTCCGTGAAGTGCGTTCCGGGCGCCCCGGTGGCCTGGAAGGCAGTGGCCGACCCCACGGGGACGACTCCCTTCCAGAAGGGTCTCGTGGAGGTCGCGGCCCAGGCGACCACGACGGACTCCGACTACGGCAACACCGTCACCGCCTCCCAGACCGTGGCGGTGCGCCTCAGCTCCACCAATACCGTCAGCTGACCTCGTTCACTGCTGCCCCGCCGGCCCGGCCGTCGACCCCTTTCGGGTCGGCAGCCGGGCCGGCGCTGTCTCCGACGGGGGACGAAGGCCGAGATTTGCCTGTGGTGGCTGTCGGGCGTAGTGTTCCCTAGTCGCCCGACAGGGAGCACTGGACACGCATTCGCGCGGACGGTCCCGGGGCGGCCAATCCTCTGAACCACCACTTCGCTCTTCCCGTATTCGTACGGGCCGGTTGTCGTGCGCGTTTATATGGATTGCGGCCGGATTCGCTTTATGGAGCGGGGTTCGGCTAAAGTTTGGGACGTCGGAAAGCGCAGCACGGCGAATGAAACTCCGGAAAACGGAGCGGAAATCATCTGCTAAGCTGGAAACACGAAAGAACGAACGAAGCGCCCGGAGAGCTTGCGAGAGCGGCTTGAAGGAAGCGTCCGTTCCTTGAGAACTCAACAGCGTGCCAAAAGTCAACGCCAGATATGTTGACATCCCCGGCCTGAATCCTTTGTGGTTCGGGTTGGAGATTCCTTTAGTAGTAAAAACACAGCGAGGACGCAGTGCACGGGACCACCCTATTCCGGAGGTTGTCGTGCCGCTCAACGCGGGTGT
>NZ_JARXZC010000054.1 GCF_029894335.1 Kitasatospora sp. MAP5-34 | reverse complement strand
CGGTCAGTCTCCTCGCACTCTCGACCGGCACAGCACCGGCACACACCACGGACCGGCCCCCCCCCCCCCCCCCCCCCCCCCCCCCCCCCCCCCGGGGCCCCCCCCCCCCCCCCCCCGGGGGGGGGGGGGGCCCCGCCCCCCCCCCCCCCCCCCCCACACCCCTCTTGTATGACCGGGCGCCTAATGGCGGAGTCACCAGAGGCGCTCGTCCAAGGCCAGCCGCCACACCGTACGGGGGTAGGAATTCCAGCCCTTCGAGTGATGGAGTCGGCATCCGGCTGACGCGGTCCCGCCGACGGCCTTAGGGTGCGCTGGATCGCTGTGGCGGCTGCCTCGCCACGGTGATCGCCGCCGGGTGGCCCGGCTCCGCCGGGGGGATGCTGGGAACGGCGGTGCGGAGGGGGCTGCTCCCCGCGCCGGTGCTCGGGTCCCGCCCGGGTCTTGGGGCGTCCCGAATGCGTGAGTCGTCACCAGGACGGGTGGAAACCGTGGCGATCTGGAACGCCCGCCCACAGGTGGGCGTCAAAACTGTCAGAAGCGCCATGCAGGAAGCACAACCGGGGTCGGCTGCCGCCGTTTCCCGGTCGGATACTGATCATTTCGAGTCGGCTCGGGCGTCCGGACCGTAGCGACCTCAGCTCCTGGGGCCGCTCGCGATCCAGCGGCCTTCGAGCGCTCCGAAGGGGGTGCCGCGCCGTATGGCAGCTGTTGACGCAGCCCGCGCACGTGCCCAGGCCGTGCTGCGGGTCCGAGGGCTCGCCCTGGCCGTCGCCGCGCTGCCCGCCGCGCTCGCGGTGGTGCTGCTCGCCGGGCGGATCACCGGCCGGCTCGGCGCGCCCGGCTCTGCCGACAGTGCGGGGTGGGACGCCGTCCGATGGGTGGTCTGCGCGGTCGCGGCGGTCACGCTGCTGGCCGCCTATCTGGTGGCGCGGGCCCACGCCAGAGCCGTGCCACCCCGGACTCCGGCCGTCCCGGTGGAGCCGGCGGACGCTCCCGAGCTGTACCGGCTGATCAACGAGCTGGCGGAGCGCCTCGAGGTGCCCGCCCCCGCCGCCATCGCGCTCACCCCGGACTGCGACAGCTGGCTGGAGGACGCCCATCCGCGCCTCGGCGTCTTCGCCCGCCGCCCGGCGGACCCGCCCGCGCCCGTCCTGGTGATCGGCTCGCCGTTCCTCTGGTGGATGCGGGCCGGTGAGCTGCGCGCGCTGCTCGCGCCGGTGGTGGCCGGTACGGCGGCGGCCGTCGACCCGGAGATCGCCGCTGCCCGCCGCTTCGTCCGCAGCCTGGACGCCGCGCTCGGCGAGCCCCACCGGGGCCCGGCCGGGCTGCTGGTCGGCCGGGTCACCCGGACCCTGCTCTCGGCCTGCCGGGAGCACTCCGCCGAGCTGGAGCGGGCGGTCGCGGGCTGGGCGTCCGACCAGGCGAAGGCGGTCGACTACGGCCTGCGGATCGCCGCCCAGGAGCAGGTCGGCCTCGCCTACGCCGGGTGGGACCGGCTGCTGACCAGGGTCGCGCTGCCCGCCTGGCGGCTCGGTCGGCACCCGGCGCACCTCGACGCGGGCGTGGTGGCGGCCCTCACCGAGCTGTCCCGCCGCGACCGGCTCGCCGACGGGTACGAGAGCCGGCTCGGCGACCGCCCGGCCTGCGACCTGCTGGAGGAGCCGGGGGAGATGGACGCCGCCGTCTCGCTGCTCGCGGCCGAGCTGTTCTTCGGCGATCCGCCGGGTCCGGCCCGGGACTGGCAGGAGCTGGACTGGGACGACTACCCGGCCCAGGTGGCGGACCGGGGCTGGCGGGTCCAGGCCGCCGCCCTCCAGGCGGCCCTGGACGGCCCGGGGAGCAGCCCCGGGAGCCGCACCCCGGCCGGTCCGACGCTCACCCGGCTGCTGGCCCGGCTCGCGGACGGTGACGGCGAGCCGTTGGCAGTTGCACTCAGCTCGCACCTGGCGCGCACCGCGCCGGTCGCGCCCCCGTTGCAACCCGCGCGCAGCGGGCGCGACCTGCTGGTCGAGCACGTCGCCGCGACGGTCTGTTGCGCGGTGCTCGACACCGGCATCGCGACGCCGGGGCTGGACTGGCTCGACGGGCCGGTGCTGCTCATCGGCGGGGTGCGCCGGAGCGACCTGGCGATCGCGGTGGCACAGGCGGTCGAACAGGGTAAGGACGCTCCGCTGCGGGCCTGGCTGGAGGCGGCCGGGGTCCGGCTGGAGCGGCCGGTCAGACTGTGACCGGGCGCGTGTGAGCTGCGACTGGCCGACTACGGCAAGTTACAGCGAATCAATTTTCAACAATACTTGTTGCTACCGTGGGGTGACGCAGCGCCAGCGTCTTGTGGTGTGCTGGAGCGCACGCACATCCGCATGGCACATGCCATTGGCGGGCGCGTGAACTGTGGGAGGGGCGCGTGGGGACGGAACTCAACCGCCGCTGGGAGTCCGGGACGCTGGCACACGGCGTCTCCGACCCCTTCGGCCAGGGCCCGCTGCCCTGGTTGCGGAGCCCGGACCACTATGTGGCCGGTACCGAGGGGGCGGTGCCCTGGTACGTCAGCCTGGACGCGCCCGGCCAGCAGCCGCTGGCGGCGCCGCACCGGAAGCCGCCGGCCGGCACCCCGGGGAACTCCGACGACGTGGACCAGCAGATCAAGGGGTTCGCCTCCGCCGGGGTGGTCCGCCCGGGTGGCGCGGTGGACTTCCGGGTCACGGTGAACCCGCCCCGCGAGTTCACCGTGGACGTCTACCGGATCGGGCACTACGGGGGCGACGGCGCCCGCCACATGACGGCCAGCCCACGGATCGCCGGCCTCGCGCAGGCCGCGCCGCTGGTGGTCGGGCGGACGGTCTCCTGCCATCACTGGTGGCAGTCCTGGCGGTTGCACGTCCCGCAGCACTGGGGGCCGGGCGCGTACGTCGCGGTGCTCACCACGTCGGACAACCTGCACCGCAGCCACATCCCGTTCACCGTCCGGGACTTCGACCACCGGACGCACCCGGCCGAGCTGCTGCTGGTGCTGCCGGACATCACCTGGCAGGCGTACAACCTGTTTCCCGAGGACGGTCTGAGCGGCGCCAGCCTCTACCACGCCTGGGACGGGCAGGGGCGGTTGATCGGTGAGCCGGAGGCCGCCGTCACGGTCTCCTTCGACCGCCCGCACGCCGGGGCGGGGCTGCCGCTGCACGTCGGGCACGCGTACGACTTCATCCGCTGGGCCGAGCGCTACGGCTACGACCTCGCCTACGCCACCGCCTCCGACCTGCACGCCGGGCTGGTCGAGCCGGCCCGGCACAAGGCTCTGATCTTCCCCGGCCACGACGAGTACTGGTCCGAGCCGATGCGGCGGACCGCCGAGCGGGCCAGGGACGGCGGCACCTCGCTGGTCTTCCTCTCCGCCAACACCATGTACTGGCGGGTCGAGCTGACCCCGGGCCCGTCCGGTGAGCCGAACCGGATGCTCAACTGCCGCAAGCGCCAGCGCGTCCCGGTCGGCCACTCGGCCGCCGGGCTGGCCGGCAGCCACAGCGCGCTCTGGCGGGACGCGGGCGAGCCCGAGCAGTTGCTGCTCGGCGTCCAGTACGGCGGGAGCGTGCCCGCGCCCGTCCCGCTGGTGGCCCGCAACACCGGCCACTGGCTCTGGGAGGGCACCGGCCTGCGGGACGGCGACGGGCTGCCGGGCCTGGTGGCCGGCGAGGCCGACCACTACTACCCGAAGGTCGCCCTGGCCGAACACACCGAACGGATCCTGCTCGCCCACTCGCCCTACCGTGACGCCGACGGCCGCCCCCGGCACCAGGAGACCTCGCTCTACCGGGCCCCGAGCGGCGCGTACGTCTTCGCCTCCGGCACCTTCGCCTGGTCGCCCGCCCTGGACCGGCCCGGCCACACCGACGAGCGCATCCAGCGCGCCACCGCCAACCTCCTCGACCACCTCTGCAAGGGCGGGTGACACCCGCGCCACCGGGGGTGGGCGTGGGGCCGCCCCGTGCGTCGGCGCCGGGTCCGAGCGCGCCCTTGGGCGAGCAGGAGAAGGCGTCCGTGAAAGACTCGGGGCCAGTGACCTCCCCACTTCGCGGCGTGCCGACGCGCGAATCACACCTGAGGACTGAGACGACCTTGAGCGGATTTGTCATCAAGCCCGAGCCGGTCCAGGTGCCCGGCCTGGTCCACCTGCACACCGGCAAGGTGCGGGACCTCTACCGCAACGAGTCGGGCGGGCTGGTGATGGTCGCCAGCGACCGGACCTCCGCCTTCGACTGGGTACTGCCCAACGAGATCCCCGACAAGGGCCGGATCCTCACCCAGCTCTCGCTGTGGTGGTTCGAGCGGATCGCCGACATCGTGCCCAACCACGTGATCTCCACCGAGGTCCCGGCCGGCGCCCCCGCCGACTGGAAGGGCCGCACGCTGATCTGCCGCAGCCTGGAGATGGCCCCGGTCGAGTGCGTGGCCCGTGGCTACCTGACCGGCTCCGGCCTGGTGGAGTACCGCCGGGACCGTACGGTCTGCGGTATCGCGCTGCCCGAGGGCCTGGAGGACGGCTCCGAGCTGCCCGCCCCGATCTACACGCCCGCTCTCAAGGCCGAGGTCGGCGAGCACGACGAGAACGTCTCGTACGAGGAGACCGCCCGCCGGATCGGCGCCGAGCTGGCCACCACGCTGCGCCAGACCACGCTGCAGGTGTACTCCCGGGCCCGGGACATCGCCCGCGAGCGCGGCATCATCCTGGCCGACACCAAGTTCGAGTTCGGCCTGCTGGACGGCGAGCTGGTGATCGGCGACGAGGTGCTCACCCCCGACTCGTCGCGTTTCTGGCCGGCCGACCAGTGGGAGCCGGGCCATGCCCAGCCCTCCTTCGACAAGCAGTTCATCCGCGACTGGCTGACCTCCCCCGAGTCCGGCTGGGACCCCAAGGGCGAGCTGCCGCCGCCCGCGCTGCCCGCCGAGGTCGTCGAGCGCGTCCAGGCCAAGTACATCGAGGCCTACGAGCGGCTGACCGGCACGGACTGGGTGTAACGGGTCCCCGGCAGAGGCGCGGGAGCCGCTTGGGAGGGGAGCGCGACAATGTGCGTCCTCCCGTCCCAAGCGGCTCTCCGCGACTCCGGGCGCTCAGATCCAGCCGTGCTCGCGCGCCACCCGGACCGCCGCGTGGCGGTTCTCGGCGCCGAGCTTGCCCGCCGCCGAGGACAGGTAGTTGCGGACGGTCCCTGCGGAGAGCGCGGCCCGGTCGGCGATCTCGGCGATCGAGGTGCCGTGTGCGGCGAGCTCCAGGACGTCCGTCTCACGCGGTGTCAGGGGGCTGTCGCCGGAGCTGATCGCGTCCGCCGCGAGCTCCGGGTCGATGTAGCGGCCGCCCCGGTGGACCGTGCGGATGATCCCGGCCAGGTCAGCCGCCGAGACCGTCTTCGGCAGGAAGCCCCGCACGCCGACCTCCAGCGCCCGCTTGAGATAGCCCGGGCGGCCGTGGCCGGTCACGATCATCGTGCGGCAGCCCGGTAGCAGCCGGCGCAGCTCCGCTGCCACCTCGATGCCGTCCAGACCGGGCATCTGCAGATCCAGCACCGCGATGTCGGGCTGGTGGGCCTTGGCCATCGCCAGCGCCTCGGGGCCGGAGGCGGCCTGGGCGACCACGGCGAGGTCCTCCTCGAGCGCCAGCAGCGCGGCCAGCGCGCCACGGATCAGGTGCTCGTCGTCGGCCAGCAGCAGGCGTACGGGCCCGGGCGGCCCGGGCTGGGCGGTAAGGTCGGTCGGCTCGGTCGGCTCGGTCATGAGGTGGACGGCTCCAGAGCGGTGGCGGTCAGCGGGAGTGCGGCGGTCAGCCGGAAGCTGCCCGGCGCGGCCCGGGGGAAGGCCAGCTCACCCCCGTGGGCGGCGAGACGTTCGCGGAGTCCGGCCAGGCCGCTGCCGCTTGTGCGGGAAGCCCGGTCGGTCGGGACGCCGTCGTTCGTCACCTCCAGCACCGCGCGGTCAGCCGAGAGCCGGAGGCTGACCGAACAGTGCCTGGCCTCGCTGTGCCGCAGCACATTGGTGGTCGCCTCGCGCACCACCCAGCCGAACACCGACTGGACGGCGGGCGGCAGTTCCGTCCCGTCCGGGCCCAGGTCGATCTCGCAGACGACATCGGCGGCGCGCAGCACCGAGCGCGCGCCGGCCACTTCGGCCGGTAGATCGGCGGTGCGGTAGCCGCGCACCACCTCGCGGACCTCGCGGTGCGACTCCTGGGCGATCCGTTGCACCTCGGTCATCTGGTCGACGGCCTCCGGGCGGCCCCTGCGGGCGAGTTGGGCGGCGAGTTCGCTCTTGAGCGCGATGGTGGTGAGGTTGCGGCCCAGCACGTCGTGCAGATCCCGGGAGAAGCGGAGTCGTTCCTCCGCGACTGCCAGCCGGGACTGTGCCTCCCGCGCGGTGTCCAGCTCCCAGGCCACGCTGGTCATCCAGACCGAGCAGCGGCAGCTGGCGGCGGCCGACATGTACCCGAACAGGCTGCTGGTCAGGATGCCCAGGGCGGTCCCGCCGGACTCGCAGGCGATGGCCAGCGGCGGGTAGGCGAGGGCCAGGAGCGCCGCGCCGGTCAGTGCCGTGTACCGAGGCGGCATGACCACACCTGCGGAGGCGAACCAGAGGAGGAGCAGCAGGGCGGCCGGGATCGCGGTGGCCGGCGGGGAGCCGGCCTTGTGCGGACCGAGCAGCAGGCTGCCCCAGACGACGGCAAGGGTCACGGCGGAGCCGGCGGCCAGCCAGCCGGTCGGCCTGCTGCGGCGCCCGAGGTAGTGGGCGATACCGGTGCGGAACAGCACGACGGACACGGCCGAGTTCAGCAGCAGGGCCGCCACCAGCGCCGGTAGGACCCACGACCGGCTGTGCGCCAGGGCCTTGGCCAGCAGGGGGAGGAGCCCGAATGGTCCGACCACCGTGAGGACGTACATCGACCAGCGGTTGTAGGCCTCGATCCGTTGCGGCTTCGCCAGGCCCCGCCAGCGCTTGACCGGCCCCTTGACCCCCACGTCGTTCCCCTCCGCCTGCTTCGAGCTTGTCGATCGTCTTCCTATCAGACAGTTCTAGCGGCGTGGCTCCCAGCGGAACCACCGGCGGGCGGCCCAGGCTGTGGCCAGGGCCCAGGCGACGCCCCCCGCCAGGTACGGCAGGGCGGGCGCCCAGGTACCGCCGAAGCCGGTGACCGGGGCTGTGCCGTCGGTGCCGAGCCAGCCGATCCGCAGCACCTGGAAGGCGGAGCTGGTGGGCAGCAGCCGGCAGCCGATGGCCAGCCACTCGGGCATGACCGAGTACGGGACGAGCAGTCCCGAGCCGGCCATCGTCAGCAGCAGCACCGGCAGGGTGGTGATGCCGGCGGTCTCCACGGTGCGGGTGAAGGCACTGGACAGTGCGGCCAGTGGGACCAGTACGGCGATCGCGAGCGCCAGCCCGGCCACCGACAGCAGCGGGTTCGCCGGGGCCGACAGGTTGAGCAGGACCCCGGTCGCGCCCGCGACCAGCACGCTCTGGACGAGCGCCAGCAGGACCGAGGGCAGGGCGGTACCGGCCAGGATCTCCCCGTCGCTCAGCTCGCCGGTCCGCATCCGCTTGAGCACCAACTCGCCGCGCCGGGCGACATAGGCGGCGGTCAGGTTGTAGTAGACGACGAAGAGCAGGGTGATCCCGGTCACGTTGAGCACCAGTGCGGCGTTCAGATCGATCCCGGGGAGCTGCGCGGCCTGGGCCTTCAGCAGGCCGCGCAGACCGGCGACCATGCAGAGCGGCATCGCGACGGCCATGAACAGCGCGGTGCGGTTGCGCAGCAGCAGGGTGGTCTCGGCCCGTCCCAGGGCGAGCAGGCGGCCGTTGGCGGTGGTCATCGGGCGGATCCGATCAGTGCGGGGAGGGGGTCGGTGGTGTCGGCGGTCGCCGAGGCGGCGATCGCGAGGAAGGCCTCCTCGAGCGAGGCGCTACGGGCGTCCAGTGAGCCGAGGGTGACCTCCTGGTGAGCCGCCCAGCCGAGCAGGTCGGTGAGGGTGGACTGCAGCCGGGGCGTCTGCACGGTGATCCGGCGGCCGTCGGCGGTGACCTGGGCCTCGGGCAGTGCCGGCAGGCCCAGGGATTCGAACCGGCCGCTGCGCTCGGGCAGGTCGAAGGTGATCCTGGCCGGGCGCCCGGCGATCACCTCGGTGACGGTGCCGCTGGTCACCACCCGGCCGCGATGCATGATCGCCAGCCGGTCGGCGAGCTGCTCGGCCTCCTCCAGGTAGTGGGTGGTGAGCAGCACGGTGGTGCCCTGGGCGCGGAGTTCGCGGACCAACCGCCAGGTCGCGGCGCGGGCCTCGGGGTCGAGGCCGGTACTGGGCTCGTCCAGGAAGAGCACCTCGGGGCGGCCGAGCAGGGCCATCGCGAGGTCCAGGCGTCGCCGTTCGCCGCCGGAGAGCTGTTTGACCCGTACGCCGCGCCGGTCGAGCAGGCCGACCAGGTCGAGTGCCTCGTCCACCGGGCGGGCGCCGCTGGTGACGGACGCCCAGGTGCGGCCGGTCTCGGCGACGGTGAGGTCGCCGGGGAAGCCGCCCTCCTGAAGCATGATCCCGATCCGGGGGCGCACTGCGGCCCGGTCGCGCCGGGGGTCCAGGCCGAGTACCCGGACCTGCCCGGACGTCGGGGCGGCCAGGCCCTCGATCACTTCCACGGCGGAGGTCTTGCCGGCCCCGTTGGTGCCGAGCAGCGCGAAGAGTTCACCCCGGTGGACGGTGAGGTCCAGACCCCGGACGGCGTCGAAGCCGACGGTGCCGGCCGGGCCGTAGCGGCGGTGCAGGCCGAGTACCTCGATGGCGGGTGCCTCGATGGCGGATGACCTCGCGGGAGGCTCGGTGTGGCTGGTGTCCATGGAATCAAGCCTTCCGCCGGGCGGGCGGCGGGGGCAGTGCGCGGGATCATCGATGCCCGGTGTGGATCCATCGGTGGGCGGTGACAAATGTCATGGCCCGACTGTCATGGCCCGACAGCGGGGCGGGACCACGGGGGACGTAACGACAGCGGGACGGAACAACAGCAGGGCGGAACGACGAAGGGCCCCCTCGCGAGAGGGGGCCCTTCGTGACTGGAGCGGACGACGAGATTCGAACTCGCGACCCTCACCTTGGCAAGGTGATGCTCTACCAACTGAGCCACGTCCGCATGATCTATTGAGTTATCCGTACTGCGAGCGGACGACGAGATTCGAACTCGCGACCCTCACCTTGGCAAGGTGATGCTCTACCAACTGAGCCACGTCCGCACGGTGCTTGTTGGGCACCGGCCGCCTCTTCGGTTTCCCGTTGTGGCGACGAGAAATACTCTACCCCATCGATCGGAGTGGTCGCCCCACCCTTTGGTCCGGAGACCTCCGGGGTGGGGCGACGAGCCGTCCGCGCAGGTCAGTTGGCGTCCGCGAACGCCTCGTAGACGTGCTTGGGGATCCGGCCACGGGCCGGCAGCTCCATGCCGTGGGACTGGGCCCAGGCGCGGACGGCCGCCGGGTCCGGGGTGAGTGCGGTCCGGCGGAAGGACTTTCCGCTGCGGCTCTGGCGGCGTCCGGCCGCGACGAACGGGGCGAGGGCCTCCCGCAGCTTTTCCGCGTTGTCCAGGGACAGGTCGATCTCGTACGACTTCCCGTCGACGCCGAAGTGGACGGTTTCCGCGGCGGTGCCGCCGTCCAGGTCGTCGGAGAGCGTGACAACTACACGCTGAGCCATGGGTGTCAATCCTCTCGGGCAATTCGGCCATCGGGTGCGGGGTGCGCTCGCCGGCCCTGTTCACCGGCGGCGAAAGCGCATCCGGGCAGGCTCCGGGCCATGCCGATACGCAGCACTCTCCGCTGCCGGTCGCCCTATTCTGCACCAAAAGCGGGTTGAAATCGAAGGGCCTCATGCTTTCTTTTTCCGGATATTCACGATGCTTCACCCGTCGGCGGCCCGGCGGCTGATTTGAGACCGGGATACCGATGGTCGACATGTCCGGTGTGCCGGTATTCGGGCGTTCTCGCTGCTGGTCCGGACCAAGGATTAGGACCGGCGAAACCGGGCATGGACGGGATGTCGGAGAAGGGTGGAACCCTTGGTACGTAAGGGGTAAGGGTCTACGCGCGTCGCCTCGACCGGCTCGCAAACTCGCCCGAAAGCCCCGGTAGTCTGAAGGTCCCCCGCCTTCACGCACCACACCATCGGGAGTGCCAGTGGCACGCGTCGTAGTCGACGTCATGCTCAAGCCGGAGATCCTCGACCCCCAGGGACAGGCGGTGCAGCGAGCGCTGCCGCGTCTCGGGTTCGCCGGGATCGCCGATGTCCGCCAGGGAAAGCGTTTCGAGCTGGAGCTGGAGGGGCCGGTCGATGACGCCGCCCTCGCCCGGATCCGCGAGGCCGCCGAGACCTTCCTCGCCAACACCGTGATCGAGGACTTCACCGTCCGAGTCGAGGAGGAGGGGAAGTGACCACCCGCGTAGGCGTCGTCACTTTCCCCGGCTCCCTCGACGACCGGGACGCACAGCGTGCGGTCCGGCTGGCCGGTGCCGAGCCGGTTGCGCTCTGGCACCGTGACAAGGATCTCCACCAGGTCGACGCCGTCGTCCTGCCGGGCGGATTCTCGTACGGTGACTATCTGCGCTGCGGTGCCATCTCCCGCTTCTCGCCGGTGATGGCCACCATCATCGAGCAGGCCAAGCTGGGAATGCCCGTCCTGGGTATCTGCAACGGCTTCCAGGTGCTCTGCGAATCGCACCTGCTGCCCGGTGCGCTCACCCGCAACGACTCGCTGCACTTCGTCTGCCGCGACCAGAAGCTGCGGATCGAGAACGCCACCACGGCCTGGACGACCGATTACTCGGCCGGCCAGGAAATCGTCGTCCCGCTCAAGAACGGCGAGGGCCGCTTCGTCGCCGACGCGCACGTCCTCGACGAACTCGAGGCCGAGGGACGGGTGGTGGCGCGCTACCTGGATCTGAACCCGAACGGTTCGTACCGCGACATCGCCGGTATCACCAACGCCGCCGGCAATGTCGTCGGCCTGATGCCGCACCCCGAGCACGCCGTGGAGCCGCTCACCGGTCCGACCACCGAGGGCCTGGGCTTCTTCACCTCCGTTCTGAAGCAGCTGGTGAACGCCTGATGAGCCTCGATACCGTCAAGAACGCCGAGCAGACCCCGGACTCCGCGCAGCCCTGGGCCGAACTCGGGCTCAAGGAAGACGAGTACGCGAAGATCCGCGAGATTCTCGGCCGTCGCCCCACCGGCGCCGAGCTCGCGATGTACTCGGTCATGTGGTCGGAGCACTGCTCGTACAAGAGCTCCAAGGTGCACCTCAAGCAGTTCGGCGAGAAGGCCCCGGCCAACGACGCCATGCTCGTCGGCATCGGTGAGAACGCGGGCGTGGTGGACGTCGGCCAGGGTTACGCGGTGACCTTCAAGGTCGAGTCGCACAACCACCCGTCGTACATCGAGCCCTACCAGGGCGCGGCCACCGGGATCGGCGGCATCGTCCGCGACATCCTGGCAATGGGCGCCCGTCCGGTCGCCGTGATGGACCCGCTGCGCTTCGGTGCGGCCGACCACCCCGACACCCGGCGCGTGCTGCCCGGGATCGTTGCGGGCATTGGTGGCTACGGCAACTGCCTGGGCCTGCCGAACATCGGCGGCGAGGTCGTCTTCGACTCCTGCTACCAGGGCAACCCGCTGGTCAACGCGCTCTGCATCGGCGTGATGAAGCACGAGGACATCCACCTCGCGCAGGCGTCCGGCGCGGGCAACAAGGTCATCCTGTACGGCGCCCGCACCGGCGGCGACGGCATCGGCGGCGTCTCCGTGCTCGCCTCGGAGACCTTCGACGCGACCGGCCCGGCCAAGCGCCCGGCCGTCCAGGTCGGTGACCCGTTCCAGGAGAAGCTGCTCATCGAGTGCACCTTGGAGATCTTCTCCGAGAAGCTCGTGCTCGGCATCCAGGACCTCGGCGGCGCCGGACTGTCCTGCGCCACCAGCGAGTTGGCCTCGGCCGGCTCGGGTGGCATGCGGGTCGACCTGGACACCGTGCCGCTGCGCGACTCGTCGCTCTCCCCCGAGGAGATCCTGATGAGCGAGTCGCAGGAGCGGATGTGCGCGATCGTCGAGCCCGGCAAGGTCGACCGCTTCCTGGAGATCTGCGAGAAGTGGGACGTCATCGCCACCGTGATCGGTGAGGTGACCGAGGGCGAGCGGCTGGAGATCTTCTGGCACGGCGAGCAGGTCGTCGACGTGCCGCCGCGCTCGGTCGCGCACGACGGCCCGCAGTACAACCGCCCGTACGCCCGGCCGAGTTGGCAGGACGCGCTGCAGGCCGACGCCCCCACGGCGGACCGCCTGAAGCGCCCCGGGAGCGGCGAGGAGCTGAAGGCCGCGCTGCTGCAGCTGGTCTCCTCCCCGAACCAGGCCTCGAAGTCCTGGATCACCGACCAGTACGACCGGTACGTCATCGGCAACACCGTGCTGGCGTCCCCCGAGGACTCCGGCATGATCCGGATCGACGAGGAGACCAACCTCGGCGTCTCGGTCGCCACCGACGGCAACGGCCGCTACGCCAAGCTGGACCCGTACACCGGTGCCCAGCTGGCCCTCTCGGAGGCGTACCGCAACGTCGCCGCCGGTGGTGCCAAGCCGCTCGCCATCTCGGACTGCCTCAACTTCGGCTCCCCCGAGGACCCGGACGTGATGTGGCAGTTCGCCGAGGCCACCCGTGGTCTCGCCGACGCCTGCCAGATCCTGGGCACCCCGGTGACCGGCGGCAACGTCTCGCTCTACAACCAGACCGGCGACGTCGCCATCCACCCGACCCCTGTGGTCGCGGTGCTCGGCGTCATCGACGACGTCACCCGCCGGACCCCGATCGGCTTCGCCGAGGAGGGCCAGCTGGTCTACCTGCTCGGCGACACCGCCGACGAGCTGGGCGGCTCGGCCTGGACCCAGGTCGCGCACGACCACCTCGGCGGCCTGCCGCCCAAGGTCGACCTGGAGCGCGAGCGGCTGCTCGGTGAGATCCTGATCGCCGCCTCGCGCGACGGCATGATCGACGCGGCGCACGACCTCTCCGACGGCGGCCTGGCCCAGGCGATCGTGGAGAGCTGCCTCAAGGGCGGCCAGGGCGCGCGGCTGATCGTGCCCGAGGGTCTGGACCCGTTCGTCTACCTGTTCTCCGAGTCCGCCGGGCGCGCCATCGTGTCGATCCCGCGCAGCGAGGAGCTCCGGTTCAACGACATGTGCGGCGCGCGTGGCCTGCCGGCCACCCGGATCGGCGTGGTGGACGGCGATGTCCTGGAGCTCCAGGGCCAGTTCACCGTCTCGCTGGCCGAGCTGAAGGACGCCCACACCGGCGTCATCGAGGCCCTGCTCGCCTGATCGCAGGTCTTGAAGGGCGGTCCGTGCACCCGCACGGGCCGCCCTTCGCGTTAGCCTCGCCACATGCCACCGAAGCCTCGTACGTACGACCCCGCCAAGGTGCGGACCGCGCTCGCCCGGCAGGCCGAGGCGCTGCGCGGCGCCGTCCGCAGCCTGTGCGGCGACCCTGACGCTTCGACGCTGCTGGCGCGGCCGACCCGGCTGGGGGAGTGGACCGTACGTGAGCTGGTCGCGCACCTGGCCCTGCAGATCGGCTGGCTGCCCCGGCATCTCGGTGAACCCCTCGCCGGGCGGGCCGCGTTGAGCCTCTCGCAGTGGGCCTCCGGGGTCGCGGCGGTGGCGCCGCTGCTGGACAGTGCGACCCGGGAGCACGCGGGCGAGGTTTTCGCCGGCAGCCCGGGCGAGGTGGCGGCCGCGTTCGACGGTGAGGTGGACGCGCTGCTCGCGGTGCTGGCCGGGCCGGAGGTGCTGGAGGCGGGGCGGCGGTTCGAGATCCGGCTCGGTTCCATGCTGCTCGCCGACTTCCTGGTCACCCGGCTGGTCGAGACCGTGGTGCACGCGGACGACCTGGCCGACGCGCTCGGGCTCGCCGACTTCCCGCACGAGCGGCAGGCGCTGGCCGCCGTCACCCGGCTGCTCGCCGACGCCTTCGCCGACCAAGTGCCGGGCGGAGCAGTCGAGTTGCGCATCCCGCCGTTCGCGGTGGTACAGGCCGTACCCGGCCCCAGGCACACCCGGGGCACCCCGCCGAACGTGGTCGAGACCGACCCGCTCAGCTGGATCCGCCTCGCCACCGGGCGGACCGACTGGGCGACGGAGGTCGAGGACGCGGCGGTCTCCGCGAGCGGGGAGCGCAGCGACCTCTCGGGGTACCTGCCGGTGTTGGGGTGAGCCGCCGCCCACCGTTTGCCGGTCGGTCTAAGCTTTCTGGCGGTCGGTGGGCATCAGGACATGGGGGAGCAGAAGTATGAACAAGGACGTGCGCGGGATACCGCCACTGCGGGCCGGGCGGCGGCCGGCCGGGGCCGCGTTGCTCGGGTGGCTGGGCGACGACCGCTCGCCGCGCCTGTGCCGGATCGCCGGTTCGGCGGGCTCCGGCAAGACCCACCTGCTGGACTGGCTGGTGCAGGACCGGGCGGCCGAGTACCGCTTCCAGGAGCAGCGGGTGCACGCCGTGCTCCAGGCCGAGGGGATCACCGTCCGGGCCGCGTTGTGGACGCTCGGGCACCAACTCGGCGTCGCCGCCGGTGGCTTGGGGGACCTGCTGACCGCGCTGGCCGACACCGCCGGGCGTACGGTGATCTGTGTCCCCGGCCTCGACCGGGCCGCCGATCCGGCCCGGCTGGTCGAGCAACTCCTCAACCCGCTGCTGAGGTTGGAGCAGGTCCGGCTGGTGGTGGAGGCCCCGAACGACAGCCCCGAGGCGCTCGGCCTCACCGCCGTGTCCGCAGCCGCCGTGCTCGACCTGGATCAGCCGCAGTGGACCGACCAGGCCCGCTTCGAGGCCTGGTGTGCCACCGAGGGCGCGGACGCCACCGCGTACCCGAGCCCGGGCCGGGCGCTCGGCCGGGCCGGGCGGCCGGCGGCGCGCGGCGTGGTCGAGCTGGCGGCGCTGGTGCCGAGGACGCCCGAGGGGGCGCCGGACCCGGCGGGTGCGGGGGAGCTGCTGCTCTCCGAGCTCTGGGCGGCCACCGTCCGGGAGGGGAGCGCCGCCCAGCTGCTGGCCGAGCCGACGCTGCTCACGTACGCCGGGCCGGTCGCGGTGACGGCGGCGCTGGAGGGTCTGGAGGGTCCCGTCACGGCGGCCTGGGAGGCGGCGGGTCCCGCGCTGGTGGCCGAGCCGGACCCGGCCGTCCGGGCGGCCGTGCTGCGTACCCGGCTGATCGGCCTGGACGATGCGGCCGCCGCCCGGCTGGGTACCGTCGCCGCGCCGTGGCGCGCCGCCTGGGCGCTCTGGCCCGACTCCTCGGCGGGCTGGCCGGGCCCGGTCGCCGCCCTGGCGGTCGGCGCGGGCCGGTACGACGGTCAGCTGCTGCTCGCCGACCCGGGCGGCACGATCCGTACCGTCGACGCGGCCACCGGCACCCCGCTGGCCGGGGTCGAGCTGCCGGGCCCCAAGCCGCTGCGCGGGGTGACGGTGACGCCGGGCGGTCAGGTCGTGCTGCTGGACGCCTGGGGTGAGCTCGAGCTGCTCGCCGCCGACGGGGTGGACCCGGCGGCGCTGGCGGTCGCGACGGCGGCTCTGCGCGGCGCGGCCGAGGCGGCCCCGAGCGTGCTGCACGCCGTGCCGGGGCTGCCTTCGGCGGCTCCGGCGGTGGCGGACGAGGCCGGCTCGGTGCACTGGTACCAGGACGGCGCGGTGCTCGGTGAGCGCCTGCACCGGGGGCCGGTGACGGCCCTGGGGGGTGCGGTCGCGAGGGGCAGGGCGGTGCTTGTGAGCGGCGGGCTGGACGGCGCCGTACGGCTCTGGAGCCCCGGCTCCGAGGCCGCCGCCGAGCCGTTCGACCGGCGGGATCCGCTGGTCGGCGCGGTGGCGGCGGCCGAGACCTCCGCCGGGTTGCTGGTCGCGGCCGCCTGGGCCGACGGCCTGACCCGGGTCCGTCTGGTGGGCAGCCCGGAGCCGCTGCTCGAACTCCGGCTCGGCACCCAGGTCTGGGCACTGGCTCTGACCGAGGGCCGCGTGGTGCTCGGTACCGCCGACGGTGTCGCCGCCGTGGACTTCTGAGACCGCCCACCATTTGCCGGTCGGTCCGAGCAGCTGGTGGCCGGACCCTACGGCGCGGGCGGCCCGCTGATGTACGTGCCGTCGGCGGTGTAGGGCCAGGCGTTGGGCAGGCAGCCGTTCAGGCCGTAGATCTGCTGCATCATCGCGGGCGCCAACTTGCCTGCGCCCGGGCAGCCTTCGTGTCCGTGCCCGATGCGGTGGCCGACCTCGTGGTTGATGATCAGCGCCCGGTAGTCGTCGATCGTGCCGGTGAACTGCGGCGAACCGGTGGTCCAGCGCTTGACGTTGACCATCACCTGCTTGTCGACGTCGCAGTTCACCTCGCCGCCCGTCTTCAGGCCGGCGGCGCCGCAGATCCGGTCGACCGTCGTGGGGGAGGCGATCCGGACCGTGAAGTCGTACGTGCCGTCGGCGACCAGCTGGAAGCCGTCCTTGCCGTCGGCCGTCCAACTGCGCTTGTCGGCAAGGATGTTGCGGATCTGTGCGGCGGCGAGCTGCGGGTCGACGCCGATGCCGTTCTCCGTCTCCACCCGGTAGCGGCGGATGTCGCCCTGGCCGACGGCGGGTCCGTTGGCGGCGGCGGTGGTGAAGTTGCCCTCCAGTAGGGGCGGTACGGCCCGCGCCTGCACGGTGGACCGGGTGAGCGGCCGGGCGTCGCCGGTCAGCAGCATCGCCGCGCCGCCGACCAGTACTGCCGCGCCGACCAGGGCGGCTCCCAGGCCGAGACGCCGGTGCGAGCGGGCGCGCGAACTGGTCCGGTGCTCGGCGCTGCTGCCGACCGGGGGGTTCTCGGTCTCGGGAGTTGCTCGCACCACGGATGCCCTCTGGTAGCCCGACAGAAGTGACGAGGGCTCAACTGATCCACCTCGTCGATCCACCTTTGCACGGGAGCGCCCGAGGTGTCTACATACCCAGTATGTAATTTCGCCCGCTCGCCGGCTGGTGGCAGACTGCACGGTATGACCAATTACAAGAACCTGCTCGGCGGCCCGGAGCCGACCCTGTTGCCGGAGGAAGAGCAGCCGTACCGGATGCTCGGTGAGGAGTCGGCGTCGCCCACCCAGGTGGCCGCCGCGTTCCCGACGTTCTCGCTGGCCTGGGCGATGCTCGCGGACGACGCGTTCGACGCCGGTCGAGTGGTCGAGTCGTACGCCTACGCCCGCACCGGCTACCACCGGGGCCTGGACTCGCTGCGCCGCAGCGGCTGGAAGGGCCACGGCCCGGTGCCGTGGGACCACCGCGCCAACCGCGGCTTCCTCCGCTGCCTGGCCGGGCTCGCCCGCGCCGCCGCCGCGATCGACGAGACCGAGGAGGCGAACCGCTGCTGGGAGTTCCTGAAGGACAGCAGCCCCGAGGCCTACGCCGAGCTCAAGCAGTAGCAGCAGCCGGTTCGCGGGCAGTGACCCGTAGAACGGAGCGAGCCCCCGGCAACCGCCGGGGGCTCGCTCCGTTCTACGGGCTACCTACCGCAGGCGCTGCCTACTTGATCCGGGTACCGGCCGAGCGCAGGCTCCTGGTGGCCTCGACCACGCGGGCGGCCATGCCGGCCTCGGCGAGCTTGCCCCAGGTGCGCGGGTCGTAGGTGGACTTCTTGCCGACCTCGCCGTCGACCTTCAGGACACCGTCGTAGTTGCGGAACATGTGGTCCGCGATCGGGCGGGTGAAGGCGTACTGGGTGTCGGTGTCGAGGTTCATCTTCACGACGCCGTTCTCCAGCGCGGTGGCGATCTCCTCGGCGGAGGAGCCCGAGCCGCCGTGGAAGACGAAGTCGAACGGGTCCTTCTTGCCGTACTGCTTGCCGATCTCGTCCTGCAGCTCGCGGAGCAGCTCCGGCTTCAGCACGACGTTGCCCGGCTTGTAGACGCCGTGCACGTTGCCGAAGGAGGCAGCCAGCAGGTAGCGGCCCTTCTCGCCCAGGCCGAGCGCCTCGGCGGTGCGGACGACGTCGTTGACGGTGGTGTAGAGCTCGTCGTTGATCTCGTGCGAGACGCCGTCCTCCTCGCCACCGGTCGGGGTGATCTCGACCTCAAGGATGATCTTGGCGGCGGCGGCCTGGGCCAGCAGCTCCTGCGCGATCGACAGGTTGTCGTTCAGAGTCTCGGCGGATCCGTCCCACATGTGCGACTGGAACAGCGGGTTCTGGCCCTTGGCCACGCGCTCGGCGGAGATCGCGAGCAGCGGGCGGACGTAGCCGTCCAGCTTGTCCTTGGGGCAGTGGTCGGTGTGCAGCGCGACGGTGATGTCGTACTTGGCGGCCACGATGTGCGCGAACTCGGCGAGCGCGACGGCGCCCGTCACCATGTCCTTGTTGTGCTGGCCGCCCAGGAACTCCGCACCACCGGTGGAGATCTGGATGATGCCGTCGCTCTCGGCCTCGGCGAAGCCGCGCAGGGCCGCGTGCAGGGTCTGCGTCGAGGTGACGTTGATGGCCGGGTAGGCGAACTTGCCCGCCTTGGCCCGGTCCAGCATCTCGTTGTAGACCTCGGGAGTTGCGATGGGCATGCGAATCCGCTCCTGTCGGTGTGCGGCGCACGGACGGCCTGTCCGACGCTCGGTACGCCTTCGGTACGTGAGTTGTGTACCGCGCTGCAGTCGGTACCGGACGGTCGCCGCAGCGCTGCGGCACAGCAGTCGGTACCGGGGTTCGAGGCTTCCGCCGCGGTTGGACAGATGAGGGTGTTCCGCGACCACGGACCGGACGCCGGGGCCATCTTCCCAGACGTGTCTCCCGAGGTCACCCCGCGCCCCGCCAGTTGAGACGGACCAGGGCAGCCCCGGCCCGCTCCGGCTCTTCCGTTAGGCCTCCGGAAAGGCCGGAGCGCTATCCTGCGGCCGTGAACTACAACGAACTCGCGGTCAACGTGCTCGACGCCAAGGCGCTGATCTCGTCGGTGGGCGCCATCGGACTGCTTGCGATCATCTTCGCCGAGACCGGTCTGCTGATCGGGTTCTTCTTTCCCGGTGACTCACTGCTGATCCTGGCGGGCGTGGGTGCGTCGAGCGCCGCGTCCTCGGTGCTCGGGACGGGGGCCAAGCTGCCGATCGCGGTCCTGCTGATCGGCGCGCCGGTCTGCGCGATCGCGGGGGCGCAGCTCGGCCACCTGATCGGCGCGAAGGCCGGACCACGGCTCTTCGACAAGCCGGAGTCGAAGATCTTCAAGCGGGAGTACGTACTCAAGGCCGAGGAGTACTTCGACAAGTTCGGCCCGGCCAAGGCCGTGCTGATGGCCCGGTTCATCCCGATCGTCCGGACCTTCCTCAACCCGGTCGCCGGCACCCTGGAGATGCCCGCCCGGACCTTCTTCGTCTGGAACGCGATCGGCGGCATCCTCTGGACCGAGTCGATGCTGCTGATCGGCTACTTCGCCGGTGCCGGGCTGGCTCCGGTGATCGACAAGTACCTGATCCCGGCGATGGCGCTGATCATCCTGATCTCGATCTCGCCGATCCTGGTCGAGGTGATGCGCGAGCGCAAGAAGAAGAAGGCCGCCGACGCCGCCGCCGGCCCAGGCGAGTCCGGCGACCCGGTCGCGGGCGGCCGGCACCGCAAGGGCTGAGCCGCAGCACCGGGCTCCGCCCGACGGAACGGCCGACGGCCGGTGCTTCACGTTGTTTCACGTGAAACACCGGCCGTCGGCCGTAGGTCTCAGAGCCCTGGACGAGCTGCTCAGGCGAGGTCGAGGTCTTCCAGCGAGTACGCGGAGTAGTACGCCAGACCGGCCTTCTCGATCGCCGGGGCCGCGCCGCGCTCCACGATCACCGCGACGCCGACCACCTCGGCGCCCGCCTCGCGCAGGGCCTCGACGGCCGTCAGCGGCGAGCCGCCGGTGGTGGAGACGTCCTCGACGACCAGCACCCGGCGGCCCTTCACGTCCGGGCCCTCGATCCGGCGCTGCATCCCGTGCGCCTTGCCGGTCTTGCGGACCACGAAGGCGTCCAGCTCGCGACCGCGCGCGGCGGCGGCGTGCAGCATCGAGGTGGCCACCGGGTCGGCGCCCAGGGTCAGACCGCCCACGGCGTCGTAGTCCAGGTCGGCGGTGGCGTCCAGCATGACCCGGCCGACCAGCGGTGCGGCCTGGGCGTCCAGCGTGATGCGGCGCAGGTCGACGTAGTAGTCGGCCTCCAGCCCGGAGGAGAGGGTGACCTTGCCGTGCACGACGGCCTTGTCCTTGATCTGCGCCAGCAGGGCGTCGCGGTCGTTGCTCATGAGCGTTAAGTCTAGGCCCCCGAGCCGTGCGCGGGTCTTACCGCCTACGCAGCGCGCGGACCAGGACCACCGCGCCGCCCAGCAGGGCGACTCCGCCGCCGATCACCCAGGGCATCGCGCTTCGGTCGCTCAGCGGCCCGCCGACCACCGGTCCGGCCTCGGTGCCGCCCCAGCGGGTCGCGGCCCGGGCCCGGGCGCTCCGGGCGGGCAGCGCGGGGGCGTACCGGCCGCGCGGCGGGGCGTGGTCGACCTCCTCCGCCGAACGGCCGACGATGCTGCGGCGGACCGGACCCTCCAGCATCGGATCGGTGGCAGCCGGATCGGGCCGGAGGCCGTAGCCGAGGTCGCCCGGGGAGTCGGGGATCTTCGGCACCTCGGACAGCTCCGGGAAGCCGGTCAGCTCCGGCAGGTCGTCGGCGGTGTCCGGGCTGTCCGACGCGTCGGCGCCGCCGGTGGCCTCCGGGCCCCCGGGCAGGTCGTCGTCCGAGAAGGAGATCAGGTCGGCCAGATCGTCGTCCAGATCGCCGCCGAAGTTCGCGGCGGCGTGGTCCTCCAGGTACACCACGGTCGCGGTCGGCGGTTCGGCGTCGCCCGCCTCGGCGGCCAGCGCGGCGCCGAACCGGTCGAGCAGCCGCCGCCCGGCCACGGCCAGGGTGGCGGTGTCGAACTCCGTCAGCCGTCCGGTCGCGCTCAGGTCGCAGGTGAACCGGAGGATCGAGCTGCTGTCCTCGTCACCGGCGTCGCCGGCCGCCAGCGCGAGCCGCACGGTGGCCGTCGCCTCTCCGCTGCCGCGCACCTCCTCGCCCTCGGCGAAGGCGGTCAGCACGCCCTCCCGGCCCGGGATCAACGAGAGCAGACCCCGGTACGTGATCGTGGACGTACCGATCCGCACCCGCAGTCGGCCGGTGCTCTCCTGCCCGTCGCCGGTCGCGGTATCGGTGCTCAGCCCGGGTACGCAGCGGGCCAGCAGGGCCGGATCCTGCAGGGCCTGCTGGACGACGGCGGCCGGCAGCGGGACGACAACCTCATGCTCCATGTCTGCGAGCCTACCCACCCGTCTCCCCGGTACCGAGTGTTGCCGTCAGGTTGGTACACCCCGGTAGCCCGACCGGCGCACCTCGGCAGTCCAGGAGCGTCCGCCGGAGTGCTCGGAGCGGTCGCCCTCAGCCGAGCAGGGTGCGCGGTGCGGGCAGTTCGGCCGGGCGCTGGGCGGCGAGGCGTTCGGCGGACGTGCGCAGGTCGTCGGCGGTCACGGAGCGTGGTGCCGTGGTGTCGTCGGCGAGGGCGAGGACCGGCTGCTCGCGGGCGGCCAGGATGAAGGTCTCGGTGGTGTCCGGGCTGCGCGGGCAGTGCCGGGGGCCGGTCGCCGCCTCGTAGGGGACGGTTTGCAGCCCGGTGGTCCGTACCCCGGCCTCGGCCGCCCAGAGGCCCGGGCCGACCGGACCGCTCCGGACCGCCAGCCGTCCCCGGGGTGCCAGGTGGCGGGCGGCGAGCCCGTAGAACTCCTCCGACTCGTACGCCGTACTACGCCCGTCGCCCGGGCCCGGCAGGTCCGAGACGATCACGTCGAACAGGCCGGTCGCGTCGGGTGGGCCGGCGGGTGCTCGCAGCCACTCCAGCGGCTCCCCGGTCACCAGCTGGACGCGCGGGTCCTCGTAGGCCCGCTCGCTGAGCTCGGCGAGTGCGGGATCGCTCCGGACCAGGGCCGGCAGCGCCGGGTCCGGCTCGACCACCAGCACCGACTGCACCGACGGGTGCCGCAGCACCTCGCGCAGGGCCAGCCCGTTCCCGCCGAGGACCAGTACCCGGCCGGTCGGTCCCGCCGCCAGCGCGGGGTGGACCAGTGCTTCGTGCTCGCGGTACTCGTCCGGCCCGCAGACCGTCAGCCGGCCGTCCTGGAAGAGCTCCAGCGGTGCGTCGGGCCCGGTCCGCTGCGGCGGCACCCGGGGGGTGGCGCCGGGGTCCAGGGCCACCCCGCCGACGAGGACGATCTCCTGCTGCCGGGTCTGGGTCGCGAACCGGACCTGGGCGCCGTACAGCGCGTGGCGCGCGGCGCGTTCGATCGCGCCGGTGCAGGCGGCGGCCACCGCGAGGGTGATCAGCACCAGCCCGCATCCCGTCCAGAGCAGCAGCCGGGCGCGCGGCGGCGGCTCGTCGCGGAACAGCCAGAGCACCACGGCCGCCCCTGCCAGCGCGTTCACCGCGCCGGTCAGCAGGGCGCCGGTCGCCTGCCCGAAGGCGGGCAGCAGCAGGAAGGGGAAGGCCAGGCCGCCGATCAGGGCGCCCACGTAGTCGGCGGCGAACAGGTCGGCTGCGGCGCGGCCCGCGTCCTCGCGGCGGATGCGTTGGATGAGAGTCATCAGCAGCGGGATCTCGGCGCCGATCAGGGTGCCGATCGCGAAGGTCATCCCGACCAGTCCGGCGGTGGCGGCCCGGTACCGGTCGAGCCAGGCCCAGCAGGAGTACAGCGCCAGTACGGAGATCCCGCCGACCAGGGCCAGCGCGCATTCGACCAGCGCGAAAGAGGTCGCCGGGCGGCGGGTGAGCCGCTTGGCGAGCAGCGAGCCGACACCCATCGCGAACACCATGACGGACAGCACGAGCGAGGTCTGGGTCATCGAGTCGCCGAGCAAGTAGCCGCCCAGGGCTACCAGTTCGAGTTCGTACACCAGGCCGCACGCCGCACAGACGAACGCGGCGAGCAGCACCAGCGGCCGGGCCGCCCGGGGGTGTATCCGTCGGCGGCGGCCCGCTCGGGGCGAGGCGCCGGTCGAGGTGCCGGTCGGGGCGTCGCGCCCGGCTCGGGCGGTCCGTCTTCCGGTCTTGCCAGGCAGGGCAGGATCTTCGGCGTTGACGCCCGGCTGGACGGGTGGACCCTCCCCCACCCTTCGGCCGGGGGGACCCCCACGATGGTTGATCATGAACAAACGCTAGGCGACACACGCTGTGGATAGCTGCACCCATTCGACGGACAGTGCACCGCAGTGGGTTGACGCTTCATCAGCACGAGTTACCGGCCGGGCCCTTCGGCGTCGCCCGGGCCGCTGCGCACCACGAGCGAGGATCGGGTGCACACCAACCGCCCTTCCTGCGGGTACGCGTGCCAGGTGCGCCAGAGCACCCGGTTCCGGTCGCCGTGCGCGACCAGGGCGGTGAAGGCGCTCGGATCGCCCGGGAAGATCCCGGCGAGCGCGTGCGGGTGACCGTCCACCAGCGTCAGCAACTCCTGGGCGCGCGCGGCGAAGATGTGCGGCGGCAACTCCTCGATCCGGGCCGCGAACTCGTACTCCCAGCCCGCGACCTGCTTGGCGACCCGGGCCGGCAGCGGGGTCTGCCGGCCCGGCAGACAGGCCACGGTCTCCAGGCACTGGCCGGGCCCGGCCGCCAGGATGACCTGGTGCGAGGCGCCGAGCAGCCGCAGTTGCAGCGTCCCGCCGGTCGTCGGGGGGGCGTCGGGGTCGGAGCCGCGTCCGGCGTTACGTCCGGCGTTACGTCCGGTGTCGCGTCCGGTGTCGCGTCCAGCGTTACGTCTGGTGTCGAGTCCGTGGAGTCCGCCGAGGCTGTCGAGTTCGTTCAGGGCGTCGAGGTTCTTGAGACTCCCGAGGGGTTCGACGCCCTCGAAGCTTTCGGGGCCGACCTGTTCGAGGTCGAGGCTCTCAAGGTTGAGGTTGTTGAGGTTGTCGAGTCTCAGGTTGCGCACCGCGAGCGCGGGCAGCGGGTCGCCGCCCAGGCACCACGCCAGGTCGCCGGCGCGGGTGTCCGTGTAGGAGGTCTGCAATGTGGTGAGCATGCTGGGCTCCGCGTTTCAGCTCCGTACGCGCCCGCCGTGCAGCATCCGACTCGGCCGATAGCGAGGCTGTTCGAGGCTGTGCGGTCCCTGGCGCGGCCGACCGTGGAAGGAAGGATTCCGGCTGGAGATTCAGCAGCAGAGAAGCATGAATTCTCCAGGTCCGTCAGGGATTTACCCATCTTTGCCAAGCATTCACCGGTCTGGGCGCAGCCCCGGTCAGGGTCTGATCACGCCGGTGAATGACTATGTCCACTGTGCGCCCCTCATACCCGAGTGCGCGCCGTGCGCGCCGCGAGTGCGCCGTCCGGATGGTTTTCACCCCCTCGGTGGGACGGGGTGCCCGGAGTTGACGAGGTCGTGCCACGGAGGGCGGGGCAATCTGTCTGCCTGGTGGCCCGGGGGCTAGCTTGGTAGCTGGATGAAAGGCGGAGGATCGCCGGGTCCTTCGATCGGCCGGGCGAAGACGGGGGCAGGCGGTGGAGATAAGGCAGTTGCAGTACTTCGTCATGGTGGCGGAGGAACTGCACTTCGGCCGTGCGGCCGAACGGCTGCACATCGTCCAGTCCACGGTCAGCCAGCAGGTCCGGCGCCTGGAGCGCGAACTCGGGGTCAACCTGTTCGAGCGTTCCAGCCGTACGGTCGCGCTCTCACCGTCCGGCCGGCGCTTGCTGCCCCGGGCCCGCGCGGTGCTGGCCGCCGGCGACGCCCTGATCGCGGAGGCCCGCTCACTCGCCGCCCCGCTCACCGACGCCCTGCTGCTGGGCACCGGCAGCAGCCTGGGCAGCCGCCTGGACCTCTTCCTGGACGCCGTCGCGGCGCACGGTCCGGACCTCAAGGTGCGGTTCAGCAACCTCGAACGCGACGCGCGGATCGAGCGGGTGCGGACCGGGCAGCTGGACGGCGCCTTCCTCCGTGGTGTCACCACCGTCCCGGGCCTGCGGTTGCTGCGGCTCTGGGAGGACCGGCTGGTGGCCGCGCTGCCCGCCTCGCACCAGCTCGCCGAGCAGTCCGCCGTCTCGCTCGCCCAACTGCGGGACCTGCCGCTGCGGATCGTCCCGCGTGAGCGCAACGCCGCGCTGTACGACCTCGTCGTCACCGCCTGCGCCGAAGCCGGCTTCCGCCCGATCATGGGCCCGCCGTTCACCACGCAGCAGGACACGCTGGCGGAGATGGCGATGGGCGAAGGGGCGTGGACCGTCCTCTACGCGGCGAACGCCACCGGCGCGGCGACCAGGAGGATCGCCTTCCGGGAGTTCGCCGGGGACGGCGTGGCCGTCCCCGTCCGGCTGGCCGTCCGGCCGGACATGCGGCCCGACCGGCTGCGCCTGCTGGTCGCGGCCTGCCAGGCGGCGTACGACCTGCTGACCGGCACCTCGGCCTGACCGCCCCCCGACGCACGGCCGGCCCGACCCACCGCACAGAGCACTCACCCATGCTCCCGATCGATCGATCCCGTCGATCGGTGCGAGCGCTAACCGGTTCTTGATGAGTGTGCCGTCCGCTGATGAAGTTGATCCATACCGAGGGGCGCGAAATCACGTCCGCCCGCTGGTCCATCGCGCGCCCTACCGCAACTTCCGGGGCGCGTAGTTGACGCTTCGTCAGAGGAGATCCGCCATGCCGCTCATCCAGGTCGTGCAGACCCCGGGAAAGACCGCCGAGCAGAAGCGGGAGCTCGTCCGCGAGCTCACCGACACCTACGTGCGGGTCACCGGCGGCAAGCCGGAGTCCGTCTGGGTCACCATCGGTGAGGTCGCCACCGACAGCTGGTCGATCGCCGGCGAGACGCTGGCCGACCGCGCGGCCAAGGCCTGACCCGGCTCGTCCGAGGTCGGGGCGGTACCGGGACCCGACCGCCGTGCCACCCCGGCCCACCGGGGCGTACCGGGACGATCCCCCGGCGCCCCCCGCGCACAGGCCACCAGCCGACCGCGCGCAAGCACCGGCGAAGGCCGCGTCCCACCCCGGGGACCGGGCTTCCCGTCATCCGAGGAGACACGTGCTCACCAATATTGATGTCACTCTGCGCGACGGAGGGTATCGCAACAACTTCTCCTTCCCGCGCGACTATGCACTGGCCCACGCCGAGCTGAGCGTCAAGGCCGGCCTGGAGTGGGTGGAGATCGCCTACCGCAAGGGCTCCTTCAAGCCGGTCCCGGGCATCGGGCCCACCGGGCGCGGTGACGACGAGTACATCCGTGCCGTCGCCGAGGTGGTGGGGCCGGAGCGGGTCGGCATGATCCTGCATCCGAAGAACATCGACCGGGACGACCTGGGGCAGATGTACGAGGCAGGCGCACGGTTAGTACGGATCTGCGTCAACGCGGCGGACATGGCCGACGGCCTGGAGACGGTGAGAACCGCGAAGGCGCTCGGTTTCACCGTCGCGGTCAACTTCACCAGGGTCACCCAGCAGGACCGGCGCACGCTCGTGCACGCGGCCGCCGAGGCGGCCGAGTACGGCACCGACGTCGTCTACCTGGCCGACTCCAACGGCAGTCTGACCCCCGACGAGACGCGTCGGCTGGTCACCTCCGTCGGCCACGTGGTGCCCTGCGCCATCGGCCTGCACCCGCACAACAACCTCGGGCTGGCCCTGGCCAACTCGATAGCCGCCGTCGAGGCGGGTGCCACCTGGATCGACTCCTCGGTCCTCGGCATGGGCAAGGGGCCGGGCAACCTCCCCACCGAGCAGTGGCTCGCCTACCTGACCCGCCGGGATCCCGGCGCGGCGTACGACCTCGGGAGCGCGCTCGGGCTGGCCGAGCTGCTGGCCGGCCGGGTGGCCGAGTCCGCCCCCGAACTGCCGCTGCCCGATCTGCTGCTCGGCTGGTTCGACCTCGCGGTGGAGCACCGGGCCCGGCTCGGGAACCAGGACATCGTGGACCAGTTCGCCGCCGCTGCGGCGCTCGCCCAGGTGGTGTCGGCCGCATGAGTACTCCCGTCCCCGGCAGCGCTCCCGTTCGCAGCGTCTTCGGTGCGGGCGGGAAGCACGCCGCCATCCTCTCCCCGGCCATGCCGGTCTGGGACGGCGGCGCGTTCTTCACCCCGGTGACCGAGATGCTGGTCCGGGCCGGTTACCAGGTCACGGTCTACGACACGCTCTCGCTGCTGGGCGAGGAGCTCGCGGCGGGCATCGGCCGGGAGCCGGGCGCGGCCCTCGCGGGCCTCGCGGCCCGCTGGGCGACGGTGCTCCGCGAGTCGGGGCCGCTCGACCTGGTCGGTGGCGCCGCGCTCGGCGGGGCCACCGCGCTCTCCCTGCTCTCCCGGCCCGGCTTCCGGCAGCTGCCCGCCTTGCTGATCTCGTCGCCGTGCCGGGTCGACGGGGTGCTGGACGCCCGGCTGGCGGAGATCGTCGGGCCGGCCGAGGCGGGCGACCTGTCCGCCGCGCTGCAGCTGCTCGAACAACGGGTCACCCCGGCCGGCTCACCGCAGCCCGAACCGGACGACCGGGCCGCCGGGCCTGCCGGGCCGAGCGGGCTGGGTGGGCCGGACGGCAGCCCCGCCGCCGCCCGGATCGCCCGGGGTCTCGGCCTGCTGGCCGGCCTCGATCTCGGCCCGGAGACCGCCCGGTTGACCGGACCTCAGCTTCATCTCTACGGCGAACTCTCGCAGTTGGTGAATCAGCGGCACGCCGTTCCCGGCCGGCTGCCGAACATCAGCGTGGTCAGCGTCCCCTGGGCCGGGATGCGCCCGCAGTACGACCAGCCATGGTTCGTCGAACGAGCCGTCCAGGCCTTCCTTGAGGAAGTGGCAGCGTGACACCCACCAAGAAGATCGCCGTCCTCCCGGGTGACGGTATCGGCCGCGAGGTCGTGGACGCGGCCCTGCCGGTACTGGACGTCCTGGGCGTGCCGGTCGAGCTGATCCACGGCGACATCGGCTGGAACTGCTGGCAGCGCGAGGGCGATCCCGTCCCGCAGCGCACCTGGGACCTGCTGGCCGCCACCGACACGTGTCTCCTGGGAGCCATCACCAGCAAGCCGCTGCGCGAGGCCGAGGCCGACCTCGACGAGTCGCTGCGCGGTCGTGGGCTGCGCTACGTCTCACCCGTCATCCAACTGCGGCAGCGGCTCGGCCTGTACGCCAACGTCCGCCCGGTCGAGAACCACCTGGGGCGCGGCCGCCCGTACCGCTTCGCGGTGATCCGGGAGAACACCGAGGGCCTGTACGCGGGCTTCGACTACGCCGGGGCGACCGTCCCGGACGCCGTACGGCAGGCCGTCGCCGGGCACCCCAACGTGTCCGCGAGCGGCGTCGACGGCAGCGCGGTGTCGCTCCGGCTGCTCACCCGGCACGGCCTGGAGCGGCTGATCCGGTTCGCCTTCGACTACGCCCGCGAGCACGGCCACACCCTGGTGACCTGGGCCGACAAGCCCAACGTCCTGCGCGAGAGCGGCAACTTCGCCCGCGAGGTGCTGGAGCGGATCGCGGCCGACTACCCCGGCATCACCGCCGAGGTGCACAACGTCGACGCGGTGGCGCTCTGGATGGTGCGCCGGCCCGAGCGCTTCGGGGTGATCGTCGCCGAGAACATGTTCGGTGACATCCTCTCGGATCTCGGTGGCGGCGTGATGGGCGGACTCGGCCTCGCGCCGAGCGGCAACATCGGTGCGTCGGGCAGCTACTTCGAGCCCGTGCACGGCAGCGCCCCGCACCTCGCCGGGCGCGACCGGGCCAACCCGGCCGCGATGGTGCTCACGCTCGGAATGATGCTGGACCACCTGGGGCTGCACGAGGCGGCCCGGGAGATCCCGCGCGCCGTCCGATCGGTGCTGCGGCGGGGTGAGGTGCTCACCTACGACCTCGGTGGTTCGGGCGGGACCGCGGAGGTGGCCGCCGCCATCGTCGCCGCCTGCACCGACCGGGCTGCCGAGCCGACCGCCGCCGTCCTCACGGTCGGGGACGAGCTGCTCACCGGCGAGGTGCTCGACACCAACGCGGGCCAGGCCGCCAAGCTGCTGCGCACGCACGGCTTCCGGGCCAGGGCCCGCCGTACCGTCGGAGACGGCCAGGCCGATATCTCCACCGCCGTACAGGAGCTGCTCGGCAACGAACTGCTCGTGGTGATCGGCGGGTTGGGGCCGACCTCCGACGACCGTACCCGGCACGGCGTGGCGCAGGCCCTCGGGGTCCGGCTCGACCACTCCCCGGAGGCATGGTCCGCCGTGGTGGAACGGCTGGAGCGGTTCGGGCTGGTCGTCCACCCGGACAACGAGCGGCAGGCGCTCTTTCCGGCGGCCAGCGAGCTGCTCCCCAACGAGAACGGCACCGCCTGGGGCTCCGTCACCGAGCACGGCGACACCCGGGTGGTCATGCTCCCCGGCCCGCCCCGTGAGTGCCTGCCGATGCTCCGCGCGCTGCTGGAGAAGATCGCTCCGGCCAAGCAGCAGCCGGAGTGGCCACGTTGGCGCACGCTCGGCCTGATCGAGTCCGACGTGGCGGCCGCCGTCGACCAGGCGATCGCTGCGGAGGGCGTGCGACTGGCCCCCGCCTACCGGTGGAACTACCCGTACGTCGACATCTCGCTGCCCGTCCGGCTGGGGACCCATCCGCAGTTGGAGCAGCGCATCACGGAGCTGCTCGACGGCCACGTCGTCAGCCGGCGGGGTCTGACCGCGGCCGAGGAGCTCGCCGAACTGGCCGGTGATGTACCGGTGGTGGAGCTGGACGACCGACTCACCGATGGGCGCGCGGAGAAGCTGTTCGGCTCCCGGTACAGCTCCGGACCGGGAGCCGCCAAGGTCACCGTACGGGCCCGGGCCGAGGGTGCGGAGCCCGAACCGGACGGCTGGACGGGCTCGTTGGCCATGGAGGCCGACGTCACCGTCGCCGGTGCCACCCGGTCCTACCGCCTGTCGGCCCCGCGCCGTGGGCCCGAAGTGTTCGACTTCGCGGCGGAGTTCGTCGCCTGGAGCGTCCTGCGCGCCCTCACCGAGGAAGGATCCACCGATGCCGACCACTGACCTGACACCGGTCACGGACCGCCCGGCCGCCGACGACCGGCTCGTCGGGTCCGTGCTCGGCGGTGCCGGGCTCGACGAGGCGATGCGGGCCCGGCTCTCCCGGCTGGACACGGCCGCCCTCGCCGACGCCCTCGACAGCCTCGCGATCCCCGCCGTCCTGACCGGCATCGCGGCCCGGCTGCCCGGCGCCACCGCCTTCGGCCCGGCTTACACCGTCCGCTACCGGCCGGTGGACGACCGGACGGGCTTCCGCAACGCGGCCAACTACCTGGACGACGTGCCTCCCGGGTCCGTCGTGGTGGTCGACAACGGCGGCAGCCTGACCTGCACCAACTGGGGTTCGCTGCTCACCGCCGTCGCCCGCTCCCGGGGCGTGGCCGGTACGGTCCTGCACGGCTCGGCCCGCGACCTGGCCGAGGTCCGGGCCCTCGGCTACCCGCTGTTCAGCACCGGCGTGACGATGGTGAGTGGTAAGAACCGGGTGGAACTGGACAGTGTCCAGGTCGAGTTGGAGATCCTTGGCACCACGGTTGCCCCTGGTGACATCATCTTCGCAGACGACAACGGTGCCCTGCGGATTCCCCGGGGTGACCTGGAGGCGGTGGTCGCCCGGGCCGAGCAGGTGGACCGTACGGAGTCGCGGATCCGGGACGCCGTCCTGGTCGGCTCGCGGCTGGACGAGGCACGGGCGGCCTTCCGCTACGACCGGCCCTGGGAGGGCGTGACCGAGGGCGTGACGGAAGGTGTGACGGCGGGCGTGACCGAGCCCGGTCAGGACGGCGGCCGGTCATGACGGGCCTCATCAGCCCGCCGAGGGCTCCCGAATTCTCCGCAGCGGCGTTCGTCGACGTCCACTACCACGCCGACCCCGACGCCTACCGCCGCCGCCACACCGCCGTGGCGGCCGGCTTCCGGTACGCCCGCCATGACGGCTGGGTGGTCCTGAAGAACCACCTGGGCTGCACGGCGGGCCAGGCCAGGGAGGCCCGCGAGCTGGGACTGCCGGTCTCCGGCTCGGTCGTCCTCAACAGCGTGGCCGGTGGGTTCGACCCGCAGGTCGTCCTCGGCAGCGTCTACCGCAACGGCGACGGCGGCGGAGCCCGGCTGGTCGTCCACCTCCCGACGGTGACCGGCCGCACCCACACCAGCCGCCTCGCGCGAGATCCCGCCCACCCCCACCTGGCGTCCCACGGCATACCCCCGCTGGTGGTCTCCGGGGAGGACGGGCGGCTGCTCCCCGAGGTGCTGGAGATCCTGCGACTCGCCCGTGATCTCGACCTGGTGGTCTCCACCGGCCACGCGAGCGGCCAGGAGGTACGCCGACTGGTAGACGCAGCGGTCGACTTGGACGTGCCGGCCCTGATGCTCAACCAGCCGGCCAGCCCGTTGACCGGGCTGCGCTACGAGCAGCTCGCCGAACTGGCGCTGGCTCCCATGGTGTTCACCGAGCAGACCGCGCTCACCTATCTGCTCGGCTACCAGGACGAGGACGACTTCCGGAAGGTCCTCACCCTGCTGCCCCGGACGGTCTACAGCTCGGACCTCGGCCAGCTCTCCCAGCCGGACGTGGCCGAGTGGCTGGAGCAGAGCCACCGGTGGTTCGCCGACTTCGAGCTGCCCGACCAACGAGTGCGGGAGATCACTCGAGAGACCCCGGCCCTGATGCTGGGCCCCGGAAAGGAGCTGTCCGATGACGAGTAGCCACCCGGCGGGCGGCGGCGCCGCTGCCCGGCAGAGTCCGAACGCGGTACTGCTGTGCGTCCTGGTCTCGCTCAGTGCGGCCGGGCTGTTCGCCTCCGACGTCAACCTTCCCGGTGTCCCGATCGCGGCGCACGCGCTCGGGGCGTCGCTCTCCTCCGTGCAGTGGACGTTCAGCGCGTTCATGATCGGCATTGCCGTCTCGCAGGCGGTCTACGGCCCGCTCTCGGACGCCTACGGCCGCAAGCCCGTCATCGTGGTCGGTCTCGGCCTGTTCACGGTGGCCTCGCTGCTCTGCGCCGGCTCCACGGGGATCGCGCTCTTCACCGTCGGGCGCCTGCTGCAGGCCCTCGGCGCGGGGGCGGGCGTGGTCGTAGGCCGGGCGGTGATCAGCGATCTGTACGAGGAGAAGGCGGCGGCCCGGGTCTTCACCACGATCATGCCGATCGTCGGCATCTCCCCGTCGGTGGCCCCGCTGCTGGGCGGCTACCTGACCCAGTACGTGAGCTGGCGCGCGCCCTTCGTGGCCACCGCGCTGATCGGCCTGGTGACCCTGGTGACGGTGTTGTCGGCCGTCCCGGAGAGCCTGCCGCCCGAGCGCCGGGCGCGCCGCCTCGGCGCGACCCTGCGGGTCTACCCGGAGCTGATCCGTAAGCCCGTCTTCTGGGCCTACACCGGGAACCTGGTGGTGGCGTACGGCGGTTACTTCGGCTACCTCGCGGCCTCGCCGCTGCTGTTCCAGAAGATGGGCCTCTCCACGGCGGCCACCAGCTACTGCTACATCACCGTCTCGGTGGCCTACGTGCTCGGCAACCTGTGGTCGCGCAGGCTCATCCAGACCCACCCGGTGAACCGGCTGCTGCTGCGCGGCCACGCCTTCTTCCTGACCGGCGCGCTGCTGGTGCTCGCGCTCGGCCTGAGCGGGGCCGGCCGGTCCTGGGGGCTGCTGGTCCTCGTGTTCATGCCGGTGATGACCCTCGGTAACGGCTTCCTGCTGCCGCTGTCGATGAGCGCCGGGGTGACCAACTTCCGTTCCGTCGCCGGGTCCGCCTCCGGTCTGATGGGGGCTCTGCAGCTGTCGGGTGCCGCACTGGGGATCTTCATCTCCAGCCGGCTGCCCGCAGGCGACCTGGCCGGCCTCGGCTGGTTCGTGACGGTGGCGGCCCTGCTGGGCGCGGGCCTGTTCGTGCTGCTGACCAGGCCGACGCTGCGGCCCGCCCCGGGCGCCGCTGCGTCGCAGTCCGAGGCGGTGGCGCCGAAGCAGGCGGTCGGAGCTGCCAGCGAATGAGGGGCGGGGGCCGGAGGAGAGACCGGGGACCGGGGCCGTGGCGGCTCCGGTCCCCGCTGTCCGGTCCCCGCTGACCGGCCCGGGAAGAGGTGTGGGAGAGGCCGTCGCCTAAGGTTCTCCTGGCGATGCAGGCAACCGCACACCTGTTCCCCGTCGTCAGTTCCCAGGAAAGGCACCGGAACTGCGCGGGGCCTGATGGCTCATGATCCGGATACGAGATTCGATGCAACTCACAGGCACCCCGTTCTTCATCCTCACGATCGTTCTCTTCCTTGGCTCCATAGCGGTGGCCGTACTGCAGTGGGGGAAGGCAGCCGGTCGCCGGCCGGTGGTGGAGACCGGTCGGCGGCGGGGCAGGGGCAGAAGTAGCGGCCCCGGGCCGCTCCGGTTCGCCGGTTACCTGGGCATGATCCTGTTCTGCCAGGCCACGGCCGTGACGCTGGTGTTCGTCATGGTCAACAACTCCACCCTGATCTATGACAGTTGGGGTGACCTGCTGGGCGTCAGCAATCACGTCCGGGCCGTGCCGCCTCCGCCGGCGGACAAGGGCCTCGCCGTCGCCCCGGGCCGGGCGAAGGTGATCCAGTCCTTCACCCCGATGGACGGCAACCCGGTGCCCAAGGACGTGCGGACGACCGACCTCAAGGGCCAGCTCTCCGGGGTCGACGGTGAGGTCCTGGTGTGGACGCCGCCGCAGTACGACGACCCGGCGTACAAGGACAAGACCTTCCCGGTGGTCGAGCTGCTGGCGGGCTACCCGGGTTCGTCCAGCACCTGGTTCGGCAGCCTGTTCGTCTCCAAGCAGCTCGCGCCGCTGATGTCCTCGGGCAAGGTGGCGCCGTTCATCCTGGTCTCGCCGCGGGTCAACCTGCTCGGCAAGCAGGACACCGGCTGTGCGGACGTGCCCGGTAAGGCCAATGCGGACACCTGGCTGTCGCGCGACGTCCCGCAGATGCTCGTGGACAACTTCCGGGTCGACCCGTCCGCCGACCGCTGGGCGCTGGCCGGCTTCTCGGCGGGTGCGTACTGCGCAGTCAAGCTCGCCATCGAGCACCCCAACCGCTACCGCGCCGCGATCAGCATGTCCGGCTACAACAGCCCCGACGGCGAGGACTCCTCGGTGACCGCCCACGACCCGCACCTGAAGGAGATCTACAACCCGCTGTACATGCTGGCGCACGCCGCCACCCCGCCGAATGTCGCGCTCTACGTGACCGGCACCAGGGGCGACGGCCTGGAGGACGCCGAGGCGCTCCAGAAGGCGGCGAAGGCACCGACCACGGTCACGCCGATCGAGAGCTTCGGACAGCACCTCACCTCGACCTGGAAGCCCATGATCCCGGCGGCCTTCACCTGGCTCACGGGGATCATCCCGGTGCAGCACTGAGGTTGCACCCCTGAGCCGAACGGCTGAATCACCTCACCGACCTGCCGTGCGGCGCCGAGTAGTCAACTATGGGAGAAATCCGGTGGTGGGTCCTGCCGTGGCTGGGGCGGACCGCCGTCGGTGGCGTGATCGGGCTGATCGCGGCGGGTGCGGCACTCGCCGTCGGTGAACTGTTCGCCGTCGTCACGGGCCCGGGTACCGCGCCGGTGGTGGCGGTCGGGTCGGCCGTGATCGACCTGACGCCGAGCACCACCAAGGACTACGCGATCCGGACCTTCGGTACGGACGACAAGGCGGTGCTGCTTGCGGGCATCCTCGTCCTGCTCGGCGCGTTCGCCGTGATCGCGGGGGTGCAGGCCGTACGGCGGCCCTGGGTCGGCGTCGTGATCGTGGCGGGCTTCGGCGCGCTGGGGGCGGTGGCTGCGGCCAGTCGTCCGGTAGCCGGGATCTCCGCGATCTGGCCCTCGGTGGCCGGTGCGGTCGCGGGCGCGGCGGCGCTGCTGGTGCTGACGCGGCTGTACCGGCGGGGTTGGCCCGCCGGGCAGGCCGTGCTCCCCGAGACCGCCGAGCGGGAGTTGACCCGTCGCAGCTTCGTCGTGGTCAGCGCGGGCACGGCGACGGCCGCCGCCGTGGCCGGGTTCGGCGGCCGGGCCCTGCTCGCCAGTTCGTACGACGTCAGCGCGGCCCGGGCGGCCGTCCGCATCCCGACGCCCGCCCGACCGGCCGCGCCCGTCCCGCCCACCGCGCACCCCGCCGTCCCGGGCCTGAGCCCGTTCTTCACCCCCAACAGCGCGTTCTACCGGGTGGACACCGCGTTGGTCCTCCCGCAGGTGGATCCCCGCTCGTGGACGCTGCGGATCCACGGCCTGGTCGACCGCCCGATGGAGCTCACCTTCGACGACCTGCTCCACCGGCCGTTGGACGAGCACGACCTGACGCTCTCGTGCGTGTCCAACGAGGTCGGCGGCCCGCTGGTCGGCAACGCCCGCTGGATCGGCGCACGGCTCGCGGACCTGTTGCGCCAGGCGGGCGTACGAGCGGGCGCGGACCAGCTGGTGGGGCGCTCGGCGGACGGTTTCACCACCGGCACCCCGGTCGAGGCCGTCCTCGACGGACGCGAAGGGCTGCTGGCGGTGGCCATGAACGGCGAGGCGCTGCCGGTCACGCACGGCTTCCCGTGCCGGATGATCGTCCCGGGCTTCTACGGCTACGCCTCGGCCACCAAGTGGCTGGTCGACCTGGAGCTGACCAGCTACGCGGCCTTCGACCCGTACTGGGTCCGCCGGGGCTGGGACCGCTACGGCCCGATGAAGACCGCCGCCCGGATCGACGTACCCGGCCCGGGGGGGCCGCGCCCCCCCCCGGCCCCCCCCCGGGGGGGGGGGGGGGGGGGGGGCCCCCCGGGGGGGGGGGGGGGGGGGGGGGGGGGCCGGGGTGGGCCCGGCCGGTGGACGGCGGCCGGGTGGTCCGGCGGGCCGCCGGTGCGGGCGCGGCGGG
>NZ_JARXZC010000053.1 GCF_029894335.1 Kitasatospora sp. MAP5-34 | reverse complement strand
CTTCACCGAAGCCATCCGCCCGCAACCAGCGTGAGCACCCCGACGCCGACGCACACCAGGCCCGTGACCTGCCACTTCACGATGCACACCACTCACTGCGCGCAACTCTGCTTCACCCAGCAGGTGTTGAGTTGTATCGGGGTTGTCCGCACCGGATGCCTCGATCGCAAGCATGGTGATGGCAGCTAGGCCTGGCTCGGCGAAGTCCAGGGCCTCCACGGCCGCAGCTTGTCGTTCATCTGATGGCAGTTGGTAGAGCAGGCGGCTGATAAGCATTCCGGCGCTGAAGGCGGGCTCGAAAGGCCGGCCACCCAACGTGGGCAGACCGGCCCCAGCTGCGGCGACGGCCCGCGCGACATCGAGGGAGCGGGCCGCAGAGAGCCCGGTGCTGTGAACGGTGAGCTTCTGAAGTACGAGGTTCGGCTCTTGGCTGGCCAATAGGGCAGCAAGGGGTGCCCGATTGGCCGGCCAGGCCGCGTTGATGACCGCCTCGATCTCGGAGTCGAGAATGTCCCCGACCGGCAGCGCGAAGGCGAAAAACCGGCTGAAGTAGCTGGGCGAGCAGACGCGCTTCCCGCGCGCCCACTCCTCTTCATGGTGGGGCTCGTACCAGGTGTTGCCATACAGCGACTGCAGGTGCGGGAAGAGAAGTTGCAGCAGGTCTTTAGCCGGTCCACGGGATGCTGAGGGAAGGCCTTCCACCGCCTGGTCGATCTCGCCGATCCGGGCAGCCCGAAATTCTGACGGCCCTGGTTTCTTCACCAGGAGTGCCTTGTTCGTGGCGATGAACCGGTACAAGTCAGGGTGGAGGAGCTCCAGTGCCTGCAGGATGACCTGATCACACGGATTGACCTCGCCTCGCATCACAGGAAGCGCGAAGTCGGCCTTGTTCAGTAGCTGCTTGCCCATCCGAAGCGTCGTCACCAGCGGCCACACACAGCGGTCCATGGCTATCTCCATGCGAGCCTGCTCGCCTGCGGGCAACTGCCCGCAGTGGGCACTGATGACCTGGCCAAGGAGGTCCTGCATCAGCGCCGCCACGAGGTTCGGATCAGCTGGCGGCAGGCGCACAGGAACCTGGACGATCTTCTCCAGAAACGCCGTGCCTTGGATGGTCGGGTCGCCGCCGCCGCCAAACCGGGCGCCGAGGGCCTGAGCGACCGGGAGCGGGGCGAAGGCTGTGAGGACCGACAGCATGGGGAAGTCTGCTGCCAGTTTGATCATCCGGAACACCGTCGCAACCTGCGAGGCCTCCAGCCGGTCAATGTCGTCGATCAGTACGACGACACGCCGGTCGCGGCCAGACGCCTCTGCGGTCAGCAGTTCAAGCAGCCGGTCCCGCAGGCTCCTAAGGGTCGGCTCTCCCAGCGCATTGCCGACTGCCTCCATCAAGCCGCTCAGGTTGACCGGCCCGACTTTGAAGTCCACCGCTTTGGCGAGATCGTTCAAACCCGCAGCCCTTGCGAGATGCTTGGAAAGTCCGTCGGAGGGCCCAAGGGACGGCTCCACAGTCTTGAGGAACGGGTTGGCCTTCCTGATCCAGTCACCGGCCTTCTCCCGGCGAGTGCGCAGGTCCACGCCGAGCGCGGTTGCCACCGCCGCGAAGAACTGCTTGATGATGGCCGACTCGTCCGAATCGAACCAGGGGTTGAATCGAATCACCACGACGGGACGGGTCTGGTGGGCCAGGTAGTGCTCAACGAAGCTGAGCACGGTCGACTTGCCCTCGCCCCAGTCCGCATACAAGCCCACCACGGAGCCTGCCTGGCTTCGTTGGGTCATCGTCTGGGCAAGACGCTCGGCGAACCCGGCACGGCTCAGCCGATCCTCGTTCGGGTCATTGAGTGCGACATCGGCCATCACCGCGGTCAACGCCGGGGTCGCAGATACCTCTTCCAGTGCGCTAACAGCGCTACCCGACATGGGGGTTGAACGGCGTTGCCACAGTCGCATCCGCACAGTGTGTCACTGGCGTCGTCAGTCTCGCCCTCAGCGAGCGGTCTCTGTGAGCGCCACACGACCGAGAGGCGGGGTCAGGCAGCCCATTGGAGCCCGGTCAGGGCGGTAACTGGCCGGGCTCCTCTGTCGTCGGGGTCCTACGCCTGACGGGGAATCTCTGCCGCTGCGGCGCAGTCCGAAGTTGTCGATCGACGGCGGGTGCGGATGTCGACGACCGCGGCGCTGATGCCGTTGGAGATCTTGGTCTGCTGTTCGGCGGTGGCGTGCTGGTAGATCAGCGCTGCGCGGACGGAGGAGTGGCCCATGTGCGCCATCAGGTCCTTGAGGCTGGCGCCGGTGCCGGCGGCGAGGACGTTGCCGGTGTGGCGGAGGTCGTAGAAGCGGAAGCCGTCCATGCCGAGCTTCGTGCGGGCCTTGCGCCACTTGCGGCCGAAGGTCGAGCGGCGGAACGGGGCTCCGCGCTCGCCGATGAACAGTAGGCCGTCGTCCTCCTTCGCGGCGTACCAGCGCAGGTGCAGCTCGAAGTCGGGGACGATCTCGGGCGGGATGCCGACCGGCCGCTTGCCGGCCTTGGACTTCGGGTCGCCCAGGACGCGCTTGCCGGTGGTCAGTTCGGGGGCCGCGCGCCGGATCCACACGACGCGCTTGACCAGGTCGACGTCGGATCGGCGGACCTCGGCCAGTTCCTCGGGGCGGAGGGCCATGAAGGAGCCCATAAAGACCATGAGTTGCCAGCGCGGGCCCATGAGGTCGGCGAGTTGGAGGACCTGCTCGACCGTCGCGACGGGACGCTCCTCGGCCTCCTCCTTGCCACCGCCCCTGATGCGGCAGGGGTTTCGGCGGATGAGCTCGTCGTCGACGGCGGTTTCCAGGACGGCCTTCAGGAGGCGGTAGGCCTTGGCGGCGGTGGTCTTCTTGCCCTCCTTGACCAGCGCGGCGCGCCAAGCCCGGACCTGGGGAGCGGTGATCTCCTTCAGCTCGGACTCGCCGAAGGTCGGTTCCAGGTGCAGGCGGAGGAGGCGGCGGTACAGCTCGTCGGTGAGGGCTGCGAGGTCGCGTTCGTCGATCCAGGCGGTGGCGTAGAGGAGGAAGTTGACGGCGCCCGCGTTGGGGTCGCGCCACTCCTCGCGGCGTATGTCGGTCTCGGTCTCGACGAGCCAGGCTTCGGCGTCGCCCTTGGTCGCGAAGGTCTCGTCGGCGTTGCGCAGGAGCCCGTCGGGGCCGGGGTAGCGGGCCTGGAAGCGGCCGGAGGGCAGCTTGCGGACGGAGCCCCAGCGGCGCCGTCGGCCGGAGTTGTTCGCCATCAGGCAGCCCGCCCGAAGCGGCGGCGGACGGAGCGGACCGGGGCCACGGTGTTGGCCTCGATGTAGGCGGCGAGCACGCTCTCGGAGATGCGGACGTGGCTGCCGATCTTGACGAAGGCGATGCGCCGCTCGGCGATGAGGCGTCGGGGAAACCGCTCGCTGGTGCCCAGGCGTTCGGCGACCTGACCGACAGTCAGGTACTGCTCGGAGGCGTTGGTCGAGCGGCGGTTGCTGTTCTCGGGCATGGGTTCTCTCCCCGCGGCGCGCGTGGCTGTGACGGGCCGTCGCCGCGGTTGATCGCTGTGGTAGGTGGTCGGTTTTGGATCGACGCTGCGGCTCCGGTGCGCCAACACCGGAACGAGCAGGGGTGGTACAGCCCAGGAGGTGGCCGGGCTGGGGTTCCTGGTTCAGTCGCGGGTGATCGCGGCCTTCAGGTTGTCGAGGAGCTGGACGAGTTCACCCCGGGTGAATTGGTTGAACGGGCCAGCCTCGGCTGCCTGTTTGGTAGCTGCGAGCGACGGAAGGTGCCCGGTGCGTCTGCCCTCCGGCCGCGCGCGCAGGGCGTGCGTGAGCGGGCCGTCCTCGCCGGCCCGGTCGGGCACGTCGACGGGGAAGGGCAGAAGGGGGCTGATGCCGTCGGCCCAGTCCCAGGCCGCCTCGGTGGTGACCGAGCCGGCGCCGGTGACGCGGGTCCGGCTCGCGTTGGCGACGGGCGGCAGGAGGAGCGTGGTGGGGGAGACCCCGAGCGCGATGGCGATGGCGGCGAGGTCGTCCACGTCCACGCGCCGTTCGCCGCGCTCGATCTTGCTGAGCGCGGTCGTGGGCGTGGGGCGGCCCAGGTCGGTGAGGATCTCGGCGAGTCGGCGCTGGCTCATGCCGAGCTCGGTCCGCAGCCGCTCGATGTTCTTCGCGGTCTGCAGTCCGGTCGGGCCGATCTCGACGGGTCGTGTTGCCATGACGGGATATAAGCATGGATCTCCGGCCGCACCAAGTAGTCCGGGAGAGCCGTGCGAATCGTGCTGCGCCGTCCGCGTGGCTGTCGGTTTGTCCACCGCTTTATGGTCCTTGACATGCTGTTTGGTGCGGCCGGACTTTGCTGGTAGTCCTTGGGTACGCGACTCGGCGGAGGGCGGCGCCCATGCCGCCTCGCCGACGGGGCGCTCCAAGATGGAATGTTGCTACCGGTGCGGACGTCGAGTCCGCCGAGGCGGCGAGATCGGCGGAGAGCCGGTCGACCGGAGACGCAGGAGGGGATGAACGGGGCGGCGCGGAGAGGAACGCGCGACCGCCCGAAAACGGGAGCGGCCCCCGGTGTTGGCGCACCGAGGGCCGAAGGAACTCCCTGAACCGACCACCTACCACAGCGATCAACCGAGGCACCGGACCGTCACAGTCACAGGTGCCTCGGGGAGGAAGCCATGCCCAAGAGTACGACCCCGGCGGCGCAGACCACACCCGCCTGCGGCGGCCTGCCCCCGAAGGCGGGGCGGTAGCCGTGGCGCGCATCCGCACCATCAAGCCCGAGATCACCCAGTCGCTCAGCCTCGCCGAGGTGTCGCTGACCGCTGAGCGGACCTTCGTCTGCCTGCTCACCCAGGTCGACGACGAGGGCCGCCACATCGACCACGCCGCGATCATCAACGGCGTCCTGTGGGCGCTGCGGCCCGAGCACACCCCGGTCCACTGCGCGGACGACCTCCAGCAGCTCGCGTCCGTCGGGCTGCTCTGCCGGTACACCGGCTGCGACGGCCGCCAGTACCTGCACGTCGCCAAGTGGCACGAGCACCAGAAGATCTCTCACCCGAGCGCCTCCCGACTGCCCTCGTGCCCGGTGCACGAGCATGGGCGGCGGTGCGGCAAATGCAAGGGGGAGCGGTGTGCCCACCCGGTTCCGGAGGACCTCGGGAAGGCTCCGGAGTCCCTCTCCGGCCCGTTTTCGGCACCGGTCGGCGACACCACGCTTCCCGAGGCCGCTCCACAGACCCTCGGCAGGCCCGAGTCGGGCAACCAGGCGGCGGATGCCGGTGAAACAGCAGGTCAGGGCACGTCTACGGAACTGCTCCGGAGGGCTCAGGAGGACCTCGTGCCTGGATCTAGGATCATGGATCCTGGATCTACCCCTAAAGGGGGCGGCTCCGCCGCGCCCACCCCGGCACCCTCGCGCATCCCTCACCAGGACGAGCCGCACCACGTCGCGGGGCAGGCAACCGACGACGGCGTGACTGCCCACGACCTGCTCGCCGAGTACGTCCGGGGCTGCCGCAAGCGCCCGCCCGCCAAGGTGCTCGGGCACCTCGCCAAGGTCATCTCCACCCTGCTGGCCGAGAACTTCACCGAAGACGAGATCCGGGCCGGCCTGGCGCGGTACCAGGCCAGGCCGCTGAGCCCCAGCCTGCTTCCGGACATGGTCCACGAAGCCATCAACGCCCAGCCCGCAGCGGCCCGGCAGAGCGCGGCCCGCGCGCAGCACCAGCCCTTCACCAACCCCGGGGACGCCCTGGCCTACTACGGGGGCGAGCTGTGACCTCCACCCCGACGGCGGCCCGTACCGCCGACCGCGATCCCAAGCTCATCGGCGGAGGTTGGCGCGAACGCTTCGCCCGCATCCAGGCCGTCCCGACCACCGCGGCGGAACGCGAGGCAGACCAGCCGTCCACCGTGCTGGAGCTGGCTGACCGGCGCATCCCGCCGCGCTACCGGCTTGCCGTCGCCGACCACCCCGAGGTCACCACCTGGGTCCAGCAGGTCACCCTGGCGAGCCGCCGAGGACCGGGCGGCGCTCCGGGCATCGCCCAGGGCCCGTCGTTGCTGATCACGGGCTCGACCGGGTCCGGCAAGACGCACCAGGCGTACGGAGCGGTCCGCAGCCTGCTCGCGGCCGGTGTGCGCCTGCGGTGGATCAAGACGACCGCCGAGGAGCTGTACGCCGCGCAGAGGCCCCGCCAGGGCGTCGACAGCGAGCAGGAGATGCGCACGCTGATGGCCTGCCCGCTGCTGATCGTCGACGACCTCGGAGCCGCGAAGGCGACCGAGTGGACCGAAGCGCTCACGTTGCGGCTGGTCAACCACCGCTACGAGTACATGCTCCCGACGATCTTCACCACAAACCTGCCGCTCGGCGACATCCGCGCCGCCCTCGGCGACCGCACCGCGTCCCGGCTGGCGGAGATGTGCGAGCGCGTCATCCTCACCGGCCCCGACCGCCGACGGCGCACTGCCTGAGCCGCACCGGCACCGCTCTGCCACCACGCACCTGACGCCGCATGGCCCGGCATCCCGCCTCACACGTCCACCCCACCGCCGCCTCGCCGCTCGGACCTGCCCTCGCAGTGACGAGGCCACCTGGAGCACCTCACGTGACCACCACCGCACTGCCCCCTGCCCACATACCCGCAGCCCGGGTCTCCCTCTGGGACCGCCTCACGGTCGTACTGCTCGGCGCGCTCGGCTTCGCCCTGTCTTACGACGCCCTACGGCAGATGGCTGCCGCGATCCACGTGCGCGGCCCGCTCACCTACGTGTTCCCGCTGATCATCGACGGGTTCATCGCCTACGGCGTGCGAGCCCTGCTCGTCCTGCGCGAAGCCCCCCGGGCCGCCCGCGCGTACGCCTGGACGCTCTTCACCGGGGCGACCGCCGCGAGCGTGTGGGCGAACGCCTTGCACGCCGTCCGGCTCAACCACCTGACCGGCGCCGGCAGCAGGCTTCGGCTCAGCGACACCGTCGTCGGCTTCCTGTCGATCCTCGCCCCGCTCGCCCTCGGCGGCGCCGTCCACCTGTACATCCTCATCGCCCGCCACGGAGAGAGCACCGCGATCCGCCGGGGTGAGCAGAACGACGATCCACCCAGCGGAGCTTCTGCCGACCCTGTCGCCGCCGACCATGACGAGGACGTCCAGCCGCAGCGGATGGAGGACCGAAGCGACGAGACCGCACTGCTGACGTTGCTGTCCGCCGCTGGCCTGCTGCCCTCCGAGTGGAGCGACGCGCTGCCCGGTCACCAGGCGGCGGAAGGCGATGACCAGTCGTCCGGCACTGCGAACACCCCCGAATCGGCAGAAGCCGCTGGCACCGCAGACGAGTCCGAGGTCGGCGGCAGGGACAGCACCGCCGAGGGCAAGCTGATCGGCCGTCCGCCGGGCGCGTCGATGGAGCAGCTGCTGGAAGTCAGCCGCGCGGCGGTCGCCGCCCACGGTCGACTCACCCGCGCGGTCGTCGAGCAGGCTATTCGCGAGGCTGGCCTTCCGCTCGGCAGTACTCGCCTGACGGAGTTGATGAAAAGGCTCCGCCGAGAGCGGGGCGGCGGCGAGGGCCGTTCACAGGCCGAGGCCGACTGACCGCCATCGTGGCCAGCTGACCGACCCGCCTCGGTCAGCTGGCCACCGACTTCTGCCGACTCACAGCGGCATCGGCAGAAGTCCCATCGCAGCCAGGTCCCCACGCCCTGCGGAACTCACCTTCACCTCGGACTGCCCCCTCCTGAGTGGCAGCCCACGCCCGGAAAGCTCTGCCAGATGGGCAGCTCATACCCGCGAAGTCCGGCGCGACCAAACCGGCACCCATCCGGAAACTGCCCACCGAGACCGCCACGTCCCGCACCGACCGCCCACTCCTGTGGAGCACACCCGTGACCACCGTCCACCAGCCCATGAACGACCAGCCCGAGAACCCTGTAGTCCCCCTGCACCGAAACGGAGGTGACCACCGCTCTGCCCCAGACGGAGCAAGCAAGGGCGTCCGACCCTCTTACGAAGGGTCGGACGCGGACGCCCTCGCCCGGGAGGGCGAGGGCGAGCCGGTGATGCCGAGCGCGGGGGCGCACTCGGCATCACCGGACGTGCGGCGCCAGGGGGCGCCGCACGAGGAGAAGCCCAGCACCGCGCCGCCCGCGAACGTACAGCCCCTCGCAGTCAGCGCCGCCGCCGTGCCGTCCACCGAGAGCGACCCCGACGTCCCGCCCACACGCCCTGCCGCCGCGCGACGTCCCAAGCGAGCCACCGCACACCGCGCCCCCAAGCGCCGCCGACGCAACAACACGAACCCTCTCGACGACCAACTCACCTTCCGCTGCCACAGCGAGGACAAAGCCGAGATCGAGCGCCGCGCCAAGGCCGCGGAGCTGGCCACCGCCGTGTACGTCATCCGCAAGGCCCTTGCCGACGACCACGCCGACATCACCACTCGAGACGAGCGCCTGGACGCGGCGATCGACGAGGTCGCCGCCGTTCGCACCCAGATAGCCAAGCTCGGCAGCAACGTCAACCAGCTCACCCGCGACTACCACTCCGACGTCGCCCTTCCGCCGGGCCAGGTCCTGGACGCCTTCACCCAGGGCCGGGCCCTGCTCGCCGACGCCCGCACGCTCCTCACGCACCTGGATGAGGCGGCGATGCGCCTCGCGAAGGGCAGGAACCGGTGATCGCCAGCATCGGCGGCGGCAGCAGCACCATGGGCCTGCTCAAGTACCTCTTCGGACCCGGGCAGCACAACGAGCACAACGACCCGCACATCGTCGGATCCTGGGACGGCCTCGCCCCCGACCCCGGCCGCGAGCCGGGCGTCACCTTCACCCAGCTCCGCGACGCGCTGGACCTGCGCGTCGTCCAGGCTGGCGAGCGGGCACCCAAGGAACACGTGTGGCACTGCTCGGTGCGCGCGGCCTCGACCGACCGGCTCCTCAGCGACGACGAGTGGAACCGCATCGCCCAGCGGATCGTCGTTGCCGCCGGGGTCGCTCCCGAAGGAGATCCGGACGGCTGCCGATGGATCGCGGTGCGCCATGCCGACGACCACATCCACATCCTCGCCACCCTCGTGCGCGGCAACCTCACCCAGCCCCGCATCCGGGGCGACTGGGGCCGGGTCGAGAGCGAACTCACCCTCATCGAGAACGAACTGGGGCTGCTCAGCCTCGCCCACACCCGCACCAAGGACCGCTACAGCGGGCCCAAGCGCCCCACCCGCGCCGAACTGCGCAAGGCCGAACGCCGAAACCTCCCCCAGACCCCGCGCGAGACCCTGCGCACCGCCGTCCGCCAGTCCCTCGCCGGAGCCGCCACCGAGGAGGAGTTCCTGCGCCGCCTCGCCGAGCACGGCATCAGGACCAGCACCCGACGCGCGCCCTCCGGAGACGCCATCGGCTACAAGTTCGCACTCCCCGGCGACCGCAACGCCAAGAACGAGCCCGTCTGGTTCTCCGGCAGCAAGCTCGACCCCGACCTGTCCCTCCCCAAGATCCGCGCCCGCTTCGCCGCCGGCGCGGACGAACCCGCCTACCCCGATCCCAACGAGCACACCTGGCCCGCCTCCGGCCGACACCAGGCCAGCACCACCATCGACCACGCCCTGGCCGCCCTCGCCGACGACCAGAGCGACGACCGGACCGCCGCGACGATCAGCGGCAGCATCGAGATCCTCGACGCCCTCGCCGCCACCAGCCCCGTCCTCAGCAGGAAGGAGATCACCCAAGCCGCCCGCGCCCTCGACCGCACCGGGCTTACCCACACCCGAGCCGCCAAGACGGACCTGAGGGCCATGCGCTCAGCCGCCCGCGCCGTCCTCAACGCAGGACCAGCCGTAGGCCGCAGCGACGACGGCACCGCAGCCGCCACCATCCTCTCCAGCCTCGTCCTGCTCGCCATCGTCATCGCGAAGTGGCACACCGCCCGAGGCCATGAGTACCAGGCCCAGGCCGCCAACACCGCCGCCGACCACCTGCGCACCGCGTACGCGCGGCACGCAGCCAAACCTCTGGCCGTCCTCGACCTCCACGGCGGGCGCCTGCCCCAGCCCGTCCAAGACCGCCAGGCCAAAGCCCTCCGCCAGGTCCTGCCCGCCGACCAGGCCACCAAGGTGCTGAACGAGCCCGGCTGGAACGCGCTCGCCGTCACCCTCGCCGAGGCCGAAGCCGCAGGCCACGACCCGGCCGACCTGCTCGCCCAGGCCGCTGGACGCCGGGAGCTTGCCAGTGCCGACTCCGCCACCGCCGTCCTCAACTGGCGCATCCGACGCGACGCCGGCCTCCCGACAACATCGACAGCCGCCGTGAAACCGACCGGACGCACCGGCGCGGCACTGGCCAGGACCACCACCGTCCGGCAAAAAGTTCCCCACGTCGACATCGCCGCTGCACAGCCTGCACCCCTGCCCACAGCACCGTCGTCCCCTCGCCCCCGACGCTGATAACCCATCACCCACCGGCGCCAACTACCAGGCACCGGTGGGTGATGTCGGTTCGATGGCCTCTTCGGCGATCGGGAACGCGCCCGGCCGCGAAAACTTCGAGAGCGACTTGATCACATTGGGCTTCGACAGGCTCCTGGCCGGAGCGACCCGGAACTAACAGGTCGAAGTGCTACACCGCTGCCATCAAGCCGGTGGCGGCCCTGCCTGCGCCTGTCCAGTGCGGCCAGGTCAGCCGAGGAGCGCGGCGTCCAGGTATGCCTGCACCGGCTCGAAGATCCCGTACGGCACGTACGCGGGGATCTCCGCATGGGAGACCCAGGCCAGCTCGGCGACTTCGTCGGGAGCCGCAACGTACGCGGCTCCGGTCCGTGCTGCGCAGGCCACGTAGGTCAGCCGCCGCCCCGTCTTCGGATGTACTCGCCCGCCCAGGAGGCGGAGAGCTGCCACATCGAGGCCCACTTCCTCCCGCGTCTCGCGGACAGCGGCCTGCGCCGGCGTCTCTCCAACCTCGATCTTGCCCCCAGGAAACTGCCAGGACAGCTCGCCCTCACTGGCCCGGCGTCGAACCATCAGCACCCGACCCCCACGAACCACGATCGCGGCCGCGACACCGGGCTGCTCAGCCGAAGGCTGCTGCGTCACGCCTATTCCTCCACGGGACGACCAAGAAGGTGACAGTGCATCGGCAGCCGCGAGGTGCCGTGTCAGAAGCAGTTCGGTCCAATTAACCGACGGCAGACCAACCCCAAGGGCGCGGCCCAGACTGTCCCCTCAGGCATGCGAGTCGGTGGTGGGCTTCCTGCCCGTAGTGGCGCGGGTCGGCGGCGGCGTGCTGGAGGGCGAAGCAGGTGACCCGGAGCTCGCGGATGTCGCGCAGGATCGTATAGCCGGCCCAGGTGGTCACGTCGGCGCCGTACGCCTCGCAGAATGCCGTGTACTGCTCGTCGGTAACTGTGCCGAAGGTGCCGTGCCCAACGGCGGTGGCGGTCAGGTCCCACTCGGGCGGCCCGTGGGAGGTCCGTTCAAAGTCCAGGAGATAGACGGTCGTGGGGGTGACCGCAACGTTGCCACCCCAGGCGTCGCCATGGATCACGCTCGCCGGGTAGCCGGCAGGGAGGCTCGACCAGGCCGAGCGGAGGTCGGTGAGGCGACCGCGAAGCCACTGCCGCTGTTCGTCGTCGAGTGTGGCCGCGCCATCGATCCGTTCGGCGAGGCGGACGAACGGGTCGAGCCGACCCAACGGGAAGGATGGGATGGGGAGTTCGTGGAGGCGTCGGAGGAGTGGTGCGATGTCGGCGGCGGTACCGGGGCGGTGCGCGGGCAGCTCGTGCCAGAAGGTCACCGGGCTGCCCGCGACGTCCAGGGGCTCGCGCAGATGGTCGAGCGGGCGTACGGCCGGGATCTCGCACGTGCGCAGCCAGCGGGCGACCGCGAGCTCTCGGACGGCGGCGTCCCACTGCCCGGGGCGGCCGATGCGGACGACGACCTGGTGGCGGAGGCGCCACAGGGCGTTCTCCCCGATGCGAATGGGTTCGGCCTGGTCCGCTGACAGGCTTGCGGCGGCACAGGCCTTCAGCAGTATTGCGTGGGAGTCGTCAACGCTGGTCACACAGCCACCGTAGAGGTGATCTGCTCGCGCAGGTCCCGGATATCGGGGATCGTGCGGTGGCGGTGGGCGACGCGGCCCAGCTCGCCCAGTTCGTGGTTGGCCCGCAGCGAGCGGAGCTGGCTCACCTCGGCGAGTGCAGTACGCCCGTCGGCCAGGGCCTGTTCGGGATCGCCGGCGGCCATCCGGAGGGTGGCCAGTTTGGTTCGGGAGAAGGTGCGCGACCTGGCGAATCCGTCGCCGTGGCTGTCGACGGCGGTTCGCAGCCTACGGAGGGCTCCCTGCGGAGGGTGGCCGGCAAGCGCGAGGTCGAACAGAGCGTGGCCGGTGTCGCCGTGGTGCTGCGCGCTGTCGTAGTAGGCCATCCACGACCCCTCGTCAGTGGGGACGACTGAGGCGAAGGAGTCGTCGGACAAGCCGATCGAGGTCAGCGTCTGCTGGGTGCGGCCCATCTTCGCCAGAGCCCGAGCGCGGGCGTTGTGGAGCATGGATCGCTCGGCGGGCGAGAGACGGTCCGCTCGGGCGAGGCCGAGTTCGGCGAGGGTGAGTCCGGAGTCCGGATCGCCTCGCCAGGTGGCCTGCCGGGAGCGCAGGTTGTAGGAGATGGCGCGCAGTGGCCAGTTGTCCACTTCCTCGGCGCACGACGTGGCGAAGGCGAAGAGCCGGTGGGCGTCGTCGTGGGCGAAGGCGTCGAAGGCCGAGGCACCGACGACCGTGGCCAGGCGGCTGACAGCGCTGAACAGGTCGGCCTTGAGCGGTGCCGGGCAGCTGCTGTTCAGCAGGCCACCCGCCCAACGGAGTTGGGCGAGGGCGGTATCGCGGACCACACCCGCACCGCCGTAGAGGTTGTCCCAACTGCGCAGGGTGGTCGCAGCCGCGCGGATCTGCTCGACGTCGGCGGGCCGCACCACGGAGGGTGCGGCGGCAGCTGGCGCGGCGTTCATCAGCTGGAGCAGGGGACCGGCCGCGAGAGCTGTGCTGGTCGCGGCAAGGAAGTTCCGTCGTTCCATGGGAATGGACTCGTTCCACTCGGGGGCAGACAGCGGTCCCTCCAGCGTGCCCCCGGCCCCGGCCCGTCGGGGAGGGATTGTGGTCCTGCTGGGCGAGTTGTCCATTTCCCGGGAGCGGTTGTCCATTTCAGCCTCGGCGAGCGCGACGCTTCGCGAGAGAACGCCGCCGGTGTCCAGTGCGGCGTCCAGCGCCGTGGCGTGCCGGAGCTTGCAAGGGCGCTCGGCCCGCTCGAACTTGCTGATCAAGTCGCCGCTGAGGTGTACGAGCGCGCCGAGTTCGTCCTGGCTCAGCTTGCGTAGCTCTCGCCAGTGCCGGAGTTCGGCGCCAAGCCAGTGCGCTGCCGACCGGGTCGGGTCCAAAGGCTTTGGCGGTCGCGGCATTTGGTCCCCCGAGGCGTCTCTTGTGGACAGCGACCGTTGTCCGATTGCCGGTACTGGTCAGGCCATCCGTGGCACGGCTGAATGTCTCTCAAGCGTTCGCGATCCATTACACACCGCTACTGCCGCGATGTGGAGGGAGTTCGACGCATCCACTGATCCACCGTTCACCCCGATCCGAGGTCCTGCGCCTCGCACTGGGGCTGATTCCGCACGCACGGAGCCAGGCCACGGCCTACTCGACCACGAAGGGGAGCACGTCATGGAACGCGTCAGCACGACCGTCCAGAACAGCCGCCGCACTCTCGAGCGGTTCGGCGCGGTGCTCGACCACAACTTCGAGAAGCTCGCTCTGTTCGAGCTCCCCGGAAGGCGAAGTACGGTGCCTGCCGTCCGGACGGCTGAAGGGCGACCTCGCTCATGAACGCCTCGATCGACGTCTCAGACGTGACGATCGGCGACAGCAACGCCGAGCCGACCGGGCTCCTGGAGCTGATGCCGACCGCAGCCGCGGAGTCTTCCACGTGGCGCCCCACCGCCGTGGTCCTGGACCTCTTCGGCACCTTGGTCCCCGCCCCGGACAGCCGTGAGCGCGCGCAGGCCGTGCGGGAGATCGCCACCGCGCTGCGCGTGTCGGACCCGCTCGCCGACCAGGCGCTCGGGGGTAGTTGGCAGGCCCGCCATGACGGGACGCTGCGTACAACCGGTGAGATCGCTGCCCACCTCGCTGAACTGTGCGGGGCACCGGCCGGATACGTGCCTCGGATGGAGTCAGCGCTGCGTCGGCTGGCTCCGCAGCGACTTCGTCCTGACGCTTCAGTGCTGGAGAGTCTCGAGGCGTTGCGGCGGTCCGGGCTGCGGCTGGGCCTGTTGAGCGACGCGGCCCCCGACGTTGCCGAGGCGTGGGACCGCTCAGTGCTCGCCGCACAGTTCGACGTAGCGCTGTTTAGCTGCCGCGAGGGGGCGGTGAAGCCAGCCCAGCATCTGTACGCGGAGGTTGTGGAGCGCCTCGGGTGTGCAGCGGATTCGGTGCTGTACTGCGGCGACGGCGGCGGTTCGGAGCTGGTCGGGGCACTGCGCTGCAGGATGCGGGCGGTCCGTGTGGAACGACGCGGAGGCACGGCCGCGCTGGCCTTCGGGGACCAGGCGAAGGACTGGCCGGGGGTCACGCTGCGGTCCGTCGAGTACCTGCCGACCTGGCTGGGCATCGCGAGGCTGAGCCGGGGGTACGTCCGGTGACCGGCGTCGACACGCTCGTCTGGGAGGCCCGGTTGGACGGGACGAGCCGTTCGCCGCGCCTTGCACCCGTGCGCCGCGCCGCATCCGCGACGAATGCCGGGACGACGGAGGTCCGGGTGCGGTTCTCGGGCCTGTGCGGCAGCGACACCGGCAAGCTCTGTTCGGATGCCTGGTGCGGGCCGCTGCCCGAAGGATGGGTTCCCGGCCACGAGGTCGTCGGCATCGACACCCGCACCGGCACCTGGGTCGCGGTCAACCCACTGGTCGGCTGCGAAGGATGTGCCGAGTGTGCCCTGGGCCGCCTCCACTTGTGCCCCGGCCTACGGCGCGTCGGCTGGGACCTGCCCGGCGGTCTGGCCGAATCCGTCCGCGTTCCCGTGCGGAACGCTGTACCGCTGACTTCCGGCGCGGCGGATCCGGCGGTGTTCGTCCTTGCCGATCCGGTGGCGGTCGCCCTGCACGGCGTGCGGTGCGGCCTGCCCGCACCAGCTTCCTCTCGCGCAGGCCGCCTCGGGGTCATCGGTGCGGGCACCCTGGGTATCTGCACCGCCGTCAGCGCGGCCCGATCCGGGTGGGACGTCTTCCTCGCCACCCGCAGGCCGGGCCAGGAGGAACGGCTCCGCACTCTGCTGGCCGACACCGGCGTCACCGTCTGCCCTGAGTCTGGGCTTCCAGCAGGTACGTGTGACGCGGTGGTCGACGCCGCGTCCGGGCACTCGGCCGCCCCGCTGCTCCAGGCCCTGGAAGCAGTACGGGACGGCGGGACGATCCTCGTCCAGAACGCCTACGCCCCGCAGGTGAAGCTATCCACTCCGTTGCGCGAGGTGTTCCGGCGCTCGATCACCCTCAGGGGCTCGTACTCCCACTGCCGCGCGAACAATGGCGACGACTTCCGGGACGCCCTCCAGCTCCTCGTCCAAGCGGCAGACAGCGCATGGGCTACGGCCCTCACTTCCACCCGCTACCCGCTCGCTCGGCTGCCTGACGCCCTGGCCGCGCTCCACCCCGATGCCGCACACCGCCCGCCGAAAGTCCTGCTCACTTTCCGCCGCTGACCGCACCCCTGGGAGTTCCACCATGCACTCATCCTCCGTCCCCCCTCCGCGGCCCGTCTCCATCCCCTCGCTTGTGCACCAGGTCAACTCCTCTGCCGACATCTCCCCGCCCGAGGTCCACAACGGTCTGCTGCAGCTGCTCGGACTGCCCGCCGGTCCGACCCGTGACGTGATGCTCGGCAGCGTGCTGACCGGCCTGCTCCTGCGCGGGCCGCGTCCGGCCGAGGTGGAGGCTGCGATCCGGGCCGCCAGCACGCTGGACCGCAGGTCCTGGGAGTCCTTAACACCACCGTCCGGGGTCCGGCTGGTCGGCTACACCGGCAGCGGGAAGAAGACGTACAAGACGATCAACCTCAGCTCGGCTGCCGCGTTGGTCGCTGCGGCCGGCGGCGCGCACATCGCGAAGCTCGGCTCGCGCAGCGCCTCCTCCCGGACCGGCTCCCGGGACTTCATGGACGTGGTGGGCGCGCGCTGCGAGACCGTACCGGCGCAGGCCATGGTGGACATCGCGGGGGAGTGCGGCTTCGGGTTCTTCTCCATCGAGAACCGGGTACCGGAATTCGACCGACGCTATGGCGGACGCTTCCAGGCCGTGCACGCCCTGAGCCTGGGCTTCCCAGCCCTGCTGAGCCCGGTGGCCTGCCAGGGCTTCGTCTACGGCCTGTCCCACCCGGCGGTCGGGGTGTCCGCGCGGTTGCTGTACCGGCTCGGCCTCGGCGACGTCACCGTCGTCAACTCCTCACCCGTACCTGGCAGTCAGGTCGACGAGCTCATCCCCGGCGGCACCATCCGCGTCTGCCGCCTGACAGCTGGCCAGGAAGACCCGGAGTTCGGGCGCGCTGTCGCCAAGGCCGCCGGTGCCGTGGCCCCCCTCGTCGACCTCGGATCCCTCGCGCAGCGCACCGATCCGCGCGCCAACGTCGCAGCCGTCGTGCGCCTCCTCGCCAGCCGCGCCCCGGCAGTGGCCCGGCGCACGGTCGCCCTCAACGCGGCTGTACTCATGCTGACCGCCCGCGCAGTCCCCACCCTGTGGGCTGGCCTGGACACCGCGCATGCTGTCCTGGACGACGGTGCCGCCCTGGACACCCTGCGCCGTTTCGTATCCCTCACCGGCGGCGCCCCGCGCACGGTCGATGCCCTTCTGCGACTCCCCGGCGACCACCGGGCCACCTCGACCGTGTCCGCCCCGCGTCGCTCGCCCCAGAACGTCCCCGCCTTCGGGCGCCTCGCCGTTCCGTCCTCCGGCAGGGAGACGACCGCATGCTGACCCGCGACGAACTCGGCATCGTGCACCTGGTCCTCAACACCGACTGCAACGCGTGGGATCTGCCCAAGACGGCCGAATCTCCAGGGGTATGCCGCTTCTGCTACCGCGAACGCAACCGCGTGCACACCGATGAGGCCACCGTCCGCCGCGTCATCGACCGTGTCCGCGCCGAGTCGGACGCCCACCGGATCGTCTTCACCGGCGGCGACCCGGTCATGCCCTACGACAACCACCTGGAGCCCGCACTCCAGCACGCCCAAGCCGCAGGCTTCGAGACCAACCTGCACACCAACGGTCTCCTACTCGCCGACCGCTACGCGGCCCTGCGCGACCACGTCACCCTCTACTCCCTGGCCGTTGACGGCCCCGACGGGCAGAGCGCCGACTGGTTCCGCGGTAGCGGTTACTTCGCCGCCTTCCAGGCCAACATCGCTCTGCTCGTCTCTGACCGGCGCCGCCTGGCCTTCAATACGTTCACCACGGCCGCCTCCCTGGCCACCCTTCCCAGCCTCGCCGAAACGATCACTGGCCTCGCGGCCCGCACGCCGGTGGAGTACTGGCTGATCTCCCAGTACCGGCCGATCGGCCGCGCCAACTCCCGTAAGGCCGACCTCTACGCCTACGACCGCGAGGCGTTCACCGAGGCCGTCGCCCACGTCCGCGGCCTGCTGTCCGGCACCGGCATCCAGGTGTACGACCAGCCGACCCGCGCTGCCGAGGACCCCTACCCCTTCCGGGTCTGGGTCCTGGCCGACGGCACCGTCACCGCCGATCTCGGCAGCGTGGCCGCGCCCAGCAACACCGTCCTCGGCAACCTCCTCAGTGACGGCTTCGAGCCCCTCGTCCGCCGGGCCTTCGCATCACGTTCCACCACCGGCACCTCCACCGCGACCTCCTCGGAGAAGGAAGTGACCGCACCATGAAGTTCGACTCCGCGTACTACGACGACGTCATCGCCAGCCACAACTACGAGCGCATCGCGCCCGAGGCCACCCTTGCCGCCAATGGCAGCGTCATCCTGGAGGCCGACGCCGAACCCGCCCTCGGCGCCATCGACTTCCCGCTCGCGGACCTGAGCCCGGACGACCTGCGCACCAAGTGGATGTGCCACACCGGAGCGCGGGCCTTCGCGACCGCCGTCGCCAGCGGGAAGCCGGCCACCGTGACCACCGGTGTCGGCCTCGGCGGGCCGCCGCACGCCGGCACCGTCTTCCAACTCCTGCGCGCCGTCACGCTCCAGCAGCACGGACTGCACGTCCAGATCGTGCTCGGCGACCTCGACTCCTACAACGCCCGCCGCACCCCGCTGGCCGAAGTCCGTCGACTGGCCGACCAGTACGAGGAGTTCGTACGCCGGCTCGGCTTCGACGAGCAGTGCGGAGTCCTTCGTCGACAGGAGGGCAACACCGACGTCCTGGCCACGGCCTTCCTGCTCTCCCGCCACCTGGACGACGCCGACTTCAGCTGGGCCGAGGAGGACCTCTCCGGCCTCTACCGCAACCACGGTGTCTTCGACCACCTCACCTACGGCATGAAGCAGGCCACCCTCCTCATGGCCGCCGACTTCGTCCACCTGCTCGCCCAGGACCGCCACGTCCTCGTCTCCCTCGGCGTCGACGAGCACAAGTACGTGGCACTCGCCCGGCGCGGAGCCGAACGCTGGGGCCTGCCCGCCGACCGCCTCTCCGGCATCTACACCAAGATGATCCCCGGCCTCGGCGGCCTGCCCAAGATGAGCAAGAGCATCCCCGGCTCCGGAATCACCGCCGCCCTGCCGCCCGACGACATCCGGGCCCTGCTCGCAGCCGACACCGACTCCGGATCGGACGACGACACCTCCGCCCTGCTGCAGATGTTCGCCTGCCTGCCCGAGACCGGCGGCCACGCCTACGACCTGGCCACCGAAGCCCGCCGCACCGGCGGCCACCGCTGGCGCGAGCTCCGCGAGGAGCTCACCGAGCGCCTGATCGGCATCTTCTCGCTCTGGCCCCAGCCGTGACGCAACCGAAGGAGTCCACCGTGTCCACCACTCCTGCGCTGTCCCCGGCGCCGTACCCAGTCCTCTCCCGTCAGCCCCTCGGCGACGCCACCACCCACCACATCCGGGCCGGCTACCGCCACCGGACCACCGTGGAGTACTTCACCGACACCGCCGACGACGACGTCACCTGGCAGCCCGACGTCTACCCGTACGCCGCCACCCTCGCTGAGCACTACGGTCTCGACACCCTCATCGACCTCGGCTGTGGCCGCGCCGGCAAACTCGCCGCCCTCGCCGCCGAACGCCCCAACTGGACCTACATCGGCGTCGACTTCGGCGACAACCTCGCCTGGAGCCGTGACAACCACCCCTTCGGCCAGTGGATCGACGCCAACCTGGAGAAGACCGAACACCTTCCCCTCGGCCCCGATCTCCTGCGAGGCTCCCTCGTCGTCTGCTCCGACGTCATCGAACACCTCCTCGACCCGCTCCCGCTCCTCACGCTCACCCGCAACCTCCTGTCCGACGGCTGCTCCGCCGCCGTGTTCTCCACCCCCGCCCGCGAGTTCCGCAGCGGCTACGACGCCCCCGGGCCGCCCCGCAACCCCAGCCACGTCCGCGAATGGGCCGGCGACGAGTTCCAGGCCCTCCTGCGCGCCCGCGGCTTCGAGATCCACTACGCCGGCATCACCCGAAGCGACGACGCCTCCCACGGCATGTCCACCCAGCTCGTCACCGTCGGCCTGCCCGAGGTCCGCCGATGACCGCCACCACCACGCCCTCTGCCTCCGGCCTTCGGGTCGTCCACCTGCCCGCCCGAACCCCCTACGCCCGCAAGCTCCACGGCCCCGGCATCCACACCCTGAACACCGGCCCCGAGCCCACCGAGATCCGCCCCGGCCTCGTCGTCCCCGCCGCCGTCACCGCCTCCTGGATCCTCGACCACACCCCGTTGGACTGGCTCGACGTCCTCCACCTCCACCACATCGACCTCGAAACCCCCGCCGTCCTGGAGCGCCTCCTCGACGCCTGCGCCACCGCCGGCGTCCGCGTGGTCTTCACCGCCCACGACACCCGCCCCATGCTCAGCGGCGACAGCGCCGGAGCCGACGCCTTCCTCGCCCGCCTGCACCTGCTCCTCGCCGCCGACGTCCCCTGGATCTGCCTCACCGAAGGCTCCCGCGCTGACCTCGCCGCCCTCCTGGGCACCGAGCCTCCCGCCACCGTCATCCCGCACGGCTACGTCGTACCGCCCGACACCCTCCGCCACCGCGATCGTCTCCCCGGCGCCGGCGTCCGCACCCTCCTGTACGGGGCCACCCGCGCCAACCGCGACCAGATCTCACCCGTCGTCAACTGGTCGCTCGCCACCAGCGACCCCGCCCACACCCTGCATCTCCTCCTGCGCGCCGCCAGCCCCGCCGACTTCACCCGAACCACCCCCAACCCCCTGCTAGCGCTCCTGGACACCGCCCGCCACGACCCCCGCATCCGGATCACGATGCGCCCGTACCCCACCGACGCCGACGTGCTGGACGCCGCGCTCGCCAGCGACCTCCTGCTGCTCCCCTACCTCTGGGGCACCCACTCCGGCCAACTGGAACTCGCCTTCGACCTCGGCCTCATCCCGGTCTGCGCCCGCGTCGGCCATCTCCCCGAACAACACCGCCTCCACCAGCAGCACGGCCAGGCCGTCCCCGAACCCGAATGGTTCGACTGGACCACCGGGCACCCCAACCTCTTCGGCGAACGCTTCCTGACCGCCTTGGAATCCGCGGCCGCGCGCACGGCCGCCACCCCGCGCCGCCTCGACCACGCCTTCCTCGACCACCGCGCCCAGGAGCACAAGGACGTCCTCGCCTCCCACCTCGCGCTCTACGAAGGCGGCCACCGATGACGAACACCCCGTCGCCGCTGCCCCGGATCTCCTGCGTGATCCTCTGCCACAACTACGGCCGCTACCTCGACCGGGCCATCACCAGTTGCCTGGAGCAGGAGCCCGGCCACTACACGCTCCACGAGATCCTCGTCATCGACGACGGCTCCACCGACGACACCCCCGAGGTCTGCCGCCGCCACCAGGACCACGTCCGCGTCGTGCGCCGCCCCCAGCGAGGGTTCGCCCACACCCTCACCGACGCCGTGATCCTCGCCGAGGGCGACTGGGTCGCACCCCTCGACGCCGACGACTGGTTCCACCCCGCCAAACTCCGCACCTGCGCCGCCGCCATCACCCCCGGCCGCCTCCTGATCGACCACTGGGAGACCGTCGTCGGCGTCGACGGCCTCCCGCTGCTGCCCGAGCCCCACCCCGGCGGCAACACCAGCACCCTCCTCGTCCGCCGCGACGCAGCCCGCACCCTTCTTCCCGTCACCAACGAGATCCACTTCCACGCGCTGCGCGACGCCGGCCACGGCCACACCCTGACCGAGCCCCTCGTGAACTACCGGCTCCACCCGGCGAGCATGACCGACCGAACCTTCAACGGCGCCTCCCAGCACTACCGTGCCGACGTCTGCGCGGACCTCGCCCACCGTCTCATTGCCCTCGCGGTCGCCCCACCCACCTGGGCCACCGCTACCACCCTGCGCCGGATCGCCCACCGCTACCGCGCCCGCTCCGCCGGCCACCGAGTGGAAGCCCACCTCCAGCAAGGCCACCGCCTCCACGCCGTTCGCCCCCTCACCGCGATGCTTTACCACTCCCGCCGCGGCCACGCCCCGTTCAGCGCATGGCTCCGCAGCCTCGCCAGCGTTGCCCGCGACCGCCCGCTCGCCCCACCGCCGCCGACCCTGGCCACCGTCCCGGCCTCGACGATTCCTCCGCTGCTCAACCGAAGCGCAACGTGATCAGCTAAATGCGGCGAGGTATACCCCGATGCTAAAATCGCGTGCTTCCCCCATACCTGCTGGTCACACCAGCCGACAGACCCAGGAGCGTAACGACGCCATGAGCCGTCTCAGCGAGTCCGTAGTCCGCGCCATGGAGATCCTCAAGGGATCGGACCTGGCCGCGGACTATACGGTCGCCCGGCTCTTGGAAGAGACCTATCGTCGGCGCTCGCTGGACCTGACCGACCTCTCCCCGGCCGAACAGGCCGCGCTGGTCGAAGGCCGCGCGATCAACGTCATCCCCTCCGCGAGCGCGCTAGCGGAGAAGATCACCACCGCCCAGACAGAGGGCCGGCCGTTCGTGGTCAAGTACGGCATCGACCCGACGTCCCCGGACGTCCACCTGGGCCACTCGGTGCCGATCATCATCGCGTCCCGGTTCCAGCGCATGGGCCACCACGTCGTCTTCATCATCGGCGACGTCACCGCCAAGATCGGCGACCCCTCCGGCCGCTCCTCCGAGCGCCCGGAGCTCACCGACGCCGACATCGCCCACAACCTCAGCGGCTACCAGCAGCAGGTCACCCCGTTCATCGACTTCGAGCGCGCCGACCTCCGCTTCAACGGTGAGTGGCTGAACAAGGTCAGCCTCCCCGAACTGGTGAGCATCCTGGCCCGTGTCCCGGTCTCGATGACCCTCCAGCGCGAGGACTTCCGCAGCCGCCTCGCCTCCGGCGACGGCCTGTCGGTCGCCGAGTTCGTGTACTCCGTCGTCATGGCCCTCGACTCCGTGGCCATCACCGCGGACGTCGAACTCGGCGGCGTGGACCAGCTCCTGAACCTCCAGATGTGCCGGAAGGTCATGGAGATCCGTGAGCAGGCCCCTGAGGTCATCATCACCACCCCGCTCATCGAGGGCACTGACGGCAACGGCTCCAAGATGAGCAAGTCCAAGGGCAACTACGTCGGACTCTCCTCCTCCGCGGACGAGATCTTCGGCCGCCTGATGTCCATCCCCGACCACCTCGTCGAGCCCTACCTCAGGCAGCTCACCGAGTGGACCGACGAGGAGATCGCCACCGTCACCGCGCGCGTGGCTGACGGCACCGCGCACCCCATGGCCGTCAAGCGCATCCTCGCCGGCGAGGTCACCGCCACCCTCCATGGCCTGGAGGCCGCGGAGGCCGCCCGCGCCGAGTTCACCGCCCGCTTCTCCAAGCGGACTTTCGGCGAAGCCCAGAACCTCCCGGCCATCTCCCTCAAGGAGCACGCCGAGACCCCCCTGGTCACCCTGCTCACCCAGGTCCTGGGCTTCGCCCCCAGCAACTCCGCCGCCCGCCGCGTCGCCGCCCAGAACGGCCTCCGCCTCATCGCCGAAACGGCGGACGGCGAACAGCACACCACCCAGCTCGACCAGGACGCCACCCAGCAGCCGCTGTCCGCCCTCGTCAGCGCGGCCGACATCGCCGGGGAAGCGACCTTCTACCTCAAGGCAGGCCGAAAGATCGCCCGCATCGACAAATGACCCGACGTGGTGGTGGGGCTGAGTTGGCCCCACCACCACGTTCGAAGACTGAAGGCGCTGCGATCCCCAGACGCCTCCCGAGGGCTGTCCGAAATTGGCGCTGCCCCGTAGTCGGTGGACTTCGCCTTGCGCCACCGTCGGAGGAAACCGGCATCATCGCCGAGACCACCGACTTCCTCGGGTTTACACCAACCCCCACCACATCGTCGCCTCCACCGACCGGGGATCCGTCGGCAGCACGAGAGCACCTACATCGGGTCCCGTCGGCGGCGAGCTCACGATCAACGACGATGCCGACGGCGTCTGCTGGATCCAGCCCGCGGACATCGACCAGTACGACATCCACCCCAGTATGCGCCACAAGATCGGCGACTATCTCGCTGGTACGTACCCCTACCTAGGCTTAGACGTCAAGCGCCACCAGGGAGTTGACGTCGGTGCCACGAACTACGCTGGCGGCCATGGACTGGCTCGATCGGGTTGCGAATCTGCGGCAGTGGACGAACAACGAGGTCCGCGCGCCGCACAAGCCGTTGTTGCTGTTGTACGCGCTCGGCAGCTTCCAGCAGGATGCTGATGGTGAACTGCGCTACAGCGCGGTCGAGGAGGAGCTGAAGCGGCTGCTGGTCGAGTACGGGCCACCGAACCCGACGACCCCCGCGTACCCCTTCCACCATCTGGTCAGTGACGGCGTGTGGGAGGTCAGGACCGATCGTGGGCAGGGAAGCCCGGGGAGTGGGGTCCGGACTCTCCGTTCCAGCGGCGCCACCGGCAGGCTCGTTCCAGAATTGCGAACAGCGCTCGCCAGGGAGCCTTCACTACTGGGGCGGCTGGCCAGAGTGCTGCTGGACATCCATTTCCCGCCGTCACTGCACAGCGATCTGTGCGAGGCCGTCGGGCTCGACCTTGAGCTGGCCGAGACCGGACCCGTGGCCGGCCTGCCGGGTGGCGCGGAGACCGCTGCGCGACGGCAGCGGGATCGACGAATGCGTGAACTCGTCCTTACGGCCTACGAGTTCCAGTGCGCCTTCTGCGGCTACGACGGCATGCTCGGCGCGAGCACAGTCGGCCTGGAGGCCGCGCATGTGCGCTGGTGGTCATACGACGGTCCGGACGAGGTCGACAACGGCCTGTGCCTGTGCTCGTTGCACCACAAGCTCTTCGACAAGGGCGTCCTGGGCCTGGGCGATGGCCATCGCATTCTTGTCTCGCAGCGTTTCGTCGGTCGCAGCGAGGCGAGCAAGCAGCACGTGCTCGCGCTAGCCGGGCGGCCGGTCCTCGGTCCGCAGGTGGACCTTCCACCCGTCGCCGGTCGGCATCGCGAGTGGCATGCCCGACAGGTCTTCCGCGGTGCACCCCGTACGCCAGCAGGGCACCCTGTGCTGACTGGGTGACAGCTGGTCAGCACAGGCTGGGGCTTCTCCGCCCCACCGCGCTCGCCCCGTCCGGCGCCGACGTTGTCCTCCCACGCCCGATGGACGTGACCGCCGCACTGCTCGTTCTGGTGGGCATGTCGCGGCAAGACGAAGAACTCAAGCGATCTTGACGCGGGACCCGCTATGTTGGTTGTGCGGCTACAGCACACCGTTCTGTCAGTGCTGGCTGTACCGCCTGTGAGCAACGGATCTGGAGTCATGGTCTACACCGTGGGGGCGCGAGCTATCTGCGTCGAGCTGGAGAACTGAGAACTTCTCAGTCCCTGTTCTCGGCCCGGCTCGGCGTGTGATCTCCTCCCACCCTCCACGACTCTTCCGTGAGGCCATACCGCCATGCGCTCGACGCAGATCCGCTCCACCTTCCTGGACTACTTCGCCTCCCGCGGGCACCGCGAGGTCCCATCCAGTCCGCTGATCCCCTCCGACCCCACGCTGCTGCTGACCAATGCCGGCATGAACCAGTTCAAGCCCTACTTCCTGGGCGAGGTCACCCCGGAGTACCCGCGCGCCACCAGCATCCAGAAGTGCGCCCGCACCTCCGACATCGACAACGTCGGCCGCACCAACCGGCACGCCACCTTCTTCGAGATGCTCGGCAACTTCTCCTTCGGCGACTACTTCAAAACCGACGCCATCGCCTTCGCCTGGGAACTCCTCACCCAGGGCTACAACTTGGAGAAGGACCGGCTCTGGGTCACCGTCTACCAGGACGACGACGAGGCCGAACAGCTCTGGCGCAAGATCGGCGTCCCCGCCGAACGCATTCAACGCCTGGGCCTGGATGACAACTTCTGGTCCATGGGCGTCCCCGGCCCCTGCGGCCCCTCCTCCGAGCTCCACTACGACCGAGGCCCCGCCTTCGGCCCCGAAGGCGGCCCCGCCGTCGACGGCGAGCGCTTCATGGAGCTCTGGAACCTCGTCTTCATGCAGTCCCAACGCGGCGAGGGCGACAAGAAAGGCAACTTCCCGATCCTCGGCGACCTCACCCAGCAGAGCATCGACACCGGCCTTGGCCTCGACCGCCTCGCCACGATCCTCCAGGGCGTCGAAAACGTCTGCAGCACCGACCTGCTCCTGCCCACCCTCAAGACCGTCCAAGAACTCGCCAGCCGCGACTACCCCGGCACCGGCGAGGAGAAGGTCTCCTTCCAGGTCGTCACCGAACACGCCCGCTCCATCGCCTTCCTCATCGCCGACGGCGTCCTGCCCGCCAAGGACGGACGCGGCTACATCCTGCGCCGCCTCATGCGCCGCGCGATCCGCCACGCCCGCCTGCTCGGCATCGACCAGGACGTCCTCGCACCGACCACCAGCAGCGTGATCGCCAACCTCAGCGACGTCTGGACCGAACTCTCCGACCAAGCCGCCCTCATCGAACAGGTCGTCACCGCCGAGGAGGAGTCCTTCACACGCACCCTCGCCCAGGGCACCCGGCTGCTGAACACCGCGATCACCCGCACCCGCGAGAGCCACTCCACCGCGCTGCCCGGCGAGACCGCCTTCGAACTCGCCGACACCTTCGGCTTCCTCCTGGAACTGACCGTCGAGGCAGCCCACGACGCCGGACTGACAGTCGACGAAGACCGCTTCGCCACCCTGCTGGACGAACAGAAGAAGCGCGCCAAGACCGGCGGCAAGGCCAAGACCACCCAAGCCCTACGCAAGCAGGACACCTACCGCGAACTGTCCGCCCACCTGCCCCGCACCGACTTCCTCGGCTACGACCACCTCACCGCCGAGGTCACCGTCCTGGGCCTGATCCTCGACGGCACCGTCACCACCACCGCCTCCGCAGGCACCGACGTCGAACTCGTCCTCGACCGCTCCCCGTTCTACGCCGAGGCCGGCGGCCAGATCGGCGACACCGGCACCCTGGGCACCACCGACGGAACCCTGCTACGGATCACCGACACCCGCTACGGCCTGGAAGGCCTCCGCATCCACAGCGCCCGCGTGCTCGAAGGCGAAATCCGCACCGGAACGAGCGGCGAAGCCATCGTCGACGCCGACCGCCGCAAGGGCCTCATGCGCTCCCACTCGGCCACCCACATCCTGCACGCCGTCGTCCGCGCCACCCTCGGCGACCACGCCCGCCAACAGGGATCCCTCGTCGAACCCGACCGGCTCCGCTTCGACTTCGCCCACTTCTCCGCCCTCACCCCCGACCAACTCGCCGAGATCGAAGCCGCCGTCAACGCCCACGTACTCGACGACCCCGCCGTCCGGGCCTGGCACGCCGACCGCGTCGAAGCCGAAGCCGCCGGCGCCATCGCCCTGTTCGGCGAGAAGTACGGCGACACGGTACGCATCGTCGACATCGGCGACTTCTCCCGCGAACTGTGCGGCGGAACCCACGTCGGCCACGGCTCCCAGGTCGGCGCCTTCCGCCTGCTCAGCGACTCCTCGGTCGGCTCCAACCACCGCCGCATCGAAGCCCTCACCGGCCACGGCACCCTCCGCCACCACGACACCGAACGCCGCCTACTCGAAGAGCTCTCCAGCCTCCTCGACACCCGCCCCAAGGACGCCCCCGAGGCCCTGCACAAGCGCCTCGACGCCCTGGCCACCACCCAGCGCGAGCTCGCCCGCCTGCGCGAGGCAGACCTACAGGCCCAGGCCGGGCAACTCGCCTCGGGCTCCCGCCAGGTACCCGGCGGCCGGATCGTCTCGCAACGGGTCACGGGACTGGGAGCGGACGACCTCCGCACCCTCGCCACCGGCGCAGCCGACCGCCTCCGCAACGACCGCGCCGTGGTCGTCCTCGGGACCGAACACGACGGCAAAGCCCTGCTCGTCGCCGCCATCACGCCCAGCCTCCTCAGCGACGGAGCCGAAGCCAGCCAGATCCTCGCCGCCGCCGCCCGCGCCGTAGGCGGCGGCACAGGCGGCAAGGGACCAGTCGCCAACGCCGGAGGCCGCCGCGTCGAAGCCCTCGACGAGGCCCTCAGCATCGCCGTCCAGGACGCGACCCGCGCCCTCAACCAGTAGACGCCCAGGTGCATGAGCATGCTGTGGGCAGCGGCCCCAGGCGGAGCCGCTGCCCGCAGCATGCCTCCCGCCACCACGATCAGCGCGCCAACAGGTCTTTCATCAGGACGACGCTGTCGTAGTTGGTGACGTCCCACCGCCACGTGCCCACCGGCACGTAGCCACGCCGGCGGTACCAACCGACCAGCTTGGTCGCCTCGGACGACGTGTCGATCACCACCTGTCCGGAACCCAACTGGGCAATCCGCTCCTCCGCGAGCGTCAGCAGCCGCTGCCCCAACCCGGTGCCCCGCTGCGACAGCTCCACAGCCAGCTGCCAGAACGACCCCGCGCCCGCCGGGGCCGGGTACCCCTCCGGGGCCGCGAAAGGAGCCGCCACCGTCACCGTCGCCACCATCGCGCTCCCCCGGAACGCCACCCAGCACTCACCCCTGCCAAGGCGGTAGGCCGTGTCCTGCGCGGACTGGTGCGAAGCAAAGAACACCCGCCCAGCGGCGGCGTGATCGGCGTATGCGCGATGCAGCAAGCAGGTCAGCTCCTCCACCGAGTCCCCCTCAGCGAAGCGCCGCACGGCACCGAGGCCAGAGGGGCAGTCTCGGGCTGCCGGATCAGTTGATCGAAGAGTCACAGCAACAGTGTCGGCCGAACGCTGACCTACGGCCTTCTGGGCGATCGATGGCTTGGCCAGAACCTCAGTGATAACTCAGCGTGGACCACTCAAGTCGTTGCGATGAGCAACTCCGACGCGGCCCGAACCCCTCACCGCGAGAGGAGGACGGCTCGGATAGACGTCATCAATTCGCCAAAAAGAATCCCCAGATGACGACGCTGCTCGTCCCATGCCTCTGAAGAGATAGGTTCGAACTGGGTGCTGAGACGGGCCGGAGTAAGGCTCGCGAGCGGCACGTTCAGCTTCACGCGGGTTGCCTCCAGGTAGCCCCACATCGAGGTCCTTTCTGTGGTCAGGGCATACCAGATTGTCAGAGGATCGACGCTAGCACCTCCGTCATAGCGCGTGGCCGCACAGCCAGCAGCCAATGCCTCATGCATCAAGGCGACGAATTTCGCTCGGATTCCCTCTAGCGCTTGCTGCCTCCGAGTGGTGGCGAGAGCCTCTTCGTAGGACCTTTGTTCTGATGCAGCATTGATTCTGATGGTATTGGCAGTCTCTTCAGCCTCGCCACGTGCGGCCGCAGCACCCAGACCGTCAACGTCTTTCAGCCCCAGCACCAGAGTGGGCGGAGTGCGGTCAGCACGCACTGCAACACTTGGCCAGGCCCCGTCGCCGGTGATGATCAGCGCGCTGTCGTCGGGAAGACTGGTTCCGGCCCTACGGGCGAGCACTTCGCTCAGGGCCGGATGACCATACGTCGCCAGTGCCGTCCAGCTCTCTCCATCACGTGACGTCCGTGAGGGGTCAGATGTGACTGGCCGACCGGCCGCATCGAGCACTGCACCGAACCGCTCAAAGAGCACCTCGCGCAGGTCTTCCAATGCGACGGGGGAAGGGGCGTGCGCGGGTAGCGGCATTGCATCCTCGGATCCGAAGCTGACACCTTCCTGCCGGACCACGTCGATCTGATTAACCAGCTCGCGGATGGCTTGTTGTTGAGCCGATACCCTCTCGCTCCTGGGTGCTTTGAAGATCGTCTGGAACGCGTGCTCGGTCGCGCCGAGAATAGGCTGGAGCTGACCAAGTAGCTGACGAAAGTTGTCGATTCGACCGGAAAGTGCCGCGTAAACGTCTTGCTCAACAGTGTTGGGAATAAAATAGCTTCGGATGTGTACAACGTCACGCGCCTGACCGAGGCGATCGACTCGTCCGATACGCTGCTCTACACGCATCGGGTTCCACGGCATGTCGTAGTTGATCAGAAAGCTGCACGCCTGGAGGTTGAGACCCTCACTGGCCGCATCATTGGCCAACAGGACGGTCACGCGGCCGGATCGCACAGCGTCAACCAAGTCACGCTTGGAGATGTCGACCCAGCCCTCGTGTTCACGGAAGACCTGTCCACCCTGCCCTGTAAACGTCGCCAACTGTGATCGATAGGCGCCGACCAACCGGTCCCGGAGGCTGAGAAGCGTATCAGTGTACTGGGTGAAGACAATGGCTGAATGTCCCCGCCCACGGGCAGAGTCCAGATCAGAGCGCAATCGGTCAAACTTCGAATCCGGGACATTCTTCATCCGGTCGATGTACCCTCGGATGTCCTCTATTTCGGTCGACGTCAGCGGTAGCGCCTGAGCGTCACTGACTTGATGCCCCTCTCCAGTCTCCAGCCCGCTATCTGGACCAGTGTCACCCCATGCCTCCTCGAATTCTTCCGCCGCCTGGTCGTCGTCGAGCGCTAGCGCCTCCCGGTTGAGTCGTTTCGTCAAGGTCATCTGGATCGCAGCCCAGGACGAGGTTAGGCGACGGCGATATACGGTGAGGACAAAGCCTGCACCACGCCTGCTTCCATGAGCAGACATGAGCCGGTCGATGAGGTCGTCGAGCTCATTGTAGAGTTCCTGTTCCTCGGGGGTGAAGGGGATGACGACGGGCTGAGTATCCCGATCAGCCAGGTTCTCCGTAAGGAGGCCACGATCCCGGTAGAGCTTCAACGTCTCACGGCTATGACGAGTAACGAACTGACCGACAGGGCTGAGCAGAGAAAGCCACTCCCGCAAGGCAGCGCGTCCGCTGAGCGTCAGCTCCTGAGCGATTTCCTCTCCAGGCAAGTCTCCTGTGCCGAACTTCTCGATTCGGGCTGCCGCTACCGGACCAATTTGATCTCGGATACCCTGCAGGACCGCCTCCTCAGCAGCGGTACGCGGCAGCCGAGGCGTATCACGCAGGGTATTGTCCAACCACGCCCAAGCCGTTCTGCGGTCGTTGGGACCATCGCCCCTGCCGACTTCTCGGAAGTACCTCTCGAAGGCATGTGGACTGGCCAGAGGGCCCTGTAGGCCTACGTGGATAAGTAGGTCGCGCAGCTCGATTGGGGAAACCTGCATTGGCGTCGCAGTCAGTAACCAGAGTGCTTTGGCTGCTCCGCGTTGTGTGATGCGATCCAGCAGTTCCAGGAGGCGACCGGGGCGATATTCGTCCTCATCAATGTGCGTACGGCGAGCATGGTGTGCCTCATCCACAATCACGAGGTCGTACGGGCCGGCCGCAAGGAGACGCTCCTGTTCGACCGGACGACGTGCCAGATGACTCGAGGCGATCAGTACTGGCTCGGACTCCCACGGGTTCACCCCGGGGACGACACTGCGCACGTCATCAGGGTGAGCACCGTAGATCTTGCCACCCTCAAGACGGGGAACCCACAGCCCGAACTTTTCGAACAGCTCGTCCTGCCACTGGCGACACACATTCGCGGGCGCCAGAATCAGGGCCCGTCGAACTCGCTTGGAAAGCAAGAGCCTACGCAATGACATGCCGGCCGAGATTGTCTTGCCGAGACCGACCTCGTCCGCGAGCAGCCAGGAGCGAGGGTAGAGACCGGCAAGCCGTTCAACTACCTGCTGCTGGTGGGGGAACAGCGTCAGTCCCGTCGTTGCCACTGGAAGAGCCTCTGCTCCCACGAGGGCGGGTGCCACCTGCAGGTAGCGGGCGACAACAGCATCGTCACCCATCGGCTCTGGCTCTTCCGGATCCCTTTCTCCAGGCATCACGTCCGGCGCCATGCTCAACAGGCGCTCTGAGGCGGCATCTGGGAGCGCGTACACCTTGAAGCCGACCATCCGGCCAGCCCAATGCTCCTCGAACTTCAATGCCCAGTGACTGAAGTACGTGGCTCCCTCGGTCCATGAGGGATAGACAGAGAACGACTCGAAGTTACGTGTCCACGCCTGGGCTGACTCATTGACCGACCCTTGGAAGGCGACGCCGTTGCCAGCCACGTCGCGAAGGACACCGATCTTCTCGTGGAAGTAGGGATCCATGTTGCCACCGACGATAGGTGTCCCGTCATTGTCAACTGGAATCGCAATTCGTACTTCGAGGCGCCCCATCTTCGCCATCCAGGCAAGCACCTCGAGGCGACGTCGATCCACTTCGGACTCAGTGACCAGCGCATCCGCGAGCTTCTTGGCAAATGCCGGGCCGATCCCGGCCAGGCCCAGGAGTGCATCTCGGTCCTCAGACCTGACTTCGGCGCCACACAGAAGGCGCACACGTCCGCCACCGTTGATGAAGCGGGACAGGCCACGCGCGGCGACACTAAGCGAGGAGGAGCGGAAATACCCAACCGAGCGGTCATAATGCACTGATCGCGACAGTGCCGGAATGTAGAAAACCTCCAACACGCGGTCGCTGGAGTCATATCCTGGCTTAAGGTCCAATCCTCTCAACCCAGGCGTCGTCATACCCTTGCCCTCAGACATCGAAGCCAAAGGTCTGCTGCTCATGCTGGACGATAGGCTCCACCTCGTCGGCAGGCGGCTCAATGTGATCGAACAGCGCCGCTCGGAGGCTGTCCAGAACCCGCGCCTCAGGGCGGGCGAAAGCACCCTTGTCCTTTACCCGTGGAATCGCGTGCAGTGCGGCACGAACGACCTCTGCAAAGGTGCTGTCGTCTGCGAGACCAGTGCGGTTCAACCAAGCTTTTGCCGCACCGAGACCATCCGAGTCGTAGAGAGACATCAGAGCGTGCAGCCGATCAAGCCAGGTCTCGTAATCCGTGGCGTCCGGGTCAAGCGCTCCAGCTGTGACTCGTTGCGCCGGCGTAAGCAAGGTAACGCTGCCGCTTGATGCCTTGACCACCTTGTGCCGCTTGGCGAGATCGTCGAGCTCTAGATGGGTCGCAATGGAGAGCTTGCGGGCCTCGTCATACGGAAACTCGGCAGCCGCGAAGTCGCTCCATGCGAGCAAGTACCAGTCGGTGATCCTGTCGAAGTCGATGTCTCGGCCGCCAAGCAGCTCCCGCTTCTTTAGCGAAGCGACCTTCTCACGCGCGAGGTCGAGGGCGGCATCGGGTCGCAGGACCTCAGGGTTGCCGTCGTTGTCGAGCTCGCCAGTAAAGACGGGCCACCGGTCAGACAGCACTGACAGTACGGGACCATAAGTGGCGATGGTCAGGTCCACGCCTGTCATTCCTTGTGAGGCGAAACGGGTAGCTGCCTCTTCTGCGGCTCGCTCGACGTCGCGCCGGATGTCGGACCAGTAGGCTGGCTCGCTGCCAGCTCGCTTGCGGCAAGCCAGGAAAATCGTTGACGCAGCTGAATTCTTCTTCGCTTGGTGGAGCGAATGCTCGCTCTCGGTCTGTACAGGCCAGGAGGCATCGATTGAAAATCCCGCATCGAGAAGGGCTGCACCTAGCGTGTCCCAGGCGTCAATGCGCTTGTGCGTGAACATTACAGTAAGGATGCCAGAAGACTTCAGAACGCGGTGGGCCTCACGGAAGGACTGTTTGAGTAGATCTTCATAGCGCTCGTCAGCAAGCTGCGCTGCACTCTTGGCGCCACTCTTCTTTAGGCTGCCGCGCTTAGCTGCAGCGGCAACATCCTTGAAGAGGGCTTGATTCGCTACCGCTTCTGAATGCTTGTCGGTCGTAACGAGGTCAGTAAACTGTGGCCACACATCCCGCAGCGACCGCTTGAGCCAGGCATAAAAATAGTCTGAGATCTCCGCATACATGACATTGTCATAGTATGGAGGGTCGGTTACCACGGCATCAACAGATGCATCCGGAAGTGGCAAGGACGTGGCCGATCCTCGAATGATCCGGGCTTGAGCGCGGCGCTCCCGTTGATCGTCTAGGGTCGCACCTTGCACCGCTAGCTTGCACATCCCGGAGTAAACGCGCTCCAGCTGCTTGATCGACCAAGGTAGCAGTGAGTGGGCGCCATCAAATTCCGCGAAGGCCCATTTGAAATTAAAGTTGTGCTTATCAAACGTGTTGCGGACCTTGAGCCGCGTCGCATCCCAACTGCACTGGCGCCCGTTGTAATCACATGCCCTATCTAGCGCCAGTGCCAGATACAGCCCTAGAGCAGCGCCTGTTTCTTCTCCAAGTTCGCGACGCGCCTCACCGACGAGATTGTTGAGCTCCTCGAGAGCGGTTACGTTGGTAAGCAGCTGGCGCCGAGAAAAGAAGTCAGACCACTGACTCATCCCGTACATGCGGTGTCCGCGATCATAGTTCGATACGCTATCAATTGCGTCGTTCGGGACCAGGTCGGCGATCTCCCAGCCGGGCAGTCGCCGCTCCAGCTCTCGATCGGCGGCATTGACTGCCTCTAGATCACCCGGCGTTGGAGCGCGAAACTGTCGACCCCTCACGCTATCCCGAGCGATGGAGACCGCCAGCAGCATCTGTCCCAGTCGGCCCTCTGACGCCATCTCTCGGATATAGTCGCCCGAGAATGTTTCATCCGTCCAAATGCTGGTGGCCCCGCCGCGTTTGTATGTGGATCGGTCCCCCCATTGCTTTGCCTCTTCGCCTTCGGCAATGGCTAGCTCATAGCTTCCAGCCTGCTTGTCTACGTCAAGCTTGATCGCAATACTTCGACCCGAGTTGCCTCGTGCAAGCCAGAAGTCTGGACAAAGTGGCGTCGGCCGTCCTGTCGTTGGACAGGGGACCGTGTGTGCCCAAATGAAAGCTGGACGTTCGTCCGCATGCTGGATTGGAAAGAATTCCTCCAGGCGCTTGCGCACTCTATCGCACCAACGCCCGCCCCACGTCCTGATAAGCCCAACGAATTCTGGCCCCTGCTCGGCAGGCAATACCACAGTTCCCTGCAAGATTGCCGTAGCAACAGGATTCAATTCATTCGCAATGGTGTCGAATCCGTATCGAGATGATTCGAATGGGATTGATCCGCCGCCGGAGAATGGGTCGAGAACTACCAGATTTCCATTATTGTTGGCATCCTCGCCGGTCCGCAGAGCGGAAAGTCTTTTGATTCGCTCAATTGTCTTAGTGTCGGGGCTGGACGTGAAAGCGCGATCGTATCCGTAAGCATTGCCTTCGGTCTTAGTTCCTCGAGCCTTGGCTGCTTGGATCGCATTCCAGCCGGCAACTGCATCTCCATGAATGCCGAGAGATCGGATATACCAGCTGTGATATTCGGGTTCTCCGCCGGGAAATTCTGCGGCGAGCTCCTTCAGTACGCGAGCTGCCTCCGGATCCCGAGATGTCTCTTCCTCCGAGGGCCAAGCCGGAAGGACGGACGCAACGATAGCCGCGCGGCTGGCGATGAGAGGCCGCCGCGCCCACCATACGTGGAGGGCGAAAGAGGGAGGAAGTGCGGTGAATGTCGAGCGCTCACGAATGCTCTCGATTCCGATCGGCGCTACCGGCAACCACTGCTCGATCAGGCTCCGGTTCACCGGGCGTCCTCCATTTGATCCTGTGAATTGATATTGATTGCTTTAGGATTAGTGATGCACATTTCCTGCCGGATGACTCGCCGCACGTCTAGGCAGGATCTGTTGATCGCGCTCAAGGTATCCCGTTGCTGATTCGGGCTGGCCTATAGAACGGGGTGCATTCCTCAGTGGCCCGCACCTACGCAGCAAAATCACCGCCGCTTTCCGCCATCTAGGAGGATGCGCAGCGCCTTGAGGCCATGGCGGTGCTGCACCTGAGCGTGCCAGTACGCCGCCTCCTCTCGGCTCATTCCTGCTACACCCTCGGCGATATCCACGATGCGATCGGTCCGGCGGAGCGGTTTTACCGCGCGCAGCAGTAGTTCGGCGTGAGCCCCGAGCATCGGGTCGAGTTCAAGCGGCTTGCGCGAAGTCCACTCCCGGCCACGAAAACCGGCGGCACGTAGCACGTCCTGGAGCGGTGCAGCGATGTGCGTCGCGCGGCCGCCGTTGACGTGGATGGTGCGGTGGCCGCCGTCAAGATCGTCTGCGTCGACATCCACGGCGACGATGCGTCCATCCTCATCGCGGGTAATTAGACAGGTGTACTGCTCGGCTCGACTCATTCGTCACTCTCAGTGTGCATTGAGATTCTGCACTTGGTTGGACCAGTGTCTCGCGCAGCCTGAGCGAAGCGTTCCACTGCGTCCCCAGACAAGGGGAGCGGCACCGCGAAAACGGCAGTTACCGCTGCCTTGAGGACTGACTCGCGAGGTCCGAGCAACTGCTTGAGGGCCTCTCGGAGTGGAGCGTAGTCTCCAGGAGCGCCCAAATAGGAGACCTTGGCCGTGTGCTGCGGTCCGTCGCCGAGAGTGACAATTACATCCACGTCGTAGGTCAGATCCGCGCCCAAAGTCGCTGCGGGCACGATGGAGTGGAGGCGTAGCAGCTCCGGGCCGCCTCCAGCTCCCAGGTGATCGATCTCGATCTTCAGCTTCCGGAGACTTTCGCGCTGCAAATCCGCCGCTGCGCCACGAGCCTGAGCGAAGGCGCTCCCGGCCGCGCCGGTTCCGTTGAACACAGAGGGTTTGGCTGGCTGCAGGCCGAGCTGGGTGCCGCCTCCCGGAGTGCCGTTGAGGGCTTCGTCCGGGCATCCGCGTCCGGGATGGACGGTGTCGCAAAGAGGGCACGCCTGTTCGGCTGGCGATGGAGCGGAACCGGGCGGGTGCAAGAGGACGTCAGCCGCTAGGCGGATGCTTGCTCCGGGGCGCTCCTTGGTTGCCCAGCCATCGTGGCCACGGTCTGGGTCCTGGTACTCCCATACTCCGTTGCGGACGCCGGCACTGATCAGGGAGACAAGCTGGGCCCGGTCGAAGACCATCTTGAGATCTGGGCGCCTGGCGAATGCCCTGACTAGTTCCTCGGTTGGTTGCGGCCGGTTCATCAGATCGCCAAGCTTGCTTTTCACATGAGCTGGGTCGATTGCCTTGTCCCCGGCGCGGAGCGTCTTCTCCATCGCAGCAAGCCGACTCAGGATTGCATCAGTCTGGTTGGGCCATACCGAAGAGGTCGTGACCTGATCCAGTTGCACTGCTTCGAGACCCTGGGGCATGGGCACGTACAGGACGTTCACGTGGTTGCAGACAGCGACCCGAGCAATGAGCGCCGATTCCTTGGCCTTGTCCTTGAGCTCGGCACGCTTTTCAGGAGTCAGGGCGCCAAGCGTATCGGAACTCGTGGAGAGCTCTTCGAGTGCGAGGTGTGTCTTCACGGCGCGGACCATCGCATCATGCGAGCCCGATGATGGCGCCAGTACCACCAACCGATTCCGGTACTCGCGGACTCCGCCTGACGGAGTCCGCTCCCACAGTTCCTGGATCTTGGAAGGAATGGCGCCGTGAGGGAGCACGCCGCGTGGGTCACCGAAGTCGTCCCAGTGCATGACCACGAGCCAGGCGTCCTCGGCATTGTCCGGAACCTTGGCATCGTCCCAGTGTCGGCGCACCTTGAGCGTGCTGTCGCGGAACTGGTCTGTGAGGATCTTCGTCGCCTTGGTGCGCGCCTTAGTAACGCTTATCTCACTCTCGGCCTCCTGGATCAGTTTCACCAAGGATGCCTCGGTCGAGAATCGGTAGCCGCGCACATCGGCGTGCAGATACCAGCAGGCGGTCTCGAGACCATCGAGAGCCTTCTGAAGCAAGTTCGGGTCGTCTCCAGGGACGAGCGACGCGCCGAACAGCTCGGGTGGCTGGACGCCCGGCACGTCACGCGTGAGGGAGTAAAGGTAGACCGCGGTGGCCAGGCGGCGCCCATATGGCGAGCCCATTCGATCATCGACCCGCTCCGCATGCGACAGTTCCGCGCCTACTTGTGATGCGATGTCAGCACGGATCACTGGCTCAAACTGAACCGCTGCGGGTTTGACCGAGACTCCTTCTCTTGGAAGGATCGAGTCCGTTATGAGGAAGCCATACCCCACTGAGGTCCGGGAGCGGGCGG
>NZ_JARXZC010000052.1 GCF_029894335.1 Kitasatospora sp. MAP5-34 | reverse complement strand
GTACTACAGTTGGTTTATGGCTGAGTATCAGGAGATCCGTACAGGCAGGCACTGTGCGTTCGTGCTTCACGCGCACTTGGTTTTCGTGACAAAGTTTCGGCACAAGGTGTTCAACGGCGACCACCTCACACGCATGGAAGAGATCATGCGGGTCGTCGCAGACGACTTCGAGTGCGAGATCGTGGAGTTCAACGGCGAGAACAACCACGTCCACCTGTTGGTCAACTTTCCACCGAAGGTCGCCCTGTCCAAGCTGGTCAACAGCCTCAAGGGCGTCAGCTCCCGGCGGATGCGCCAGGAGTTCCCGGAACTGGTCCGCCACTACTGGCGCGCACAGAAGCTATGGTCCGGCTCGTACTTCGCTGGCTCGGTCGGCGGCGCGCCGATCAGCGTGCTCCGCCAGTACATCGAGCAGCAGAACCGACCGGCCTAGACCCTGCGCGGAGCGCGCTCCGGCGCTCCGCGCCTACGGGCCAAGGATTCGCTTCACCACCGGGCTAAAGCCCGATGCACTGCGAATAGTCCTGGTAGCGGAGCCCCTTCGCTCCGGCTCCGGCGCTCTGTCGGTGCCAGGCGGCATCGGGCAGGCGGTCGGCGACGGTGTCGGCTCGGATGGCAGTGCGACCGTGGTTGATCCGCACCCGGGTGCTGCAGGCGACGGCCAGGACGTAGCCGATCCCGCGGGACTCCAACAGGGTCCGCAGACCCGGGTCTTGGCCGTAGACCTCGTCGCCGGTCGCCCACGAGGCGGTGACCCGGCATCCAGCGCTGCCGCGATCATCTGCCCGGCCAAAGTGGGCTTGGTCGCGAACTCCGCCTGGTCGGGGACGCCCGCGCGGGTGCGACGCTCGGCGTCCTCGCACCAGGCCTGCTGGGGAAGGTAGAGCCGGCGATCGATCAAGGCCCGTCCGTGGCGGGAGGCGTAGGCGAGGAACACGCCGACCTGGCTGTTCTCGATCCGCCCGGCCGTGCCGGTGTACTGACGCTGCACGCCCGCCGAACCGCGGCCCTTCTTCAAGAACCCGGTCTCGTCGACGATCAGCACGCCGTCGTCGGCGTCGAGATGCTCGACGACGTAGGCACGGACGTCGTCGCGGACGTCATCAGCGTCCCAGCGGGCGGTTCGCAGCAGCCGCTGCATCGGCCCGGGACGGGCGTGGCCGGCCTGTTCGGCCAGCCGCCAGCAGTTTTTCCGCTCGACACCGGACAGCAGTCCGAGCACGAAGGCGCGGGCCGTGGCGCGCGGCTCCACCCGCTTGAACCGGCCCGCGATCCGGGCCATAGCCTGTTCGAACATTGCCCGCCAGCGGGCAGCGTCTATGCTGTGGCCCGCGGCCACCACGCGATCTTCAGGAGTCGACACAACCCCCGATGATCACGCGGTGGCCGTTCCAGATCTCAACCGGGGTCCGACGCAAGATCGAGAAGTCAGACCCGAGCATTAGGATGCGGCGGTGAACACCAGGAGCATGGGACCGGAGGCGGGCGTTCCCGCATGGGAGATCGAGGTCGGGGAGCAGCCGCTGGACCGGCCGGCAGCCAACTCGATCGGGGGCTGGCCGTTCCTTGACGCGGATCAGGAGTGGCCGAGCTGCGGCTGCGGCGAGCGGATGGCACTCTTCTTCCAGTTGGACCTGCCGCCCGAGATCGCCCACTTCGGCGGTGACCACCTGCTCGTCTTCCACTGCCGCGCGCACAACGATGCCAGCAACCCGCCTGTGGACGCCGATCGCCTCGCGTCGCGGTTCTGGGACGCGCCGCAGCTGTCGCTACCCGGACCGTTCTGGCGCACCCTGCTGCAGCGTGGGCCCGCTTCGGCGACGAAGCCCGAACCCCACGTGCGCGCACTGCCCTTGACGCTGCGTCCGTTCATCGACGAGCCCGTGCGGCCGGGGTACGGTGCCATGCTCTTCAAGGTCGGCGGGTTGCCGTCCTGGGCGCAGGGCCCCGAGTTGTACGAGTGCGCGTGCGGCGCCGAGTTGGTGTATCTGTGCCAGGTGCCCGAGAACCTGACTTTCCTCACCCACCCCGGCGCGCCCGCGCAGCCGTACGGTGACCGGGACGGCTACCAGCTCTTCCTCGGCAACGAGGTCTACTTCCTGGCCTGCCCGCAGCGGTGCGATCCGGCCGCGATCTGGCCGGTGAACCAGAACTGACCCGGGACCGGCAGCCAGCCCCGGAGCTGGCGCAGCGTAGGGACTTGCCGTCAACGGACAGTCCGCGCAGCCCCGGCGCTCGCCGGCCGACGGTCGGTGAGCCATCTCCCCACCGCCTGGTCCAGGGCGCCGCCGTCAATGCGGGCGAGCAGTCGGCGGACAGTTGCCTCCGACGGCACCAGCCGCCGGGGCAGCACCGGATCGGCCCGCACGCCGAGCCGTTCCAGCACATGCGGCGGCGCGTCCGCGATCCATTCGCCGACCGCCAGCAGTGAGGTCGCCCCGGTCAGCACCGCGCACGCTGTCAGCGCGAGCACGACGGCCAGGGCATGGCGGACGCCGCGTGGATCGCGAGGATCTGGCACCTGGGCAAGTCGCTCCAGCAGACCGGGTACCTCCCTGGGCACGATGTCGGGCTGCTCGCGGAGTTGGCCGAGAGCAGGCGGGATCGGCAATGATGCGTCGGCAGGCACGGTCTTCCAGGTGGGTCACAGGGCGTAGAGAACTCATCCATGGTCTTGGAAGCCGTGCCTGTCGCCGTCGGCCCGGTGAACTGATGGGAGAGATCAACCAGTGTCGGTGGAGTTGGTTTGCACCGTGCAGGGCATTCAGGATGTGCGGCCAGGCGACGGCCCCCAGAGCTGCATCCTCCGCGTCGGTCCCCCGTAGCGGAGCAGCACGGTGGGAAGCCCGGTTGCCGCCCGACGGTCTCTCTGTGTCTGTGCGGCGGGCAGAGAGGGCCAGGTCCGGTCGTCTCCGCCGGCTGCCAGGACGAGCTCGGCCGCCGTGTTCTCCACGGGGACCAACGGATGCAACTGCGATGAGCGTGCCGGGGGCTCTGGCCAGGAATCAGACCCGCCGCATCCGGTAGACGCAGGTCCGGTAGGGCATCTCGACGCTGTCGCGGCCGGCCAGGGCCGGGTCGGTGACGACCAACTCGCCGATCTCCCGGTCCAAGCGGGCCTGCTCGGCGGCGTCGGCGGTCAGGTAGGAGGAGCGGGACCGCACCAGGTCGATCAGCCGGTCCGTCGGGACGGTCACGGTGTGCTCGGTCAAGCCACGTTCGGGTTCGGTGAACCATGGCGTCACCGGCCCGTACTGCCAGGCACTTTCCAGGCCGTATCCCTCGTTGCCGACGATGCCGGAAAGCGCGGCCACCCACGGGGTCCGATCGTCACGGATGTTCCACATCGCAGCGAAGACGCCGTCCTTGCGCAGTACCCGGTGAATCTGCGGCAGCGCGTGCTGCGGAGTGAACCAGTGGTATGCCTGCCCGACCACGACGGCGTCGACGGACTCATCCGGCAACGGGATGTCCTCGGCGCTGCCGGCGAGCACCTGCGTGCCCGGGTGGCGTTCGGCGGCCACGGCGCGCATCTGCTCGTCGGGCTCGACCGCGATCACATCGTGGCCGACGGCGCGCAATACACCGGCCAGCAGCCCGGTGCCCGCCCCCAGATCCAGGACACGCACCGGCTTGGCGCCGATGGCCCAGGCGACCGCCCGCACCGGGTAGGTGGGCCGGATCGAGTCGTACAGGCGGGCGGCGGAACCAAAGGACAGCGCGGAGCTGGACATACTTGTGAGCGTACCCAGATCCGGGTCGGCGGTGCGGGCGTGGCGGCAGCCAAAGCACGCACCGATGGCCGCGTGCCCCGTCACCCGAGCGGTTGGCGTTGGGGCACCAGCACAACCTGCACCCACCTGGAACGACCCCTCACCCCGACTCTGCCGAAGCCCCGCGCCCCGGGGGCTGTCCCACGGGTGGGACGGGCCGGGCGGCGGCCGGACAGGGAGCCGATGGCCCTTCCTCGGGACAACCGATCGTTGTTTCGCTTTGCCGTGCCTCAGGTGCCCCACCCGTCACCCGAGACGCTCCAGGGCCCCCTGACGCCTGTTCAGGGCCCGGATCGATCACGGGGACCGATCCGCACCGACCGGCCCACCGAAACCGCCGCAAGACGCATACGATCAGGCGTCAGCGCACCTTGCTCCTCCAAGACAAGCAGCCGCGCCACCACCTGCTCCCGCAGCGCCAACGCCGAGACACCGATGCCACACCGACAGGTCCGGCCGCCGCAGCACCCGCGCTGCGGCGGCCGGACCTGCACCAATAGTCCAGACTCTCAGATCACCGACAGTTACGTCCTGCCTGGCGTGCCGGTCCCCTGGCCGTATGAAGGATTTACCGCTGGGCCGGGACGGGCAGTCGAGGGTTGAGCTGGTCTGTGCGGGCCGCTGTCCCGCTGAGAAGCCGTTGTCGTACCGATCACGGGGGTTGCGGATCGAACGGGAGTCCCGTTCGGGTGATCGCGGGGCGGTGGACGCATGAAGGCAGGGCCTCCGGTGCAGCTCGTGGGTGTTGAAGCCTGAGATGCACCAGGGAGGCCCTGTTGTCGAAGTTGTATGCCATCGCGCCGGAACAGTTCAACTCGACTCGCCCGCGGTGTGATTGCCTCGCGCATGTGTACGGGAACGCGGGCGATCGTCCGGATCGCTTCCGGTCCTACGACTCCGATATGACGGACACGGAGTGGGCGGCGGTGCGCGACCTGCTGCCGGTCCCGGCATGGCTGGAGGGCAGGGGCGGTCAGCCCGAGGGCTACTGCCACCGGCAGATGATCGACGCGGTGCGCTACCTGGTCGACAACGGGTGCAAGTGGCGGTCCGTGCCGGCCGACTTCCCCGCCTGGGACCGCGTTTACGCGTTCTACCGCCGCTGGCGCGACACGGGACTGATCGCGGAGTTCCACAACCGGCTGCGCGGGCGGGTGCGCGAGAGCGAGGGCCGCAGCGCGGAGCCGACCGCCGCGATCATCGACTCGCAGTCCGTCAAGGCTGCCGCCTCCGTACCGGCGGCCTCACGGGGCTTCGATGGCGGCAAGTTGGTCAACGGGCGCAAGCGGCACGTCATCGTGGACTGCCTTGGCCTGCTGTTGATGGTGCTGGTGACTGCGGCCGATGTCACCGACCGCGACGCGGCCTGCGGCATGCTCGAACGCCTCCGCTCCCGGTATCGCACGATCACCCTGGTGTGGGCCGACGGCGGCTACACCGGACGCCTGGTCGCCTGGGCCAAGGAGACGCTCCGGCTCACCCTGGAAGTCGTCAAACGCAGCGACGACGTCTCCGGGTTCGTGGTGCTGCCGAGACGGTGGGTAGTAGAGAGAACGCTGAGCTGGCTGATGCGTTCACGACGGCTGGCCCGCGACTACGAGACCCTGCCCGCCAGCAGCGAAGCCCTTGCCCTGTGGTCGATGACCATGCTCATGGGACGCCGCCTGGCCCGCCACCGGACCCGGCAGGTCACCCGCCCGCGCGCCGCGTGAACACCCCGGGACGCTCCTGGACCAGCCAGCCCCGCTCGATGAGCCGATTCGCCTTGGACCGCAGCCCCTCGACCTTCGCCGGCGTCAAATCCAGCCCCAGCCGCCCGGCCAGCTCCTTCGCACGCAGACCCACTCCGCCCGGCTCCGCCTCCAGCACGCCCAACAGCCTCTGGTAGTCCGGCGCGAGGGCCGCCACCGTCAACCCCTCCCGCCAAGGCGGCACCACCGACCCGGCCACCGGCACTTTCGCCACCACCGGCACCGGCACCGGCCGCACCGGCTCCTCCACCTGCGGCCCCGGCTCGGCCAGCGCCTCGGCCAATTCGACCCGGGCGATCACCCGCCGCTCCAGCACCGCCTCGGCCTCCCGCAACGCGGCCAGTACCCGCTCCGCCTGCTCGCGCAGCTCCTCCACTCGAACCTGCGCAGCCGACTCTCGCGCCTCCAACAAGCCCATGACCGAAGCCACCAGCCACCTCCGTGCCATCAGGACCAACCTGTCGGCCCGACTATTCCTCGACAGCACGCAGACCACGCCTGACCAGCGGAAACCAAACGATCATGTTCGGAAAGACAACGACTTCTGAGGCCGTCCCCGACCGGCGCGAAGACGAACCTCTGGGTGGGATCACCGGCGTTGCACGGTCCCATGTATGCCTTCGGAGGGTTGCCGGGAACCAGCTGGACGCACCGGCCCTCGTGTCCGATCAGAACCAATCCGTTGACCAGGGGCATCAGGTGGAATGACCCGGAGCCCGCCGGTACTAGGTTCACGTTAGAGGCGGGGTTCCGGAACCACCATCCGCCGCCGGGCTGTGGTACCGGGACCCAAATGCCTCGCGGATTCCCGGGAGGCACGCCTAGGTAGGTCTTGGTCGTCGGGTCGTACCCGAGCGCATTCCCGTTGACGTCGAGTATTTCCTCGTCCACGGTCGGGTCCAGGACCGGGAGCGTTCCGGTTGCGGACGGCACCCCGGCGAAGCTCTGGGGCTCTTCCCGGTGGGATGTCGTGTCGTAGCGCCAGATTTCGGCGTCGTCCAGCGCGTTGAGCGCGTCGTCGATTCCGACGAAGGTGAACGCCTTGAAGCACTTCGTGTTGCCGCAGTAGGCCCCGGTGCCGGCGGAGGCCGATACGACTCCCAGGGCTGTCACCTGGCTGCTCGGGGTTCCTGAGGTGGTTCCGTTGTTCGCCCCGAGAATGACGGGGCCGCCACTGTCTCCGCGCCGGGCGACATAGCCGCCGCGCGACTTCGCCCTCCAGCCCTTTGTATACAGTGTCGGTTGGTTCTTCATGCCAACGCCGTTGTAGTAGTCCTCTCGCTCGATGATCTGGATGTTGCAGGTCTCGCCGGACCTGGCGCCGTCGTTGCAGACCCAGTCGCCCACCTTCGGCTTTTGCGCTGCGACCACGGTGGTCTTGTGCTGGCTGCTGGCCGGTGAGTTCTGCGCACCCCCACGCCAGAGGGTGGGGCTGAACACCGTCCCGGTCTTCGGGTATATCGCGGCCACGTCGACCCCGCCGTTATTACTCGAGATCGGTGAGGCCAGGGTCCCGAACGGCTTGTCCGGATGGTCGATGGTGCTGCGGTTGTCGTTGGAGTCGGGGAAGCAGTGGGCCGCGGTGAGCATCGCGTTCCGACCGTGGTAGTCGATGTTGAACGCGGTGGAGCAGATCGGGGTGACCATCGCCGCCCCTCCCGCGGTCGGGTCGTTGGCCCGTGAGTCGTCGGCCAGGACGTCGCCGATCTGTCCACCGCCGGTGACCGTGACGGGAACGTCCACCGATCCGATGGCCTGCCGTGCCCGTGCCGCCTGGGTGTCGTCTCCCACGACCGACAGATGCAGCCCGCTTCCGTCCTGCGGGTCGCTGATCGAGTCGTAGGCGATCCCGGCGGAGCCGATCCGTTGCGCGACCAGGGCTGAGGCCCGGTCGGCGGCGGCGGCCGTGTAGGAGGCCGGCTTCACCACGACCGGTGTGCTGCTGTGCGCGATGACCGCCTCGGCAGCCGACGTGAGCGCGCCGTGCCAGTACAGGGTGACGTGCCCGTCCTCGGGCGCCACGACCACTCCGGCCAGCGCCTGCTGGTCGCCCTGGCCGGGCGAGTCCTCCAGCGCCTGCGCGGTGGCGTCCATCCGGTGCTGCACCGCATTCAGTTGTTCCCACGAGGTGAACGGGGCAGGGACGGAAGCGGCGCTCGCGGTCGGGTCGGCCGTCGCACCGAAGGCAGCTGCCGGCGCGGCCAGGCCCGCCACGAGGACCGCCGCCGTGGCGGCGGCGAGAGCCGGCCTACGGCCGCGGCGCCAAGCGCCGGGCCAGGGCCGAAGCGACGCGCCACTGAGCTCCACAGCCAGTTTTCGTGCCTGGTTTTTCATCAATTTTCCTATCAGTCAGCATGATTGCGCTTCACTGGGCGCAGACGCTCGTCGAGTGCGTCCTCGTGTACCCGTCGGCTCGACCGGGCGTCACCGTGCGGGCGAGCACGGGCTGAGTCCGGATGGTTTCGTCACCCCTTGCACTGCCAAGAGGCCCTGCTTCTCTTCACGCAGTTATCGGCGAACCGGCCTACCTCGCTGAGAGAGCTGTGGACCAGCGCTCACGGGCACTCAGGCCCACGCTTGAAAGGTAGGACAAGCTCAAGCTCCCGCCCGGGGGCGGCAGTCTCTCAGCGGACGGTCACGGTGATCGGCGCGGAGGTCCGGTCCGTCACCAGGCGGCCGCCGCGCGACACGAGCAGCCGGGACCGGAACTGCTCCTGCCCCTTGCGGTCGGCCCGCGCGTTCAGCACCAGCTGCCGGCCCGCCTTCGGCGAGCAGGCAAGCTGCCGCCAGGCCCCCGCGCCTATCCGCTCGTCGATGCAGACGTACGTGACGCGCGCCGCGTCATCGTCGCCCCGGGCCGTCACGTGGACACTCTGCCCGACGTGCCGCGTGTGGGCATTGACGGAGATCGACAGGTCCGACTTCGCGGAGGCGGTGCCGGCCGCGATCCCGACCAGCCCTGCTGCCACCGCTGCGGTGGCGACGGTACGGCGAAGCGTGATGTTCATGGTTCCCCCCAGGCATCCAAGACGCGTGCGCGCGTCACTGAAGAGCAATACGCGGCAGCGGCCCACCCGGTTGCAGCAACTCCACAGCAAACTCCCAGGATTCCCACCCACGACACACCGGCCCGACGAGAGCACGGCGCAAGACGACCACCGGAGCCAGGCCACAAGCCGGGACCCGGCGGGCGGGCGAAGGGCGCCGGCCTCGGTGTTTCATCACGCCACTGTTGATCGGTGACTGTTTGTCACGGCATGGGAAACCCGGCTTCGACAGTCTGCGAGCACACGATCGGGTCTGACCGGTTGTCTCCGCTGGGATGAGAGGTGACCCCCGCGATGTGGACACACCTGACAATGGATCTTGTAGGTCCAGGAAGGTGAAGATCCACGTGGCAAGGCCATCGAAGTACAGTCCGGAGTTCAGAGCCGACGCGGTCGCGTTGTGGCAGGCGTCGGCGGGCAGGCGGACTTCAAGTCGGTCGCGGACGACCCGAACATCAACCACGAGACGCTGCGCACGTGGGTGCGTGAGGCCGAGGGGTTGCGGCCCAGGGCAGGCCGCAGGCCGAGGGGCCGATGCGGAGCTGGTCCGCCTGCGTGCGGAGAACGCGCGTCTGTTGAAGGCGGAGAAGGAGTGGCAGCTGGAGCGCGAGATCCTGCGCCGGGCAGCCGCCTATTTTGCCAAGGAGATGAAGTGATGCCCCGCCGCTGGGACTTCATCTCCGCCCACGCCGGCGAGTTCGGCGTGAAGCGGCTGTGCCGGGTGATGGAGGTCTCCCGCTCCGGCTACCACCGGTGGCAGGCCGGCGCCGAGGCCCGTGCCGAGCGCCGCAGCGAGGAGGACGCCCTGGTGGCCGAGATCCGCGAGATCCACGGCGAGCACAAGGAGACCTACGGCGCCCGGCGGGTGCACGCCGAACTGCGCGGCTTCGGGCACACGGTCAACCGCAAACGGGTGACCCGGCTGATGCGCGAGCGCGGCATCGTCGGCCGCCATCTGCGGCGCCGCAAGCGCACCACGGTCCCCGACCCCGTCGCGCCTCCCGCCCCGGACCTGATGGGCCGCGACTTCACCGCCGCCGCGCTCGATGAACGTTGGTGCGGCGACATCACCTATATCCAGGTTGGCGGCAGCTGGCTCTACCTCGCCTCCGTGATCGACATGTGCTCGCGCCGGGTGGTCGGCTGGTCGATGGCCCCGCACATGCGCGCCGGCCTGGTTGTGGACGCGCTGGAGGCAGCTGTCGCAGCCCGGGGCAGGGACGTCAGCGGGGTGATCTTCCACAGCGACAGGGGCTCGCAATACACCTCGGCCGCGTTCGCCGGGGTCCGCGACCGGCATGGGGTTCGCAGGAGCATGGGCCTGGTCGGTTCGAGCTACGACAACGCCCTGGCCGAGAGTCCGTGGCAGGGGCTGAAGCGAGAGGTGATGCATAGGAAGCTGTTCTTGACGATGAGTCAGGCGAGGCTGGAGATATTCCAGTGGCTGACGTACTACAACGCCCGGAGGCGGCACAGCTCGCTCGCCTGTCTCCCCTGGAGTTCGAACAGCAGCACCACACGCAGGCTAAACTCTCACTCGCAGCATGAACCCCTGTGTCCACGTTCCGGGGGTCACCTCAAACCTCAGGCTTGCTCCCGTCGGGCCCGCAGCGCGCCGGCCACCGTGTTCGGGAACTCCTGGTGCGGGGCGGCCAGCTGCCACACCTGCTTGACGGTCGCGGCCTTCAGCACGCCCAGCACCTGAAGGATCTCGTGGCGCAGCGGGCCGGTGGATCCGTTCGGGTAGGCCCTCGCGCGGACGAACGCGGTGCGCTTCTTCGGCGTCTTCGCCTGCGCCTGGCCGGTCGGGCCGGGCAGGCAGGCAGGCAGGCAGGCAGGTCAAGTTGGTCAGCGGTAGGCCGGGAGGCCCTGGTCGGCGGAGATCAGGGTTGGGGCGGCCGAACCGTCGGCGGGGAAGGTGGCGATGCCGTCGGGTGTACGGGCGGCGATGATGGCGCCGTCCCGGGATATCGCCGGCTCGGTGTAGTCGACGGTCGCGTTCGGGGTGAGGTCCTTGGTGGGATCCTTGCTGTCCAGGTGTTGCTCGAAGATGTGGGCGTGCCCGCCGACCGAACGGACGAAGACCAGTTCCTTCTCGTCGGCGGAGAGCGCCGGCTGGGAGCCGGGGGTGAGCACGCTGCCGACCGGGCCGTGGCTGTTGTTCTCGAGGCAGATGTTGCCGGTCTGCGTGTTGGTGTAGACGACGCTGCCGTGCGGGCCGCCGGCGTTCGGCCAGGTGTTGGCGGTCTGCGGCACCTCGGGTTGGCCGAGCTTGCGGGGGACTCCCAGGGACAGCGTAGTCGGGGTGAAGTCGCCAGCGTTGGCGGGAACGGTCTCCAGGGTGGTGAAGCCGCCCGCGCCGGAGACGAAGACGATGTTCTGCTGCGGCTTGGTCGGGTCGATCTTCTCGGGGTCCGCGAATACCCAGGCCGGGTGGGACCAGGTCTGCCCGGGGATGTGCTTGGCGAGGATCACCCGTCTGCTGCCGTCCGGGTGTGCGGTGGCAAGGTCGCCGTCGCCGTCGATGAAGACGGCCTTGCTGCCGTCCGGGTTCCAGGTGAGGTCATGGACGGCGGTGCCGAAGTCCACCCGGGTGCCGTTCATCAGGACGTACCGGGTACCGTCGCTGATGGTCAGCTTGCTGTGCGCGGTGCCGTTCATGGCCGGGGGCTCGGTGGTGGTGTCTTCTGGGCCGCACCCACAGACGGCCAGGATTGCGACCGTGGTGAAGGCAGCGGCTACGTGCATGCGTCGCATCGCGAGGGTTCCCCTTCCGGGAAGTCATGCGGCCAGCCCGGATTCGGGGAGACGGGGTCGGATCTTCCACCCGGGAGCCAAATCCGAGCCGAGACGCGGCATGTGACGTACCAGCGAAGCAATTGGTTCCCAGGCTCACGAGAGTGATCGCCGTTCGACAGCTCCGCGTGCCGCCGTTGCACCCGCTCGTCCTCAAGCTCGGCACCGGTGGGCAGGACCGCTTTGGTCGTGGGTTTCGCCACGTCGCCCCACCCGAAGTGGTCGCCATCGAGGAGGATGCCGTCCTGGGTCGCCGTCAGGACGCCGAAGGAGAGCGACTTGCCGCAGCGCATCGCGTGCACGGCGTCCTGCAGCCGCGACTTCGCCACCGTCTCACGCAGCTGCATGCCCGCGGCCCGCGCGTCTCTGTTCAGCTCGCACGGGTCTTGGCGAATGCCGTGGCGGAAGAACTCCCGCGCCAGTGTGAAATCCGGCATTTCCGCTATGTAGAACGTGGCCGACTGCCCGTCGTCCAACGTCACCGTGTAGGTCTCGACGTACCGGGCGGAGACCGATCCGATGTCCTTCTCGAAGACGACGGTGAGCCGCAGCGCGCGTCGCAGCTCCGCAATGTCGCTCCACCGCCATGGTTTCTCCCTGACTGACCCGACCCACCGACGGTCAGAGCCCCGGAACCCTGCCCCTTGGGTTCCGGGGCTCTGACCGTCGGATCCCCGGCGCCCCGGCGCCGCCCCGGGCTGCCGTCGGCGAGGGTCTGTGCGGCTACCGGTGGGAAGTCCCGGACAGGAAGCGTTAGTTGATGACTATCGTGAAGAGTGAGAGCGTGGTGGTGAAGCGAGTGCTGTTCGGCTACCCCCAGTCGACGGCGCGGACACCGTCGCCGACGACAGTCGCGGCTACGACGGCGCGAAATCGCGCGACGGCAGGAAGCGCCACATTCTGACCGATATGTTGGGCCTGCTGCTGGAAGCCGGCGTCACCCCCGCGAACGTGCACGACTCGATGGCCGCTCCGGACCTGCTGGCGGTTCATGGCCGTGCCGGACCGGCTGTTGAAACTGGTCTGGGCCGACAGCGCCTACCAAGGCCAGGCCCTCGCGCAGGCTTTCGCCCGCCACGGGGTGAAAGGCGAGGTGGTGCGGCGAAGCGACGGGCAGCGAGGCTTTGTGGTCCTCGCACAGCGTTGGTCAACACCGCCCAGCAGATCGGCGGGTCGATCGGGACAGCCGTGTCGGGCCGGGGTCGCCGGGGACGTCCGGGTCGGAGGATGCGGCGTGGACCCGCCGGACGGCCGAGGGCTCGGCCGGCTCCCTCGCCAGGATGCTCCTCAGGTCGGCGGGTTCCATCAGTTCGAGCCTGGCCAAGCAGGCCTGCGCGGTGGTGGCGGCCTCCGAAGGCAGCCTGGCAGCCACGGCCGCTGAACGCTGGCGTGCCCCGGCCGTCCGGTCGGGGCACGCGCGGGTGCGGGCTACTCTCCGGACACCTGCCGGAGCACCACCATGGCTTCCTTGGCCAGCACCTTCAACTCCCTGGTGATGGGATCACCCTCCTTGGCCCCGTCGACGGCGGTCACGAGAGCCCGAGCAGGGGGACTACTGACGAATCCGAGGTCCTCTGCCTGACTCGTCCCGGACAATGCCTGGCTGGGGTCGTTCTGTGGCACGGCTTGGTTCCTTCCGTACGGGGACTATCTGGGAGGCCACTTCCCTCGCAGGACTGGTGTAGTCGCAAGTTCACTCTGACGGGGGTTCTTGTCGATTGTTTGCTGGTGTGAAGCTGGTCGGCCCGGTCGGCCAGGTCCTTCCGAGGGCCCTTCTCCGACCTACGACGAACCCGTCGTACCGCAGGCGGTCTCCGGGGAAAGCCCCACATAGTCGGCAGCGCCCGGGCTGATCTTGGGCCATGACATAGAGGGTGGGCTGGCCGCCGAGAGACGGCCGGTTTGCTGGTGCGGACATGTGGTGTGACAGCTCGGCGCGTGAACTCCTGTCAGGCCGACGCGAAGGCGCGAGGGCAGAGCGCACGAACTCACAGTTCGTCCGGCCGCCCCCTTCGGACTTGACGGTCAGCTCTCGCCGGCGTGATTGACGAGCCGGCCGGGGTCAGTGTTGGCACCGCACAGCACCACGGCGACCTTCTCGCCGTTACCGGGCCGGTAGCCGTGGTTCCGGCCGACCGGCCGGGTCGGCCGGCCCCGGTCCGGCGCGTGGCTCGCCGGAGCGGTCAAGGCGGCCAGCGCCACCGCGGCGCCGTGTTCCACGGCCACCCTGCGGTGGTCCCACAGCGCCTGGCGGGCGCGGATGATCTCGTCGTCCCGCACCAGGACCGAGTGGACGGCGTCCTGTTGGGCGGCGTGCAGGGCCATGGCGGACGTGCGGCGGGCGCCGAGGGAGTCGGCGGCGATCGAGTCCACCGTGACATCGACCGGGCGGCCGGCCTCCAGGGCGGCGTTCAGGGCACGGCAGTTCTCCGGTTCGACTGCGACGACGCGGATGCCGTGGTGCTGGGCGGCGGTGGCGATGCCGGCGAACAGGCCGCCGCCGCCGACCGCGACCACCACGGTGTCCAGGCCGGGGAGCTGGGCCCGGATCTCCTGAAGCAGGGTGCCCGCGCCGGCGGCGATCAGCGGGTGGTCGTAGGCGTGCGAGGCGAGGGCGCCGGTGGCGGCCGCGAAGTCCTCGCACGCGGCCAGGGCCTCGGCGTACTCGGCGCCGGTCAGGCGGACGTCCGCATCGTACGAGCGGAGCTTGGCGACCTTCACCGCTGGGGCGGTGGCGGGGAGGAACACCGTGGCGGTGACGCCCTGCTGCTGGGCGGCCCACGCGCACGCGAGCCCTGCGTTGCCGCCCGACGCGATGGTCACCCCGACGTCGGGCAGCGTGCCGGCGTCGCGGTGGGCCTGGATGAAGTTCTGCGCACCGCGAGCCTTGAAGGAGCCGGTGTGCTGCATGAACTCCAGGGCGAGGTAGACCTCGCAGGGCTCGGGCTCGCGGTCGTCCAATGGGTCGCGGTGGGCGGTGCGGATCGCCCCGGGGTCGACCGGGGCGAGGGTGACGGGGCGGACGCGTCCGGCAATGCGGTCGGCGGCGGCCTTGATGTCGCCGTACGTGAGCTGGTGCACGAGGTTGCTCCTTGGCTGCGCGGTGGTCAGGACCAGGCGATGAGCTGGCCCGTGGTGGTCAGGGCGAGGAAGACGGAGAAGGCGATCCGCCGCCCGCCGGGGTTGGGTTCGACGGCGTGGAAGTTGGCCGGGTCGAACAGCAGCGCGTCGCCGGGCTGTGGCCGCAGGCTGACCCGCTGGCAGTGCTCGACGGTCTCGGGCCGGTAGCCGTACGCCTCGCGGTGAAGCTCGTCGGCCGGCTCCCAGCGGTGACGCCACACGGTGGTCGCGCCGCCCGTGTCCGGGACGGACACCCAGACGTTGAACGCGAGCTGGGCGACGACCTCCTGGTCGAACAGCCCGGCGGGGAACTCCCGGGTGATCGAGTCGTAGTGGACCAGCGCGCCCGCGTTGATCTCGCGCAGGGTGCCGCCGAAGACCGCCCGGCCGCAGATGGTGGCCGGGGCAACGGCCGCGCCCCAGGCGGAGCCGAGCCGGGCCAGTGCGATGGCAATCGGGTCCGGGCGCAGCCCGGCCCGGTGCCAGGCCGTCCGGGCGGTCTCCGCGTCGTGCCAGTAGCGCCTCGCATTCAGCGTGCCGGGGCTGTCGCGGTAGTCATTGAGGGCCGGGCCGAACCGGACGATCGGGGTTGGCACCCGGGCGGGGTGGTAGTCGGCGGTGGGCAGCCTGTGCAGCGCGGCGAGTGCGCTGGTGCGGGTCGACCGGTCGAGGAAGTCGGGGACGCGGACGGCGGCGAGGGTGCCGGCGGCGAGGTTGGCCAGGTGCCGGTCGGTGAAGGCCGCGCTGTCCACCGAGGTGAACAGCGGGTCGAGCGCCGTGGTGCGGGGCATGTCGCCTCCGTAGGGAGAGGGAAGCCTAGCGTGACGATACGCCGTACCGTACGCTGACTCGCATGCCAAGGCAATCCACTTCCCTGGACCTCGCGACTCCCGAACGGATCGCGGAGCAAGCCCTGCTGATCGTGGATCAGGAGGGGCACACCGCGCTCAGCTTCCGCACCCTGGCCGCCGCGCTGGACATCTCCGTCGCCTCCCTCCAGCGTCGGTGCACCGATCTGGCCGGACTGCTGGACCTGGTCACCGACCACCTGGCGGCCCAGCTTCCGGACATCGCGCCGGGCACCGACTGGGCGGGCGCCACCGAGGGGCGGTTCGCCGCGCTGTACGAGCTGCTGACAGCCCATCCGGGCCTGGTCGCCCTGCGCGGCGGCCGCCCCTGGCTCGGCCCGCAGCTGCTGAAGCGCCTGGTCGAGCCGCAGCTCGCCGACAGCATCGCGGCGGGCATGACACCCGAGGAGGCGATCACCGCCTACCGGCGGATGTACCTGCTCACCCTCGGCAGCGCGAGCTTCGTCGACCACCGCGACCCGAAGGCCGCCCGGGCCGCCACCCGCACCGCGCTGGCCGCGCTCGACCCCGAGGAGTTCCCGGTACTGACGGGGCACCTCGTCGCCGTCCTGCCCGCCGTGACCGACCACGAGGTCTACTTCGGGGCGCTCCGCCAGCTCATCCACGCCGCCGACCGGGCCCGGGCCGGCCTGCACGGAGGAACCGTCCGGTGACCAGCATCCCCGCCGGAGCCCCCGCCGCGCAGGACCCGATGCTCCACGGCATCAACGCCGCCCAGCGCCTGATCGCAGCCTTGGCCCTCCACGGCCTCAAGCTGGCGTCGGTCCGCGGCGGCTACCCCGTCCGGAACCGGGGATTCGTCGAGCTCGGCGGCTGCACCGCCGAAGTGGCCGACGCCCTGGCCACCGTGCTCGAAGAGGCACACGAGGGGAAGTAGACCGAGGTGGACAGCACTCTCACCACGTATCTCGGCCTCACCGCGTGGCCGGAGCTGATCCACGAGCGGCCCGCCGTCCTCCATCCGCAGCCGCCCCGGCAGCACGGGCAGCCCGGCCTGCCCGTGCCCGCCGCCGACGGCCGGTCCAGCCCGCAGCAGCCGGACGGCTGGGACCGCCCCTACCCCGGCTGGGCCGCCGTACTCGAACCGGACGGGCAGCAACGGCCGGGGACCTTCGGGTCCGCTGATAGATTCCTGCGATGAGCGAACAACTTCCCAGCGGCGGAATCGAGTTGTCACCCCACGAGACCGAAGCCCTGCACGCCAGGTGGTCGTCCTGCTGGACCCCGGTCGAGATCGCGCAGCAGCTGGCCGGGATCGGCACGCCCTGGTACGTGGCCGCGGGCTGGGCGCTGGACCTGTTCCACGGCAGACAGACCCGCGCTCACGGGGACATCGAGATCGCGATTCCGGCCGCGAGCTTTCCCGAGGTCCGCCGGCGCTTCCCCGGATACGTCTTCGACGCGGCGGGCAGCGGCCGGATCTGGGAGGACGCCGCACCGGAGGTGCTGGCCGCCGTCCATCAGACCTGGCTCCGCGATCCCGTCACCGGCGACTACCTGCTCGACGTGTTCCGCGAACCGCACGACGGCGACACCTGGATCTACCGGCGCGATGAGAGTGTCCGGCTTCCCTACCGCGACATCATCCACTACACCGAGGACGGCATCCCGTACCTGGCACCCGAACTGGTCCTGCTCTTCAAGGCCAAACACACCCGCCGCAAGGACCAGGCGGACTTCGACACGACCGTCCCGCACCTGACCCCGGCCCAGCGCGAGACCCTGGCCGAACTGCTCGCCTGCCTCCACCCGGACCATCCCTGGCTCGCGGACCTGTAGCCCCCGCTCCGGTCGGTTCCCGACCCGACTGTCGCCGGTTCGCCGAGGAACCCGGCCCGCTGCCGACCGGCTGTGATCGCCGCCCTCGCCTTCCCGTGCGGCCCTTGCACAGGGAACCGCCGCGTACTCCGGGCCGGTGGCCCGGAGTACGCGGCGGCGGGTGCGCGTCATACGTGTAGCCGTGAACTCCTGCTGTCCTGCGGGCCGACGGCTGACGGGGTGGTTCAGCCCTCGCCGATCACGTTGGTCTCGGAGAGGGGGAAGCAGCTGGGCGTCTGCTTGGTGAGCGAGATCTCCAGGTTCCCGACGGTGCTCGGGTGGAGCGCCTCCTTGGGGGTGTTGTCATTGAGCAGCAGGCTTTCGCCGTGCGGGGCAAGTCAGAGGAGCACGAGGATCTCGTCGGTGGTGCCCGTCTCGCCGAGCCTGGGGAAGATGTGGGCGACCGAGTTGTCATGGGTCGCCGGGTTGAGGTCGGTGACCGCGTCGGTCGCCACGGTGACGTTCAGGCCGTGCTCGTGGGCCTGGCGCGCGGTCGATTCCACGCCGATGCTGGTGGCCACCCCGACGACGACCACCTGGGTGACGCCGAGGGCGTCGAGGTACCCGGCCAGGTCGGTGTTCTGGAACGCGCCCCAGGTGTACTTGGTGACGGTCTTGTCCCCGGGCTGCTGGTCGAGCTCGGGCAGCAGGTCGGTCCAGTTGTCGGGGAGTGCGCTCCGCCCGGCGACGCCCTGCTCGGTGCGGCCGGGGGCGCCGCCGGCGACGTTGACCAGCACCACGGGCAGCTTCCGGGCGCGGAAGGCGTCGGCGAGCCTGGCCGCGTTGGCCACGACGCTCTCGAAGGGGTGGACGGTCGGCAGCGCGGCCAGCCCGGCTTGCAGGTCGACGACGATCAGGGCGGTGGTGGGGTCCAGCGTGGTGACGGTCATGGCTGCTCCTTGAGCGGGATGGACGGGCGGGTCCGCAGGGTGCGGTCGGCGACGGTCAGCAGGACCAGGACGACGCTGACGCCGACCATGATCCAGGCGATCAGGTGCACGCCCTGGTCCGAGACCCGGGTGTGGAAGACGATGCCGGTGATGGCGGAGGCGGCGATCGAGCCGAGGTAGCCGAAGGTCCGCAACAGGCCGGAGGCGGTGCCGAGTTGTTCGGCGGGCGCCTGGCCGTAGAGGGCGATCTGGTTGCCTGCGGCGGCGGCGCCCATGGCGATGCCGAAGACGAGGGTGACCACGACGACCCAGCCGATCCAGGCCGAGGTGCCGAGCAGCAGGACCCCGGCCGAGCCGAGGAGGCAGGCCAGGGCCGCGGCGATCACCGGGCCGCGCACCAGGTTCCGCCGGGAGACGGGCGAGATCACCAGACCGGAGACGAGGGTCATGGGCAGCAGCAGGAGTCCGGCTTCGGTCTCGGACAGGCCGCGGACGGTCTGGACCCACTGCGTGATGCCGTAGAGCACGACGTAGACGCAGATCAGGACCAGTCCGAAGCGGAGGTAGGTGCTGGTCAGCGCGCGGTTGCGGGCGAGCAGGCGCAGGTCGAGGAAGGGGGTGCGGGCCCGCAGCTCCCACAGCGCCAGGGCGGCCCACAGCACGGCGGACATCGCCAGGAGGTACCAGCGGGCGGTGGGCAGCTCGAACAGGAACAGCAGCAGGGTGATCATCGCGGTGGCGAACCCGGCGATGCCGATGACGTCCAGGTCGGCCGCGATGCCACGGAGGCGGCGGGTGCGGTCCGGCGGGCCGTCGGGTGGGACCCAGGCCAGCGTCGCGGCCAGCGCGGCCAGGGCGACCGGCACGTTGACGAGGAAGACGGCCCGCCAGCCCAGCGCGCCCACCAGCACCCCGCCGAGCGGCAGGCCGAGCGAGGCGGTGGCGATGGCGGCGATCTGCAGACCGCCCAGCACCGTGCCCGGCGGCTTGTCCAGGCCGGACTCCTGGGCGCGGCGGCGGATCAGCAGCATGGCGGTGGGGTAGGCGCACGAGGTGCCCAGGCCGATCAGCACGCGGCTGACCAGCAGGGTGAGGAGGTTCTGGGCGAAGCCGCCGAGGAGTCCTCCGGCGACGACGAACGCGATACCGGCCAGGAACACCCGCCGGGGGCCGAACACCTCGGCGGCCTTGCCCGCGGTGGGCTGCGCTATCGCGCTGGCCAGGTACAGGGCCGTGACCAGCGCGGCCGTCCGCCCGACCGGCACGCCCAGGCCGTGGGCGATCGGGACGAGGGCGGTGGCGATCAGTGAGCTGTTGACGGGGTTGAGCGCGGAGCCGAGGAACAGCGGTGTGGTGAACCGCCACGAGAACGGGCGCCCGGACGGTGTCCCGACCACCGCCGGGGCACTGGTCGAGGACCTTGGGGAGGGCATCAGAGTCTCCCGTCCGTCGTGCTCACAGGCGCTGGGCGAGGCGTTCGAGCAGCCGGGCGGCGGCATCCAGGGTCGCGATCTCCTCGTCGGTGAACGACTCCGCCAGCACCCCGGCGACCCGGTCGACGAGCGCGCTGCGGCCCGAACCGATCGCGGCCTGACCGGCGGGGGTGAGGCTGAGGATCATGCGGCGCCCGTCGGCGGAGTCCGCCTGCCGCGCGACCAGGCCGCGCTGTTCGAGGCCGGCGATCGTGGCACCCATCGCCTGCGGGGTGATCTGCTCGCGCCGGGCCAGCTCCGCCGTCGTGGCGGGACCGAGCCGGTCCAGCCGCGCCAGGGCGGTCAGCTGAGGGACGGTCAGGTCCCCCTCGGACATCGTCTCCTGGGTGCGCCGCCTGAAGGCCCCGATACCCACCCGCAACCGGGTGGCGGTCTCGCGGACCGCGGCGTCCTGCGCGGCCGGCTTCTGCACGTCGTTCATGTTTAGAACATTAGCCTTCCAAACATGAACTTGTAAACCCAGCCTTCTAAAAGTTCAGGACGCGGTGGCCTCCCAGGCGAACCCGTCCGGGTCGGTGAAGGTGCCGGTGGTGCCGCCGAGGACGATGCGGTGCGAGCCGGTGCCGTCGACGGGGACGCCGAGGTCCTTGGCGAGGGCGCGGCGCTTGTACAGCGCCAGCTTGAGCGGGCCGGGCTGACCGGGGCCGGCCTGGCCGGGGGCGAACTCGGTGTACTTGCCGCCGAAGCTCCTGGCGACGGTCAGGCCGCGGTCGACGTAGAACTGCTTGGTGGCCTTCACGTCCTCGACGCCGAGCAGCAGGACGACGTCGTCGATCTCGCGGGTGGCGGGGCCGGTGTCCTTCTTCGCCGAGGTCGCGATCTTCCAGATCGTGCCGTCCGGGGCCTGGACGACGCCGCCGTAGCCCCACAGGGACTTCGCGGCGGGCTTCAGCACCGTGGCGCCGGCGTCCACGGCGTCGCCGACGAAGCCGTCGACGGTGGCCGGCCCGGACACCGTGAGCGCCAGGGTGAAGCCGCGGAATCCGGCGGAGTGCGCCTCGGACGCCCGCAGGTGCAGGTACGCGTCCACGCCGAAGGCGCGGTAGAAGCGGCGGGCGGCCCCGGGGTCGGCCACCTCGAGGGTGACGGACGCGAGGGACGTGTGGGCTGTGGTGGAAGCGGTGGTTGCCATGACCATCACGCTAGGCACTGCCCGGCGGCCGGGGCTTCTCGTTTCCTGACCGGTCTCGAGACCTGCTTCGCCACGCACGCCGGCATCCCCTCCACGTTGATCGCCGTACCCGCACCGCGCGCCGTACCCGCAGCATCGCCATGGTCGGCCGCAGCCGCAGCCGCCTCGCGCCGGAAGGCCCCGGGCGGCGTGCCGACCAGCTCGGTGAAGCGGGTGGTGAACGTGCCCAGCGACGCGCAGCCGACCTCGAAGCAGATCTCGGTGACGCTGAGGTCGCCCCGCCGCAGCAACGCCGTCGCCCGCTCGATGCGACGCGTCATCAGGTACGCGTACACCGACTCGCCGTACGCGGCCCGGAACTGCCGGCTCAGGTGCCCGGCGGACATGTTCACATCGAGGGCGAGCGCCTCCACGTTCAGCGGCTGCGCGTACTCCCGGTCGATCCGGTCGCGGACGCGGCGCAGCCGCGCGAGATCAGCCAGGCGCTGCGCCTGGACGCGCGCACGCCGCCATTCGGGGTCACACACGGAACCTCTCCCCTCTCCCTCTCTCATCTTCCGTTCCCCTTTCCGGCAACGTCTTCGAGCGTCCGGGGTGCCCGCCTCGACGGGTACCCCGGACGCTCGGTGATGCGGACCGGACCCGACCGGTTCAGCGCAGCTCCTGGATGCGGATCAGGTTGCCCGCAGGGTCGCGGAACGCGCAGTCGCGGATGCCGTACGGCTGCTCGGTCGGCTCCTGGACGACCTCGGTGTCACCGGCCTGCACCTTCTCGAACGTGGCGTCGAGGTCCGGGGTGGCCAGCAGAATCCAGCCGTAGGTGCCCTTGGCCATCATCTCGGTGATCGTGCGGCGCTCGTCCTCGGTGATGCCGGGATCGGCGGCGGGCGGCGCCAGCAGGATCGACGTGCCGGGCTGACCGACCGGGCCGACCGTGATCCAGCGCATCCTGCCCTGCCCGACATCGCTGCGGACCTCGAAGCCGAGGACGTCGCGGTAGAAGGCGACCGACGCGTCCGGGTCGTCGTGCGGAAGAGCGGTGGTGTGAATGGTGATGTCCATGCAGAGCAGGCTAGAGGCGACTCCATGAACCGCGCTTCTCGAATCCTGACCGCTCCGCAACGTCTGCTCGGTGCGGCCCCTCGAGTCCGGCTGCCCGAGTTCCCAGGCGACCTGTTGGTCCGGCTTCTGCCCGGTCGCGGCGGGTGGGGCGATCACGTAGGCCGGCAGCTGTTGGCGCCTGTGCGCTCGTCCAGCGGCGGGACCAGGATCGTGTTGAGGCGCCGCTCCTCCTCGAGCCGGGCGGGCTCGATCCGAAGCGCCGGGCCGCGCTGGGGAGATCGACCCATGGTGGTGCCCGGCCTTCCACCACGGCAGGACCGAGCAGGATCGGGGGCGGGCTCGATCCTCGTGCTTGTCCGACGGACGGTCCGGCGGATTCGGACGTCGCGTTTCACGCCGAAAGGCACCGCGCGGTACGCGCGGTGCCTTTCGGCGGACGTGGTCGGGATCAGCGGCGCTGGAGGAGCCAGGCGCCCTGGCCGCCGCAGCCGCCCGGCAGGTAGCTGGTGCTGCGGAAGCCCGCCGGCACCGGCGAGCCGGGGCAGGTCCACAGGCCGGCCCGGGCGGTCGTCTGGACCCAGGCGCCGATGCCGTTGCAGAGGCTGCGGTTGTAGTTGACGGTGACGTAGCCGGCCACGATCGGCGAGCCCGCACAGGTCCAGAGGCCGTTCTTGGCCAGCTGGTGGTACCAGGCGCCGATGCCGCTGCAACCGGCGGAGAGGTAACCGGTGATGACGTACCCGGACACGATCGGCGAGCCGGCGCAGGTCCAGATTCCGTCCCGCACCGGCTGCTGGTTCCAGGCACCGGCCCCGTTGCAGCCGCTGCGGATGAAGCCGGTCAGGACGTAGCCTGCCGGGATGGGCGTGCCGGCGCAGGTCCACCCGCCTATCGCGGGCCGCGCACCGGCGGACGCGTGACCGGACGCGGCGGCGGAGACGTGCGAGGACGCGCCGACGGGCGCGGCACCGGCCGTGCCGACGGCGGCCGTGCCGGTGAGGACGGCCGCCATCAGCGCGACCACCCCTACCGCTGCGGCGATCCGACCCCGGACCGCCGCCGTCGACGAATGATCCAACAGCCGGCGAAAATTGCTGCTCACTTCACACCAGTCCTATCGAGATGTCCACGTGGCGCCTCACGACGGCCGGGAGGCAGCGGGCAGTGGAGCAGAAGTGACACTAGTGGGCCCCGATACAGCCGATCATCACAGAATGGGCACATAATGAACTTGGCCTGAAACAGACATGAGAGGCCGTCAACTGCCGTGGACCTGGTGCACGCGGCGCCCGCCAGACGGGGCGGTGCGGCGCGGGTGGACCGCGACGTCTGCAAGGCCTCCATCCCCGCTGCAGCGCCGAGGCTGCACTTGAGAGCGTGTATGACAACGAGCCCGATGCGGGCGGGCGCTGGATGCGCCCGGCGCGCGCGGCCCAGGCAGTCCTCCCCGAGCACACTCGCCCGTGGGACGCCGTGGAGACCGGTCGGTTCCGCCGGCAGCCGGCCGCGTGCGAGCGGCGCGTGAACGACCCCCACTGACCGCTCTTGCCATGCCTGAGCAGCGGCTGGCACGATCGAGCGATGTTCGTCGAGTCCAACAGTCGTATTCCTGGGCCGCGTTGGCGGTCGGTCGGGGCGCTGGGCCTGCTCCTCGTGGTGAGCGCCTGCGCGTCGGGTCCCAAGCCGCCCAAGCCGCCGGTTCCGGAGTTCTCGGGCTCCCTGGTCCTGGAGGGGCGGCAGCCTCCTGGAACCACGATGGTCTGGCGGATCACCCACGTCGAGGGCGGCAAGGCCAGCGCCGTGCCGCTTCTCGACCCGGGCACACCGGTGGTCCAGGGAACGGCGGCACTGTCCCCGGACGGCACATCGCTCGCCTACGTGTCGGGCCGGATCATGACGGTGCGGAGCCTGGCCCCCGGCGCGCAGCAGATCACCGTGCCACCGCAGGTCGACGGTGCGTCGTGCGCCGAGTGGGCACCGGACGGCAAGCACGTTGCCTTCACGACCCATCAGGGGGTGTTCTCCGTCGCCCTGGACGGGACCTTCACCATGGTCGCGACGCGCAAGAGCGCGGACTACCGCCAGCAGCAGAGTTGGAACAACCCCGGTGTGCTCCCCACCGGCGGTCCGCAGACGGTGTACTCCGCGATGTCCTGCGCGCGTTGGCTGGACAACGACCACCTTGCCTTCGACCGGCTGAAGGGCGACATGCCCCAGCTCACGGGCCAGTACCAGGAGCCGTCGGCGGATGTGTCGACCATCGCCACCGTCCAACCGGGCCGGCAGTTGACCGACTTGGCCACCCGCTGGACAGTCGACTCTTCCTGCGGCAGCCATGTGCTGGTCGACGTGAACACCACGACGGACAACCAGCAGTACCTGTTCACCGATCTGCTGAAGCCAGGAGGGGGCGACCCCAACGACCCACAGCAGACGGCCAGGCACGAGGGGAGCACGCAGAACGACACGATGGGGCGGCTCTGGTACTTCCAGCCCGGCAGCTGCGACCTGGTCCGTGTCACCCAGAAGTCAGGCCAGTCAAGCGGCTACACCTACACCGTCACCACCAGCGATCCCAGTACGGGGGCCGTCGTCCAACAGCGCACCCTCCCCGTGGCCGTGGGTCAAGGCCTCGCGACCGGCTGGCCGATGTCTGGGGACACCGTCGTACCAACTCCGTCAGCGGGCTCCGCCGTGGCGGCGTACGCGGAGTCAGACCACCGAACCCTCAACCTGGTCGACCTGCGGACAGGTGGTGCTGTGGTCGTCGACGGCCCGTGGGCCGAAGCCGATCAGGTCCTCGGCTGGAGCGAGCACTAGTACTCCAGCAGGACTTCGATGTTTTGCCTGGTCAGAGGCTGTGTGGTGCAGTGTAGTGGGCTGATTGTCCGTCAGGGGCGGTCTTCATGAGACCGTCCCTCGATCGTGTGCAACCGCCGTTGGTGGTGGCAGTGGCGGGCGGCGGCCTGGTGCTGTCTGTGCCGGGCGGACCAGTGCCGGAGTCGGCCAAGGCCCCGCGTTCGGTCAGCCCTGCTTGTCGCCGCAGAACTCCGCCTCCAGGGACACTCTCGCCGACCGGCCACGGCGTGGAGGCGGCACGATGGAGGGCCCGCGCGCCGACGGACCACAGACCCTCAAGAGCTTCACCAACAGCCGGTCGAAGACGAAGGAGAGGAGGGAACGGCAGCGAACCGACGGCACTTCCTCGGCGCGGCAGCGTTGGCGACAGGGGCCGTTGCCCCGGCCGGTACCACGAAGGCGAGGCGGGCCAGGCTCACCCTGGAGCAGCACGGCCAGCTGCAGGCGCTCGGGGGTGCAGCGGTGAGAGCGCGTCAGCCGGGCCGGCTGGTCGGTGGCTAGTCGCCGGTGACGCCGTCGGTGAGCTCGCGGACGATGTCCAGGTGGCCCGCGTGACGGGCGTACTCCTGCAGGACATGGAACAGGATCCAGCCCAGGGTGGGCCGCGTGGTGCCGTCGTCGGGGAAACGGCCGCCGGCTGCGGCGACGGTGGACAGTGGCGTACCCGACACGACGGCGCGGGTGTACTCGCCACCCGCGTGCAGCGCGGCAAGCAGGCCGGCGGTCGTCTCCTCGGGGCCGACGCACCAGCGGTCCGCCTGGCCGCGGTCGCCCCAGGGGGCCGAGACCTGCTCGGCCCGGAAGCCCCAGCGCAGCCAGCGCTGCTCCATGTGTACGAGGTGTTTCAGCAACTCGAGCAGTGTCCATCCGGAAGGAAGCCGGCTGACGCGCAGCTCTGCGTCGGACATGCCCTCGATCTTGGCGTTGACCACGGACCGGTAGTAGTCGAGATAGTCCAGCAACAGCTCGCTGGGATCGGAAAGTCGCTGGTCCGGCTCGGGCAAGGAGGAAGTCATGGGTCCGAGTCTGCCACTGTGCGGGCCGGCACCCGGAGGGTCTTCCGTTGCCGGTGGCTCCACGGCCATCGCCTTTCACCCGCAGACAGCCCCTGTACGGACGGCGGGGTCAACGTCCGGCGACCGTGGTACCGGCGCCGTCGGGGAGCACCGGCAGTGGCCAGGCGGGGTCGGGCGACCAGGTGGGCCAGCCGCCGGCAAACGGGCCCGCACGGTCGTGCAGGAGGCCGAGCGCCCGTTCGCGGGCGGTGTCGACCAGGGCGTGGAGGTCGTCGACCCAGCCGAGGCGGCGGATCGGGGCGTATTCGTCGGCGTCTTTCCAGGACCACGAGGACAGGTCGGGTTCGGCGACCAGGCCGATGCAGAGGTCGAAGGTGTCGATGCCCAGGCCTGGGCGGCGGGTGAAGGGCAGCTCGAAGGTCACATACCAGTGGATCGGCTCACCGGTGTTCGGCTTCACCCGTTCGCCCGGAGAGGGGTCCGGGCGAACGGGTGAGGTGGCCCGGGGGGCACCCGCCACAGTGAGGTGGCCGGCGCGTCGCGACGCGGGCGTTGTCGGTGGCGAGGGGGATCGTGTGTCAGGCGAGTGTGAACATCTGGTTGTTCTGCCCCGTGCAGTCGTACTGGATGATGCCCGTCCCGTCGCTGGTGCTGGCGTCCCAGACGTCGAGGCACTTGTCGTAGAAGGTGCGGATCATGACCTTGCTGCCGAATGGCACGATCTTGAAGTGCTGGTTTGCCCCGTTGTTGCAGCCGTACTCGATGATGCCCGTCCCGTTGTCGCTGCGGGCGTCCCAGACGTCGAGGCACTTGTTGTCGGCGAAGGTGTGGATCTCGTACTCGTCGGGCTGGCCGTCGACCGGCTTGATCGTGAACGTCTGGTTGTCGTGGCCCCAGCAGGTGTACTGGATGATGCCCGTCCCGTCGTTGGCGTGGCCGCCCCAGACGTCGAGGCACTTGTTGGCGAAGGTCTTGATCTGGTGGGGTCCGGTGACCGGGGCGGGCGTATCAGCCGTGGCGACGAGCGGTGTTGCGGAGACGGCCGAGGCCGCGAAGGCCAGGACGGTCAGGGCGCGCAGCCCGGTCTTGGTGGCAGAAAGCATGATCTTCTCTTTTCTTTTCCTGGAGGAATGTGCCGGCCGTTGGGCGCCTGCGGGCCAGGCATGGGTATCGAACACGGCAATGGTGATCATGTGCGCGTCAAACTGGCCGGTCTGACGGTGGGCCTCAGCCCCGCCTTCAAGCCGGGCTGCATGTGTCCGGGCGGGATCGGACCGGCTCTTGTCGCGTCAGGGTTCACCGCATCGAAACCAGCGGGGCGGGCCGATGACCCAGCGGACCCCGGTCCGGGTGACCTTGCCGGTGCTGCACTCGTCGCAGGTCGAGGAGTGCTGGCGTTTCCACCAGAGCCTCGGCCCGGACCACGCCGCCGAACGACACGTCAGGGGCCCGAGCACTACGCCGCCCACCTCGCCGGCGGCACGGTCGTCGGGCTCTGCCCGGCGCGCCGGGGCGGACAAAGCGGCGTCCCGGGCCTGGGCCTGGCCGTCGACGGCAGCACGGCCTTCCCGCCGCTCGATCCGGGACACTCCGCCCTCACCGACCGAGACGGCCGCGCGGTCGAAGTGCACGCCAACCTGGACGCGCGGCGAGCGGGCCAACGGTGGGCCTGCCCGGCCTGCCGCATTGATGGCCGTGCGAGAGGGCTCGGGTCGGTGGCGGGGGATCGGGTGTCAGCCGATCATGAACCGCTGGTTGGGCTGGTGCGTGCAGGTGTACTCGATGATGCCTATGCCGTCGTTGTAGCTGGCGTCCCAGACGTCGAGGCACTTGTCGGCGAAGGTGTGGATCTCGACCATGGGGCTGTTGTCGACCTTCACGGTCTTGAAGTGCTGGTTGGCCTGGCCCGTGCAGGTGTACTGGATGAGGTTCGTCCCGTCGTCAGCGCGGCCGTCCCAGACGTCGAGGCACTTGCCGGCGAAGGTGCGGATCTCGTACACGTCGGGCTGGCCGTCGATAGCCACAAAATTGAAGGCCTGGTTGGCAGCCGCGTCGTTGGCCGCGCAGGTGTACTGGATGATGCCCGTCCCGTTGTCGGTGTGGGCGCCCCAGACGTCGAGGCACTTGTCGGTGAAGGTCCGGATGTGGTGGGTTCCGCTGTGGTTTGCGGGCGTATCAGCCGTGGCGACAAGCGGCGTTGCGGACACGGCCGAGGTCGCGAAGGCCAGGACGGCCAGGGCGCGCAGCCCGGTCTTGGCAGCAGAACGCATGGATCTTCTCCTCTTGCTGGAAGGGGGGAGTGCTGGCACAGGGTGTTTCCCGCGGGCCATCGGGCGGATCCGACCTGCCGAAGCGAGAGGCGTCGGCTGGAAGTGAGGACTACGTTGTCCGCCGCGCCTTACGCTTCCTACTCGCCGGTAGCGCGTGACTCATGGTGCGCGCTCCGCGGAAGGGGCGCCATGGCTTTCGACGGTGCTCGAAAAGCGGCAGAACCGGCCTGTCCCACTGGATCCCCCTATACCGACCCGATTCTGTACGGCTGTTGCGCTGTCCCTCGACCGGGCTAGCATGATCGTTTTGACCATTGGGACGACCGTTTCGCCGATGCGGGGCCCTGATGGTGCACCGTCCACTGTTCAGCTGGGGGGCTGATGCTTCGTCTTCATTTCACCGCCGCTGATCTGCAGCGGATCCGCTGGGCCGCGCATCCGGAACCGCTGATGGAGACCGTCTTCAGCCTCCAGCTCCTGCAGCAGCCGCAGGCGACCAGCGAGCCGTTCGCCCGCTGGTCCGCCCAGGTCCGCCAGAGCATCGGCCGGCGCGAGTTGCCGCTGTTCGACCTCGCGGCCGCTGATGACGGCGCGGTGACCGAACTCCTCATCGCCCCGCACGGCGCCGCGAGCCTGTATGAGGGCCTTGCAGCATTACAGGAACTTCCGAAGGCCCGGATGATCGCCGACCTGGCCTCCGCACGCAGCATGCGCCCGGACCTGCCGCAATGGATCACCGACGTCCACCACAGGCGGCCCGAGGCCACCGACCAGTTCACCCGCATGCTGAGCGGCTACCACCGCATGGCCATCGCGCCGGCCTGGGCGTATGTGGAGCACGCCGTGCGAGTCGCGGTCGACAGTGCGGCGGCAACGCCCGACATCATGCTCAACGGCCTGCACCCGTCCATCAGCTGGCAGTACCCCGTCCTTTCCGTCCCGTGTCACCTGCCGCAGGATGTGGACCTCGATCTGGCCGGCCGGGGCCTGGTCCTGGTGCCCGCGTTCTTCCTGCGCATCCCGACGGCCCGGGCCGACAACTACGACGACCAGGCCCCCATCGAGGTCTACATCCCCGTGCGCCACCCGCACGCCGCACCCGACGAAGACGATCCCCGGCCCGATCCCGGTCTCACCCGCCTGCTGGGGCGTACCCGGGCCGCCGTCCTCACCACACTGGCCACCGCGCGCAGCACCACCGAAATCGCCACCTTGGCCGGCATCTCCGCCGCAACCACAAGCCACCACCTCAACGCCTTACGCGCGGGCGGTCTCGTCACCACCGCACGCCAGCACGGCACTGCCCGGCACAGCCTCACCAACCTCGGCCTGCGCCTGCTCTCCCGCTCCACCTGCACCCTGGGCCAGCCCGTAACCGCCTTCCAGCCACCTGGCTGACCGGGTCGCCCCGGTGTCGCGCCCGCACACCGTGATCGGCCCCCGGGTCGCCAGGCACGTGCGGGTCGGACGGCGCGGCGCGGACCTGGCGGACCGCCAAGGGGTCCACCGGCTCCCCGCTCGGCCGGATCACCCCGGCGTCCGAGGCGGAACGTGCCGTACGGGTTGATGTGAGGACAGGATCGAGGCCAGGTGCGCGACGACTATCACCCATGTGACCAGGTCACGCTGGATTCGCCTTCGAGGCCGACCACTACCGCACTATCCCGGGCTGCGCGGCGGTAGCCGTTGTGTGATCCGGTTGAACAAGTCCGTCAGCGGCTCGCTGACGTCCTGACCGAACTCGGTCAGCCCGTAGGTGACCTGGGGCGGCGTCGTCGGCTCCACCTCCCGCCAGACCAGGCCGTCCTGGACCAGCGCGCGCAGGGTCTGAGCGAGCATCTTCTCGCTGATGCCCTGAATGCTGTCGCGCAGCTCGTAGAACCGAAGGTCGTTGCTCCGCAAGGAGATCAGCACCCAGATACCCCACCGGCTGGTCACGTGGTCGACCACGTCACGCGCGGGGCAGTCGGTGTGAAACACCTCATACCGATTGCCCGCCTCAGCCGGCGTCAGCTGCGCACCTTCCCTCATGTCCGGAGCTTACCCCTGGGTATGTTCTTACGAAAAGTAAGCCCGGCTCCTAGCGTCAATTACCGCAGTGCACAACGGACTAGGAGCTGAACATGATCGTGGTGACCGGGGCTACCGGGAATGTGGGCCGACCCTTGACGCAGGCCCTGGCCGAGGCGGGCGAGCAGGTGACGGCGGTGTCGCGGCGCGCGGTGGCGATGCCGGACGGAGTCCGGCATGTGGCGGCCGACCTGGCCGAGCTGACAAGCCTCACAACCGCGTTGGACGGGGCGAAGGCGCTGTTCCTCTTGCTGTCCGGCGACCTGCACGCCCCCGAAGCCAGGCCGACCGACATCATCGGCCTGGCCGCGGCCGGCGGGGTCCGCCGGGTCGTCCTGCTGTCTTCGCAGGGCGTGGCGACCAGGCCGCTCGGCCCGTCGCGGGTCGCGATGCGCACGGTGGAGGACGCGTTGCGGGAGTCCGGCCTGGACTGGGCCGTCCTGCGACCGGGCGGTTTCGCCTCCAACGCTTTGGCCTGGGCGGAGTCCGTCCGCACGCAGGGGATGGTCGCCGCGCCCTTCGGCGACGTGGGGGTGCCGGTCGTCGACCCGGCGGACATCGCCGAGGTCGCGGCGGCCTGCCTGCTGGACGACCGGCACACCGGCGGGGTGTACGAGCTGACCGGGCCAGAGGTAATCACGCCGCGTCAGCAGGCGGAGGCGATCGCCGCCGCGCTCGGCTCGCCTGTACGGTTCCACGAACTCACCCGTGGCGAGGCCAAGGCCACGATGACCCAGTTCGTGCCGATGGAACTCGCCGACGACACCCTGGACATCATCTCCGCCCCGAACCCGGCCGAACTGCGGATCAGCCCGGACGTGGAACGAGTCCTGGGCCGCGCCCCGCACCCCTTCAACGGCTGGGTCGCCCGCAACATCGCCGCTTTCCGCTGAAACTCAACTGAAGTACCCGGGCAGCCTCGTGCGGCTGCGACCGCACGAGGCGCCCACCTCCGTAGCGCCGTCGTCGGCGCGCGAGGCGCTGAGCCGCGCAGGCCCTCAGGCCAGGCCCTGCAGAACAGCCACCGCAGGGCCGGCCACGCAGTGCCACAGGGCTCTGTCCCATGCAGACCATCGCAGAGCCACTCGCCCCACCCGCACAACACCGGCCCAGACCAGGCACCACGTACGGCTGAACACCACCTGGTTCGAGGCATCGCGTACAGCCTGGCCAACTACCCTGAGAACTTTGGCCGGCTACGAAGCACAGTCACATCGGCCGGCCCGGGGCGTACGAACGCGGTGTCAGCGCCACTGGTAGGACGCGGCGGTCATCGCCGGGAGCAGCAGCGGGCCGCCGGTGGTGGTGTCGGGCTGGGCGGCCCGGGCGAGGGCCGGGCCGATGGCCGGGTAGAGGTGAAGGCCGGCCGCGTCGGCCACCGGCAGCCAGACCACCGGTGCCTGGTCGGGATCGTCCTGCTCGGTGCGGGCGACCGCGCGGTGGAGAACGGTCGGCAGGTGGGCGGTGAAGACCAGGTGCCGGCGGCGGAACGGCGTGGTCTCGCCCGGCCGCACGGTCTCCTGGTCCTGGACGAAGCGCAGCTGCGGCGGGTCGGGCAGCACCGCCAGGTCGAGGCCGAGTTCCTCGAGCAGCTCCCGGCGCAGCGTGTCCGACGGGTCCTCCCCGTCCTCGGCAAGACCGCCGGGGAACGAGAGCTGGAGGCCGGCCGGGCGCTGGCGCCGGATCAGGCACACCCGGCCGTTGTCGACCAGGACCGCGCACACCCGTACCCGGGCCTGGGTGCCCTGGCTGCTGCCGGTCGTCGGCGAGGTCACCGGCCGGTGGCCGGGTCGTCGGCGTCTGCGTCTGCGTCTGCGTCTGCGTCTGCGGGCAGCTCGGGCAGCGGCCACGACGGGTCCGGCGCCCAGGCCGGCCAGCCGGCAGCGAGCGGGCCGGTACGGTCGTCGAGCATGCTGATCGCCCGCCCGCGAGCCCGCTCGACCTGGCGATGCAGGTAGTCGTCGATCAGGCCGAGGCGGCGCAGCTGGGCGTACTCGGCCTGGTCCTTCCAGTGGTGCCCCGACAGGTCGGGGGCGATGACCAGGTCCAGGCACAGGTCCAGGGTGTCGATGCCGACGCCGGGGCGACGCTGGTAGGGCTTCTCGAAGTTGACGTACCAGCGCAGCGGCTCCCTCGTGGCGGCGTCCTGGAAGCAGTGAACGGAGAACCACTCGCCGGCCAGGAAGTACGAGAGCAGTGCGGTGCCGGTCCACCGGTACCGGCCAAGGGTCCAGGTCCCAGCCGCCAGGTCCTCCAGGCCCTGCTTGCGGGTGACGTCGTCCCCGCTGCGCGTCGAGGTGATCCACGTCGTCGGCGCCAGGCTCTCGATCCCCGGCCAGTAGGCCACCGTCAGCACGTGGCCGGTGTCATCGACCACCCGCTGCGGCATCGCGGTCCACACCCGGCCGGCGTGGACGTCGCGGCGCACCAGCGTGGTGCCGGGCTGGAACAGGTCGGTGTCAGTCACGGTGGCAGTCTTCCCCGCCTCGGGACCGGGAAGACCGCTCAATGGTGTGACGGTGGCTCAGGGCTTGGGGAAGCCGTAGTGACCGGCCGCCCAGGCGTTCGGCGGCTGCGGGGCGTCCAGTCGCTTGCGCAGCTCCTGGACCGCTTGCGCGAGCGCCTCGCGGTCGGTGGCGTCGACCGTGCCGTCCAGGAACGCCGAGACGTCGGCGAAGGTGCCGCCCCCTCCCCGAGCAGAGGAGAAGACCGTGGACGGGATGGTGCCGCGCGGACCGCTTCGCCGAGGGCGGCGACGCAGCCGCATCCCCTTCAACAACCCTACTGGGGTTTGAAGGAGCGGATCTGGTAGCTGCCCATCAGGTTGCCCCCGTGTCCGGGCCGGGTGGACCCGACGCGTGCGTGGTAGTTGGTCTGGGTGTAGTACTGCACCCGGTGCCCGGTCCCGTTCCATACGGAACGGACGGGCCGTCCGTTCCGGATGAAGGAACACGCGTCGGCGGTGTTCGCAACCTCGTCCTGTGCCCACTGACAGCGGGTTCCGCCGCCGTCCCAGTCGCTGTAGATGCAGAACTTTCCGGGATTGCAGTTGAAGGACGCCAGGTGGGCGGGCGCTGTGGGCGCTGCGGTCGCGATGGGTACGGTGCCGAAGGCGGCTACCAGGGCGACCGTGGCGATGACGAACGAGTGGATGCGTCGCATGGCAAAGCTCCTTTTCCTCGTCGGCTGTCCGGAGCAGCCGCGCCGCTCTGGACAGACGGAGAAGGATCGCGGGTGAACAGAAACCACCACTCAGCCCAACCGGGCCGACTGGCACAGCACCCCGGCCAGGGCCGTCAGGGGATGACGATGGAGAACGCCCGGTCCTCCCAGACGTTGGTCTTTCCGGTGATGACGAGGAAGGTGTCGGTGCGGTTGCCGCAGGTGGGGTCCGGCCACATCGAGATGCGGATGCCGTACTCGAAGGACGTGTACTGCAGGGTCGCGACGGGGACAAGCCTGGTCACGTCCACCTCCTTGTCCTCCAGCTCGACGCAGTACCTGCCGACGGCGGGCTTGGTGACACCGGCGATGCCCTTGGACCGGTTGACGCTGCCGTCCGAGTTGACCACTGCGGCCGCCTGCGCGTAGGGGGCGATCGCCTTCGTCGCTCCGGGCGGAGCCGCCACCGCCACCCCGGTCCACACCCCACCCACAACCAGGCCCAGCACCGCGCCCGAGCACGCCACCGCGCGGACCCTCTTGCTCCGGAACATGCGAACTCCTCTCACCAGCCAGCGTCACCCGGCATCGACAAGCCCGGACAGCAAAGACCGTACGGATGCGCACAAATGCCTGGAAGGCCCCACGGGGCAAACCACCCGCAGGAGCGACAGTGGAGCTGCACCCGAGGCGCGTTACAACCACCCACGAGCCCCCGGGCGCCCACATGCCAGTCGGCGAAGCCCGCCAGCTGGCGCGCTCAGTCACAGATGATGAGCAGGCGCTCCCCTCTTTCCATGCCTGTCTTTCCGATGCCTGGGGAGCGCGCGGCGGCCCGGCAGGAGACCTCTCCTGCCGGGCCGCGGACGGTGACGAGGGTTTGCATGCGGAGGTCCGCGTCGTAGCCGTCGGATGCCGGGGCGTCGGGCTAGTCTCGACGTGTTACGAACTCCCAGGTCCGAGGAGGGGATACGGCACCGATCGACCGCGAGCGCCTGATCAGAACGCTGACGTTCTGGCTGCGTCCGGGCTTCGCGCTGCGCGTCGTCAACCGCTTCCAGAAGATCGTGGGGTTCGACCGGTCGATGGCGCTCGCGTCTGGCGCGCTGACGGCCCTCATCCCGCTCGCGATTCTCTGCGGTGCCGTCCTGACCCGCTTGGGTGGCAAGGACGTTGCGGACCGCACTATCGACCGCTACGGCCTCACCGGTGGAGGGGCGGAGGCGGTCAGACAGATCTTCACCTCCACAAGCGCGGGTGTGGGCATCTTCGGGACCTTGTTCCTGATGGTCTCGGTGTTGAGCTTCACGCGGGCGATGCAACGGTTGTTCGAGCAGATCTGGGAGCTGAGTCCGCTCAGCGTCCGCAACACACCGAACGGCCTGAGGTGGGCGCTTGCCCTCCTCGGGTACTTGGCGGCCACTTCGTGGCTTCACGCCGTTCTCGGCCGCGGGCGTCTGGAGCTGGCCGCATCCCTGGTTGTGGTGCCGCTGACGGCGGTCTTCTTCGTCTGGAGCGGCTCGGTCCTTTCCGCCAAGCGGATTCTCTGGCAGGACCTCCTGCCGTTCGGTGTTGTCACCGCCCCTCTCACGGCGGTCTCTTCGATGGGCGCGACCTTCTACCTGCCGCACCTTTTCAGCTCCTACGCCACACGATATGGCGCGGTGGGTGCCGTCTTCGCGATGCTCTCAGCCCTCTTCTGCGCAATGTTCGTCATTGTCGGGTCCGCAGCGCTCGGGCGGGAGGTTCGCGACGAACTCGACCGTATCCGTCGAGGCGAGCGACCGCCGGATGACGAGGTCCGTCAGGAATGGGATAACGTCCTCGGTCAAATGCGACTGCGCTGGCAGACCACCCGGGAGCAGTTCTCCCACCGCCGCAGGAACAAGCATCCCAACCCGCCCTGACCCGAAGGACGACGCCACCGCGATCGGCCCGGCTGACCTGTGAAATCACCCACCGCCAACGAGAACGGGCTGTTCCCGGTGGGGTAGTCGACCTTGGGCGCGAAGGTACCGTCCCCGTCGCCCAGCAGTACCGACACCGTATTCGAAGCGTCATTGGCGGTGACGAGATCGAGCTCGCCATCCCCGCTGAAGTCACCCACCGCCACCGAGGCTGTATTGATCCCGGTGGGGTAGTCGACGTTGCCGGCAAAAGTGCCGTCCCCGCGACCCAACAGCACGGACACCGTGTTCGCACCGTAGTTGGCGGTGACGAGGTCCAGGTGCCCGTCCCCGGTGAAATCACCCACCACCACCGAGTTCGGGTTGTGCCCGGTGGGATAGTCGACCTTGTTTGCGAACGTACCGTCACCGTGGCCCAACAGCACGGACACCGTGTCGGAGAGGACGTTGGCGACGGCCAGGTCCGGGTGCCCGTCCCCGTTGACGTCACCCACCGCCACTGAGATCGGGTTGCTCTCAGTGGGATGGTCGACCGGCGCTGCGAAGACCGGGGCGGGTGCGACGTCTCGCGAGCCTGGTCGGCGAAGTCGACACCGCCGAGCAGGCTGTGGCCCTCGCCGTGGAACTCCTGCCTCCCGACAACCCCAGCCCGACGATCACCAACACTGCTGGCAGCCGCACGTGACGAAGGCCGTGTCCGGACAGGACCCACACGTTGATCAGGACGCGACTGGCGACACCCACGCTGCCACCCGCATCTGCTCAAGATCGTTCATGGAAATGCGACCGGAGCCAGAAACCCGAATCCTGAGCAGCGCGGCACCGTGATGACGCGGCGACAGGGGGTGCGGGTCGTGTGGTTCATGCGGCCGGGCACCCGGGGGCCGCATGTGCTGTTCGGTGAGAGGTTGCGGTGTAGACGCTGCAGGCCGCCCCCGATGAACGTCTCCACCTGGATAAACCGACGTCAGGAGGTGACCGGGATGGCGCGGCGGATCAGGGAAACGGTCTGCACGGGGCTGAGCCGGCCCGCCTGCGACCCGATCGAGCTGCAATATGTGATCAGCAACTGCAGAACAGCGATCCGGCGGACCTCAACGGGGGCGCTGCGCCAGGACTCGCGAGCCGACTGCGCACGTGGTCGCGGTACGAGGCCATCACGGTCAGGACCAGCGCCGTGACCTTGTCCGACGTGCCACGCGCGTTGCGGTGCAGCCGGTCGGTTCCGTCCGGCTCGGGCAGGCCGTAGGCGGGTCCGCGAGCGGGCCGAGGACCCAGGTTCGCCGATCTCCAAGCCCGCTGCCGATTCACGGAGGCACGGCTGCGGACCTACGCGATGGCCCTCAACCTGTTGGCTCGGGGGACGCTGCCCTGCTTGGGCGGGGCGAGGACGTCGCCGGGGTCCGATTCTTGCCGCGTCGCGGCCGGCACGTGCCGTGAGGTCGCGGGATCACTGCCTGTCCCACCAGCGTGGGGTTGAGTCATCCGGGGTGCTGGGGCTCGCGAAGTGGAACGGCAGGCCCAGCCGTTCGGCCAGCGCCCGGCCTACCGTGTTCGCCTCTTCCGCCTCCGGCCAGGAGGGGAGGGAGCTGTTGAAAAGGCGCATGTCCGTTCCGAATCGGATGAGCGCGAGGTGATAGGCGGCTCTCGGCCCGGTCGTGACGCCGAGCAGCTCGACGAACCAGCCCTGGGTGTCGCCGTCCCATACGGCCTCGATCGCTTCGGGGCGCCGGGGCAGCTCGCGGATCTTGGCGGTCAGGGCATCGACGTTCAACGGCGCCGTCGGTTCACGGTCGAACCGGCGCCCCAGCACGGCGTAGCGGTCGGTGATCTGATCGAGGCACTCATGGATGCCCGGGACCGGCTCCGGGCTGGCGTCGCGGATCACCTTGATCGCGTGGATGCGATGGCCCTTGATCAGCAGGCCGTCGACTTGCTCCCGGACGTCCGTGGCCAACGCGTCCCACACTGGGTTCTCCATGGTCGTATTCAAGCGTGAGGGTCACCCTGGGAGGCAACACCATTGTCGCTCTGGTGATCTGCGGAGCAGCGCCAGCCGGACCGGTCCGCGATCAACGGATCGTTGTTCTGTTTCCGCTGGGGGTGAGCCGGGCTGCGTGGCACGTCTACGGGGCTTGCTGACGAAGTTCGCCGGGCCACGGGCTGGGGGCGGCTCCGGTCGCCGGTGTGCCGGTGTGCCGGTGTCGGAGTCTGCGCAGCACGGCGACGACTTTGCCGAGGATGGTGGCGTGGTCGGCGGGGATGGGTTGGTAGGCGGAGAGTTGACCTCGGACGAAACGGGGCTTGATCAGTGGCTCGGATCCGAGTCGGCTCAGGGCCGGGTTGCCGGAGGCGGTGACAGCAAACTCTTGATCACGCGCTTGCGGTCCTTCGGGTGTTCGGCCAGCCATTGGTCGAGTAGATGTCCCGCACCGTCAAGAACCAGCGTTGCGGACCGAGGGTTGGCGCGCAGGTTCTCCTCGACGAGGGCTGCCATCCCGGGTGGAACCATCTCGTCGTGCTCAGGGAGTACCAGTACGATCCGGCCCCGGAACGCCGCCAGAGTGTCCAAGGCTGGGCTATCCGGCCACAGTTCCGGTCGGTGGAAGACCAGGTCGCCGAACGACTCGTCTCCGAAAGGGACGTCTCGCAAAGTACGTGAGTAGATGCCTGGAGCACAAAGGGCCAGGCACTCAACCCGCTCGTCGAATCGGCTGATCAGGTCTGCGGCGGTCTGGCCGCTCATGCTGAAGCCGACGAGGATCAGCGGGGCGTGTGCAGGCAGTCGGCTCTCGATGAGGGAGGCGGCCTGGTCTCTGCGGCGGTTGAGGGTCAGCTCAGACCATTGCCCCGAACTCTCGCCACTTCCGGTGAAGTCAAGGCCGAGCACTCGGTATCCCTGCGCTGCAAGATCCACGGCAAGCGGAAGGCTCGGCTCTTTGCTGTCTCCCCTGCCCCCGCCGTGCATGAGGACGATGCACTCCTGCTCGGCCACTTCCTGACTTGGCGTCACCTCGTAGCAACTGAGTCGTTCAGTGGCCCATTCGTGAGTCGATCTGGCGATCGTGGCCATCGTGCTCCTCTTGGATAGCCGAAGCCGTTTCGGGCAAGGCCATGCACAGCATCGTCTTCTTCACAGGCTGGACCGGCCAGGCTGCGGTCACTCGTACGGCGATCGTAGAGCCATGTCCTGCGGCCTGGGCGGGGTTTTCTGTCCATGTGCGAACAGGTGAGTCGGGGGCGAAGTTGTTCTTCAGTTCAGCGCGAGCGTTGCGCCAGCGGATATAGGCGCCGGTATTGCGGGATAGCGGAGGAGGTTCTGGTGAGGCCGACAGCCGTGCCGATCTCGCGTATGGAAGACGGGTAGCCGGTGGTGGCGGTGCGGATCGCGGTCACGATGGAGCGCTGGCGGTCGGTCAGGCCGTCGTCACCGGGCCTGGTTCCGCGCGGGCGGCCGGGGCGCCGTGGCGGTGGGGTGCTGTGGTCGGCCATGGCGCTCTCCGTGTTGATCTTGATGGTCCGGACTCCAGCCCGCCGGCGCCCCTTCGAACGCGGGATCCTGGTCGAACGGCCGCAAGCAACCGCGGCGTGAACTGCGCCGCCAGTTACCCGCCGCAGCCGCAGAGTTGTTCACCCGCGTGGAAGGATGAGCTCATGTGGTCGCGACTGCCGTTCGGGGACGAGTTACGGGCCGAACTGGGCTCACCCAGGCGCTCCCGGCGCCTGGGCAGCAGCCCGCGCTCACGTGTGTGGCGCGTCGAGCTGGCCGGGGCACCGGCGGTGGTGAAGCAGATCGTCGACGGTCCCGACGCCGGGGAGCGGTACGCCCGCGAGGTGGCCGCGCTGCGGCTCGCCGCCCGAGCCGACACCCCCGTGGTACCCGCACTACTGGCCACCGATCCCGGCGAGCGGGTGCTGGTCCTGGAGCATCTGGACCACCAACGCCCGTCCAGCGACTGGATCGTCGACTACGCGGCGGCACTGGCCCGGCTGCACGCCACCACCGGCCCGCAGGACGTCGGAGTACTTCCCCGCTGGCTGGGCCCAGTCCAGGCCGACGTCGACTCCTTCCTCAGGCTGGCCGAGGCTCTTGAGGTTCCCGTCGCGCCTGGCGTGTCCGGCGAGCTCGACGACCTCGTGCACCGGCTCGGCCGGGCACCGGGGCATGCCCTTCTCCACGGAGATCCATGCCCCGGCAATGACCTGCACACCACCAGCGGGATCAGGTTCATCGACTTCGAACAGGCCTCCCTGGGCAGCGGACTGGTGGAGCTCGCCTACCTGCGCATCGGCTTCCCGACATGCTGGTGTGTCACTGCGGCATCCGCTCCACTTCTGGACCGGGCGGAGACCGCCTACCGCATGGCATGGCGCACCGCGACCGGCACCGAACTCCACGGCGATCTCGCAGACGCGTGCGCCGGGTGGCTGCTACGAGGCGACGCGCTGGTTGAGAGGGCCCACCGCGGAACCACTGACCACCTGGCCCGGATCCCGGACAGGGACTGGAAGTGGGGCACCGCGACCGCCCGGCAACGGCTCGTCCACCGGCTCGGTGTCGTCGGCCAGACGACTGCCGACCGCGCCGACCTGAGCGGCCTCAGCAGACTCAGCACGGACATGCGCCAACGCATGCTCGCCCGCTGGCCCACGCTCCCACCAGTCCCATCACAGCGCCCATAGACACCGGTTGATATCCCGGATCGCGCGGAAGCTCGAACCACAACTCTTGACTATTCCTCGACGGTGACCGGCCCGTCGGGGTAGACAGGCGGCGGCACGTCCAGCCCCGGCAGGTTCAGCAACTGGACCGGCCGGTCGGAAGCGGGGGACCCGGTGGCGCGCAGCCCGCCCTGGACCTCAAGCCGGGTCGGTACGCCCAGCCCGTCCACACCATCGGCAGGCAGGCTGATGCTGTACAGGTGGAAACCGGGCCGCTGCGGCCGGTAGGTGGCCTGGACCCTGCCCTCCGAAACCACCGCAGCAGCCCGCTGAACTCCAGCTGCCCGTCGACGACGGCGCAGACCTCGCCGTCCAGCACCGTCCCCACTTCCAGCGTGGCTTCCATGGCGGGCAATTCCTCTGGCAGACGATCCGTCAGCGACCGTCAGCGCCGCGACCACACGCCGTGACGGTGTCCGCGCAGGCCAGTCGGTGCCGGACATCACCTCGTTGATGCAGTCAGCGCCGACTACGTGCGCGACGTGATCCATGCGTTCAACGAGCGGGGGTTCGAGGCACTGGACCCAAATTCGACTGCCGCTCGAACGGGGGTTCTCGGTCGGGTGATCTTCCGATGGGCCGACATTCTCATCACAAACCGAGCCGCTGGACGGCGCTCAACCAATGGGCAATTGCCAACCTGAACGTGCAGGTCACGGGGCTGGTGTGGGCCGGAGGCGGGGTGCTCGGGCTGGTCGGGGACGTGATTGCTAGCAGG
>NZ_JARXZC010000051.1 GCF_029894335.1 Kitasatospora sp. MAP5-34 | reverse complement strand
CAGCGACACGCGAAGGCCCACCCTCTCACCCGAGAGGACAAACCGGGCGAACCAGTCTCACGACCCGTCAGTGATCACCGCTGACGAATCGAGGCTGATGCGACCGAGCACCTCATTGAGCAATGACTTCAGGCCGGCGGACGGAAAGGTTGCCGCGAAGAAGTGTCCAGCGTCGGCGTATGTATCCGGTGCTGTACCTGCGACTACCTCCTCGAGTGAGGCAGCGAAGCGCGACTCAGTAAGCTCCCCCGCCAGCACGTCATCGCGCGGCTCAACTACTCCGAACAAGCTCTCCACGGTTCTCCCCTTCGCCACCTGGTCCACAGCGTATCCGTGAGGAGGGCGCTGACGGCCCACTACGCAGTGATCGCATATGGACTCGCGTCGTGCTGGGCGAGCTCAAGGAGTTCGCAACAGTCCGTGCGCATAAGGGAACCCACGGTGACTCTCGTGTGGGGGTGCTCTCCTCCTGTTGCTGGGCACTCTCCGTGCCCGGGGGGTGAGAATCCGTTGTCCTATCGGGCGTGATCGGCTTATTTCCGCAGGTCAGACATAGAGTCCATGGCGGCGCGGCAGGGTTGGTCCATCGGGTTGTCTCGCGGTGGAGGTGCTGGGGTGGCGTCGGTGATGGGGCTGCTGGAGGAGTGGGCGTTGGCCGCTCGGCAGCGGGTGGAATCGTTGCGCGAGGAAGTGGACCGGATCGTGGCCGAGTTGCGAGACGCGGAGACGGACTGAGAGCGATGGACGATCGCCCGGAGGGTCGACCGGGTCCTGGCATCCCGGCGGCTGCCGTGGAGGCATGTTCCTGCGCCTCCTCGCCCCGGTCGCACGGCGCCGTACCACCATGCCGTCCCCACCGTCGGCGCTTCGCGTCCGCGGAGACCCGGAGCGCATGGTGGCTACGTAGCGCTTGCGCTGGATCACCATCTTGCGTCCGTCTGGGGGTGGCCGAGTACGTCGGCTCCGTTGTCGCCGGCCCTTGCCTACTCGTTGGACCTCGGAGCACCCGTCGCGGCGGCATAGGTCGGCGACCACCTCCTCAAACTTGGTGCCGGTCATCTTGGCTACGTCGGCGAGCGTCCGCTAGCCCGGCCGGCACCAGCTCCTCGGCCCGCCACTTCCGATCGCCGCTGCGAAGGAGGCGGTCGGTGTGCCATAGCCACCGCCCCAGCGCGCAGAGGCAAGTGATCCCGGCAGCGCCGAGGAGGTACGGCAAGATCAGCAACCAGAAGGCCGTGAGGAGAAGCAGCAGCGCGGCGGTGCCGACGGCGGCTGCTTTCCACTGGTTATTCCGGCGCCTCCGCGCGGATGAGCGACGTGCGCCTCACTTGGCTATGCAGTCCCCCTCTGAAGCTCGCGGTCAGCAGTGTTGGGGACGGAGAGGACCGTGGGAAGACTGGTTCATTCGCCGGGGAGGACCGGCTCGCGACTCGTCGACCCAGGAGACGGCTCTGTGGGCTTCCCACGAGTGGCCGTGATCGTCGATGGCGAACTGCCCGTCAGATCTGTGAACGAGGCGCTCGGCGTGAGAGGCTGAGCGCGAAGGCGCATCCTCCATGAGCCCGCGAGCGAGCGCTGACCGGGGGGCCTGATCAGGCTGTGCCAGATCCGTGCCAGAACGGGCGGTGAGTGACGGTCGGGAGCGGTCAGAACGGACCACCCCGACAGGTCGCCGAGGCAGGTATCGCAGCAGGTCAGAGGCCGTTTTCGGCTTGAAGGGCCAAAGATTCCCAAGCTTATAGCGCGAGTTCGATTCTCGTCGCCCGCTCAGAAGGAAAGCCCCAGGTCAATGGCCTGGGGCTTTCTTGTTGTCTGGACCAATTGTCAGAGTCGCATCACTCGTGCACCGGTGGCCGCAGTCAATGGCGGTCCCGGGCTGTCGGCTGTCGGCTGTCGCATGGTCGCCACCGGTCCGCGGTCGACTGGGCTGAGCTATGAGCCTTTTGGATCGTGAGCGCGGGGGCGCTGTCCCGAGCCTGGCTGGGCCCCTGCGCCGGGACCGCTTCGTCCGCCGAGCATGGTCGAGCTGGCTGCGGAAAGCGCAGCTGGCAAGGAGGTGGACCACGTACGTGACGTACTTGACGTACGTTGCTGCCTGGGGGACCCTGGAGGAGATTCGAGGAGGCGTGTCATGTCGGCAGTGCACTACGAGAGCTATACGGAAGCGCGCTCGCATCTGAAGGACCTCTTGGACGCGGCGGAGCAGGGGCGGGTTGCCACGGTGCGGCGGGACGCGGGCCGGGCAGCGGTGGTGGATGTCGAGCGGCTGCGGCACTTCCTCTCCACTGTGTGCGTGTCGCGAGCCCAGGTGGTGGCGGAGGGTGGCGGCTGGTCCGTTTTCATCCCCGGCCTGCCGGTCGCTGCGGACGGGGCGACTTTCGACGAGGCGATCGGCGAGATGCTCGACGCGCTGCGGGAGTATGCCGAGGACTGGCAGGAGCGGCTGCAGGGCGCGCCGAATCACCGGGAAAACTGGGGGTTGGTGCAGTTGATCAGTCTCAGCGATGATGACCAGCTGCGCGGCTGGCTGGTCGGAGCGGCCCGATGACCTGGCCCCAGCCGACCCGCGAGCGCCACGACCAGTTCTGCCGGGTCGAAGGCTGGGAGCGTGTCAGGGATGCGCGAGGGCGTACGGGTACGCACCACGTCACCTACGAGCTGGGCCTGTTCGATGGTCGAATCCTGCGTACTCGGATTTCGCACCCGGTGGACCGGAGCGCTTACGGCGCCGGCATCTGGGGGCACATCCTCCGCGACCAACTGGAGCTGGCGGAAGGAGAGTTCTGGGCCTGTGTGCTGGACGGGGAACTACCCGACCGAGGCTCGCCCGAGCCCTCCTCCGAGGCTCTCCCTGCAGACCTGGTCCATCTGCTGATCAACCGGGTCGGTCTTGCCGAGGATCTGGTCGCCAAGATGGACAAGAACGAAGCGGTGGCGCGGCTCCAGCGCTACTGGACGGACGGGGAGTAACGGGTCCCGCGTCCGCAGGGCGGGCTTTGCACGACTCATGCACGCGGCCGATTCAGTGCCGCTGCACTACAAGCGCGCCAGTCTGGACGGTTCGGAATTGCCGTGCCGGCTGGGCGCTACTCGGCGTAGGCAAAGGCACTCCATCGCCGCCCGTACGGCACTAGCCTCAGCGGCAGACGCACGGGGCAGCGAGGTGGAAGGACCGGCGGTGGCCGAGCAGGAGCACGGGCTACGGAGGCGAGACGACGGCCAGGACGGCGACGCCGCCACACAAGGGCCTGATTCGGGTGACGTGCCGGTCGCGCCTCACCTGCACGAACGTGTGGCGGAGATCCGTTCGGCAGCCGAGGCGATCAACTCCCTCTGCCGGGGGGCCGACGCCGACGGCGAGGAGATCGGTGAACTGCTGCTCTACGTCGGACCGGTCGGCCTCGGTAAGACTGCAGTGCTCACCGAGGTGCGTCGCTTGGCGAAGCGGGAAGACTGCACGGTGCTCTTCGCCCGTGGCGGCGAGCAGCAGCGCAACGAGCCCTTCCACGTGGCGCGTCAACTGCTGCAGCCGGTGGTCGCGGCGCTGGCCGAGGGGGAGCAGCGGCAGGTCTTCGGGCGCTGGTTTGACATTGCGGGGCCCGCCGTGGGACTGCTCCCGCCGACTGGGCAGCTCGACCCGCAGGGTGTCCGGGACGGCCTCGACTTCGTGCTCACCCAGGTCGTGCAGCGCCGGGCGCCGCTGGCCGTGATCGTCGATGACCTGCACTGGGCAGACCTGGAGTCGCTCCAGTGGCTGGCGGCTTTCGCGGTCCGCGCGCGGGAGTTGCCGGTGTTACTGGTCTTCGCGTGCCGTGACGAATTTCCCGACGAGGCGCTGGCGTTCCATCGGAGCATCGTCGGTCGGGCCGACAGGCGCCATGAGTTGCGCCCGCTCCAGCCGGCTTCGGTCGCGAGTCTGGTCCGCGCCTCGCTGGGAGAGACGGCGGAGGAGGGTTTCTGCCGCCACGTGTGGGCGGTCACCGGAGGCAACCCGTACGAGACTGCCGCCCTGCTGCGGGAGGTTCACGACCAGCAGCTCGACCCGGTCGAGGAGAACTCCGGCCAGCTGCGTGAACTCGCCGCCGAAGCACGGGGGATGACACTCAGGCACTGGCTGGACAAGCTGGGTCCGAGCACCTTGCGCTTCGCCTGGGCGGCGTCGATGCTCGGCACCGATATCCAACCGGAACTCGCGGCCGCTATCTGTGCCCAGGGCCCGGGTGCGGCCGCGGAGTCCATCAGGGAACTGCGCAAGCACCGGGTGCTGACCAGCACCTCGGACGGTCGGCTGGAGTTCGTCCATCCGCTGATCGCTACGTCGGTCTACCAGTCCATGCCTGCCGGCACCCGTACCGGCATGCACGGTGTCGCCGCCACCGAGATCGAGAACGCCGGCCTGGGCCTGCTGGCCGCCTCCCGGCATCTGCTGGAGACCCTTCCGGACGGAGACGACCAGACGGTGCACAAGCTGCGGATGGCAGCCGCCGAGCACCTGGCCATCGGCGCGCCCGAAGCGGCGCAGCGTTGTCTGCAACGCGCGATGAGTGAGCCGCCGGACGAGGAGGACCGGGCCCAGCTGCTCTACGAACTCGGCTGCTCGGCCCTGCTCACCAATCCGGCCACCACGGTGAACCAACTGCGCCTCGCCCTGAACGAGAAGTACGGGCTGAGCCCGGAGCTCCGGGTGGACGCGACCTTCCGGCTCGCCCAGGCACTGGCCCACAGCAACCGGTTGAGCGAAGCCGCCGGGGTGTGTGCCGAGGAGGCGGTCCGCACGGCCCCCGGAAGCGGTCGACTGCGGCTGGAGGTCGCGCACTTCATGTTCGCGGCCTTCCAGGCGGAGGACGGCGACGGCCCGGGCCGCTCCCGCCGACTCGAGGAGTTCGGCAGGGGCCTCACCGCCGGCAGCGGCCTGACCAGCGCCGTGTCGGTACTGCGCTGCTGGGACCTCACACTGAGAGGCGCGGACTTCACCGAGGCAATCGCCTTGGCGGAGTCCGCCCTTGAGGACGGCAGGCTCCCGCGAGAGCTCGGCTGGACGAACACCACCTGGGGCTTCGAGCTGCCGGGTGTCCTCGGTATCTCCTATCTGTACGCCGACCGGATCGACCGCGCGGAGGCGTTGTTCAGCGAGGCGATCTGGGCATACGAGGTGGCCGGGTGGAGCGGCGGCCACCTGGGCTTCGCTTACTTCCTGACGGGACTCCTCCGGTTCCGGTGCGGCAGGCTCGTCGAGGCGGAGGACTTCCTGCGTCGCGCCTTGCGGACAGCCGAGCGGATCGCCCCGGGCATCCCGTTGCAGTGGTTCGCCGTGGGAGTACTGGCTGACACACTGCTTGCGCGCGGTAAGACCGACGAGGCTTGGGAACTCGCGAAGGAGTACTCATTCGGCCCGCCCTACCCCACGGTGATGGTGCTGCCCGACGCCCCGACGCTCTACGGCAGGCTGCTGCTGGCCCAAGGCGACAGGGTGGCCGCAGCCGCGGCTCTGGACGCGGCCGGAGCCACCCTGGACGCGCGGGGCTGGCGCAACACGGTGTGGGCACCTTGGGCCGGACACCTGGCGCTGGCAGTGGCCGCTCAGGAGCCGGACCGGGCTCAGCGACTGGCCAAGGAGGCCGTGCGCCGTGCCGAGGAGTTCGGCGCGGACTCGGCGATCGGCAGTGCCCTGCGGCTGTGCGCGGCGGTCCATGACGGGCTGTATGCCGTGACGATGCTTGAGGAAGCCGTACGGCGTCTCGAACGCTCCCCGGCCGGCTATGAGCACGCCCTCGCCCTGGTCGACCTCGGGGTGGCGCTCGCTGAGGTCGACCGGTCGGTTGACGCGGACAAGTCCCTCAACCTTGGACTGGAGCTGGCCGCAGGCTGCGGAGCCGACGGCTTGGCGGCCCGAGCCCGCACTGCCCTTTCCGCGCTCCGACCACCCGAAGCACCTGCGTAGGCGGTGACCTTGGGAGTCCACAACGGCACCACTGCTGCGTTGGCTGGTGTGGAGTATCGGGTCCGTGCCAGATCCGTGCCAGAACGGGCGGTGGACGAAGGTCGGCAGTGGTCAGAACTGATCGCCCGACGAGCCCACCTGAGCAGGTATCGGCGCAGGCCAGAGGCCCTTTCTGGCCCGAATGGCCAAAGATTCCCAAGCTTATAGCGCGAGTTCGATTCTCGTCGCCCGCTCCAACAAGAAGCCCCAGGTCAATGGCCTGGGGCTTCTTCGTTGTCTGGACCTATTCGGGGACCTTGCACCAGATCCGCACCAGATGGCCCCGGGGTGGCCGTCCGGTGGTTCCGGATGCGGGCGTCCAGAGCGGCGGCGATCTCCCGTCGATCGGGGCGCCGGTGCGGGTCAGGTGGTCGTCGGCGACCTTGCGGGCGTGCTCGATCAGCGCACGCGTCACGGAGTGAGCCTTGGCGGCCCCTGGAGAACCCGGGTGCGGCGAAGCTGCCCGATCGAGGAGGGAACCGCCCGCTCAGCCCGCAGAGTGCCGGCGGCACCTGCCCCCGCGGCGTGACTGGCGTCACACGCCATCGCTACCTTGTCCGGATATGCGAAGAATGACCTAGGCCGATCCGCCCGGCTCGTTGAAGAACTGTCGGCGAGCTACCGACCGATAAGGATGGTCTATGGCCAGATTCAAGATCACGACTAGTTCAGGCGACGGCGCTACCAATGAGCGCTACGTGGAGGCAAAGCGGCACTACGTCGAGGGTGATTTCATCCACTTCATCGACCATGCCGGTGACCAGGTCCTCACCATCGCCAGGGCAACGTGCGAAGGATCGAGCTCACCTAAGTCCGTGCCCGCTGCGTGCCCTGATGAGCGGTAAGACACGCTTATCTACGGGTACCCACGGTCGGACACAACGGGATCGGCCCCTGACCTAAAGCGCAGGTCAGAGGCCGATCTCACATCCTGTGGCGCGTGCAGGGTTCGAACCTGTGTAGCTTGCGCGACAGATTTACAGCCTCTGGTGTGAGCCTGGGAACGGGGCCCAAGCCCGCGCGTCGGCGCTGCAGCCGTCCGCCAGGCGCCAGGGGGCTGTCACCGAGCCTGGCCGGGTGCTTCCTCCGCCCGTCGGGGTCCCTACGACACCACCATGCTGGTGGCTTTCATCATCTGATGGGCCACCCCTTAACCGGAGGGCGGCTGAGTGGGCAGGGTGTTGGACCAGCCAGGGGGCGGCCCCGTCGGCAGGGTGTTGGACCAGCCAGGGGGCGGCCCCGTCGGCAGGGTGTTGGACCATCCGGAGGGCGGCCCGGTCGGCAGGGTGTTGGACCAGCCAGGGGGCGGCCCCGTCGGAAGGCCGGTGGGCTGTCCCGAGGGCGGCCGCGTCGGAAGGCCGGTGGGCTGTCCGGCGGGCGGGACTGGGCTCCGGTTGGTTTCGCTCTTGTTCCTGTCTGCCACCTGACCTGCCATGTCGTGTGCTTTGAGCCCTATGAAGGCACTGAACGTCACGAAGACGGTCAGGAGGGCCAGTACGCACACGGTGATGAGTAGTTGCTTGGCCTGGTCGTCGGGTGGAATGGCGGTGGCCTGCTCGGGGCGTCCCGCCGGGTATCGGATCACGACCCGGTCGCCGCGCACGACGGTGGCCGGTCCGCTGACCTCCTTGAACCGCCGCAGGTCCCCGTCGGGGCCAGTGAATTCGTAGATGTGATGCCAAGCGCTGCCGCTGGTGCCACTCCGCGAGTTGACCGTCGTCACCACGTAAACGCCGACGCACCGCCCTTCGGCCGTGATCCCGCTCCCCCAGGCGGCTCGCAGTCGCCGCATCCTCAGGACGACCCACACCATCACGGCGATACCGGCGACAACCAGCAGTCCGGGTATCGCCACAAAGGCCATGCCTGTCATGACTCCTCCTTCGACTCAACCATTGATCGCGCTCTTCAAGTCCGCCTCCGTACCTATGAGTTCTGTCATGACCCGACGCGCTTCCCCTCGAAGAGCCCATGCGCTGTTGTGTGGTCGGCTCCTGCTGCCGCAGCAGACCAGTACTGATATCACGTCATCAGCTACTGTTCGATCGAACGAGCAGGCTACAGGGAGTTGATCTCGGGGATGCGCCCGTCCGTTGGTCCGGCCCCGCGCGACGGCTAGATGATTGATGCCAAGGGCTCGCTGGCACGCATGAGATGAAGCGAGGGAGTCCAAAGGTCGGTTGTGACGCCTGACCTGGACTCCCTCGTGACCGCACTCTACGTGAAGACCGACGACCTGCTGAAGGACTCGCCGCATCTGGCACCGCGGCGTCCCGAGATCGGGATCAAGCCGCAGCTCGGCGACGCGGAGCTGGTGACCCTCGCGGTGATGCAGGCCCTGCTCGGCTTCACCTCGGAAGCCCCAGTGGCTCGCCGAGAACCTGAACAATCCGATCCGGGACTGGGACGGCCGCGAGCAGATCAGTGCCGCGATCTACAAGAAGGCGCCGGCGCAGTACAGAGCGACGCGGCGCGCGGTGCTGGCTGTGCTGGCTTCGGGGGCTTCGGCGGACGTCCTGACGCCGAGGCTTGCCGAGCTCGGGGGGCAGTTCGGCGAAGCCTTCAACGAGTTCGACGCGCGCGCCGGATTCATCGAGACCGTTGAGCGCGAAGAGCTCTACGACGCGCTCGACGCCATCATCACCGAGGCTGAAGCCGAGTCGGGAGCCGACCTGGCCTGGGCCGGCGAGGGCTTGATCGAGGGCTGCGAATCCGTCCGCGACCGGTAGGGCCCTGGTTCGGGCTCGACATGCGGCGCAGGCAGTGGCGTAGTGAAGGAAGTTGAGGGCTCTCGCGTTGGTATCGCGCCACTCCTCGCGGCGTATCCCAGGAGCGCCGGAGGGCGATCACCGGGGCCTACTTGGTCGCGCTGGTCCGCTGCGGCGCGAGGTTCGAGAACGGCGCTCTGATCGAACGCATGGAAGAGGCCACCGCAGCCTGATCACACATCACCCGATCCACCACTCTTGACAACTGCTCTGGTCCTGACTGCAGTGGCACTGCACCACTCCCACAAACGGCACCACACCCCGAAGGGAGCGATCAGCGCATGACCAAGCCTGAGAGCGCGGGATACGACTACGACGTCGTCATCAGCGGAGCCGGCCTCGCCGGCAGCGCCGCGGCGATCCTGCTCGCTCGACGCGGTGTCCGCGTCGCACTGCTGGAACGCCGTTCGGACCCCGAAGCGTACAAGGTGCTCTGCACCCACTCCCTCACGGCCAACGCCTACCCGGTGCTGGACGAACTCGGCCTCGTCCCCGCGCTCGAGGAGGCGGGAGCCGTCCGCAACGAGGCCCGCTGGTACACCCGTTGGGGATGGATCGAGCCGAGGGCAGCGCCGGCGGGCCCTGGGCTGCCGTACGCGTACAACGTTCGGCGCAGCACCCTCGACCCGTTGATCAGGTCCCGTGCGGCCCAGACCCCTGGCGTCGACCTGCTCCTCGGACACCAGGTGACCGGGCTGGTCCGGGAAGCCGGGCGAACCTCGGGGGTGCGCGCGTCGACAGCACAGGGCGAGCGTGAGATCCGGGCCCGGCTGGTGGTCGGCGCCGATGGCAAGGACTCGGCCGTAGCGAAGTTCGCCGGGGTGCCTGCTCGGCTGTACGAGAACGCGCGGTTCGGCTATCTCGCGCACTTCCGCAACCTTCCGCTGCACGGCGGGATCGGTCAGACCTGGTTCCTCGAGCCCGACATGGCGTACGCGTTTCCCAACGACGACGGGGTGACGGTCATCGCGGTGCTCCCGGACAAGAAGCGGCTGCCGGCCTTCCGGGACGATCTGGAGGGCAGCTTCCTCGAATTCGTCCGTGCCCTGCCCGAGGCACCGCTCATCGACTCCGCCGAGCGCGTCACGAAGATCATCGGTACCGTCGACTACCCGCTGCACAGCCGCAAGCCGACCGCACCGGGCGTCGCGTTCATCGGCGACGCCGCCCTGACCGGCGACCCCCTGTGGGGAGTGGGATGCGGGTGGGCTCTGCAGTCCGCGCAATGGTTGGCAGAGGCGGTCGCCTCGGCCGCAACCGGTCGGGGCGACCTCGATCGGTCGCTCGCGGTGTACGCACGCGGACACCGGCGCCGGCTGCGCGGTCACCAGTACCTGGCCGCCGACTTCGCCAGGGCCCGTCCGTTCAACCCCGGGGAGCGGCTGATGTTCTCGGCGGCAGCGCGCGATGAATCGATGGCGCGTCACATGCATCTGTTTGCATCCCGCCTGATCGGTCCACTCCATTTCCTGAACCCCGTGGCACTGGCCAAGGCTGCGGCCGTCAACATCAAGCATCGCGGGGCGGCTGCGCCACCCGCGCACCTGTCACACCCAGGGTCGTGACCGGCTCCCCGCCCGCTCAGAGGTAAAGCCCCAGGTCATGGCCTGGGGCTTCTTGTCAACTGGACCAGTAGTGGCGGTCGTGCCAGATGCGTGTCGGCTGCCACCGACCCCGTGGACGGGATCGGTGCTGATCCGAGGGCGGGGGCGGGGGCGGGTGGCGGGTGGCGAGGGCGTGGGTGCGGTGGCGGGGTAGGTGTCCCGGGTGCTCAGGGGTGCTCAGGGGTGCTCAGGGGTGCCGGGGGTGTCGGTGCGATATGGCGTGAATATATGGCGGCGCCGCAGGCTCGGCGCGGCGCGGCGGGCCGTGATCGGTGGCCGGTCGGATGCCCAATGCTCGGGACACCTTTCGCCCTGCTCGGGGGCGTTCGCCATGGAGGCGCCAGTGATCAGGACAGCTGCAGTGCGGGAGCCGGAGTCGCTCGACGGACCTAGACCGGTCGGGCTCTTGGCGGCCGGTCATCGGACGGCGGACCCGATTCCGCCGTTCGCCCGTGGGCCGGTGTTGGCACTGGCCGTCGTGCTGACCGTGATCCTGCTGGTGACCAGCGGTGTCTTCCGGTACTCCGGCGACGAGCTCTACTACCTCGCGGCCGCCAAGCATCTCGACTGGGGGTACGTCGACCAGCCGCCGCTGATGCCGCTGCTGGCCCACCTGAGCCAGGCGGCCTTCCCCGGTTCGGCGGTGGTCCTGCGCCTGCCGGCCACGCTGGCGGTGCCGCTGGCCGTGGTGATGACTGCGCTCACCGCACGCGAGTTCGGCGGCGGGCGGCGGGCACAACTGCTCGCCGGGGCCGTCTTCGCCGTTTCGCCAGTGGCGCTGAGCAACAGTCACCACCTGTCGACCACCACCTTCGACCTGTCCGTCTGGGCGACGGTGACCTGGCTGCTGGTGCGCTGGGTCCGGGTCCGTGACGACCGGCTCTGGCTGGTTCTCGGGGTGCTGACCGCAGTGGCCCTGGAGAACAAGTTCCTGTTGCTGATCTTCTGGGGGATTGCGGCGGTCGCGCTGCTCGCGGTCGGGCCGCGCGAGCTCTTCCGGCGGCCGCTGGTCGGGGCCGGGGCGGCGATCGCCGTGGTGAGCGCCGTGCCCGGCCTGGTCTGGCAGGCTCAGCACGGCTGGCCGCAGATCGACATGGGGACGGCGATCGCCGATGAGGTCGCCCAGAACGGCGGGCAGTTGGCGTTCCTGCCGCAGGTGTTGATGACGACCGGTCTGGTCGGTGGCGTGCTGCTCTGCTCCGGGGTCTGGTGGCTGCTGCGGGCGCCCGAGCTGCGCCCGTACCGCTTCCTCGGGTGGTCGGCGCTTGCCATGGCCGTGCTGCTCTGCGCCACCGACGGGCGACCGTACTACCTCGGCGGGCTCTATCCGCTCTGCTGGGCGGTGGCCGCCGTCCAGATCGAGCACGGCCGGACGGCCCGATGGTGGCGGTGGGTGCCGAGCTGGCCGACCCTGCTGATCTCGTTGGTGATCTTCCTGCGGGCCCTGCTGCCGCTGGACGTCGAGTGGCTGGGCGGCGCCGACCGCTTCTACCTTCCGCTCCGGGAGTTCGACTGGCCCGGGCTGTCCCAGGCGGTCGGCGACACCTACCGGCAACTGCCGGTGGAGCAGCGGCGCGACGCGGTGGTGATCACCGACGACTACTCGCGGGCCGGCGTGCTGGACTGGTACGGCCCGGCGCACGGGCTGCCGCCGGTGTACAGCGCGAGCCGGGGCTACTGGTACTTCGGCACGCCGCCCGAATCCGCGCGTACGGTGATCTATGTCGGCCAGGTGCCCGAGGAGCTGCGCGATGCGTGCGGGAACCTGCGGACGGCGGTGAACTTCGTCGATCCGATCGCCAAGCCGGTGCCCACGAAGGTGCCGCCCATGCCTGTTTCGGTCTGCTCGGACCTGCGCACTCCGTGGTCGCAACTCTGGCCGCTGCTCAAGCACTTGTGACCGCCGCCGGTGGTTTCGCCCCGGGGCTCAGTGCCTGGACGGCCCTGCCGAACGGCGGGGGTTCTCACCCCTGAGGATGAGTAACAAGTCATCCGCAGCGGGGAGTTGCTCGTGCGGTGGCCCGACTACTGTTTGCTCCGGAACATTCTGGGGATCTTGAAGAGGGCGGCCGGAAAGGTCATTGTGGAAGAGCGTCAGGGGGGCGCGCCGGCGAACGGGATCATCCGGCGTGCGGTGGAGGCCGAGTGGGGGGCGCTACTTGGCGACGTGCGGGGCCGGCTGGTGGAAAGGCGGCTCGCGGGAATGTCGTTCACGGTGGTGGGGACATTCCTGGTGCTGGTCTTCCATATCGCTCAGCACCTGCCGGGTGGTGAGCAGTTCGTCAGCAGGGCGGGCGTGGTCCGGGCCGCACAGCCGATGGACATCAGCCTGCTCCGCACGCCGCTCTCGCTCTTCGTTCCCGCCCTGGATCTGCCGGTGTGGGGGGCGTTGGCCCAGGTCTTCGTCGTGTTCGGCATCGCCGAGCTGGTGCTCGGGCTTCGGATGACGCTCTTCGTCGGGTACGCCGGGACGCTGGCCGGGACTTTCTTCACCCGGCTCGGGGTGGCCCGGGGCTCGGGCCACCTGTTCCATCTGCCGGCCTGGTTCGCGCAGGTCCGCGACGCCGGACCGTCGGCTGCCGTAGTGGCTCTGGTGCTCTGCGTCGCCTGGCGCTACCGGGCCTGGTTCACCGGCGTCACCGTGGTCGTGATGATGGTCGGCGAGGCGATCGCGTTGCCCAACCTCGCGGGCCTGGAGCATCTGGCGGCACTGGCCGCCGCCGCGCTGATCGCCAGTGTGGACCAGGTGGTCAGGACCTTCTACCGGAGGATTTCCGAGGTGATCCCGCAGGTCAGCGACCTGGCGGTGTTCTGACTGGCGGTGTTCTGAAGTGCGCCGGGGGCGGGAAGGGCGGGTGGAGTCCACCAGGGTCACGCCGGGAAACCCCTCCCAGCTCGACCGAGTCGGCTGCGCCAGGCCAGCCGACCGGGCGCAGACCCCTGCCCGGGTGCGAACGCCCGTCGGCGCTAACCTCACGTGAGATGGGCCGATTTTCGCGTCAGAGGTGTGACGTCAAAGTAAAGATGATCTTCACCCCCTTTCGTTCCAGGCCCGCTCGGGTAAGAATCAACCGCCTGGGTGCGTACGCCGCGTGCTGGTGCGTGTGTACTCAATGGAGTGACCGGTGGCAGCAGAGGCAGCTGAGCCCAGAGTCGGGTGACCCTATCGGTCCGCGAACGGGGGATGGGCAGAAGTGGCGTTGAAACTGGGATTGCTGGGATTGGACGCCGATGCGACGGACGTCTACCAGGAGATGCTGAAGGATTCCACCGCCGGAATCTCGGACATCGCTCAAGGACTTCACTGGGATGAGGAACGCGTCCGGGCGGTCCTGGCCCAACTCGAGAGCCTGAACCTGGTCCGGCCGTCGTGGCAGACCCCCGGGGCGCTGCGCGCCGTGGAGCCGGAGGTGGGCCTGGTGGCCCTGCTCTCCCGCCAGGAGGCGGACCTGCGAGAACAGCAGGAGGCCATCGACGCTGGGCGGCTCGTGGTGCAGCACCTGATCGCCGAGTACACCCAGTACAACCGCTCCCGGCAGCAGGCGAATGTGGAGGTCCTGACCGGTCTCGACTCGATCCGGCTGCGGATCCAGAAGCTGGTCCTGGAATGCGAATCCGAGATCATGGCCCTGGTCCCAGGGGGGGCGCAGTCGGCCGCCAACATGGAGGCGAGCAAACCGCAGGACCTGACCTTGCTCGATCGCGGAGTTCGGATGCGGACCGTCTACCTGGAGAGCGTCGCGAACGACAGTGTCACGGTGGCCTATGCGCGGTGGCTCACGGAACACGGTGCCCAGGTCCGTACCGCGCCGACTCTGCCGACCCGGCTGGCTCTGTACGACCGGAAGATCGCGGTGGTGCCCGTCGATCCCGAGGTGAGCTCGGCGGGCGCGCTGCTCCTGCACAGCCCCGGCGTGGTGAACTCGCTCTGCGCGCTGTTCGAGCACGTGTGGGCCGGGTCGCTGCCGCTGGGCCGACGCCCGGAGCTCAGCGAGCACGGACTGACGACCCAGGAGCAGGCGGTGCTGGCGCTGCTGGCCCGGGGGTACGCCGACGAGGCGGTGGCCCGCCGGCTCGGGGTGTCGGTGCGGACCGGGCGCCGGATCACCGCGAATCTGATGGAGCGCCTGGAGGCGGGCAGTCGCTTCCAGGCCGGGGCGGTGGCGGCGTTGCGGGGCTGGATCGATCTCGACACGCTGGCCTGAACGCAGTGCCGCGAAGGTGGAGAAGGACCCCGTGAGCCGCGGATCGGGGGTGGCCGCGAACTCACGGGGTCGACTTGGGGGGCGTGCCTGGTCAGCCCGCGCTCGGGGCGGCCACCGGCTGCTGGGCATCCAGGCGCTGCCCGGGGAGGGCCGTGGCGCAGGGGTGCAGCCGCGCGTAGTACGAGAAGGGCGGCCCGATGAGCTTCTCGAGATGCAGGCCGGCCTCGGCCGCGTGGCCGATCAGGCGAGCCGGGCGGATCTGGTGCCGGTCGAAGAACTCGCCGACGACCAGTCGGCCGGTCGGCTTGAGAACGCGGCGCAGCTCGCTCAGCGTGGTGGCCGGATCCGGGATCTCGCCGAGCGCCGTGACCAGGTACGCGGCGTCGAAGCTGGCGTCGTCGAAGGGCAGGTGGTGGGCGTCGGCCAGGGTGGGCACGATGGTGCCGATGCCGTTCTCGCCCGCCCGGCGCATCACGTGGTCGAGCATCTCCTGCTGGATGTCGACGATGTCCAACCGGCCGTCGGTGCCCAGCTGCGGGGCGACGTGCAGGGACTGCAGCCCGGTGCCGGGACCGATCTCCAGGATCCGCTCGCCCGGCCTGGGCTGGAGCATGCCGTCCAGCCGGGGCAGGGAGAGGAACGGCAACGGCAGGTCGAGCAGCCAGTGCTGGGCGTACGGGTAGGGGGCGGAGTCGAAGGCCCACCAGGCGGCGACGGCCGCTGCGGCGGCGCCGCCGGCCACTACTCGCCGGACGGACTTGCGGCGCAGAGACGAGCTTGCGAGCGAGAGTGCGGTCACGGTGATTCTCCAGAACTGGACATGCGGGTTCGCAGGTCTTGGTGCGAGCTGTCGTGCGAGCTGTTGTGCGAGCGGTGGGGCCAACGGCCGGGCCGGGCGGTGGAGGTGACGGGGGCGGCCGCGAGCAGCAGGGAGAACGCTGCGAGCCAGAGCTGGGCGCCCTCGAGGACCAGTGGCCCGGGCAGGGTGTGTCCGGAGTGCGAGGTGGACATCCCGAACCAGGTCTTGGCCGCCACCAGGGTGGCGTTCATGATGGCCACCGGCAGTGCGCGCCGATCACGCCGGTGGGACAGCCACCAGGTGGCGCCCTGGGTGCCCAGGCCGGCCAGATCCAGTCCGAGCCAGGCCAGTCGCCAGTGCTGCGCGGGCACGGTGTCGGGGAGCGCGACGCCCAGGTAGACCATCCACGGGAGCATCGCGACGGCGCCGAGGATGACGATCCGGGGTGCCCAGCGGTGCGCCAGGTACGGCATGAGCTTCTCCCTTCGTCGTGTCTCCGTGCCGCCATACGATTCGTGCGTGCGATCGGTGGCGTGCGATCAACGATCCCGGAGCGGGCGAGCGCTGTCGTCAACGCTGGCACCCGTATTCGTGGTGGTGCTAGCTACACCCCGGCCGGCGACGAGCAGGCACAGCGCCGCCCCGGCCAGCTCGAAGAACGCGTCCACCACCGCTTGGTGGAACTCCAGCCCGGGTGGTGAGGTGCAGACGTCGACCCAGGCGTCGACGAGCAGCAGCGTCCCGCTCACCACCCCGACCGGCATCACCCGCCGGTCCCGCCGGCTGCCGAGCCAGCCGGTGAGCGCCAGCCCGCTCGCCAGCACGCAGTCGAAGACGATCCAGGTCCTCGTCCAGTGGTGTGCGGTGACGGTGGCCGGAAGCTCCCAGCTGCGGCTGAGCATCCACGGTGCCACCGCCACCGCCACCGCGATGACGGCTCCCCAGGCCCGGCGACGGTTCACCGGTCGGCGAGCCGCTGCTCGCTGATCTGGTCGTGCAGCTGCTCGGCGATCGCGTTCACGCTCGGGAAGTCCCAGGCCAGGGTCGGCGGGACGGTGATGTCGAACTCGTCCTCGATGTCGCCGCAGAGGGTGAGGGCGTAGAGCGAGTCGAGACCGTACTCAACCAGCCGGGCGGCGCTGTCGATCTCCTCGATCGGCCGCTCCAGATAGAAGGCCACGCGCTCGCGCAGCCAGTCGCGGATCTCGGTGGTGGAGCTGATGGTGGTCGTGGTCATGACGGTAGTTCCCTTCGGTGAGGTGAGGTGAGGTGAGGTGAGGCGAGAAGAGGCGAGGCGGAGTGACGGACCCGGGTGTGCTCAGGCGAGCAGGCGCCCGGCCAGATCGAAGGAGCGGTTCTCCCGCTCCCGGGTGACGAGTTCGGTGAATACGCGCTGCTCGGCAGTCGCGCTGCCGGGCGGCACCGGCAGTCCGAGCCGGGCGGTGAGCCGGCGCAGTGCCAGGGCCAGCCAGGCGGTGTCGCGCAGGAACGGGTTCGGGTGGTCCTGGTTGTGCCGCCAGACGCCGAGACAGGCACTCGCGGCGAGCAGGATGCTGTACCGCTCGGCGAGTTCGAAGCCGATCGGTTCCGCCAGCGGCGTGCGATTGCGGGGAGCGAGTGCGGTGCAGCTTGCCTTGAGCGCGGCCAGCTCGGTGACCAACCGGGCGCTGAGCGGGCCGAGTTCAGGGTCGGCCCGGAGCTCGGCGGCCGCGTCGGGCAGCACGGCGAGCAGGCTGTCCTCGGCACCTGCGGCGATCTCCAGCCGCCGGAAGTCCAGTTCGGGCAGCGGAGCGCCGAGCCGGAACAGGCTCGCGGGTGCCGGCTGCTGCCCGGAGAGCCAGCTGCGCCGGGCCAGGCGCGGCAGTTGGGGAATGACGGTGGCTTGGCAGACGGTGGCGCCGGAGTGTGCGAGGGAGGCCACCGGCAGGTCGCGCAGGTGCTTCTGGAAGATGCCGTACGGGCCTTCGCGCAGGAAGGATCGTGCACCGAGTACCGTCGCCAGCTGGTCCACGGACTCCTGGATCAGCAGTGGCACCAGGTACTTGGTGGCGGGGGCGTACACGGCGGTCTGGCCCGGCAGTACGTGCAGAGCGCGGCAGACCGTGCTGCTCAGACAGTCCGAGATCAGCAGATCGGCGTAGGCGTTCGCCAGCACCGACCTGACGTGCGGCAGTTCGGCCACCGAGCGGTGGTAGAGCCGTCGCTCCAGGGCGAACCGGGTGACCATGCGCAACTGGGTGTCGAAACAGCCGACGGTCGCGGCGGTCAGCGTGGCCTTGGTGACCTGGAAGGCCCGCAGTACCGTCTCCAGTGCGCCGCCCAGCTCGCCGACCACCGCCGACGCGGGCACCGGGCAGTCCAGGAACTCCACGCCGCCGAGATGTACCGCACGGAGCCCGGCGGTGCGGAACCTGGGCAGGAATCGCAGCCTGTCCCGTCGCACGGTGCTCATGTCGAGCAGCAGCAGTGAGTGGTCCCGGCTGCCGGAGCCGTCGCCGGTGCGGGCCAGCAGGGTGACGCTGTCGGCCCGGTTGACGTTGTTGATGACCTCCTTGCTGCCGGTCAGCCGGTACTGCGTGCCGTCCCGGGTGGCCCGCACCGTGGACCTGGTGAGGTCGTGGCCGGAGGCCAACTCGGTGTAGGCGCCGGCTGCTTGGCCGCCACGCAGCAGGACCTGGGCGAGCCAACGCTGATGGTCGGTGCTCGCGGTGGACCAGACGGTGGCGGAGGCGATCAGCTTGATCGCGCCGTGGCCGAGGCCGAGCGCCGCATCGCGCCGGAACACCGGGCGCAGGGTCTGGGCCAGCTCGTCGGCCTGCCGGAGCCGTCCGCCGTGCGCGGCCGGCACGAACTCGGCACCGAGCTGGTAGGTGTCCAGCAAGCTCCGCCCGGCGGGCAGGAGTTCGCCGCGTTCGTCGGCTCGTAGGAAGGCCGCGAAGCCGACCGGGTTGTCGGGGTCGTCCGGGTCGCCGAAGCGGGTCTCCAGGGGGTGCGCGGTGTCCAAGTAGCCAGTGGGAAGGGCCTCTTCGGCGCGGTCGGCGGTGTGGCCGTCGATGGCGGTCATGCGGACTCCTCCTCGCCCGGGTAGGGCAGCAGCGAGAGCAGCCGGCCGGACGCGTGCTGGGCGAACAGGGGTACGGCGAGCCGGTCGAACACCTCGCCGGACAGCTCGGTCCGCAGGGTCGGGTCGACCAGTGCCAGCGCGCGGGTCAGCGCCGCCTCCAACCAGAGCCCGGAGTACCAGAGTTCGGAGTGCCGGAGTTCGGAGTTCTGGAGCCCGGAGTGCCGGAGTTCGTCGCTGCCGAAGGCCTTGCGGTTGCGCAGCCAGAGCTGGATCGCGGCGGCGGCGGCGAAGCAGGCCGCGTAGCTCTCGGCGAGGGCGAACACCTCGGCGGGGACGTCCAGCGCGGTGGGGCGATGGCCGGCCATCTGCTCGATCAGGCGGTCCGTGGCCGCCCGCAGCTCCGTCGCCAACGTGCCGACCACAGTGCCGACTTCACCGGCCTCGGCGAGTTCGCACAGTTCCTCGACGGCGAGCGGCAGGGCCTGTACCGGGCTGGAACCCGGCCGCGAGACCAGTTCCAGGCGAGTCCGGTCGAAGGCGCCCAGTGGCTCCTCGAGCGTGGCGGCGGCCTGCAGGCCGGCCAGGTCCACCCTGCCGCGCCGGTAGCCGCGCACCAGAGCGGGGAACTGGTTGACCAGCGAGTGCAGGTTGACCATGGTGCTGCCGTCGAAGATCCCGACGATCCGGTGGTCGCGCTGCACCTTCTGGAACCGCCCGTGGCGGTAGGTGTCGCCGACCAGCAGGGCGCGTGAACCGAGCACCTTGGCCAGCCGGGGGAACATCCGGTCGACCAGTGTCGGCACGAAGTACTTGGTGATCGCGGAGCTGACCGAGAGTTCCCCGGTGAGCGCGTTGATCGCCCGTCCGGCGACCAGCGTGACCGCCTCGGCGAGCAGCAGGTCGGCGTAGGACTCGGTGAGCAGTCGCCGGGTCTGCGGCAGGTCGACCAGCGGGCGGCCGAAGTTGTGCCGCTCGTTGGCGTAGTCCACGGCCAGGCCGAGCGCCTGGTCGGCGGCACCGAGCGAGAGCGAGGCGCACAGGGTACGGGTGAGCTGCAGGCTCTTCAGCACGATTTCCAGACCGCCGCCTTCGGTGCCCACCAGAGCGGTGGCCGGGACGGCGGCGTCGGTGAACGCGACGCCGCTGATGTCCGCGCCACGGATGCCGTGCAGGGCGACAGCGGGCAGCGGGCGGTGGCTCGCGGGGTCGAGCGTGCGCCGGTCCACCAGCAGGATGCTGAAGCCGCGCGGCCCGCCCGAGGTGTCGGTGCGGGCGAGCACGCACAGCTGGTGGCCCCGGGTGGCGTTGTTGATCAGCCACTTCTCGCCGCTGAGCCGGTAGCCGGAGCCGTCCGGTCCGGGGACCGCCCGGACCTCGCCGGCCAGTAGGTCACTGCCGTGGTCCCGCTCGGTGAGACCCCAGGAGACGATGGTCCCGCCGGCGATCTCGGCCCCGAGTCGGCGGGCCTGTTCGGCGTCGCCGCTGGTCCAGACCGAGACCGCGCCGAGGAAGGTCTTGCCGTGCCCGATCGCCACCGTCAGATCGCGCCGGGCGACCACCCGCATCAGCTGCAACGCCTCGTCGTAGCCGAGCAGCGTGCCGCCGTACTCCACCGGGACGTAGGCCCGGGGCAGCCCGAGGAAGTCCAGCTCGCGGCAGATCTCGAGCGGGAACTCCTCGCCCTCGTCCAGGGCGGCGCAGCGGGCGTAGGAGAACAGCCGGCCGTCGTCCTGCGGGTCACCGAGGCGTTCGTCGAGCCGGGCGGCCGCGGCGTACGGGCCGTACCTCATGCCGGTGCCCCCTGCCCGGCGGCCACCGGCTCGGGCCGGTAGCGGCGGCTGATCTCGGCGTCGAGGTCCTCGTGCAGGGTCTTCAACCCGCCTGCGAGGAACAGCTCGCGCATCACGGAGCGGCGGACCTTGCCGCTGGTGGTGCGCTTGACCTGGCCCGGGCGCAGGAAGACCAGGTTGGAGACGCGTACGCCGAGCCGCTCGGCGAGTTCGGCGCGTACCTGGCGGGAGAGTTCGGGCAGGTCGGCGGGCTCGCCCCGGCGGGGCCGGAGCTCCTGCATGACCACCAGCTCCTCATGTGCCGACCCCGGGGCGGACTGCACCGCGCAGACGCTGCCCTGCAGGCCCTGGAAGGATTCGTGCAGGTCGGCGACCATCCGCTCGATGTCGTGCGGGTAGAGGTTGCGGCCCCGGATGATCAGCATGTCCTTGAGCCGGCCGGTCACGAACAGCTCGCCCTGGTACACCGCGCCGAGGTCGCCGGTGCGCAGGAAGCCGGCCTCCCCCGTGGCGGTGACGGCCCGGAACGAGTGCGCGGTCTCCTCGGGACGCTGCCAGTACCCGGCGGCGAGGCTGGCGCCGCGCACCCAGATCTCGCCGACGCCGCCGTCCGGCAGCACCTCGTGGGTGTCCGGGGCGACCACCAGGACATCCAGCTCGGACTCCGGGCCGCTGCTGACCAGCAGCGGGGCGCTCTCGTCGCCGGGGGTGAGGGTGTGCGCCTCCAGCGCGGCGGCGTCGAACCGGGCCATCACCGGGCCACGGTCCGGCGGGGTCCCGGTGATGAACAGGGTGGTCTCGGCCATGCCGTAGCAGGGCTTGAGCGCCTCGGCCCGGAACCCGGCGGCGGCGAACCGCTCGGCGAACCGGAGCAGCGTGCCGGCGTTCACCGGCTCCGAGCCGTTGAGCGCGACCCGCAGGGTCGACAGGTCGAGCCGGGCGAGCTGCTCGTCGGTGACGGTCCGGGAGAGCAGGTCGTAGGCGAAGTTGGGCGCCGTGGTGAAGTCGATCCGGTACTCCTGGATCAGCTCCAGCCAGAGCCTCGGGCGGCGCAGGAAGTCGGTGGGGGAGAGCAGCACGATCAGCGAGCCCGTGTGCAGCGGTGCGAGCAGCGTGCCGATCAGACCCATGTCGTGGTAGTGCGGCAGCCACGTGCAGATCCGGGTGTCCTGGTCGGAGCCGACCGAGCGCTGGATCAGGCCGAGGTTGTGCATCAGCGAACCGTGCGTCACCACAACGCCCTTGGGATCGCTGGTCGAGCCGGAGGTGTACTGCAGGATCGAGACGCTCTCGGGGGTGAGCACGGGGGGCGTCCAGCCGGCTGCGGCGGCTTCCAGGTCGGCCGGCTCCCACTCGTCGGTGGCCGCCACCGGCAGCTCGGCCAGACCCTCGCCCCGCAGGAACTCGGTGATCTCGGGCAGCCGCCGGGCGTCGGTGAGCACCAGGGTGGCTCCGGCGTCCCGGGCGATGCCGCCCGTCCGGGTGTCCTGGCGGCCGCTGCTCTCCGGCACCGGTGCGGGTACGGCCACCATGCCCGCGTACTGGCAGCCGATCAGCGCCTTCACGAAGTCCAGGCCGGTCGGGTAGAGCAGCAGCACGCGGTCGCCCTCGGCGCAGCGGCTGCGCAGCAGGCCGGCCAACGCGCGGGCCTGCAGGTCGAGTTCCGCGTAGCTGAGCGAATCGGTCGCCAGGCCGCCGACTCGGGTCTGGGCGAAGACGACCGCGTCCTTGGCGGACAACTCGCGGGCGTGGCTGGAGATCCGGTCCACGATGGTTTCGGACACGGCCGTGGACTCCTTTCGGCGGAGGTCGGGGTGGCGCAGATCGGGGTGACGATGGGCGGGGCGGCGCAACTCGGGCGGGTGACGATGGGCGGGGCTGGGATGGGCGGGGTGGGCGCCGGTCATCGGGCGCGGGCTGCGGTGCGGGCTTCGGTGCGGCCCCAGATCCGGGCGCGCGCGATGGTGCCGTCCGGTCGGGCGGTGGCCAGGTCCACCGCCCGGACGAAGTGCGCGGCGAACTGCTCGATGGTCTCCCGCTCGAACAGCGCGCTGTCGTAACGGAAGTCCACCGCGAGAGCGTCCTCGGTCTGCAGCACGTCGACGCCGAGGTCGACCTGGCCCTCCTGCTGCGGCAGCCGGAAGGCGGAGAGCCGGAGACCGGCGTAATCGGTGCGGCGGTCGTCGGTGGTGGTGTCGAGCACCGGTTGCAGCGCGGTCGGCAGGTGCGCCGTCGCGAGCATGTTGAAGGTGATCTGGTAGACCGTCGACTGACCGGCCTCGCGGGTGGCGGCGAGGGACCGGGCGAGGTGCGCGAACGGGTAGCGCAGGCCGGCCATCGCCTTCTTCACCTGCTTGTTGGCCTCCACCGCCGCCTGGCGGAAGGTGGTGTCCGAGCCGAACCGGGCGCGGAAGACGATGGTGTTGATGTAGTTGCCGACCAGGCTGCGCGAGCGCGAGCTGAACCGGGTGGTGACCGGGCAGCCGATCATGAAGTCGGCCTGCCGGGTGTGCCGGTACAGCACCCCCTGGAACACGCCGAGCAGGAAGGCGAACGGGGAGACCTCCGACTCCAGCGCGACCTGGGTCAGCCGCCTGGTCGGCTCGGCCGGAACGACCACCCGGCAGGTCTCACCGGTGAACGACTGACGGGCCGGGCGCGGCCGGTCGGTCGGCAGCGTGACTGCGGTGGAGCCCTGGCAGAGCTCCTGCCAGTACTTCTCCAGCACCGCACCGAGCGGCGAGGAGAGCAGCTTCCGCTCCTTGATCACGTAGTCGTCGTAGCTGTCCGCCAACGGCTCCAGACCGGTGAGCCCGTCGGTGCTGAACCGCTGGTAGAGGTCGAGCAGATCGGCCAGCAGAACGGAGTCAGAGGCGGCGTCGGTGGCGATGTGGTGCCCGGCGATCAGCAGGACCGCGTCCTCGGGCGTCCGGGAGTGCAGGACGAAACGAAAGGCACCGCTCTCCAGCGCGAACGGTTCGAGCAGCGAGGCCCGTACGGCGGCGTCCAGGTCGCCCTGGACACCGATCTGACGGATCGTCAGCCCAGCTGAGCTCTCGGGCCGGACCGACCGCACCGGGGTGCCGTCCTGCGCGCCGAAGACCGAGCGCAGCATGTCGTGCCGCCGGCCGAGTTCACGGACCGCCCGCTCGAGCGCGGGCAGGTCGACGGCGGAGTGGATCCGCACCGCGACACCCGTGTTGTACGCGGCGGACCCGGGGGCCAGTTGGTGCAGGAACCACTGGGCCTGCTGGTTCTGCGAGAGCGCGTGCGGGTCATGCATCGCGACCACCGCGCGAACTCGGCACCAGGCGCAGCCGGAGGTCTTCCGCCAGGTGGCCGACGACGTGCCGGACCAGCTCGGGCTCGTGCGGCTCCAGGTAGAAGTGCCCGCCGGGGAAGGAGTGGAACTCGAAGCCTCCGGTGGTCAGTTCGGCCCAGGAGCGAACGTCCTCGGCCGAGCAGTCGGCATCCTGGTCGCCGACGTACCCGACCATCGGGCAGCCCACCGGGGCGGGCGCGGCCGGCCGGTAGGTCTCGATCAGCTCGTAGTCGGCCTGCAGGGTGGCGAGCGCGATCTCCCGCAGCTCGGGCACCTCGAGCAGCCCGGCCAGCGAGTTGCCCAGCCGGTCGACCCGGTCGAGCAGCGCCTCGGGGTCGGTGTGGCAGTCGCCGACCGCTTGCGGCACCTGCGGCGAGGGGTGGCCGGAGACGAAGAGCCGGAGAGGGCGGACGCCGTACCGCTGCTCCAGGCGGAGTGTCACCTCATAGGCGACGGCGGCGCCCATGCTGTGGCCGAAGAGTGCCAACGGGACGTCCAGGTAGGGCTGGAGGGACTCGGCGAGCTGGTCGGCGAGGGCATCCATCCTGGTCAGGTACGGCTCGCCGAAGCGGTTGTGCCGCCCGGGGTAGCAGGCGGTCAGCAGTTCCAGCCCGGCCGGCAGGCGGTCGCCCCAGGTCCGGAAGGAGCTGGGGGCACCACCGGCATGCGGAAAACACACCAGCCGCAATTCAGGACCGGTATTCCCACCGGCCCTGACAAATGAATCGGCGTGCACTGCTGCCATCTGATTTCCTCCGTGGCATCTATCATTTACCGGAGACTTCCGGTGTGCCTGCCCGGTCAGACTATGGGGGTTGACTATATTCCCCCCATATCGATTCCGGGGTCCGCGCGGGCGACGGGGAACCTGTCGGCATGCGGAGAGGGGCGGCGTCCCGGCGGGTCGGTCTCAGTGCCTGTCGCACTCCCGCGGGTCGTCGCCCCTCTCCGGGTGATGCCCGGTCGTCCCTGGTCGGGGACGACCGGGTAGGGCCTACTCCCAGCCGGTGGTTCCGTTGGGCGGGGTGGTGGCGCCGGTGGCCGGGGTGGTGGTGCCGGTGGCTGCGGTGTCGGCGGCCAGGTGCAGATCGGCACCCGGAGCGGAGATCTGGACCGCGACGCCGAGCAGGGCGGCCGCGAGGACGACAATACCGACGACGCGCTGGGAAATTACTGTGGAAGCGGCGTTCTTACGCATGTGACAGATTCCCTTTTCATGCTTTGGACCCGCCCACGGACGAGCTGTTTTCCAGCTCATTCGCACCCGTTCTTCGGGTGCCCGGTGGGCTTCGTCCCCCTGTTGACTCGATTCTGGCGCGAGACCCGATCGGCTGTCCCGCTTTGGAGCTGGCAAGGGGCTGTCATTGCAGGGCGTTGTCAGCACTTGGCCAGATGTAATGCGGAGAAATACCGACATCTCCGGCGTGACAGCGGCCCGCGTGACGCTCAGACGGCGGAAACGGCCACCGGAACGGTCACCGTCTCGGTCCCGGAGGGCCCGTTCAGGCTGACCGTGAGTTGCCAACTACCGGCCATCAGGAAGAGTTGGCCATGCGTCTGATACCTGCCGGGTCCGGCCGGCTCGGCGGTCAGCGCCGGCATCGCGTGGCCCATGCTCGGCATCACGGCGGCCAGCGTGACCCGCTCCAGCTCGACCGGAGCGTGGTCACGGCGGTCCACGGTGATGTCGGCCTGGCCCGCCGCCGCGCTCGGGCGGGGCAGCCGCACCTGCACGGTGTAGTCCGCCGAGGCTCCCGACAGCTGCACCCCGGCGGACCCGTGGTGCAGCGGCCAGCAGGTCAGCAGCAGCACGACCGCCACCACGGCGGCGCTGACGGCGGCCTGGACGCGGAGGGCGGGAACGGTCACGGGGCGGCTCCGGAGACGTCGACGGTGAGGGCCACGGTGTGGATGCGGAAGTCACGCTCGTACTGGATCCACACCTGGTAGCGGCCGGGGGCGGGGAAGGCGAACACGAAGTGCAGCAGCGGTCCGTACTGACCGACGGTCTCGTCCGGCAGTACGGCGTTCGGCTGGTTCAGGGCGGCCATCGAGGCGGTCTCGTGGACATGGCCGAAGAACTCGCTGCCCGGTCGGCGGACGATCAGATGACCGGCCATCCCGAGCCAGCCCTGTAGGTCGTTCGCGGGCGCCTGGGCGCTGCCGACGTGCAGGGTGAGCTCGGTCGGGACGCCGGCCGTCGGCTGGGCGGGGTTGAGCGTCACCTGGGCGTCCTGGGCGCTGTCCTGGGCGTCTGCAGGGTGGGCCTGGGGGGCGGGGGCCGTCCCGCCGACGTCGACCGTCGCGGTGAGCAGCTGACTGCCGCTGTTGACCCGGTCCAGCTCGGTCTGCACCAGGTACCGGCCCGGCTCGGGCACGGTCAGGTGGAGGAGCAGCTCGCCCGGGGCGATCGGGACGGGGTGCAGATGGCGGAAGTACTTGCAGTCCGCGCTGGTCACCACGGTGTGCGCGAGCGCGCCGTGATGGACCGCCAGGTCGTCCACCGGCGTGCCGCTGGCTCCGTCGGTCAGGTGCAGGTGCAGGGCGAAATCCAGGCCGGCGACCGGCGCCGCCGGGGCCGTCGTGAGTGCGAGTTCGGTGAACGAGCGGCCGTTCGCGGTGGTGCCGTCGACGTTGGTCAGGATCCGCTCGTCGGGCGAGCCCTGGGCGCGGGCGGGCGGGATGTCGGGGGAGAGCAGGCCGGCGGTGAGGGCGGCGGTCAGTGCCACGGCGACGGCTCCGACCAGCGTCAGGGCGATCCGGCGCCGGCCCAGCACCGCGCTGCCGAACACGGCGAGCAACGCCACGCCCGCCACCAGGAGCGCCGGGTACGCGACGTTCTCCCAGGGCGCCGGCTGCGGCACCAGGACGCGGAACGGCAGCCGCGCGGTCTCCTGGCCCGCCGTGACGTCGAGTTCCCAGGGCCCGGTCCGGTCGACGTGGAGCGTCACGGACTGGGTGCCTGGCTCGGCCAGCTGGATGCTCTCCGGTGGCCGGTCGGTGGCCGGCAGCCCGTCCTGCGGCGTCAGCGAGAGCTTCAACTCGGCGGCGCGGACCGGATCATGGGCGATGACGTCGACCCGGACCGGACCGGGAACCCGGGCCACCTGGCGCAGCACGAAGGTCAGCTCGTTGCCGCCGAAGGACCCGGCCAGCTCCAGGTCGGAACTCTGGCTGACGCCGTGTGCGGCGGCGGGTCCGGCGCCGGCCAGGCCGCAGAGCGCGAGCAGCAGCAGGACGACGGCGGCGGTCGGCCCACGTGTTCCGAGCCGTGCGAACGCCATACCTGCCTCCGGGGTGCTCGGGCGGACCCCGGCGCAGCGGGGGGATCACCGACACCCTCGGCGGACGGCCTATATTCCGTCCATATGGGGTAGTTCAGTAGCCGGCGGCTCAGTAGCCCAGGCCGGCTGAGCCGTCACCGACCCTGACGTCCATCGAGCGCTTCGCGGCCGGGTCGTTCAGCCCCTCGGCGACGCGCACACTGCCGTCCTGCGAGCTGTCGGTGACGCGGTAGCTGCTGTTCGGCGGGACCACGATGCTCAGGTCGCCGGAACCGACCGCCGCCGTGACCTGCTCGGGAGGCGCGCTGAACACCAGCCCGACGCTGCCGGATCCGACCTGCGCGTCGACCGTCCGGGAGCGCAGCCCGCTCGTCCTGATCTCGCCGGAGGTGCTGCGCAGCCAGAGTCGGCCCTGGGCGTCGGCGACGGTCACCGAACCCGTGTCGTTCTGCAGGTGGAGGTCGCCGTGCAGCTGGGCCAGGTCGATCGAACCGGACGAGAGGCGGGCGTCCACGGATACCGTGGCGGGGACGTCGAGTTCGAGTGAGACGGTCGGCGCGAGCCCGTCCAGGTCCGGCCCTGGCTGCGTCACCCGGACGGTCAGCGTGTCCGCGTCCCAGATCTGTTCGACCACGGGAGCGCGGAGCGTCCAGTCCCGGGTGGAGTGCAGTCTGACCTGGCCGGCGGGGCCGGGGCGGAGCACGACCGAGCCGTTCGGGACGTCGAGCCGGACGGCCGTGACCGGGTGGTTCAGCTCGAGGTCGTCGGTCCGGGTGTTGTGGTCCAGCCAGGCCCACCCGTAGACCGTGGCCGGCAGCACGAGCAGCACGGCGCTCAGTACGGCTACCAGTTGCCAGGTCCGCCGCTGCCGGACGTCGGAACGGCCGGACGGCCCACTCGTGCCGGACGGCCCGCTCGTGCGGGATGGCCCGCTCGTGCGGGATGGCCCGCTCACGCGGGATGGCTTACTCGTACCGGACGGCCCACTCATGCCGGACGATTCACTCATGCCGGTACGCCGAGGAAGCGCAGGACGGCCAGGACCCGCCGGTGGTCCCCGTCGGCGGCGGTGGTGAGGTCCAGCTTGGTGAAGATGTTGTTGATGTGCTTGGCGACGGCGCTCTCGCCCACCACCAGGGCCTCGCTGATCCCAGCGTTGGAGCGCCCCTCGGCCATCAGCGACAGCACCTCGCGTTCCCGGGGCGTCAACCGCTCCAGCGGGTCGCTCTGCTGACGGACCAGCAGCTGGGCGACCACCTCGGGGTCGAGCGCGGTACCGCCGCCCGCCACCCGGTGCAGGATCTCGATGAACTCGTCGACATCGGCCACCCGGTCCTTCAGCAGGTAGCCGACGCCACGGGTGTTGTTGGAGAGCAGTGCGGCGACGTACCGCTCCTCGACGTACTGCGAGAGCAGCAGCACCGCGACCCCGGGCCACTGCTCGCGGATCAGCAGGGCGGCGCGGATGCCCTCGTCGGTGTGTGAGGGCGGCATCCGGACATCGGTGACCACCAGGTCGGGACGCAGGTCCGCGACCAGGGCGAGCAGGCTGTCGGCGTCGCCGACATCGGCCAGCACCTCGATCCCGGAGGCCTGCAGCAGTTGGACCAGCCCGGCCCGCAGCAGGACGGAATCCTCGGCGATCACAGCTCGCACGGCAGCTCCACGGTAATCCTGGTCGGGCCCCCGACGGGGCTGCTGATGGTGAAGGTGCCGTCCACCGAGGAGACCCGCTGGGTGAGCCCGAGCAGGCCCGTCCCGCCGACCGGGTCGGCGCCGCCGATCCCGTCGTCGATCACGATCACCCGCAGGATATCGGCGCTGCGCTCGAGGTGGATGTCGGCCTGGGAGGCCTGCGCGTGCTTGGCGATGTTGGTGAGTGTTTCGGAGACCACGAAGTACGCGACCGCCTCGATGGTCGGCGCGGCCCGGCCCTCGGCGGACACGTGCAGCTTCACCGGGAACGGCGCCCGGGCCGCGATGCCGGACAGCGCCGCGTCCAGGCCCTGCTCGTCCAGCACCGCCGGGTGCAGTCCGCGGATCAGGTCCCGCAGTTCGGTCAGGGTCTCCTTGGCCTCGCGGTGCACGTCGGTTAGCAGCTCGCGCACCTCCGGGGTGAGCCCGGGGAGGGTGGCCTTGGCGATGCCCAGCTTCATCGCGAGGGCGACCAGGCGCTGCTGGGCGCCGTCGTGCAGATCCCGCTCGATCCGGCGGCGTTCGGAGTCCGCCGCGTCCAGCAGCGCGACCCGGCTGACCGCCAGGTGGTCCACCCGGCGCTGCAGCTCGCGCGCCCGGTTGGGGCCGAGCAGGGCGTGCGCGGCGCTGCGGTCCAGGCCGGCCACGGTGGCGGCGAGCGGCGGGGCGGCCAGTAGCAGGGCCAGACCGAGCCCGCAGCCGACCGCGACCGAGGACGGCTGGGCGGTGAGGTTCATCGGGCTGCTGGCGGGCAGTGCCCAGGCGTAGAGCGGCAGGAGCGTGAGGGCGAGACCGACGGCCCACGCACCGAGCGTGGCCAGCGCGCCCAGTGCGACCGCCGGACCGGCCAGCACGTGGTAGCCGAGCTGGCGCCAGAGCATCTCCGAGCGCAGCGCCCCGGTCAGGCCGCGCCAGCTCCGGCGCCCGGTACCGGTCGGGGTGGCGGGGATCTCGGCGCCCAGCAGAGCGGACAGCCGGCTGCGCTGAAGCCGGGTCAGGACCGGTACGCAGACCAGCAGCAGCGAGGCGCAGCCGGCCGCGAACAGCAGCGTCAGCAGCAGCATCATGGTCAGGCTGACGGAGAGCGGTGCGATGGTCAGGCCCAGCACCAGCGGGGACAGGATGGCGACCAGGCCCAAGCCGTGCACCGGGATGCCCGCTACCAGGCAGGTGGTGTTCCGCCAGGCTCCGGCTGACCAGGGTGCCTCGCCGAGTACCCACCGCACGCTGGGCAGTGGCGGCAGGGTGCTGGGCATGACGGCAAGTCTAGGCCCTGTCCGATCCAGGCCCGGTCCGACGATTCCGGTCCGACGATCTCGGTCCAACGATTCCCGGTCCGACGATTCCCGGGGGGTGTACCCAGCACCACCATCAAGTCGGGTGGCGGCACTACTGTTTCGCGCTCGCATCCGCGCCAGGCTGGTGGCGTGCCCGAACGACGGGCCCGGGAAGGAGTCAGGTGCCATGGCACACACTCAGCTGGCAGCGGTGGAACCGAGCGTCGTGACCCGTGCGACCGCCGGTCCGGACGCCACTGTCCCGCGACTCCTCCAGGTGGCTGTGGCCGCCCCGGCGTTCCCCCTGATTCTTCGCCGGGCGGCCACAGTTCTCACCGTGCTCGGGTTGGGGATGATCCCCTGGGTGGTCGTCCTGCACACCGGGCTGCCGGCCACCGCCCAGGCCTCGCACTGGGCCTGGACCTGGACGGGGCTGGACAGCCTCGAGGCGGTCGGCCTGCTCACCACCGGCCTGCTGCTCAGGCGCGGCGACCACCGGGCCTGTCTCGCGGCGGCCGCCACCTCAACCCTCCTGCTGGTGGACGCCTGGTTCGACATCATGACGGCCGCGCCGGGCAGCGACCTGGCCTCGGCGGTGCTGATGGCCGGCTGCGCCGAGCTGCCACTGGCAGTGGCCTGCGCGGTGCTCGCGATCCGGACCTTTCCCCGGCCGGGGCGGTGAGCGCCTGTGTCAGTCCCAACTCCAGCTGTTCGGCTTGCGGTTGCGGCGGCTGCGAATCCCCAGCACCGTGCAGAGCGGGATGGTGACCAGCAGTGGCAGCAGACCCACCAGCCAGGCGATCGAGAGCGGCGGGCCGGGGCGCGGTCCGACCGGCAGCGCGAGTTCGCCGGAGCCGGGTCCCTGCGGTCCGTCCATGCTGATCTGGAAGTGCCAGGTGCCCGTCTGCGGGAGCAGGTACGAGTCCAGACCCCAGCGGTCGTGGTCCTGGGTGTACCGCCGGAGCATCATGTTGGTGGGCCGGCGGTGTTCGTAGACCCGGTTGTCCGGGGTCATCGCGATCAGCTTCGCCGTGTGGTTGATGATGCCGTCGCTGGGCGCGAAGGTGAAGTCCATCGCCCGGTCCGCGACTACGGGCCACTGCGAAAAGGAGGCCTGCAACCGGTACGGGCCGACCGTCACGAACTCCGAGTGCACCACCGGCGTTGGGTTGAGCGCCTGCGCAGCCGGGGCCGTGGCGACCGCCAGCACGCAGACAGCAGCGGCGAGCGCCGCCGCCTGGCGCAGCGGGCGGATGAGCTTGTTGATGCTGTTCCACATGGTTCAGACCTCCACGGCGGTGAGCGGGGCCACGTCCGGCACCTCGAGCTGCTCGGCAACGGCCTGTCCAGCAGCGGCCTGCTCGGCAGCGTCATGCTCGGCAACGGCCTCTCCGGCATCGGCCTGCTCGAGGCGGGCCAGCCGACGCAGCGGGAACGAGAAGCGGTAGCCGAGCCAGCCCGCGCCCGCGCTCAGCAGGCCGGCCAGCACCAGGACCTGCGGGGTGAGCGGGTCGTGGATCTGCGGCCCGTACACCGTGGCCATCAGCACGCCCAGGACACCGGCCGCCACCGGGAGCACCTTGCCAGGGGAGACGCCGGCGCGGCGGCAGCGCAGCAGCACCAGATCGAGCAGGACGGCGATCAGCGGCAGCACCAGCGGGTCGAGCGCGGGCATCTGCGGCACGGTGGAGACGCCCTCCCGGAAGGGCAGGCCGACGCTGTCGGCGTACCACCGGGTGACGAATGGGACGTACAGCCACTGGGTGCCCACCAGCGTGATGAACACCAGCCCGGTGGCGCTGACCCACCCGGGCCGACGGACCACGCAACCGACCAGGCTCAGCAGCAGGATCGCCACCGCCGTCACCGAGATCTCGAACGGCTGGGCCCAGAACAGTGCGAACACCACGGTGATCGTGGTGAGCGCGGAGCTGACCACCAGGCCCCAGCGGCCGAGCCGCTGCTGGTGCTGCGAGGTGAACACGATGATGGTGCCGATGCAGACGGCCACACCGCCGAGCGCCAGTCCCACGTGCGGCGGCGAGTTGAGGGTCACGTCGAAGCCGTACTCCGAGTGCCACCACAGGTCGGCCATGCCGTAGAAGAGGTCGGTCGCGCCGCCCACGCCGGCGATCAGGAAGCCTACCGGCGCCCGGAAGTACCCGAGGACCTTCACCGCGCCGCTGCCGGCCGCAGCCTCGCCGGGGGCCAGGCGGCGCTCGGTACCGGTGCGCAGCAGCACCACGATCGCACTGGTGAACCCGGCCAGCGAGGGGCCGGCGTAGATCAGCAGATGGGGCAGGGTCAGGAAGGTGTCCGGGCCGACGTCGTTGTGCCACTGCACGTCCCAGACCACGCCGAAGCCCTGGGAGAACATCGAGAGCAGCAACAGCAGCCCGCCGATCTGTTCGGCGCGGCCGGTGCGGCCGGTGCGGCCGGTGCGGTCCGGGGCCGGCACCGCCGGCGTGGTATCGACGGCTTCTATGGTCAAGGTCATCTGTCACTTCCTCGGGGTGGCGGCTCCGGTCGCTGCTCCTGGGATCCGGATCGGGGCCGGGAATGCCGCAGGGCCGCCGGGGGATAGCGGCCCTGCGAGTTCGGACGGGACGGGCGCTCGGTCGCGCCGCCCGGTGAGCGGCGGTCAGACCGCGACGTTCTCCTCCATCCAGGTGCGCAGGCTCAGCGGACGCATGTCGGTCCACACGTCGCTGATGTGGGCCAGGCACTCCTCGCGGGTGCCCTTCGTGCCCTCCTCGCGCCAGCCCTCCGGCAGATCGCGATCGGTCCACCAGATCGAGTACTGCTCCTCGTGGTTGAGGACGACGCTGTAGGTGGGCGCGGCCGCCACGTTCACGGACATCTGGGCTCCTCGGGAATTGGCTCGGCGATAAACAGTCGGCGATAGACAGGACGGGCGGGCAGAGCGCCCCTTTGTCTTTGCCAGACCACCGTGCGGCGGTCCGCTATACCGCGCCTATATCGAGCAGTAGCTCGTTTCGGCCGCCAACTCGCGCTCCGGACCAGCGTCCAGACCGCGCGCCAGGCGGCGGATCATCTCTTCGACCAGCAGGCGCGGGGTGGCGAGATTGAGCCGCAGGAAGCCTGGGCAGCCGTAGTGCCGACCGTCGCTGACCGCCAGTCCGCCGGCCCGCAGCACCCGCCCCGCCAGGTCGTCCTCGCCGAGCCGGTCCGCCACCCGGCGGCAGTCCAGCCAGGCCAGGTAGGTCGCGTCCGGGAGGCGGTAGCCCAGGTCGCCGAGGCCGTAGGCGGGCAGCAGGTCGGCCAGCAGCCGCCGGTTGCCGTCCAGGTAGTGCATGGTCTCGGTCAGCCAGGGCCCGGCGGAGGTCAGCGCCGCCTCGGTCGCCGCCGACCCGAAGATGCCCACGCCGTCGCGCAGCCGGGCCGGCTGGGCGAGCAGCGCTTCGGCCGTCCCGGGGCCGCCCGGTATGCCGAAGGCGCACTTCAGGCCGGCGATGTTCCAGCCCTTGCTGGCCGAGAAGCCGGTCACGCTGCGGACCGCCTGGGCGGCCGGCAGCGAGGCGAACGGCACATGCCGCTTGCCGGGGAAGACCAGCGGGCTGTGCACCTCGTCGCAGAGCACGGTCACGCCGTAGCGGCGGGCCAGCTCCGCGATGGCCGTCAGCTCTGCGGCCGTGCAGACCGCTCCGGTCGGGTTGTGCGGGTTGCACAGGATGTAGATCTTGGCGCCGGCCTGGAAGGCCAGTTCGAGGCCGACCAGGTCGAGCTGCCAGCGTCCGTCGCGCAGCAGCATCGGGTTGGCCACCACCTCGCGGCCTCGCTCGGTCACGGCCTCGAAGAACGACGGGTAGGCCGGGGTGTCGAAGACCACCGCGTCGCCGACCTCCGAGAACGCCTCCAGGCCGGCCTCGATCACCCGCATCACATCGGCGTAGAAGAGCAGCTGGGACGGTGGCACCCACCAGTCGTAGCTCTTCAGCAGCCACCCGGCCAGGGCGAGTTGGGCCGGGCTGTCGTCGGTGTAGGAGAACGCGTAGCCCATGTCGCCGCCGGCGGCCAGCCGACCGACGGCCTCGCGGATCTCCTTGGCGACCGGGAAATCCATTTCGGCGATGTAGACCGGCTGCACGCCGGAGTCGTGCCGGCGCCATTTCTCGCTGGTCCGGCTGTGCAGCGCTGCCAGCGCGGAGATGGGATCCGACGAATCGTCGATCGGGGAGATACGAATGGAGTGAACGGATTTCACGATGATCCTGAGTCCTTTGCTCTACTCGGGCAGCGTCGAGGACTTCTCTGCTGAGACTCGCGTGCTGAGGGCCGGCCGGGCCGATGGCCAGGTGGTTGCCGGTCGGCCGATTGCCGGCCGGCCGAATCTCGGTCGACGGAGAATCAGGTGGTCAAGAGCGCCCACCATGTGCCGGTCGGTCTAAGCGCGACCGGGCTGAACCTCAGGCGCACTACCGCCTTCGGCGGGTCGGGCAGCGTCCTCGCGGGCCTGGGCGCGGGCGGTGGGGCTGATGGTGACCGCCGCGGTGAGGGCCAGCATCAGGACGCTGATCACCAGGCCGGTCGCGGCGATCCCCACCGAGTCGAGCAGCTGTCCGGCGACCAGCCCGCCCAGCGCGTTGGCGCCCGAGGCGAGGAACCGGCCGGTGCCGTTCACCCGGCCCTGCAGCTCGTCCGGCGTGTTCTGCACCTGGTACGTCCAGGCCGCCACGTTGAACACCCCGGAGACCAGCGCGATCCCGGCCAGCACCACGGCCAGCAGCGCCGCCTGGCGGACGAACACGATGCTGGGGATCAGCAGCGACCAGCAGGAGCACCCCACCACGAAGGTGGTGCGCAGGCTGAAGCGCTTGGTCCAGCGGGGCGCCAGCAGCGCCCCCGCCAGGCCGCCGATCCCGCCGACGGCGGTGACCGTGCCGACCATCGCCGCCGGGTCACCGTGCCGCCGGACGATCACCATCACGGTCAGCATCAGCATCTGGAAGATCAGGTTGCTGGCGGCGAACATCCCGACCAGCACCCGGGCGAACCGGTGCTGCCAGAGCCAGCGGACGCCTTCCTTGATCTCCACGTGGATCCGTCTGGCCGGTCCTGCGGAGACCGGTTTGAAGTCGCCCCGCAGGAACAGCAGGCAGATCACTGCCACCAGATCCGCCACCGCCGTGAACGCGAACGGCAGCCAGCGGCCGAGCATGAACAGCAGGCCGCTGCCGGGCATGCCGACCAGACCGATCGCAGCGCCCCGCGCCTCGTTCTGCGCGAGCGCGCTGGACAGCTGCTCGCTCGGCACCACGTTGCGGACGGTGGCCCGCTCCGCGAGGTCGTAGAAGATCCCCCTGGTGACCTCGACGAACGCGGCGAGCATCAGCTGCGGGATCCACACATGGCCGAGGAAGACGGCCAGGGCGACGCCGGCGATCGAGAGCGCACCGGCGAGGTCGGACCAGAGCATCAGCTTGCGCCGGTCCCACCGGTCGACCAGGGCGCCGGCCGGCAGCTGGATCAGGAAGTTCGGCAGTGCGGCGGCGAAGGTCACCAGACCGGTCATGGCCGCCGAGTTGGTGTACCAGAGCGCCAGCAGCGGGTAGGCCGTCATGCCGACGGTCGCACCGAACCGGGAGATTCCCGCGCCCACCCAGAGGCGGATGAAGGCGGCGTTGCGGCGCAGTGGCACCGGGGCCGGGGCCGGGGCCGGGGCCGGCGGCCGGTCGGAGCGACCGGCCGCCGTGCGGGTAGCGGTGTCACTCACCGTGAGCCTCGTTCCCGCCGGTGCTGACCCCGGCGCCGACGCCGGCGGTGACCCCACCGGTGACCCCGGCAGTGACGGTCTGGCGCGCCCGGGCCTCGCGGTCCTGGGCGGCGTCGGTGGCCTGCCGCCACAGCGTGGAGAACCGGGTCTGGGTGGGCCACAGACCGGCCAGGATGCGGGTCACCAGCTCGCGTCCGGTGGTCGCGTTGGTGAGCAGCACCGCGCCGAGGCCGGCGTTCAGCCGCAGGCCGAACATCGCCTGGAAGCCGGTGGCCTGGCCACCGTGCCCGATCTCCAGATCGGCTCCGGTGTTGTCGATGATGGTGCTCCAGCCGTACGGCCGGTCCACCTGGGGGGTGAGCATCTGCTGGACCAGCGGCTGCGGGAGGAAGGCGTCCGTCCGCCCCAGGTACGAGTGCCGCACCGCGACGTTCAGCCGCGCGATGTCACCCGCCGTCGACCAGAGCGCGCCGGCCGCGAGCTCCGGCATCACCTGGTACCCACCCGGGACGGGGACGTTGTCGACCTCGTGCCCCCGGGCGAACGGGCGGCCCGACTCGCGTACGAACGCGGGGTCGAAGCTGCTGTCCGTCATGCCGAGCGGATCGAGCACCAGGCGCTTCATCAGCGCCGGGAACTCCTCCCCGGTGACATCGCACATGGTCTGCTGGATGACCGAGAAGTTCAGCGCGGTCATCGCGAACACCTCACCCGGTGCGTGGGCGAAGGCCGCCGGGCTCGCCGGCGGTTCGCCGCGCAGGATCTCCGACACCGAGGGGATCGGCTCGTCGGGCGCGTAGCGCTTGAACGGCGGCTGGACGGCGAATCCCGCGCTGTGCGACAGCAGGTGCCGCAGGGTCACCCGGGGTGCCGGGTCGCCGGGGATCCGCCAGGAGGTGAGGTACCGGTTGACGTCCTCGTCGAGGTCCAGCCCGTGTCGCTCGACCAGCTTCAGCAACCCGACCGTGGTCAGGTGCTTGCTGATCGACCCGGCCGCGAACAAGGTGTCCGGGGTGACCGGCTGCGTGCCGTCCGAGCTGAGCGTGCCGTACGTCTCGACGTCCGCCAGCTCACCGTCCCGGATCAGCGCCAGGCTCGCGCCCGGGATGCCGTGCTTCGACATCTCCGCAGCCAGCTTCTGTCCGGCCACCCGCTGCGCGTCGGCCGACCGGCCGCGCGGCCGACCGGCCGTACCGCTGCCGGCCGCCGTGCCCGGCAGGTCCAGCAGGGCGGACAGCTCGGCGAGTTGGCGCTCGGCCAGCCCCCGGACGGTCTCCCCGTCGTGCACCGCCTGGCTGTGCGTCCAGCGCAGGTACAGCTGGCCGTCGTGCACTCGGGCGTCGACGTCCAGCAGGCGCGGGCGCCGCGCCTGAGCCGGGTGGACCGGCTCGATCAGCTGCGGGACGAAGGCCAGCGGCACGCCGGTCGCCGCCTCGGTGACCTCGGTTGCCGTGGTGGCCGGGGCCGTGAAGCCGAAGCCGACCTCCGGCTGCGGCAGGAAGGCGAGGTCCTCCGCGAGCTCCTGGTCCGCACCGTACCGGAGCAGACCGTAGCCGAACCTTGGTGCGGGCAGGGCCTGCAACTGCCGGGCCACCGCGCGCAGCTGGGCCGGTGCCTCCCGGTTCTCGGGCAGCCACAGCGTCAGCGGGAACCGGTCGGACAGCAGGCCGACCACCTCCCCGGCATCGTCCACCGAGGAGCGCGGGTCCACCGTGACGTCCAGGCTGACCCGGTCGCCGCCCGACCAGCGGGCCAGCGTACGGCCCAGCGAGGTCAGCAGCAGCGCCTCCGGGTCGGCCGCACCGAGCAGCGCCTCGGTCAGCGCTGCGGGCAGCGCCGCCGTGACCGTCCGCGCGGTGCCGTAGGTGTTCGCACCACCCGGGTGGTCCACCGGTACGGGCTTGCCGGGCTGCTGGTTGAGCCAGGTCTGCGCCTGCTCGGCCAGCGCCTGTCCGGCCGGCCCCTGTCCGGCCTGCGCGTCCGAGGACGCCAACTCGGCCAGTTCCCCGGCCAGTTCGGACAGTGGTACCGCGACGGCCGGCAGCTCCGCCGGCAGGTTCGCCGCCAGCAGCTGGTGGGCCAGGTTCAGGTCGTCCACCAGGACGGACCAGGAGAACCGGTCCACCACCAGGTCGTGGGCCGACAGCCACAGCTCGGGCAGCAACTCGGTGTTGAGCATCTTCGTCGCGCCGAAGTGGAACAGCGTGGCCCGCAGCACCGGCCCGTTCACCGGGTCCACCGAGGCCGCCTGCTCGGCGACGGTGGCGGCGATCGCCGCCGACCGCTCCGCGACCGGCACCTCGCCCAGGTCGACCACGCGCAGCAGCTCGGCGGACTCGGCGGAGACGATCGCCGCCGTCTGAGCCCCCTCCTGAGTCCCCTCCTGAGCCCCCTCCTGCGGCAGCCGCAGTCGCAGCGCCTCGTGCCGGGCCAGCACCGCGTGCAGGGCCTGTTCCAGCAGCTCGGACTTCGGTCGGTGGCTCAGCGACAGCCGGACGGACTGGCCGCCCGGTGTCCCCTCGGCCGCCCGGCGCTGCGCCGGGGTCAGCGCGAGCTCGGTGGCCGTCGGCTCGGCGGAGCCGCTGATCAGGGTCGTCAGCTCGGCCAGCGTCTTGGTCTGGTAGAGCATCCAGATCGACAGGTCCACCCCTTCCCGCCGGGCGATCGGCAGCATCCGGACGGCCCGGATGGAGTCGCCGCCGAGCTCGAAGAAGCTGTCGGTGGCGCTGATCCGGTCGACGTCCAGGCGCAGTACCTCGGCCCAGACCCGGGCGATCCGCTCCTCCGTCCCGGCACGCGGCGCGACCCGGCGGGAACCCGCCAGCGCGTTGCGGTCCGGCACGGGCAGGGCGCGGTGGTCCAGCTTGCCGTTCGGGGTCAGCGGTACCCGGTCGATCAGTACGAACGCGGCCGGGACCATGTACGAGGGCAGCTCCGCCGCCAGGTGGGCGCGCAACTCGGCCACCTCCGGTGCGCTCCCGCCCTCGGCCACCACGTAGGCGGCCAGGGTCTTGTCGCCGGGGGCGTCCTCGCGGGCGATCACCACGGCGTCGTGGACCTGCGGCAGCTGGCGCAACCGGGCCTGGATCTCGCCCAGTTCGATGCGGTAGCCACGGATCTTCACCTGGGTGTCGATCCGGCCGAGGAACTCCAGCGTGCCGTCCGGCAGCAGCCGGGCCAGGTCGCCCGAGCGGTACAGCCGACTGCCGGCCGGGCCGTACGGGTCCGGGATGAAGCGCTCGGCGGTCAGCTCGGGCCGCCCCCGGTAGCCCCGGGCAACGGCCGGGCCGCCGACGTAGATCTCGCCGGGCACGCCGACCGGCACCAGGTTGCCGTTCCGGTCGAGCAGGTGGATCTTCTGGTCGCCCAGCGGAGTGCCGATGACGCTCAGCGTCGGCCGGGTCAGGTCCTGGTCGCCCAGGCGGTGCCGGACGGAGTACACGCTGGTCTCGGTGATGCCGTACATGTTCACCAGGGCGGGCTGCTCCAGGCCCAACCGCCTTGCCCAGGGCAGCAGTTCGGACATGTCCAGCCGCTCACCGGCGAACACCACGGCCCGCAGGGCGATCCGCCCCACCCGGTCGTCCTCGGCGAGGGCGGCCAGCCCGCGGAACGCGGTCGGCGTCTGGCACAGCACGGTGATCTGCTCGGCCACCAGCAGGTCGAGGAAGTCCTCGGGCGAGCGGGCGATGGCGGGCGGCACGACCACCAGGCGGCCGCCGTGCAGCAGCGCGCCCCACATCTCCCAGACCGACGTGTCGAAGGCGTACGAGTGGAACATCGCCCACACGTCGGTGTCGCGGAAGGTGAACTCCGCCTCGTCGGTGCGGAACAGGCGCATCACGTTGGCGTGCGTTAGGCCCACGCCCTTCGGCGTACCGGTCGAGCCGGAGGTGTACAGCACGTACGCCAGGTTGGCCGGGCCGGTGCGGTTCACCGGTTCGGTGGTCGGCCGGGCGGCGATCGCCGCGCGGTCCGACTCCCGGTCCAGGACCAGGAATTCGGCGTCGTAGCACTCGGCGAGCTCGGTCGCGTAGGCCGAACTGGTCAGCACCACCGGCGCCTTGGTGTCGGCGAGGATCTGCGTCAGGCGGCCCATCGGGTTGGCCGGGTCCAGCGAGACGTAGGCCGAACCGGACTTGAGGATGCCGAGCAGGGCGGGAATCAGCTCCGGCCCTCGGTCCAGGCAGAGACCGACCAGGGTGTCCGGTCCGGCGCCCAGGGTGCGCAGCTGGTGCGCGATCCGGTTCGCCTTCTCGTTCAGCTGACGGTACGTCAGGCGCTCCGAGCCGGCCACCAGTGCGATCGCGTCCGGCATGGCCGACGCCAGCTGCAGGAAGGCCTCGTGGACGGTCAGCTCGACCGGTTCCGGCTGCCTGCTGCCCTGGCCGGCGGCCAGGATCCTGGCGGCCTCGGCCGCCGGCAGTACCGAGCCGGTGGCGTTGCCGTACGGGTCGGCCGCCATGCACTCCAGCACGTGCCGGTACATCCCGCACAGTCGCTCGGCGTACTCGCGGGTGACCGTGTCAGTGCCGCTGATGATGTTGAACGCGTCACCGGTGGCGATCACATGGAACGCGAAGTCGGTTGCGACCGAGTTGCGTTCGCCGCTGTTGTCGACCAGCGAGGCGTCGATCTGGTGGAAGTCGTGGAACTCCAGCATCACCGAGACCAGACGCTGCGCGGTGCCCGCCGCGCTCTGGATCGCCGGCAGCGGATAGCGCCGGTGCTCCCAGACCTCGATCTCCCGGGCGTACGTCTGCTCCACCAGCTCCAGCCAGGTGGCCGGCATTCCGCTGTGCGGGAACGGCAGGGTGTTGAGGTGCATGCCCAGCACCCGGTCCGCACCCGGCTCCTCCAACCGGCCGTGGCAGACCAGGCCGACGTGGAAGGCGTCCTCGGTGGTGAGGGCGCTCATCACCTTGAGGTGGGCGGCGAGCAGCACCGACTTGAACGCGGCGCCGGCCTGGCTGGCCAGGGCGCGCAACGGCTTCTCCAGATCGGCGAACGAGACGGGCAGCTTGTAGCGGTCCACCGGGCTGTCCTTGTCACCCCAGCTCTCCGGGATGGCCATCGTGGTGTGGGCGTCGGTGACGTCCTGCCAGTACTGCTGCTCCTCCGGGTCGTCCAGGGAGGCGAGTTCGGCCGCGATGTAGTCGGCGTAGCGGACCTCCGGGATCTCGTACTCCGGCAGTTCCACGCCGTCCCGGGTGGCGCGGTAGGCCTCCAGGATCTCCATCAGGAGGGAGTGGTAGCTCCAGCCCTCGGTGATCGCGTTGCAGTGGGTGAAGGTCAACCGCCAGGCCGCCGGCTCCAGGTGGATGCTGATCCGGACCAGCGGCGCCACCGCCAGGTCGAAGAGCGAGTCCCGCTCGTCGTCGGCGAACGCCAGACCGACGGTGGCCATCTCCTCCGGGCTGAGGCCGCGCAGGTCGTGGACGGTGATCGGGATCTCGGCCGCCGTGTGCACGAGCTGGAGCGGCTGCTCGAAGCCGGTCAGATGGATCGAGGTGCGCAGCGTCTCGTGCCGGGTCGAGACGAGGTCGACGGCGCTGCGCAGGACCTCGAGGTCGAGCGGCCGATCGTCCGGGATCCGGAAGGAGTTGACGCTGTGGTAGGTGTTCCGGTCCGGATTGGCCAGCATTTCGACGAGCATGCCGGTCTGGATCTGGGAGAGGGGGTAGGCGTCGTGGATGTTGGTGGGGAGGGTGTTGCGGTCTTCGGCGCTGATCAGGGTGAACGGTTCGACGGTGCGGAAGGGCTGGATGTCGTCCGTGATGCTGGTGTTGGTGGCGAGGTTGGCGATGGTGCGGTGGGCGAAGATGTCGCGGATGCCGAGGCTGTAGCCGTGTTCGCGGAGGGCGCCGGCGAGGCGGACGGCGCGGATGGAGTCGCCGCCGAGGTCGAAGAAGCTGTCGTTGGTGCTGATGCGGTCGGGGTCGAGTCCGAGGATGTCGGCCCAGGCGGTGGCGATGAGCTTTTCGGTGTCGGTGGCCGGTGCGGTGAACTCGGCGGTGCTGTAGGTGTCGCGGCCCGGCGCGGGGAGAGCCTTGGTGTCGAGCTTGCCGTTGTTGGTGAGCGGGATCCGGTCGATCGAGATGAAGGCGTTGGGGATCATGTAGTCGGGCAGGGTCGCCGAGAGGTGCTTGCGCAGGCCGTCGGCCTCGAGGTCGGCGCCGGTGGCCGGCACCAGGT
>NZ_JARXZC010000050.1 GCF_029894335.1 Kitasatospora sp. MAP5-34 | reverse complement strand
CCGCCGCAACGCCCGCGACGCCACCCGGCCCCTCGCTCTCCTCGGCCTCGCGTGATCACAAAACGGACGTCACGCGACTACGCCGAAGCCCTGCCCTGGGTCTCCCGGCTCCCGGGGGTGGTGACGAGGCAGGCGGAACAACGCAGTGAGGTACCGGTGGCGGGGACCTTGATCAGGTGCCCGCCTCGGTCGGCGAGCTTGTAGGCCAGGAGCTCGACGGTGCGCCCCCACGCCTCGCCGGTTCGGGATGTCGAGCCGTTCCACTCCGATGACGCCGAAGGTGTCCGCGAGTTCGGTGGTGGTCTTGTGCTACCAGTCGCGGGCACGGCGCGTGGCTGTTGCGCGGAGCCGGGCGATCTGGCCCACGAAGTGTCCGACCGAGTCGGTACGGTAGAGCCATGGCCGACCCCTCCACGTACCGTCCGGCGCCCGGGGCCATCCCGACCTCGCCCGGCGTCTACAAGTTCCGCGACGCGCACGGGCGGGTCATCTACGTCGGCAAGGCGAAGAGCCTGCGTCCGCGTCTCTCCTCGTACTTCCAGGACCTCGCGGGTCTGCACTCCCGGACGGCGACGATGGTCACCACCGCCGCCTCCGTCGAGTGGACGGTGGTGGGCACCGAGGTCGAGGCGCTCCAGCTGGAGTACTCCTGGATCAAGGAGTTCGACCCGCGTTTCAACGTCAAGTACCGCGACGACAAGAGTTACCCGGAGCTCGCCGTCACCCTCAACGAGGAGTTCCCGCGCGTCCAGGTGATGAGGGGCGCGCACCGGAAGGGCGTGCGCTACTTCGGGCCGTACGGGCATGCCTGGGCGATCCGCGAGACGGTCGACCTGATGCTGCGGGTCTTCCCGGTCCGGACCTGCTCCAACGGGGTGTTCAAGCGTGCCCAGCAGGTCGGCCGGCCCTGCCTGCTGGGGTACATCGGCAAGTGCGCCGCGCCCTGCGTTGGCAAGATCTCGCAGGCCGAACACGTCGCGCTGGCCGAGGAGTTCTGCGACTTCATGGCCGGTCGCACCGGGGGTTACCTGCGCCGCCTGGAGCAGCAGATGCAGGAGGCGGCGGCCGAGCTGGAGTACGAGCGGGCGGGTCGCCTGCGCGACGACATAGCGGCGCTGAAGCGTGCGATGGAGAAGAACGCGGTGGTGCTCGCCGACGGCACCGACGCCGACCTGTTCGCCCTCGCCCAGGACGAACTCGAAGCCGCCGTGCAGATCTTCCACGTCCGGGGCGGCCGGGTGCGCGGCCAGCGCGGCTGGGTCACCGACAAGGTCGAGGACATCGACACCCCGGCGCTGGTCGAGCACGCGCTCCAGCAGCTCTACGGCGGCGGCACCGAGTCGGTGCCGCGCGAGGTGCTCGTCCCGGCGCTGCCGGAGCCGCTCGGGCCGGTGCAGGAGTGGCTGACGGGCCTGCGGGGCTCGCAGGTGGACCTGCGGGTGCCGCAGCGCGGCGACAAGAAGGACCTGATGGTCACCGTCCAGCGCAACGCCCAGCAGGGCCTGGCGCTGCACAAGACCAAGCGCGCCTCCGACCTGACGACCCGTAGCCGGGCGCTGCAGGAGATCACCGACGCGCTGGAGTTGGACTCCGTCCCGCTGCGGATCGAGTGCTTCGACATCTCGCACCTGCAGGGCGAGGACGTGGTCGCCTCGATGGTGGTGTTCGAGGACGGCCTCGCCCGCAAGAGCGAGTACCGCCGCTTCCAGATCAAGGGCTTCGAGGGGCAGGACGACGTCCGCTCGATGCACGAGGTGATCAGCCGCCGATTCCGCCGCTACCTCCGCGAGCGGGAGCAGACGGGGGAGTGGGCCGTCCCGGAGGAGGCCCTCCCGGACGAGGTCGGCCAGGGGGACGAGGACGGTCCCGAGTCGAAGACCGACGACATCGGCCGCCCGAAGCGCTTCGCCTACCCGCCGCAGCTGCTGGTGGTGGACGGCGGCCAGCCGCAGGTCGCCGCCGCCAAGCGCGCGTTGGAGGAGCTGGGCATCGACGACGTCGCGCTCTGCGGGCTCGCCAAGCGCCTGGAGGAGGTCTGGCTGCCGGGCCAGGACGACCCGGTGGTGCTGCCGCGTTCGAGCGAGGGCCTCTACCTGTTGCAGCGGGTTCGGGACGAGGCGCACCGCTTCGCGATCACGTACCAGCGCGCCAAGCGCGGCAAGCGCTTCACGGCGGGGGAACTGGACTCCGTCCCCGGCCTCGGCGAGACTCGCCGCCAGGCGCTGCTCAAGCACTTCGGTTCGCTGAAGAAGCTGCGGGCCGCCACGGTGGACCAGCTCTGCGAGGTCCCGGGGATCGGCCGCCGGACGGCGGAGACTGTTGCGGCAGCGTTGGCTTCCCGTCCACCGGCAGCACCTGCGGTGAACACCGCGACCGGCGAGATCATTGACGACAGCGCCGGAACGGACAGCACCGGAACGGACAGCGCAGCCACGGACAACGCCAGCACGGACCACGCAGCAACGGACCACGCCGAGCCCGTGAGCGGCGAGGCGCCGGCCGGCCAGACGACGCACCTTACGGAGACGCCATGACGGTCGACGCCGCCCGTCGGTCCCCGCGCCCCGGCTTCACCCTTCCGGGTGGCCCGGGGATGCGGGACGCCACCATGCGCGTTCTCCCCAGCAGAACCATGGAGAGCGGGGAACCGAAGTGACACTGTCCGACAGTGGGGGTACCACCTGGCCGGAGGCCGGGGGAGAGACCGCCCCCGAACTTGTGATCATCTCCGGCATGTCCGGAGCCGGCCGCAGCACCGCGGCGAAGTGCCTGGAGGATCTGGGCTGGTTCGTGGTGGACAACCTGCCGCCGGCCCTGATCCCGACCATGGTCGACCTCGGCGCCCGCTCGCAGGGCGCGGTGCCCAGGATCGGCGTGGTGGTCGACGTCCGGGGCCGCAAGTTCTTCGACGACCTGCTGACCTCGCTCACCGAGCTGGAGAAGCGCGGCGTCCGGCTCCGGGTGGTCTTCCTGGAGTCCTCGGACGACGCCCTGGTGCGCCGCTTCGAGAGCGTCCGCCGTCCGCACCCGCTGCAGGGCGACGGCCGGATCGTGGACGGCATCGAGCGCGAGCGGGATCTGCTGCGCGAGCTGCGCGGCGAGGCCGACCTGGTGATAGACACCTCCAACCTCAACGTGCACCAGCTCCGGGCCAAGCTGGACGCCCAGTTCGCCGACAACGACGAGCCCGAGCTGCGCGCCACGGTGATGTCGTTCGGCTTCAAGTACGGCCTCCCGGTCGACGCCGACCTGGTGGTGGACTGCCGCTTCCTGCCCAACCCGCACTGGGTCCCCGAGCTGCGTGCCCGGACGGGTACGGACAGCGACGTCGCCGACTACGTCTTCCAGCAGCCCGGTGCCAACGAGTTCCTGGACGGTTACGCCGAGCTGCTCAAGATCGTTGCTGAGGGCTACCGGCGGGAGGGCAAGCGTTACATGACACTTGCCGTAGGCTGCACCGGTGGCAAGCACCGGAGTGTCGCCATGTCGGAGCGGCTGACGAAGCGTCTGGTCGCGGACGGTGTCGAGACGGTGCTGGTCCACCGCGACATGGGCCGGGAGTGACCGGCCGGGTGTGCCGCCCGACGGTGATCGGCGGGGAGTGACACCAGCGCTCCGCCTGTCGCTCACAGAGGTATGAGACAGGAACGTGGGGTCGGTGTGACGGGATACTCGGCGGCGCGGCAGGTCCAGCAGAAGGCTGCCGAGGCCGGTCCGAGGGCCGCCACACCGAGACCCCGCCCCGGCGCGCCCAAAATCACCGCACTGGGCGGCGGGCACGGCCTCTCCGCCTCGCTCTCCGCGCTGCGCCGGCTCACCACCGAGATCACCGCCGTGGTCACCGTCGCCGACGACGGCGGCTCCAGCGGACGGCTGCGGACCGAGCTGGGCGTACTGCCGCCGGGCGACCTGCGGAAGGCGCTCGCCGCGCTCTGCGGGGACGACGACTGGGGGCGTACCTGGTCCGAGGTGATCCAGCAGCGCTTCAGCGGCAACGGCGAGCTGCACGGGCACGCCGTCGGCAACCTGCTGATCGTCGCCCTCTGGGAGAAGCTCGGCGACCCGGTGGCCGCCCTGGACTGGGTGGCCCGGCTGCTCAACGTGCAGGGTAGGGTGCTGCCGATGTCGGCCGTTCCGCTGGACATCGAGGCCGAGGTACGTGGTCACGACCCGTCCCGTCCGGGCGAGCTGTCCGCCGTCCGGGGGCAGGCGAGCGTCGCCGTCACCCCTGGGACCGTCCAGTCGATCCGGCTGCTCCCCGAGCAGCCGCCCGCCGTGCCGGAGGCGGTCGCGGCCGTCCTGGAGGCCGACTGGGTGGTCCTCGGGCCCGGTTCCTGGTTCACCAGCGTGGTGCCGCACCTGCTCGTACCCGAGCTGGCCAAGGCCCTCTGCGAGACCAGGGCCCGCCGCCTGCTCACCCTCAACCTGGCCCCGCAGCCCGGTGAGACCGAGGGCTTCACCCCGCAACGCCACCTGGACGTGATCGCCGACCATGCCCCTGGCCTGGCCGTTGATGCGATCCTGGTGGACGAGCAGGCCGTCACCGGCGGCGCCTTCGGCGTGGCCGACCTCGCGGGGCTGGAGAAGGCCGCCGCCCGGATGGGGGCCGCACTGGTGCTCGACCGGGTCGCGGCGGCCGACGGAACCCCGCGACACGACCCAGAGCTCTTGGCGGCTGCGTACGACCGGATTTTCCGGACACATGGAAGGATCGGCCCATGGCGATGACGGCAGCGGTGAAGGACGAAATCAGCCGGCTCCCCGTCACCCGGGCCTGCTGCCGCAAGGCGGAGGTTTCGGCGATCCTGCGATTCGCGGGCGGGCTGCACATTGTGAGCGGCCGCATCGTGATCGAGGCGGAGCTGGACACCGGCATTGCGGCGCGGCGGCTGCGCAAGGACCTGCTGGAGATCTTCGGGCACTCCTCGGATCTGGTGGTGATGGCCCCCGGCGGCCTGCGACGCGGCAGCCGGTACGTGGTGCGGGTGGTGAAGGACGGCGAATTGCTGGCCCGGCAGACCGGGCTGGTCGACGGCAGGGGACGGCCCATCCGGGGCCTGCCCCCGGCCGTGGTCTCGGGTGCGACCTGTGACGCGGAGGCGGCCTGGCGAGGGGCGTTCCTGGCGCACGGCTCGCTGACCGAGCCCGGCAGGTCCTCCTCCCTGGAGATCACCTGCCCGGGTTCCGAGGCGGCGCTCGCGCTGGTGGGCGCGGCCCGGCGGCTCGGCATCCCGGCCAAGGCGCGCGAGGTGCGCGGGGTCGACCGGGTGGTGATCCGGGACGGTGACGCGATCGGCGCGCTGTTGACGCGGCTCGGCGCGCACGAGTCGGTGCTCGCCTGGGAGGAGCGCCGGATGCGGCGCGAGGTCCGGGCGACGGCCAACCGGCTGGCCAACTTCGACGACGCGAACCTGCGCCGCTCGGCCCGCGCGGCCGTCGCGGCCGGTGCCCGGGTGCAGCGCGCGCTGGAGATCCTCGGCGAGGAGGTGCCCGAGCACCTGGCGGCCGCCGGTCAGCTCCGGATGCAGCACAAGCAGGCCTCGCTGGAGGAACTGGGCGCGCTCGCCGACCCGCCGCTCACCAAGGACGCGGTGGCCGGCCGGATCCGCCGGCTGCTGGCGATGGCGGACAAGCGCGCGAGCGAACTCGGCCTGCCGAGCACCGAGGCCAACCTGACCGACGAGATGGCGCTCAGCTGACGGTGTCTCACCTCTCGAGCGGCCGGTGTCCCATTCCGGGGCACCGGCCGCTGCGTGTCCGAGGCCCGCGTGTCCGAAGCCCGAGCGTCAGAAGCCCGCGTGTCCGAAGTCACCCGCCGGGCTCTGGACATGCGGCCGGAGAGGCGGTGTGCCCCGCTGACCCGCAGGAGGGTAGGGTCATGGGTGGTCGGGGACATCCCATTTCCACCCCGTCGGCATAGTTCCGGCGTACCTAAAGGAGATCGGTTTCGTGACGATCCGGGTAGGCATCAACGGATTCGGCCGCATTGGCCGCAACTTCTTCCGCGCGGTTCGGGCTCAGGGCGCGGACATCGAGATCGTCGGTGTCAACGACCTGACCAACACCAAGACCCTGGCTCACCTGCTCAAGTACGACTCGATCCTCGGCACCCTCCAGGCCGAGGTCAGCCACACCGCCGACAGCATCACGGTCGACGGCAAGACCTTCAAGGTCATCGCCGAGCGTGACCCGGCCAACCTTCCCTGGGGTGAGCTGGGCATCGACATCGTCGTCGAGTCGACCGGCATCTTCACCAAGGCCGAGGCTGCGAAGAAGCACATCGCCGCCGGCGCCAAGAAGGTCATCATCTCCGCCCCCGCGAGCGACGAAGACGTCACCATCGTGATGGGTGTCAACGACGACAAGTACGACGCCGCGAACCACACCATCATCTCCAACGCCTCGTGCACCACCAACTGCGTGGCGCCGATGGCGAAGGTCCTGCTGGAGAACTTCGGCATCGTCAAGGGCATGATGACGACGGTGCACGCGTTCACCAACGACCAGGTCACGCTGGACTTCCCGCACAACGATCTGCGCCGCGCCCGTGCCGCCTCGCTGAACATCATCCCGACCTCGACCGGTGCCGCCAAGGCCACCGCCCTGGTCATCCCGGAGCTCAAGGGCAAGCTGGACGGCACCTCGCTGCGCGTCCCGGTCCCGACCGGCTCCATCACCGATCTCGTCGTGACCCTCGAGCGTGAGGTCACCGTCGAGGAGGTCAACGCCGCCTTCCTGAAGGCGTCCGAGGGCAACCTCAAGGGCATCCTGCAGTACACCGAGGACCCGATCGTCTCCTCCGACATCGTGAACTCGCCGTTCTCCACGATCTTCGACTCCCTGATGACCATGGTCCAGGGCAACCAGGTCAAGATCTTCGGCTGGTACGACAACGAGTGGGGCTACTCGAACCGCCTCGTCAACCTGACCTCCCTCGTCGGTGGCCAGCTCTGACGCAGCGAAAGCTGACGTGACGTAAGAGGCGTGGGGCCCGGAAGGCGCAGACAGCCGTCCGGGCCCTTCCTCTGCGCCTCCCCGTGTCGATCCGGTGCGCTCCCTCGCCCTCGATCTCGGCGGCCCGCCGCTGTGCCGCCCGCCCGTTGCGCCGCCCCGCCCTCCCCAGGGTGCGCGGCACGTGGCAGGCTCTCTCGCGCCACCTTCTCCCCAGGAGACCGAAGACCGTGAAGACCATCGAAGACCTCAACGTCGCAGGCAAGCGCGTGTTCGTCCGCGCCGACCTCAACGTGCCGCTGTCGGGTGCCACCATCACCGACGACGGCCGGATCCGCGCCGTCGCGCCGACCATCGCCAAGCTGCTGCAGGCCGGCGCCAAGGTGATCGTCGCCTCGCACCTGGGCCGTCCCAAGGGCGAGCCCGACCCGCAGTTCTCCCTCGCCCCCGTCGCCGTCCGCCTCGGCGAGATCCTCGGTACGTCCGTCGCCTTCGCGACCGACACCGTGGGCGACAGCGCGAAGGCCACCGTCGCCGCCCTGGCCGACGGCGAGGTCACGCTGCTGGAGAACCTGCGCTTCAACGCCGGTGAGACGGCCAAGGACGACGCCGAGCGCGGCGCCTTCGCCGACCAGCTCGCCGAGCTGGCCGACCTGTACGTCGGCGACGGCTTCGGCGCCGTGCACCGCAAGCACGCCTCGGTGTACGACCTGCCGGCCCGCCTGCCGCACGCCGTCGGCGACCTGATCGCCACCGAGGTGGCCGTGCTCAAGCGGCTCACCGAGGAGGTCGAGCGCCCGTACGTCGTCGTGCTCGGCGGCTCCAAGGTGTCCGACAAGGTCGGCGTGATCGACAACCTGCTGGGCAAGGCCGACCGGATCCTGATCGGCGGCGGCATGGCGTACACCTTCCTCGCGGCCCTGGGCCACGAGGTCGGCATCTCGCTGCTGCAGAAGGACCAGATCCCGGTCGTCCTGGAGTACCTGGAGCGGGCCAAGGCCAACGGCGTCGAGTTCGTGCTGCCGGTGGACATCTCGGTCTCGGCGCACTTCCCCGACACCAAGACCTTCAAGCCGGTCCCGGACTTCGAGATCGTCGACGCGGACAAGATCCCCGCCGACAAGGAGGGCCTGGACATCGGCCCGAAGACCCGCGAGCTGTTCGCCGCGAAGCTGGCCGACGCCAAGACGGTGTTCTGGAACGGCCCGGTCGGCGTCTTCGAGCACCCGACCTTCGCCGAGGGCACCAAGGCCGTTGCGGCGGCCCTGCTGGAGAGCGACGCGTTCACCGTGGTCGGTGGCGGCGACTCCGCCGCGGCCGTCCGCATCCTGGGCTTCGACGAGACGAAGTTCGGGCACATCTCGACCGGCGGAGGCGCGAGCCTCGAGTACCTGGAGGGCAAGACCCTCCCCGGTCTCGCCGCCCTGGAAGGCTGAACCGATGAGCGACCGTCTCCCGCTGATGGCGGGCAACTGGAAGATGAACCTCAACCACCTCGAGGCCATCGCCCACACCCAGAAGCTGGCCTTCGCGCTGGCCGACAAGGACTACGAGGCCGTCGAGGTCGCCGTCCTGCCGCCGTTCACCGACCTCCGTTCGGTGCAGACCCTGGTCGACGGCGACAAGCTGAAGATCAAGTACGGCGCCCAGGACCTCTCGGCCCACGACTCCGGTGCCTACACCGGTGAGGTCTCCGGCCCGATGCTGGCCAAGCTGAAGTGCACCTACGTGGCCATCGGCCACTCGGAGCGCCGCCAGTACCACGGCGAGAACGAGGAGATCGTCAACGCCAAGGTCAAGGCTGCGTACCGGAACGGCATCCTGCCGATCCTGTGCATCGGCGAGCCGCTGGAGATCCGCAAGGCCGGTACGCACGTCGCGTACACCCTGGCGCAGCTCGACGGCGCGCTCGACGGCGTGCCCGCCTCGGACGCCGAGCAGATCGTCGTCGCGTACGAACCGGTCTGGGCGATCGGCACCGGCGAGGTGGCGACCCCCGAGGACGCCCAGGAGGTCTGCGGGGCGATCCGTGGTCGGCTGGCCGAGCTGTACTCGGCCGAGCTGGCCGACAAGGTCCGCGTTCTGTACGGCGGTTCGGTGAAGGCCGCCAGCGCGGCCGGCCTGATGGCCAAGCCCGATGTGGACGGTGCGCTGATCGGTGGCGCCGCTCTTGACGCCGACGAGTTCGTCAAGATCGTGCGCTTCCGTGACCAGGCAGTAGGCTAACGCCGCCGCAGCAACGTAGGCTTTGGGGCCGGACCGCTTCGAGTGGTCCGGCCCTTCGCCGATTGAACGAGAGAGTTGGTCCCGTCGTGGTTATCGGGTTCTCGATTGCCCTGATCATCTTCAGCGTGCTGATGATCATCCTGGTGCTGCTGCACAAGGGGAAGGGCGGCGGCCTTTCCGACATGTTCGGCGGTGGCTCGATGTCCGCCGGTGGCGGCTCCGCCGTCGCCGAGCGCAACCTCGACCGCATCACGATCATCGTGGCGCTGGGCTGGTTCGCCTGCATCGTCACGCTCGGCCTGATCCTCAAGTACAAGGTCTGACCAGACGGGCACACCACTGATTCGCCGCTGATCTGACGGTGCGTCGACCGTCTGCTTATCCTGAGTGAGGCGAGTGTCGGAGGCGGTGGGGACAGATCCTTAACTGCTGCTTACACTAAGACAACTTCGCCACCGTCCGCAGGCCGCGGCCGGGCGGCAATGGATACCGGCCGCCGCCCCTGCCGCTCACGGATACGGGCAGCCCCCGTCCGGGCACCGGCCGAGATCGCATCGCAACAGCACGCAGGGAGTCAGACCGTGGCAAGTGGCAACGCCATCCGTGGCAGCAGAGTCGGCGCCGGCCCGATGGGCGAGGCGGAGCGCGGCGAGTCCGCTCCCCGCAGCCGGATCTCCTTCTGGTGCGCCAACAAGCACGAGACCCGTCCCAGCTTCGCCGCCGAGGCCGTCATCCCGGAGACCTGGGACTGTCCGCGCTGCGGCTTCCCGGCCGGCCAGGACGAGCACAACCCGCCCGCCCCCTCGCGCAACGAGCCCTACAAGACCCACCTCGCGTACGTCCGCGAGCGCCGCACCGACGCCGACGGCGAGGCCATCCTCGCCGAGGCCCTCGCCAAGCTGCGCGGCGAGATCTGAGCAGACCTCAACGACAGGGCGCCACCGGTCAACGGTGGCGCCCTTCGTCATCAGCGGAGCTGGGGGAGTCGGACGAGCCGGGCGAGCCGGGGGAGTCGGACGAGCTGGGGGTGGAGCGGCCCTTGAGCCTCCGGCCCGGATCACGTCACGGAACTGCCCGCCGCTGATGGTGTGTTCGCCGTCCCCTGCCGGAGAGTTGCACCAAAAGCGGTGAGGCCCGGCCCCGTTGACCGGGACCGGGCCTCACCGACCGCTCACGCCGAGGCGGGCGGGTACAGCCCGGCCGGGATCTTCGACGCGGCGGCGCGGTCGAGGAGCCAGAGGGTGCGGCTACGGCCGTGGGCCCCGGAGGCGGGGGCCTGGATCTCGCCGGGGCCCGAGAGGGCCAGGGCGACCGCGTCGGCCTTGTCCTCGCCCGCTGCCAGCAGCCAGACCTCGCGGGCCGCCCGGATGGCCGGGAGGGTCAGGGAGATGCGGGTGGGCGGGGGCTTGGGGGCTCCCCGGACGCCGATCACCGTGCGTTCGGCCTCCCGGACGCCCGGGTGCTCCGGGAACAGCGAGGCGACGTGGGTGTCCGGGCCGACGCCGAGCAGCAGCACGTCGAAGGTGGGCACCCCGTCCCGGTCGCCCGGGAGGGTGGCCTTCGCCAGCTCGTCCGCGTAGCGGGCGGCTGCCGCCTCCACGTCGGAGCCGTCCACGCCGTCCGAGGCGGGCATCGGGTGGACGCGCGCCGGGTCGAGCGGGACGGCGTCCAGCAGTTCGTCGCGGGCCTGGACGGCGTTGCGCTCCGGATCGTCCGACGGGACGAAACGCTCGTCGCCCCACCAGAGGTCCAGGTGCGCCCAGTCCACCGCGTCGCGCGCCGGGGAGGCGGCGATCGCGGCGAGCAGGGCGTTGCCGTTCCGCCCGCCCGTGAGGACCACCGAGGCGGTCCCACGGGCGGACTGGGCGTCCACGATGCGGGTGATGAGCCGGGCGGCCGCCGCCTGGGCCATCAGCTGCTTGTCGCGGTGCACGACGAGCTGCGGGACGCCGGCGGTCACGAGCCGCTCCGCTTGCGGGGAGCGGCCTTCTTGGCCGCCGTCTTGCCGGCCTCGGTCTTGCCGGCCACCGTCTTCTTGGCAGCCGGCACCTTGGCGGTCACCCGGGCGGGGTTGGCGACGGACGCCTCGACCACCACGGGAGCCGGCTCCGGGTCCGGGTCCGGACCAGGGTGCGCCTGGGCCGCAGCCGGCTCGCGGAGCCGCTCGACGGGGGTGCGGACGGCTGCCGCGTAGATGTCGTCCGGGTCGAGGCGCCGCAGTTCCTCGGCGATCAGCTCGGACGTCTCCCGGCGCTTGAGCGCGACCTGACGGTCCGGCGCGCCCGGCATCGAGAGGGTGCCCATCAGACCGTCGGGACGGTCCAGTGTGATGGCGCCGTCCTTGGTGCGGAGCGTGACGGAGGTGATGCCGGGGCCCCCGGTGACGACCCGTTCGACCGGGACGTGCAGACGGGTCGTCAGCCACAGCCCGAGCAGCTCGACGCTCGGGTTGTAGGACTCGCCCTCGACCACGGCGGAGGTGATCTTCGCCGGGTACTGGTCCAGGGCGGCGGCCAGCATCGAGCGCCAGCCGGTGATCCGGGTCCAGGCCAGGTCGGTGTCACCGGGGGTGTAGCTGGCGGCCCGCTGGGCGAGCTGCCCGACCGGCGACTCGGCCGTCACGGCGTCGGTGATCCGGCGCTGGGCGATCGCGCCGAGCGGATCCTGCGCCGGGTGCTGCGGGGAGTTCTCCGGCCACCAGACGACCACGGGGGCGTCCGGCAGCAGCAGCGGCAGGACGACCGACTGCGCGTGCGCGGCGAGTTCGCCGTGCATCCGCAGGACGACCGTCTCGCCCGAGCCGACGTCGGCGCCGACCAGGATCTCGGCGTCCAGCCGGGTCTCGGCGCGGGCCCGGGGCGAGCGGCCCGCGCGCTTGATGACCGCCAGGATCCGCGAGGGGTGCTCGCGGGAGGCGTCGTTGGCCGCCTTGAGGGCGTCGTACGCGCTGCCCTCGTCGGTGACGATGACGAGGGTCAGCACCATGCCGGCGGCGGTCGCGCCGCCGGCCCGCCGCGCGTTCATCAACGCAGCGTTGATCTTGCTCGACGTGGTGTCCGTCAGGTCGATCTTCATGGCCGCCGCCAGCTCCTGCCGTCTCGTGCGAGCATCTCGTCCGCCTCGGCGGGGCCCCAGGTCCCCGAGGGGTACTGGGCGGGCTTGCCGTGGGTGTCCCAGTACTTCTCGATCGGGTCGAGGATCTCCCAGGAGAGCTCGACCTCCTGGTGACGCGGGAACAGGTTGGCGTCGCCGAGCAGCACGTCCAGGATGAGCCGCTCGTACGCCTCCGGGCTGGACTCGGTGAACGACTCGCCGTAGGCGAAGTCCATCGTGACGTCCCGGACTTCGAACGAGGTCCCCGGCACCTTGGAGCCGAACCGCACGGTGACGCCCTCGTCCGGCTGCACCCGGATGACCAGGGCGTTCTGCCCCAGCTCCTCGGTCGCGTAGGAGTCGAACGGCAGGTACGGCGCGCGCTGGAAGACCACCGCGATCTCGGTCACCCGGCGGCCCAGGCGCTTGCCGGTCCGCAGGTAGAACGGGACGCCCGCCCAGCGGCGGTTGTTGATCTCCAGCTTGATGGCCGCGAAGGTGTCGGTCTTGGACTCGGGGTCGATGCCGTCCTCGTCAAGGTATCCGAGCACCTCCTCGCCGCCCTGCCAGCCGGTCGCGTACTGGCCGCGCACGGTGTGCTTGCCGAGGTCGTCGGGGAGCTTGACGGCGCTGAGCACCTTCAGCTTCTCGGCGACCAGGGCCTTCGGGTGGAAGGAGGCCGGCTCCTCGATGGCGGTGAGGGCCATCAGCTGGAGCAGGTGGTTCTGGATGACGTCCCGGGCCGAGCCGATGCCGTCGTAGTACCCGGCCCGGCCGCCGATGCCGATGTCCTCGGCCATGGTGATCTGCACGTGGTCGACGTACGACCGGTTCCAGATCGGCTCGAACATGGTGTTGGCGAAGCGGAGCGCCAGGATGTTCTGGACGGTCTCCTTGCCGAGGTAGTGGTCGATCCGGAAGACCTCGTCCCGGGGGAAGACCTCGTGGACGACCTTGTTCAGTTCCTGGGCGCTCGCCAGGTCGTGACCGAACGGCTTCTCGATCACCGCGCGGCGCCAGGAGCCCTGCGGCGGGTCGGCCAGCCCGTGCTTCTTGAGCTGCTGGACGACGTTCGGGAAGAACTTCGGCGGGACGGAGAGGTAGAAGGCGAAGTTGCCGCCGGTACCCTGCTCCTCGTCGAGCTCCGCGATCGTCTTGCGGAGGGTCTCGAACGCCTCGTCGTCGTCGAAGGTGCCCTGGACGAAGCGCATGCCCTTCGCCAGCTGCTGCCAGACCTCCTCGCGGAAGGGGGTCCGGGCGTGCTCCTTGACGGCGTCGTGGACCTCCTTGGCGAAGTCCTCGTCCTCCCACTCGCGGCGGGCGAACCCGACGAGCGAGAAGCCCGGCGGCAGCAGACCCCGGTTGGCGAGGTCGTAGATGGCAGGCATCAGCTTCTTGCGCGACAGGTCGCCGGTCACGCCGAAGATGACCAGGCCGGACGGCCCGGCGATGCGCGGCAGCCGGCGGTCGGCTGGGTCACGCAGCGGATTCTCGGGCACGAGCGGGGGATCGCCCTGCTCGACCTCGGGGTAGTCGTTGCTCACTGAATGGGCTCCGCTTTCCGTGGGGATGCTGTGAGCGGGGAGGTCACTTCTCGTCTGCGGCGGCGAAGCGGGCCAGCGACGCGGTGACGGTGTCGAGCAGCTCGTTCCAGGACTGCTCGAACTTCTCGACGCCCTCGTCCTCCAGCACCTGGACGACGTCGTCGTAGTCCACGCCGACGGCGGCGATGGCGTCCATCACGGCCTTGGCGTCGGCGTAGTTCGGGGTGATGGTGTCACCGGTGATGACGCCGTGGTCGCCGGTGGCGTCCAGGGTGGCCTCCGGCATGGTGTTGACGGTGCCGGGGGCGACCAGCTCGGTCACGTACAGGGTGTCCGGCAGGGCCGGGTCCTTGACGCCGGTCGAGGCCCAGAGCGGGCGCTGCGCCTTGGCGCCGGCCGACTCCAGCGCGTTCCAGCGCTCGGAGGAGAAGATTTCCTCGTACGCCTGGTAGGCGAGGCGGGCGTTGGCGAGGGCCGCCTTGGACTTCAGCTCGGTGGCCTCGGCGTCGATCTTGGAGAGGCGCTTGTCGATCTCGGTGTCCACGCGGGAGACGAAGAAGGAGGCGACGGACTCGATCTGCGAGAGGTCCAGCCCGGCGGCCTTGGCCGTCTCCAGACCGGTCAGGAAGGCGTCCATGACCTCGCGGTAGCGCTCCAGCGAGAAGATCAGCGTGACGTTGACGCTGATGCCCCGGCCGAGCACCTCGGCGATGGCGGGCAGGCCGGCCTTGGTGGCGGGGATCTTGATGAACACGTTCGGACGGTCCACCAGCCACCACAGCTGCTTGGCCTCGGCGACGGTCGCGGCGGTCTCGTGCGCCAGGCGCGGGTCGACCTCGATGGAGACCCGGCCGTCGCGGCCGTTGCTCGCGTCGTAGACCGGGCGCAGCACGTCGGCCGCGTCGCGCACGTCGCTGGTGGTGATCATGCGGACGGCCTCGTCCGTGGTGACCTTGCGGACGGCCAGGTCGCGCAGCTGGGCGTCGTACGAGGAGTGCCCGCTGCCGATGGCCTTCTGGAAGATGGTCGGGTTGGTCGTGACACCGACCACGTGCTTGGTCTGCACCAGCTCGGCGAGGTTGCCGGTGTTCAGACGCTCGCGGCTGAGGTCGTCCAGCCAGATCGCTACGCCTTCGTCGCTGAGGCGCTTCAGTGCGTCAGTCATGGTCCTTCATCCTCTTCTTCGTCTACTTCGTCTGTGCTGTGGGGTAGTCAGACGGGGCCGCGCAACTGATGTGCGGTCAGTTACGCGGCCGCGCTGCTGCCCGCTCGCCTCCGGACGCTCGTACCCGATGCCAACGCTCCTCGCTCCGGCGCTCCTTCGTCGCTTGTCGCTCGTCGCTTTCGGCATCGGCGCGTCCTTCGGCTCGCGGGCCGTGGCGGTGCTAGCGGGAGACGGCCTCGACCGTACGCAGCGAGGCGCGCGCGGCGCCCGCCACGGCCTCGGCGGTCAGGCCGAACTCCTGGAAGAGCACCTTGTAGTCGGCGGAGGCACCGAAGTGCTCCAGGCTGATGATCCGACCGGCGTCGCCGACCAGCTCGCGCCAGCCCTGGGCGATGCCCGCCTCGACCGAGACCCGGGCCCGGACGTTCGGCGGCAGCACGCTGTCGCGGTACGCCTGGTCCTGCTCGTTGAACCACTCGATCGAGGGCATCGACACCACGCGGGTGGGGATGCCGTCGGCCTCCAGCGCCTCGCGCGCCGCGACGGCGAGCTGGACCTCGGAGCCGGTGCCGATCAGGATCACCTTGGGCGCGCTGTCGGACGCCTCGGCCAGCACGTAACCGCCCTTGGCCGTGAGGTCGGCGGAGCCGAACACCTCGCGGTCGTAGGTCGGCACGTTCTGCCGGGTGAGCGCCAGGCCGACCGGGCCGGGGTGGCTGAAGTGGCGCTCCATGATGGTGCGCCAGGCGACGGCGGTCTCGTTGGCGTCGGCCGGGCGGACCATGGCCAGGCCCGGGATGGCCCGCAGCGCGGCCAGGTGCTCGACCGGCTGGTGGGTCGGGCCGTCCTCGCCGAGGCCGATCGAGTCGTGCGTCCAGACGTACGTCACCGGCAGCTTCATCAGCGCGGCGAGGCGGACGGCCGGGCGCATGTAGTCGGCGAAGACCAGGAAGGTGCCGCCGAACACGCGGGTGTTGCCGTGCAGCGCGATGCCGTTCATGGTCGAGCCCATGGCGTGCTCGCGGATGCCGAAGTGGATCGTCCGGCCGTACGGGCTGGCCGACTTCAGCGGGTTGCCCTCGGGGAGGAAGGAGCTGTCCTCGTCGATGGTGGTCAGGTTGGACTCCGCGAGGTCGGCCGAGCCGCCCCACAGCTCCGGGATGACCGAACCGATCGCCTTGAGGGTGTCACCGGACGCCTTGCGGGTCGCGACGTCCTTGCCGGCCGGGAAGACCGGGACGTGCTTCTCCCAGCCGTCCGGCAGCTCGCCCGCCGTGATCCGGTCGAACTCGGCGGCGTGCTTCGGGTTGGCCTCGCGCCAGGCGTGGAACGACTTCTCCCACTCGCCACGGACGGCCTTGCCACGCTGGATGACCTCGCGCGCGTGGTTGATGACGGTCTCGGTGACCTCGAAGGTCTTCTGCGGGTCGAAGCCCAGCACCTTCTTGGTCGCCGCGATCTCGGCGTCGCCGAGCGCGGAGCCGTGCGCCTTCGCGGTGTTCTGCGCGTCGGGGGCCGGCCAGGCGATGATCGTGCGCATCGCGATGATCGACGGGCGCGCGGTCTCGGCCCTGGCCGCGTCCAGCGCGGTCGCGAGCGCGTGCACGTCGACGTCACCGTCGGACTTCGGCGTCACCCGCTGCACGTGCCAGCCGTACGCCTCGTACCGCGCGAGCACGTCCTCGGAGAACGCGGTGGCGGTGTCGCCCTCGATCGAGATGTGGTTGTCGTCGTACAGCGCGACCAGGTTGCCCAGTGCCTGGTGCCCGGCCAGCGAGGACGCCTCGGCCGAGATGCCCTCCTCCAGGTCGCCGTCGGAGACGATCGCCCAGATGGTGTGGTCGAACGGGCTCTCGCCCGCCGGAGCCGCCGGGTCGAACAGGCCGCGCTCGTAGCGGGCGGCCATCGCCATGCCCACGGCGTTCGCGATGCCCTGGCCCAGCGGACCGGTGGTGGTCTCGACGCCGGCCGTGTGCCCGTGCTCCGGGTGGCCCGGGGTGCGGCTGCCCGCGACCCGGAAGGCCTTCAGGTCGTCCAGTGACAGACCGTAACCCGAGAGGTAGAGCTGGGTGTAAAGGGTCAGCGAGGTGTGCCCGGGAGAGAGCACGAAGCGGTCGCGCCCCGCCCAGGCCGGGTCGGTGGGGTCGTGGCGCAGAAAGCGCTGGAAGATCAGGTATGCCGCGGGGGCCAGCGACATGGCCGTCCCGGGGTGTCCGTTCCCGACCTTCTGGACTGCGTCCATGGCCAGGACCCGGGCCGTGTCGACGGTCCGCTGATCCAGCTCGGTCCACTCGAATGCGTTCGTCGGCGTGGTGCTCACCCTGTCTCAGGGCTCCTTCCATATTGAAGAGTGACCCCGTGATGAGGGACCGGGTCGGCCACGGCGCTGTGGGCCTGACGCATGGATGGTGCCGGTCACGGAGGGTTGATCCCGCTTCTCTGTGCGAGCCTACCGTCCGAGTGGCCCCCGTCCCGCTTGCCAGGACCACCGGGAAAGGTGTGGTCGCGATTCCCTCGGACTGTGGCAGGTCCCCTGTCCTACCCTGACCCGGATCGTTCGGCTTTGCCCGTCCGGGGAGCGGGACGATCGGCGGGCGTTTTGGGCGGATTCACCCGGCGGTGTGCGGTTCCGCCTCGCCGGGGGACCCCGGGGCCGGTCGGGAGATATGGAGCGTCTAAGGTGGCGTGGTACGCGCATGGCGAACGCATCGGCACCTAGCGGTCCCGGGGACGCCTGTGAAGTTTCATCTTGAGTTGGGGTGTTCGTGACCGCCGTCGAATCCCGCCCTGCCGGGGTGGCCGGGACGACCCCTGCGCACCGGCCGTTCGGGGCCCGTGTCGGGGCATTCGTCGCACTGACCAAGCCTCGGATCATCGAGCTGCTGTTGATCACGACGGTCCCGGTGATGTTCCTGGCCCAGCGCGGGGTGCCCGATCCGCTGCTCGTCCTCTACGTCGTCGTCGGCGGCTACATGTCGGCCGGCGGTGCCAATTCGCTCAACATGTACATCGACCGCGACATCGACGCCCTGATGTCCCGGACCGAGCGCCGCCCGCTGGTCACCGGCATGGTGTCGCCGCGCGAGGCGCTGGTCTTCGGCATCGCGCTGGCCGTCGGCTCGACGCTCTGGCTCGGGCTGCTGGTCAACTGGCTGTCCTCCGGCCTGGCGCTGGCCGCCCTCCTCTTCTACGTCTTCGTCTACACCCTGGGCCTGAAGCGCCGCACCGCGCAGAACATCGTCTGGGGCGGCATCGCCGGCTGCATGCCGGTCTTCGTCGGCTGGGCCGCCGTCACCGACTCGGTGTCCTGGTCCGCGCTGGTGCTCTTCCTGGTCATCTTCTTCTGGACGCCGCCGCACACCTGGGTGCTCTCGATGAAGGTCCGCGAGGATTATGCGAGGGCCAACGTGCCGATGCTCCCGGTGGTCAAGGGCAACCTGGTGGTGGCACGCCAGATCATCGCGTACTCCTGGGTGATGGTCGCCGTCTCGCTGGCCCTGTGGCCGCTGGCCCACACCAGCTGGCTGTACCCAGCCTCGGCGGTGCTGCTCGGCGCGTTCTGGCTCAAGGAGGCGCACGGCCTGCACGCCCGCGCCAAGGCCGGGGTGGTCGGCGCGAAGCTCAAGGAGATGCGGCTGTTCCACTGGTCCATCACCTACCTGACCCTGCTCTTCGTGGTCGTCGCGGTGGACCCGTTCGTCAGGTAACGGCCCGTCACGTCACTGAACGCCCTCGCCGGATGATCCGGCGGGGGCGTTCAGCGTTCTGGCGGTTCAGCGTGGTGGCAGTTCGCTCGGGCCGACGTGGGCGTCCAGCCAGTCCTTGAGGGGTTGCGAGCTGCGCAGGAAACTGGTGATCCGGTCCGCTGCGGCCGGGGTGCCCAGCCACTTCGCGGGCTCCCACTCCTGCCAGGCGATCAGGCCCTTGTTGCGGAGCAGCTCGATCCTCGGGTGGTCCTTGGGGTACCCGCGCGGAGCGGTCTTCAGCGCGTCCCGGCCGACGACGGACGGGCCGGCCTCGCGGACCCGCGCGATCACCCGCTCCAGCTCGGCGCCGGAGAGGTCCTCGGCGACGGCGTCGCGGTACCGGGCGAGCTGGTCCGGGGCGAGCTGGTACATCCCGAGGCCGCAGGCGAGACCGTCCGCCGAGAGCTGGATGTAGCCGCCGGCCTCCAGGTACGCGCCGATATGCGTCTTGTACGGTGACTTGTCGGCACTGAACCGCACGTCCCGGTTGGGCCGGAAGATCTTGCCCGGCCCGAACTCGTCCTCCAACTGCTCCAACAGGTCCGCCATCGGTGCGTGGACGGCCTCCTCGTACACCGCCTTGTGGCCGGTCCAGTACGACTTGGAGTTGTCGGTCTCCAGGCCCTCGTAGAAGTCGAGCGCCACGGTCTGCCAGCCTCGGAACGTCACTCTCCGAGCATAGACACACAGTAGGGGCTCGGTCCGATCGGACCGAGCCCCTACTTGTGCTGTCGTGCCTGCCGTCAGGCGGCGGGCAGCTCGTCCAGGCCCTCCTGGACCAGCTTGGCGAGGCGGTCGAGCGCCTCGTCCGCGCCGTCCGCGTCGGAGGCGAGGATGACGGTGTCGCCGCCCTGGGCGCCGAGGCCGAGCAGGGCCAGCATGGAGGCGGCGTTGAGCGGGTTGCCGCCCTCCTTGGCGATGGTGACGGGCACGCCCACGGCGGTGGCCGCGCGGACGAAGACGGCGGCGGGACGGGCGTGCAGGCCCTCGGGCCAACCGATGGTGACGCGGCGCTCGGCCATGTGACGTGCCTTTCAGGTGGTGCTGAGGTCAGGTGGTGCCGGCTTCAGGTGGTGCCGGTGAAGCCATGTTGTCTAGACCAGTGTGCCACGTGTGCGCCACCTCCGTGCCGCCCGCGCACGAGGGTCCGAGGCGGTCCGGCGACGGCGGCCCTGCGGACGGATAACCTGATGATCGTGGACACCTCCGCAGTCAACCCTTCGCGCCAGGGCGACGAGCACAGCTACCCCCAGCACTGGGAGGCGGACGTCCTGCTGCGCGACGGCGGCACGGCCAGGATCCGCCCGATCACCGAGGCGGACGCCGACCGACTGGTCGAGTTCTACGAGCAGGTCTCCGACCAGTCGAAGTACTTCCGGTTCTTCGCGCCGTACCCGCGCCTCTCCGCCAAGGACGTGCGCCGGTTCACCCACCACGACTACGTCAACCGCGTCGGCCTGGCCGTGGTCGTCCGGGACAGGTTCATCGCCACCGTCCGCTACGACCGGATCGACCAGGACGGCCGGCCCTCCGCCACCGGTACCGACGCCGAGGTCGCCTTCCTGGTCCAGGACGCCCACCAGGGCAGGGGTGTCGCGTCGGCGCTGCTGGAGCACATCGGCGCCGTCGCCCAGGAGCGCGGCATCCTCCGGTTCACCGCCGAGGTGCTCCCCGAGAACCGCAAGATGGTCAAGGTATTCACCGACGCCGGCTACACCCAGCGCCGCAGCTTCGCCGAGGGCGTCGTGCACCTCGAGTTCGACCTGGAACCGACCGCCGCCTCGCTCGCCGTGATGCGCGCCCGCGAGCACCGCGCCGAGGCCCGCAGCGTGCAGCGGCTGCTCACCCCGCGCTCGGTCGCCGTGCTCGGCGTCTCCCGCCACCCGCAGTCCGTCGGCCGCACGCTGCTCCGGGATCTGAACGGCTTCAACGGCCCGGTGTACGCGGTGAACCGGAACGCCCCGCCCGGCACCGAGCTGGACGGCGTCCCCACCCACCGCTCGCTCCTGGACATCCCCGGCCCGGTCGACCTGGCGATCATCGCCGTCCCCGCCACCGCCGTCCCGTCGGCCGTCGCCGACTGCGGCGCGCACGGCGTCCAGGGCCTGGTGGTGGTCACCGCCGGGTACGCCGAGACCGGGCCGGACGGCCTCGACCAGCAGCGCGAGCTGGTCCGGCAGGCCCGCGCCGCCGGGATGCGGGTGGTCGGTCCGAACGCCTTCGGCCTGATCGACACCGACCCCGAGCACCCGCTCAACGCCTCGCTCGCGCCCGTCCTGCCCGAGCGCGGCCCGTTCGGCCTGTTCTGCCAGTCCGGCGCGATCGGTGTGGCCCTGCTGGAGGCCGCCCACCGCCGGGGCCTGGGCGTCTCCTCCTTCGCCTCGGTCGGCAACCGCGCCGACGTCTCCGGCAACGACTGGCTCCAGTACTGGGAGGAGGACCCGGCGACCGAGGTCGTGCTGCTCTACCTGGAGTCCTTCGGCAACCCCCGCAAGTTCACCCGGATCGCCCGCCGCCTCGCCGCCGTGAAGCCGGTGGTGGTGGTCAAGGGCGCCCGGCACACCGGCAGCCTCCCGCCCGGCCACGCCGTCCAACCGGCCGCCGGCGGGCTGCGGGACGCCACCGTGGACGCCCTCTTCCAGCAGGCCGGTGTGCTGCGGGTGGAGACCATCACCGAGCTGTTCGACACCGGCGAGCTGCTCGCCGGGCAGCCCCTCCCGGCCGGCGACCGGGTCGCGGTGGTCGGCAACTCCGACTCGCTCGGCCTGCTCACCCACGACGCCTGCCTCGGCGCCGGACTGCGCCCGCGTACGCCGGTCGATCTCACCACCGGTGCCACCGGCGAGAACTTCCGGATCGCCCTGGACACCGCCCTCACCGACCCGGCCGTGGACGCGGTGATCGCGGTCGCCATCCCGTCGATCGGCACCCAGCCGCCCTCGGCGGACCTGGGCGCCGACGAGCCCGAGTTCGCCGAGGCCCTGCTCGAAGCGGTGGTCCGGGCCCGCCAGGTCGGCAAACCCCTGCTGCTCACCCACCTCGCGCTCACCGAGCTGCCCGAACGCCTGCGCGCCGGGCGCATCCCCGCCTACCCCGCCCCCGAGCGCGCCGTCCGCGCGCTGGCGCACGCCGTGCACTACGCGGACTGGCGCCGCCGGACCGCCGAGGCCGAGGAGACCGCCCGCGTCCCGGAGCTGGACCGGATCGAGGAGGCCCAGGCCCGCACCCTGGTCGAGACGGCCCTGAACACCCGTACGGCGGCTGCGGCCCGGCTCCAGCCCGGTGGCGCACGCATTACGCTCCCCGACGCCGAGGCCACCGCCCTGCTCGGCCACTACGGCATCGAGCTCCTCCCCGCCCTGCCCGCGCCGGACGAGGAGAGCGCGCTGCGCGCCGCCGCCGGTCTCGGCTACCCCGTCGCCCTCAAGGCCACCGCCGAGCACCTGCGGCACCGCCCCGACCTGGGCAGCGTCCGCCTCGACCTGACGGGCGAGCCGGGGCTGCGCCGCGCGTACCGGGAGCTGGACGCCCTGCTCGGCGGGGCGGCCCGGGCCCGGCTGGTGGTGCAGCAGCTGGCCCCGCGCGGGGTGGACACCGTGATCGGCGCCACCCTCGACCCCGGCGCCGGCGCGATCCTCTCCTTCGGGCTGGCGGGCGCCCCGGCCGAGCTGCTCGGCGACGTGGCCCACCGGCTGATCCCGGCGACCGACCAGGACGTGGCCGCGCTGATCCGCGAGGTCCGGGCCGCGCCGCTGCTGTTCGGCTGGCGCGGTGCCGTCCCGGTGGACACCGCCGCCCTGGAGGAGCTGCTGCTCCGGGTCTCCCGGCTGCTCGACGATCTGCCCGAGGTCGCCTCGGTCGACCTCGAACCCGTGGTCGTGGCCCCGCACGGGCTGGCGGTTCTGGAGGCGCGGGTGCGGATCGCACCGCTCCCGGTGCGCAACGACCTGGGTCCGCGCGCCATGAGCACCCTGTAACCTTCCTTGGTTGCGCCTGCCAAGGGGCGCTGAACGCCAGAAGCCCGGCCCAGTGCCGCCCGCTTCGTCGGCGGGACATGCCAGGATGGAGCTATGGCCAAGACCGGTACCACCACCACGCAGGACCTGCGTTCGGCGATCGAGCGCAGCGGCTACTACCCGGCACTGGTGTCCGAGGCCGTCGAGTCCGCGGTGGGCCCCGAGCCGATCACCTCCTACCTGGTGCACCAGGAGACCACCTTCGACGCGAACGAGGTCCGCCGGCACGTCACCGTGCTGGTGCTCACCCCGTCCCGTTTCGTGGTCAGCCACACCGACGAGCAGAACGCCGACGCGACCAGCCCGGTCCCGTACGCGACCACCTCGACCGAGTGCGTCCGGCTGGACCGGATCGGCTCCGTGGTGCTCAGCCGGATGGTCGCCAACCCGGAGACGTACACCCCCGGCACCCTGCCCCGCGAAGTCGTGCTGACCATCGGCTGGGGGGCGGTCCAGCGGATCGACCTGGAGCCGGCTGGCTGCTCGGACCCGAACTGCGAGGCCGACCACGGCTACACCGGTTCGGCGACGGCCGACGACCTGTCACTGCGGGTCAGCGAGGCGGGGGACGGGCCGGAGACGGTCCGGCAGGCGTTGATCTTCGCGCGGGCACTGTCCGAAGCGACGATCGCCACCCGGGGCTGACGCGCTCCATGACGACGCACCTCGGGTACGACGCCTTCGAGATCCTCGACCCCTCCGACGCCCCCGCCCCCGCGTACGGGACGGGCTCGCTCGCCGACCTGCTGCCCGCCGTGGCGGCCGGGCTCGGCGTGCCCGGCTTCTCCAGCGGCCTGCCGCTGGAGCCCGCCGACCGGGTCTGTGTCTTCCTGGTCGACGGCATGGGCTGGGAGCTGATCAAGCGTCACCCCGACTGGGCGCCCTTCCTGACCTCGCTGATCGCGGGCGGCCGGGCGATCACCTCCGGCTTCCCGTCCACCACCGCGACCTCGCTCGCCTCCGTCGGCACCGGGCTCACCCCGGGGCTGCACGGCCTGGCCGGGTACACCGTCGCGGTGCCGGGTGCCGGGCACCTGATGAACCAGCTGCGCTGGCAGCCGCCGGTCGAGCCGAAGGTCTGGCAGCCTTACCCGACGGTCTTCGAGCAGGTCCACGCGGCCGGGGTGGCCACCTGCCAGATCTCCTCCCCGCTGTTCGCGCAGACCCCGCTCACCAAGGTCGCGCTCTCCGGCGGCACCTTCCTCGGCCGGACCACCGCCGAGGAGCGGATGGACGCCTCCGCCCAGTGGCTGGCCGAGCACGACCGGGCGCTGGTCTACACGTACGTCAGTGAACTGGACGGTGCCGGACACCGCTACGGCGTGGACTCGGACGAGTGGCGGCTGATGCTCAACAACGTCGACCGGCTGACGAAGCGGCTCGCCGAACAGCTCCCGCCGCGCTCGGCGCTGTACGTCACGGCCGACCACGGCATGATCGACATCGCCCCCGAGGACCGGATCGACTTCGACGAGGACTGGGAGCTGAGCGCGGGCGTCGCCCTGCTCGGCGGCGAGGGCCGGGCCCGGCACGTGTACGCCGTCCCGGGCGCCGCAGCCGACGTGTTCACGGTCTGGAGCGAGGTGCTCGGGGACCGGATGTGGGTCGCGACCAGGGACCAGGCGATAGCGGCGGGCTGGTTCGGTCCCGCGGTCGACGACCGGGTCTACGGCCGGATCGGTGACGTGGTGGCCGCCGCCCGGGACGACATCGCGGTGATCGCCTCCCGCAAGGAGCCCGGCGAGTCCTCGATGATCGGCCTGCACGGGTCGATGACCCCCGTCGAGCAGCTCGTGCCGCTGCTCGAAGTCCGCGGCTGACCCTCTCTCTTCGAAAGGCCCCTGCTCCACCCATGGCTGAACTGGTCTTCTTCTCCGGCACGATGGACTGCGGCAAGTCGACGCTCGCACTCCAGCTGGACCACAACCACGCCGCGCGCGGCCGGCAGGGGATCATCTTCTCCCGCCACGACCGCGCGGGTGCCTCCACCATCTCCAGCCGGCTCGGCCTGCGGGCCGACGCGGTCGAGGTCACGGACGGCTTCGACTTCCACGCCCACGTGGTGCAACTGCTCTCGGCGGGCGGCAAGGTCGACTACCTGATCTGCGACGAGGCCAACTTCTACGCCTGTGAGCAGGTCGACCAGCTCGCCCGGGTGGTCGACGAACTCGGCATCGACGTCTTCACCTTCGGCATCACCACCGACTTCCGCACCAAGCTCTTCCCCGGCTCCCAACGCCTGATCGAACTCGCCGACCGGGTCGAGGTCCTCCAGGTCGAGGCCCTCTGCTGGTGCGGCGCCCGGGCCACCCACAACGCCCGCACGGTCGGCGGCGTCATGGTCGTCGAGGGCGCGCAGGTCGTCGTCGGCGACATCGCCGTCAGCGCGGGCGAGGTCGGCTACGAGGTCCTCTGCCGCCGCCACCACCGCCGCCGCCTCACCTCGGCCACGGCCCGCGTCGCGGTCCTCTCCCCGGACGTCCTCCCCTTCGAGGACCAGCGGGCCTAGGCCGTGTCCGGCAGTTGGACGACCGCGAACCGTCCGCCCTGGGGGTCGTTGAGCCAGGCGACCCGGCCGTACGGCGTGTCCTGCGGCCCGTCCGACACCTGGCCGCCGAGGCCCACTGTCTGACGTACCGTCAGATCAGCGTCGGCGACGGCGAAGTGGACCTGCCAGTGCGGCCGTCCTCCGCCGCTCGGGGTGGTGCTGCGCCGGATGCCCGCGACGGGCCGGCCGTCCACCAGCAGCGCGGTGTTCCCGTCCCGGTCGGGGGAGGGGTCCTGGCCCAGGACGGCGCGGTAGAAGACGGCCGCTGCTGGTACGTCAGGTGTCAGCAGCTCACTCCAGGCCGGTGCGCCGGGTTCCCCGGACACCTCCCAGCCGAGGTGCTCCTCGCCCTGCCAGAGGCCGAACACCGCACCCGAGAGATCGGCCGCGATCGCCAGCCGTCCGGCGTGTTCCGCCTGCAGCGGGCCGACCGCGACGGTTCCGCCGCACTCGTTGACCCGCTGTGACACTTCGTCGGCGTTGTCCACGGCGAAGTAGGTGGTCCATTCGGCGCGGTGGCCGCCCGGGGGCGGGGTGCTCCCGATGCCGGCGACCTTCGCGCCGCCGAGAGTGGCGCGCACGTACGCGCCCAGCTGGGTCGGGCCCGGGGTGTACTCCCAGCCCAGCAATGTTCCGTAGAAGGCCATGGCGCCTTCCTGGTCACTGGTCATCAGGCTCACCCAGCAGGGCGTTCCCTGAGCCAACCGGACCTTCACCGCAGTCATCGCGTGCCTCCTCGACGGGGGCCGGCCGACCGGGCCGCCGCGCGCCCCAGGGTGATGCTTCCACTCCTGGGCCGCCGCAGTGGCCAGTTCGCGCGGTGAGGCGGGCAAAGACGTGACAAAGACCCGGGTGCCGCAGGTCACAATGGGAGGCATGGATATCTCCGCCACATGCGCCTCTCCGCTGATCTCCGTCGCCGAACTGCACGACGCGCTGGCGTCCGCCCGTCCGCCGGTGCTGCTCGACATCCGCTACCGGCTGCCGGCTTTCCAGCCGACCGGCCCGTCCGGGCCCGAGGAGTACGCGGCCGGACACCTGCCCGGCGCTCACTTCATCGACCTGGACCGGGACTTGGCGGGTACGCCCGGCAGCGCCGGCCGCCATCCGCTGCCCGACCCGGAGGAGTTCGGCGCCGCCCTGCGCCGCGCCGGGGTGAGTGCCGGCCGGCCGGTGGTGGTGTACGACGCGGGGCCCGCGCTCTCGGCGGCCCGGGCCTGGTGGCTGCTGCGCTGGGCCGGGCACCCGGACGTCCGGGTGCTGGACGGTGGAGTGACCGGCTGGCGGGAGGCCGGGCTGCCGCTGACGGCCGAGGTACCGGACACCGAGCTCGGCGACTTCAAGCCCGTCCCCGGGCAGCTGCCCACCGTCGACGCCGGGCAGGCCGCCGAACTGGCCCGTACCGGCCTGCTGTTGGACGCCCGCGCGGGGGAGCGGTACCGAGGCGAGGTGGAGCCGCTCGACCCGCGCGCCGGGCACATCCCCGGCGCGGTGAGCGCGCCCACCGCCGAGAACGTGACCGCCGACGGTCGCTTCCGCACCCCCGCCGAGCTGACCGCGCGCTTCAGCGCTCTCGGCGCGGGCGAGCGGGAGGTCGGCGTCTACTGCGGCTCGGGCGTGACGGCCGCGCACGAGCTGCTCGCCCTGGCGGTGGCCGGCTTCCCGGGCGTCCTCTACCCGGGCTCCTGGAGCGAGTGGTCCGCCAACCCGGAGAACCCCGCCGCGACGGGCATGCTGCCGGGCTGACACACCAGCCACAAAAAGGGGCGCGGGGAAGTGCGCGAGACCGGAAGGCAACAGGCCCGCACTCTTCCGTTTCGCGCAGTTCCCCGGGCCCCTACTGGTTCACCCGCTCTGACCGGGCCTTTACTCCTGCTTCTTGCGCCTGCTGCCGAAGACGATCTCGTCCCAGCTGGGCACGGTGGCCCGCCGGCCCGGCCGGACGCCGTCCGCCTCGGCCTGACGGTCCGTCGTCCCGACCAGTCGCTCCCGGTGCGGTGCGACGGCGCGCGGCATCAGGATGTCCGCGTACGCCGAACCCGCGCCGATGCTGGCGGCCGGAGCCGCCTGCTGCTCCTCGGCCTCCTCCGGCGCCTCGGTCGGCACCGCCTCGACGGCGGGGATGGCGAGGTCGTTCCGGAAGGCGGGCACGACGTCCAGCAGGCTGGTCAGCGAATCCCGGTTCTCGGCGGCCGCCTCCCGGCTCTCCCGCACCTCGCGGCCGGACATGATCCGGTCCGCCGAAGGGCGTTCGATCCCGGACATGATCCGGTCGGGCGAGGGGCGTTCGATCATCGGACGGGACGGCCGGTCCTGCGGGAGCCGGGCGATCCGGGGGATGAACGGGAAGACCGACTCCTCCTCGCGCTCCGGGCTCTCACCGATCAGCGTGCGGGCTTCGTCGTCGTTCGGCTGCACCAACCGGCGCGGCGGGTCGTAGGACCAGCTCGCGCTGAGGCCCTCACCGTCGGCCCGGAAGTAGAGGATGACCTCCCAGGTGCCGTCGTCGCGACGCCAGGAGTCCCACCGCTCGGTGTCCTTCTCGGCCCCGCGCAGCGCCAGCCGCTCGGCCACCGCCTCACCGAGCTGCGGACCTGTCGACTCGCCGTGCCGGCGGATCGCGGTCTTCCGCGCCCGCTCGGCCATGAAGGCACGCTCGGCCAGCACCGGACCCTCGAAGCGCCGTACCCGGTCCACCGAGATGCCGGCCGCCTGGGCGACCTCCTCGGCGGAGGCACCGGCACGTATCCGCGCCTGGATGTCACGGGGGCGGAGGTGGCTCTCGACCTCGATCTCGATCTGGCCGAGGCGTGGCCGGTCACCACGGATGGCGGCGCGTAGCCGCTCGTCGATGGGGAGGGTGTACTCCGTGCTGTCGGCAGCCTTGAGCACCAGACGTGTGCCGTCATTGCTGACCGCCACGACGCGCAGTTCGGGCACGGTTACCTCCCGGGTGGTGCCTGCCGACGTCACCTGCGTCGCTGCTCCCGTACTGAGTGTGGCCTGCCCACTCGCGAGTGGCCACAACCTTGCTGAGTTACCCGGCGTGTCGGGCTTTCGCCCGAACTCGCCGCTGTGGCACGGTTGCCTGTTTGCCACGTCGCCGGTCGACGTCTCGCCCGGGTGCCCCGGCCGCCGTCTGATGGGCAGTCGACACGTTGACCGAAGGCTCAGGCTCCACGAACAGTACTCCATTCGTGGCATCCGGAGGGGCGGCTCGCCGTTCAAGTCTCCCGCGATTCACGGGAATCTCAAGAAGGGGCACTCGAACGGCCGACCACCGGTCGACCGACGGTGATCATCTTCACATATATCGACTCCCGAGAACCAGATTTTCGACCCTTGTGTCCTTTTTTGTGCAAGATGGACGGGCTTGTACGAATGTCGAGCCATGGCGACCGAGGGATGTTGATGCCGCAGCAGCGCGATCAGGCAGGGCCGGAGACCGCCGCTCCGCCGCCGCCGGGCGGCCGTGGGCGGATCGACCTGAGCATCGCTCAGGTGGCCGCGAGCGCCCTGGCCACCGTCGTCGGCGCCGTCTTCGCCTCGGAACTCGGCGTCTACGGGACGATCATCGGCGCGGCGGTGGTCAGCGTCGGCGCGACCACCGGCAGTGCGCTGTTCCAGCACCTCTTCAAGCGCACCGGCGAGCAGCTGCGCAGCGCCGTCGAACGCACCCCGGCCGCCCTGGCGAACGACTTCCGGGAGGTGCCCGCCAAGACCTCCCCCGACATCCCCACCCAGGCGTCCACCCAGACGTCCACCCAGGCGTCCACCCAGACGTCCGCCGAGATCTCCGCCGAGTGGAACGAGTCGCGGACGCTCCGTTCGAAGCGGCGCTGGACCTGGCGTACGTACACCGCCGTCTCGGCCCTGGTTTTCGTCCTCGCGATGACGCCGATCGTGGGCTTCGAACTGGCCACCGGGCAGCCGGTGTCGGCGACGGTCAAGGGTGAGAGCGGCAGCGGCACCTCGCTCGGCGGCTCCTCCGACAGCAAGCCCTCGACCCCGAAGCGCGTCGACTCCCCGGGCTCCGGGGGCACGGACCCCGCCACCGTTCCCACCTCGACGCCGACCGGCAGGCCCTCCGGCACGCCGTCCTCGACGCCGAGCGGCACCCCGTCCGGGACACCCTCCAGCACCCCTTCGGGCACCCCGTCGTCCACGCCCTCCAGCACCCCGGCGAACCCCCCGACAAGTACCCCGAGCAGCACGCCCACCACCGCCGGCCCGCCCGGCGCCACACCCCCGGCGACCTCGGCGGCCACGCCGTCGGGCACCCCGTCCCCGTGAAGGTGAGCTACTCCCCGAGGACCCGCCGCAGGTAGTCGTTGCCGAACAGCCGCCCGGGGTCGACCTGGTCGCGCAGCGCGGTGAAGTCGCCGAAGTGCGGGTACACCGAGGCGAGGTAGGCGGCGTCACGGGTGTGCAGCTTGCCCCAGTGCGGACGGCCCTCGTGGGCCGTCATGAGCCGCTCGACCTCGGTGAAGTAGCCGCGCTCCGCCGTGCCCCGGTAGAGGTGGACGGCGATGTACACGGTGTCCCGCCCGCTCGCGGTGGAGAGCCAGAGGTCGTCGGCCGGGGCGGTCCGCACCTCGACGGGGAAGCTGATCCGCCAGCGGGAGCGTTCGACCAGCGCCTTCAGCTCGCGCAGCACCGTGGTCGCCGCCTCGCGCGGCACGGCGTACTCCATCTCGACGAAGCGCACCTTGCGCGGGCTGGTGAACACCTTGTACGCGAGGTCGGTGAAAGTCCGCTCCGACAGGGCCCGGCCGGCCACCTGGGCGATGGTCGGTACGGCCTGCGGGAGCCGCAGGCCCACCTGGCACAGGCCGCCGAAGACGGTGTTGGCGAGGAACTCGTCGTCCAGCCACGCCTTGAAGCCCGACAGCGGCGCGGCCGGTCCCTGGCTGCGGTTGTTGCGCTTGGTGGAGCAGCGGTCGGTGTGCGGGAACCAGTAGAACTCGAAGTGCTCGTTGACGGCGGCGAAGTCGTCGAAGCCCGCCAGCACCTCGCCGAAGGACATCGGCTTCTCGTGGGCGGTCAGCAGGAAGGACGGTTCGACCCCGAAGGTGATCGCGCTGACCACGCCGAGCGCGCCGAGGCCCAGCCGGGCGCCCTCGAACAGCTCGGCGTGCTCGGTCGGCGAGCACTGCCGGACGCTGCCGTCCGCGAGCACGATCTCCAGCGCCCTGATCTGCGCGGCGAGCGAGCCGGAGTCGCGGCCGGTGCCGTGGGTGCCGGTGCTGGTCGCCCCGGCGACGGTCTGCACCTCGATGTCGCCCATGTTGGTGAGCGAGAGACCCGCCGCCGCCAGCAGCCGGTTGAGCCCGGAGAGCGGGAGCCCGGACCCGACCGTGACCGTCCCGGCCTCGCGGTCCAGCTCGTGGACGGCGGTCAGCCCGTGCGGGCGGACCAGGACGCCGTCCCCGGCGGAGGCGATCGCGGTGAAGGAGTGGCCCGAGCCGACGGCCTTCACCGTGCGTCCCTCCTCGGCGGCCCGCCGCACCACCTCGGTCAGCTCGGCGGTGGAGGCCGGGGTGACGACCCGGCTGGGCCGGGCGCTCTGGTTGCCGGCCCAGTTGGTCCAGCCGGCGGGGGTGGCCTGCGGCATTGCGGGTGCCTCCTGCTCCGGGGGCCGGGACGGTGGAAGTCCCGCGCGTCCTACCAGTGAGTAGGGGGGAGCGTAGCCACTCCACCGGCGCAGGTCTATGCCTGTGTCCCACCGTTTGCCAGGTCGGCAGGGGCCACGGCGACCAGCCCGGCCCGCAGCCGGGGCAGGCCCGCCAGCGCGGTCAGCGCGGCGAAGAGTGCGGCGGCCAGCGGCACCCAGTACCCGGTGGGGGCGCCCGAGTGGTCCACCACCAGGCCCGCCACCGAGGAGCCGAGCGCCACGCCCAGCGCCAGCCCGGTGGTCGTCCAGGTCATCCCCTCGGTGAGCTGGGCGGCCGGTACCAGCCGTTCCACCAGTGCCATCGCGGTGATCAGCGTCGGCGAGATGGAGAGCCCCGCGACGAAGAGCGCCGCCCCGACCGCGACCAGCCCCGCCGTGCCCCGCAGCAGCGCCGCGACCACCACGAGCGGCACCAGGCTGGCCGCCATCAGCGCGATCCCGCCGATGAATCGCCCGGCCATCGAGCCCTTGAGCCTGAGCGTCCCGAAGACCACCCCGGCCAGGCACGACCCGAGCGCGTAGACCGCCAGCACCAGGCTGGCGAGCGCGGTGTGCCCCTGCTCCTGCGCGAACGCGACCGTGACCACCTCCACCGAGCCGAAGATCGCGCCGGTCGCCACGAAGGTCACCACCAGCACCTGCAGCCCCGACGAGCGGATCGCCGCCCGCCCCGCCCGGTGCGCGCCCGGGTGGATCGGCGGCTCGGTACGCCGCTGCGCGGTGAACAGCAGGATGCCCGCCGTCAGGAAGATCCCGGAGAGCAGTACCCCCGCCTCCGGGAAGGCCGAGGTGGCCAGGCCGATCGACAGGATCGGGCCGACGATGAAGCAGATCTCGTCCACCACCGCCTCGAACGAGTAGGCGGTGTGCAGCCTGGGCGGCTCGGCGCTGTACAGGTTGGCCCAGCGGGCCCGGACCATCGAGCCGGTGCTCGGCATCAGGCCCATCCCGGCCGCGCAGACGAACAGTGCCCAGTCGGGCGCGTCGAAGCGCGCGCAGAGCAGCAGCGCGGCGGCCGCGAGGATGGTCAGGCCGGTGGCGGGCAGCGCGATCCGGCGCTGGCCGTGGCGGTCCACCAGGCGGGAGACCTGCGGGCCGAGGGCTGCCAGCGAGAGCGCCAGCACCGCCGAGACCGCGCCCGCGAGACCGTACGAGCCGCGCAGCTGGGACAGCATGGTCACGATGCCGATGCCGGTCATCGAGATCGGCAGCCGGGCTATCAGGCCGGCGGACGAGAAGGCCAGCGTGCCGGGGGCGGCGAATATCTGGCGGTAGCTGGACAGCACGAGGGGCTCCGCGGGGTGGTCTGACGGTCGGTCCGAGGCGCGGTTCGTAAGCTGCACGAGCCACATTGACAGCTTACGAACCGTGGCAAACGATTACTGCCCGGCACCTTCCCCCATGGTCTTTAGTGGCAGGATCGGTGCCATGTCCGAGACGCTCACCTCCACCGACCCCGCGCCGTACGACGCGCTGCTGCTGCTCTCGTTCGGGGGCCCCGAGGCACCCGAGGACGTGGTGCCGTTCCTGGAGAACGTCACCCGTGGCCGGGGCATCCCCAAGGAGCGGCTGGCCGAGGTCGGCAAGCACTACTTCCTGTTCGGCGGCGTCAGCCCGATCAACGAGCAGAACCGTGATCTGCTGGCCGCCCTGCGCAAGGACTTCGCCGAGCACGGCCTCGACCTGCCGGTGTACTGGGGCAACCGGAACTGGGCCCCCTACCTGGTCGACATCCTGCGCGACATCGCCGAGGACGGCCACCGGCGGGTGCTCGTCCTGGCCACCAGCGCCTACGCCGGGTACTCCGGCTGCCGCCAGTACCGGGAGAACCTCGCCGCCGCGCTGGAGCAGCTGCTCGGCGAGGGCCTGCCCGAGCTGCGGGTGGACAAGCTGCGGCACTTCTACAACCACCCGGGTTTCGTCCGGCCGATGATCGACGCGACCCTGGCCGCGCTCGCCGAGCTCCCCGCAGGGGTCCGGGACGAGGCCCGGCTGGCCTTCACCACCCACTCCATCCCGGTCTCGATGGCCGAAACCTCCGGTGCGCCCGACGACCCGGCCCGGGGCACGCCCGGCGGCGCGTACGTGGCCCAGCACCTGGAGGTGGCCCGGCTGGTCGCCGAGGGCGTGGCGACGGCCACCGGTGTCGCGGACCGCCCGTGGCAGCTGGTCTTCCAGAGCCGCAGCGGCGCGCCGCACATCCCGTGGCTGGAACCGGACATCTGCGAGCACCTGGAGACCCTGCACACGGCGGGCGCCCCGGCGGCGGTGATGGTCCCGATCGGGTTCGTCTCCGACCACATGGAGGTCAAGTACGACCTCGACACCGAGGCTCGCGCCAAGGCGGCGGAACTCGGCCTGCCGGTCGCCCGCGCCGCCACCGTGGGCGCCGACCCGCGCTTCACCGCCGCCGTCCGCGAACTGCTGCTGGAGCGCGCGGCGAGCGAGCGGGGCGTACCCGTGGAGCGCTGCGCCCTGGGCACGCTGGGCGCGAGCCACGACGTGTGCGCCGTCGCCTGCTGCCCCAACCCCCGTACGCCCCGGCCCGCCGCCGCCGAGCGCTGACCACCCCTTCAGGAGGAGACACCCGTGCCCAACCCCGAGCTGCTGGCCGAGCTGCTGGACGTCGCCGTGGACGCCGCGACCCGCGCGGGCGCCCTGCTCCGCGACGGCCGGCCCGCCGATCTGGGCGTCGCCGCGACCAAGAGCAGCCCAGTCGACGTGGTCACCGAGATGGACCTGGCCTCCGAGAAGCTCGTCCTGGAGCTGATCAGCGGGCGCCGCCCCGACGACGGCTACCTCGGGGAGGAGGGCGCCGACCGCCCCGGCACCAGCGGCGTCCGCTGGGTGGTCGACCCGCTCGACGGCACCGTCAACTACCTCTACGGCCTGCCGTCCTGGGGCGTCAGCGTGGCGGCCGAACTCGACGGCCGGGCGGTGGTCGGCGTGGTCGCCGTCCCGGCCCGGGACGAGCTCTTCCACGCGGTCCTCGGCGGCGGCGCCTTCCTGAACCGGCGGCCGGTCTCCTGCCGCCCGGCACCGCCGTGGGGGCAGGCCCTGGTCGGCACCGGCTTCAACTACGTCCAGCACGCCCGGGTCCACCAGGCCGAGGTGCTGCACGCCCTGATGCCGGAGGTCCGCGACATCCGCCGGGCCGGCGCGGCGGCCGTCGACCTCTGCGACGTCGCCGCCGGCCGCCTGGACGCCTTCTACGAGCGCGGACTCCAGCCCTGGGACATGGCGGCCGGCGTCCTGATCGCCCGCGAGGCAGGCGCCCTCGCCGGGGGCCGCCCCGGCGAGGAGCCGCACGGCGGCCTCACGGTGACCGCCCCGCCCGGAGTGTTCGAGCCGCTCCAGACCCGACTTGACGAACTCGGCGCCTGGCACGACTGAGGCTGCTCGCACGACCGGGACCGCCGGGCACACCGCAGCGAAGAGCCCTGGCCCACGAATACGTGGCGCCAGGGCTCGGGGTCAGCTACCCCTTACGGCTCTCGGGGTACGTGGTCCGGTGAGTCCGGTGCGATGGTGCGATGGTGTCGGTCGGTCGGGAGACCGGGTCAGGCGGCGGCGCGGTGCATCTCCCGCACCGGGTCGACGCCGTGTTCGGCGGCGAGTCGGCGCAGGTCGTCCAGTTCGGACTGCTCGACCTCGGCGAGGAACTCGTCACCGGACTCGAGTGCGCGGTGCAGGTCCTGCTCGGCATTCTTTATGCGCTGCAGGATTCCGGCGGTGAAGGCGTCCATACTGCCCCCTTGCTGTGTCGGACGGGCACGGTCGGCGTTCCCCGGAGCGGAGGTGCTGAGCCAACGGAAGCGCCCGGGTGGATGGTGCTCCCGGATGACGCGGAGCCGGCCGAAGGCTGCTCCCGATGACACGTGACCCCTGAACCGGTGCGGATGAACGCACGGAGGGTGGTTGCGACCGGCGCTCGGCCCGATCGCGTGGTGTGAAGCTGTCCTCCCCACCCGCCGGGGAGGGAAACCTAAGAAGTCGAGAAAGTTGCCTGCGTCACAGTCCATTCGGTGCTCGGTGGTACCGCTTACCGGCTCCGCCGACCCCTGTCCTCCAAGCGTCGCCCCACCGCTTACCGCTGCTTTAACCCGGGACCAGGCAGGATGGAACCACCGTCGGACCCGTGTGTGTGGGGAGAACCCGGCGGCCCAAAGGTCCGTACGCCGGTGACCCGCACGGGCGGGGCACGGTGGGGCCGCTCCTGGAGAAGGGACAACCACCGTGCGGGTACTCGTCGTGGAGGACGAGCAGTTGCTCGCCGAAGCCGTCGCGACCGGTCTGCGCCGCGAGGCGATGGCCGTCGACGTGGTCTACGACGGTGAGGCCGCGCTCCAGCGGATCGCCGTCAACGACTACGACGTGGTGGTCCTGGACCGAGACCTCCCGCTGGTGCACGGCGACGATGTCTGCCGGAGCGTCGTCGAGCAGGGCCTCGCCACCCGGGTGATCATGCTGACCGCCTCCGGCGACATCAGCGACCGGGTCGAGGGCCTGGAGATCGGCGCGGACGACTACCTCCCCAAGCCGTTCGCTTTCAGCGAACTCGTCGCCCGGGTCCGGGCCCTCGGCCGCCGGGCGACCGTGCCGCTGCCGCCGGTGCTGGAGCGGGCCGGGATCTCCCTCGACCCCGGGCGCCGCGAGGTGCTCCGGGACGGGAAGCCCGTCCAGCTCGCGCCCAAGGAGTTCGCCGTCCTGGAGGTCCTGATGCGGGCGGGCGGCGCGGTCGTCTCGGCCGAACAGCTGCTGGAGAAGGCGTGGGACGAGCACACCGACCCGTTCACCAACGTCGTCCGGGTCACCGTCATGACGCTGCGCCGCAAGCTCGGCGACCCCGCCGTGATCGTCACCATCCCGGGCTCCGGCTACCGCATCTGACCAGCTGCGGCCGGCTTCCGGCCCCCACCGCCCGCCACCCCCGTCATCCGAGCCCCCGTCATCCGAGCCCCCGCCATCCGAAACCCTGGCATCCGAGAGGAAAGTCATGACCCCCCCGCCCCCCGTCGGCGGGGCCTCCGGCGCGCCCGCCGGCGGCCCTGTGCCGCCCCGCCCGGCGCAGTCCCCGTCCGGCTCGCCCGGTCCGAAGCCCGGCCCAAAGCCCGGTTCCACGCCCGGCTCCGCGTCGGTCCCGGTGGTGCAGGCCGTCCCCGGCCGCGAGTCCCCGGTCTACACCCCTGGCGACGGGCTGCTCGGCTGGCTGCAGCTGCGCCCGACCATCCGGATCAGGCTGACCCTGCTCTACGGCGGGATGTTCCTGATGGCCGGGGTCGTGCTGCTGCTGCTGATGTACTGGTTCGTCAAGCAGTCGTTCCAGGACGTGACGAACTCCGTCCCCAACCTCACCCTCGGCCCCGGCGTCAAGATGGTCGCCCCCGACGGGAGTGAGATCAGCGGCTCGAACTTCAGTCAGTACCTCACGCACGTCCAGGCCAGCCAGGCCCATGTGGCCCTGGCGACGCTGCTCCGCAAGGCCCTCGCTGCCCTGGTCTGTCTCGCGGTGATCGCGTTCGCCGCCGGGTACGCGATGGCCGGCCGGGTGCTCCGCCCGCTCAACCGGATCACCCGCACCGCCCGCGAGGTGGCCAGCTCGGACCTGCACCGCAGGATCGAGATGGACGGACCGGACGACGAGCTCAAGGAGCTCGCCGACACCTTCGACGACATGCTCGACCGCCTGGACCGCTCCTTCGACTCCCAGCGCCGCTTCGTCGCCAACGCCTCGCACGAGCTCCGCACACCGCTGGCGATCAACCGGACCCTGCTGGAGGTCCAGCTCTCCGACCCGGCCGCCTCGACCGACCTGCAGCAGCTCGGCAAGACCCTGCTGGCCACCAACGAACGCAGTGAGCAGCTGGTCGAGGGGCTGCTGCTGCTGGCCCGCAGCGACAACGAGCTGACCGACCGGCGCCCGGTCGAGCTGTCCGAGGTCGCCGTCCGCGCCCTGGAGCAGATCCGGCCGGAGGCGGTCGGCCGCGAGGTCGTGCTGCGCCCCGCCCTGGAGCCCGTCACGGTTGCCGGGAACGGCGTCCTGCTGGAGCGGATCGCGCTCAACCTGCTGCAGAACGCGGTCCGCTACAACGTCGCCGACGGCTGGGTGGAGATCTCCACCGCGCCCGCTCCCGGCGGTGGTGGCGAGCTGGTGGTCAGCAACACGGGCCCGGTGGTGCCGGGTTATGAGCTGGAGCACATCTTCGAGCCGTTCCGCCGGGTGAAGGGTGCCGACCGCACCCGCAGCGACAAGGGGGTCGGGCTCGGGCTCTCCATCGTCCGCTCGGTGGTCCGGGCCCACGGAGGTGCCATCGAGGCCACTCCGCGTACCGGAGGCGGCCTGACGATCCGGGTACGCATCCCTGGAGCCTGAGCGCCGATCCCGGGCGGTGGGACGCCGCCTGCGCCCTTTCGCCCGTCCGTCCACCGAATCCGTCCGGATGCGGACGATCTACGCATTTCCCCGGCCGCCCCTGCCACTCCTGTCAAGACGACATAAGTGCTGGCAGGGGCGGCTTGTCATTTCGCTCCGGAACAACTTACGGTTACGTAACCTACGCAGCCGTAAGTGAGTCGCAGCAGTCCGGCTCCGCCGGCCATCTGTGCGTCCCACCCGTCTCTGCCCGCCTCAGGAGCACCAGCCGTGACCATCGCACCCGTGCAGCGCACCGCCTCCACCGCCTGGACCGACGCCCACCTGATCCTGCAGCTCGAAGAGGTGGTGGAGACCGAGCTCAACCGCCACCTGAAGGTCGCCAAGGAGTGGATGCCGCACGAGTTCGTGCCGTGGAGCCAGGGGCGGGACTTCGACGGCGCGCTCGGCGGTGAGGCCTGGGCGCTCGACCAGTCCAAGGTCACCCCGCTCGGCCGGGTCGCCCTGGTGGTGAACCTGCTGACCGAGGACAACCTCCCCAGCTACCACCACGAGATCGCGACCATGTTCGGCCGCGAGGGTGCCTGGGGTACCTGGGTGCACCGCTGGACGGCCGAGGAGGGCCGGCACGGTATAGCGCTCCGCGACTACCTGCTGACCACCCGCGCGGTGGACCCGGTGGAGCTGGAGCGGGCCCGCATGATCCACATGTCGGAGGGCTTCGAGTCCGACAACGCGCACAGCATGCTGCACTCGGTCGCGTACGTCGCCTTCCAGGAGCTCGCGACCCGGATCTCGCACCGCAACACCGGTCACTACGCGGGCGACCCGCTCTGCGAGCAGCTGCTCGCGAAGATCGCCAACGACGAGAACCTGCACATGGTCTTCTACCGGAACCTGCTGAAGGCCGCCCTGGACTTCGCGCCGGACCAGACCATGCGGGCCATCGCCGACGTGGTGACCGACTTCCGGATGCCCGGACACGGCATGCCCGGATTCGAACGCTCCGCCGCCCAGCTCGCCATCGGCGGGATCTACAACCTCCGGATCCACCACGACGACGTGCTGCAGCCGGTGCTGCGCCACCTCAAGGTGATGGAGATCCGCGGCCTCGGCCCGGCGGGCCAGCTCGCCCAGGACGAGCTCGGACGCTTCCTCGAGGGCCTCGACGCCCAGGCCTCGAAGTTCGACGAGCGACAGGCCGCGCTGCTCGCCCGCAAGGCTGCCAACGCCGCCAGGAAGTAGGTTGTGGCGTAGGTTCGGGTGACGGATTTTCGGGATTTTGCCCGAAAAATCCTCGATGTGATCAAGGTCACACTTTGTTGCACGACACGTTCGGATGATCTCGTAGGGTGACCACCCGTTCGAGTGGCAAAGTCGCCGAACGTGACCGGGAGGCGGCGCGGGGGAGTTGGCGACGAGTTGTCAGCCCCCTTGGTCCGCCCGGCTCTTCCCGGTCGTACGACGGGCTTCCGGTCACTCCCGGTAGTAGTCGGACGGCCGCCGAGCGCCCCCCTTCACAGCTCCGCGCCGGGCCGTTCGGGCCATATTCGATCACCCCGATGTGCTTGCCACTGGGTGTCGATTGAGTAACAGGGCTTGAAGTAAGGCAAAATCTCGGCCTCGGGTCGGGCACAAGACCGGCCCCCCGTGCGTTACGTGCGCTGGAGATACCCGCACACACCCAAAGGGGGAGAGCGAAACATGGCAACGGACTACGACACCCCACGCAAGACCGATGACGACCTCAACGAGGACAGCATCGAGGAGCTGAAGGCCAGGCGTAACGAGAAGTCCGGCGGCAACGTCGACGTCGACGAGTACGACGCGGCCGAGGGGCTGGAGCTTCCGGGCGCCGACCTCTCGAACGAGGAGCTTTCGGTTCGGGTCCTGCCCCGCCAGGCGGACGAGTTCACCTGCATGAACTGCTTCCTGGTGCACCACCGCAGCCAGCTGGCCCGTGAGAAGAACGGTCAGCCCATCTGCCGGGACTGTGACTGAGCAGTCGGCCGGCCCGACCCGGGCCCGACGGTCACCCGTCGGCTCGGTACAGCGCCCCGACCGGTCTTGAACAACGGGACCGGAGGCTGAACCGGCGATCGTCCAGGCGATCGCACCCGCAGGAGAGTCCTGCACAGGGAAAACAGCACGGCTGGAGTACTGGGACGGTCCCGCAACCGCGGAGCCGTCCCTCCGCCGTTTCCGGGCCCGGCAGCTCCGCCTGCGAGCCGCCGGCGCCCCTGCCGCGACCGGCGGACCCGCTCAGCGGCCGGTGCTCTGCCGCTCGGCCGTCAGCGCCTCGGCGAGCCGCTGCGGCGAGCGGGTCGACAGGTAGACGTACGGCGTCGGGTCCTTCGGATCGGTGATCTCGATCCGAAGGGCGGTCGGCACGTAGCTCCGGAGCAGCATGAAGGCCCGGGGGTCCGCCTTCACGGAGCGCCAGGCGACGGCCTCGGCGGGGGTGAGCGGGTGGGCCGTGCCCAGGGCGCTGACCGGGATGCGCGCCTGCCCGGCGACCAGCGAACCCTGCACCACGCGGATCCGCGCGGAGCCGTAGCTGCTGAGCGCGGCGGCGCCGGCCACGATCCCGACCACCAGGCCGACCAGGGCGGCGACCGCGTCGTAACGCAGCAGGATCAGCGCGACTGAGAGCCCGCAGGCCACCGAGAGCAGCCACCACGAGCGGGGGACGGTAAGGCGTTCGTCGTACATGCCCCCATTCTGGGCGCTCGGTGTCGCGGGCCCGGCGCCGCCCCTGCCGCAGCGTGGCTACCCGGCGGTAGGGTCGCGCCTGTGAACAGACCCGACACCACCCCAGCTGCGGCTCAGGGCGTGGACCAGCCCACCCCCGTCCGGGCTGTCGTCCTCGCACCGACCACGCCACCCGCAGACGCCGTGCTGCCGCCCCGGGCCCCCGAGGCACCGGCCCCCGGGTCGCTGCTCGGCTCGCACTACGACCACTGTTTCGGCTGCGGCCCCCAGCACCCGCAGGGGCTCCAGCTGGTGGTCACAGCCGGCGAAGGGTTGGAGGTGACCGCCGAGTTCACCGTGCGCGTGGCTCACCAGGGCGCTCCCGGTCTGGCCCACGGCGGCCTGCTGGCGACGGCGATGGACGAGACCCTCGGCAGTCTCAGCTGGCTGCTGCACGCTCCGTCGGTGACCGGTCGACTGGAGACCGATTTCGTCCGTCCCGTCCCGGTGGACTCCGCGCTCCACATCAGCGCCTGGGTCACCGGAGTGCACGGGCGGAAGATCTACGGCGCGGCGGAAGGACGGATCGGTGGTCCGGACGGACCGGTCGCGATCCGGGCTCAGGCGCTCTTCGTCCAGGTGAAGCTGGAACACTTCACCTCGCACGGTCGTCCCGAGGACATCAAGAACGTCCTGGACGACCCGGACCTGATCAAGCGCGCCCGAGCCTTCGAGGTGAACCCGTGAGCACCACCGCCCGTCCGCCGGTAGACATCCTGATCCGGCGGATCGACCCCGAAATCCCCCTTCCCGCGTACGAGCACCCCGGCGACGCCGGCGCGGACCTGCGCACCACCATCGACGCCGAGCTGGCGCCGGGTGAGCGCGCGCTGCTCCCCACCGGGATCGGGATCGCCCTCCCGGACGGCTACGCCGCCTTCGTGCACCCGCGTTCGGGACTCGCTGCTCGTTGCGGTGTTGCCCTTGTGAACGCCCCAGGGACGGTCGATGCCGGGTACCGTGGTGAGATCAAGGTGATCGTCGTCAATCTGGACCCGCGCGAGGGGGTCAGCTTCCGCCGAGGTGACCGCATCGCCCAGCTGGTGATCCAGCAGGTCGAGAAGGCGCGCTTCCATGAGGTGGCCGAGCTGCCCGGGTCGGCACGTGCCGAAGGTGGGTTCGGGTCGACCGGCGGTCATGCCGCGGTCTAGCATGCCCGCGACCTCGGCCCGCGACCTCGCAGTGGCCGAGCAGGTATTCGCTTCGGTCTTCGACCGGGAAGGACAGTGACCGTGTTCCGTCGTCGCCAGAAGAGCGAGGACGCTGTCGAGCAGCTCGCCGACGACGCCATCAGCGCCGACGAGACGCCCGATGACGTCGAAGGTTCCGCCGACTCCGAGAGCGAGAACCAGACAGACCTTGACCCGGCGGACCGGGTCGGCCTGCCGCCGGCTCCGCGCCCGGACGGTCCGTGGGACATGTCCGAGCTGGAGAACCCGGAGGAGGGCCGAGTCGACCTCGGCGGTCTCCTCGTCCCCGGTGTGGAGGGCATGGAGCTCCGGGTGGAGGTGGCCGGCGATGCGATCGTGGCCGCCACCCTCGTCCTCGGCAACAGCGCGATCCAGCTGCAGGCTTTCGCCGCCCCCAAGTCCGAGGGCATCTGGGGCGAGGTCCGCGACGAGATCGCCACCGGTATCACCCAGCAGGGTGGGCTGGTCGAAGAGGAAGAAGGCCCGCTGGGCTGGCACCTCCGGGCCCAGGTACCGGTGCAGCTGCCGGACGGGACGCAGGGCGTCCAGCTGGTCCGCTTCGTCGGCTGTGACGGTCCGCGCTGGTTCCTGCGCGGAGTGATCTCCGGCCAGGCCGCCGTGCAGCCGGAGATGGCCGGCGTCCTGGAGCAGGTCTTCCAGCAGACCGTCGTGGTCCGAGGCGAGACACCGATGGCGCCGCGCGACCCCATCGTCCTCAAGCTCCCCGAGGATGCCCAGATGGTCGCCGACGGCGGCGTCACGGAGACCGAGGGCTCCCGCTTCGGCGGCGCCGCTCTCGACCCCTTCGCCCGTGGCCCAGAGATCACCGAGGTCCACTGACCGAGGCTCCTGGCTCCACTCGTTCATCCCAGATCGCCCCTGTCCGGATCACCCGGCGGGGGCGATTTGCTTGTGGGACGCCGTCCCACGTACAGTTCCGGAGTCGCACCGAGAGGGGCGAAGAAAAGCGAGTCTGGTGAGTGAAACTCCGGAAAACGGAGCGGAAATCATCTGCTAAGCTGGAAACACGAAAGAACGAACGAAGCGCCCGGAGAGCTTGCGAGAGCGGCTTGAAG
>NZ_JARXZC010000049.1 GCF_029894335.1 Kitasatospora sp. MAP5-34 | reverse complement strand
CCTCCAAGATGAGCCGCAACATCCTCATCGAAGCCCTCTTCCGCGTCACCGGCTGGGGCATCACCTCCCGCATCAACAAGCTCACCGGCAAGAAGCAGAAGTAAGCAGCCGGCATCCCGGTCTGCGATCGAGCGTCCCGCCCTTCGGTGTTGAACGGGCGGGACGCTCTGCTGTTGCCCGTGCCGATCCGGCGCAGGGCCGGGCCGGGGGAGCCGTTGGGCGCGCCTAACCGGCAATCCGGGGTCGGTGATCCCAAGCTGGTCCCGTACGGGACCCGGCCTGGGCCCGCCGAGCCGACCAGGGAGCCGATGTGACGCCGTCCCCGACCGACCAGACCGCCGGAGCCGAACCGGCCGGTGGCGGCACCGGGACTCCGGCCCCCGCTCCGCTGCGGGTCGACGTGTTCACCGGCCCGGAGACGGCGTTCTTCGCCACCTCCAGCCTGATCATCGGCGAGCGCACCGCGATCCTGGTGGACGCCCAGCTCACCCGCAGCGCCGGCCGGGAACTCGCCGAGTGGATCGCCGGCAAGGACCGCCGGCTGCTGGCCATCGTGATCACCCACCAGCACCCCGACCACTACTTCGGCGTCGAGGAGGTGCTCCGGCTCTTCCCCGAGGCCCAGCTGCTGGCCGCACCGCCGGTGGTGGACGCCATCGCCCGGACGGCCGCCGCCAAGGTGGCCCAGTGGAAGCCGGTGTACGGGGACGACATCCCGGACCAGCCGCTGCTGCCCGCGCCGCTGCTGCCGCAGCCGCTGATGATCGACCGCCAGCTGATCCGGGTGCTGCACCTCGGCCAGGCCGACTGCGGCGCGTCCACCCTGGTGCACGTCCCGACCGCGCGGACCGTCGTCGCCGGTGACTTCGTCTACAACGGCACCCACGTCTGGACGGCCGACACCGACACCGCCCAGCGCGCCGAGTGGATCCACAACCTGGCCCGGATCGCCGACCTCGGCGTGGAGCGGGTGATCGCCGGCCACCGGGCGCCCGGCGCGGACGACGACGCGATGCGGGTGATCTCCTTCACCGGCGAGTACCTGCAGGACTTCGACCAGGCCCTCGCGGACCACCCGCACGACGCCGAGGCGCTGGTGGCGGCGGTCAACGAGCGTTACGGCGGCCTGACCCTCCCCGCGATCCTGGAGCTGGGAGCCGCCGCCAACACCGCCCGCCACCCCCTGGAACGCCGCGCACCGCAGCCCGACGAGAACGGCATCATCGACGCCGAGATCGTCGACGAACCCTGAGGGCCAGGTTTTCAGCCAGGCTCTGGGGCGGTACCGCCGATACTTGGCGTATGACGGCCTACGACGCGATGGTGCTGGCGGGCGGCGGTGCCCGCAGGCTCGGCGGGGCGGACAAGCCGGCCCTGCTGGTCGGCGGGCGGAGCCTGCTCGACCGGGTCCTCGCCGCCTGCCCCGACGCGGGGACGACCGTGGTGGTCGGGCCGTGGCGGGAGACCGTACGCGACGGGGTGCGTTGGACGCGCGAGCAGCCGCCCGGCGGCGGGCCGGTCGCGGCGGTCGCCGCCGGGCTCGGGTACGTGACCGCCGACCGGGTGCTGCTGCTCGCCGCCGACCTGCCCTTCCTCGACCGGCCGACTGTCATCCGCCTGCTCGCGGCTCTCGGCGATGCCCCCGAGGACCCTTCCGAGGACCCTGACCGGCCGGACGCGGCGCTGCTGGTCGACGCCGCCGGCCGCGACCAGCCGCTGGCCGCCGCCTACCGGACGGCCGCGCTGCGCGCCTCGCTCGCCGCTCTCGGCGACCCGGCCGGACTCCCGTTGCGCCGCCTGACCGCCCCGCTGCACACCGTACGGCTGGCGGACCCGGCCGGGGTGGCGTACGACTGCGACACCTGGGAGGAGCTCGCGCAGGCCCGCGAGCGGGAGCGCGCGGAGAGCCGCCGGGAGGGCTGCTGACGGGCTCTCCGCACGGCCCGTCAGCCCCGGTGGTGAGGGAAACGACGCGCGATGGTCATCCCCGGAACCTTCCATGCGGCGCCGGATCAGGCAGCATGGGGGCCATGGAGCGCACGCTGGATGACTGGGTCACCGAGGTCAGCACCGAACTGGGGATCGACCTCGAGGTGGATGTGCGGGGGCTGCTCGACCTCGCTCGGGTGGTCGCGCACGGGGTGGCCCGCCCGGCCGCCCCGCTGACGGCCTTCCTGATCGGCTACGCCGCAGCCCAGCAGGGCGGCGGCCCGGCCGCTGTGAAGGCGGCGAGCGACCGCACGGCCGCGCTCGCCGAACGCTGGGCCGCGGACGCAGACGCAGACACAGCCCCCGCCGACGCAGATACAGCCCCTGCCCATCCCCAAGCGGGACCGGCGTGAACGGGCTGACCGCGCTCTCCGACGTGACCGAAGCCGTACCGACGCCGCAGCACCTGCGCGACTGCCCCTGGCCGCAGGCCCGCCGGGCCGCCCGGCTGGCCGGCCGTCGGCCGTTGCCCGCGCTCGACGTGGCGCTCGCGGACGCGCTCGGCCACACCCTGGCCGCGCCGCTCGCCGCGCTGACCGACCTGCCCGCCTTCGACACCTCCGCGATGGACGGCTGGGCGGTCTCCGGCCCGGGCCCCTGGCGGACCGCCGGACGGGTCCTCGCCGGACAGCCCGCCGCACCGATCGCCGACGGCGAGGCGGTGGAGATCGCCACCGGCGCCCAGCTCCCACCCGGCGCCACCGGCGTACTCCGGCGCGAGCACGGCCGCCTCGCACCGGGCGGCACCGCGCCCGTCACCGGCACCGCGCCCGGGCTGCTGCACGCGCTGGGCAGCTCGGTGCCCCCCGGGCAGGACGTCCGCCCGCGCGGCCAGGAGTGCCGGCGCGGCGAGCCGTTGCTCCCGGCGGGCACGCCCGTCACCCCGGCGGTGCTCGGCCTCGCCGCCGCCTGCGGGCACGACAGCCTCACCGTGCACCGCCGTCCGACCGTCGAACTCCTGGTGCTCGGCGACGAACTCGTCGAGTCCGGCCTCCCGCTCGCCGGGCTGGTCCGGGACGCGCTCGGCCCGCTGCTGCCGCCGTGGTTGCGGGCCTCCGGTGCCGAGCTGCTCGGCCGACGGCAGGTCAGGGACGATCTCGGGCTGCTCCGGGACGCCGTCCGGCACTCGCCCGCCGACGTGGTGATCACCACCGGCGGCACTGCCGCCGGACCGGTCGACTTCCTGCACGCGGCCCTGGCGGAGGCCGGCGGCCGACTGCTGGTCGACGGTGTCTGCGTCCGTCCGGGGCACCCGATGCTGCTCGCCGAACTGCCGGGCGGGCGCCACCTGGTGGGGCTGCCGGGCAACCCGCTGGCCGCCGTCGCGGGTACCGTCACGCTCGCGCTGCCGCTGCTGCACGGCCTGTCCGGGCGCCCCACGCCCGTCGCGCTGCCGGAGACCGCCGCCGCCGTTCTCCCGGGACACCCGACCGACACCCGGCTGCTGCCGGTGGTCCGGACCGAGCGCGGTGTCGCACCGCTCGCCTTCGACGGCCCGGCGATGCTGCGTGGTCTCGCGCTGGCCGAGGCGCTCGCGGTCGTCCCGCCCGGTGGCCTGCCGTCCGGTGCCCGGGTCGAGCTGCTGGCGACCCCGTGACGCGCCGCCCGGCCCTGCTCCGCCCCCGGGGCGAGAGCGGGCCGGAAGTGGACGGCATCCTGCTGCCCGCCCGGCAGGCCGCACCGCCGCTGCGGCAGGTCGGGTTACGGCTGGCGCTGGCGATCAGCGTGCTGGCCGCCACCACGGTGATCGTCTGGCTGGACCGGTCCGGCTACCACGACAACGCGGGCGGCACGCTCAGCTTCCTGGACGCCGCGTACTACGCGACCGTCACCCTCTCGACCACCGGTTACGGCGACATCACCCCGGTCAGCGCCGGTGCCCGGCTCACCAACATCCTGGTGATCACGCCACTGCGGGTGGTCTTCCTGATCATCCTGGTCGGCACCACGCTCGAGGTGCTCACCGACGTACCCGCAAGCAGTGGCGGCTGAACCGCTGGAGGTCAACCGTGCGGGAGCACACCGTCGTTGTCGGGTACGGCACCAAGGGGCGCAGCGCCGTCGACACCCTGCTCGGGCAGGGCGTGGCCAAGGAGTCGATCGTGGTCGTCGACCCGCAGCGCAAGGTGATCGACCAGGCGGCCAGGGACGGTCTGGTCGGCGTACTGGGCGACGCCACCCGGACGGATCCTCGGACGGCCTGGCCCTCGTACGGCCTGATCCTTGTACGGCTCGACCTTTGTCGGGCAGGGCGCACGCGCGGGAGTGCTGGGAGCGGACGGCCGTCGCGGCGTAGCGTGGCGGGCATGCGAGCAATCATGATTTCCGAGCCCGGTGGTCCAGAGGTACTGACCTGGGCGGAGGTGCCCGATCCGGTACCCGCCGAGGGTGAGGTGCTGGTCGAGGTGGCCGCGACGGCCGTGAACCGGGCCGACCTGCTGCAGCGTCAGGGGTTCTACAACCCGCCGCCCGGTGCGTCGCCCTACCCCGGGCTGGAGTGCTCGGGCCGGATTGCCGCGCTCGGCGCCGGGGTGTCCGGCTGGGCGGTGGGCGACGAGGTGTGCGCGCTGCTGTCCGGCGGCGGATACGCGGAGCTGGTCGCCGTTCCGGTGGGCCAACTGCTGCCCGTACCGAAGGGGTTGAGCCTGGTGGAGGCCGCCGCGCTGCCCGAGGTGGCCGCGACGGTCTGGTCCAACGTGTTCATGGTGGCCCATCTGCGGCCGGCCGAGACGGTGCTGCTGCACGGCGGGGCGAGCGGGATCGGGACGATGGCGATCCAGTTGGCGAAGGCGGTCGGTGCGCGGGTGCTGGTGACGGCGGGCAGCGCGGAGAAGCTGGCGCGCTGTGCGGAGTTGGGCGCGGACGTCGGGATCAACTACCGCGAGCAGGACTTCGTCGAGGCGGTCCGGGAGGCCACGGACGGAGCCGGGGTGGACGTGATCCTGGACATCATGGGCGCCAAGTACCTGCAGCGGAACGTGGACGCGCTGGCGGTGAACGGCCGGGTGGTGATCATCGGCCTGCAGGGCGGGGTGACGGGCGAGATCAACCTGTCCACGCTGCTCGCCAAGCGCGGCGCGGTGGCGGCGACCAACCTGCGGGGCCGTCCGCTGGCGGAGAAGGCGGCGATCGTCGCGGCGGTGCGCGAGCACGTCTGGCCGCTGATCGAGTCGGGCGTCGTCAAGCCGGTGGTGGACCGCATCCTGCCGCTGACGGACGCGGCCGCCGGACACCGGGTGGTGGAGGCCGGCGAGCAGGTTGGGAAGGTCGTCCTGCAGGCCTGAGGGCAGGCGGCTCACCGGAAGCCGGGGGCGGGCTGGAAGTCCGGCCGCCGCAGCGGCGCATACCGGCCGCATAGCAGGGCTAGGCCGCCTCTGGACCGCCCCGGCCTAGCTTCTGGGACATGGCAAGGGCGGCCGTCATCCTCGATGGTCCGACCGCCCGGCCTTCCGTTCCGGGAGAAGGAGAAGACCATGGCTGACATCAACGAGCCCACCATCGACGAGACCGAGTCCGAGGTCGAGGCGCACGCCGAGGAGGTGCTCGCGCTGCAGGGCGTCGACGCCCCGCCGTCCCAGCTGGCGGGCAGCACCGTCAGCCTCGCCGCCTGCGCCTGAGCGACACCCCGCCCGGTGGCGTGCCCCGCAGCCCGACGGCTGCGGGGCACGCCACCGGCACGGGACGCGGCCGGCTCGCCTCCGTACGGCCCGGCCGCGCCCCGCCGCTCCCGAACGGCCCGCCGCTGTCGCGCTCCTGGAGAGGTCTCATGAACCAGCTGATCGGATACGCGGTCGCGGATCCGGACTTCTACGCGCCACTGGACACCATCGGCTCGCGTGGTGAGCTCTTCCGCCCGAGCCGGGTCCCCGAGGGCTGGCACCGGGCCGAGTCCGGGGTGTGGACCATGTGGTACCGCGAGAAGGTCCGCGCCGGGACGGACGGCTGGAAGGTCCACGTCTCCGCGCGCCCGGACCGGCTGAGCCAGGTGCTCGACCTCGCCGCCGAGGTCTGCTTCGAGCACGGCGTGCCGTTCAAGCACCTGGCCTCGCAGACCTTCCACCACTGGACCCACCACAAGCACGCGTCCCGTCCACAGAGCGGGAAGTTCGTCGCCGCCTACCCGGCGGACACCGCCGCCGCCCGCCTGCTGATGGAGCGGTTGAGCGCGGCACTGGCCGACGAGGACGGACCGTACATCCTGACCGACCGGCGCTTCCCGGGCTCCCGTACGGTCCACTACCGCTACGGCGCCTTCACCCACCAGGCCCGGGTGCAGGCCGACGGCACCCGGTTGCCGCTGGTCCGGGACGGTGGCGGCCGGCTGGTCGAGGACCAGCGCGGCGTCCGCTTCCAACTGCCGGACGGGATCACCGATCCGTTCGCCCGGCCGACCGCCGCGAGCCGTGGCACGACGAGTTCGGCGGCTGCCGGGCCGACGGCTTTCAACGGCTTCGTGTTCGAGGAGGCGATCCGGCACAGCAATTCCGGGGGCACCTACCGTGGCACCGAACAGGCCACCGGCCGAACGGTGTTCATCAAGGAGGCCAGGGCGCACAGCGGCGTCGTGGAGGACGGCGTCACCGCGCCCGAGCGGCTGCGCGCGGAGTGGCGGACCCTGCGGGCCCTGCACGAGGCCGCGCCGGGTCTGGCGCCCGAGCCGCTGGCGTACTTCCGCCGGTGGGAACACGACTTCCTGGTCACCGAGTTCGTCGACGGCACGATCATGAACCACTGGATGGCCGCCAACCACCCGATGCTCACGGCCGGTCGGACGCCCGCCGACCAGGCCGCGTACTTCGCCCGCTGCGAGCGGCTGGTCGCCGGGGTCGAGGAGGCGCTGCAACGGCTGCACCGCTGCGGCTACCTGTTCGTCGACGTGAGTCCGGGCAACGTCCTGGTGGACGAGGACGACCACGTGCGCCTGGTCGACTTCGAGGCGGCTCACCGCCCGGGCGCCGCCTTCACGCCCCTCGGCACCCCCGGCTACGCGCCCCCGCAGGCCCTCGTCGCGGACGACCTCGCGGTGCACGACGAGTACGGCCTGTCGGCCCTCGCGCAGCTGCTGGTCGGCCCGTTCCACCAGGTCGTCCGGCGCAATCCCGACGCGCTCGCCCATCTGCGCCACGACGTCACGGAGTCCGGGCCCGTCCCGGACCGGCTCTGGGCCCGCGTCACCCGGTTCCACCGGCCCGGGGCCGGCCCGCAGCTGCCAGGCCCCGAGGAGGTGGCCGCAGACCCGCAGACCCACCTCGCCGACCTGCGGGACCGGATAGCCGACGGTCTGCTCGCCATGGCCGATGCCGGGCACCCGGCCCGGATGTTCCCCACCATCGCCGAGGGGTACCAGACCAACACCCTGTGCCTGGCCTACGGCGCCGCCGGCGTCGTGCACGCCCTGCACCGGGCGGGTCGGCCGCTCCCCGAAGGGGTGCTGGCGCGGCTCGGCCGCGAGGCGCTGGCCGGGGCCGACGCCCTGGCGCCCGGCCTCTACGTCGGTCTCGCCGGGATCGCCCGGGTGCTCGCCGACCAGGGCCGGCTCGACGAGGCGCGGGCCCTGCTCGACACCGCCGACCGACACCCGCTGACCGAGAGCTGCGCCACCCTCTACGGCGGTTCCGCCGGAGTGGCCCTGGCCCATCTCGCCCTGTACGGCCACACCCGCGACGAGCACCATGTCGACCGCGCGCTCGCGCTCGCCGAGGCGCTGCCCCCGGACGACCTGCTGCTGCCGCACCTCGGCGCCGACGACGCCACCGGCCTGGTGCACGGCCGCTGCGGACTCGCGCTGATGCTCCAGCAGCTCGCCGCCGTCACCGGCGACCCACGCCATCTCGCCCGTGGCGTGGGCCTGTTGCACGCCGAACTCGACCGGGAGTCCTTCCCCGACGAACTCGGGATGACCTTCCCGATCTCCGTCACCGACCAGCGCACCCTGCCCTACCTGTACAGCGGCTCGGCCGGGATGCTGCACACCGTCGGCCGCTACCTGCGCGTCGTCGAGGACGAGCGGCTCAGCGCCGCCCGGCCCCGGCTGCTCGCCGCCCTGCGCACCACGTTCACCGTCATGCCCGGCCTCTACCAGGGGCTGTCCGGCCTCGGGCTCGCCCTCGCCGAGCACGCCGACGCCACCGGCGACCCGGCCGACCGGCAGGACGCGCTCCGGGCGGGCCGGGGCCTGTTCAAGTACGCCGTCCCGCACCCCAGCGGCGTGCGGATCCTCGGCGATCAGCTGCTGCGCTTCAGCGCCGACCTGTGGAGCGGCTCGGCCGGCGTCCTGCTCTTCCTCACCCAGCTGCTGGCACCCCGGCCCGACCCGCTGTTCACGGTCGACGCGCTGTCCGGTGTCAACGCGCCGTCCTTGGTCGACGCACTCGGCTGACCGACCCGCCGTCAGACCGGGCCGGGCGGCCGTACCTCCCAGGGGAGCACCGTGAAACGGGAAAGCACAGTGAAACGCGAGCCGAACCTCCACCGCGAGCCGAACCTCCACCGCGAGCCGAACCTCCACCGCGATCTGAACCTCTACTGGGCCGGGCAGACGGCCTCCACGTTCGGCTCGGTCCTCACCGGGATCGCCCTGCCCCTGGTGGCCGTGGTCGAGTTCCGCGCTTCGGCCGGCCAGCTCGGTCTGATCGGTGCGGCGGCCACCCTGCCGGTCATCCTGCTCGGTCTGCCCGCCGGGGCCCTCGCCGACCGGATCACCCGTCCTCGGCGCGCCCTGCTGGCGCTGGACACGCTCTCCGCGCTGGTGGTCGGCGTGGTCGCCCTCGGCCTCGCCCGGCACGCCGCCTCGATCGGCTGGCTGATCGCGCTCGACGTGGTCCAGGGCGCGGTCGCGACGCTGCTGGGGTCCCTCTACTTCGTCCATCTGCGACAGCTGGTCGGCGCGGAGACGATCGGAGCGGTCCGGGCCCGGCTGCAGGCCGGGCAGTTCGGCGCGGCCATGGTCGCGCGGGTCCTGGTCGGCCCGGTCATCGCCGGGTTCGGCGGTTCGGCGGCGTTGGCCGTGGACGCCGTCAGCTACCTCCTCAGCGTGCTGGCCCTGCTGAGCATGAGTGCGCCGACCGAGCTGCCGCGCGGGGCGGGCCGGGACGGGAGCGGGTCGCTGCGCTGGGCGGCCGGTGGACTGCGGTTCTTCGCCGGACACCCGTTCCACCGCGCGCTGCTGGTGTTCGTGGCGGTCCCGGCCGCCTCGCTGGCCGGGGTCGACGCGCTGACCGCGCCGTTCCTGCTGCGCACCGTCCACGTGCCGACCGGCGCCTACGGGCTGGCCTTCGTCCTGTCCGGTGCGATGGGGCTGACCGGATCGGCCGTGGCGAGCCGGCTGCTGCGCCCGGGCCGTGATCCTCGGCAGCTCGTGGTGGCGGGCTTCGCCGGGGCGATGGCGTGCACCCCGCTGCTGCCGCTCGCGGCGGGCCCGGTGCCGCTGGCGACGGCCTGCGCGGCCCTGGGCATCGGCCTGCCGGTGTTCTTCGCCGCCATCGCGAACGTGGCCCTGGTCACGGTGTTCGGCGTCGACGTCCCCGAGGACGCGATGGGCCGGACGATGGCCGCGCTGTACGTGCTGACGGCTTCGGCGGCGATGTCCGGCGCGCTGGCCGGCGGCGCCCTCGGCGACGCTCTCGGGGTCCACCCGGCGCTCTGGGCGCTGGACGCGGCCGCGCTCGGCGCCGTGGCGCTGGCCGCGCCGTGGGCCCTGCGCGCGGCCCGGCAGCTGCGCGAGGCCGCGCCCGCGTCGGCGCTCCCCGAGGCGGTGCAGGTATAGGACCGGACTCCGTGGGTGGTCCCGGCCCGACTGGTGGGGGTCACGGCAAGAACACGGGGGCCGGTGCCCGATGTCGCTCCACCCGCGCGGCGGCAGCATCGGACGCGCACGGTCGGACGGAGAGTTCCAGGCCGGCCCGGAACCGTCCGCCGAAGGGGAGCCACCATGCAGCCGCCGGATCACGCGCCGCTACCGGGCACCGTGCGCTTCGCCATCCTCGGCCCGCTCGCCGTCGAGGTCGACGGCCGACCGATGCCGCTCGGCCCGCCCAAGCAGCGGCTGGTGCTCGCCACTCTGCTCTGCCGTCCCAACACCCGGGTCTCCGTCGACCTGCTGATGGAGGCGGTCTGGCCGGAGGAGCCGCCCCGGACGGCCCGCAAGAACCTCCAGCTGTACGTCTGGGCCGTCCGTCGGCTGCTCGGGTCGGCGGGCGGCGACGACCGGCTCACCCACACCCTCGGCGGCTACCTGCTCAAGGTCGCCGAGCCGGAGCTGGACGCCCTGCGGTTCCGCGCGCTCGCCCGGGCCGGCCGCGAGCACGCCGCCCGCGCCGCCCACGCCGAGGCCGCCCGCCTGTTCCGGCAGGCGCTCGACCTGTGGCAGAGCTCGCCACTGCCCGAGCTGCCCGGCTCCGAGCTGCTGCGCGCCGAGGCCGATCTGCTGTCCGAACGTCGGATCGCCGTCCAGGAGGACTGGGCGGAAGCCGAGTTGGCGTTGGGCAACGCCCAGGAGGTGGCCGACACCGTCCGCGAGCTGGTCGACCGCCACCCGCTCCGCGAACGCCTGCGCGCCGCCCAGCTGACCGCGCTGTACCGCACCGGCCGGCAGACCGAGGCTCTGGCCGCGTACGACGGCCTGCGCCAGCAGCTGGCCCGCGAACTCGGCCTCGCCCCCAGCCTTGCGCTGCAGGCGCTGTACCGCTCGATGCTGGCCCAGCAGTCCGGCCCTGCCGAGCGCCGGGCGCCGGGCGCGCCGCCCAGGGGACTCCCGCACACCGTGTCCGCCGACAGCCTTCCTTGTGACACCGCCGACTTCACCGGCCGGATCCAGCAGGTCGCCGCCCTGGTTGACGCGCTGCACAGCGGCGGCGGGCGGACGGTGGTCGCGGTCGGGCCCGGCGGTACGGGGAAGACCGCGCTCGCCGTCCACGTCGCGCACCGGCTGCACCAGGAGTTCCCGGACGGCCGGGTGCTGGTCGCTCTGCGTGACGAGCGCCGCGCCGCCCGGCCGACCGCCGCCGTCCTGGCCGAACTCGCCCGGCTCACCGGCCTTCCCGGCCCGCTCCCGGAGGACATCGCGCAGGCCGCCGCCCGCTGGCGGGCCTGGCTGGCGGACCGCCGCATCCTGCTGGTGCTGGACGACGCACCCAACGAGTCGGCCGTCCGGCCGCTGCTTCCCGGCGCCGGGGCGAGCGCGGCCCTGGTGACCTCGCGGACCCCGCTGGCCGGCCTGGCCTCGGTGGACCGCCTCGGCCTCCCGCTGTACTCCCCGCCGGAGGCCCTCGACCTGCTCGGCCGGATCATCGGCCCGGACCGGCTGGCCGGCGACCGTGCCGCCGCCGAACGCATCGTGGCCGCGAGCGGCCTGCTGCCGCTGGCCGTCCGGGTCGCCGGTCTGCGCCTCGCCGTCCTGTTGCACCTCCCGCTCCGGGAGTTCGCCGACCGGCTGGCCGAACCCCACGCGGTGCTGGACGAGTTGGCCGCCGGTGATCTCACCGTCCGTTCCCGGTTGGCCGACTGCTGGCGGGACCTGCCCGAGCAGGTCCGCACGGCCGTCCTCCGCCTCTGCCGGCTACCACTGTCCCGGCCCTTCACACGGGACGACGCCGCCACGGCCCTGGGCTGCGACCCCGGCCGCGCGCTACGCCGGCTCGAAGCCCTGGTGGACACCAGCGTGGTCATCTCCCCGAGTGGCGAGGTCACCGCGCACACCGCGCAGTACGCCCTGCCCAGGCTCCTCCACCTGTACGCCCGAGAACTGGCCGCCCGAGAACTGGCCGCAGCCCAGGCGACGCAGGAGGCGGCCGTGCCGCTGCTCGCCGGGGCCTCCGAACGGAGTTAGCGATGCGAGCTCGGTCGGACGCGCGAGCGCGGCACCTTTCTGCTGACTGTCAGTCACCACCACTACCGTCGGGGTGGACCCGTAGAGATTCGGAGTCCGATGCGGAGGTTCGAAGGGCCTCTTGTGCGAGTCGGGCGTCTGCTGCCACCCTCAGCGCTGTGATCAGTCCGTCGGTAAGCACTGTGGCCGGACCGGCTGCGGACCCCTGGTGGTCGCGGGGCCTGTCCGCAGCCGAGCGGCCCGCCGCCCGGATCGGCGCGAGCCGGCGGCCGGACTGGGCCGCCTTCGTCGAGACGGTCCTGGCGACCTCCGCCGAGCCGGTCGTGCCACCCGGGGACCTGCCCGGCACGACCGGGTTCAGGGCGGTGACGGCGCCGTTCGCCGAGCTGGCCGCGACCCGGCTGCCGACGGCCGGCTCCGTGGCCGGGGTCGACCTGCCCGCCGTCCGGGCGCTGTTCGTGGACCAACTGGCCGACGCCCTGGCCCGGCAGGCCGCGCGCACCCTGGTCCTGGAGCTCAACGTGGCCAGGGTGGACGGACGGCTGGTCGGTGCGGCGCCGTCGACGCGGTTCCGCCACTTTCTCGCCCTGGCCGCGAGCCGCGACGGTCTGCGCTCCCTGTGCGACGAGTACCCGGTGCTCGCCCGGCTGCTGGCCCGGACGGCGCTGGCGGCCGCCGAGGCCCTGACGGAGCTGCTGGCCCGCTTCGCCGCCGACCGGGCCGACCTGGTCGCCACCCTGCTGTCCGGCGTCGATCCCGGAGCGCTGGTCGCGGTGCGGCGGACCACCGGTGACGGACACCGTCGCGGTCGCAGCGTCGCGGTGCTGCACTTCGCCGACGGTCACCGGGTGGTGTACAAGCCGAGATCGCTCCGCGCGCACCGGCACTTCAACGAGGTGGTCGACTGGTTCAACGAGCAGCCCGGGACGCCAGGACTGCGAACCCCCGCACTGCTGGACCGGTCCGGCTACGGCTGGGTGGAGTTCGTCGCCCCCCAACCCTGCGCGAGCCCCGGGCAGTTGGAGCGGTTCTATCTACGCCAGGGCGGGTGGCTCGCCCTGCTGCACGCCGTGGACGGCACCGACCTGCACTTCGAGAACCTGATCGCCTGTGCGGACCACCCCGTCCTGGTCGACATCGAGACCCTCTTCCACCCGCCCAACCCGGCAGGCCCGGACCGGGCGGACCAGGACCCGGCGGCGCTGGTGCTGGAGGCGTCGGTGCAACGGACCGCACTGCTGCCCCGGCTGGTCATCGGTGACCGGACGGCGTGGGACGCCTCGGGCCTCGGTGGCGACCCGGGGACGCGCTCGCCGACCGAGGTCGTGGCCTGGGCGGCCGCCGGAACCGACGAGATGCGGCTGATCCGCCGGGCCGTCGAGCTGACCGGTGCCGGCAACCGTCCCCGGCTCGACGGGGTGGACGCCGACCCGGCGCAGCACACCGAGGCGCTGGTCGCGGGCTTCCGCGCGGGCTACCGCGCGATCACGGCCGGACGGGCGGACCTCACCGGTCCGCACGGCCTGCTGCACCGGTTCGCCGACGCCGAGGTACGGGTGATCACCCGGGCGACCCAGGCGTACGCGACGCTCCTGGACGAGTCGACCCACCCCGACGTCCTGCGCGACGGGGTGGAACGGGACGGACTGCTGCGGCTGCTGGAGACGGACGTGCTCGGCCGCCCGGCCCGGCCCGGTCTCGTCGACGACGAGATCGCCGAACTGTGGGACGGTGACGTCCCGTTGTTCACCGCCAGGCCGGGCAGCACGGACCTGTGGACCGGTACGGGCCGCCGGATACCCGACGCCCTGGACCGGCCCGGCCTGGACCGGGTGGCGGACAAGCTCCGGGCGATGGGGCCGGCCGACCTCGACGAGCAGGAATGGATCATCCGGGCGTCGATGGCCAGCAGGTCGACGGCGCCTGCCCACGCCCCCGGCGCCCTGCGGCCGGAACCGCCCGCCCACGCCCCCGGCGCACTGCCGGAACCGCCCGCTCAGGCCGCCGGGCCCGCTCCGGACCCCGGACGGCTGCTCGCCGCCGCCCGGCGCATCGGGGACCAGCTGGTCGATCGGGCCCACCAGGGTCGGCAGTGTACGAACTGGCTCGGGCTGCACCTGCTCGGGGACCGCTACTGGCGGGTCGCGCCGGCCGGCGCCGACCTGGGCGGCGGCTACCCGGGGCCGGCCCTGTTTCTCGCGCAGCTCGCCGCACTCACCGGGGACGCACGCTACGCGGAGACGGCCCGTCGAGCACTGCGGCCGGTCCCGCGCCTGCTGGACCGGCTCGCGGCGCGGCCCGACGAGCTCGGTGCGGTCGGATCAGGGGCGTTCGGCGGACTGGGCGGCCTGCTCCACGCGCTCACCCAGGTCGCCGGGCTGCTGGACGACCGCGAGCTCCACGGTTGGCTCGAACCGGCCACCGCCCTCACCGTCGCCGCCGCCGGGGCGGAGCACTCGTCGGGGGTCGCGGACGGTACGGCCGGTGGCCTGGTGGCGCTGCTCACCGTGCACCGGGCCACGGGCAGCGCCGAGGCCTGGCGTGGCGCGCGGAACTGCGCGGTCCGCATGCTCGGCCGCCCGCTGCCCGCCGCACCGGGCTTCACCGCCGGTGCGGCCGGAGTCGGCTGGGCGCTGCTGCGGTTCGCGGCGGCCGGTGGCGGAGCCCGGTACGAGCGCGCGGGGTTGGCCGCCCTGCGCTCGGCGGCTCGTGCGGCGGGTGGTCCGTCCTGGTGCGCGGGCCTGCCTGGTGTCGCGCTGGCGGTGGCCGACGGCGCGGTCGCGGTGGCCGACCCGGAACTGGCCGCGCTGGTCGAGCGGGCCGTTCGCGAGGTCGTGGCCAGGGGTCCGCTGCCCGATCACAGCCTGTGCCACGGCGAACTCGGCGTCCTCGAACTGCTCGGCCGGGCCACCGGACCGGCCGCCCGCGCCGCCCGGGACCGCCGGGCCGGAGCACTGGCGGCCACCCTCGAACGGACCGGGCCACGCTGCGGCACCCCCGGTCACCTCGCGTCTCCCGGCCTGCTGACCGGTCTGGCCGGCATCGGCCACGGCCTGCTGCGGCTCGGGTTCGCGGACACGACGACTTCGGCACTGCTTCTGCGGCTGCCGAGCGATGAGCGGTTGTCATCCCGGGGGCCGCTCCCTTGTAGAGATCGCGACCAGTCAGAGAATGACCAGTCAGAGAACGACCCGTCAGAGAAGGAGACCCAACGCCATGGACGACCGGAACACACTTGGTCAGTGGAAGCAGTCGAGTGGGCGGCGGAGTCAGGCCGCCGATCACCCGGCCGGTGAGATCCAGCTGCGGGCCGGCGGCGGGCTCGCCCGTCGCGCCGATCTGATGAGTGAGGCGAACGACCCGCAGAACCCCTTCCCGACCATGAGCATCATCTGAGACCGACCCGACCGGGCAACGCGGAACGGCCGCCGGACCGGTGGATCACCGGTCCGGCGGCCGGTACTCCGTAGGCGTACCGGCCGATTGCCCGACCGGACGATGTCCGTCGGAGCCATCCACTACCGTGTGGCCATGCCAACTACTTCGCCGGTTGTCGTCGGCCGTGACGTCGAACTCGCCTTGCTGCAGGAGGCCCTGACGGAGCTGCAGGGTGGCTCCGGCCGTGCGGTGTTCCTGTTGGGGGAGGCTGGGATCGGCAAGTCCCGGCTGATCGGCTGCTGTGCCGAACGGGCCGCCGCCGTGGGCCTGCCGGTCCTGCGCGGCCGGGGGAGTGCGATCGGTGCGGGCACCCCGTTCCGTCCGATCGTCGAGGCGCTGAGTTCCCGCTTCCGGACCAGCGGGCCTCCCGAGAACCCGGAACTCGGTCCGTACCGGCCGGTGCTGGCCCGGGTGATCCCGGAGTGGCGGCAGACGCCGGCCCCGGACTACCCCGAGAGTCTGGTCGAGCTCGGCGAGGCGCTGCTGCGGCTGCTCGCCGTGCTCGGACGGGAGGCCGGCTGTGTCCTGGTGCTGGAGGACCTGCACGAGGCGGACTCCGAGACGGTCGCCGTGGTGGAGTACCTGGCCGACAACCTGGCCGGACTGCCGGTGCTGCTCGTCGTCGCGCTGCGACCGGAGCCCGGGGCCGCGCTCGATCTGGCGCGCTCGGTCGAGCGGCGCCGGACGGGCTCGGTCGTCACACTTCAGCCCCTGCCGAGATCGGCGGTCCGGGACCTCGCCGCAGGCTGCCTGGGTGTCCCGGCCGGCCGGGTGCCGGCTGCGGTGGTCGAGCGACTGACCGTCGGAAGCGACGGGAATCCGTACCTGGTCGAGGAGTTGCTCGGCGAGATGGTCGCCTCGGGGGCGCTGCGAGCGGGTGGCGGCGGCTGGCAGGTGGCCGGCGACCTCTCGGGGAGCGTCCCGGCGGCGGTCGTCCACCTCTACGGCCAGCGGATGGCCCTGCTGGACGCCCCGGCGCGTGAACTCCTGCTGCTCGCGGCGATCCTGGGGCCGAGGTTCTCGGCCGTCACCCTGCAGGTCATCACCGGGCACGACGACGCCGACCTGTTCGCCCACCTGAGGGCCGTGGTCGCGGCGAACTTCGTCGTCCCCGACGAAGCCGTACCGGGTGAGTACTCGTTCCGGCACGCGCTCATCGCGGACGCCGTGCTGGCGAGCATCCCCGCAGCCGAACGGGCCGCCCCGGCTCGGCGGGCCGCCGCCGCGATGCAGCAGGCAGAGCCGGAGCTCTCCGCGGATCTCTGCCAGCTGGTCGCCAAGCTGCTCCTGGCGGCGGGCGACCGGACCGGCGCGGCCCTGCTCTACGCCGACGCCGGTCGCCGGACGCTGGCCGACGGTGCGTCGGGATCGGCCGTCCTGCTCCTCGAGCGAGGCCAGGAGCTCGGGGCGGCGGCGGACCGCGCCGACATCACGGCGTCACTGGCGTGCGCCCTGGCCGAGGCCGGTCAGCTCGACCGCGCCATCACCCTCACCGACGCCCTGCCGCCGATGGGTGCGGCGAGCCCGGGTGCCGAGAGCAGGATCGCGCTGCACACCCGGCTGGCCTGGGCGGCGGTGATAGCCGAACGCGGCCAGGACAGCGCCGCCCAGCTGGCGGCGGCCCGGAAGCTCCTCGGCAACCGTGGCGGACCGGAGCAGACCGCCGCGCTCGCCGTGGTCGAGGGACACCTCGCGCTGCTCCCCGGCCAGGACGAGCGGACCGTCGACGCCGAACGGCTGGCTCTCGAGGCGGCCGAGGTGGCGGAGCGCGAGAAGCTTCCGGTACTGGCCTGCCAGGCCTGGCAGTTGCTCGCGCTGCTGGCCCGCGAACGCGGTTTCGACGACGCGGACGGCTGTCTGGAACGCATGCTCACCGTGGCCGAGACGCACAGCCTGCCGGTCTGGCGCCTCGAGGCCCTGCTGCGGTTGGGGGCCAACGCGTTCATGCGGACCGGCGACGCCCGCAGGCTCGAACAGGCCGGAGTGGCCGCTCAGGAGCTGGGCGCGATCATGCTGCACCAGCGGGTGGAGAGCCTGCTCGCGATGAACGCGGTGCTGCGGGGAGATTCGGCGGCGGCCGAGGACATCTTCGCCCGATGTCTCGACACCAGCGCCCGGATGCGAAACCTGGACACCCATCGCTATCTGTTGCTGGTCTCGGCCATCCTCGCCGCGCACCGTGGCCGGCGACGGGAGATGGACCAGGTGTTGCTGGCCTTCCGCCAAGCCGGGGGTGAGAGTTCCTTCCTGACGCCGGTGATGCTGGGGCTGTGCCGGGCCGTCTGCGCGTTGCTGGAGGAGGACCGCGAGGCGGCGGCTGCCGAGCTGGCCGCCGGCGCGGAGTGGGAGGCCCGGCACCCGAACGTGTTCTACCTGGCCGGGCGGTACGGCCTGCGGCCGCTGCTGGCGGTCCTGGCCGGCACTGCGGGGCGGGCCGAGTACCTCGTCGCGGCCCGGGCCCCGGCGGCGGAACTGGCCTGGAACCGGCAGTTCCTGCTGCTCGCCGACGCGGTCCTGCTGGGGCGGGAGGGCCGGGGTGAGGAGGCCGCACAGGCCGTCGACCAGGTGTGCCGGACGGGCGGCCTCTTCCCGACGGGCCATCACCTCGGCCTGCGCCTGGTCGCGGAGGCGGCGCTGGCCGACGGCTGGGGTGACCCGGTGGGTTGGCTGCGGACGGCCGAGGAGTACTTCCACGGCCTCGACGTCCCCTCGGTGGCGGCGGCCTGCCGGGCCCTGCTCCGGCAGGCCGGCGTGAGCGTCAACCAGCACCGCAGCGGGAGTCGACTGATACCCGAGGCACTGCGCAGATACTGCCTCACCCCGCGCGAGTACGAGGTCCTGACCCTGCTGGTCGAACGGCCCGGCAACCAGGACATCGCGCGACGGCTGTCCATCTCACCGCGCACGGTCGAGAAGCACATGGCGAGCCTGATGAAGAAGACCGCCCGGCCCGACCGCGCGGCCCTGTGCCTCCTGGCCACCGAGTTCTCCGAGGCCGGCTGAGCCGAGGCCGGCTGAGCCGGGGCCGGCTGACTCGAAGCCCGCGAGAGAGGGCCGCAGCGCCGAAGCTCACAGGGGGTGTCCGAACAGGACACCCCCTGTGAGCTTCGGCGTTCCTGGCGGACCGTCAGGTCTCTGCGGGGCCGACGGCCGACCGGTCGGGTACCCGTTCGGAAGATGGGTGCCGCGTCCCCATGTCCCGCTCCGGCCGCGCCGCAAGGATAGGCAGCAGCAGACGGAGACCCGAGCCGGGCTCGACTGGCCCTTCGCCATCAAGGAGGCGCGGCGATGACAGGTACAGATGGCGCAGCAACCACCCAAGTCTCGGGCCGGGACACCGAGTTCCTTCCGGAGATCGTCCGGTCGCTGCTGCAGGCCCGGGGCGGATCGCCCTGGACGGTGACATCCGAGGAGTTCTGGTGCCGGGTCGACCCCGACCAGCGCCGGAACCGGCCGGCCCAGGGCTGGAAGCTGCACGTCTCGGCGACCCCGCTCTCCGCGCCGTTGATCCTCCACCGCTGCGCGTCCGTGCTGATCGACGACCGGGCCTCGTTCAAGTTCGCCGGGACCCTCCGGCGGGTGGCCGAACTGGTCGACGCCCGCTACGACCGCTCCGCCGGCGGCAAGTTCCTCACGGTGTATCCGGACGACGACGAGCAGTTCCGCCGCCTCGCCGAGCGCCTCCATCTGGCCACTACGGGGCTGCCCGGTCCGGGGATACTCTCCGACCGGCAGTACCGGCCCGACAGCCTGGTGCACTACCGCTACGGTGCGTTCCGGAGTGTCGTGCGGCTCGGCAACGACGGCACCTGGGACCACATGTTGACGGCGCCCGACGGGGAGCTGGAGGAGGACCGGCGACTGGCCTGGTACAGCCCGCCGTCCTGGGCGCGCTCGCCGCTCCCCGACCCGCCCGGCGCGAGCGCCGAGCGGCCGACCGCCGTACTGCTGGGCGGCCGGTACGTGGTGAAGCGGGCCATCCGGCACGCGTACAAGGGCGGGGTGTTCCTGGGTACGGACCAGGAGACCGGCCGCGAGGTGGTCGTCAAGGAGGCCCGGCGGCACGTCGGCGCGGGCCTGAACGGTGAGGACATCGCCACCCGGCTGCGCCACGAGGCCGCCATGCATACGCTGCTCGCGCCGCTCGGGCTCTCCCCGCAGGCGCTCGCCGAGTTCGGCCAGGGCGGGAACCAGTACCTGGTCCAGGAGCGGATCGCCGGGGAGACCTTGCGGAACTGGGTGGCCGGCCAGTCGGTTCGCCTGCTCGGGCCGGTGCTGCACCTGGCCGGGCAACTGGTCGCCGCAGTGGCGGCGGTGCACGAGGCCGGACTGGTCCTGCGTGACCTGAACCCGAACAACCTGATGGTCACCGCCGAGGGCCGACTGCGGCTGATCGACCTGGAGACGGTCTGCCGACCGGGTGAGCCGGCCCGCCGGAGCTACACCCCCGGCTACGGCGCGCCCGAGGTGGTCGCCGCACCGGCCGACGGGCCCGCGCCCGGCTGCGAAGCCGATCTCTTCAGCCTCGGTGCGACCCTGTTCCACCTGGTCGCCGGCCTGGATCTGCTGCTCGCGCCGGACCGGCCGACGACACGTCCCGAGGACGAGCGGCGCTTCGAGCTGGTCAGGAAGGTCCTGGCCGGGAGCGGCGAGCTGCGGCGCCTCGAACCCGTGATCCTCGGCCTGCTGGCCGAGGAGCCCGAGACTCGCTGGAGCCTGCGGCGGGTACGGGAGTTCCTCTCCTCACTCGCCCACGCGCCGGGTGCCGGCGACGAAGCCGGTCCGCCACCGGACTCACGTCTGGCGCCCGAGGAGGAGGAGCGGATGATCACCGACGGCCTCGCCCACCTCCTTGCCGGCCGGACGCCCGACGCCCGCTGGTTGTGGCCCGTCGAGGGCTTCGCCCTCCGCACCGACGCGCTGAACGTGCAGTACGGCGCCGCCGGTGTACTGGGGGTCCTGACGGCGGCCGCCGAGGTCCGGGACGATGCCCGGCTGCGGCTCGCCGTCGCCGAGACCGCGCAGTGGATCGCCGACCGCTTGGGGAAGGGTGAACAGACGCTGCCCGGCCTGTACTTCGGCCGGTCGGGGACAGCCTGGGCACTCCTGGACGCCGCCCGGTCGACCGGGGACGACGCGTTGGCCGCCACCGCGCTGGGGCTGGCTCGCCAGGTGCCGCTGGACTGGCCGAACCCGGACGTCTGCCACGGGGTGGCGGGGGCCGGCCTGGCCCAGCTGCACTTCTGGCAGGTCACCGGGGAGGCCTGCTTCCGCACCCGGGTGGTCGAGGCCGCCGAGCGGCTGGTGACGGCGGCCCGGTCGGGCCGGTCGGGCGTGGTGTGGCCGGTGCCGGCCGACTTCGACTCTGTCCTGGCCGGCGCGACCCACCTCGGCTTCGGCCACGGTGTCGCCGGCGTGGGGACCTTCCTGCTGCTCGCCGGAGTGGCGGCCGAGCGTACGGACTTCGTCGACCTCGCCCACCAGGCGGGGGACACGCTGGTGGCGGCCGCCCGGTCGGACGGCACGACGGCCGGCTGGCCGATGAGCGACACCGGCGCCGGGCCCGTCCATCCGCCGTACTGGTGCAACGGTTCCTCGGGGGTCGGCACCTTCCTCATCCGGCTCTGGCAGGCCACCGGCCTCCCGCAGTACCGGGAACTGGCCGAGCAGTCGGCGGCGGAGGTGTACCGCAGGCGCTGGGAGGCCTCGCCCACCGCCTGCCACGGCCTGGCCGGAAACGCCGACTTCCTGCTGGACCTGGCCGCTGCGCTGGACGACCCGCGCTACCACCGGTGGGCCGCCGAGCTCGTCGCCTGCGCCCACGCGCGCCGGGTGTTCCGTGCCGGGCTGCTGCTCGTCCCCGACGAGAGCCTGATGGGCGTGTCGGCGGGCTACAGCACCGGCCTGTCCGGGCTGCTGGGAACGCTGCTGCGGCTGCGTCACGGCGGCCCGCGGATGTGGCTGCCGGACTCCCCGGCGCTGTCCGCCCACGCGCAGCCGCCGAGCGACCTGGCCGACGCCCGGGCCGGACGGCGATGACTCCGCGCACCCGGCGCCGCGCGCCGGTGCGCGGTGACCACACAGACCTGCCAGGAGGCCGGACGAGCCGGTCTCGACGACACGGTAGGAGAAGGGAGGTGATTCAGATGACGAACGACGTCAACGCGCTGCAGACGCTGGACAGCGAGGAGATGGAGGCCACCAGCGCCAATCCTCCGGAGTGCACTTACACGTGCTACTGGACCAGCTGGTAGAACTCTGCCGGCAGCTCACCGGCTCTGGCCCCGCACCCGCCACTGGGTGCGGGGCCAGACCCGTGCCCGCCTTGACCGCCCGGAGCGGGCTTATGCCCGGAATGCCCGGAGCACCCGAATATGTGACGCTGGTCCGGAGCTGTCCCGTCGCCGCCCGCGTCCCAGCGCGGCCGGCCGTCGGAAGGACCTCCGTCCGTGGCCGCAATTCCGTACGTGTTCTCCGAGCTCCTCTCCGCCCTGCCGACCGGCTGCGCCGCGTCGCGCCGTTGGGCGGCTCTGACGGCCGCCGGGCTGGCCGTCCCGTTGCTGCTGGCCTGCCCGGCGGCGGCCGCCGGTACTTCGGACACCCCGGGCGCGGCGGCGGCCGTGGCACTGCCCATGCCGTCCATACCCTCGTCCGCCATACCGTCGCTCCCCGTCCTGCCGGAGCCGTCCGTCCCCCCGATGCCCACCCTGCCGCCCCTGCCGCCCCTGCCGCCCCTGCCGCCCCTGTCGATCGTGCCGCCCGTGCCGCCGGTCCCCACCGCGACCGAGACCCCGTGCCCGCCCACCCCCTGCCCACCGACCTCGGCACCGGACCCGGCCACGCCCACCCCCGCCCGGTCGACCCCGCCCTCGGCCCCCGCCGGTGCCCCGGTCACCCCCGGCCCGTCCGCGACGCCGCCGCCGAGCACTCAGCCGTCGGCGACCTCTCCGAGGCCCGAGCCGCAGACTTCGGCCGACCGGCCCGCCGAGGTCCTCCCGAGTGCGGAGCCTTCGGCGGCCGACTCCCGCAGGCCGGTGCCGGTGCTGGAGCCGGAGACCGCCCAGCCCGAGGCGGACACTCCCGCCGCTGCTGACCCGGTGACCGACCCGCCCGCCGACGAGGCCGATGCGGCGGACGCCGCCTACCCCGTCGCCGACCAGCCGCAGCCGCCCGCCGCCGGTCCGGCCGTCACCGCCGCGCCCGCCGTGCGGCGCCCGGTCGCGCAGCCGGCCGCCGAGGCGGCCACCCCGCTCCGCTGGACGGACCCCTCGAACCGGCAGTTCCCGCTGGGCGCGGGCCTGGCGCTGATCGGGGCGGGGCTGGCCCTGGTGGGCCTACGGCTGCGCGGCCGCTGACCGGACGGGCGCGCGGCTCGACCGCCGCAGATCGGCGGGCCGCTGAGCGGACAGCCGCTGACCGGAGGGCCGGGCACCCGGCATCATGGTCAGTCAGTTGACCCTCTCCATGCTCGAAGCATATGAAGGAGCTATGACTAACCCGATGAACGAACCGTCAAAGCCGGAGTCGTACCAGGCGTCGGGCGGACAGCCGGGGGACGGGCCGAAGGTGCTGATCGTCGGCCCGGACGGGATGCCCATCGGCGCGGTGCCGGGCTCGGGGTTCGGCCGCACCGGGGACGGCGAGATGGTCGAGCCCCGGGAGTTGCCCGTGACCGAGATGGTCGAGCAGCCGGCCAAGGTCATGCGGATCGGCAGCATGATCAAGCAGTTGCTGGAGGAGGTGCGCGCGGCGCCGCTGGACGAGGCCAGCCGGGTGCGCCTGAAGGAGATCCACAAGAGTTCGATCAAGGAGCTGGAGCTCGGGCTCGCGCCCGAGCTGGTGGAGGAGTTGGAGCGGCTGTCACTGCCGTTCACCGACGACACCATCCCCACCGAGGCCGAGCTGCGGATCGCCCAGGCCCAGCTGGTCGGCTGGCTGGAGGGTCTCTTCCACGGCATCCAGACCGCCCTGTTCGCGCAGCAGATGGCCGCGCGGGCGCAGTTGGAGCAGATGCGCCGTGCTCTCCCGCCCGGCAGCCACGGCGCCGAGCAGGACTTCGAGGACCCGAACGACGGCCGTGGCCTGCGCTCGGGCCCGTACCTGTAGGCCGGACCTGACCGGGCCTGGCCGGAGCGTCCCGGGTCCGGCCGGCCGGTGGCACCCGGGACACAGCGCCGCCCCTGCACCGGGTGTGACGGGCCGGAGCCGATACCCTGACCCGAGTCGTCGGCCCCCGGCCGGCGGCCGGGGTCGGCGGGGCCGAGGGCCTGTGCGATCGCGCGCCCGGACCGCCCGTCCGGACGGGGACCACACGTCGCGGTCGCGGTGCCACACCCGGCCGAGGGGGAAGCAGAGGACCATGAGCGAGTACGGCACCACGGCCGGGGAGCACACCCTGGACAACGGCCGGTACGTGCTGCAGCATCTGCTCGGCCAGGGCGGCATGGCCTCCGTGCACCTGGCCTACGACGCGAAGCTGACCCGCCAGGTCGCGGTGAAGACGCTGCACACCGAGCTCGGTCGGGAGCAGTCCTTCCGCGAGCGCTTCCGCCGCGAGGCGCAGGCCGTCGCACGCCTCCAACACCCCAACATCGTCTCGGTCTTCGACAGCGGCGAGGAGGTCGGCCCGGACGGGGTCACCACGCCGTACATCGTCATGGAGTACGTCGAGGGCAAGGCCCTGCGGGACCTGCTCAACGAGGCGATCGCGCAGCACGGTGCGATGCCCGTCGAGCAGGCGCTCGAGATCACCGCAGCGGTGCTGTCCGCGCTGGAGGCCTCGCACGACCAGAACCTGGTGCACCGGGACATCAAGCCGGGCAACGTGATGGTCACCACCAAGGGTGTCGTCAAGGTGATGGACTTCGGCATCGCGCGGGCGCTGCAGTCCGGGGTGACCTCGATGACCCAGACCGGCATGGTGGTCGGTACTCCGCAGTACCTCTCGCCGGAGCAGGCACTCGGCAAGAGCGTGGACGCCCGCTCCGACCTCTACTCCGTGGGCTGCATGCTGTTCGAACTGCTCACCGGTGAACTGCCGTTCGACGGTGACTCGCCGTTCTCGATCGCCTACAAGCACGTCCAGGAGGAGCCGCCCGCGCCCTCCGGCCGCAACCGCGCGGTGCGGCCCGGCGTGGACGCGCTGGTGGCCCGCGCGCTGCGCAAGGACCCGGCTCACCGCTTCCCCACCGCCGTGGCCATGCGCGAGGAGCTCAAACGCGTCCTGGCGGGGGAGCAGACCGGCGTCAACACCCCGCAGGCCGGCCCGCCGCTGGTGATCGGCGAGGGCCCGCGCTCGGTGCACGCCGCACCTTCGCTGACCGACTTCCCGCAGGTCATGGGCGACATCCGGACCCCGGCCCCGCAGATACTGCAGCCGTACCAGGCGCCCACCCCGCCGCCGTACGGGCCGCAGACGCCGCCGCCGTACCCGCAGCAGCACACGCCACAGCCCTACCCGCAGCAGCAGCAGCAGATGCCGATGCAGCAGCAGTACCAGGCGCAGCAGCAGGCCCAGCAGACCCCGCAGCCCTTCCCGCAGCACTACCGGACGCCGCAGCCCTTCCCGCAGCAGGCGCAGACCCCGCCGCCGTACGGGCCCGGGCCGCAGGGCCCGCCGTTCGTGCCGTTCGCCCCGAAGCCGGCGAACAGCAACAACGGGTGTTTCACCGCGCTGGTGGTGGTCGGTGTGATCATCGGCGTGATCGTGCTCGCGGCGGTCATCGTCGGGATCGTGGCCGCGCAGAAGCAGAAGGACCTCACCAACTCGTACTCGGGCCTGCGGAACCCGGCGGCCGCTCCCCGGCTGGGGCCGGACGGCCGGATCCTGCCACCGGCCCCGGTGCAGGGCGTTCTCCGCTGAGCCCGCCGAAGCGGTAGCGTTCGGGGGACGGAACCGATAGGGCGACTGCGCACCGAGCGAGGGCCCGGGGCGAGGAGCAATGGCAGAGACGAAGCAGCCGGGCGACGGCGAGGCGGAGCACGTGCCCGACTCCGCCGAGTCCACCCAAGCGACCCCCAAGGTGTCCGACGTCACCGCCGAGACGAAGGCGCTGCCCGCAGCCGCCGCGCAGACCCCCGGACGCGGCACCGCCGCACCGCTGGGCACCGTCGGCGACGGCCGTTACCGCCTCACCCACCGCCTCGGGCGGGGTGGGATGGCGGAGGTCTTCGCTGCTCAGGACGTGCGGCTGGCCCGTACCGTGGCGGTCAAGCTGCTCCGTTCCGAGCTGGCCCAGGACGACGTGGCCCGGCTGCGGTTCACCCGCGAGGCGCACTCCGTCGCGGGGCTCAACCATCACTCGATCGTCGCTGTCTACGACACCGGCGAGGAGCACCACGACGGCGAGTCCACGCCGTACATCGTGATGGAGATCGTCGAGGGCCGGACCGTCCGCGAGCTGCTGGTGGACGAGGACGCGCCGCCGGTCGACCAGGCGCTGATCATCACCGCCGGGGTGCTGGAGGCGCTCGCCTACAGCCACCAGCACGGCATCGTGCACCGCGACATCAAGCCCGCCAACGTGATCATCACGGGCACCGGCGCGGTCAAGGTGATGGACTTCGGCATCGCCCGCGCCCTCACCGGCGCCGCCAGCACCATGACGCAGACCGGCATGGTGATGGGCACCCCGCAGTACCTCTCGCCCGAGCAGGCGCTCGGCAAGGCCGTCGACCACCGCTCCGACCTGTACGCGGCCGGGTGCATGCTCTACGAGTTGCTGACGCTGCGTCCGCCGTTCATCGGCGAGACCCCGCTCGCGGTGGTCTACCAGCACGTCCAGGACGCGCCCGTGGCGCCCTCGCAGGTCAACTCCCGCGTCCCGGTCCAGCTGGACGAGCTGGTGCTGCGCTCGCTGGCGAAGAACCCGGACGACCGGTTCCAGAGCGCCGACGAGTTCCGCGCCCATCTCCAGCACGCGCTGCGCGAGATGCACGGCGCGGCCGGGGCGGCGGGTTGGGCGGCCGGCGCCGGGGCGGCCGCCGGGTTGGGCGTGGGCGGCGGTTACCTCGACCACGACGGTCCGTCCAGCGGCGGTACGGCCCTCACCGCGCCGCTCGGCGCCGTGGGCGGCGCCGAGCCGACGGCGATGCTGCCCTACCAGGTGGGTTCGCCCTACAACACCCCGCCGGCGGCGTACCCGCCGGCCGGCGGCGGTGGCGGCCACTACGCGGACGGCAGCGGGGACGAGCACGACGGCGGCGGTCGCAAGCCGTGGTTCTGGCTGGTCGGCGCGGTGGTGCTGGTGCTCGCGGCGACCGGCGGGATCGTGCTCGCGATGAGCGGCGGCACCAAGACCCCGACGCTGCCGACGACGCCGCTGACCAGCGTCTCCTCCGCCAGTGACACGCCGTCCGACAGCCCCTCGCTGTCACCGAGCCACTCCACCAGCACCAGTGGCAGCAACGGTGGCACCGGCTCGGGCGGTACCAGCTACTCGCCCAGCGAGTCCCCGAGCAGCTCGCCCTCGGCGAGCCGCTCACAGTCCGCCTCGCCGTCGACCTCCCCCTCGACGTCGCCGTCCACCTCCCCGACCGACACGACGTCCTCCTCGCCGTCGTCCTCCGAGTCGTCCAGCGCGCCGCCGGCCTCCCAGTCGCCCACCACCCCGGCCACCCAGCCGCCGCCCTCCAGCTCCAAGCCGGGCCCGAACAAGACCTGAGGGGCCCTGTCCACGGCGGTGACCAGGTGCTCAGTTGGCGAAGGCGTCCAGGACCTGTTCGTACTCCTGGCACCACCAGGTGAGTTGTCCTGCGGCGGCGGGGAAGAGCGGGTCGGCGCGGAGGTCGCCGCGCTGGTAGCGCCACTGGAGCATCCAGAAGTCGTTCAGGCGTTCCCACCAGACCCGGTGCACCGCCGCCGCCAGCTCGGCGGTGGTGGCCGCCCGGGTGGCCCGGTAGGCGCGGGAGTAGCGGCGGACCCGGACGAGGTCCAGGACGCCGGTCTCCTGGTCGTTGAAGATCAGGGTGGCGGCCCGGACCGCCTCCTCGGCGCGGGGCCGCTGCCCGAGCTTGTCCCAGTCGATCACGGCGGCGACCCGGCTCCCTCGGTAGAGCAGGTTGAGGCCGTGGAAGTCGCCGTGCGTCCAGCCGGTGGGCGGGGCGTCCCCGGGGGCCGGGCGCCGGTGCCGGTGGGCGGCGAGCAGGTCGAGGCGTTCGGCGAGCCGCTGTTCGGCGAGGGCGTCGAAGGCTCCGTACGGCCGGTGGCGCCGGACCTGCCGCCGCAGGTCGGCGATCAGCCGCTCGGTGTCGGCGGGGTCGGCGGAGCGGTGGCCGTTGGGCTGCCGCACGGGGGCGCAGACGCGTTCCAGTGCGCCGTGCAGTTGTCCGAGCAGCGCGCCGAGTTCACCGCACTGCTGTTGGTCGAGCCCGGTGCCGTGCCGGTGCCCGCCCTCGATCCAGGGGAAGAGCGCGAACCGCCGCCCGCCGTACGCGGTCACGGTGTGCCCGTTCCGGGCGGGCAGCGGTGGGGCGGCCGGCAGGCCGAGGGCGCGCAGCGCGGTGGTGGCCCGGTGCTGGGCGGTGATCGCCGTCCGGGAGGCGGTGGCGCGGTCGACGTAGCACTTGAGGAAGTACCGGCCGCTCTCCGTGCTGACCCGGTACCCCCGGTTGAGCAGCCCCTCGGAGACCGGGGTCACCTCCCGCGCGGTCCCTGCCCGGTAGGCGCGCAGCACCCCCGCGACCACCACTTTCGGAACAGGGGGGCTGAGGGTGCCGACGGGGGGTGCGGAGCTGTCCGGCCGGGCCGGAGCGCACAGGATGATCTGGCCGTACGTCACTCAACAGAGCGTAGTGGGGTGGCGTAGGGGTACTTGACATAGTGTCAAATATCTGCTCAGTAGCCCTGATCCGCCTGATGGCGCGCGACATAGGCGGCGGCCTGGGTCCGGCGTTCCATCCCCATCTTGGCCAGCAGGCTTGAAACGTAGTTCTTGACGGTTTTTTCGGCCAGATGCAGCTCGTTGCCGATCTGACGGTTGGTCATGCCCTCGCCGATCAGGTCGAGGATGCGGCGTTCCTGCTTCGTCAACTGGGCGAGCCGCTCGTCCTCCTTCTCGCCGCCGTCGCGCAGCCGGGCCAGCACCCGGCTGGTCGCGACCGGGTCCAGCAGGGACTTGCCCGCCGCCACATCGCGGACGGCCGAGAGCAGGTCGGTGCCCCGGATCGCCTTCAGTACGTACCCGGAGGCTCCGGCCATGATGGCGTCGAAGAGCGCCTCGTCGTCGGAGAAGGAGGTCAGCATCAGGCACTTGATGCCGGGCTGTTGGGAGCGCACCTCGCGGCAGACCTCGACGCCGTTGCCGTCCGGCAGGCGGACGTCCAGGACGGCGACGTCCGGACTGACGGCCGGGATCCGGATGAGCGCCTCGGCGGCCGTGCCGGCCTCGCCGACCACCTCGATGTCGCCGTCCATCGACAGAAGATCGTGGACACCCCGTCGGACGACCTCATGATCATCTAGCAGGAAAACCCTGATTCGTCCGTTTCCAGTCACGCCCAAATGCTCCCATACCGGCACATGGATGACCTATCGCCCATGCTGGTACGAACACAGAATCGATGCCGGTTACCCCCTTACGCGGAGAGCTTCGCCCGGATAGCGTGCGCAGGTGTCCTGACGGCCACCGTTCTGAGAGCTGCGCCACACCCGCACTCCCAAAACGAGAACAAGTAGGACGTCCTAGCGCAAGCGCGCCAAGGGGCGCCGCTGGGTAACGTTCTCGTGAGGGACGCCGTCGGAAAGGGAACACCACCTGCCCCGCAGTCGGCGCGCACACCCACGCGCGCTTGCGGGGAGGTGACCGGACCGGTCACCGGCGACCCCGGGCGGCCGGACAGACCGAGGAGTGAACGTGACCGTCAAAAGCACGGCGAGGGCGCGCAAGAAGGCCGCCCCCGGCGCCCCTGACAATTCCCGTACGGGTTCGGACACCCAGACGGAACTCGTCCAGCTGCTCACACCGGAAGGCGTCCGGGTCGAGCACCCGGACTACCCGCTGGTGACTTCGCCGGAGGAGCTCCGCGCGCTCTACCGCGATCTGGTGCTGGTCCGGCGTTTCGACGCCGAGGCGACCGCACTGCAGCGCCAGGGCGAGCTGGGCCTGTGGGCCTCGCTGCTCGGCCAGGAGGCCGCGCAGGTCGGCTCCGGGCGCGCGATGCGCCCCGGCGACTACGCCTTCCCCACCTACCGCGAGCATGGCGTGGCCTGGTGCCGCGACGTGGACCCGCTGAACCTGCTCGGCATGTTCCGTGGCGTGAACCACGGCGGCTGGGACCCGAACGAGAAGAACTTCCACCTCTACACGATCGTGATCGGCGCCCAGGCGCTGCACGCGACCGGGTACGCGATGGGCATCACCAAGGACGGCGCGGACGACGCGGTGATCGCGTACTTCGGTGACGGCGCCTCCAGCCAGGGCGACGTCAGCGAGGCGTTCACCTTCGCGGCGGTCTACAACTCGCCGGTGGTGTTCTTCTGCCAGAACAACCAGTGGGCGATCTCCGAGCCGACCACCACCCAGACCAAGATCCCGCTCTACCGCCGCGCCTCCGGCTTCGGCTTCCCGGGCGTCCGGGTGGACGGCAACGACGTGCTGGCCTGCCTGGCGGTCACCCGCTGGGCGCTGGACCACGCGCGCAACGGCGGCGGCCCGGTGCTGATCGAGGCGTTCACCTACCGGATGGGCGCGCACACCACCTCCGACGACCCGACCCGCTACCGGCTCACCGAGGAGACCGAGGCCTGGAAGGCCAAGGACCCGATCTCCCGCCTGAAGGCCTACCTGGAGGCGGAGGGCCTGGTCGACGACGAGTTCCTCGCCGGCATCGAGGCCGAGAGCGTGGCGCTGGGCCTGCGGGTGCGTGAGGGCGTGCGCAGCATGCCCGACCCGGACCCGACCCTGATCTTCGACCACGTGTACGCCGAGCCGCACACACTGGTGGACGAGGAGCGGGCCGAGTACGAGGCGTACGCGGCGTCCTTCGAGGGCGGGGAGAACCTCTGATGGCTGGTCAGCTGAGCATGGCGAAGGCGCTCAACAACGCCCTTCGCAAGTCGCTGGAGAGCGACCCGAAGACCCTGCTGATGGGCGAGGACATCGGAAAGCTGGGCGGTGTCTTCCGGATCACCGACGGCCTGCAGAAGGACTTCGGCGAGGACCGGGTGATCGACACCCCGCTCGCCGAGTCCGGCATCGTCGGCACCGCGATCGGCCTCGCGCTGCGCGGCTACCGCCCGGTGGTGGAGATCCAGTTCGACGGTTTCGTCTACCCGGCCTTCGACCAGATCGTCTCGCAGCTCGCCAAGATGCACGCCCGCGCGCTGGGCCACGTCAAGATGCCGGTCACCATCCGCATCCCCTACGCGGGTGGCATCGGCGCGGTCGAGCACCACAGCGAGTCGCACGAGGCGTACTTCGCGCACACCGCCGGCCTCCGGGTCGTCACCCCCTCCAACGCGCACGACGCGCACTGGATGCTCCGCCAGGCGATCGCCTCGGACGACCCGGTGATCTTCCTGGAGCCCAAGCGGCGCTACTGGGACAAGGCCGAGGTCGGCGACGCCGCCGACCTGCCGCTGCACTCGGCCCGGATCGTCCGCCCCGGCGCCGACGCCACGCTGATCGCGTACGGGCCGATGGTCAAGGTCTGCCAGGAGGCCGCCGCGGCCGCCGAGGAGGACGGCCGCCGCCTGGAGGTCGTCGACCTGCGCTCGCTGTCGCCGATCGACTTCGCCGTGCTGGAGGAGTCCGTCAAGCGGACCGGGCGCGGCATCGTCGTGCACGAGGCGCCGGTCTTCCTGGGCATGGGCGCCGAGCTCGCCGCCCGGCTCACCGAGCGCTGCTTCTACCACCTGGAGGCGCCGATCCTGCGGGTCGGCGGCTACCACGCGCCGTACCCGCCGTCCCGGGTGGAAGAGGCCTTCCTGCCCGACCTCGACCGCGTGCTCGACGCCGTCGACCGCTCGCTGGCGTTCTGAGAGAGGAGCGACCCATGACCACTGAAGTGCGCTCGCTCCGCGAGTTCAAGATGCCCGACGTCGGCGAGGGCCTGACCGAGGCCGAGATCCTGACCTGGTACGTCAAGCCGGGCGACACGGTGACGGACGGTCAGATCGTCTGTGAGGTGGAGACCGCGAAGGCTGCGGTCGAGCTGCCGATCCCGTTCAACGGGACGGTCGAGCAGCTGTTCTTCCCGGCCGGCACGACGGTCGACGTCGGCACCGTGATCATCTCGGTGGCGGTCGGCGAGGGAGCGGCTCCGGCGGCTCCCGCCGCTGCGGCCCCGGCCGCGCCGGTGGCGGCTCCGGTCGTCCAGGCCGCCGAGGCCGTCGAGGAGGCCGTCCCGGAGCGCCGCGAGGTGCTCGTCGGGTACGGCCCGCGCACGGGCGGCGCGCAGCGCCGGGCCCGGAAGACGGCGGCCGCTCCGGCTCCCGTTGCCGCTCCTGCTGCCGTCGCGGTGCCCGCGCAGGCGGCGCCCGTCGTCGGCGAGCGCCCGTTGGCCAAGCCGCCGGTCCGCAAGCTCGCCAAGGACCTGGGGATCGACCTGCGGGCCGTCACCCCGACCGGTCCGGACGGGGTCATCACCCGCGAGGACGTGCACGCCGCCGTGGCGCCCGCCGCTCCGGCCGTGGTCGAGGCTCCCGTGGTGGTGGCTCCTGTGGCGGCCGAGGCACAGCCCGTGCTGAGCGGTGCCGGGGATGTCCGGGTGCCGGTCAAGGGCGTCCGGAAGATGACCGCCCAGGCGATGGTGGCCTCGGCGTTCACCGCTCCGCACGTCACCGAGTTCGTCCAGGTCGACGTGACCCGGACGATGAAGCTCGTCCGCGAGCTCAAGGAGACCGGCGAGCTGGGCCAGGGCGTCCGCGTCAGCCCGCTGCTGCTGGTCGCCAAGGCGCTGCTGACGGCCGTCCGGCGGTATCCGGAGGTCAACGCCAGCTGGGACGAGGCCGCCCAGGAGATCGTTATCAAGGGCCAGGTGAACCTCGGCATCGCCGCGGCCACCCCGCGCGGGCTGATCGTCCCGAACATCAAGGACGCCGGCTCGCAGACCCTCACGCAGCTGGCGGTCTCGCTCGGCGGGCTGATCGACACCGCCCGCCAGGGCAAGACCTCGCCCGCCGAGATGTCGGGCGGCACCATCACCATCACCAACGTGGGCGTTTTCGGCGTCGACACCGGCACCCCGATCCTCAACCCGGGCGAGGCGGCCATCCTCGCCTTCGGCGCGGTCCGGGAGCTGCCGTGGGTCCACAAGGGCAAGGTGGTTCCGCGTCTGGTGACCACGCTGGCCCTCTCCTTCGACCACCGCATGGTCGACGGCGAGCTCGGCTCCAAGGTCCTGGCGGACACCGCCGCGATCCTGGAGCGCCCGAAGCGCCTCATCACCTGGGGCTGACGGACACACCGACGCCGAAGGGCCCGGCTCCCCTGACGGGAACCGGGCCCTTCGGCCGTCCGGATAAAGGTGCATCCCGGCCGTTGGTTGCGGGTCTCGGCAACCATGCGGCGGCGGCCTGCGGGTTGGGCCGGATGCCGTAGCGGATTGCGCCGGACCGGCGAACCTCGGGCCGGGGTGGTCTACGCCACCGAGCCGTGCGGGTACGTCTTCGCGATCCCCCACCCGAGCGCCCGCCGGGTGACCGGAGCACCGAGGACGCACCCGTATGCCGCCTGGCAATCCTGGCCGTCTCGCCCCGAGTCTCGCCGTGCTCGTGCTGCTTTCGGCCGCTGTACTGCCCGCCGTGCTGGAGGTCGCGTCGCCGGCGCCGTTCGACGCGATCGGCACGTCCGGGGCGCTCCCGGACCGTGCGGTGCCGCCGCGCACCGCACTCCGGGCGGACCTGCGGGCGGTGGGGACCGCGCCGACCGTCGACATAAGGCGCACCGGTGTGCCCACCAACCGGATCACTCTGGTGCTGCTCGGGGACGGCTACACCGAGGACCAGCAGGAGCTGTTCCGCCAGCAGGCGGACCGCGCCTGGCGCTCGCTGATGGACATCGAGCCGTTCCGCAGTTACCAGGGCTTCTTCAACATACGGCGGGTCGAGGTGGTCTCACCGGTCGCGGGCATCGCGGAGACCGAGAACCACAGCCGCAAGCTGAACACCCCGCTCGGCATGCACTTCTGGTGCGAGGGCACCGCCCGGCTGCTCTGCGCGGACGAGTCCGCGACCGCCCGGTACGCGGGCGAGGGGGAGGGGCCGCAGTACCTGATCGCGCTCGCCAACTCCAGCGAGTACGGCGGCGCCGGCGGCACCGGGGTGACCACTCTGGCGGGCGGCAGCCCGGACGCCGGGCGGATCATCCAGCACGAGATAGGGCACACCGTCGGAGACCTGGGGGACGAGTACGACAGCGCCCCGGGGGACTCCGACTACCCGAACCTGGCCGCCGTGAACGCGGACGAGATGGGCCGCACCCACGTGAAGTGGTGGCACTGGCTGGGCGCGCAGTCCCCGGACGGCGGCGGCACCGTCGGGGCGTACCGCAGCGCCAACGGCGTCTACCGGCCGACCGTCGACTCGGTGATGCGGACCCTCGGCGGCACGTACAACCTGCCCTCCCGCGAGGCGATCATCGAGCAGATCTACCGCCGGGTGAGCCCGATGGACGCGCCCGTACCGGCAGCCGGTGCCGTCTCCGGCCGGCCCCGGCTCCAGGTCAGGCCGGTGGCGCTGGCGGGCGGGCGGCAGCTGCGGGTGGACTGGCGGGTGGCCGGCGTGCCGGTCGAGCCGCAGGCGCCGGACCGCAGCTGGCTCGACACCGACACGCTCGCGGTCGCCCCCGGTCAGAGCGTGACCGTCACGGCGACCGTCCGGGACACCACGGACTGGGTACGCGACGAGACGTTCCGGGACCAGCGGATGACCAGGACGGTGACGTGGACGGTGAAGGGCTGAAGCGCTCGTAGTCATGCGGGCTGACATGGGTGGTTCGCGTCCGTCGCGCGCCCCCTGCGGGGCTGATCATGCGATTGGATGACTAGTCTGTTCGGGTGACCGTGGACCCAGCCAGCCCAGCCCGCGCCGGGTCAGTCCCCGGTCCCCGCAGCCCCTCCGCACCTGAACCCGTCGGCTCGGGTGTGCGGCAGCCGCCCGGCGGGCGGGCGGCCTGGTTCGCCTGGGCGATCGGTGTCAGCGCCTACGTCCTCGCGGTGCTGCACCGCACCAGCCTCGGCGTGGCCGGGCTCGACGCCACCCACCGGTTCGGCATCAGCGCCTCCGAACTCTCCACCTTCTCCATCGTGCAGGTCCTCGTCTATGCGGCGATGCAGATCCCGGTCGGGCTGCTGGTCGACCGCTTCGGACCGCGCCGCGTCCTGCTGGCAGGCGTCCTGCTGCTCAGCGTCGGCCAGCTCGCCTTCGCCTTCAGCCCCACCTACGGGCCCGCGCTCGCCTCGCGGGCGGTGCTCGGCTGCGGCGACGCGATGACGTTCATCAGCGTCCTGCGGATCTCCGCACGCTGGTTCCCGGCCGCCAAGAACCCCATGGTCGCCCAGCTGACCGGCCTGGCCGGCACGGGCGGCAACCTGGTGACCACGGTGGTGCTGGCCCAGGCCCTGCACACCGAGGGCTGGACCGTCACCTTCACCACCATCTCGCTGCTCGGCATCGCGGTGTTCGCGCTGATCGCACTGCTGCTCCGGGAGACCCCGCCGGGAGCCGTGATCGCCGCCCCGCCGGTGGAGCGCCCGGTCTCCGTCCGGACCCAGATCCGGGACTCCTGGCGGGAGCCCGGTACCCGGCTCGGGATGGCCGTCCACTTCACCACCCAGTTCCCGGGCAACGCCTTCGCACTGCTCTGGGGCCTGCCCTACCTGGTCGAGGGCCAGGGCATGACCAGAGGCGAGGCCGGCGGCATGCTGACGCTGCTGGTGCTCAGCAACATGCTCTTCGGGCTGCTCTTCGGCCGACTGCTGCTGCGCTCCGCCCGGGCCCGGATGCCGATCACCATGACCGTGATCGGCGCGACGGCCGGCTGCTGGGCCCTCGTCCTGGCCTGGCCGTCCGGGCACCCGCCGGTCTGGCTGCTGGTGATCCTGCTCGTCGTGATGGGCAGCAACGGCCCGGCCTCCCTGGTCGGCCTCGACTACGCCCGCTCCCACAACCCGATCGAACGCCTGGGCACCGCCTCGGGCATCGCCAACATGGGTGGCTTCATCGGCACGATGATCACGCTCCTGGGCGTCGGCGTCCTCCTCGACACCCTGGCCGGCCCGGCGGGGTACACGGCGGAGACTTATCGCTGGGCGTTCTGCTGGCTGTACGTGCCGATGGGGGTCGGGACGGTCACGATTCTGCGGCTTCGGGGGAAGCTGGGGCGGGCGGGGGCATTCTGACCTGCGAAAACGCCCTATGCCTCACTTCAAGTGAGGCATAGGGCGCATTGTTCGCTTCGGCTACGCGGGCAGCTGGCCCGTCGCCTTCAGCAGGTCGGCGACCTCCTGGACGGTGGCGTGGAACCGGAGCGGGCCGACCTCGACCAGCAGCAGTCCGTTGCGCGGCGTCGGACGCGGCCTCGGCGGGGGCTCGGGCATGGGCTCCGGTGTGGGCGGGGTGTGGGCCAGCCGACGGGTCAGGTCGACCAGCTTGAGCTTCTCGCAGCGGGGGATGGCCGTGCCGCCCCGGATGCCCACCCGCTCGACGCTCGGGCACTGGAAGTACGCCCCGAACGGCGGCCCGCTGTCGTCCTCGCGCTTCGGGACGCGGAATTCCATCTCCCCATGCCGGCAGTGCACCGTCCCGTCGGAGCGGACGTGGATCCCCGGACCGCCGTTGTCCTGGTCGATCTCGGCGAGGATCTGCACCTGCTGCCCGACCGCCTCGGCGAGGGTCTGCGCCATCCGCTGCTGCTGCTTCGGGATGTCGGTGTCACCGCGCCGGATCGACGGGAGCAGGTCCCCGGTGACCCACGCCTGGAAAGGCTTCGAATTACGCTTGTCGGAGCGCATGATCAGCCGGTACAGCCCGGCTTCACTGATCACGCTGAGCATCGGGTTTCCGCGCTCGTAGGGTTTCCGACCTGCGGGAACTCGGTAACCCTCTCCCTGAGAGAGGGTTACCGATCGCAGGTCGATGGTCTGGGTGTGCTGCGGGTCGAGGCTCTTGGCGGTGTCGCTGGGGTTGACCCGCCCCAGGACCTTGCACACGTCCGCCGTGACGAACCACGGCTCGCCGTTGATCATCACCACCCTGATCGGCTGTCCCGTCACGGGGAAGCTCGACCGCACCAACACCATCGCGTCCTCGTTCATGACGCCCCTCCTTCTTCCGGTTATGGGCTGACCGGAACAACGAGGCCGAACGGGTGACGTACCGGTACCAGTGGGCCGTACGGGAGCACGAAGCGCGCCACCCCGCGCGCGTTCTTCGCGTTACATCCGATCAGATGTAACGCGCCCGCAGGTACGTCGAGCTGTCAGGGCGTCAGCGCGAAGTTGGCCAGAATCCGGGCGGCCAGCTCCTCGTCGCCCTCGATCTTGACCGGCCCCGGGCGGCCACGGCCGCAGGCGAGCCGTAGGTACGTCTCCCACCCGAGGGTGAACTGGACGTCCGGCGCGAGGCTGACGCGCTCGTCCACCGAGGCTTGCCCGTCGGCGTCCACCCGAACGGTGCGGAGGAACTCGAGCGGGCCGGTCACGTCGAAGGCGACGGTGCTTCCGACCGGGGTGCCGGCCAGCTTGCCGACGACCTTCGGCAGGCCGAGGAGCAGGAAGTCGCGGGTGACCACCGCGCCCGGCGAGTCCAGGTTGCCGGGGACGCCGACGGCCCGCCGCAGGTCCTGCTCGTGCACCCAGACGTCGAACACCCGGCGGCGCAGCAGCTCCGCGTACGAGAGCTCGTAGGAGGCCGGGCCGGCCGGGAAGCGGACCACGTCGTCGGGCTCGTTCTTGGCGTTGCGCAGCGCGCGAGAGCGGCGGATGACGGTGTAGTCGAGCTCGCCGGTCATCTCGGGCGCGGTGTGGCAGCGGCGCTTGTCGACCGGCAGCTCCATGTAGCGGGCGAAGTCGCCGGTGATGTGGCGCAGATCACGCGGCAGCGAGTGGATCGGCCGAGGGTCGCCGAGCAGCTCGGACTCGACCGCGATGACGTGCGCGACCACGTCCCGCACGGACCAGCCGGGGCACTCCGTGGGCCGGTTCCAGGCGTCGGTGGGCAGCGCGGCCACCAACTCCGATATCGATTCGATGGACTGCGTCCACGCGTCGATGTAAGCCTGCACGGTCTGGTTGTCCGTCACGGGAATCTCCGGCCCTCCGTCAGCTTCCTTGCCGCGTCGCCCAAGGGTTGCGAAGACCGGGAATCCCGGCTTCCGGGCGCACGCGCTAACCGCACGTTACGCTGCCGGGTGACAGCCGGGCAGCGCTTTCGGGTGACGATCGTAGGACTGGTCTTATGGACGGTGGTAGTGTGCGCGCCTCATTGATCCAACTAGCGGTCTCCGACCACGAGCCCGCTGCTGAGCGGCGGGCCAGGGCAGCGGCCCTGGTACGGGCACAGGACGCCGCTGATCTGGTGGTTCTCCCCGAGCTGTGGCCGCTGGGAGGGTTCGCGTACGACGCCTGGTCGGACGGCGCCGAACCTCTCGACGGGCCCACCTCGGACGCCATGTCGGCGGCGGCGAAGGCCGCCGGGGTCTGGCTGCACGCCGGCTCGATCGTCGAGCGCGACCCGGACGGGCCGATCTACAACACCTCCCTGCTCTTCGCACCCGACGGCGAGCTGGTGCACACCTATCGCAAGATCCACCGTTTCGGCTTCGACAGTGGCGAGGCCGTCGTGATGGGCGCCGGGCAGGAGATCGTCACCGCCGCCACCGACCTCGGCACGCTCGGCCTGGCCACCTGCTACGACCTGCGCTTCCCCGAGCTATTCCGCGCGCTGCTGGACGCCGGTGCCGAGCTGCTGGTCGTCCCGGCCGCCTGGCCGGAGCGGCGCCGTGAGCACTGGACGCTGCTCGCCCGGGCCCGTGCGGTCGAGGAGCAGGCGTACGTGCTGGCCTGCAACACCGCCGGGACGCACGGCGGCGTCGAACAGGCCGGCCACAGCATCGTGGTCGACCCGTGGGGCCGGGTGCTCGCCGAAGCCGGCGCCGGCGAGGAGGTCCTCACAGTGGACTTCGACCCGGCGGAGGTGGCGAAGGCCCGCGCCGAGTTCCCGGTCCACCGGGACCGGCTGCTGGGCATCCCCGCACCGGTTCAGCGCTGACCGGCGGCTGCTCCCGCTCCCAGCGACCCGCCTCCACCGACCCGCCTCCATCCACCCACTCCCGACTACCTGGTGTTGTCCTGCGACGACACCAGGTAGTCGGGATGTGCCCGGGTCGGGTCCGGGTAGAAGGTCCCGCGCATTCGGCTCTCATTTTTGAGAAGATGAGCCGTCGTCGCGTTCGAATCGGATGAGCGCGAGCCCGGCCCCGAGCCCGGAGAGGAGGCCGTCGCCCAGATGTTCGGCAGAGTCGATTCCAGCTCGGTCGATTCCGGCGGAGTCGGTGCCTCCACCCCGATCCAGCGCAACAGCCTCCGGGAGCAGATCGCGGGCGCGCTGCGCGACGAGATGATGGCCGGGCGGCTCGCCGCAGGCCGCAACTTCACGGTCAAGGAGATCGCCGAGCTGTACGGCGTCTCCGCTACCCCGGCGCGCGAGGCCCTGGTCGACCTGGCCGCGCAGGGGCTGCTCCGGGCGGAGCACCACCGGGGGTTCACCGTTCCGGAGTTCACCTGGGCCGACTATCTGGAGATCTTCGAGAGCCGGGCGCTGCTCACCGACAGCGCTTTCAGCCTGCTCGGCACGCGGGGCAGCGGCTACGACTGGACCCGGCTGTCCTCGCTGCGCCGCCGCGCCGAGGCGGCGGACCGGGCCGCCCGGTCCGGGCAGCTCGACGTGCTGGTCGGTTGCGACCGCAGGTTCTGGCAGGAGGCCGGCGCCCTGCTGGGCAACCGCCGGATGGCCGGCTACCTGGACTGGCTGCGGGTGCAGTCCTGGATGTTCGCGGCGCCCTACCTGCGCTCGGCCCAGCGGCTCGACGGGGTGTGCTGGGACCGCAACACGGAGCTGGTCGACCGGATCGAGGCGCGGGACGTGTCCGGGGCGCACCGGACGATCAGCGAGTACAACCTCTTCACGATCGAACTGCTGGCCCGGCTGACCGGGAACTCGCTGGACTCGGTGTCGGTCCTCCCATTGCTGACCTCGCGGATCACGGCGGGGCTCGCTGCGGAGACCGCGACCGTCCCCGCCGAGAAGCCGGAGAAGCCGGAGAAGCCCGGGAAGCCGGAGTGCGCCGAGCGGGCGGAGCGGTTCGAGGCTGCCGAGGCGGCCGAGGTGTCGCAGCTGGGCCTCGGCGCCGTGCCGCTGCCGCGCTTCGTCCCGCCCGGTCGGCTCGGCCGGCCGCTGTTGCCGGGGGGCGGCGGCACGCTGGGCCGGTAGGGTGGGCGGTCGTTGCCCGCCGACCGGAGAGGACGAGCCGGCCCATGGCCTGCGACCTCTGGCTCGTCCCGCTCGTGGACGTGCTGATCCAGAGCCCCGAGAACCCGTTCCGGGAAGACCTGCTTCGCTACAACGCCGCGCTGGCCGGCCACGGCCTGCCCCAGGTGCCGGTCTACGAGTACGTGCCGGGCTTCAGCGGCTCGGTCGAGCCGATAGCCGCGTTCGACTACGACTCGCTCCACTTCCTGCGCCGCGCCTACCTGTTGGGCCTCACGGGCTTCCAGGTCACCCCGGTGGACGAGCTCGGCAGTGACTACGAGCAGCTGTTGGAGATGTTCGAGAGCACGGCCGAACAGTCGCACCTGGTCTGGCACTTCGACCACGCGGGCGCGTACGTGCCGATCGACTTCCAGCTCCCGCTGGTGGTGGACAGCCTGCTGGAGTCCGGCGGGCCGCTCGGCTCCTCCCACGGGCTGCTGCGCGAACTGCTCGCCGTCGCACCGATCCTGGGGATAGACCCGCTCACCCCGCCGCAGCCGACCAGGCCGCTCGGGCCCACCGGCCTGGAGCAGCCCTTCGGCCCGCCGCTGGACGACTTCCATCCGTACGCGCGCGAGCGCCACGCCTGGGCCGGCCTGTACGCGGCGGCCACCCGCAGCGTCTCCCAGGGCTCGATGGTCGTCTTCGCCTGAGCGAGCCCTGCGCGGTCGGCCCCTGCGTGGTAAGCGCGGCAGGGGCGGACCGTTACCGCAGGGGCCCCTCCGGCGGCCGCTGGCGGGGCATGGTGGGCCGGGTGCCCGGGGAGGGCAGTGCGCGCACCTGGGCGCCCGTGACGATCTCGCTGCGGCCACCCCAGGTGCCCGGTGCCTGGGTGGGCAGCTTGGTCATGGTGGCGCGGAACTCCAGCATCCAGTCCGAGGTCTCGCTGCGGACCAGCTCCGACACGTCCTCGCAGAACCGCCGCAGCACGCCGAGGCAGCGCTCCGCCGCCTCGCCCGCCGTGCCCTCGGTCGGGCCGAGCACCTCGCGTACGCACTCCGAGGCCCAGTCGAACTGGAACGCCTCCAGCCGCCGTTGCAGCGCCTGGGCGGTGCTGACGTCCCGCATCCAGCCGGAGGTCAGCCCGAAGGCCCGGTCCGCGCCGAAACAGGCCGCCGAGAGGGCCAGCGAGACGTAACCCCACTCCGCCGCGCGGTCGGCGAGGCCGGTGAGGGCGACCAGTGGAGCCGTCACCCCCACGGCGGCGAAGGCCGCCGCACCGAACCGCAGCAGTCGCGCCCAGCGGCGCTTCCAGAGCCGGTCGCGGCGGTACCAGTCGATCGCCTCGACCGCCCGCTCCTCGGACCAGCGGTAGAGCTCCTCCAGCCGCTCGGCGGGCTCTCCCCAGTCCCCGAGCGGGAACTGCCGGGCACTCAGATCCGCACGGCGACGGGTGGGCGCCCGTCCGGGCAGGGTTGCGGCGGGTTGGTCCTCCTCACCGACTTCCTTGCCCCAGGGACTCTCCTCGGGCTGCATTTCCGGCTGGCTCACCTGTGGGGCTCCCTGTGGCGGGCGGACTGCTGAGGCCCTGGCTGGTACCGGGCCTGACTGCATGTTTGGCTGGCTGAACGCTGGACCTACGGCGCGTCGGACTGGTGCGCGATGCCGGACCGGACGCCGTCCGGACCGGCACGGTGTCGGGGGTTCGGCACCACGGGTGGTCGCCCGTGGAGTCGCGCACCGGCGGCTGCCGGCTGTTGTCCAACAGCACTTCTTACCGCCAAATGGCTGATCATGGGGGCGCTTCCGCAGCGATCGTTACCGGAATTCACCCGTTCAAGCCGAGGTGGGAGAGTTCCGGGGGGTGCGGGAGTTTCACCCGTCCGAGCGAGCCCCCGCGGCCCCGCCGCCATGACACCTGCCATGACAGCCGCCGGCGCGAGCGGGGTAGCCCGGACCCGGCGGCTGGATGTTCCTCCAGCTCAGTGCCCGGTCGGCGGCGTCCGTTCTGGAGCTTCCGACGGGACCGGAGAGCAGCCGGAGCGAGCCACCGACTACCCTTCCAACCGTGAAGGTCCTCGTCATCGGCGGCGGCGCCCGCGAACATGCCCTGTGCCGCTCTCTTTCCCAAGATTCCGACGTCACCGAGTTGCACTGCGCCCCGGGTAACGCCGGGATCGCGCAGGTGGCGACGGTGCACCCTGTCGACCAGCTGGACGGCGCGGCCGTCGCCGCGCTCGCCCGGCAGCTGGCCGCCGACCTGGTCGTGGTCGGCCCGGAGGCTCCGCTCGTCGCGGGCGTCTCCGACGCCGTGCGTGCGGCCGGTATCCCCGTCTTCGGTCCGTCCGGGGAGGCCGCCCAGCTGGAGGGCTCCAAGGCGTTCGCCAAGGACGTGATGGCCGGCGCGAACGTCCCCACCGCGCGCAGCTACGTCTGCACCACCCCGGCCGAGGCCGCCGAGGCGCTGGACGCCTTCGGTGCCCCGTACGTGGTGAAGGACGACGGCCTGGCGGCCGGCAAGGGCGTGGTGGTCACCTCCGACCGCGCCGAGGCGCTGGCCCACGCCGCGTCCTGCGAGCGCACCGTGATCGAGGAGTACCTGGACGGCCCGGAGGTCTCGCTGTTCGCGATCACCGACGGCGTCACCGTGCTCCCGCTGCAGCCCGCCCAGGACTTCAAGCGCGCCCTGGACGGCGACGAGGGTCCGAACACCGGCGGCATGGGCGCGTACTCGCCGCTGCCCTGGGCCCCCGAGGGCCTGGTCGCCGAGGTGCTGGAGACCGTCCTGCAGCCGACCGTGGACGAGCTGCGCCACCGGGGCACCCCGTTCTCCGGCCTGCTGTACGCCGGGCTGGCGCTCACCTCGCGCGGCACCCGGGTGATCGAGTTCAACGCCCGTTTCGGCGACCCGGAGACCCAGGTCGTGCTGGCCCGGCTGCGGACCCCGCTGGCCGGTGTCCTGCTCGCCGCCGCCAACGGCACGCTGGGCCAGCTGGAGCCGCTGCGCTGGGACGACGGCGCTGCCGTCACCGTGGTGATCGCCTCCGAGGGCTACCCGGCCGCGCCGCGCACCGGTGACGTGATCGAGGGCCTGGCCGAGGCGGAGGCCGCCGACGGCACGGTGTTCGTGCTGCACGCGGGCACCCGGGCGGGCGAGGACGGCGAGGTGCTCAGCGCCGGTGGCCGGGTCCTCTCCGTCACCGCGACCGGCACGGACCTCGCCGAGGCCCGCACCCGGGCCTACGAAGGCGTCGGGAAGATCACGCTCAAGGGCGGCCAGCACCGCACCGACATCGCGCTGAAGGCAGCCGAGTAGCGCGGCCGGCAGCAGGCTCACCAGCAGGGGTGTGGGGGGGGGGGGGGGGAGGGCGGGCCCCCCCCCCCCCCCGGGGTTCACGGGGGCCGGTTAGTGGGGTGTGCGGGGGCGGGGGGGGACGCCGGGGCCCCCCCACAACGGGGGGGGGGTTTTGATTGACGGC
>NZ_JARXZC010000048.1 GCF_029894335.1 Kitasatospora sp. MAP5-34 | reverse complement strand
CCTGCACGCCCTCACCCTGCTCCCCGGCGCACTGCGCCACCGCAACCACGACGGCGCCCGCCAACTCGCCAAACACGCCTTCACCCAGTCCTGACCTGGTAGGTGTGGCACTCGATCAGCCACAGACAGGGGTGCGAGGTTCTGTTGATCGACTGCGTGCGCGAAATCGGAAGGTACGGCGCCGTCACTTCCGGTCTCGCGCAGTTCTGCTCCTAGGCCGTCCGGGTGGATCCCCGCATCCTCCCCGCGGCCCGGTCGTTGCGCAGGCCGCAGTGCCCGTAGGACTGCCCGGCGCCGCCCCGGCGGGTCCCGGTTCCCCTCCGACGGAAGCCGACCAGCATGCCGGATGCGGACACCGCAGCCCCCGCAGACCCCGATCTCCGCCCCGGCCGCCCATCCGGCGGCCGCCGCTGGTGGGCCCCGGCGCTGGCCGTCGTCCTGCTCGGCGCGCCGCCGCTGTTCCACGCGGTCGGCGCGGACTTGGTCACCCTCGCCCTGCTCTGGGGTGCCACCGCGCTCCAGTTCCGCTCCCGGCTCACCGTGCTGGACCGGCTGGTGCTCGCCGCCGGGCTGCTCACCGGCTGGTGCTGCCTGCTCGGCGTACTCGCCTCGTACTGGCCGTGGGGCCTGCGACCGGTCGCCCTCGGTGAGGCGACGGCACTGCCGCTCGCACTTCTGCTGCTGACGGTCAACCGGCAGCTGGCCGTCCGGCCCGACCTCCGGCGCCGGCTCCGACTGCCGCTCGGCGACTGCCTGTTGCTGCTGGTGCTGGCCGCCGCCGGGTGGTTCTACCTCCGCCCGCTGCTCACCGTGGGCGTCACGGGCCGGCTCGCCGCGCTCTACCACGGTGAGGACCTGGCCCGGCACTTCGCCCTGTACGACAGCGTGCTGCGGTTCGGCGGCTACCTCACCGTCCACCGCGCGCAGGCTGCCGTCACCCTGCAGGACGGCTTCCAGAGCTACCCGCAGGGCAGCCATCTGACCCTCGCGGTACTGACCGAGTTCGCCGACTCCGGTGCGGTGCCGCCGGATTCGCTGACCGCGCTCGGGACGTTCACCGTGTTGGCGGCCGGGGTGCTCACCGCCTTCGTCGGCGCGGTGCTCTGGGCCGTCCGCCGGGCCGCCGGGCCCGCCCTCGGCGAGTGGGCCGTGCTGCCGCTCTGCGTGGCGGTCGGCGGGTACCTCGTCCTGGTCGAGGCCACCCCGCTGCTGCTGGTCGGGTTCGAGAGCGAGCTGTTCGGGCTGGCGCTGTTCGTCCTGCTTGTCGCCCTGGTCTGCCGCCCGGTCGGCCGGGCGGGTGAACAGCTGCTGTTGCTCGGCTCGTTGACGGTCGGGATCGCCTTCTCGTACTACCTGCTGCTCGCCGCCGCCGGGCCGCTGCTGCTGGTCTGGGCGCTGGTGCACCGGCGCCGCTGGCGGCGGCTGTGGCCCGCTGCGGCGGTGACCGTCGTGCTGACGGGCGCCGCCGCAGCGCTGCCCGTGCTGGCGAACTGGAAGCAGGCCGGCTCGGCGGCGGTGCTGGTGCAGCCGGGCGGCGTCCTGCCGGTCAGCAGGCACCTGCTGTTGCCGCTGATCGCGCTGGCCGTCCTCGGCCTGCTCACCGGAGCGGCCCGGCGCAATGCCGTCCGGCGGGCCGCGCTCGGCGGGGTGGCGGTGGTCGGCGCCGTAGCGGTGGCGCTGATGCGGTACCAGGTGGCAGCCGCCGGGCGGACCTCGTACTACTACGAGAAGCTGCTGCACCCGCTCTTCGTGGTCACGCTGGTCGCGCTCGGCGCGGCCGCCGTGCCGCTGTGCGGAGCGCTCGGCCGCCGCCGGCTCCGGTGGCCGGGCCGGGCGGCATGGGCCGTCGCAGTCTCGGCCGCGCTCTTCCTCTCGCTGGCACTCAACGCCAAGCCGGACCACGGCGGGCCGACCAGCGCCGACGTCTACCGGCACGGCAAGCGCGCCGCCCCCGCCAGCGCGACCCTGGTCACCGCCGTGTACGCGACCCGCCCGGTGCCCGACCCCCGGATCGGCGTCCTGCTGGTCGATCCGCACGGCGGGGAGGACCCGCGCTTCGCCGAGGGCAACCTCTGGCTGGGTGTGCTGGCCCGCGACAACGGGCTCTCCTGGCGGGCCTGGATCTGGGGCCGCTGGCGCCGCTCGGCGCAGGAGATCGTCGACTTCGCGGACGCCTCGCCGGTGCCGCTGCGGGTCTACCTCGACGACCCCGCGCTGGCGGCCCAGACCGTCGGCCTGGCCGGGCCCGGGCGCCTGGGCAGGCTCGACGTGGCGCTGATCCGGTACGACGCGCAGGACCGTCCGGTCGTCGTTGACCCGTTCGAGGGAACTCCGTCCCAGCAGGAGTGACCCGTCCGGCGGGCCGTCGTTACGCCGGATGCAGTGCCGGAGGACTGCCCGGCGCAGCCCCGGCGCGTACGGGAGGACGTCCGGTTCACCTCCCGACGGAAGCGGACACCATGCCGGACGTGGCCATCGAGGCCCCCGACGAACCCCAGGCCCTCCCCGCCGATGCCCATGTCGATGCCGATCCGGACCCGGCCACCGGTTCGCCCCCGGCGCGCCGCCACCCCCGCACGCTGCTCGCGCCCCTCGGCGAGGCGGTCGTCGCGCTCGCCGTCGGGGTCGGGTTCATGGTCTGGGCCCGGAACATCAGCGTCGACCCGCTGATCCGGATCGGGCAGGTCAGCGGCCTCGCCAAACTCCAGTTCCGGGCCGCCCTGGTGGCCCTCCCGGTGCTCGCCGTCGTCCTGTACGCCGCGCACCGGGCCGACCGGCGGCACTATCGCCTGCTGCTCCGCCTGGGCTGCGCGGCCGTCGCCGGTCTGGGTACCGGCATCGTGGCGGGCGGCATCGCCGTCGCGCTGCGCGGCACCCCGTGGGGCCTCGGCGGGCAGGACGGCGACCCGGGCACCCTCCAGTCCTACGCCGAGTCGTTCCTGCGCGGCGAGGGGCTGCCCGACATCTACCCGCCCGGGTTCATCGTGCTGCTCGCGGAGTGGGCCAGGTACCTGCGGCACGGCCAGGTCGGCTTCGCCCTCAAGGACGTCCAACTCCTGCTCAGCGCCGTCTTCGGCCCGATCAGCTACCTGGCCTGGCGCAGCCTGCTCCGCCCGGCCTGGGCGCTCGCGGTGGCCCTGCCCGCGTCGATCCTCTTCCTCGACCCGATCCGCCCCTACAGCCACCTGGTGATGGTCGCGCTGGTGCCGGTGCTCGGCAGGCTGCTCACCGAGCTGACCCGGGTGCGCGGCCGGTCGGTCCGCTCCGCGCTGCTGCGCGGCGCGGCGATCGGGGTGGTGCTGGGGGTGCTCTTCCTCACCTACTCGGGCTGGTTCGTCTGGTCCGTGCCCGGCGTGCTGGTGGTGACGCTCGCGCTCGTCCCCTGGCGGCACGGCCGCGCCGCGCTGGTCCGGGCCGCCGCGCTGCTCGGGGCGGCCGGTGTCACCGCCGGGTTGGTCGGCGCGTCGCTGCTGCTGCGGATGGTCGCGAACGGCGCGAACGCCGTCGACCGGTACGCGTACTTCGACGTCTACGTCGACCCGGGGTACGTGATGGGCTGGCGCTCCGACCGCTCCGGCTGGCCCGCCTCCTGGGCCTGGCCGCCGCCCGGCGGGCTGGCCGGCCAGGACGCCGTCACGCTGCTCGTCCTGGCCGGGCTGGCGCTGGCGCTGGCGCTCGGGCTGCGCCGCCCGCCGGTGATCGCCGCGCTCGGCTGCCTGGCCAGTGCCTGGGTGCTGCGCTTCTGGTTCGCCGGGCACATGCAGCGGGACCAGGCGGTGATGCTCTATCCGCGCACCACCTGGTTGATCCTCTACTGCCTGCTCACCCTCACCGTGCTCGCCGCGATGCTGGTGGCCGGTGGCGTCGGCGGGGCCTGGCGCCGACTGACGGTCCGTCAGCAGGTGCGCCTGCCACGCTTCCTCGGCCGGCGGCTGGCGGCCGGTTCGCTCTGCGGTCTCGCGCTGTTCGGCGCGATGGCCGCCTCCTGGTCCGCCAACCGCTACATGCCGACCGACCCCGAGCAGCACACTATGGGCCTGGATGCCTGGCGCTCCCACACCCTGGAGCGCGCCGACGGCAGCTGCCCGCTCTACGCCCCCGGCCACACCTGCGCGCCCCCGCACGCGCTCGGGCGCCCGCAGGACAGCAAGGACACCCGGCTCTGGTGCGGCGGGGTCTCCTTCCAGAACTGGACGGCCTACTGCGGCGGCCGGCCCCCGAGCGGGTGACCCCGGTCAATCCCGCATCGCCGCCTTAGCCCGGCGGCGTCGCTACCTGGCGGGACCCGGCTCGTTCAGCACGGCGGACCGTCCCCTCACGGTCCGCCGTTTCAGTGAAGGAGCAGCTCGCATGACCGGAACCGGTCTGACCGCCGAAGCCCCCAAGCCCGTCGAACCGGCCGTGCTGGGCGATGTCCCTGGCTGGTTCTGGGACCTCGACCGGCACGCCTTCGACTGGTTCCTCGACCGTCAGGAGATCACCGGCCTGACCGGTGACCTGCTGGAGCTGGGCGCCTACCTCGGCCGCAGCGCCATCGTGCTGGGCCGTCACCTGCGGGACGGCGAGAAGTTCACGGTCTGCGACCTCTTCGACTCGGACGCGCCCGACGAGGAGAACGCCGCCGAGATGGTGATGTCCTACCGGCGGACCCTCACCCGGGAGGCGTTCGAGACCAACTACCTGGCCTTCCACGACGAACTCCCGACCCTGATCCAGGCCCCGACCTCGGTGCTCGCCGACGGGCGGATCAAGGCGGGCAGCTGCCGCTTCGTCCACGTCGACGCCTCGCACCTGTACGAGCACGTGGCGGGCGACATCCAGGTGGCCCGCGCCGCGCTCAAGCCCCAGGGGGTGCTGGTGCTGGACGACTACCGCTCCGCGCACACCCCCGGGGTCGCCGCCGCGACCTGGGAGGCGGTGTTCAACCACGGGCTGCGGCCGATCTGCCTCACCGAGTGCAAGTTCTACGGCACCTGGGGCGACCCGGAGCCGCTCCAGCGCGAACTGCTCCGGTCCTCCGGCGGCGCCGACGGCTGCCACGTCAGCACGGACACCATCGCCGGGCAGCGGGTGCTCCGGCTCGGTGGCGGGCCGAACCGCAGCCCCGACTTCCCGGTCTCCCGGCACCACGACCGGATCGCCGAGCAAGCCGAGCTGCTCGCGGCCGAGGACGCGGCCGAGCGGGCCGCCCAGGATCTCGCCGACCGCCGGGCCGCCGCTGCCGCCGCCCGCAGGCCCGCCACGGTGGCCAGGAAGGCCGCGCTGGATCTCCTCCCGCCGGTGTTCGTCGGCGCCCTCCGCCGGGCGCGCCGTCAGGACTGAGGCCGCTTTCCGTGGGATATACAGGTGGAATTGTCTCGTTCGTCGCCTACGGCTCGGTCGCCTACGGGCGCTTCGGCAGGGCAGGAGCGCCCGTGGAATTCCTGACCCGGCTGCCGCTGATCGGCCCCCTCGCCGCCAGGCTGCTCCGCAGCCGGCCCTATCTGGCGTACGCCCACTTCACCGACGCCAAGGGCAACCGGCTCGCCGGAGCGGTCACCTTCTTCGGCTTCCTCGCGCTCTTCCCGCTGCTCACCGTCGCCCTGGCGGTCGCCGTGGCCGTCCTGAACGACTCCCAGATCCACCAGCTGCAGAACAAGATCTCCGAGCAGGTCCCCGGCCTCTCCAGCTCCCTCGACCTGCCGGGCCTGGTCGCCAACGCCGGGACGATCGGGCTGGTCAGCGGCGTGCTGCTGCTGCTCTCCGGGCTCGGCTGGGTGAATACCATGCGCGGCAGCATCCGCGACATCTGGCAGCTGCCTGAGGAGCCGGGCAACATGCTGCTGCACAAGATCTGGGACTGCCTGGTGCTGCTCGGCCTCGGCCTGGTCACGGCGGTCTCGCTGGGCGCCTCCGCCGTCGCGGTCACGCTGGCCAGGCGCAGCGCGGGCTGGCTCGGACTGGGCGGCGCCGCCGGTCAGTACCTGCTCGGCGGCGCCGGCTTCCTGATCGCGGTCGGCGCCGGCACGGTGCTGTTCGCCTACCTGCTCGCGCCCTTCCCGAGGATCCCCGGCCAGCAGCGCCGGGACGTGCTCCAGGCGGCACTGATCGGTGCGGTGGGGTTCGAGCTGCTCAAGCAGCTGCTCTCCTCCTACCTGGGCGGGGTGGCGGGCAGGAGCGTGTACGGCGCGTTCGGCGTCCCGGTGGCGCTGCTGCTGTGGATCAACTTCGTCAGCCGGCTGCTGATGTACTGCGTCTCCTGGACGGCCACGGCCGATCCGGCAGGCGCCCGCCGACGGGCCAGGGAGCACGCCCGGGCCGCGCTCGTCGTGGCGGCGGAACCGGACGACGCACCCCCTGTTTAAGACCCGTCGATGTGACTAGGATCACGCGCAATCCGGCCCCGACCCCCGGGTCGAGCACCACTCAGCGGCACACCCCCGAATGCCGCCGTTCATGGAGACACCTGTGACCGCTCCCACCCCCGCACCGCGCACCCCGGACGACGTCCCCGGCTGGTTCTGGAAGGTCGACCAGGAGGCCTTCGGCTGGCTGCTCGACCAGCAGACCGCAGCCGGCACGACCGGGGACATCCTGGAACTCGGCACCTATCTGGGCCGGAGTGCCGTGCTGCTCGGCAGCCATCTGCAACCCGGTGAGAAGTTCACCGTCTGCGACCTCTTCGACTCCACCGCCCCGGACGAGGAGAACGCCGCCGAGATGGTGATGTCCTACCGGAAGACCCTCACCCGGCAGGCGTTCGAGACCAACTACCTGGCCTTCCACGAGCGGCTGCCGGAGGTGATCCAGGCCCCGACCTCGGTGCTCGCCGACGGGCGGATCAAGGCGGGCAGCTGCCGCTTCGTCCACGTCGACGCCTCGCACCTGTACGAGCACGTGGCGGGCGACATCCAGGTGGCCCGCGCCGCGCTGGCCGAGGACGGCCTGGTGGTGCTGGACGACTACCGCTCCCCGCACACCCCGGGCGTCGCGGCGGCGGTCTGGGAGGCGGTGGCGGTGCACGGGCTGCGGCCGGTCTGCCTGACCCCCGAGAAGTTCTACGGCACCTGGGGTGACGCGGAGGCGGCCAAGAAGGCGCTGCTCGCCCGGGACTGGCGCGGCGAGGGCTTCCGCCAGGACGAGGACGTCATCGCCGGCACCACGGTCCACCGGCTCGCCTGGGACACCGTCACCGTCGCCGCCCCGCCCAATCGGCCGCAGCGGTCCGTGGTCCGGCGGCTCGCGCTCGACGTGCTGCCCCCGGCGGCGACCCGGGTCGCCCGCCGCGCCCTCCAGGCCACCCGCCGGGCCTCCTGACCTGGGCCTCCTGACTTGGACTCCTGGAGGGCGTCCGCCGTCACCTCCGCTGGAGCGCGGTCGCGCCCACCGGCTCCGGCACCGTGACCGGGCCGGCCAGCAGCAGCGTCCGGGTCCGGTACCGCCGCCGGCGTTGCTGGGCCTTCATCCGGAGCAGCGCGGCCGCAGCAGCGGCGACGCACACCCCGGCCGCCAGCCAGCCGACGGTGCCGACCCTGGCGGCGGTGGGCACGGTCGCGGCGGCGGGGGCGTGCACCCGGGCGGCCACTGCCGCCGCTGTCGCCGCCGTGGTCGCTGCGAGTGCCTTGGCCGACGACTGCGCCTGCACCGGCGCCTGCGCCTGCGCGGGGGTGGCCGGCTCGTCCACCAGCCGGCCCACCGGGGTGACCTTGCCCGCCGCCGCGAAGCCCCAGTCGAGCAGGGCGGCCGTCTCCTCGTACACCTTCATGTACGAGGACGGGTGCATCACGGTGACCAGCAGCGTCCGCCCGCCGCGCTCGGCGGCGCCGGCGAAGGTGGAGCCGGCGTTGGTGGTGTAGCCGTTCTTCACCCCGAGCAGCCCCGGGTACTTGCCCAGCAGACGGTCGGTGTTGGCGATGCCGAAGCTCGCGCGCTGCCCGGTGGTCCGGTCCACCCCGCCGGGGAACTGTGCGGTCTGGGTCGCGCAGTACGCCCGGAAGTCCGCGTTGCGCAGCCCGGCGCGGGCGAACAGCGTCAGGTCGTACGCTGAGGAGACCTGGCCGTCGTTGTCGTAGCCGTCGGGGGAGATCACGTGGGTGTCGTGGGCCTGCATGGCGTCCGCGCGGGCCTGCATCTGCGTGACGGTCTGCTCGACGCCGCCGTTCATGTTGGCGAGCACGTGCACCGCGTCGTTGCCGGAGGCCAGGAAGACCCCGCGCCAGAGGTCCTCCACCCGGTAGTCGAGGTCCTCCTTGACCCCCACCAGGCTGCTGCCCTCACCGAGCCCGGCGAGTTCGGTCAGGGAGACCCGGTGCACGGTGCTCCGGTCGAACTTGGGCAGAACGGTGTCCGCGAAGAGCATCTTCAGCGTGCTCGCGGGGGGCAGCCGCAGATGGGCGTTGTTCGACGCCAGGACCTCGCCCGTACCGGCGTCCGCCACCAGCCAGGACTGGCCGGTCAGATCGTCGGGAAGGGCGGGCGCCCCGGACTTGGGGGCCAGCTGCACGCCGGACAGTCCGAGCTGTTCGCCGCCGATCGTCGACCGGGCGGGGGGCGGGGCGTCCAGGGGGGCTCCGGCGGCTGCACAGAGCGAGACGGCTGCGGCGACTGCGGCGCAGCGGAGCGGCAACGGGGAGTGACGTACTTTCTGCACGGGGTGACCGTACCCAGGCGCCCCGCCGCAGGCCCGCCGCGCCGCCACAGTCCTTCGGACGAGTGTCGGTCGCAGGGCCGTCCGGCCCACTCCTCATACTGGGAGGCGACCACGCCCGGACCCGCCCAAGGACCCCTCATGAAGCTCAGCCGCCGTACCTCCTGGTTCCTCGCCGCCTTCGGCGTCTGGTCCATGATCATCTGGACCACCTTCGTCAAGAACCTCTGGCAGGACTCCGCGCACCAGGCTTTCACCAACGGCGACCACTCCCACCCCACCGCGTTCTTCTGGATCCACCTGACCCTCGCCGTCACGTCCTTCGTCCTCGGCGTCGCAGTGGGCGTGGTCGGCCTCCGTGGCGTGCGGGCGGGTCGCGCGGCCGAGTAGGCCACAACGCCGAGGGCCCGTCCGGTCGAAACCGGACGGGCCCTCAGTCGTTCAAGAACCTAGAAGCGACGGGTGACGAGCGCCCGCTTCACTTCCTGGATCGCCTTGGTGACCTCGATGCCACGGGGGCAGGCCTCCGAGCAGTTGAAGGTGGTCCGGCAGCGCCAGACGCCCTCGCGGTCGTTGAGGATCTCGAGGCGCTGCTCGGCGCCCTCGTCACGCGAGTCGAAGATGAAGCGGTGCGCGTTGACGATGGCCGCCGGGCCGAAGTACTGGCCGTCGTTCCAGAAGACCGGGCAGGACGACGTGCACGCGGCGCACAGGATGCACTTGGTGGTGTCGTCGAACCGCTCGCGGTCCTCGGCCGTCTGCAGGCGCTCGCGGGTCGGCTCGTTCCCCTTGGTGATGAGGAACGGCATGACGTCCTTGTACGCCTGGAAGAACGGGTCCATGTCCACGATCAGGTCCTTGAGGACCGTCAGGCCCTTGATGGCCTCGATCGTGATCGGCTTCTCCGGGTTGACGTCCTTGAGGAGCGTCTTGCAGGCGAGCCGGTTGCGGCCGTTGATCCGCATCGCGTCCGAGCCGCAGATGCCGTGCGCGCAGGAACGGCGGTAGGTGAGGGTGCCGTCCTGCTCCCACTTGATCTTGTTGAGCGCGTCCAGGACGCGCTCCTTCGGGTCCATCTCCAGCTGGTAGTCGACCCACACCGGGTCCGGGTGCTCCTCCGGGTTGAACCGGCGGATCCGGACCGTGACGGTGATCAGCTTGACGCCGCCCAGCTCAGCCGCGTCCAGAGCGGCCGAGTGCTTCTCCACAGTCGGAGTGCTCATCAGTACTTACGCTCCATCGGCTGGTAGCGGGTCGTGACGACCGGCTTGTAGTCGAGGCGGATGGAGGTGGTGCCGTCAGCGGCCACCTCCTGGTACGCCATGGTGTGCTGCATGAACTTCTTGTCGTCGCGGGTCGGGAAGTCCTCGCGGTAGTGACCGCCGCGCGACTCCTCACGGGCCAGCGCGGAGACCGCCAGCACCTCGGCCAGGTCGAGCAGGTTGCCCAGCTCCACGGCCTCCAGGAGGTCCGTGTTGTAACGCTGGCCCTTGTCCTGGATCGCGACGTTCTTGTACCGCTCGCGCAGCGCGGCGATGTCCGCGACGGCCGCCTTCAGGGTGTCGCCGGTGCGGTAGACCATGGCGTTGGTGTCCATGGACTCCTGCAGCTCCTTGCGGATCTGCGCGACCGACTCCGTCCCGGTGGACTCGCGCAGGCCGTCGACCAGCGCCTGCACCTTCTCGGCCGGGTTCTCGGGCAGCTCGGTGTAGTCCACCGTCTCGGCGTAGTTCGCGGCGGCGATGCCGGCCCGCTTGCCGAAGACGTTGATGTCCAGCAGCGAGTTGGTGCCCAGGCGGTTGGCGCCGTGCACCGAGACGCAGGCGACCTCGCCGGCCGCGTACAGGCCGGGCACCACGTCGGTGTTGTTGCGCAGCACCTCGCCCTCGACATTGGTCGGGATGCCGCCCATGGCGTAGTGCGCGGTGGGCTGGATCGGGATCGGGTCCGTGTAGGGCTCGATGCCGAGGTACGTGCGCGCGAACTCCGTGATGTCCGGGAGCTTGGCGTCCAGCTGCTCCGGCGGAAGGTGCGTCAGGTCCAGGTAGACGTGGTCGCCGTCCGGGCCGCAGCCGCGACCCTCGCGGATCTCGGTGTAGATGGCACGCGAGCAGACGTCACGGGACGCGAGGTCCTTCATGACGGGGGCGTAGCGCTCCATGAAGCGCTCGCCGTCCTTGTTGCGCAGGATGCCACCCTCGCCACGCGCACCCTCGGTGAGCAGGATGCCCATCCGCCAGATGCCCGTCGGGTGGAACTGGAAGAACTCCATGTCCTCCAGCGGCAGGCCGCGGCGGTAGACCAGGGCCTGGCCGTCACCGGTGAGGGTGTGGGCGTTGGAGGTCACCTTGAAGAACTTGCCGGTGCCGCCGGAGGCGAAGACCACGGACTTCGCCTGGAAGACGTGGATCTCACCGGTCGCCAGCTCGTACGCCACAACGCCGGCGGTCTTGCCGTCGTTGATCAGCAGGTCGAGGACGTAGAACTCGTTGAAGAACTCGACGCCGTGCTTGACGCAGTTCTGGAACAGCGTCTGCAGGATCATGTGGCCGGTGCGGTCCGCCGCGTAGCAGGAGCGGCGCACGGGCGCCTCACCGTGGTTGCGGGAGTGACCGCCGAAGCGGCGCTGGTCGATCCGGCCCTGCTCGGTGCGGGAGAAGGGGAGACCCATCTTCTCCAGGTCGAGGACGGCGTCGATGGCTTCCTTGCACATGATCTCGGCAGCGTCCTGGTCGACCAGGTAGTCACCACCCTTGACCGTGTCGAAGGTGTGCCACTCCCAGTTGTCCTCCTCGACGTTGGCGAGGGCGGCGCACATGCCGCCCTGAGCCGCGCCGGTGTGCGAACGCGTGGGGTACAGCTTGGTCAGCACGGCGGTGCGGCTGCGCTGGGTCGACTCGATGGCCGCGCGCATGCCGGCGCCGCCGGCGCCGACGATGACGGTGTCGTACTTGTGAATCTGCATGGGTTTGTCTGCTCGCCTCTGGGTTCTACGCCGATTAGATGTTCGGGTCGAAGGTGAAGATCACCAGGGTGCCGAGCAGAACCGTGAAGACGGTCGCAGCACCCATCAGGGTCTTCAGCCAGAGACGCGTGGAGTCCTTCTCGGCGTAGTCGTTGATGACCGTGCGCATGCCGTTGGAGCCGTGCAGCATGGCCAGCCAGAGCATCAGGAGGTCCCAGCCCTGCCAGAACGGCGAGGCCCAGCGGCCCGCCACGAAGGCGAAGCCGATCTTGGAGACACCGCCGTCGAGCACCAGCATGATCAGCAGGTGGCCGAGGATCAGCACCACCAGCACGACACCCGACAGGCGCATGAAGAGCCAGGCGAGCATCTCGAAGTTGGTCCGGGTGCGGCGCGGAGTCTTCTTGGTACGAGTCCGGGGGGGCTCGACCACGAAGGCGTCGGCCGGGTTGCCGGTGCCGAGGCCCTGGCCGGTGTGGGCCTGGGCGGAGGCGACGACGACGTCGTCGGTGTACGTGTAGTCCGTCTGCATGTCCGTCACTTCCCGAACCAGCTAGTCAGGGTGTGCTGGAGGATCGGGTAGAAGGCGCCGGCCATCAGGACGACCCAGACACCCACCACGGACCACAGCATCTGCTTCTGGTACTTCGGGCCCTTGGACCAGAAGTCCACCGCCACGACCCGGAGGCCGTTCAGCGCGTGGAACAGGATGGCGGCGGTGAGGCCGTACTCCATCAGGTTCACGAGCGGCGTCTTGTACGTCTGAATGACGGAGTCGTAAGCCTGGGGAGACACTCGCACGAGTGCGGTGTCGAGGACATGGGCGAACAGGAAGAAGAAAATGAGGACGCCGGTGACTCGATGAGCCACCCAACTCCACATGCCTTCCCGGCCGCGGTACAGCGTTCCAGCCGGCACGGAAAACCCTCCGGAAGCGGATTGGGGGCTCGGCCGGCTTCGGTGTCGGTCAGCCCGGCCGGGTACGGTCCTCCGGCCGCGAGCATCCTATCGACGCCGTGCGGCCCACCGCCTCCGGGGGTGTCAGGTGTGATCAAACAGGCACTCTCGGCCTAATAAATAGGGACTATGTCACGCTGGGTGCCCGTCTGCCTGCGCTACGGTGACCGCCTGCCCGCCGCCGGACCACTCGACGAGGACTTCCGTGTCGCACCGACTCACCCCGTTCGCCGCTCTCTGCTTAGTTCTCACCGCCGGCTGCACCACCGTGGGGGGCTCGGCCGACCAGGCCGCCGCCTCGCGCGAGCTCACCGCCGCGCAGCTGCGCGCCGCCGTGCTCTCGGACGCCGACCTCGGCGCCGGTTACACCGTCACGGTGATGACGCCCTCGCCCGGTGCCGCCGCGGCGGACACCGGCCGGGAGACGGCGGACGTACCCGCCTGCCAGCCCGTCCTGGACGCCGTCGCCCAGACCAACCCGGCCGCCGGGCCGCTGGCCGAGACCGACCTGAGTGTCACCTCGGCGGCGGCTCCCGAGGCCGGCGTGTACGCGGGCCTGCTCGCCTTCCAGGCCGGGCGCGCCGCGACGATCCAGACGGACCTGGACAAGGTGCTGGCCCAGTGCACGGCCTTCACCTCCACCGGCAGCGGCGGCAAGGGCGTGTCGGCCGCGCACCAGGGCGTCCGCACCAGACACCGGCTGACCCGGCTCGACACGCCCACCCCTGAGGGAGCGGACGGCGCCACCGCGTTCACCCTGACGAATGAATCCGGGACCGGGACACTGCTCCAGCGAGCCCTGCTCGCGCGCACCGGCACGGCGCTGGCGGTCTTCAGCACGGTGGGGTCGGGCAAGGAGCAGGCCGCCGCGCCGGACGACAAGGTCGTCCGTACCCAGCTGGCCAAGCTCCGCACCGCGCAGCGGTAGGGACCGCCGACCGCCGACAGCCAGGGGCGCGAGGCAGAGCCCCGCGCCCCTGCTGGTGGCCCAAGTGCCTATCTGGTGACGCTCGCCCCCGAGTAGTGCGTGGCGACCAGGTGTTCCAGCCTGGTCAGCGCTATCCGGCGGAGTTCCTCGGCCGCGACGAGCCGTTCCTCGTCCGGTTCGTTGGCCAGCCTGGCGCGGAGCGAGCTGAGCACCGTGTCGAGCATCTCCTCGGGGGCGATGCCCTCCAGGCAGACCACGAAGACGTGGCCGAACCGGGCCTCGTACGCCGCGTGTGCCGCCCGCAGCGCGGTGTGCGCGGCCTGGCTGCCGGGCGCGCGCATCCCCAGCAGGGGCTGCGGCATCCAGCTCTCGTCCGCCAGCGCCTCGGCCAGATCGGCCGCTCGCAGGTCGTAGGAGGCTTCGCTCGCGGCGGCGAGGAGTGACTCTATGTCGGGATACGGGCGGTGGGCGGTGAGCCGGATGGCCCAACGGTGGCTGCCGCAGCAGGCCAGCAGGGCCTCCTCGGCTGCGCCGGGGTCGGCCTCGTTGAAACGGTGAAGCCCGAGCAGGGACGGCACCAGCAGCGTGTCCGGGGTCGGATCGGGACGCTGCGGCGGGATGTCGCTGGCCAGCGGGTCCTCCTCGTGAGGGCGGGAAGGGGCGTCAGGTCCTCCACAGGCATGGAGCACCGGCCGGGATGGGTCCTGCAGTCGTGACGGCAGTGACGAACGTAGGTGCTGTGCGGTAGCGCGACGTGCCATGGAGAGGAGGGCCGGGACAGACCGAACACGCTCCGGCCGGGCAGCGGCACCACGGTAGTTGAGGGCTAATCAGTTGGGGAGGGAGCGCGCCGAATTCACCCGATCGAGCTATCAAGTTGTGACGTTGACACTTGCAGGTCAGCCCCCGATGAGCTGTCCCCGGTGGGCGCGCTCCCTCCTCGGAGTTCCGCCTGGCGGCTACCCCCGGTGCACCTTGTGGTTGGCGGCCTGGGCGCGGGGGCGGACCACCAGGAGGTCGATGTTGACGTGCGGGGGCCTGGTGACGGCCCAGGAGACGGTGTCCGCGACGTCCTCGGAGGTGAGCGGCTCGGCGACCCCCGCGTACACCGCTGCGGCCTTCGCCTCGTCACCCCGGAAGCGGGTGACCGCGAAGCCCTCGGACTTCACCATGCCCGGCGCGATCTCGATGACCCGGACGGGCTCGCCGCACAGCTCAAGCCGGAGCGTCCCGGCGATGCTGTGCGCTGCGGCCTTCGCCGCGATGTACCCGCCGCCGCCCTCGTACGAGGCCAGCGCCGCCGTCGAGGAGAGGATCAGGACCGTGCCGTCGCCGGTCGCCCGCAGGGCGGGCAGCAGGGCCTGGGTCATGTGCAGCACCCCGAGCACGTTCACCTCGTACATCGCCCGCCAGTCGGCCGGGTCGCCCTGCTCGACCGACTCGGCGCCGAACGCCCCGCCGGCGTTGTTGATCAGTACGTCCACCCGCCCGATCCCGGCCGCGAACGCGTCCACCGCCGCCCGGTCGGTCACGTCCAGCGTCCAGGCCCGTCCGCCGATCTCCTTGGCCAGTGCCTCGATCCGCTCGGTACGGCGGGCCGTCAGCACCACGTCGAATCCGTCGGCCGCGAGCCGCCGCGCCGTCGCCGCGCCGATCCCGCTGCTCGCACCGGTGACCACGGCCACCTTCTGCTCGGTCATTGCCACTCCCTTGGAACGCTCACTTCGGTCACCTGATCATCTCAACGGCCCGCACGCGCCCGCTCATGGGCCGGTCCCGCAGCCGCCGGAAAACGCCGCAAGGCCCGGAGCCGAAGCTCCGGGCCTTGCGGTTGATCAGTCGATCAGTGATCAGTGGTGCAGCTGGAACGACTTCAGGAAGTCGTTGCCGGGGGAGCCGACACCGGTCGCGGTGTCGTAGCCCTTGCCCGCGGCCAGACCGAAGTCGCCCGCGATCTTGTACAGGCGGACCTTGAGGGTGCCGCCGACCATGCCGAGGTCGACTACGTTGCCGAACTTGTTGTGCACGGCCGAGTCGTTCACGTCGTGGAACGCCTTGGTGCCGGCCCGGTCGTAGATCGACGGGTTGGCGAAGCCGATCGCACGGCCGCCGCGCTCCTGGATGGCGTTGGCCTGCATGGCCGCGAACTCCGGAGCGGCCACCGAGGTGCCGCCGTAGCCGCCCTCGCTGTACTGGTGGGTGGTGGCGTCGGTGTAGCCGACCAGGGTGGCGGCGACCAGGTCACCGCTCATCGCGACGTCCGGGGTGGCACGCAGCGGGGTCTTGGACTTGACGCCGTTGACGGCCGTCTTCGAGATGGCGTCCGGGACGACACCCTTCTGGTACCACGGCTGCTGGAAGTCGGCCGAAACGCCGCCGCCACCACCGAAGTAGAAGAAGCCGGGCATCGGAGCCCAGGACTTCTGGTCGGCCGAGAGCAGCGAGCGACGGTCACCCATCGACACCTCGTTGCCGTACTTGCCCGACTTGTCGGCCAGCTCGAGCGCGGTGCCACCGACCGAGGTGATCCACGGCGAGGCGGACGGCCAGTCGGCCTGCGCCTGGTTGGTGTCGGCCTGGCAGTTCACACCGGTCTTCGCGGCGGCCGGCGAGCTGTCGCCGCAGTCACCGCTGGAGAAGGTGAAGCCGATGCCCTCGACGGCGCCGAGCTCGAAGACCTGGCTGTCGGCCTTGACGACGGCGGGGTCGATGTCGCCGCTCTTGCCGTGCATGATCTCGCCCCACGAGTTGGAGACGATGTCGGCCAGGTGGTTGTCGACGACCGTCGCCATCGCGGCGTTGAGGTCACCGTCGTTGCACGAGTTGGCACCGACGTAGGTGATCTGGGCGTCGGGCGCGAGCCCGTGCACCATCTCGACGTCGAGCGCCTGCTCGCCGGACCAGTCGCCGCAGTCCTTCTGACCCGTCCACTTGGCCGGGGTGACGACCTGCTGGTACTGCCCCTTCGCGAACGGCTTGTCACCGTGCAGCTGGGAGAAGTGGTTGGCGTCCTGCTCCATGGTGGAGAGGCCGTAGGCGTCGATGATGGCGACCCGGGCACCCTTGCCGGTGACCTTCGCGTCCGTCACGCCGTACGCCTTGCGCAGCTGCGCGGGGGTGTACGAGCAGGGAGCGAACGGCTCGTTCTTCTCGTAGCCCGCCGGAGCGCCGGTGGCGACCTTGCTGCCGTAGCCGTTGTCCGAGCAGGTCGGCGTGGTCGGCAGGCCGGCGGCCGGCTTCTTGCTGTCGGCCATCACGTTCGGGGCCACGGCGGCGGACGAGGCGTTCAGCTTCGCCTCCGCCTCGTTCACCGAGACGGCGTTGGAGATGACGTTGTGGTTGGCGCTGGTGAGGCCACCGACGGCCATCACGGCGTCGGCCACGGCGGCGGGCACCACGGCGTCGCTGGCCGGGGCGGTCTCGATGCCGGCGGCCGTGCGGTACGAGTGGAACGAGGTGCCGAACGCCTTGGCGAGGGCGGCGGTGTTGCCCGCGACCTCGAGGTAGTGCGGAGTGGTCTCGGTGACGGTGAGACCGGCGCCGTGCACCCAGTTGGTGACGGCCTTGACCTGCGCGGCGGTGGCGCCGAAGCGGGCCTTGGCGTCGGCGGCGGAGAGGAACTTCCCGTAGGAGTCCGAGCTCACGTCCGAGACGGCCTTGGCGAGGGCGGCCAGACCGGCCTGGTCCTGGCCGGCCAGGTAGATCCGCGCGGTGGCGGGGGCCGAGTCGGCGACTGCGCCCGCGTCCGCCTGCGGGGTGGCGAAGGCGGGGTGGCTGCCCTGGAGCTGCTTGGCGGTCTCGTTCACCGGGGTGGCGGCGACGGAGGGACTGGCGACCGCGAGCGTTCCCAGGATCAGCGCGGTGGCGGCGGGTGCCGCGACGGCTATCCGGGAGAGCCGGCTGCGTGCTGCTGGCACGTGGGTTCCCCACTTCTCGGTATGGACGGACCGTCATGCGCCTTCGTGAGGGCATGACGGAGCGGGCCACGGCCAGTGAGCAGCCATGACACCGAAGTTGACTGTGCGCCTGATGTTTATTCGGACAGACGTGCGTAGCTCAAGGCTTTGAACCAAAGCTTTGCCAGCACATGACCTAAGGGCCGGACAAATGGGTCTTTGACGCGCGTAGCGCGGCCTCGTCGCATCCCGTCCGGGCGGCGTCCATCTCCCGGTCACCTCCTGTGCGTGTCCTGTGAGCCCGTCGGTCGTTGCACAGAAAGGTGATCACCCGGAAGGCGGCCGAAACGTGAAGTCATACCCAGCTACGGAGCCGGTAAGCGTCCATTCGGGGAGCGATCTCGGTGAAGTCAAGCCAAAACCCGTTCACCGGCCTAATCTTGTTGAGGTGAACCAGCCTCAGCACGCCGATCAGGCGCCCCGCACCCCTGCCCGCCCCGGTTCCGACCTGCGCGCACGGGTACGCGCCTACGAGGCCGAGCTGATCGCCTTCCGCCGTGACCTCCACCGGCACCCCGAGTTGGGCCGTCAGGAATTCCGCACCACTCGGCTACTCCGTGAGCGCATGTCGGCGGCCGGACTCTCACCCAGGCTGCTCCCGGGCGGCACCGGGATGACCGTCGACATCGTGCCCCCCGGCCTCGAGTCCGGCGCGCCGCTGCTGGCCTTCCGGGCCGACATCGACGCCCTGCCGATCGATGACGCCAAGTCAGATGTCCCGTACCGCTCGACACTTCCGGGCCGGGCGCACGCCTGCGGGCACGACGTGCACACCTCGATCGTGCTGGGCACCGCGCTGGTGCTGGCGCAGGCGGCCCGGACGGGGGAGCTGACGCAGCCGGTGCGGCTGATCTTCCAGCCCGCCGAGGAGGTGATGCCGGGCGGTGCGCTCGACGTCATCAAGGCGGGCGGGATGGAGGGCGTCGGCCGGATCTTCGCGGTGCACTGCGACCCCAAGGTCACCGTCGGCCGGCTCGGGCTGAAGACCGGGGCGATCACCTCGGCCTGCGACCTGCTGACACTGAAGCTGGACGGCCCCGGCGGGCACACCGCCCGGCCGTACCTCACCACCGACCTGGTCACCGCGATCGCCCGGATGGCGGCCGACCTGCCCCCGGCGCTCGCCCGCCGGCTGGACCCGCGCTGGGGCGTCAGCCTGGTCTGGGGCCGGATCGCCTCCGGCTCCGCGCCGAACGTCATCCCGCAGCACGCCGAGCTGGAGGGCACCGTCCGCTGCCTGGAGCTGGCGGGCTGGCGCGAGGCGCCCGAGGTGCTGCACGAGCTGATCGCCAAGATCGCCGAGACCCACCGGGCGAAGTGGACGCTCGACTACCACCGGGGGGTGCCGCCGGTGGTGAACGAGGCCGGCACCATCGCCCAGTTCGAGACGGCGATGACGGCCCGCTTCGAGGCGTCCGGCGACCCCTTGTTCAGTGGGCCGGTCGTGGAGGACACCGAGCAGAGCCTCGGCGGCGAGGACTTCTCCTGGTATCTGGAGCACGCTCCCGGCGCCCTCGCCCGGCTGGGCGTCCGGGCACCGCACGAGACGGTCGACCGTGACCTGCACCAAGGCCGTTTCGACGTGGACGAACGGGCGATCGGGGTGGGCGTCGAGCTGTTCGCTTCGCTGGCCCTGGAGCACGGGCGAGCCTGACTGGGGGTTGAGAGGCGGCCGCGTAGGGTGTTCACTCACTACCACTCGGTAGTGACATCGGGGCTGATCAGGTGTCGTGGTTTGTCCGATTCGTCCGGACTTAGCACCACATTTTGATAACAACCCGGATGCCCTCGCAGGCCGTGACCCAACCGTGTTCTACGCGCGTTACGGTGGCGCTCGACCACGCCAAACGGGTGTGTGAGAAGGAGATACTCCCTTGCGCCGTTCAATGAAGCTCGCCGCGGTTGTGCTCTCGGGTTCCCTGGGCATTGCCTCGCTCGCCGCTTGCGGCGCAAAGAGCACCGACACCTCGACCGCATCCGGCTCCGGCTCCGGCTCCCTCAAGGTCGGTATGGCGTACGACATCGGTGGCCGTGGCGACCAGTCGTTCAACGACTCCGCCGCCCGTGGCCTCGACAACGCCAAGGCCCAGCTGGGCGTCACCGTCAGCGAGGCCGAGGCCAAGACCGGCGAGGCCGAGGCCGACAAGGAGACCCGCCTCTCCAGCCTGGTGACCGCCGGCTTCAACCCGATCATCGCCGTCGGCTTCGTCTACCAGCCGGCCGTCGAGAAGGTCGCCAAGGCGAACCCGAACGTCAAGTTCGCGATCATCGACTCCTCGTCGACCACCCAGCCGAGCAACGTCACCTCGCTGACGTTCTCGGAGCAGGAGGGTTCGTACCTGGCCGGTGTCGCCGCCGCCAACAAGACCAAGACCAAGCACGTCGGCTTCATCGGCGGTGTGCAGTCCGAGCTGATCAAGAAGTTCGAGGCCGGTTACAAGGCGGGCGTCAAGTCGGTCGACCCGAGCATCGCGGTCGAGACCACCTACCTCACCACCCCCCCGGACTTCACCGGCTTCAACGATCCGGGCAAGGGCAAGGAAGCCGCCCAGGGCCAGCTCGACAAGGGCGCCGACGTCATCTTCTCGGCGGCCGGCTCCTCGGGCTCCGGTGCGATCGAGGCCGTCGCGATGGCGGGCAAGTGGGCCATCGGCGTCGACTCCGACCAGGCCAACCAGCCGGCCCTGGCGAAGTACAAGGACCACATCCTCACCTCGATGGTGAAGAACGTGGACACCGCCGTCTTCACCTACATCAAGGCTGCCAAGGACGGTAACCCGCTCACCGGCATCAAGAACTTCGACCTGAAGGCGAACGGTGTCTCGCTGGCCACCACCGGCGGCTTCATCGACGACATCAAGGCGAAGCTGGACGCGGCCACCCAGCAGATCACCTCGGGTGCCACCAAGGTCCCGACCGCCCCGTAATTCCGGAGCCGGTCGACGCAGTGCCCGGTCGACGCCGTACTTGGTCGACGCAGTGCTTGGTCACTGCGTGCCGGTAGGCACCGCGTCACCTGATCACCGCTGTACCTGAAGTACCGCTGTACCTGAAGTACCAGGGAGGGGCCCGGCGGGGTGCGCGCGACGCGCACCCACCGGGCCCCGCCCTTTCCGCCCACTGATCCTTCCCCGATCTTGGCCCTCCAGCGCAACGACGCGCCTCCCGAACAACAGGAGATCGCCATCACCGCTTCCGATCCCGCCCAGAGCTTGGGCGGCACCCCCAGCGCGGGGACGGCGACACCGGCCGTCGAACTGCGCGGTATCACCAAGCGCTTCCCCGGAGTCGTGGCCAACCACGACATCGACATCACCGTCGCCCGTGGCACCGTGCACGCCCTGATGGGCGAGAACGGCGCCGGCAAGTCGACCCTGATGAAGATCCTCTACGGGATGCAGCGCCCCGACGAGGGCACCATCGCCATCGACGGCGAGCTGGTCGAGTTCCACACTCCCGGCGACGCCATCGCGCGCGGCATCGGCATGGTGCACCAGCACTTCATGCTGGCCGACAACCTGACGGTCTGGGAGAACGTCGTTCTGGGCGGCGAGAAGCTGCACGGGATGGGGGCCAAGGCCAAGGCGAAGATCAAGGAGATCTCCGACCAGTACGGCCTGGGCGTCCGCCCGGACGTTCTGGTCGAGGACCTCGGTGTGGCCGAGCGGCAGCGGGTCGAGATCCTCAAGGTTCTCTACCGGGGCGCCAGGATCCTGATCCTGGACGAGCCCACCGCCGTCCTCGTCCCGCACGAGGTCGAGGCGCTGTTCGCCAACCTCCGCGACCTCAAGTCCGAGGGCGTCACCGTCATCTTCATCTCGCACAAGCTGCACGAGGTGCTCTCGGTGGCCGACGCGATCAGCGTCATCCGCCGTGGCACCACGGTCGGCGACGCGGACCCGGCGAACGTGACGGCCCGTCAGCTCGCCGAGATGATGGTCGGCGCCGAGCTGCCCTCCCCGGTGAGCCGCGAGTCGACCGTCACCGAGGTCGAGATGCTCAAGGTCGACGGCCTGCGGATCGCCAAGGCTGACATCGAGGGCATCGAGCGTGTCGTCCTCGACGACATCTCGCTCACCATCCACAAGGGCGAGATCCTCGGCATCGCCGGGGTCGAGGGCAACGGCCAGGCCGAGCTGGTCGAGGCCATCATGGGCATGCTCCCGCCGGACGCCGGTACCGTCACGCTGGACGGCACCGACCTCTCGGGCACGCTGACCCGGGCCCGCCGCGAGGCCGGCATCGGCTACATCCCGGAGGACCGGCACAAGCACGGACTGCTGCTGGAGGCTCCGCTCTGGGAGAACCGGATGCTCGGTCACGTCACCGAGTCCCCCAACTCCAAGGGCTTCCTGCTCGACCCGGCCGGTGCCCGCAAGGACACCCTGCGGATCGTCGCCGAGTACGACGTCCGCACCCCCGGCATCGAGGTCACCGCGGCCTCTCTCTCCGGCGGCAACCAGCAGAAGCTGATCATCGGCCGCGAGATGAGCCACCAGCCCAAGCTGCTGATCGCGGCCCACCCGACCCGTGGTGTGGACGTCGGCGCGCAGGCGCAGATCTGGGACCAGATCCGCAGCGCGCAGCGCGAGGGCCTGGCGGTGCTGCTGATCTCCGCCGACCTGGACGAGCTGATCGGGCTCTCCGACACCATCCGGGTGATCTACCGGGGCCGACTGGTCGCGGATGCCGACCCGGCCACCGTCACGGCCGAGGACCTGGGCACCGCGATGACCGGTGCGGCCGCCGGCCACATCGAGTCGGAGCCGGAGGCCGTGGCCGAAGCAGCCGAGATCGCCGCCGAGGGCACCGAGGCGGAGGCCGGCGCCGACGCGCCCGCCGATGCTGCGCCCACCGACACCGCCGTAGACGACCCGCAGGCGGGGGAGTAACCCACATGACCAGTCCCAACCCTGCCAAGCGCACGCTTGCCCAGCGGTTCGACACCGAGCGCATCGCACTCGGTCTCGCCGCTCCGCTGCTGGCCGTGCTGCTCTCCGTGGTGATCTGTTCGATCCTGCTGCTGACCTCGGGCCGTGACCCGTTCAAGGCGTTCAACGTGATGTTCACGTACGGGACGGCCTCCGACGGTCAGGTGCTGATCCTCAACCGCGCCACCACGTACTACCTGGCCGCCGTGGCCGCCGCCTTCGGCTTCCGGATGAACCTGTTCAACATCGGCGTCGAGGGCCAGTACCGGATCGCCGCGCTGTTCGCGGCCTACGTCGGTGCCCAGCTCAACCTGCCGTCGTTCATCCAGATCCCGCTGCTGCTGATCACCGCCATGCTGGCCGGTGGCATCTGGGCCTCGATCGCCGGTGTGCTGAAGGTGTACCGGGGCGTCAGCGAGGTCATCTCGACCATCATGCTGAACGCGATCTCGCTCGCCGTGGTCGGTCTGCTGCTGGTGCCCGGCATCTTCGCGCCGAAGGTGAGCAGCACCAGCAACAGCGTCCAGACCGACCCGATCTCGGCCTCCAGCCACTTCTTCTCGATCAACACGGCGGGTGGCGTGCTCTGGGGCTTCATCGTGGTCGCGGTGATCGTCGGGGTGGGCTTCCAGCTGACCCTGAGCCGCACCCGGTTCGGCTTCGACCTGCGGGCCACCGGCCGCTCGGAGTCCGCCGCCGCCGCGTCCGGCGTCAACGTCAAGAAGATGGTCCTGACCAGCATGGCCGTCTCCGGCGCGCTGGCCGGTCTGATCGGCATGCCGGACCTGCTGCAGAACTCGTACAACTACGGCACCAGCTTCCAGCAGGGCCTGGGCTTCACCGGCATCGCGATCGCCCTGCTCGGTCGCAACAGCCCGATCGGCATCGTCTTCTCGGCGCTGCTCTTCGCCTTCATGGACGTCACCGCCGTGCAGCTGCCGTTGCAGGGTGACTTCCCGCAGGAGATCGTCCAGGTCATGCAGGGCACCATCGTCATCTGCGTCGTCGTCGCCTACGAGCTGGTGCGTCGCTACGGCCTCAAGCGCCAGCAGCAGAAGGTCGGCGCCGAACTCGCCGCGCAGGCCGCTGCGGCCGCCAAGAAGGAGGTGACCGCATGAGCACCGCAACCACTGCGCGCCCGAAGGTCCCCGGCAAGACGCCGGCCAAGAAGGGCAAGCTCTCCGCACCGGTGGTGCTGCTGCTGATCGCGGCCGCCCTGATGCTGTTCTCCGCCGTCGGGATAGTGACCGGCAACCACGGTCTGACCTCCTCCGGCCAGATCTCCGCCGCCATCGGCTCCGCGGTGCCGATCGCCCTCGCGGGTCTCGGTGGTCTCTGGTCCGAGCGGGCCGGCGTGGTCAACATCGGCCTCGAAGGCATGATGGTCGCCGGCACCTTCGCCGGCGCCTGGGGCGGCTACCTGGTCAACCCCTGGTTCGGCCTGGTCGCGGGCATGATCGGCGGCGCGCTCGGCGGTCTGCTGCACGCGGTCGTCACGGTCACCTTCGGGGTCGACCACATCGTCTCCGGTGTCGGTATCAACCTGCTGATCCCCGGCATCTGCGCCTACGTCAACAAGATCTACTACAAGGACTACGTCGCCTTCGGCGCGGGCGCCAACCAGTCCCCGCCGGCCAACGCGCTCCCGTACATCAAGATCCCGGGTCTCTCGTCCTGGCTGGACAGCATCGAGGGCCACCACTGGTTCCTGGTCTCCGACGTCGCCGGTGTGGTGGGCGGTGTGGTCACCAACCTGTCGGTGGTCGTGGTCCTCGCCGCCGTGCTGATCGTGGCCAGCTACTTCCTGCTCTGGCGTACGGTCTTCGGCCTGCGGCTGCGCTCCTGCGGCGAGAACCCGACGGCGGCCGAGTCGCTCGGCGTCAACGTCTACAAGTACAAGTACCTCGCCGTCATCGCCTCGGGCGCCTTCGCCGGTCTGGCGGGGTCGTACCTCTCGCTGGTGGCCTCGCACTTCTACAAGGACGGCCAGACGGCCGGCCGAGGCTACATCGGTCTCGCCGCGATGATCTTCGGTAACTGGATGCCGGGCGGCCTGTCCGTCGGTGCCGGTCTGTTCGGATTCACCGACAGTCTCCAGCTGCGCGACGCCGACTCGGTGCACGTGCTGCTGATCGTGATCGCCATCGCGATGGCGCTGCTGGCCCTCTGGCAGGTGTACCGCCGCAAGTTCACCAGCGCGGTCATCAGCTTCGTGGCGGCCGGCGCCCTGGCGACCTGGTACGCGACCACGGACTCCGTGCCGCGCCCGCTGATCGTCGCCACGCCGTACGTGATCACCCTGGTGGTGCTCTCGCTCGCCTCGCAGCGACTCCGTCCGCCGAAGGCCGACGGGCAGATCTACCGCAAGGGCCAGGGCAAGTGACGGATCGTCAGGCTGGTTCTCGGGTGATCGACTGGGAGGCGCTGCGCGCCGCCGCCCGTGACGCCATGTCACGTGCGTACGCGCCGTACAGCAAGTTCCCGGTCGGCGCCGCCGCCCTGGTGGACGACGGCCGTACCGTGACCGGCTGCAACGTCGAGAACGCTTCGTACGGGCTGGCGCTGTGCGCCGAGTGCGGGTTGGTCTCGGCGCTGCACGCCGGTGGCGGCGGCCGGCTGGTGGCGTTCACCTGTGTGGACGGCGCCGGGGAGCTGCTGATGCCGTGCGGGCGCTGCCGTCAGCTGCTCTACGAGCACGGCGGGCCCGAGCTGCTGGTCGAGCTGCCCTCGGGCGTGAAGACCATGGCCGAGGTGCTGCCGGACGCGTTCGGGCCGGAGCGGCTGTAGTTCGCTGCCGGTTTTGGTTCGTTGTCGGATTCGTAGAGATTCAGCCGGAGCTGCTCTGGCAGATCCATTTGTTACGCGCGTAGAGTGTCGCGAGGCGGCGGGAGTCATTCCGCCCTTTCGCGACACTCTTCGCTTTTGACCCACATTCTTGGAGAGCCCATGGACGCCCCCTCCGTCATCAGGACCAAGCGCGATCGCGGAGAGCTGACCGACGCTCAGATCGACTGGGTGATCGACGCCTACACCAAGGGCGACGTCGCGGACGAGCAGATGTCCGCCCTGGCCATGGCCATCCTGCTGAACGGGATGAACCTCCGCGAGATCAGCCGCTGGACGGAGGCGATGATCCGCTCCGGCGTCCGGATGGACTTCTCCGCGCTCGGCGTGCCGACCTCCGACAAGCACTCCACCGGCGGCGTCGGCGACAAGATTACCCTGCCGCTCGCCCCGCTGGTCGCCGCCTGTGGCGCGGCCGTCCCGCAGCTCTCCGGCCGGGGCCTCGGCCACACCGGCGGTACGCTCGACAAGCTGGAGTCCATCCCCGGCTGGCGGGCGCTGCTCTCCAACGACGAGATGATGTCCGTCCTGCACTCCGCCGGCGCGGTGATCTGCGCGGCCGGTGACGGTCTCGCCCCCGCCGACAAGAAGCTCTACGCGCTGCGCGACGTGACGGGCACGGTCGAGGCGATCCCGCTGATCGCCTCGTCCATCATGTCCAAGAAGATCGCCGAGGGCACGGGCGCGCTGGTGCTGGACGTGAAGGTCGGCTCCGGCGCCTTCATGAAGAACCTCGCCGACGCCCAGGAGCTGGCCCGCACCATGGTCGGCCTGGGCAAGGCGGCCGGGGTCAACACCGTCGCGCTGCTCACCGACATGTCGACCCCGCTCGGCCTCACGGCCGGCAACGCGCTGGAGGTCCGCGAGTCGGTCGAGGTGCTGGCCGGTGGCGGCCCGGCCGACGTGGTCGAGCTGACCCTCGCACTGGCCCGCGAGATGCTCGCGGCGGCGGGCGTGCACGGCAAGGACCCGGCGGACGCGCTGCGCGACGGTTCCGCGATGGACCACTGGCGCCGCATGATCAGCGCCCAGGGCGGCGACGTGGACGCCCCCCTCCCCGTCGCCCGAGAGCAGCACGTCATCACGGCGCCCGCCTCCGGCGTCCTCACCGGCCTCGACGCGTACGGCGTCGGCGTCTGCGCCTGGCGCCTCGGCGCGGGCCGCGCCCGCAAGGAGGACCCGGTCCAGGCCGGCGCGGGCGTCGAGATGCACGCCAAGCCCGGCGACACCGTGGTGGCGGGCCAGCCCCTGCTGACCCTGCACACCGACACCCCCGAGCGCTACGACTACGCCATCGAGGCCCTCGACGGCGCCGTCACCGTCTCCCCGGCGGGCACCGCGTTCACCCCGAACCCGATCGTGCTGGACCGCATCGCGTGACGCGCTAGCGACCGGACGACAGCGGTGGTGGGACGGCCTCTTGGCCTTCCTGCCACCGCTGTCGGCGTACTACGGCCGGTGGAAGATCTCGTGCATGCCGATGCGGCGTGGTGTGGGCGTTGCCCCCGGGTGCATTCCTGTCCGCCGGTCAGGCGTACGTGCGCAGGACGCTGGTGTCGATGGACCAGGGGCCGACGGTGATGGGATGGTGTCGCCGAAGGCGAACTTCTCGCGCGATGCGGACCACGGCCAGCTCGTGGCGGTTCACCGGGGAAGTCGCCACGAGGATCTGGCCGTTCGCGATCTCCACCTTGCCCATGCCCGGGATGTACGGGAGTTGGTCGGCGATCTCGCGCAGCCGCGCGTACGCGGCCGGATCGATGCTCACGTTCGCAGCGTACCGGCGGCCGCTGCCCGGCGGGCCGCGACGGCCTGGTGGGTGGCGTAGAGGGTGACGGCGGCGGCGAGGGTCATGGCGGTGAGGCCGACGGTGGCTGCGCCGTCCCAGCCGATCCGGTGGTAGGCGTCGGCGCCGATGGTGCCGCCGATGCTGTTGCCCAGGTAGTAGGCGATCAGGTAGAGCGCGGAGGCCTGCGCGCGCCCCTTGGTCGCGGTGCGCCCCACCGAGGAGGAGGCGGTGGCGTGGCCGGCGAAGAAACCCGCCGTGATCAGGACCAGGCCGAGCAGCGCGCAGAGCAGGGAGTCGGCGAGCGAGAGCAGCAGGCCGGCCGTGCAGACGGCGATCGCGACGTACAGGGTGCCCCGGCGGCCGAGGCGGGCGGTGAGGCGGCCCGCGCTCGCGGAGGAGGCGGTGCCGACCAGGTAGACCACGAAGATCGAGGCCGCCACCGACTCCGGCAGGTTGAAGGGCGCGGAGATCAGCCGGTAGCCGACGGTGTTGTAGACCGCGCCGAAGACCGCCATGAAGAGCGCGCCCAGCGCGTAGAGCCTCAGCAGCAGCGGATTGCGCAGGTGGTCGGCGACCGTACGCGCGAGGGCGCCCGCGTTCACCGGCGCCGGGCGGAAGTGGCGGGCGGCCGGGATCAGCAGTCGGAAGGCCAGGGTGGCGAGCAGCGCCATCAGCGCCGAGGCCGCCAGGCCCCAGCGCCAGCCCCAGGCCGCCGCAGTCCAGCCGGAGACCAGTCGGCCGCCCATGCCGCCGATGCTGTTGCCCGCCACGTACAGACCCATCGCGGAGGCCAGCGCGCTCGGGTGGATCTCCTCCGCCAGGTACGCCATCGCCGTCGCGGGCAGCCCGGCGAGTGCCGCGCCCTGCAACCCCCGGAGGACGACCAGCGTGCGCAGGTCGGGCGCGAGGGGGAGCAGCAGCGCGAGGCCGGACGCGGTCAGCATCGAGGCGGTCATCACCGCCGTCCGCCCGTACCGGTCGGACAGCGCGCTGGCCGGGAGCAGTGCGAGGGCGAGCCCGAGGGTGGCCGCCGAGGTGGTCCAGCTGGCCTGGCCGGGTGTCAGGTCGAGGCCGGCGGAGAGGATCGGCAGCAGGCCCTGGGTGGAGTAGAGCAGGACGAAGGTGGCGATCCCGGCGGCGAACAGCGCGACGTTCGAACGCCGGAAGGCGCGGTCGCCGGGGCGGTGCCTGAGGTCCGTGAGGTCCCTGGGGCTTTCGGGGGCTGCGGGGGAGGACGGGTGGGCGGCATCCGGCAGTGCGACTGCGGATGCCCCGGTATCGGCGGGCGGCATGCCTTGACGGTAGGACCGGCGGGTTTGATGCGTCCAATACATGAATCACCGATAATTCATGCTGTGACGTATGAGAGCAGCTCGCCGCCACTGTCCCGCGCCGAGCTGGGCCCGGACAGTGCGGCCTCCCGGCTCGCCCCGCAGCTGGCGCAGTTCGCGGCGGTGGCCCGGTTGGAGCACGTGACGCAGGCGGCGCAGCTGCTCGGCATGCCGCAGCCCACGCTCTCCCGGGCGGTCGCGCGGCTGGAGGGGGAGCTGGGCGTGCAACTGCTCGCCCGGCAGGGCCGCACGGTCCGGCTGACCAGGGCGGGCCGGCTGCTGCTCGGCAGCGTGGAGCGGGCGCTCGCCGAGTTGGAGCGCGGGGCGGAGGCGGCCAGGGCGGAGGCCGATCCGGCGGCCGGGCGGGTCGCCTTCGGGTTCCTGCACACGATGGGGACGGACGCGGTGCCCGCGCTGCTGCGGGACTTCCGGGCGGAGCACCCGAAGGTGCGGTTCCAGCTGGTGCAGGACTACGTCACGGCGATGCTGGAGCGGCTGCGCGCGGGGGAGTTGGACCTCTGTCTGGTCTCACCGCTGCCGGACGCACCGGATCTGACGGCTCGTCCGCTGGACGAGCAGCGGCTCTACCTGACCGTACCGGTGGACCACCGGCTGGCCGGGCGGCGGCGGATCCGGCTGGTGGAGGTCGCTGACGAGCCGTTCGTCGCGGTCGAGGAGGGGTACGGGCTGCGCGCGATCACGGACGGGTTCTGCGCGGAGGCCGGGTTCGTCCCCCGGATCGCCTTCGAGGGCGAGGAGGCCGAGACCCTGCGCGGGCTGGTCGCGGCCGGGCTGGGGGTGGCGCTGCTGCCGCCGTCGCTGGTACCGCGCCCGGGCGTGGTGGAGCTGGAGGTGACCGCGCCCCGGACCCGGCGGGCGATCGGGCTCGCCTGGGTGACGGGCCGGCCGCTGACGCCGCCGGTGGCGGCGTTCCGCGACTTCGTGCTGTCCCGGCGCGGGCGGCTGCTGGACCACGACTGACGGCCGGGCGTGTCCCCGGGTGCGGGTTGGTCCGTCCGGGGGACCGGTGCAAGTGATCCGCGACCGGCCGGTGATCGACGTGGTAAATCTACGCGCGTAGGGGCTACACTCCCGCAATGGAGAAGCAGACCACCGCCACTGCGGGCACCACAGGCCCCCGCATCCCCACCGCAGACCAGATCGCCCGTGCCCCGAAGGTGCTCCTGCACGACCACCTCGACGGCGGGCTGCGTCCCGAGACCATCGTCGAACTGGCCGCCGCCTGCGGCTACGAGGGTCTCCCCACCACCGACCCCGCCAAGCTCGGCGTCTGGTTCCGCGAGGCCGCCGACTCCGGCTCGCTCGTGCGCTACCTGGAGACCTTCGCCCACACCTGCGCCGTGATGCAGACCCGTGACGCGCTGGTGAAGGTCGCCGCCGACTGCGCCGAGGACCTGGCCGCCGACGGCGTCGTCTACGCCGAGGTGCGCTACGCCCCCGAGCAGCACCTCGAGGCCGGCCTGACCCTGGAGCAGGTCGTCGAGGCCGTCAACGACGGCTTCCGCCTCGGCGAGGCGAACGCCCGCGCCAACGGCCACCGGATCCGCGTCGGCACGCTGCTCACCGCGATGCGGCACGCCGCCCGCTCGCAGGAGATCGCCGAGCTGGCCAACGCCTACCGCGACCAGGGCGTCGTCGGCTTCGACATCGCGGGCGCCGAGGCCGGCCACCCGCCCACCCGCCACCAGGGCGCCTTCGACTACCTCAAGGGCGAGAACAACCACTTCACCATCCACGCCGGCGAGGCGTTCGGCCTGCCCTCGATCTGGGAGGCCCTGCAGTGCTGCGGCGCCGACCGGCTCGGCCACGGCGTCCGCATCATCGACGACATCACCGTGAACGAGGACGGCAGCGTCGAGCTGGGCCGCCTGGCCGCGTACGTGCGCGACAAGCGCATCCCGCTGGAGATGTGCCCGACCTCCAACCTGCAGACGGCGGCCGCGACTTCGTACGCCGAGCACCCGATCGGGCTGCTCAGCCGGCTGAAGTTCCGGGTGACGGTCAACACCGACAACCGGCTGATGAGCGGCACCAGCATGAGCCAGGAGTTCGGCCACCTGGTGGACGCCTTCGGCTACACCCTGGGTGACCTGGAGTGGTTCACCACGAACGCGATGAAGTCGGCCTTCCTGCCCTTCGACGAGCGGCTCGCGATGATCACCGACGTGATCAAGCCGGGTTACGCCGAGCTCAAGGCGGAGTGGCTGTTCAGCGCGGGTCTCTGAGCCGCCGTCGTAGTGACGGTGTGTCGGGTGGGTACGGGTCCATCGCCGGGGCCCGTGCCCATCTGCCGTTCCGGGGCCGCTGGTTGGCGGCGTCCTGGAGCGTCCGCCGGTAGGGGGCCGGCGCCGCGACGCCCGGACTCTCTCCCCCAGCCTTCGGCCGGGGGGACCCCCACGGACGGCTTCTCCTCAGTCGCCGATGCTCCGCATGGACTCCATCGTCGGCACCGCCCGGACTCGGCCCGACCGCCGCTCCTGCATCCAGCCCCCTACCGGCGGACGCTCTTGAACGATGGTCGGACTACTAATCCGAACGAGTTACTCCTCTTTGATCCGTGAGTGTCCTTGTCACTACGGTGTGCCAGTCAATGCTGACACGGTGTAGCGGTGGGCGTCCCCAGGCTCGTCCGCACGCTGGCCACCGACGAGGACTTGAGGACCAACTCATGAACAAGGCCACTCTGAAGGCTGCCGGGACTGCTGCGCTCGGTGTCGCGATCGCGGCCGTGGCCGTCGGCTCCGCCGCCGCCGCGCCGATCGCCCCCGGCGGGCTCGGGCTCCCGACCGGTGCGCTGGCCCACTCCGACGTCCTGACCGGTGCCGCGACCGGTGCGGTCTCGAAGGTGCCGGCCGCCGCGCCCGTCACCGAGGCGGTCGGCAACCTCAACCCGGGTGTCGGCAACGCCCTGAACCCGGCCCCCGCCGCTGAGCCCGCCGCCCCGGCTGCCGCACCCGCCGCTGCCCCGGCTCCGGCGATGGCGCCCGCGCACGCCCCGGCCGCCGCCCACGTCGCTCCGGCCACCCACGCCGCTCCCGCCGCCCCGGCCCAGGTCGACCCCGCGATGGCCGACGCCCCGATGCCCGCCGCCGCCAACCGCGCCATGCCGCCGATCCCGGGCGCCGAGGGCCTGAGCAAGGTCCCGGGCGTCGGCCTGCTCACCAGCGGCGCGGTGCCGCTCCCCGTGGGCGCCGGCGGCCTGGGCGGCTGACGGCAGCACGACGGCCTGGTACGCCCGAGGGGCTGCCCCGCACCGATCGGTGCCCGGCAGCCCCTCGGGCGTACCAGGCCGTCGGGTCACGGCTCCTGCGGTAGCAGCAGCCAGAGCGCCAGGTAGATCAGGAACTGCGGGCCGGGCAGCAGGCAGGACAGCAGGAACGCGATCCGGACGGCCCACGGGGCCAGCCCGAAGCGGTCGGCGATCCCGGCGCAGACCCCGGCGAGGACGCGGTTGTGGCGAGGGCGGGCGAGCGTGCTCATGGTCTGCTCCGAGGGTCTCGGCCCGGTGCCGGGCTCTCCGGTGGGCTTGACCCAATCCTCGGCGTCCGGCCTGCTCCGCACGTCAGCCCCGGTGTTGATCCCGGCCCCCGGGTTCTCACCGGGGTGGCGTACGGCGATCTCGGGGATGTTCTCAGGGGCGTCCCTGACCGAGACCCTCCGGCAGGTGGGGTCGGGGCCAGGAGCGGGGTCGGGGCACTGGCAGCGCCGGGCGGCTCCCGGGGTGCTGGTCGTGGTGCCGGTCGCGGAGCTCGTGGCGGCGGTCGTGGCGGCGCTCGTGGCGCTGATCGTGGCGGCGCTCGTGGTCGCGGAGCAGCAGGGTCCGCGCGAGCGGGGCCAGTGCGAGGTGGCAGAGGGCCACGCCCACGGTGCCGAGCAGGATGTCGTCGACGTTCAGTACGTGCCCGGGCGCCCATCCCCGGAGGATCTCCAGCGCGGTGGCGAGGAGCGCCGAGCCGCCCACCGTGCGCAGGAAGGACGGTAGCCAGGCCGTCCGCAGCCGTCCGCCGGCCAGCGGCAGCAGGACGCCCAGCGGCGCCAGCGGCAGCAGCCCGCCCAGGAGCTGGCGCAGGCCCGCCAGGGCGCCCAGCGTCATGGCCTGCCCGATGGAGGCGAACGGTGTCAGGTTCGCGGGGGAGGTCCAGTCGGCGGCCGACGGCCGGAGGGCCAGCCAGCCCAGCAGTAGCAGGTAGCCGGCGAGCAGGAGCAGGCCGAGCGTCCGCACCCGGTGCTGGACCTGCTGTGTGGTCGCCGGTGGGGCGGCCGGGGTGTCCCCGGTCGGTTCGTCGGTGTTGCACTCAGGGCGGGCCATGGTGCCGTCTCGCTGCACGCTGTGGAGGACGCGGGCAGGGCCGCGAACGGTTCCGTGCCTCCGTGCGCCGGTCGCGCGGTGTTTGCGGCGCGGTGTTTGCGGCGTGGGGTTTACGGACAGTGCGTCACTGCTGACGACGGGCTGGGCGAGGGTGTCGCACTGAAGACGCCGTCCGGCATCTTCGAGGGCGCGGCCGTCACCGTAGGGCCGCCCCCGGCGGGTGACGGGGTGGCGGCGGGGGTGGGTGCGGGTGGCGTGTCCGCGGCCTCCGGCACCCGGACGGGGCTCGGGCAGGCCGTACGGCTCGCGGGCGGGCCCGCGTCCACCGGTACGGCGGTCGGCCGGATCCCGCAGCCGCTCAGTGCGGCCAGTGCTCCGACCAGGGCGAGTGCTCCCAGCGTGGCTCTTCGTACGACGTTCACTTGCGGTGCTCCTGGCCGATGGACGGGGTCGCATCGGTGGCTTCGGCCGGTACGGGCTGGGTGAGCGGCAGGGTCAGGGTGAAGACCGCGCCGGTCTCGCCGTTGGCGGCGGTGATGGTGCCGCCGTGGATCTGGGCGTTCGCCATCGCGATCGACAGCCCGAGCCCGCTGCCCTCGGACCTGGCCCGGCCCTTGTCCGCCTTGTAGAAGCGGTCGAAGACATGCGGCAGCACGTCCTCCGGGATGCCCGGGCCGCTGTCCGAGACCTCCACCACCACGGTGTCCGCCGTCTCCCGGACCGTCACCCGCACCGGCGAGCCGCCGTGCTTGAGGGCGTTGCCGATCAGGTTGGCGAAGACCACGTCCAGCCGGCGCGGATCGACCCGCGCGAGCACTCCGCGCGGGGCGTCCAGCTCGACCGCGTCGTACCAGGCCCGGCCGTCGATGCAGGACATGATCAGGTCGGCGATGTCGACCTCGTCGGCGACCAGCTTGGCGGTGCCCGCGTCGAAGCGGGTCACCTCCATCAGGTTCTCCACCAGGTCGGAGAGGCGCCGGGTCTCGCTGACCACCAGCCGGACGGCCGGCGCGATCATCGGGTCCAGGGTGTCGGCCTCGTCCTCCAGGATGTCCGTCACGGCGGTCATCGCGGTCAGTGGCGTCCGCAGCTCGTGCGACATGTCGGCGACGAACCGGCGGCTCTGCGCCTCGCGTGCGCTGAGCTCCTGCACCTGCTCGGCGAGCGACTCCGCCGTCCGGTTGAACGTCCTTGCCAGATCAGCGAGTTCGTCTGCGCCCTCGACGTCCAGGCGGGTGTCCAGATGCCCCTCGCCGAGCCGCCGGGCGGCGTCCCCGAGGCGCCGGACCGGGCGCAGCACGGTCGCCGAGGCGGCCTGTGCGAGCAGGGCCGAGCCGATCAGCGCGAGCAGTGTGGCGATCGCCAACGACAAGCTCAGCGTGGTGAGATCGGCCCGCTCGGTGTCGAGCGACTTGAACATGTAGGCCGTCGGCCCGGTCGGCACCACCTTCGTGCCGCCGACCACGTACGGGTGGCCGTTCAGGTTCACCCGCTGCCAGTACAGGTGGTAGGCGTACGGGGTGTGCGAGGTGGTCTGGCGCGGCTTGTTGACCGTGGTCCGCAGCGCGGCCGGTACCTGGGCGAGGGTGAAGTGCCCGGGGTCGGAGGAGGCGGCGCAGTCGGGCTGGGCGTCGTCGACCACCACCACCTGGTAGTTGAGCCCGGAGGTGGCCACCTGCCCGGCCAGACCCGCCAGTTCCGGGCAGCTGGCGTGGAGCGGCAGGTCGGTGACGTTCCGGGTGAGCGACTGCCGGAAGTCGTTGAGCGCGGCGTCCTGGGCGTGTTGGAGCACCGCGTCCCGGTTCAGCCAGTAGGCGATCCCGGACGCCGACACGGCGGTGGTCAGCGCGACGGCGGCGAACACCGTGATCAGCCGCACCCGCAGCGAGCGCAGGTGCCGCCATCGCACCGGGCGCGGGCTACGAAGGGTCTGAGGGTCGGTCAACGGGGTTCACCAAAGGGGTAGGAGCGGACAGGGGCGGCAGGTTCAGGGCTGGTTCGGCGGGTCGAGCCGGTAGCCCACCCCGCGTACCGTCCGGATCAGCGTCGGCGCCGAAGGTACATCCTCCACCTTGGCCCGCAGCCGCTGCACACAGGCGTCCACCAGCCGCGAATCGCCCAGGTAGTCGTGCTCCCAGACCAGCCGGAGCAGCTGCTGCCGGGACAGCGCCTGGCCGGGTCTGCGGCTCAGCTCGAGCAGCAGCCGCAGCTCGGTCGGCGTGAGCTGGAGGTCCTCGCCGTCCTTGGTCACAGTCATCGCGGAACGGTCGATGACCACGCTGCCGTAGACGGAGGAGTCCGAACTCTCCCGCTCACCGCGCCGCAGCACCGCCCGGATCCGGGCGTCCAGCACGCGCGGCTGCACCGGCTTGACCACGTAGTCGTCCGCGCCTGACTCGAGGCCGACCACTACGTCGATGTCGTCCGAGCGCGCGGTCAGCAGAATGATCGGCAGCTGGTCGGTGCGCCGGATCCGGCGGCACACCTCGAAGCCGTCGATTCCGGGCAGCATCACGTCGAGCACGATGAGGTCCGGCCGCTGCTCCTTGAAGAGCTTCAGACCGTCCTCGCCCGAGGCGGCGGCGGCCACACGGTGGCCCTGGCGGGTGAGAGCGAGTTCGAGGCCGGTCCGGATGGCGTCGTCGTCCTCGATCAGAAGGAGGAAAGGCACGGGCTCATTCTGGCCCACGCGGCGCGGCTATTCACCCACCCGGGTGCGGACCGCCCTCCGGCGCAACCGGAACCCGTGCCTTCGGCGTCCCCGACTGTGCCGGTCGTGCGGACCGAAGTCCCGTCGGCTGTGACACCGCTGTGACAGTCGGCGGACACCCCCATGACGACCGCCGGGCAAGATTTTCCATGTCGCCGAAGAACGGGCCGGGCCAACCGGCCCGGGCAACGGCGGTGAGACACGGAACCGCTCGTACCGATCATGGGGGTGCACGATGAACGCCACGCTCAAGTCCCGCAGCACTGCGGGCATTCGCAACGCGCGTTCTTCGACCAGCACCCACTTCGAGGTGCGGACGGACGCGACTTCCGGTGCTGTGACCGTACGGGGGTGCGCACACAGCACCGGAGCCCGCAGCCTCGGCGGCGGGAGCAGGACCGGGGAGCTGCACGGGATCGGCCGCAAGGGGAATGCGGCCGACTCCGGCTCCACCCTGACGCTGCGGGGCATCCTCCCCGTCCGCGTCCCGGGTCACGGTGTCCAGCAGGGGGTCCCGACCCCGGCCCGCGAGGCTGCGGGCGGCACGCTGCTGCGCCTGACGCCCGCCCCGGAGACGGCCGTCGCCGACGTCGAGGAGGACCACACCGCGGAGTTCACGGCGTACGTCCGTGAGCGCCGGGCCTCCCTCTACGCCACCGCGTACCACCTCACCGGCGACCGTTACGAGGCCGAGGACCTGCTGCAGAGCGCGCTCTTCAGCACCTACCGCGCCTGGGGCCGGATCACCGACAAGGCGGCGGTCGGGGGCTACCTCCGCCGCACCATGACCAACCTGCACATCTCCGCCTGGCGCCGCCGCAAGGTCGCCGAGTACCCGACCGAGGAGCTGCCGGAGACGGTCGGCGACACCGACGCGATGGGCGGCACCGAGCTGCGCGCCGTGCTCTGGCAGGCGCTCGCCAAGCTCCCGGAGAACCAGCGCACCATGCTGGTCCTGCGGTACTACGAGGGCCGGACCGACCCGGAGATCGCCGACGTGCTCGGCATCAGCGTCGGCACGGTGAAGAGCAGCATCTGGCGCGCGCTGCGCCGCCTGCGCGACGACGAGCAGCTCAACCGCACCGGCGACCTGGCGTTCGCGTTCGGCGAGCTGGTCGCGTAACGGAATTCAGAGACTCCCGTCGGGGGACGGGTACGGCTGTGGGATCGCGGGTACCGGCTCGGGGGAGCGGTAACCGACGGGGGAGTCCCACAGCCACAGGGGGTGGTGGGCCCGGTGCCGGGGAGAGGCACCGGGCCCACTGCCGTGTCCGTCTGCACGGGAATTCGCGCCCCTGCCTGTGGTTGCTCGTGTGCCTCAGACGCTCACGGCCGCAGGACGCTGTACGGCCACCGCCCGCACCCGGCGTTCGGCCTCGGGGCCCGCGCAGGCGTACGCGCCCAGCTCGACCTGGCGGCCCACGATGCCGCGCTCGGCCCGCATCAGCCGCCAGCCGCGCCGCAGCAGGTACGGCACGGACTTGCGGCCCTCGCGGACGTCCCGGCGGAAGCGCCGCCAAGCGGTGGTCAGCGGGCGGTTGCGCAGGCAGATGGCGTCGCCGAGCAGGTCTTCGGCCGCGCACTGGGCGGCGATCTCGGCGGCGAAGATGCCCTCGGCGATGAACGCGGGGGAACCCGTGAGGTCGAGGACGCGGGTGCCGGCCCGGCCGTTGGCGGGGATCGAGTAGACCGGCACCTCGGCCCGGCCGGCCGTCGTCAGGGCCCGGATCGCGGCGATTGCCTGGTCGCGGTGCCAGGCCAGTGGCGAGTCCCAGTCGGTGCTGCCGTCGGGAAAGAGCGGCAGGGTCGGGTCGTCGCCGTCCTTGTAGAAGTCGTCGAGCTGGAGCACCGGCAGTCCGGTCCGCTCCGCGAGCGAGGACTTGCCCGACCCGGAGGGCCCGGAGAGCAGAACGACCCGGGCAGCGGCTATTGGGGCGGGGTTCGCGGGGGAGTCACTCACGAGACACCAGTCTGACGCATCGGGCACCGATGCCGAAACCGGCGGGTAGCGAGATCTTTACGCACTCGGCCAGCCACAGTCGGGGGCGCGAGGCTCTGCTTGATCAACTGCGTGCGCGAAACCGGAAGGCAACGGTCCGCACTCTTCCGACCGCGCTCAGCTCCCCGCGCCCCCGGCTGACTGCCGGAGCCAGAAGGCGACGGACCCGCGCCAGGGGGGAGAGGCGCGGGTCCGTCATAGGCACGTCCGGGCCCCCGGGGGGGGTAGGGGCACTGGGGACGGCCAGTCTGTGGAGTTGTCAACCGTGGGCCGGTCAGATGCCCATCGGGTGCCAGACCGTCTTGGTCTCCAGGAAGGAGAGTAGCCGGTCAGTGGTGGGCGCAACGGTCCAGTCCAGCGCGGACGGGTCCACGGCCGGGCGAAGCACTCGCCTCAATGTATCCGCAGCCGACGCCTCCAGTGCGGCAGCCGCGCCGGGGCCGTCGGCGGCAATCGCGCCGGTGAGGTCGAGCCCGTTCACGTCCTGGTGCGAGGCGAGCGTCGGGGCGATGTCCGCCGTGCGGCCGGAGATGAGGTTGACCACCCCGCCCGGCAGGTCGGAGGTCGCCAGTACCTCGCCCAGCGAGAGGGCGGGCAGCGGGGCGTCGGCGGCGAGTGCCACCACGACCGTGTTGCCGGTGGCGATGACCGGGGCGATCACCGAGATCAGGCCGAGCAGGGAGTACCCGTACCCGGTCTGCGGCGCCACGATGCCGATCACGCCGCTCGGCTCCGGCACGGACAGGTTGAAGAACGGACCGGCGACGGGGTTGGCCCCGCCGGCGATCTGCGCGACCTTGTCCGTCCACCCGGCGTACCAGACCCAGCGGTCGATGGCCTGGTCGACCAGCGCGAGCGCCTTCTTGCCACCGATGTTCTCGGCGGTCGCCACCTCGGCGGCGAACTGCTCGCGGCGGCCCTGCAGCATCTCGGCGACCCGGTACAGCACCTGGCCACGGTTGTAGGCCGTCGTACCCGACCAGCCCTTCACCGCCGCGCGGGCGGCGAGAACGGCGTCCCGGGTGTCCTTACGGGTGCCGAGCGGGGCGTTGGCCAGCCACTGGCCCTTGCTGTCGGTCACCTCGTACACCCGTCCGCTCTCGGAACGCGGGAACTTCCCGCCGACGAACAGCTTGTAGGTCTTCATCACGTCAAGACGCGCTGTGAGCTCAGACATCGAGGTACGCCTCCAGGCCGTGGCGGCCGCCCTCGCGGCCGTACCCCGACTCCTTGTATCCGCCGAACGGCGAGGTCGGGTCGAACTTGTTGAAGGTGTTGGCCCACACCACACCGGCCTTGAGCTGGTTCGCCATCCAGAGGATGCGCGAGCCCTTCTCGGTCCAGACACCGGCCGACAGGCCGAACGGCGTGTTGTTGGCCTTCTCGACCGCCTCGGTGGGCGTGCGGAAGGTCAGCACCGAGAGCACCGGGCCGAAGACCTCGTCGCGGGCGATCCGGTGGGCCTGGCTGACGCCGGTGAACAGCGTCGGGCGGAACCAGTAACCGGCGCCCGGGAGTTCGCACTCCGGGGCCCAGCGCTCGGCGCCCTCGGCCTCGCCGATCGCGGTCAGCTCGGTGATCCGCGCCAGCTGCGCGGCCGAGTTGATCGCGCCGATGTCGGTGTTCTTGTCCAGCGGGTCGCCGAGCCGCAGGGTGCCCATCCGGCGCTTCAGCGCGTCGAGCAGCTCGTCCTGGATCGACTCCTGGACCAGCAGGCGCGAGCCCGCGCAGCAGACGTGGCCCTGGTTGAAGAAGATGCCGTTCACGATGCCCTCGACCGCCTGGTCGATCGGCGCGTCGTCGAAGACGATGTTCGCGGCCTTGCCGCCCAGCTCCAGCGACAGCTTCTTGCGGGTGCCCGCGATCTGCTTGGCGATGGACCGGCCGACCGGGGTCGAGCCGGTGAAGGCGACCTTGTTGACGTCCGGGTGCGCGGTGAGCGCGGCGCCGGTCCGGCCGTCACCGGTGACGATGTTGACGACGCCCTTCGGCAGACCGGCCTGGCGGCAGATCTCGGCGAAGCGCAGCGCGGTCAGCGGGGTGGTCTCGGCCGGCTTGAGCACCACGGTGTTGCCGGTGGCGAGCGCGGGCGCGATCTTCCACGCCAGCATCATCAACGGGAAGTTCCACGGGATGACCTGCCCGGCCACACCCAGCGGGCGCGGGTTGGCGCCGTACCCGGCGTAGTCGAGCTTGTCGGCCCAGCCCGCGTAGTAGAAGAAGTACGAGATCGCGGTCGGGACGTCGAAGTCCCGGCTCTCGCGGATCGGCTTGCCGTTGTCGATCGACTCCAGCACGGCCAGCTCGCGCGAGCGCTCCTGCATGATCCGGGCGATCCGGAACAGGTACTTGGCGCGCTCGCTGCCCGGCAGCGCCGACCAGTCGGTGAACGCCTTGCGGGCGGCCGCGACCGCGCGGTCGACGTCCTGCTCGGTGCCCTGCGCGAACTCGGCGAGCACCTGCTCGGTGGCCGGGTTGACGGTCTTCAGGGCCTCGCTGCCGCTGCTGTCGACGAACTCGCCGCCGATGAAGTGGCCGTACGAGGTCGCGATGTCGCCCGCTGCGGCAGGGGACTCGGGGGCGGGGGCGTACTCGAAGAGGCCGGTCTTACGCACGGGCTGGACGGGCTGCACGGGCTGCTCTTCCGCCTTCTTGTTGGTCTTCGCCATCGTTCTCAGTCCACCGTCACGTAGTCGGGACCGGAGTACCGGCCGGTGGTCAGCTTCTGACGCTGCATCAGCAGGTCGTTGAGCAGGCTGGAGGCGCCGAAGCGGAACCACTCCGGGGACAGCCAGTCGTCGCCGAGGGTCTCGTTGACCATGACGAGGTACTTCATGGCGTCCTTGGTGGTCTTGATGCCACCGGCGGGCTTCACGCCGATCTGGATACCGGTCTGCGCCTTGAAGTCGCGGACGGCCTCCAGCATCAGCAGCGTCACCGGCGGCGTGGCGTTGACCGCGACCTTGCCGGTGGACGTCTTGATGAAGTCTGCGCCCGCGAGCATCGCCAGCCAGGAGGCGCGGCGCACGTTGTCGTACGTCTGCAGCTCACCGGTCTCGAAGATCACCTTGAGGTGGGCGTACGTCCCGTCGGGGCGCCGGCACGCCTCCTTGACGGCGGTGATCTCCTCGAAGACCGACAGGTAGCGGCCGGAGAGGAAGGCCCCCCGGTCGATCACCATGTCGATCTCGTCGGCACCGGCCGCGACCGCGTCGGCGACGTCGGCGAGCTTCACCGGGAGCGCGGCGCGCCCGGCGGGGAAGGCGGTGGCGACGGAGGCGACCTGGATGGCGGTGCCTTCGAGGGCGGCCTTCGCGGTGGCGACCATGTCCGGGTAGACACAGATCGCGGCGACCCGGGGGGCACTCGGGTCACTGGGGTCGGGGTTCCGGGCCTTGGTGCACAGGGCGCGCACCTTGCCGACCGTGTCCGCGCCTTCCAGCGTGGTCAGGTCGATCATCGAGATCGCCAGGTCGATGGCGTACGCCTTCGCCGTGGTCTTGATCGATCGAGTACCGAGGGAGGCGGCGCGGGCTTCCAGGCCGACGGCGTCGACGCCGGGCAGGCCGTGCAGGAAACGGCGGAGCGAGGCCTCGGACGCCGCAACGTCCTGAAGGCCGCCGCCCGCAGCGCCGGGGGCATTGGCTGCAACAGTGGACATAGTCACCAGGGCAGCATATCTACGCGCGTAGCGATGCGCTAGGGCGCCCCACTATCGATGCCGGACCGAGATCTGCGGCGGGTCGGATGGTGGCGGGGTGTGACCTACTGGCTGGTAGCAATTTGGGCCACAGCCTGTGGCCCAATTGTTACTGGCCAGTAGGGCGGTTCCAATGCCGAGAATGAACGGGTGACCACCGCAGATCAGACCCCCGCTCCCCGTAAGAAGACCGGCCGTCGGCCCGGCCCGGCCGACACCCGCCGGACGGTGCTGGAGGCGGCCCGGGTGGAGTTCGCGGCACGGGGGTACGAGAATTCCCTGGCGGGAGGCCCGGCCCCCGCGATCCGCATCGCCGGTCTGACGGTGACCCGCGGCGGGCGTCCCGTCCTGCACGACCTCGACCTCGGCGTCGCGACCGGCTCGATCACCGGGCTGCTCGGGCCCAGCGGCTGCGGTAAGACGACGCTGCTGCGCTCGATCGTCGGCGTGCAGAAGGTCGCCGCCGGACGGGTCGAGGTGCTCGGTGAGCCCGCCGGCGGCGCGGCGCTGCGGCACCGGGTGGGTTACGTCACCCAGGCGCCATCCGTCTACGGCGACCTCCTCGGCGCGGCGACCCTGCGCCGACGCACCGCCTAAGTCCGAGGCCGGTCGCCTCCGGGTCGCCTCCGGCCAGGACCCGGAGGGACTCCGCAGAATCACGGCTCCGCAGATCACAGCCCCGCAGCCGTAGGGAACGTGGTGCACATGCGGCAGAATCGTCTCCATGACCGAATCCGACGGCACGCCCGACCCCGGCACCGCCGCCCCCACACCGAAGTACGCCGACCGCGTCTACCGGTCGGTTCCCGGTGTGATCTCCGGTGTGCTGCTGCTGGCCGTCGCGGCGTGGCTGATCATCGACGCCATCCTGAGCGGGACCGGCCGCACCCCGTGGATCGCGCTCGCCGCCGCCCCGGTTTTCGTCTTCCCCGTCATCGCGTACACGCTGCGCCCGGCCGTTCTCTCCAACGACGACCGGCTGCTGCTCCGCAACCCGATGCGCACGGTCGACGTGCCGTGGGCCTCGGTCGAGGGCTTCAAGGCGGGCTACTCGGTGGAGCTCTTCGCCGGAGGCGAGCGGTACCAGGTGTGGGCCGTCCCGGTGTCGCTCCGGGAGCGCAAGAAGGCCACCGCGCGGGCCACCCGGGCGGCGGCGAGCGGTGACCCCCAGGTCTCCCGGACGCCCGGCGTCCTGCGGCCGTCCCGATCGGCCCGGCCGGGCCAGGCAGACCCGACCCGCGCCTGGTCCGACCAGGTGGTCGACTCCCTGCGGGAGACCGCCGAGCGCAACGCCGGACTCCCCGGCGCAACCGGTACGGTCTCCGTCACCTGGTGCTGGTGGGTCATCGCCCCCACGCTGGCCGGAGTCGTCGCCCTGGTCGCCCTGCTCGCCACCGGCTGACCGGAGCCGATCCCACCGATCCACCCCTTCGTACGTACGACGCCGGGCCCGGCGCTCCCCTCACCTCATGGGTGGGGGAGCGCCGGGCCCGGCGTCGTGGGGGGCGGGCTCAGATACCCGCCGCCGCCGAGAGGTCGCGCTTGATCGAATCCAGTACGGCGGCGGCCTGCGCCCGTGCGCCGACCAGGTCGGCGGCGGTGGCGACCGGGAGGACGACCTCCAGGTAGCACTTGAGCTTCGGCTCGGTGCCGGACGGGCGGACCACGATCCGGGCCGAACGGACGCCCTCGCCGGTGAGGTGGTAGCGCAGGCCGTCGGTCGGCGGGAGGTCGGCGGAACCAGCGGTCAGGTCGTCGGCCTTCGTCACCCGTAGGCCCGCCAGCACGGTCGGCGGCTGCTCGCGCAGGCGCTGCATCGCGTCGGCGATCAGCTTGAGGTCCTCCACCCGGACGGAGAGCTGGTCGGTGGCGTGCAGACCGTGCTCCAGCGCCAGGTCGTCCAGCAGGTCGGTCAGTGTGCGGCCGGACTGCTTGAGTGTCGCGGCCAGCTCGGCGACCAGCAGGGCGGCGGTGATGCCGTCCTTGTCGCGGACGCCCTCGGGGTCCACGCAGTAGCCGAGCGCCTCCTCGTAGCCGTAGCGCAGGCCGTCCGCGCGGGCGATCCACTTGAAGCCGGTCAGCGTCTCCGCGTAGCCGGTACCGGCGGCGGCGGCGATCCGGCCGAGCAGGGTGGAGGAGACGATCGTGGTGGCGAAGGTGCCGGTGGCCCGCTTGGCGACCAGCGCCGAACCGAGCAGTGCGCCCACGTCGTCGCCGCGCAGCATCCGCCAGCCGTGGGCGGCCGCGTGGTCCGGCACGGCCACCGCGCAGCGGTCGGCGTCCGGGTCGTTGGCGATGATGATGTCCGGGCCGACCGTGGCGGCGGTGCGGAACGCGAGGTCCATCGCGCCCGGCTCCTCCGGGTTGGGGAAGGCCACGGTGGGGAAGTCCGGGTCCGGCTCGGCCTGCTCGGCGACGACCGTCGGAGCGGGGAAGCCGGCCTGCTTGAAGGCCGTGACCAGGGTGTCCCGGCCGACGCCGTGCAGCGGGGTGTAGACGACCTCGAGATCACGCGGGGTCGACGGGTCGACGGTGGTGACGGCGCGGTTCAGGTACGCCTCGACGACGTCTTCGCCCAGCACCTCCCAGCCGCTCTCGGCCAGCGGGATCTCGGCGAGCGAGGTGATGGCGTCGATCTCGGCGGCGATGCCGGTGTCGGCGGGCGGGACGATCTGCGAGCCGTCGCCCAGGTAGACCTTGTAGCCGTTGTCCTGGGGCGGGTTGTGGCTGGCCGTGACCGTGACACCGGCGGCGGCGCCGAGGTGGCGGATCGCGAACGCCAGCACGGGGGTGGGCAGCGGGCGCGGCAGCAGCGCGGCGCGCAGGCCGGCGCCGACCATCACGGCGGCGGTGTCGCGGGCGAAGTCGTACGACTTGTGGCGGGCGTCGTAGCCGATGACGACCAGGTCGCCGAGGCCCGAGGCGCAAGCCGCCGATGTCGCTTCCTTGCGCACGTACGCGGCGAGGCCGGCGGCGGCGCGGATGACCACGGCGCGGTTCATCCGCATCGGGCCCGCGCCCAGCTCGCCGCGCAGGCCGGCGGTGCCGAACTGGAGGCGGTCGGCGAAGCGCTCGGCCAGCCGGGACCAGGCGCGCCGGTCCTCGGTCCTGCCCTCCGGGCCCTCGGCGGCGGCCAGCAGCGAGGCCAGCTCCTCGCGGGTCTGCGGGTCGGGGTCCTCGGCGAGCCAGGCCCGGGCCCGGGCGAGGAGATCGGTGGTGGGTGCCTGCGCCATGGGGCCAGCTCCATCTGAGGGTGGGTGAAATTTCGGATGGGGAGGTCTGGAGGGCGTCGGGAGGGGGCTGCCAAAGCGGGGTCGGGGGGGGGGGGGGGGGGTGGGACCAAATAAAAAATATTGATAGAAGGACGAGCCGCGCCCCCCCCCCCCCCCCCCAACCAAAAAAAAAAAAAAAAAAAAATGAGAAGAAGAC
>NZ_JARXZC010000047.1 GCF_029894335.1 Kitasatospora sp. MAP5-34 | reverse complement strand
GGCTGGTGCTGTTGGGGGGGGGGGGGGTGGGCCCCACCGCGGGGGGCGGGGCGGCTGTTCTTATCTTCTCTTTTTTTTTTTTTGTAACATCCAGACCCCCCCCCCCGACCCCCGGCTACCGACTTCCGATCACCATCTACTGATTCTGCGTCAGCAGAGCGTCAGATCCGCTCAAGGACCTTCGCCAGCAGCGCGCCCATCCGCTCGGCGCTGGCCTTGCCGGCCTCCAGCACCTCGGCGTGGTTGAGCGGCTCGCCGGTCATCCCGGCGGCCAGGTTGGTGACCAGTGAGATGCCGAGCACCTCGCTGCCGGCCTCGCGTGCGGCGATGGCCTCCAGCGTGGTGGACATGCCGACCAGCTCGCCGCCTATCACCCGGGCCATGTTGACCTCGGCCGGGGTCTCGTAGTGCGGGCCGCGGAACTGGACGTACACGGCCTCGTCGAGCGACGGGTCGACCTCGCGGCACAGCTGGCGCAGGCGCGGCGAGTACAGGTCCGTCAGGTCGACGAAGTTGGCGCCGACGATCGGCGAGTCCGCCGTCAGGTTGATGTGGTCACTGATCAGGACCGGCTGGCCGGGCACCCAGCCCTGGCGGAGGCCGCCACAGCCGTTGGTGAGGACGATGACGTCGCACCCGGCGGCGGCGGCGGTCCGGACGCCGTGCACCACGGTGGCCACGCCGTGGCCCTCGTAGTAGTGGTTGCGGCCGAGGAAGATCAGCGCGCGCTTGTCGCCGATCCGGACGGACCGGATCTTGCCGGAGTGGCCGGCCACGGCGGGGGCGGGGAAGCCCGGCAGGTCGGTGACGGGGAACTCGGCCACGGTCTCGCCGAGTGCGTCGGCGGCCGGCACCCAGCCGGAGCCCATCACCAGGGCGACGTCGTGGCGCTCGGCACCGGTCAGTTCACGGAGGCGCGCGGCGGCGGCCTGGGCGGCGGCGTAGGGGTCGGAGGAGACGACCGACTGAGGAGATGCGTTCACATCGCCGAGGATAGACGGCAATCGCCTACGCGCGTAGAACAAACCACCCAAGCCATGCCGGATCGTTACCCGGTTGACCCATAACGACAGGAAAGGGCCGGTTTCCGCCCCACCCCTTTGGAGGGACCTACGATGGCCCTCGGCGCCGTCCTGCCGCTAGGCGTCCGGTCGTCAGCAGGGACGATGCCGCAGGTCAAGCACGTAGTCGTGAGGCGCGCCCGCGCTCTCGGCGGCGTCCGCGATCAGCCCCAGGTAGCGCGCGGCGGGCAGTCCGCCCTCGTAGTCGTTCAGCACGTACGTCCAGACCTGGATGTCGCCGTCCAGGGTGTGCGCCCGCAGCTTGGTCTTCCGGTAGATGCCGAGCTGCACGCCCTCCCACCGGTCGAGCCCCTCCTCGTCCATCGGCGCGACGTCGTAGAGCGAGACGAAGACCTGCTCCTTCTCGTCCTCGACCACCGTCGCCAGCGAGCCCTCCCAGCCGAGGTGTTCACCGCCGAAGGTGAGCCGCCAGCCGTCCAGCCAGCCGGTGCCTCGCAGGGGTGAGTGCGGGGCGCGTCGGCTCATCTGCCGGGCGTCGAGATTGGTGGCGTACGCGGCGTAGAGGGGCATGGCGTCAGCCTACGGGAGACCCTGGCGCCGGAAGCCCCGGGGAGTGGCCATCGTCACATTCGGCCGGACCCGGATACTTCGACCTGCCTACCGGAGCCCCCGGCGTGGCGCGGCCACCGGCGTGCGGGACAATGGTGCACGTGACTCGGATCGTGATCATCGGTGGCGGACCCGGCGGCTATGAGGCAGCGCTCGTCGCTGCTCAGCTCGGCGCGGAGGTGACCGTTGTCGACCGCGACGGTCTGGGTGGATCGGCGGTGCTGACGGACTGCGTGCCGTCCAAGACGCTGATCGCCACTGCGGAGGTGATGACCACCTTCGACAGCTCGTACGAGGAGCTGGGAATCACCGTCCGCGACGACAGGCCCTCCGACGGGGGATCGGCCCGGGTGGTCGGTGTCGACCTCGGCAAGGTCAACCGCCGGGTCAAGCGGCTGGCGATCGCCCAGTCGCACGACATCACCCAGTCCGTCACCCGCGCCGGGGTGACGATCCTGCGCGGCAAGGGCCGGCTCGGCTCCGGTGGCCAGGCTGCGGACGGCTCCCGCGAGGTGCTCGTCGACGCCCCCGACGGTACGACCGAGTTGCTGCGCGCCGACGCCGTGCTGATCGCCACCGGTGCCCACCCGCGCGAGGTGCCCGACGCCCAGCCGGACGGCGAGCGCATCCTCACCTGGACGCAGGTCTACGACCTGGACGAGCTGCCGGCCGAGCTGATCGTGGTCGGCTCCGGCGTGACCGGCGCCGAGTTCGCCGGTGCGTACCAGGCACTCGGCTCCAAGGTCACCCTGGTCTCGTCCCGCGACCGGGTGCTCCCCGGCGAGGACCCGGACGCCGCCGAGGTGCTGGAGGAGGTCTTCCGCCGCCGGGGCATGAACGTGATGAGCCGCTCCCGGGCCGAGGGCGCCAAGCGCGTCGGCGACCGGGTCGAGGTCACCCTCGCCGACGGTCAGGTGATAAGCGGGACGCACTGCCTGATGGCCGTCGGCTCGATCCCGAACACCGCCGACATGGGCCTGGAGGAGGCCGGGGTACGGCTGAACGACTGGGGTCAGGTGCAGGTCGACCGGGTCTCCCGGACGAGTGCCCCTGGCGTCTACGCCGCCGGAGACTGCACCGGCGTCTTCATGCTCGCCTCGGTGGCGGCCATGCAGGGCCGGATCGCGATGTACCACGCGCTCGGTGACGCGGTGCAGCCGCTCAACCTCAAGACCGTCTCCTCCAACGTCTTCACCGACCCCGAGATCGCCACGGTCGGCTACACGGCCGCCGACGTCTCGTGCGGGAAGATGGACGCCGTCGAGGTGAAGCTCCCGCTGCGCGGCAACCCGCGCGCCAAGATGCAGGGCATCCGGGACGGCTTCGTGAAGCTGTTCTGCCGTCCCGGCACCGGCATCGTGGTCGGCGGCGTGGTGGTCGCCCCCCGGGCCAGCGAGCTCATCCACTCGATCTCGCTCGCGGTGGACAACAACTTGACGGTCGAACAGGTGGCCAGCGCGTTCACGGTCTACCCGTCCGTCTCCGGCTCCACCGCCGAGGCCGCCCGTCAGCTCCACATCCGTAAGCGGGACGGCGCGGATTCCTGAGCTGCGAAACAGAGTTGAGGCGGTCGCCCATCGGGTGGCCGCCTCTGTCGTTCCCGGCCGGTTCACCCGCACGGCGGGGCGTAGCGCCCCTTGCTGACGGCGCGTATTGTACGGTCGCGCGCTGGTCCAAGGTGAGCATTTCCCGTAACCAGCTGCAAACGCCTGAAAGCAGACGGTCATTCAGGTTACCGTCGGTTCTGTGTTTGCAGCAGAACGTCGCCAGTTGATCCTCGAGATGGTGCGCGCCAACGGAGCCGTTTCGCTCCGTGAGCTGGCCCGCGTCGTCCAGACCTCCGAAGTCACCGTACGCCGAGACGTCCGGGCCCTGGAGGCCGAAGGGCTGCTCGACCGCCGGCACGGCGGCGCGGTGCTCCCCGGCGGCTTCAGCCGGGAGCCGGGTTACCCGCAGAAGACCCATCTCGCCGCGGCCGAGAAGAGCGCGATCGCCGATCTGGCGGCCGGGCTGGTCGAGGAGGGGGATGCCGTCGTGGTCGGCGCCGGGACGACCACCCAGGAGCTGGCCCGCCGCCTGGCCCGGATCCCCGGGCTGACGGTGGTCACCAACTCACTGCTGGTCGCCCAGGCCCTGGCCCACGCCAACCGGGTGGAGGTGGTGATGACGGGCGGCACCCTGCGCGGCTCCAACTACGCCCTGGTGGGCAGCGGCGCCGAGCAGTCGCTGCACGGGCTGCGGGTCACCAAGGCCTTCATCTCCGGTAGTGGACTGACGGCCGAGCGCGGCCTCTCCACCACCAACATGCTCTCCGCGAGTGTGGACCGGGCACTGGTGCAGTCGGCTGCCGAGGTCATCGTCCTCGCCGACCACACCAAGCTCGGCGCGGACACCATGTTCCAGACCGTCCCGACCGACGGGATCACCCGTCTGGTGACGGACGAGCACGCCGCCGCCGCCGATCCGACGGCCCGCGAGCTGGACTTGCTGGCGGACTGCGGCGTGCAGATCGTCATCGCCCCGCTCGGGCTCACCGCCGAGCCCCCGGCCCACCAGCCCCCCCAGAGCCCCGCCACCCAGCGGCGGACGGCCCCACCCCCCGGTGGAGCCCCCCTCCCGGGCCAGCGCCGCCCCGGACAGCTCCCGCCGACCCGCCTCGCGGAGCGCGTGCGCTGAGCTTCTGCTTGCAGCAAGAGGCACCCCGCTGCGCATGAGCGCTTCGGGGTGCCTCTTGTTCGGAGCTGTCCAGTTCAGGTCCGGAGTCTTCCGGTTTCGCGCAGGCAGTTAATTAAGCAGAGCCCCGCGCCCCTGGATAGTGCAACTGGCCCCGGAAGGTCAGTCCTTGATCTCGCAGAGGGCCGCGCCGCTGGTGACGCTGGCGCCGACCTCGGCCTTGAGGCCGACGATGGTGCCGGCCTTGTGGGCGTTGAGCGGCTGCTCCATCTTCATCGCCTCCAGGACGACGATCAGCTCGCCCTCGGCGACGACCTGGCCCTCCTCGACGGCGACCTTGACGATGGTGCCCTGCATCGGGGAGGCCAGGGTGTCACCGCTCGCGGCAGGGCCGGACTTCTTGGCGCCGACCCGGCGCTTGGTCTTGCCGCCTGCCGAGGCGCCCGCCGCCGGAGCGGAGGAGACACCCAGGGACGAGGGCAGCGAGACCTCGATCCGCTTGCCGCCGACCTCGACCACCACGGTCTCGCGCTGGTCCGGCTCGTCGCCGTCGCCGCCCGAGCCGGTGAAGGCGGGGATGGTGTTGTTGAACTCGGTCTCGATCCACCGGGTGTAGACGGTGAACGGGCCTTCGCCGCCCGTCAGTTCCGGCGCGAACGCCGGGTCGGCGACGACCGCCTGGTGGAACGGGATGGCGGTGGCCATGCCCTCCACCTTGAACTCCGACAGCGCACGCGCGGCGCGCTGCAGCGCCTGCTTGCGGGTGGCGCCGGTGACGATCAGCTTGGCGAGCAGCGAGTCCCAGGCGGGGCCGATGACCGAGCCGCTCTCGACACCCGCGTCCAGCCGGACGCCCGGGCCCGACGGCGGCGCGAACAGCGTCACCGTGCCGGGGGCGGGCAGGAAGCCGCGACCCGGGTCCTCGCCGTTGATCCGGAACTCGATCGAGTGACCGCGCACCTCGGGGTCGTCGTAGCCGAGAGCCTCGCCGTCGGCGATCCGGAACATCTCGCGGACCAGGTCGATCCCGGTGACCTCCTCGGAGACCGGGTGCTCGACCTGGAGGCGGGTGTTGACCTCCAGGAAGGAGATCAACCCGTCCTGGGAGACCAGGAACTCGCAGGTACCGGCGCCGACGTAACCCGCCTCGCGGAGGATCGCCTTGGACGCCCGGTACAGCTCGGCGTTCTGCTCGTCGGTGAGGAACGGCGCGGGGGCCTCCTCCACCAGCTTCTGGTGGCGGCGCTGCAGCGAGCAGTCACGGGTGGAGACGACCACGACGTTGCCGTGCTGGTCGGCGAGGCACTGGGTCTCGACGTGCCGGGGGTTGTCGAGGTACTGCTCGACGAAGCACTCGCCGCGCCCGAAGGCGGCGACGGCCTCGCGGACGGCGGACTCGAACAGCTCCGGGATCTCCTCCAGCGTGCGGGCGACCTTGAGGCCACGACCGCCACCGCCGAACGCCGCCTTGATGGCGACGGGGAGGCCGTGCTCCTGGGCGAACGCGAGCACCTCGTCCGGCCCGGCGACCGGGTCGGCCGTACCGGCGACCAGCGGGGCACCGGCGCGCTGGGCGACGTGCCGGGCGGTGACCTTGTCACCGAGGTCGCGGATGGCCTGCGGAGGCGGGCCGATCCAGGTCAGGCCCGCGTCGATGACGGCCTGGGCGAACTCGGCGTTCTCGGACAGGAAGCCGTAACCGGGGTGGACGGCGTCCGCACCCGAGTCGGCGGCTGCCTTGAGCACCTTGGCGATGTCCAGGTAGCTGGTACCCGGGGTGTCGCCGCCGAGCGCGTAGGCCTCGTCGGCCGCGCGGACGTGCAGGGCGTCCCGGTCCGGCTCGGCGTAGACGGCGACGCTGGCGATACCGGCATCCGAGCAGGCCCGGGCGACGCGGACGGCGATTTCTCCGCGGTTGGCGATGAGCACCTTGCGCACTGTGGCTCCCTTCTTGAACCTCGTTGAGTCTAGGGATGGAGGGGTGGTACCGGCGAGTAGCCCCAGGTGGTGAGCTTGCCCACACGGAGCGTGACGCGAATCAGTGATCACGTGCGCACAGAGCGGCATGCTCCGCTGGTAGAGACGCTACGCGCGACGGCAGGCATCGGCTTGAGGGGGGCTCGAGCCGCCGGACCGGTGTCGTGGCCTTCGCCACACCGGGCCTGCGGGCGGGCTCACGCGGTCACCGGTACGGGCTGGGCGATCGCCTTCGCGGTGATGTCGGAGGCGAGTTCGACCACGTCGGGCCCGTACGCCCCCGGGTTGACCACGCGCAGGACGAGGGCGAAGGTGCCGTCGGCGTCGTGCCGGTGGGCGAGTTGCCGGTGGTTGGTGGTCAGGTAGCGGACGGCCGCGTGGTTCGCGGTCGCGGTCTGGCCCGCGATCAGGAACACCGGCCGGCTGCCCGGTCCGGCATGCAGCCGGGCCAGCAGGACGTACGTTCCGGCGCCGGACGCCCCGGGGTCGAGCTCGAAGCGGTACTTCTCGTCACCGACCGCGATGGTGTCCAGGTGCGGCCGTCCCGGCTCGGCGGCGAAGGCGACGCCGGGCAGCCAGGAGGCCAGGTGCGCGGCCGTCCGCTGATTGCTCGCCGGGCCGCCCAGGCAGAACTCGGCCTGGCCGCCCAGCCCTTGGCGTACCTGGTCGTGCGCGACGATGTCGGCGCGGGCGCCGCACTCCTTGACCAGCGCGGCCAACTCCATCAGGGCGTGCACGTCGTTGCGTGACACGCTCTTCGAACTCGTCGAGGCCGTGTGGTGGTTCACCACCAGCAGGCACTGCGTACCGGCGGGCATGCCGAAGAACTCCTGGACCCGGCCCAGCCGTCGTCGGCGGCGCAGGGTCTGCGCCAGCCAGCCCAGGCCGGCGCTGATGGCGCTGGCGACCAGGCCGAGCAGCACATTGAGCACGCTGTCGGTCATCCCCGCTCCTTCCGGACTCGACGGCGGCGCCAGCCTATCGACCCCGGCAGCCGGCGGGGGTGGATCGGTACGACAGATGTACGGGCCCGGATCTGTCCGAATCCGCAGCCGAATCGGACCCTTGCCGGGGTCAGCTCCAGAGATCGGTCAGCCGGATGCCGAGGTCCGCCAGCAGGCGGCGCAGCAGCGGCAGCGAGAGGCCGATGACGTTGCCCGGGTCGCCGTCGATGCCGTCGATGAACGGCGCCGAGCGCCCGTCCAGGGTGAACGCCCCTGCCACGTGCAGGGGTTCGCCGGTGGCGATGTACGCGGCCACCTCGGCGTCGTCGGGGTTGCCGAAGCGGACGGTGGTGGAGGCGGTGGCCGAGGACTGCTTGCCGGTGGCGGTGTCGATCACGCAGTGGCCGGTCCGCAGCACGCCGTCCCGCCCGCGCATCGACTGCCAGCGGGCCAGCGCCTCGGCGGCGTCGGCGGGCTTGCCCAGCGCCTGGCCGTCCAGCTCCAGGACGGAGTCGCAGCCGATCACCAACTGCCCGTCGGCCAGCCCGTCGGCGACCACCCGGGCCTTGGCCTCGGCCAGCACCAGGGCGAGTTCGCCCGGGGTCGGCGCGGTCAGCGCGTCCTCGTCGACGCCGCTCACCATCACCTGCGGATCCAGGCCGGCCTGGCGCAGGAGCCCGAGGCGGGCGGGGGAGCCGGAGGCGAGTACGAGCGTGCGGTTGGTCATGCGGCCAAGGGTAGAGGCTCCACCGGCAGCCCTGGTTGTTCGGGTGCGCGGGGCTCTGCTCGCAGAACCCCGCGCACCCGAACAACTCAGCCCGCCCAGCCGGAGGTCCGCCAGGCGTGCGGGCCCGGCGCCGGGGCGTGCCGCATCCGCCGGGCCCGGTCGTTCCATGCGGAGGCCGGGCCGCCGCCCGCGCGACCGGCCGCAGCTGCGGCCTCGGCGGCGGCCCGGGCTGAGACCACCGCCAGGACGGTGGCCAACTCCTCGGGGGTCGGCTGCCCGTGCAGCACCTGAATGGGGGTCATGCTCAATCCTCTTCCCAGATCAGGGCGGAATTACAGGGGGATGTTGCCGTGCTTCTTGGGCGGCAGCACCTCGCGCTTGCCACGCAGCGCCCGCAGCCCGCGCACGATGTGCCGACGGGTCTCGGAGGGCGCGATCACCGCGTCGACGTACCCGCGCTCGGCGGCCAGGTACGGGTTGAGCAGGGTGTCCTCGTACTCGGCGAGCAGTTCGGCGCGCTTGCCGACAATGTCTTCGCCGGCCTCCGCCGCCAGAGCCAGTTCGCGGCGGTAGACGATGTTCACCGCGCCCTGCGCGCCCATCACGGCGATCTGCGCGGTCGGCCAGGCGAGGTTGAGGTCGGCGCCCAGGTGCTTGGAGCCCATCACGTCGTACGCGCCGCCGAACGCCTTGCGGGTGATCACGGTGATCAGCGGGACGGTCGCCTCGGCGTAGGCGTAGATCAGCTTGGCGCCGCGCCGGATGATGCCGTCCCACTCCTGGCCGGTGCCGGGCAGGAAGCCGGGCACGTCCACGAAGGTGATGACGGGGATGTTGAAGCTGTCGCAGGTCCGGACGAACCGCGCGGCCTTCTCGCTGGCGGCGATGTCCAGGCAGCCGGCCAGGTCCATCGGCTGGTTGCCGACGATGCCGACGGGGTGGCCCTCGATCCGGCCGAAGCCGGTGAGGATGTTGCCCGCGTACAGCGCCTGGGTCTCCAGGAACTCGCCGTCGTCGACGATGTGCTCGATCACCTTGTGCATGTCGTACGGCTGGTTCGCCGAGTCCGGCACCAGGGTGTCGAGTTCGAGGTCCTCGTCGGTGATGGTCAGGTCGGCCTCCTCGGGGAAGGCCGGGGGCTCGCTGAGGTTGTTGGAGGGCAGGTACGAGAGCAGGTTCTTGACGTACTCGATGGCCTCCTTCTCGTCGGCGGCCAGGTGGTGCGCGACGCCGGACTTGGCGTTGTGCGTCCGCGCGCCGCCCAGCTCCTCCATACCGACGTCCTCGCCGGTGACGGTCTTGATCACGTCGGGGCCGGTGATGAACATGTGCGAGGTCTGGTCGGCCATCACCACGAAGTCGGTGATCGCGGGGGAGTACACCGCGCCGCCCGCGCACGGGCCCATGATCAACGAGATCTGCGGGATGACACCGGAGGCGTGCACGTTCCGGCGGAAGATCTCGCCGTACAGGCCGAGCGAGACCACGCCCTCCTGGATCCGCGCGCCGCCGGAGTCGTTGATGCCGATGACCGGGCAGCCGGTCTTCAGCGCGAAGTCCATCACCTTGACGATCTTCTCGCCGAACACCTCGCCGAGCGAGCCGCCGAAGACCGTGAAGTCCTGCGCGAAGACGGCGACCTGACGGCCGTCGACGGTGCCGTAGCCGGTGACGACGCCGTCGCCGTACGGGCGGTTGGCGGCCTGGCCGAAGTTGACGGACCGGTGCCGGGCGAACTCGTCGAACTCTACGAAGGAGTCCTCGTCCATCAGCTCCATGACCCGCTCACGGGCCGTCAGCTTGCCCTTGGCGTGCTGCTTCTGCACGGCCGCGGAGGAGCCGGAGTGCACCGCCTCGTCGAGCCGGCGCCGGAGGTCGGCCAGCTTTCCGGCGGTGGTGTGCGGGTCGTACGGCGCCTCGGTCATCCGGTGGCTCTCCCTGATCAATGGGCCGCGACCTGTCTGTACTTGGGGTGAGGGCAGGGCGGCGCAACGAACTACCGTTGAGTAGCGTAGCCAGCGCGGAGCGATTCCGGTTATGGCCAGCGACACAGTGTGTTAACCACCGTTCTACGGGACGATGGTGCGGCCTACGGCCGGGCGGGGCCGACGAGGGAGCCACTGCGGAGCATTGGCGACTGAGGAGAAGCCGTCCAGGGGAGAGTCCGGGCGTTGCGACGCCGCCCCCCGATTGCCGGTCGGTCTAAGGTTCTGAGGCATGACCGAGCCCTCCCCGCCCCACGGCGAGCAGCCCCACAGCGAAGCTCCGCGCGACGATGCTCCCCGCGGCGACCGGCCCCGCAGTGGACTGCGCGGCTTCGGCCACGCCGGGTCCTCCCCGTGGACCGACCTCGACCGCCCCCCGCTGGACGCCGCCCGGCTGAGCCGGGACCTGGTCGTCCCGGACGGCCTCTGGACCTCGGTCGAGGTGGTGACCGAGACCGGCTCCACCAACACCGACCTCGCCGCCCGCGCCAAGGCGGGCGCGGCCGAGGGGGCCGTCCTGGTCGCGGAGGCGCAGAGTGCCGGGCGCGGGCGGCTGGAGCGGCAGTGGACGGCGCCCGCGCGCTCGGGGCTCTTCCTCTCCGTACTGCTGCGGCCGACCGGAGTGCCGATGGAACGGTACGGCTGGCTGCCGATCCTGGTCGGCGTGGCGGCGGCTTCGGCCCTCGGCCGGGTGTCGGAGACCGAGATCGGGCTGAAGTGGCCCAACGACCTACAGGTCACCGTGGACGGCGCCGAGCGCAAGGTCGGCGGCATCCTCACCGAGCTGAGCGGCGGCGCGGTGATCGCGGGCCTCGGCGTCAACGTCTCGCTGCGGGAGTCCGAGCTGCCCGTCCCGACGGCGGCCTCGCTCGCCCTGGCCGGCGCCGCCGTCACCGACCGGGAGACCCTGCTGCGCGCACTGCTGCGCTCGTTCGCGGAGCTGTACGGCGAGTGGGTCGCCGCTGCGGGCGATCCGCACGCCAGCGGCCTGCTGCCCGCGTACGCGGCCCGCTGCACCACGCTCGGCCGCCCGGTCCGCGTCCTGCTGCCCGGTGACCGCGAGCTGACCGGCGAGGCGGTCGCCGTGGACGGTGACGGCCGCCTGGTGGTCCGTACCCCGGACGGCGCCCGGCACCCGGTGGCGGCCGGTGACGTCGTACACGTACGACCCGGGGGGGTTTGACCCGGACCTGCCGAAACGTCCCCGGTGTCCGCCGATCGGCCGTTGTCCCGGCCGGATGCCCCGGATTACGCGATTCCGTGCGAACATTCCACCTGGCAGCGGTGTGAGGCGCGCCACTACCCGCGCGGTGGTCGGGCGCCCCCTGGACAGGTTGGACATGAGGCAAGTGCGGCGACCGCACGGGGATGGGCCGGTGGCAGGCGAGTTCGGCAACGATGACGAGGCGGTACCGGCGGAGGACCAGACGGTCGCGCTGGACCTGGAACGGTTGATCCTCGACGCGCCGCGCCGGTACACGCCCTACCAGGCGGCCCGCGCCGCCGACGTGCCGATGGAGCTGGCCACCCGGTTCTGGCGGGCGATGGGCTTCCCCGACATCGGCCAGTCCCGGGCGCTCACCGACGGCGACGTGATCGCCCTGCGCCGGCTCGCCGGGCTGGTCGAGTCCGGGCTGCTCAGCGAGTCGATGGCGATCCAGGTGGCCCGGTCCACCGGCCAGACCACGGCCCGGCTGGCCGGGTGGCAGATGGACACCTTCCTCGACAACCTCACCCAGGCCGTCGAGCCCGGCCTGACCAGGGCCGAGGTCGCGTACCCGCTGGTCGAGCTGCTGCTGCCGGAGCTGGAACAGTTCCTGGTCTACGTCTGGCGCCGCCAGCTGGCCGCCGTCACCGGACGGGTCGTGCAGGCCGCCGAGGACACCGAGATCACCAGTGGCCGCCTCGCCGTCGGCTTCGCCGACCTGGTCGGCTTCACCCGGCTCTCCCGCCGCCTGGAGGAGGAGGAGCTCGGCGAGCTGGTCGAGAGCTTCGAGAACACCTGCTCCGACCTGATCGCCGGGTACGGCGGCCGGGTGATCAAGACCCTGGGCGACGAGATCCTGTACGTCTCCGAGGACCCGGCCACCGCCGCCGAGATCGCGCTCACCCTGGTGGAGACGCTCGCCAAGGAGGAGTCCATCCCCGAGCTGCGGGTCGGGATGGCCTTCGGCGCGGTCACCTCGCGGATGGGCGACGTCTTCGGCACCACGGTGAACCTGGCCAGCCGCCTCACCTCGATCGCGCCCAAGGACGCCGTACTGGTCGACGGCGAGTTCGCCGCCGCGCTGGAGGCGGGCGGCGCGGTTCCGCCTTCGGCGGCGGACGCGGACGCCGACCGGGCCCCGACCCGCGTCGACGGTGTGGAACAGCACCGCTTCCACCTCCAGCCGATGTGGCGGCGCCCGGTCCGTGGCCTCGGGCTGGTCGAGCCCTGGCTGCTGTCGCGCCACACGCGCAGCGACTGAACCCAACTGCTGCGGGCGGCTTTGGTTGCTCAAATCGGGCAATTGTGCGTCAAAACGCCCTAATGTTGAGCCAGAATGGCGGTCGGAGCACCAGGGATGAGGCGAGCCGTGAGCGGTGAGGCGACCATGACGGAGCGGCTGCAGGTGCCGTCGGCCACGGATCTGCGGCTGCAGGCGGTGGTCGAGCTCGCACAGGACATGGCCGGGGCGCTCACGCCGCTCGAAGCCGTCCGGGCCGCCGCCGTCCGGGCCACCTCCGCGCTCGGCGCGACGATGGCGGCCGTCTCGGTCTGGGACCGCGAATCCGGACGGCTGCGGGTCCTGGTCAACCACGGTGAACTCGCCGCCGGTGAGGAGGAGCTGCCGGAGAACGAGTCGTATCCGGTGGCCGACTTCCCCGAGATCGTGACGTACCTGGAGGAGCACTGGACCACCCGGCGCCTGCCGCGCGCCTGGGTGCAGACCGCCGACGACTCCGCTCCCAGTGATCCGAGCGCCCCGCACGCGCACCCGGGCGCCGGCGCGTTCTGCCGGGAGCGCGCCGCCGGGCTGCGCCGGCGCGGGCGCGCGTGCTGCTTGGTCGCGCCGATCGTCCTGCACGGCCAGGCGTGGGGCGAGCTCTACCTCGCCCGGACGGTCGGCCTGCCGGTCTTCACCGAAGCGGACGCCGACTACGCGACGCTGCTCGCCGCCCAGATCTCCGCCGGCCTGGCCCAGACCGAGCGGCTCGCCGACCTGCGCCGGCTCGCCTTCACCGATCCGCTCACCGGGCTCGCCAACCGCCGGGCGGTCGACGCCCGCCTGGAGAGCGCATTGCAGGCCCACAACCGGGACAACACCGTGGTCAGCCTGGTGGTCTGCGACGTCAACGGGCTCAAGCGGGTCAACGACCTGCTCGGGCACGAGGTCGGCGACCGGCTGCTGGAACGATTCGCCCACCAGCTCTCGCTGGCCGCCGCGAAGCTCCCCGGCAGCCTGGCGGCCCGGCTCGGCGGTGACGAGTTCTGTCTGCTGGCGGAGGGTCAGAAGGCTGACGAGGTGGTCGCGGTCGCCGAGGAACTGTGCGCCCGCGCGCTGCAACTGGCCGACGGCGAAGGCGTCGCCTGCGGCCTCGCCTCGACGGGGGACTCGATCGGCCCGGTCACCACCCCCGACCGGCTGTTCCGGCTCGCCGACGCGGCCCAGTACCGGGCCAAGGCCGCCCGCGCGGCCCACCCGGTGGTGGCCGGTCGCAGTCACGGCCCGGGCCACGCACCGGACCCGACCGTGCTGCTCGCCGACGCGGCCGACCCGCACCACCGCGCCGACGGCCGCACCCGGCCCGGTCCCGGCCGGGTCGGGGCCGGCGACCGCCGTCGCTTCCGGGGCGCCGCCCACAGCGCCGACCCCGGGCAACTGATCACCGTGGTGCTGTCCGCCCTCGACCGGAGCACCGCCGCCCGGGCCGGCCACCAGGCCGACACCCTCGGCCGGCTGGCCACCGTGGCGGAGACCGCCGCCCGGTTGCTGGACGCGGTCGGCTGGTGGGTCTCGTACGTACCGCCGGGTTCCCAGCTGATGCGCACCGCCCAGCACGCCGTCTACCGGATGACCAGCGGCCCGAGCAGTACGGGCGCGGAGACCCAGCGGGCCCAGATCGAGGCGCCCGACGCCGTCTTCGACCTCGGCCACTACCCGCAGACCCGCCGCGCGGTCCGGGGCGGTTCCTTCGCGCTCCGCTCCGGCGCGGCCGGCAACGACCCGGCGGAGGAGGCCATGATGGTGGTCAGCGGGTACAAGGGCATGGTGGTGGCCGGCGGCGGCAACCCGGCGGGCGGCTGGCTGCTCGAACTCTTCGCGGACGAGGCGACCCTGCCGTTCGGCCAGATCGCGGGCCCGCTCCGGGCGCTGGTCGCGGTCGCCCTGTCCGGCCCGGCCTCCCCACCGCCCTGACCGGTGCGGCCGGGGCTGTTCCGGACTCCCCGCGCCATGGCAGAGTGGCGGCCGTCGAGGTCCGGGTCGGGAAACAGGGTGGGGCACATGCGAAGACGTCTGGCAGGGGTGGTCTGCGCTCTGGCGCTGGCCATAGGCGGGGCCACGTCGGCCATCGGCACGGAGGCGTCGGCCGCGTCGCGCACGTCGGTGTCGGCCTCGGTGTCGGCCTCGGTGTCGACAGCCTCCTTCGTCGAGCGGAGCGGCGGCTCGCACTCCAGCTCGCACTCGAGTTCCCACTCCAGCTCGCATTCGCACTCGACCACGCACTCGACCACGCACTTCATGCACTACGGCACTCGCACCGGCCGGAGTACGGGCACCAGCTTCCTCGGCCGGATCGTGGGTGTGATCATCGGAGCGGTCGTCCTGGTCGTCGTCCTGGTGGTCGTGGCGGTGCTCCTGATCCGCCGCCGGAGCCGCCGGAACCGCTTCAACTCCTGACCGGTCAGGCCGACCCGATCCGGTCCGCGCGGGTGTAGACGTTGGCGCTCTGCCCGCGCAGGAAGCCGACCAGGGTGAGGCCGAGCTCCTCGGCGAGGTCGGCCGCGAGCGAGGACGGCGCCGAGACGGCGGCCAGCAGCGGGAGGCCCGCCAGCGCGGCCTTCTGGGTCAGCTCGAACGAGGCCCGGCCGCTGACCAGCAGCAGGTGGCCCGTCAGTGGCAGCCGTCCCTCGCGCAGCGCCCAGCCGATCACCTTGTCGACGGCGTTGTGCCGCCCGACGTCCTCCCGGGCGCAGAGCAGCTCGCCCGCGGCGTCGAACAGGCCGGCGGCGTGCAGCCCGCCGGTGGACTCGAAGGTCCGCTGGGCCGCCCGCAGCCGGTCCGGCAGGCCGTACAGCAGCTCGGGGCTCACCCGCAGCGGGTCGGCCGCCACCGGCCACCGGACGTGTGTCCGGACGGCCTCGACGGTGTCGCGCCCGCAGAGGCCGCAGGCGCTGGTGGTCAGCAGGTTCCGGTGGGTCGACAGCGGCAGTGCGCCGCCGCCCCGGAGCGTCGCGTCGACCACGTTGTAGGTGTTGGCCCCGTCCTCGTCCGTCCCGGCGCAGTAGCGCAGCGCGGCGAGCCCGTCGCCGCTGTGCACCAGGCCCTCGCCGACCAGGAACCCGGCCACCAGGTCGAAGTCGTGCCCGGGGGTGCGCATCGTCACCGTCAGCGCCTCGCCGCCCACCCGGATCTCCAACGGCTCCTCGGCCGCCAACGAATCCGGCCGCGCGCTCCGTTCCGCACCGCCCAGGCGCACCACCAGCCGTCGCGCCGTCGCCCGTGCCATCAGTCCTCTTCCTCCGCTCATTTCGCCCCCTCAGCCTGCGCCACGCCGGGGCAGACTGGTTAATCCGAGGGGCCGACCCCATCAGCAGGTTGTCATATCTTCATTCACCTGGTGTGATTGTGTATATGGATATGCACAGTGCTGTGGACCCCGACGCGCCGCTCGTCCAGGTCGGTAAGGCCGATGTCAGTGCCGAGGACGTGCTCGCCGTCGCGCGCGGCAACGCCCGGGTCGAGATCGGACCGGACGCGCTCGCCGAGATGGCGACCGCCCGCGCCCGGATCGAGGCCCTCGCCGCCGAACCGCGCCCCGTTTACGGTGTCTCCACCGGCTTCGGCGCCCTCGCCGTCCGCCACATCAGCCCGGAGCTGCGCGCCCAGCTGCAGCGTTCGCTGGTCCGCTCGCACGCCGCCGGCATGGGCCCGGTCGTCGAGCGCGAGGTGGTCCGCGCGCTGATGTTCCTGCGGATGAAGACCCTCGCCTCCGGCCGTACGGGCGTCCGCCCGCTGGTCGCCCAGACGATGGCCGCCGTGCTCAACGCGGGCATCACGCCCGTCGTCCGCGAGTTCGGCTCGCTCGGCTGCTCCGGCGACCTCGCGCCGCTCTCGCACTGCGCGCTGGCCCTGATGGGCGAGGGCACCGCCTTCGGCCCGGACGGCACCGAGCGCCCGGTCGCCGAGCTGCTGGCCGAGGCCGGCATCACACCGGTCGAGCTGCTGGAGAAGGAGGGCCTGGCCCTCATCAACGGCACCGACGGCATGCTCGGCATGCTGGTGATGGCCATCGCGGACCTCTCCCGCCTGTTCACCACCGCCGACATCACGGCCGCCATGTCGCTGGAGGCCCTGCTCGGCACCGACAAGGTGCTCGCCCCCGAGCTGCACGCGGCGATCCGCCCGCACCCGGGCCAGGCCCTCAGCGCCGCCAACATGCTGGCCGTGCTCAAGGACTCCGGCCTGACCGGCCACATCCAGGACGACCTGCCGCGCGTCCAGGACGCGTACTCGATCCGCTGCGCCCCGCAGGTCGCCGGCGCCGGCCGCGACACCCTCGCGCACGCCGAGTTGGTCGCCTCCCGCGAGCTGGCCGCCTCGGTCGACAACCCCGTCGTCCTCCCGGACGGCCGGGTCGAGTCCAACGGCAACTTCCACGGCGCCCCGGTCGCGTACGTGCTTGACTTCCTCGCCATCGCGGCCGCCGACCTCGGCTCGATCTCGGAGCGCCGCACCGACCGGCTGCTCGACAAGGCCCGCTCGCACGGCCTGCCGGCCTTCCTGGCCGACGACCCGGGCGTGGACTCCGGTCTGATGATCGCCCAGTACACCCAGGCCGCCCTGGTCAGCGAGAACAAGCGGCTCGCCGTCCCGGCCTCGGTGGACTCGATCCCGTCCTCCGCGATGCAGGAGGACCACGTGTCGATGGGCTGGTCCGCCGCGCGCAAGCTGCGGCAGGCCGTCGACAACCTCGGCCGCATCCTCGCCGTCGAGCTGACGGCCTCGGCCCGCGCGCTGGAGATCCGGATCGACAACGGCAGCGGCCCGCTGGCCCCCGCCACCGCCGCCGCCGTGGCCGCCGCCCGGGCAGCCGGCGTCGAGGGTCCCGGCCGGGACCGTTACCTCTCGCCGGACCTGGAGGCCGCCGCCGCCCTGGTCGCCTCCGGTGACCTGCTGCGCGCCGTCCAGCAGGTCACCGGCCCGCTGGCCTGACGCACTGTCGGCTTACGGCCAGCGCGACAGGGGCGCGGGGCGCTGCTTCATGAAGCAGCGCCCCGCGCCCCTGGGAGAACCCGGTTGCGTACGTGAGCCCGACGCCGCTCAGGACCAGTCGCCCGAGGTCCCGGCCCATCGGGCGCGGCCCTTCTCAGGGACAGATCAGGGTCCGGTCAGGGTCGCTCCGCGTTGTCCCGCCGTACGAGACGTCGTTGCCCACCTGCCTGCCCTGCTGCACGCTGAGCACGCGTTCGCGCACCCCAGTTCCACCGCACGGAGGAGAGACCGATGACTGCCACGGACGAGACCGGTACCGTCGGCCCCTCCGCCCGGCTGCTCCAGCTGTTCGAGGGGCACCGGCTCACCCCGACCCAGCGCCGGATCGCCCACTCGCTGGTCCGGCACGCCACCGAGGCGCCCTTCCTCTCCAGCGTCGAGGTCGCCGAACTCGCCGGGGTCAGTCAGCCGTCCGTCACCCGCTTCGCCGTGGCCCTCGGTTTCGACGGCTACCCGGCTCTGCGCAAGCAGCTCCGGGAGCTCGGCGCGGGCGAGCAGGGGGTGCCGGAGAGCGCCGCCGACGTGGTGCGTAACGAGCACCAGCAGGCGGTACTGGCCGAGATCGCCCACCTGCGGCACCTCGCGGACCTGCTGGCCGACCCGGAGCCGATCGTCCGGGCGGCCAGGCTGCTCGCCGCCTCCCGGCCGCTGCCGGTGCTCGGGCTGCGGGCGGCCTCCGCGCAGGCGGCGGGCTTCGCGTACTTCGCGGCCAAGGTGCACCCGGACATCCGGCTGCTCGACGAGGGTGGCAGCATGCTCGCCGACCGCCTCGAACAGGCCGCCGCCGCCGGGGCCACCGCCGTACTCTGCTTCGCCCTGCCGCGCTACCCGCGCGAGCTGATGGACGCACTGGTCGCGGCCCGGCAGTGCGGGCTGACCGTTCTGACCGTCGCCGACAGCGCGTTCGCGCCGGTCGCCAAGCTCTCCGACCTGATGCTGCCGGCCGCCGTCGGCACCGGGCTGGTCTTCGACACCGCGTGCGCGCCGATGATGCTCGGCCGGGTGCTGCTGCAGGCCATGTGCGACGAACTCCCGGGCGCCGAGGCCCGCTTGGAGGCGATCGAACAGTCGGCCGCCGCGCGGGGGCTGTTCCTCGAGTAGGCGGGGCCTGGAGTGGCGCGGCCCGGGGCAGGCGCGGCCCGGAATTGACACAGCTTGGAGTAGTTCGTGCCTGGCCGGGTTGCTGACGGCCGGTTAGCGGGCATCCCATCAGCAGGCCCCCGCCGCCGGGGTCGGACGGGGGTGTCCAACATGCGTGTGATCCATGAGATGAAGCTGACCGGCAGGCTCGCGACGGGTGCCGACGAGTGGTCCTGCCCCACCTGCGGACGCCGCATCGCGCTGCGCCGGCCGCCCGATCCGCAGCTCACCGTCCTCGAACCGGGTGACGAGAGCGCCGTCCACGTCGGCGTCATCGAGCCGAACCCGGCCGCCTCCGCCGCCGTCGAGAAGTACGGCCTGGGCCCGGTCCAGGAGATCCCCCGCCAGCCCCGACCCGCCGACCAGCCGGCTGAGGAGGCCGCTCCGGGCGTCGACGACCGCCGCTGGCTCGCCGAGATCGGCATCGACTGGGACGGTGATGCGGCCGCCTGACGGCCAGGTTTCGAACAGTCCTGGGCGGCCGCTGCCCTGTTCGGGTGGCTGTCCGGGCGTGGCTCCCGCCTGGGCGCTCCACCTGTGCGTATGTCGTGTGCAGTGCCGAGGTCTGGGCCGAGGTCTGGCCGAAGGCTGACTGTTTGGATATATTCAGACTTGTCAGTCTTGAATGAATCCATCCGTAAGGAGCCGGGAGCATGGTGCAGCAGCAGGCGGGCAGTGGTCCGCGCGAGGTGCGCGCGGCGCGAGGGACGAACCTGACCACGCAGGGGTGGCAGCAGGAGGCGGCCCTGCGGATGCTCATGAACAACCTCGACCCCGAGGTGGCCGAGCACCCGTCCAAGCTGGTCGTCTACGGCGGCACCGGCAAGGCGGCCCGCGACTGGCGTTCGTTCGACGCCATGGTGCGGACGCTGGAGACGCTCAAGCAGGACGAGACGATGCTCGTCCAGTCCGGCCGTCCGGTCGGCGTGATGCAGACCCACGAGTGGGCGCCGCGCGTGCTGATCGCCAACTCCAACCTGGTCGGCGACTGGGCCAACTGGGAGGAGTTCCGCCGCCTGGAGCAGCTCGGGCTCACCATGTACGGGCAGATGACCGCCGGTTCGTGGATCTACATCGGCACCCAGGGCATCCTGCAGGGCACGTACGAGACCTTCTCCGCCGTCGCCAACAAGAAGTTCAACGGGACGCTGGCCGGCACCATCACCCTCACCGCCGGTCTCGGTGGCATGGGTGGCGCCCAGCCGCTCGCCGTCACCATGAACGGCGGCGTGGCGATCTGTATCGACTGCGACCCGTCCCGGATCTCCCGCCGGATCGAGCACCGCTACCTGGACGTCGAGGCGACCAGCCTCGCGCACGCCCTGGAGCTGGCCACCGACGCCCGCGACAGGAAGCAGCCGCTCTCGATCGGCCTGCTCGGCAACGCCGCCGACCTCTTCCCGCAGCTGCTGTCGATGGATGCCCCGATCGACATCGTCACCGACCAGACCAGCGCCCACGACCCGCTGGCCTACCTGCCGACCGGTGTCGACTTCGACGACATGGCGGACTACGCGGCCGCCAAGCCGGCCGAGTTCACCCAGCGCTCGCGCGAGTCGATGGCCAAGCACGTCGAGGCCATGGTCGGCTTCATGGACGCCGGCGCCGAGGTCTTCGACTACGGCAACTCGATCCGTGGCGAGGCCCAACTCGCGGGCTACGACCGTGCGTTCGCCTTCCCCGGCTTCGTCCCGGCATACATCCGGCCGCTGTTCTGCGAGGGCAAGGGCCCGTTCCGCTGGGCCGCCCTGTCCGGCGACCCGCAGGACATCGCCAAGACCGACAAGGCCGTGCTCGACCTCTTCCCCGAGAACGAGTCGCTGCACCGCTGGATCAAGATGGCCCAGGAGAAGGTGCACTTCCAGGGCCTGCCGGCGCGCATCTGCTGGCTCGGTTACGGCGAGCGCGACAAGGCCGGCGAGCGCTTCAACGACATGGTCGCCTCCGGCGAGCTGTCCGCGCCGATCGTGATCGGCCGTGACCACCTGGACTGCGGTTCGGTGGCCTCGCCGTACCGTGAGACCGAGGCGATGCTCGACGGCTCCGACGCGATCGCCGACTGGCCGCTGCTCAACGCCATGGTCAACGTCGCCTCCGGCGCGTCCTGGGTCTCGATCCACCACGGCGGCGGCGTCGGCATCGGCCGCTCGATCCACGCCGGTCAGGTCACGGTCGCCGACGGCACCGCGCTGGCGGGCGAGAAGATCCGCCGGGTGCTCACCAACGACCCCGGCATGGGCGTCATCCGGCACGTCGACGCGGGCTACGACCGCGCGTCCGAGGTCGCCGACGAGCGTGGGGTGCGCATCCCGATGGGCGAGCTGTGACCGAGGACTCCTTCCGCCGGATGTGGTCGGAGCTGCTCCCCGTGGGCCGCTCCGCCGCATCCGGCGGTTACCGCCGCTTCGCCTGGAACTCCGCCGACGCCGAGTGCCGCGCCTGGTTCGAGGAGCAGGCCCGCTCGCGCGGCCTGACGTACGAGCTGGACCGTAACGGCAACCAGTGGGCCTGGCTCGGCGACCCGCAGGGCCCCGGCGCGGTCGTCACCGGCTCGCACCTGGACTCCGTCCCGGACGGCGGCGCCTACGACGGCCCGCTCGGCGTGGTCTCCTCCTTCGCCGCGCTGGACGAACTCCGTTCGCGCGGTGCCGAGTTCGACAAGCCGCTGGCCATCGTCAACTTCGGTGACGAGGAGGGCGCCCGGTTCGGTGTGGCCTGCATCGGCTCCCGCCTGACGGCCGGCGTGCTCGGCCGCGAGCAGGCGTACGAGCTGCGCGACGCCGACGGCGTCCGGCTGCCCGACGCGATGGAGACGGCCGGCTACGACCCCGCCGCGATCGGCGCGGACGACGACCGGCTCGCCCGGATCGGCGCCTTCGTCGAGCTGCACGTCGAGCAGGGCCGCTACCTGACCGAGGAGCACCCCGTCGGCGTGGCCAGCGCGATCTGGCCGCACGGCCGCTGGCGCTTCGACTTCCACGGCGAGGCCAACCACGCGGGCACCACCCGCGTCGAGGACCGCCGCGACCCGATGCTCACCTACGCCGAGACGGTGCTCGCCGCCCGGACGAAGGCGCAGCTGGCCGGCGCCCTGGCGACCTTCGGCAAGGTCGCCGTCGAGCCCAACGGCACCAACGCGATCGCCTCGCTGATCCGGGGCTGGCTGGACTCCCGGGCGGCCGACGAAGCGACGCTCGAGTACGTGGTCGAGGAGATCCGGCAGGCCGCGTACGAGCGCGGCGAGCGGGACGGCGTCCGGGTCGAGCTGACCCGGGAGTCGTACACGCCCGTCGTCGACTTCGACGTCCCGCTGCGCGACCGGCTCGCCAAGCGACTGGGCGGCGTGCCCGTGCTGCCGACCGGCGCCGGGCACGACGCGGGCATCCTGGCCTCGGTGATCCCGACCGCCATGCTCTTCGTGCGGAACCCGAGCGGGATCTCGCACTCCCCGGCGGAGTACGCCGAGGAGACCGACTGCCTGACGGGTGTGACGGCGCTCGCCGACGTACTGGAGGACCTCGCATGCGAGTAGAGACGCCGTACCCGTCGTACTGGGCGGAGCACGCCTGGCTGCCGCACACAGGCGGCCCGGTGGTTGAACGGGACGTACTGATCACGGTCGGCCCCGGCGGCACGATCGCCGACGTCACCCCGGACAGCGGACCCTGCCCGGCCGGCGCGGTCCGGCTGAACGGCCTGCTGCTGCCCGGCCAGGCGAACGCCCACTCGCACGCCTTCCACCGCGCCCTGCGCGGAAACGTCCAGGTCGGCTCCGGGACCTTCTGGACCTGGCGGGACACCATGTACCGCTTCGCCGGAGCCCTCGACCCGGACAGTTACCTGGCGCTCGCCACCGCCGTCTACGCCGAGATGGCACTGGCCGGCATCACCAACGTGGGCGAGTTCCACTACCTGCACCACGCCCCCGGCGGCGGCCGCTACAGCGACCCCAACGCGATGGGCCACGCCCTGATCGAGGCGGCCGGGCGAGCGGGCATCCGGATCACCCTGCTGGACACCTGCTACCTCTCCGCCGGCTTCGGCGCCGAGGTGACCAAGCCGCAGCTGCGGTTCAGTGACGGCGACGCGGACGCCTGGGCGGAGCGGGTCTCCGAGCTCAAGCCGACCGAGCATGCCCGGATCGGCGCGGCGATCCACTCCGTCCGTGCCGTGCCCGCCGAGCAGCTGAGCACCGTCGCCCACTGGGCGGCGATGGCGAAGGCCCCGTTGCACGTCCACCTCTCCGAGCAGACCGCCGAGAACGACGCCTGCCTCACCGCCCACGGCGTCACCCCGACCAGGCTGCTCGCCGACCACGGCGTGCTCGGCCCCCGTACGTCGGCCGTCCACGCGACGCACCTGACGGACGAGGACATCCGGCTGCTCTCGGACTCCTCCACCAACATCTGCATGTGCCCCACCACCGAACGCGACCTCGCGGACGGCATCGGCCCCGCCCGGCAGCTGGCCAACTCGGGCTGCCCGATCACGCTCGGCAGCGACAGCCACGCGGTGATCGACCCCTTCGAGGAGACGCGGGCACTGGAACTGGACGAGCGCCTGCGGACCCGCACCCGCGGCCACTGGACGGCGAACGCGCTGCTCCGGGCGGGCGCCGAGGACGGCCACGCCTCCCTCGGCCTGCCCGAAGCCGGCCGGATCGAAGCCGGATCACTGGCCGACTTCACCGTGGTGGCCCTCGACTCCGTCCGCACGGCCGGCCCCCGCCCGGCCCTAGGCGCGGAGACGGCGGTCTTCGCCGCCTCGGCCGCCGACGTCCGCCACGTGGTGGTCGGCGGCCGCCACATCGTCCGCGACGGCACCCACCAACTCGTCCCGGACGTACCCAAGGCGCTCCGCGACTCCATCACCGCCCTCCAGTACTAAGGGCGCGGGGGGAGTTTTTCAGGGGCGCGGGGCTCTGTTCGATGAACTGCCTGCGCGAAACCGGAAGACCCCGATGCCGCACCCGAAACGAACCTCCGCCGCACTACCCGCTGTAACGAAAGGCGCTCAGTGAGCCTCCTCCTCACCAACCTCGGCAGCCTGGTCACCAACGACCCCGCCCAGGGCAGCGGGCTGCTCGGTCTCGTCCAGGACGCCGCCGTGGTGGTCGAGAACGGCACGATCGCCTGGGTCGGCGCGGCCGCCGCCGCTCCCGCCACCGACGAGCAGTTCGACGCCGAGGGCCGTTCCCTGCTCCCCGGCTTCGTCGACTCGCATGCCCACCTGGTCTTCGCCGGCGACCGTACCGCCGAGTTCAACGCCCGGATGTCCGGCCAGGCGTACACCGCCGGAGGCATCCGGACGACCGTCGCCGCCACCCGCGCCGCGACCGACGCCGAGCTCGACGCCAACCTGACCCGCTTCGTCAACGAGGCGCTGCGCCAGGGCACCACCACGATCGAGTGCAAGTCCGGCTACGGCCTGACCGTCGCCGACGAGGCCCGCGCGCTGCGGATCGCCGCCGCCCACACCCCCGAGACCACGTACCTGGGCGCCCACGTGGTCGCCCCCGAGTACGCGGACGACCCGGCCGGCTACGTCGATCTGGTGACCGGCGAGATGCTGGACGCCTGCGCCCCGCACGCCCGCTGGGTGGACGTCTTCTGCGAGAACGGCGCCTTCGACGGCGACCAGGCCCGCGCGATCCTGACCGCAGGGGCCAAGCGCGGGCTGATCCCCCGGGTGCACGCCAACCAGCTCTCGTACGGGCCGGGCGTACAGCTCGCCGTCGAGCTGGGCGCGGCCTCGGCCGACCACTGCACCCACCTCACGGACGCCGACGTGTCCGCGCTGGCGAGCGGCGACACCGTCGCCACGCTGCTCCCCGGCGCGGAGTTCTCCACCCGCGCCCCCTACCCGGACGCACGCCGCCTGCTCGATGCGGGCGCCACCGTCGCGCTCTCCACCGACTGCAACCCGGGCTCCAGCTTCACCAGCTCGATGGCCTTCTGCGTCGCCGTCGCCGTCCGCGAGATGGGCATGACCCCGGACGAAGCGGTGCACGCCGCCACCGCCGGCGGCGCCCAGGCCCTGCGGCGTACGGACGTCGGCCGCATCACCGTCGGCGCCCGCGCCGACCTGCTGCTGCTGGACGCCCCCTCCCACGTCCACCTGGCCTACCGCCCGGGCGTCCCGCTGACCGCCGCCGTCTGGCGGGGCGGTCAGCGCGAACTCTGAGCCCACCCGAGTACGCGAGAGGGCCGGTACCTGTGGGTACCGGCCCTCTCGCGTACTTACGTACTCACCTACTCATCGGTGCGTCAGTGGACGTCGCCCATCAGGGCACCGATCCGCTTGCGTCCCATCCAGATCGCGAAGCCGGCCAGTGCGGCCGCCGCGCCCTGGATGGCGAACGAGGTGGTGCTCAGGAACGAGTCGCCGAGGAACTGCTGCAGCAGGCTCGCGACGCAGTCGCCGGCGGTGACCGCCAGGAACCAGATGCCCATCATCTGGCTCGCGTACTTCTGCGGGGCCAGCTTGGTGGTGACGGACAGTCCGACCGGGGAGAGGCAGAGCTCGGCGACGGTCTGGACCAGGTAGACCATGGCCAGCCAGAGCGGCGAGACCTTGACGCCACCGGAGGCGGCGGCCATCGCGGCCATCATCACGGCGAACGAGAGGCCGATGCCGACCAGGCCGTAGACGAACTTGCGCGAGGTGCTCGGGTTCTTCGCCTTGTTGGCCAGCGACACCCAGAGCCACGCCATCACGGGCGCGAGCGCCATGATGAACAGCGGGTTCAGCGACTGGAACCAGCTCGACGGGAAGCCGAGGCCGAAGAGCGTGCCCGCCGTGTTGTCGGAGGCGAAGACGGTGAGCGTCGAACCGGACTGGTCGTAGATCATCCAGAACACGGCCGCGGCGACGAAGAACCAGATGAAGCCGCTGACCTTGTTCTTGTCGTCCTGGCTCAGCGCGTGGTCGCGCCGCATCCGGGTGAAGACCAGGATCGGCAGCGCGATGCCGGCCAGCGACAGCGGGGTCAGCACCCAGTTGATGGTGAAGACGCCGGACAGGCCGACGACGGCGTAGCAGGCGGCGGCGATGGCGAGCCAGAGGCCGGCCTTGCGCAGGATCGCGGTCCGCTCGGTGGCGGGCAGCGGCGAGCAGACGATGTCGCTGGTCTTGCTCAGGTGGCGGCTGCCGAACAGGAACTGGATCAGGCCGATCGCCATGCCGGCACCGGCGAGCGCGAAGCCCAGGTGCCAGTTGACCTTCTGGCCGACCGTGCCGATCACCAGCGGCGCGAGGAACGCGCCGAGGTTGATGCCCATGTAGAAGATGGTGAAACCACCGTCACGACGGGCGTCGTTGCGGTCCGGGTAGAGGTGGCCGACCATCGTCGAGATGTTCGACTTCAGCATGCCGGAGCCGATGGCGATCAGCGCGAGGCCGGCGAAGAACGACAGCTCGGCGGGTACGGCCAGCAGGAAGTGGCCGACCATGATGATGCCGCCGCCGATGGCGACCGTCTTGCGGGCGCCCCAGAGCCGGTCGCTGATCCAGCCGCCGGGCAGGGCGAGCAGGTAGACCATGGCCGTGTAGACGCTGTAGATGGCCAGGCCGGTCGCGGTGTTGAAGCCGAGTCCGCCCTTGGAGACCGGTGCGACCAGGTAGAGCACCAGGAGAGCGCGCATGCCGTAGTAGCTGAAGCGCTCCCACGTCTCGGTCATGAAGAGGGTGGCGAGGCCGCGGGGGTGACCGAGGAAGGTCTTGCCGCCACTTGAGGAGGTCGACTGCGGAGAGTCGACGTCCAGGGTCGTTGACGCCATGAATCTGGTTCCTTGCTGCGTGGGACAGGCCCGCCAAGGGGGGTGAAGGCGGACTTGTCCGAGCACTGCGGCGTACCTCCCAGCTGCTGGTGGCAGCGGTGGACCGCAGTACATGACACGGGGACCGAACCACTGTACGTCGCACTTTTAGCTGACATCAGCGGACAAACACCGCGATATACGTATCAGTTGAGCAAAGGCGACAGCTCACTCTGTACACCAATCCATGGTATCGCCGGACATGTTCCTTGGAAGCCAAGATCGAATTGCAGAATCTTCGGCAAATGAGGGGAATCGGCCTGACTCGCCGCCGCCGAACCCACCGAGGCGCCGGTCACTCTCTGTGAACTACCTCACAGCACCCGCCCGGTCCGCGCGGCGGGCCGGCCCGGCCACCACCGCGCGGACGAAACGGGCCGCCCGTGCGCGGGCTGCCCAGGGGGACTGATCACCAGGCCCCCGGCGGACTACCATCGCCCCATGACCTGTGTGCTGCTGGCCGAGGACGACCCGGCAATCTCCGAACCGCTCGCCCGTGCGCTGCGACGTGAGGGCTACGAGGTACTCGTCCGCGAGGACGGCCCCGCCGCGCTCAACGCCGGGCTCACCGAGGAGGTCGACCTCGTGGTCCTCGACCTCGGCCTGCCCGAGATGGACGGCCTGGAGGTGTGCCGCCGACTGCGCGCGGACGGCAAGAGCTGCCCCGTCCTGGTGCTCACCGCCCGCGCCGACGAGGTGGACACCGTGGTCGGCCTGGACGCCGGCGCCGACGACTACGTCACCAAGCCGTTCCGGCTGGCCGAGCTGCTGGCCCGGGTCCGCGCCCTGCTGCGCCGTGGCAACGTCGACCAGCTCACCACCGGCGCGCACGGCGTGAAGATTGACATCGAGTCACACCGCGCCTGGCTCGGCGAGGAGGAACTCACCCTCTCCGCCAAGGAGTTCGAGCTGCTGCGAGTCCTCGTCCGGGACGCCGGCCGGGTGGTCACCCGTGAGGAGATCATGCGTCAGGTCTGGGACACCACCTGGTGGACCTCGACCAAGACCCTGGACATGCACATCTCCTGGCTCCGCAAGAAGCTCGGCGACGACGCGGCCAACCCCCGCTACATCGCCACCGTGCGCGGCGTCGGCTTCCGCTTCGAGAAGAACTGACGGACACCGCTACCTGACCCGAGAAGAGCAGCGACGTGAAGCGCAGGATGATCAACTCGCTGCTGGGCGTCGTACTGGTGGTCGTGACGGTGTTCTGCGTGCCGCTCGCACTGGTCGAGAAGCAGAGCATCGTCAACGCCGCCAACGACCGGGTGGACGCCGCGTCCGTCCGGGTCCTCGGGCTGGTGGAGAGCCGGCTGGCGGCGGGGGAGCCCGTCACCGGGGAGAAGTTCGCCGCACAGGTCACCGACGGTTCGTTCGTCACGGTGGACATCCCGGGCCAGCCGCTGATCACGGCCGGGCGGCCCGTCACCGGGCCCGCCCTGATGGCCTCCGAGACCGGCGCGAGCGGCGAGGTCGTCACCGTGGTCCAGTCGCGCAGCGACGTCGACCACGAGATCGGCAACATGCTGCTGGTGCTGGGAGTGGTGGCACTGCTCGCCGTCCAGGCGGCGGTGGCGCTGGCCGTCTGGCAGGCCAGGCGGCTCGCCCGCCCGCTCATCGACCTCGCCGAGACGGCCGAGCGCCTCGGCTCCGGCGACCCGCGCCCGCGCGACCGCCGCTACGGCGTCCCGGAACTCGACCGGATCGCCGAGGTGCTGGACACCAGCGCCGAGCGGATCGCCCGGATGCTCACGGCGGAACGCCGGCTCGCCGCCGACGCCTCGCACCAGCTGCGCACCCCGCTGACCGCGCTCTCGATGCGGCTGGAGGAGATCACCGCGCTTGCCGAGGAGCCGGACACGGTCAAGGAGGAGGCGACCATCGCGCTCCAGCAGGTCGAGCGGCTCACCGACGTGGTGCAGCGGCTGCTGACCAACCAGCGCGACCCGCTCAACCCGACCGCCGTCACCTTCGACCTGGACGACGTGATCAAGCAGCAGGTCGAGGAGTGGGGCCCCTCGCTCCGCGAGACCGGCCGCCGCCTGCGGATCGAGGGCCCGCACGGCGTCCTGGTGACGAGCACCCCCGGCACGGTCGCCCAGGTGCTGGCCACCCTGATCGAGAACTCGCTGATGCACGGCGCGGGCACCATCACGCTCCGGGTCCGGCCGCTCGGCAACTCGGTGGTGGCCGAGGTCCAGGACGAGGGCGCGGGCGTGCCGCCGGAACTCGGCAACCGCGTCTTCGAACGGGCCGTCAGCGGCCGGAACTCCACCGGCATCGGCCTCGCCGTCGCCCGCGACATCGCCGAGGCGGACGGCGGACGGCTGGAACTACTGGCACTGCACCCGCCGGTCTTCGCGCTCTTCCTGGGGCGGAGCCGCAGGAACGAGTAGAGGGGTCTGGGGCGGAGCCGCAGGAGCGAGTAAAAGCAGCAGGGGCGCGCGGCTCTGCTCAGTGCAGAACCTCGCGCCCCTCTGCCGTGCCTCGCGCCTGGCCGTGCCCGGCGGGTCGGCTACTACTTCGCGTACTGCAGCTCGGGCGACGCCGTGGCCTCGGGCTCCGCCAGCTCCGGTATCGCCTTGAAGACCCAGGTGCGGTACGAGAAGAAGCGGAAGATCGTGCCTGCCGCGAGGCCGACCACGTTCTTGGCGATCAGCTGGCTGCCCGACGAGGTGTAGTGGAGGACGTGCACCGAGAAGGCGAGGATGCCGTTCTCGATCAGCATCCCGATGCCGCTGAAGATCAGGAAGAGCGTGATCTCGCGCTTGCGCGAGGCCGCGTCCCGGTCCTTGTACAGCCAGTAGCGGTAGCCCAGGTAGTTGGTGCCGATCGCCACCGCGGTGGCGATGAAGCCGGAGAGCGACTTGACCGCACCCGAACCCTGCAGGCAGACCCAGAAGACCCCGGCGTTGACGACCACGCCGACCACGCCGACGACGCCGAACTTGATCACTTCATCCGAGAGTCCCCGAAGTCGCTTGAACAGCGAGGGGCTGGGTTCGGTGGTGGTGGTCATACTGGTGTTGTCTCCTGTACTCGCATGCGAGATGGCGTGCCGGTGGCTCGCGCGATGGCGCAGCGCGAAGGGGCCCCTCGTCTGCGCACATGATCGGACAGTGCTTCTCGGGGTCCGGCCATCCAGGCTACTCGCTCTCCATGAGCCCTCCATGAGGGCCCCGGCGGAGGGCCCCGGCGGAGGGCCCGGCGCCGGGTCGCGCCCGGCCACCCCACGTCCACCGGTGCACCGGCTCCCACCGGCCCGGATATCCTGGGCAGCGTGACTTTCACGGGCAGTGCGAATTTTCCAGTGGTGGGCATGATCGGCGGCGGGCAGCTGGCCCGGATGGCGCACCAGGCGGGCATCCCGCTCGGCGTCAGGTTCAAGCTCCTTGCGGACACTCCGCAGGACTCGGCCTCGCAGGTCGTCTCCGACGTCGTCCTCGGTGACTACCGGGACCTGGAGACGCTGCGCCGTTTCGCGGCCGGCTGCGACGTGATCACCTTCGACCACGAGCACGTCCCCACCGAGCACCTGCGCGCCCTGCAGGCCGACGGCATCGCCGTCCGCCCGGGCCCGGAGGCGCTGGTGAACGCCCAGGACAAGGGCGTGATGCGGGCCAAGCTGGACTCCATCGGCGTCCCCTGCCCGCGCCACCGCCTGGTCGCCGACCCGGCCGACGTCACGGCCTTCGCGAACGAGGGCGAGGGATACCCCGTCGTCCTGAAGACGGTGCGCGGCGGGTACGACGGCAAGGGCGTCTGGGTCGTCGGCGACGAGCAGGAGGCGCAGGCGCCTTTCCTCGCCGGGGTTCCGGTACTGGCCGAGGAGAAGGTGGACTTCCTCCGCGAGCTGGCCGCCAACGTGGTCCGCTCGCCCAGCGGCCAGGCGGTCGCGTACCCGGTGGTGGAGAGCCTGCAGGAGAACGGCGTCTGCGCCGAGGTCACCGCCCCCGCCCCCGACCTCGACCCGTCGCTCGCCGCCGAGGCGCAGGCGCTCGCGCTGCGGATCGCCGGCGACCTGGACATCACCGGCCACCTCGCGGTCGAGCTGTTCCAGACCCGCGACGGCCGCATCCTGGTCAACGAGCTGGCCATGCGGCCCCACAACTCCGGCCATTGGACCCAGGACGGCGCCGTCACCTCGCAGTTCGAGAACCACCTGCGGGCCGTCCTCGACCTGCCGCTCGGCGACCCGCGCCCGCGCGCCAAGTGGACCGTCATGGTCAACGTGCTCGGTGGCGACTACCCGGACATGTACCACGCCTTCCTGCACTGCATGGCCCGTGACCCGGGCCTGCGGATCCACATGTACGGGAAGGACGTGAAGCCCGGCCGCAAGGTCGGCCACGTCAACGTCTTCGGGGACGACCTCGACGACGTCCGCGAGCGCGCCCGCCACGCGGCCGCCTACCTGCGAGGAACGATCACCGAATGAGCAACCCCACTGCTCCCCTCATCGGCATCGTCATGGGCTCGGACTCCGACTGGCCCGTGATGGAGGCCGCCGCCCAGGCGCTCGACGAGTTCGAGATCCCGTACGAGGTCGACGTCGTCTCCGCCCACCGGATGCCGCGCGAGATGGTCTCGTACGGCGAGAACGCCCACCAGCGCGGCCTCAAGGTGATCATCGCGGGCGCCGGCGGGGCAGCCCACCTGCCGGGCATGCTGGCCTCCGTCACCCCGCTGCCGGTGATCGGCGTCCCGGTGCCGCTGCGCTACCTGGACGGCATGGACAGCCTGATGTCGATCGTCCAGATGCCGGCCGGTGTGCCGGTCGCCACCGTCTCGATCGCGGGTGCCCGCAACGCCGGTCTGCTGGCCGTCCGGATGCTCGCCGCCTTCGACCCCGAACTGACCGAGCGGATGACGGAGTTCCAGGCCGAGCTGAACAGCCAGGCCACCGAGAAGGGCAAGAAGCTCCGCGCCAAGGTCGCGGGCTCCGCCTCCTTCGGCTTCGGCAAGTAGCTTCGGCAAGTAGTAGAACAGGGGTCATGACGACCCCCGAACTGATCGATCAGGCCCGTGCCGTCCTCCGCGACACCCCGGTGGTGGACGGCCACAACGACCTCCCGTGGGCGATGCGCGAACAGGTCGGCTACGACCTTGACGCGCTCGACCTGGCATTCGACCAGAGCGCCCGTCTGCACACCGACCTCGCCCGGCTCCACGCGGGCGGGGTCGGCGCGCAGTTCTGGTCGGTGTACGTGCGCTCCGACCTGGCGGGCGACCACGCGGTCAGTGCCACGCTGGAGCAGATGGACTTCGTCCGGGCGCTGACCGACCGTTACCCGGACCGGCTGCGCCTGGCCTTCACCGCCGACGACATGGAGGCGGCCCGCGCCGAGGGCCGGATCGCCTCGCTGATGGGTGCCGAGGGCGGGCACAGCATCGACTGCTCCCTCGCCACCCTGCGCGCGCTGCACCAGCTGGGCGTGCGGTACATGACGCTCACTCACAACGACAACCTGCCCTGGGCCGATTCCGCCACCGACAAGCCGGTCGCGGGCGGACTGACCCGGTTCGGCGAGGAGGTCGTCCGGGAGATGAACCGGCTGGGCATGCTGGTCGACCTCTCGCACGTCTCCGCCGACACCATGCGGGACGCGCTGCGCGTCGCCGAGGCGCCGGTGCTCTTCTCGCACTCCTCCGCGCGCGCCGTCTGCGACCACCCGCGCAACATCCCGGACGACGTACTCGCGCAGCTGCCCGCCAACGGCGGCGTCGCGATGGCCACCTTCGTACCGAAGTTCATCCTGCCCGCCGCCGTCGAGTGGACGCTCGGCGCGGACGAGAACATGCGCGCGCACGGCTTCCACCACCTGGACACCACCCCCGCCGGGATGGACTGCCAGCGGGCGTACGTGGCCGCCAACCCGCGCCCGCTCGCCACCGCGGCCACCGTCGCGGACCACCTGGACCACATGCGCGAGGTGGCCGGGGTCGACCACATCGGCATCGGTGGCGACTTCGACGGCACCGCGTTCACGCCGTCCGGCCTGGACGACGTGGCCGGCTACCCCAACCTGATCGCCGAACTCCTCGGCCGGGGCTGGTCGGAAGCGGATCTCGCCAAGCTGACCTGGCACAATGCGGTGCGGGTGCTCCGCGACGCCGAGTCGGTCGCCCGCGATTTGCAGCGCACGCGGAAGCCCTCCATCGCCACCATCACTCAGCTCGACGGCTGACGCCTCCTCTCCCCGCCCGGACGGACCACCGGACCGGGCGGGGGAGGGGTCGAGCAACCAGACTGAGCGGGAGACCTGCTCCCCTGCGCCCCACGGAGACCCCTGTGACCGGACGTGCCGGCAAGTACCGCAACCTCGTCCTGGTGTGGCTGATCTGGCCGCTGATCACCCTCGGGATCTACCACTACGTCTGGTACTACAAGATCAACCGCGAGGCCAAGGAGTTCGACGCCCGCATCGACTCCAGCCCGCTCACCTCGCTGCTCGCCATCCTGATCGGCTGGGTGCTGATCGTGCCGCCGTTCATCTCCGTCTTCAACACCGGCAAGCGGATCGCACAGATGCAGCGCGCCGCCGGGATGCAGGCGAGCTGCAACCCGTGGATCGGGCTGCTCCTGGTCTTCCTCTTCGGCCTGCACTCGATGTACTACCAGTACGAGCTGAACACCATCTGGGCCCACTACGGCGACCCCGCCGAGGGCGAGCGCATCCGCTTGGCGGTCTGAACCGGGCAACCGGGCCCGGTCAGAGCAGGGGCAGCTCGATCGCGGGGCAGCGGTCCATCACCATGTCGAGACCGGCGGCGCGGGTGCGCGCGTACGCCTCCTCGTCGATCACGTCGAGTTGGAACCAGACGGCCTTGGCACCCTTCGCCACCGCCTGGTCGGCGACCTCACCGGCCAGCCCCGAGTTCACGAACACGTCCACCACATCGACCTCGAAGGGGATCTCGGCGAGCGTGGCGTAGCCCTGCTCGCCGAGTACCGTCTCCGCCTTCGGGTGTACGGGCACGACCCGCTTGCCCGCCCGCTGCAGGACCCGGGCGACGCCGTGGGCGGCCCGCCGGGTGTTGTTGGACAGGCCGACCACCGCCCAGGTGTCGCCGGTGCCGGTGAGGATCCGTCGGACCGTCGCGTCGTCTCCGTACGTCATGACAGTCCACAACAGCCCCCCGGGCGCGCCCATTCCGTAGGCAGCCGCTCAGCCACAGCCAGGGGCGCGGGGCTCTGCTCGATGAACTGCGTGCGCGAAACCGGAAGGCAACAACCCGCACCCCTCCGACTTCATGCAGCCCCTACCCCGTCACTCGACGGTAGGCCGCCCCATCGCCCGGTACGTCCACCCTGCGGCGCGCCACGCGGCGACGTCCAGGACGTTCCGGCCGTCGAGCATCCGGCGTTCCGCGACAACCGCGCCCAGTTCGGCCGGGTCCAGCTCACGGAACTCCTGCCACTCGGTCAGGTGCAGCACCACGTGCGCGCCCTCGGCGGCCTCGAGCGGCGAGTCGGCGTAGGCCAGGCCGGGGAACATCTTGCGGGCGTTGTCCATGGCCTTCGGGTCGTAGACCGTGACCTGGGCGCCCTGCAGCTGGATCTGGGCGGCGACGTTGAGGGCGGGGGAGTCCCGGATGTCGTCCGAGTTGGGCTTGAAGGCCGCGCCGAGCACCGCGACCCGGCGGCCCAGGAAGCCGCCGCCGCACTGCTCGCGGGCCAGCTCGACCATCCGGGAGCGGCGCCGCATGTTGATCGAGTCGACCTCGCGCAGGAAGGTCAGCGCCTGGTCGGCGCCCAGCTCTCCGGCGCGGGCCATGAACGCCCGGATGTCCTTGGGCAGGCAGCCGCCGCCGAAGCCGAGCCCGGCGTTGAGGAACTTGCCGCCGATCCGCTCGTCGTAGGAGAGCGCCTTGCTGAGCTGGCTGACGTCCGCGCCCGCGCTCTCGCAGACCTCGGCCATCGCGTTGATGAAGGAGATCTTGGTGGCCAGGAAGGAGTTCGCGGCGGCCTTGACCAGCTCCGAGGTCGGGTAGTCGGTGACCACGAAGGGCACACCCTCGTCGATCAGCGTCGCGTACACCTCGCGCAGCAGCTGCTCGGCCCGCCCGCCGCGCACGCCGACCACCAGCCGGTCCGGGTGCAGGGTGTCGCCGACGGCGTAGCCCTCGCGCAGGAACTCCGGGTTCCAGGCCAGCTCGGCGGCCTCCCCGGCGGGGGCGAGCGCGGCCAGCCGCTCGGCCAGCCGGCCCGCGCTGCCGACCGGGACGGTCGACTTGCCGACCACCAGGGCCGGGCGGGTCAGGTGCGGGGCGAGTGAGTCGAGCGCGGAGTCCACGTACGACATGTCGGCCGCGAACTCGCCCTTCTTCTGCGGGGTGTTGACGCAGATGAAGTGCACGTCGCCGAAGTCGGCGGCCTCCTGGTAGGAGGAGGTGAAGCGGAGCCGCCCGGAGGAGCCCTCGTGCCCGGCGACGTGCTTGACCAGCAGCTCGGCGAGGCCCGGCTCGTACATCGGGACCCGGCCGGCCGCCAGCATGGCGATCTTCTCCGGGTCGATGTCCAGGCCGAGCACCTCGAAACCGAGTTCCGCCATGCAGGCGGCGTGCGTCGCGCCGAGGTAGCCGGTGCCGATCACCGTGATGCGGAGGGCCACGCGCTTCCCCTATGTCCGTTCGCCGGCCGTGCGGTCTGCGGCCTGGCACCGGCCCCGATGGTATCCGCCGGTGAGCGGGGCGCGAAGCCGCTGCCCGGTGGCTCGACGGGCGGCCCGGCGGCCCGACCTCTGCTGACGAAGCCGTACCGAGCGGGCCGCGGCGGGCGGGACGGGCCGCCTCGGATCGTGAGACCGGTGTGATCAACGAGCGACACCCTCGGTGACGGCGTTCGCTAGTCCTGGGAGGTGTCGCGCATGTCACGTGCGGGGTAGGCAGTCGACAACCATAGAATTAGGATCTACTTAACGGTAATTAACTAGTCGAATTAGGGGCGAGCATCATGGCGGGCACCTCAGGAGCGGACTTCGACCTTTTCCGGCTCACCGAGGAGCACGACATGCTCCGTGAGGCGGTGCGGTCACTCGCCGAGGCGAAGATCGCCCCGTTCGCGGCCGAGGTCGACGAGCAGGGCCGCTTCCCCCAGGAGGCGCTGGACGCGCTGCAGGCCAACGACCTGCACGCCGTCCACGTCCCCGAGGAGTACGGCGGCGCCGGCGCGGACGCGCTGGCGACCGTCATCGTGATCGAGGAGATCGCCCGGGTCTGCGCCTCGTCCTCGCTGATCCCGGCGGTCAACAAGCTGGGCTCGCTGCCGGTGCAGCTCTCCGGCTCCGAGGAGCTGAAGCAGAAGTACCTGGGCGCGCTGGCGCGCGGCGAGGGCATGTTCTCGTACTGCCTCTCCGAGCCGGACGCCGGTTCGGACGCGGCCGGCATGAAGACCCGCGCGGTGCGCGACGGTGACTTCTGGGTGCTCAACGGCGTGAAGCGCTGGATCACCAACGCGGGCGTCTCGGAGTTCTACACGGTGCTCGCCGTGACGGACCCGACGCTGCGCTCGAAGGGCATCTCGGCGTTCGTGGTCGAGAAGGGCGACGAGGGCGTCTCGTTCGGCGCCCCGGAGCGCAAGCTCGGCATCAAGGGCTCGCCGACCCGCGAGGTCTACTTCGACAACGTCCGCATCCCGGCCGACCGCATGATCGGCGCCGAGGGCACCGGCTTCGCCACCGCGATGAAGACCCTGGACCACACCCGCGTCACCATCGCCGCCCAGGCCGTGGGCATCGCCCAGGGCGCGCTGGACTACGCCAAGGGCTACGTCCAGGAGCGCAAGCAGTTCGGCAAGCCGATCGGCGACTTCCAGGGCGTCCAGTTCATGCTGGCCGACATGGCGATGAAGCTCGAGGCCGCCCGCCAGCTCACCTACGCGGCCGCCGCCAAGTCCCAGCGGGTCGACAGCGACCTCACCTTCTTCGGTGCCGCCGCCAAGTGCTTCGCCTCGGACGCCGCGATGGAGATCACCACCGACGCCGTCCAGCTGCTCGGCGGATACGGCTACACCCGCGACTACCCGCTGGAGCGGATGATGCGGGACGCCAAGATCACCCAGATTTACGAAGGCACGAACCAGATCCAGCGCATCGTGATGTCGCGGAACCTGCCGTAACGGCAGCCACCGCCGACTCCGGAAGCCCTCTCGCCGCACCGGCGAGGGGGCTTCCCGCCGTTCGGCGCCCGGCTCGGCGCCCGGCTCAGTGCCCGGCTCGGCGACGCGCGCGGGGCTGCGCAGCAAGGGCGGCGGTTCCGGGACCCGTGCACCCCGGAACCGCCGCGCCGCCCACCCACTGCCACTCACGGTCCAGAGTGGGCGCACGGAGTGCCCGGCGCGCGTAAGGCGCACGGGAAGCTGCCGCAAGCTGCGCCGTACGGGTGTACGGAGTCGCTCTCCCGTGCGGTCGGCCCGGTGTTTACGGGATGGTGGTGTCGTTCTTGATGGCGTCGAAGACCTGCTTGGACTTCACCGGGTCCCACTTCACCGCGGACTCGCCGGTCGAGGTGTGGTAGTCGGCGTTGCCGATCGGGACGGTGATGCTCTTCCCGCTGCCGCCGGTGACCGACTTCATCGCCATGAAGAGCGAACCCAGGTCGGTCAGACCGGCGTCGTTGTCCACGATCAGGGTGCCCAGGCCCGAGCTGACCAGCGGGTAGAAGGTGAACGGGTCGAGCACCGTGACGGGGGAGGCCGCCTGGTGCGCCAGCGCGCTCAGGAACTTCTGCTGGTTGCGCATCCGGCCCAGGTCCTGGTCGGCCATCTGGTGCCGCTGCCGGACGAACGCGAGCGACTGCGTGCCGTTCAGCGTCTGGCAGCCGGCCTTCAGGTTGAGCCCCGAGTCCTTGTCGGAGATGTCCTGGTCGATGCACATGTTCACACCGCCGACCGAGTCCACGATGCCCACGAAACCGGCGAAGCCGATCTCCGCGTAGTGGTCGATGTGGATGCCGGTGTTGGTCTCGACGGTCTCCACCAGCAGCCGGCCACCACCGTTGTTGAAGGCCGAGTTGATCTTCGAGGTGGTGCCCGGGACGGTCTTCCCGCTGCCGTCGGTGTTCAGATGGGCGGGGATCGGCACCCAGGAGTCGCGCGGGATGCTCATCAGGGTGTTCCCGCTGCTGCCGATGTGCAGGATCATCATCGAGTCGCTGCGCTTACCGGAGTCCGTGCCGGTGTGCATGGCCTGCTTCTGTCCGTCGGTCAGGCCGTCCCGGCTGTCCGAACCGACGATCAGCCAGTTGGTGCCCTTACCGGCGGCAGGGCGGCCCTGGTACGAGGCGAGCACGTTCTCGTGGTTGAGCTTGGAGTCGGCCCAGAAGTACGTGCCGACACCGGTCACCAGCAGCGCCGAGACCAGCGCGAGCGCGGCCACCTTGATCCTCCGGCGGCGCGACCGGCGCGAACGGTCGCCGCCCGGGGTCCGCAGCGACGCGCCGGGACCACCGGGACGGTTGGGGTTGCTGGGGCCGCTGGGGCCGCTGGGGCCGCTGGGGTTGCCCGGGCCGCCGGACTGGTGGGCCGCGCCCGGCGGCGGGTAGCCCGGGGCGCCCGCCGGCTGCTGCGGCGGCGCCGGGGGGCGCGGCGGCGTCGGGGCGCCGGGCCCGCGCGGGTTCAGCCCGGGCGGCAGCGGCGGCTCGGCGCCGCCGCCACCCGGGTACCCGCCGTTGCCCTGACCGTACGAGCCGCCACCGCCGCCCGGGCGGTCCTCCTGCCACGTGTTCATGTGGGGAAGGATGCCCGAAAGCGACCGGCCGTAGCGGTCGGGGACCGCCCAGGACGGTCCTTGTAGCAGTTCTGATGCACGGGTCGGATGGTTCCGCCGAATCTTCACCGCCGGGAACCAACATTGACCGGCCCGAACGGGGCGCGGTCATGACCGGCCCCGGTACCCGGCCCTGGCCCCGGCGAGAGGCGCGAAGAAGCGGGGAGACGCGCAGGCAGACGCGCGGAGAGGTGGAGAAGCGTGCGGAGAAGCGGCGCGCGGGGCGGGCGTGGACGCCTTCGCGGCGCCGTCGGAGCACCGGCGTGAGCTCGCGGTCGCAGGGTGGCCCCGGACTACCCCGAGACGGGGGTCGGGGACCCCTAGGGGGTGGGGTCTTCGACCCGTACATCTACCGTTGGCCCGGCTCCTCCCGGCGGATGACGATCCGTTGGCGGGGGTCTCCTAACGTGGTTCTTACCTCACCGTTCCGACCTGGCGCACCGACATTTCGGGGATGCGTTCTTCAGGCGCCTGCGCTTTTTCAGGCACTACGCCCGGTCGGGCCCGTGCGCTTTCTCAGGCACCGGGGGTGGGGCTAGCTCCAGGGAAAAGACGGAAGCCTGCACCATGTCGGGGGACATGGGGCTTCAGCCAAGCTCTGGGGTAACGGGTGGACCACAGATCCTAGGAGATTCCAGTGACGACGGCAGCGACAGCCGTACAGGACCCACAGCTTCCCGGCGACCAGCCTGTCACGGCCGCCTCCGCTCGGCAGGTGACCAAGGCCTACGGCGCGGGGGAGACCAGGGTCACCGCGCTCGACGCGGTCGACGTCGACATCCAGCGCGGCCGGTTCACAGCGATCATGGGGCCTTCGGGCTCCGGCAAGTCGACACTGATGCACTGTCTGGCAGGCCTCGACACAGTCTCCGAGGGGCGGATCTGGATCGGTGACACGGAGATCACCGGGCTGAAGGACAAGCAGCTCACCCGGCTCCGGCGAGACAAGATCGGGTTCATCTTCCAGGCGTTCAACCTGCTCCCGACGCTCAACGCGCTGGAGAACATCACGCTGCCGATGGACATCGCCGGCCGCAGACCCGACGCCGCCTGGCTCGACCAGGTGGTCACGACGGTCGGCCTGGCCGACCGGCTGAAGCACCGTCCGACCCAGCTCTCGGGCGGCCAGCAGCAGCGCGTCGCGGTGGCCCGGGCGCTGGCGGCCCGTCCCGAGATCATCTTTGGTGACGAGCCCACCGGTAACCTCGACTCCCGCTCCGGCGCCGAGGTGCTGACGTTCCTTCGCCGTTCGGTCGACGAATTGGGCCAGACGATGGTGATGGTCACTCACGACCCGGTCGCCGCCTCCTACGCCGACCGCGTGCTGTTCCTCGCCGATGGCGTCATCGTCGACGAGATGCACGCGCCGACCGCCGACTCCGTCCTCGAGCGCATGCGCCGTTTCGACGGCAAGCGCACCAGCTGACGGGCGGGATCCGATGCTGCTCAAGACCTCACTTCGGAGCTTCTTCGCCCACAAGGGCCGGATGATGCTCTCCCTGATGGCCATCGTGCTGTCGGTCGCCTTCGTCTCCGGGACGCTGGTGTTCTCGAACACCGCCACCGGCACCTTCGACAAGCTGTTCGCCACCACCGCCTCCGACATCTCCGTCCAGCCGCAACAGGACAAGGTGACCAAGGGCTCCTCGGAGCCCGGCAAGCTCGCCACCGTCCCGCTCGCCACCGCACAGAAGATCGCCGCCCTGCCCGGCGTCAAAACCGCCGTGGGTGAGGTCTTCACCCCGAACGCCACGCTGGTCAACCCCGCCACCGACAAGCAGGTCGGCCCGACCAGCGGCGCCCCGACCATCACCGGCAACTGGGTCGACACCCCGCGTAACTCGCTGGAGATCACCTCCGGCCATGTCCCGCAGGGCCCCGGCCAGATCGTGCTGGACGCCGACACGGCCAAGAAGGCCGGTCTCGGCCTCGGCAGCGCCCTGCGGGTGATCACCGACAGTGGTAGCTACGACTTCGCCATCTCCGGTATCGCGACCTTCAAGACCACCAACCCCGGTGCGGCCCTCGCCTTCGTGGACACCGCGACGGCGCAGCGCACACTGCTCGGCAGCAACGCGTACACCTCCGTCGAGGTCTACGGCGACGGCAGCCGCAGCAACGACCAGCTCAAGGCCGACGCGCTGAGCGCCCTCGGCTCCGGGTACCTGGTGAAGACCGCGCAGGAGCAGAAGGCCGACAACGCCAAGGGCGTCGGTTCCTTCCTCGACTTCATGAAGTACGCGATGCTCGGCTTCGCCGGGATCTCGCTGCTGGTCGGCGGCTTCCTGATCATCAACACCTTCTCCATGCTGGTCGCTCAGCGCACCCGCGAGATCGGGCTGCTGCGCGCCATCGGCGGCAGCCGCCGCCAGGTCAACCGCTCGGTGCTGGTCGAGGCGCTCATCCTCGGGGTGCTCGGCTCCACGCTCGGCCTGGGGGCCGGCCTCGGCCTCGCGGTGCTGCTGATCCAGCTGATGAAGGCCGTCGGGATGAACCTGGCGGGGGCCAGCCTGGAGATCGGCTGGTCCGTCCCGGTCGCCGCGTACGCGGTCGGCATAGTGATCACCGTCCTGGCGGCCTGGATCCCGGCCCGCCGGGCCGGCCGGATCTCCCCGATGGCGGCCCTGCGCGACCACGGCACCCCCGCCGAGGCCAGGGCCAACCGCATCCGCGCCGTCGTCGGCCTGGTGCTGACGCTGGGCGGCGCGGCCCTGCTGCTCGCTGCGGCGAGCGCCACCAAGGCGGCCACCGGCGGCGCCTACCTCGGGTACGGCGTGGTGCTCAGCCTGATCGGCTTCGTGGTGCTCGGCCCGCTGCTCGCCACCACGGTGGTGCGGTTGCTCGGTGCCGCGCTGCCGAAGCTCTTCGGTCCGTCCGGCAGGCTGGCGCAGCGCAACGCGATGCGCAACCCCCGCCGGACGGGTGCCACCGCTGCGGCCCTGATGATCGGCCTGGCCCTGGTCACCGGCGCCTCGGTGTTCACCTCGTCCATGGTCAGCTCGACGAGCTCGCAGATCGACAAGTCCGTCGGCGCCGACTACATCGTCACCTCCAACCGGGCCCTGCTCACTCCGGCGATGGTGACGGCGGCCAAGTCCACGGCGGGCCTGGCCCACCTGACGGAGCAGAAGAGCCTCCCCGTCATCCTCACCACTCCGGACGGCGCCACCACCGAAACCTCCGTGGCGGCGGTCTCGCCGACCTTCACCACCGACTTCCTGCTGCCCGTCAAGACGGGCACGGCCGAGTCGGTCAACACCGGCGGAATCTCGGTCGACGAGACGTTCGCGGCCAAGCACCACCTCTCGGTCGGCGACAAGCTGGCGATCGAGTACTCCCACGGTCGTAAGCAGAGCCTCGCGATCGGTCTCATCACCGCCAAGGGCAACTCGCTCTTCGACGGCAACTTCTTCACCGCCATCGACACCGTCGGGAAGGCCGTCCCGGCGTCCGAGCTGCCCAGCGATGTCGCGGTCTTCGGCAAGGCGGCGGACGGCACGGACAAGGGCAAGGCGCAGGCGCTCAGCGCCCTGCAGGACTCGCTCAAGGCGTACCCGCAGCTCACGGTCAAGGACCAGGCCGGCTACAAGGCGATCATCCAGGGCCAGGTCAACAGCCTGCTCTACATGATCTACGGCCTGCTCGGCCTGGCGATCGTGGTCGCCGTGCTCGGTGTGGTAAACACCCTGGCCCTCTCGGTGGTCGAGCGGACGCGTGAGATCGGCCTGCTCCGGGCGATCGGGCTCTCCCGCCGTCAGCTGCGCCGGATGATCCGACTGGAGTCCGTGGTGATCGCGGTCTTCGGCGCGCTGCTCGGCACCGGCCTCGGCCTCGCCTGGGGGATCACCGCGCAGCGGGTGCTCTCCGGCCAGGGGCTCGCCATCCTGACCATACCGACCGGCACGATCGTGGTGATCCTGCTGGCCTCGGCCCTGGTCGGCCTGCTGGCAGCCCTGTTCCCGGCCTTCCGGGCGGGCCGGATGAACGTCCTCGCGGCCATCGCGACGGACTGACCGACCCACCGACCCACCGACCGCCTGGCCCACCGACCGGCCGACCGGGCCGACCCGCAGGCGGGCACTTCCGCTCCAACCGGCACCGAACCCCACCCGGAGGCCGGGCGCACACAGCGCCCGGCCTCCGGGCTGTTGGCCGGTCTCTCGGACGTTTGGTGCGCCTCCCCGCGCTGCGACCAGGGCAGGCCGGGACGTGAGGGGTGAGGCGGTGAAACGGTCTTTCGGAGCGCGGCAACCAGGCCCGGCTCAGGCCCTGCGCCCGGAGTCTGCACAGAGTCGACACCAGGTTGCCTCCGGGACGACGCATACGAGGGCAACCCGGACCTGACAACGTACGGCGGCCGCCGGTACGGTTGGCCTCGATGAACATCAAGGCTGCTGAGGAGCTGCCGGCGGTCTCCGTGATCATGCCGGTTCTCAACGAGGAACGTCACCTGCGCACCGCCGTCCGGCACATCCTGGAACAGGAGTACGCCGGCGACATGGAGGTGGTGATCGCGCTGGGCCCGTCCACGGACCGGACCGACGCGATCGCCGCCGAGTTGACCGCCGAGGATCCCAGGGTCCGTACGGTGGCGAACCCGACCGGGCGTACCCCCGCCGGCCTGAACGCGGCGATCCGGGGCTCGAGCCACCCGATAGTCGTCCGGGTCGACGGCCACGGGCTGCTGACCCCCGGCTACATCACCACGGCGGTCCGGCTGCTCGGCGAGATGGAGGCTGCCAACGTCGGTGGCATCATGCACGCCGAGGGCGAGACCGAGTGGGAGAAGGCCGTCGCGGCGGCGATGACGTCCAAGATCGGCGTCGGCAACGCGGCCTTCCACACCGGCGGCCTGGCCGCTCCGGCGGACACCGTCTACCTCGGGGTCTTCCGCCGTGAGGTGCTGGAGAAGCTGGGCGGCTACAACGAGGAGTTCATCCGCGCCCAGGACTGGGAACTGAACTACCGGATCCGCCAGGACGGCGGTCTGATCTGGTTCACCCCGCAGCTCAAGGTGACCTACCGGCCCCGCCCGAGCGTGCGCGCGCTCGCGAAGCAGTACAAGGACTACGGGCGCTGGCGCCGGGTGGTCACCCGCTACCACCGGGGTTCGGTCAACCTGCGCTACCTGGCACCCCCGGCCGCGCTGCTCGGCGTCCTGACCGGGCTGGTGCTCGGTGCCGCCGTGCATCCCGCCTTCTTCGTGCTGCCGGGCGGGTACCTGCTGGGCATCCTCGGCGGTTCGGTGGTCGAGGGGCGCGGACTGTCGTGGAAGGCCCGGCTGCAGCTGCCGGTGGCGCTGGTCACCATGCACCTGACCTGGGGTTTCGGTTTCCTCACCTCGCCGCGCTCGCTCGCCCGCCGGGTGATCGCCAGCGCGGCGCCGACGCCGATGGCACCGGTCGCGCCGGTGGCTGACCCGAAGTAGCCCGCCCACGGTTCCACGCCCCTGGCCGGGGCCTTGTGCCGAAAGGGCTGAATCGCACCCCCACGTGCACCCTGCCCGCTATCTTCGGCGCCATGGGCATATCTGAGAGTGCGTCAGCTTCGGCCGGGTCGGAACCAGTCGCGTCGGCCCGGGTCGAATCGACCGCCGATGTCGACGAGCGGGCCGTGATCGGGGCCGGCAGCACGGTGTGGCATCTGGCCCAGGTGCGGGAGAACGCCGAGATCGGTGTCGACTGCATCATCGGGCGTGGTGCTTACGTCGGCCCCGGCGTGCGGATCGGCGACCGGGTGAAGCTGCAGAACCACGCGCTGGTGTACGAGCCGGCGGTCGTTGAGGACGGGGTCTTCATCGGCCCGGCGGCGGTGCTGACCAACGACCTGTATCCGCGATCGGTCGATGTCGACGGCAAGCTCAAGCGCGGCGACGACTGGCACGCGCAGGGTGTGACCCTGCGTGAGGGCTGCTCGATCGGTGGGCGGGCGGTGCTGGTCGCCGGGGTGACGGTAGGCCGCTGGGCCCTGGTCGCCGCCGGTGCCGTGGTCCACCGCGACGTGCCCGACTTCGCCCTGGTGGCCGGCGTCCCGGCCCGGTGGATCAAGTGGGTCGGCCGCGCCGGTGAGCCCCTGCAGGACGCGGGCGGCGGGCGTTGGCGCTGCCCGTGCACCGGCGAGGAGTACGTCGAGACCGACGGCCGGCTGGCTCTCGACCGGTAGCAGCCCGGGCCTTCAGTGCATGGTGCAGGCATCCTGGGTCGCGGTCCGGCCCTCCAGCGTCGGGCCTGTCGTAGGACTTCCGGAGGCCGACGACTGCGCGCTGCCCGCGTCACCCACGGACCCCGCGTCGCCCACGGCGCCGGAAGCGCCAGTAGGGCGCGGGTGGGCAGTGTCGGTCCTGCTGTTGCCGTTCAGTCTGCTCTACCCGTACCCGTACCCGTAGCAGGCCAGGCCAGCGCACCCCTGTGACCAGTAGGAATGCCAGTACGCCCGCCGTGATCGGCAGGAACCTGCGGTGCCCCCCGCCTCGGAAGGTCGGGGGGCACGCTCTCGTCATCGTCCTCGGCCATGACGGGGATCCCTGCCCCCGGGTCGGCCCGGCCAGATTCAGCCCAACCGCAGAGTCACCCGTTCGGACTCGATCCGCTTCTCCCACTGCTCCTCCGTCAGCTCGCCGGAGTTCCGGCAGAGCACCACCGAGGCACCGGCGGCCAGCGGAGCCAGCAGCCCGGCCTCCAGACCTGACCAGTCGTCGTACGAGAGCGTGCTGAGCACCCGGCTGCCGGTGTCGAGGCCGAGTCGCAGCGCGCCCTCGCGGGCGAGTTGGACGGTCTGTTCGCCCGTCAGTTTCAGTGGCAGCCCGTCGATCGTGGTCTCCAGGGCCAGGGAGAGCGGATCGACGGGGGAGTACGGGGCGAACCGGTCGCCCTGGCCGGGCACCTCGGCGGCGTAGTCGAGGAAGCCGTCCGGGCGCTGCGGAAACCTGCCGCCCAGCGGGCGCAGCGCGAGGGCCACCCGCTCGCCGGAACAGGCGTGCGCGGACTCCAGCCCCTCCGGTCCGCTGATCACCAGGTCGGCGTCGGCCGGGTCGCCCCCGGGCAGCGCCACCACACCCACCGACCAGCAGGCGAGCAGCCAGACGGCGCTCTGCCAGTGGGCGGGGAGGAGTAGCGCGGCCCGGTCGTCGGGGCCCGCGTTGAGTTCGTCCTGGATCAGGTTGGCGGTCTTGGCGACCCAGTTGTCGAAGGTCTTGGCGGAGAGTTCGACTCTCTCGCCGGTCGCGTCGTCATAGAACGTGACCAGGGGACGTGAGGGATCCGCATCGGAGGCCCCCGCGCGCAGATATGCGTGCAGCAGCTCGGCGGGGGTGCGGGCGTCGGCAGCGAAAGGCGCAGTCATGGTGCTGTCCAGCCTACGACCTCCGGACGCGACCCCGGCAGGGGAGGCGGCAGCTGAAAACTGGCGTGGCGTCAGAAATGATTTGCCTGCAATGTCTTGTTCATGTGCTTCTCTCAGCTCGCCGCCTCTGCTACCGCCTCCGTCGACGAGCTGGTACCGACGAGCTGGTACCGACGAGCTGGTACCGCGACGCTGCTACCGAGGACGCGCGTATCGTTCACACCGACCAGACGACACCAGGTGGCGGTGAGGACGGATGCCAGGCGCGGTACTGCGGTGGCGGCCCGACTTCCCGCTCGACCTGCCCCGGACGCTGCTCCCGCTGCGGCGCGGCCCGGCCGACCCCGCGTACCGGACCGCCGGGGACGGATCGCTCTGGCGCGCCTCGCGGACGCCCGCCGGGCCCGGCACGCTCCGGATGGCCGCCCGGGCGGGCGAGGTGGAGGCGCAGGCGTGGGGCCCGGGGGCGCAGTGGCTGCTCGATCAGTTGCCCGCGCTGCTCGGCGCGGCCGACGACCCGTCAGGGCTGGTGCTGCCGCCGGGGCCGCTACGCGAGGCCCAGCGCACGCACGCCGGGGTGCGGCTCGGGCGGACGGGGCTGGTGCTGGAGTCGCTGGTGCCCGCGATCCTGGAGCAGAAGGTCACCAGCGACGAGGCGTACCGCTCCTGGCGGACCCTGCTGCGCGACTTCGGTACGCCTGCGCCGGGCCCGGCCGAGGGCCTGCGGGTCCCGCCGTCGGCCCGTGAGTGGGCGCTGATCCCGAGCTGGGAGTGGCACCGCGCGGGCGTGGACCCGAAGCGCGCGGCGACCATCGTCCGCGCGGCCCGGTTGGCGCCCCGCCTGGAGCAGGCGTCCGCGTTCGCCCACGAGGAGGCGTTCGCCCGCCTCACTGCCGTACCCGGTATCGGCGTCTGGACGGCGGCGGAGACCCTGCAGCGCAGCAACGGGGACCCGGACGCCGTCTCGGTGGGCGACTACCACCTCCCCAACCTGGTCGGCTGGGCTCTGGCCGGCCGCCCCCGCAGCGACGACGACCAGATGCTCGCCCTCCTCGCCCCCTACAAGGGCCACCGCTACCGTGTCTGCCGCCTGATCACCCTCACCGGCGCCCACGCCCCCCGCTACGGCCCCCGCCTCGCCCCCAACGACCACCGTCACCGCTGACGGCAACTACGTCAGGGGCGCGAACAACCACGCACCTTCGTAGAGCCCCGGTCGCGCAGCACCCCCCACCCCCGGTGTGCCTACCGTACGGCGATGAACGCGTCCGCCGTGCGAGCCTCGCGTGAGCGAGGTGCCTCGGCCGGCCGGCCCACGGCCACCGCGCCCATCGGGTCCCAGCCGTCCGGGAGGTCCAGGACGGCGCGGACGGTGTCGCGGCAGAACATCGTCGAGGACACCCATGCGGAGCCGTAGCCCTCGCCGGCCAGCGTGACCAGCAGGTTCTGGACGGCGGCGCCTATGGCGACGGTGAACATCTCGCGTTCGGCGGCGGCGCGGCGCTCGTCCGGGTAGTCGTGCGAGCCGTCCGTGACCAGGCACGGGACGACCAGGTACGGCGCGTCCCGCAGGACGTTGCCCCGGGCGGTGCGGCGGGCGATCTTCGCCTCGTCCCAGCCGTCGAGTTCGGCCAGGTCGTGCTGCCAGGCGGCGAGCATCGCGTCGAGCAGCCGCTCCCGCACGTCGGCGGACTCCAGCAGGACGAAGCGCCAGGGCGTGGTGTGGTGCGGGGCGGGCGCGGTGACGGCGGCGGCGACCGCGCGTCGGACGGCCGCCGGGTCGACCGGCTCGTTGGTGAAGGAGCGGACGGTCCGGCGCAGCGTCACCGCTTCACGGACGGCCTCCGAGGCGCCGAGCCGGAACATGTCGTCGGCGGCGGGACGGATCAGCGGCCGGGTGCCGTCGCCGTCCTCGGTGGTGACCAGGTGCGGCAGGCCCCGGACCACGGCGACGGGGGTGCCGGCGGCCTTGCCCTTGACCAGGTCGGCGGCGGCGGCCAGCTCGTCGGCGGTCGCGGTGACGGTCATCGCCAGCTCGTTGCCGTGGCTGTCGACGCGCCCCCGGTGGTCCTCCAGGACGGCCAGCCCGGCGGCGCCGATCGCGACGTCGGTCAGCCCGTTCCGCCAGGGGCGGCCGAAGGTGTCGGTGACGACCACCGCGAGCCGACGGCCGGTCAGCTGCTGCAGCTGGGCCCGCAGGACGCGCGCGGAGGCGTCCGGGTCCTCGGGCAGCAGCAGCACGGTGCCGGGGGCGGTGTTGGAGGCGTCCACCCCGGCGGCGGCCATCACCAGGCCGTTCCGGTTCTCGACGATCCGGACCGGCCCGCGCCGGGCCACCACCCGGACGGTCTCGGCGTCGATCGCCGCCTCCCGGTCGGTGGCCTGCAGCAGGCGGCCCTCGGCCTTGCTGACGATCTTCGAGGTGACCAGCAGGATGTCGCCGTCCTCGAACTCGCCGGCCTTGGCGATCAGCCCCCCGAGGTCCGCACCGGCCGTGATCTCGGGGATCCCGCCGACCGGGAGGATCTCCAGGCTCACGCCCGTACCTGCTCGGCCAGCTCCAGCGCGGCCCGCGCCATCGCGGCGGTTGCCTCGGCGTCGCTCATCAGCAGCGGCACCGCCCGGCAGGCGATCCCGGCGGCCTCGACCGCCGCGACGGACGCCGCGTCGGCGGTGTCCACCAGCCAGCCGTCGAGGAGTTCGGAGCCGTAGTGCAGCGCGACCGCCTCGGCGGTGGTCTCCACGCCGACCGCCGCGAGCACCTTGTCGGCCATCCCGCGTACGGGCGAGCCGCCGACGATCGGCGACAGTCCGACGACCGGCGCGGGGGAGGAGCTGACGGCCTGCCGGATGCCGGGCACGGCGAGGACGGTGCCGATGCTGACCACCGGGTTGGACGGCGGCAGCAGGATCACGTCCGCCGCCGCGATGGCCTCCAGCACGCCGGGGGCGGGCTTCGCGGTGTCGGCGCCGACCGGGATGATCGCCTCGGCGTCGACGGCGGCGTGCAGCTTGACCCAGTACTCCTGGAAGTGCACCGCCCGGGTGCCGGACCCCGCGGCGGAGCCGCTTGTGTCGCCAGTTGTGATCCGGACGTGCGTCTCGACCCGGTCGTCGCTCATCGGCAGCAGCCGCACCCCCGGCTGCCAGCGCTCGCAGAGCGCTTCGGTGACGGCGCTCAGCGGGTAGCCGGCGGCCAGCATCTGGGTGCGGACGATGTGGGTGGCGAAGTCCCGGTCGCCGAGCCCGAACCACTCGGGCCCGACGCCGTACGCCTTCATCTCGCCCTTGATGGACCAGGTCTCGTCCGCCCGGCCCCAACCCTGTTCCTCGTTGATGCCACCGCCGAGGGTGTACATCAGGGTGTCCAGGTCGGGGCAGACCTTGAGCCCGAAGAGGTGGATGTCGTCGCCGGTGTTCCCGATGACGGTGATCTCGTCCTCGGGTCCGATCACGTTCTTGAGGCCGCGCAGGAAGCGTGCCCCACCGATTCCGCCTGCCAGTGCCACGATGCGCATGAGGTCATCCTGCCAGGCAGGGCGTGGGTCAGAAGGCTTCGGGCTGCCACTCCGGGACGGCCGAGGCGTACTGGTTCATCTCCACCAGGCCGGGCGAGTAGAGGTGGATGGAGACGGCGGGTTCGAGCGCCGCGTTGACGACCTCGTGCAGGTAGCCGGAGGCGAACACCCGTTGCCCGCCGGGGAGCAGGGCCCGCGAGTCCTCGCCGGCGCGGGTGAGCGAGCGCTCGACGAGTTCGCCCTGAACGACCGTCATCACCCCGGAGGAACGGCCGTGGTCGTGGAAACCGCTGCTCTGGCCGGGCAGCCAGCTGAGCAGCCAGACCTCGTAGCCGGGGCCGGTCTCCAGCCGGGAGTACCAGCGGGTGAGGGCGTCGTACCGGACGAGCGGCGCCCAGCGGGCGGTGTCGGCGGCGATCTCGCGGACGAGCCGCGCGTACCCGGCGACGGTGGTCGGGTGCTGCGGCAGGTCGGTGCGGGCCAGGTGCGGGAAGGCGAGCGGGTCGCCGGCGATGCTGACGTCGCTCAGGCCGTCGGTCCAGGCGCGGCGCGGCGCGGCGATGTGGCCGGACCGGCGCTGAGCCTGGTGGTGATCACGGTGCTGATCACGGTTGCGGTCCCGGTTGCGCTTACGGATGCGGGGCGTTCGCATGACATGGTCCTCGGATGGCTGGGGGTGAGGGATCAGCCGATCCGCGAAGTTCAGGGGGGACTGTCGCGCGGGCGGCCTCGATGTTCGCTGGGCGGCGCGCGGTGGGACGCGAGCGCCTAGATACAGCGACAGAGGCGACAACAGAGCGAGTTCACGGCACGACGAAGCACGACCTGGCGGCTTCGGTGGGTGGCGAACTCTGACATGGGAGCAAGCAGACCGCAAGAGGGGCGGCAGTGTCAAGCCAAGTCGGGGGACATTCGGGTCACATCAGCGACGAACCACCGGATGGGGTGATAAATCACCCTCTAGGTTTCAATGCGAAGATCGCCGGGAAAGCAGCCCGATGACCCGGCAACCGGGCCACCACTGTTCGACGTCCCCCCGTTCGGGGGGTGGTCAGAGCACCGGAGGTCCGTGTTGACTGCAAGTCAGCCGGTGGGTGGTTGCGGACGGTTGAGCCTTAATCAGGGCTGAAAATGCCAAATGTCCGAATATGTATACTTATCGTAGTTCCTTGGTTCCGGGGAGTGAATCCTTGGCCCAATACCAGAGCTCGGCTTGACTGAGCCAGAGTGACGCACATGTAATTTCACTCGTGTCGTTCCGCCGCTCCAGGCAACGGCAACACCACGGGGATGCCACAAGGGGCAGAGGAGGCGCGCCAAATGAGCGAGCTCTTTGAGCTGTTGATCGGTGAGGGCATCGAGGAGGAGGACGAGGAACTCGGTTGGCAGGAGCGCGCGCTGTGCGCCCAGACCGACCCCGAGTCCTTCTTCCCCGAGAAGGGCGGCTCCACCCGCGAGGCCAAGAAGGTCTGCCTCGCCTGCGAGGTCCGCTCCGAGTGCCTCGAGTACGCGCTGGCCAACGACGAGCGTTTCGGCATCTGGGGAGGCCTCTCCGAGCGGGAGCGCCGCCGTCTCAAGAAGAGCGCCGTCTGACCGGCTCCACCACCGCAGTTGTGCCAGCGCCTCACCACGACGGTGGGGCGCTTTCGCATTCCCCGACGCATTCCCCCACCAAACATCTTCACCAGCGTCTCCGCCGGCGTCTTCACCAGCACTCGAACCGGTGCCGACACCCGCCCCACCCCCGCGCACCGGCCGCTGCGCAGACTCCGGGAGGACCGCGTACACCCGGAGCGGTTAGTGTGGTGCGCCATCCGGATGCCTCGCATCAGGACTGCCGACAACCCTGAATCAACCGGCTGCATCCACCGGCTGCATCTATCGAAACCTGGGGCCTGCGCACTCGATGACTGTCCACAGCCACCAGAGCGGTTTCTCCGCTGCCAGGCCGCCCGCGTACCCGCGCCACCTCGTCACGGCGGTGATCGTCTCGCACGACGGCGCCCGCTGGCTCCCGCAGGCCCTCGCCGGTCTGCTCGGCCAGGACCGGCAGGTTCAGCGTGTCCTCGCGGTGGACACCGGCTCCACCGACGCCTCTCCGCAACTGCTCCAGGACACCCTCGGTGACTGGTTGCCGCCGTCCGGCCCGCTGATCCTCGGCCGCCGGGCCGGTTTCGGCACCGCCGTCGCCCAGGCCGTCCAGAGCAGCCCGCCGCTGCGTCCCGAGGACCTCCCGTACAGCCTCGACCCGTCCGGGTACGACCCGGTCACCGGTGGCTGGGACGACTTCGGCGACCCGTTGGGCGCCGAGCACGACCTCGGTCAGGGCGGACCGCGCGAAACTCAGCCGATCGAGTGGCTCTGGCTGCTGCACGACGACTGCGAACCGCAGACGGACGCGCTGCGCCGCCTGCTCCAGGTCGCCGACTCCACGCCGAGTGCCGGTGTCATCGGCCCCAAGCTGCGCAGCTGGTACGACCGCAGGCAGCTGCTCGAGGTCGGCGTCACCATCGCCCGCTCGGGACGCCGCTGGACCGGTCTCGACCGCCGTGAGCAGGACCAGGGTCAGCACGACCAGGTCCGCCCGGTACTCGCCGTCTCCACCGCCGGCATGCTGGTCCGCCGCGACGTCTTCGAGGAGCTCGGCGGCTTCGACCCGGCGCTGCCGCTGATGCGGGACGACACCGACTTCTGCTGGCGGGTCAACGCCGCCGGCCACCGCGTCGTGGTCGCCCCGGACGCCATCCTGCGGCACGCCGAGGCCGCCAGCCGCGAACGCCGCTCGATCGACTGCGGCGCCGCCCACCCGCACCGGCTCGACAAGGCCGGCGCGGTCTTCACGCTGCTCGCCAACTCCCGGGGCCTGCTCTTCCCGTACGTCCTGCTCCGGCTGGTCCTGGGCACGCTGCTGCGCGTCCTCGGTGACCTGATCGGCAAGGACCCGCGCCAGGCCTTCGACGAACTGGCCGGTCTCGGGCACGAACTCGTCCGGCTGCCCCGGATCCTGGCCGCCCGCAAACGCCGCGCCAGGACCCGCAGCGGTGACGCGCTCGACGACCGCACCCTCTTCCCCGCCCCCGGCGCCACCACCCGGCTCGCCGTCGAACAGGCCATCGGTGCGCTCGGCATCGGCGGTGGCGGCGACGAGTCCGGCGCCGGACGCCACGGCACGGCCGAGTCGGGCCCCGGCGACGACGACGCCGACGACCTGGTGGTGGAGCAGTTCACGCTGCTCAAGAAGCTCTCCCGCCGCCCGGCCCCGCTGCTCTTCACCGCGCTGCTGGTCTTCGCCCTGATCGCCTGCCGCAACCTGATCGGCAGCGGCAGCCTGTTCGGCGGCGCCCTGCTCCCCGCCTCCGACGGCGCGGCGGGCATCTGGAACATGTACGCAGACAGCTGGCACCCGGTCGGCACCGGCTCCACCGCCGCCTCGCCGCCGTACCTCGCGGTGCTCTCGGTGCTCTCCTGGCTGCTGTTCGACCACGCGGATCTGGCGATCACCCTGCTCCTGGTGCTCTCCATCCCGCTCGCGGCCGTCAGCGCCTACCTGGTCTCCCGCCCGCTGATCGCGTCCAAGATCGTCCGGGCCTGGGCCAGTGCCACCTACGCCCTGCTGCCCGCCACCGCCGGCGCGCTCGCCGAGGGGCGGATCGGCACCGCCGTACTGGCCGTGCTGCTCCCGCCGCTGGCCCGCGCCGCCGCCGTCACCGCTGGTCTCGGCATCCGCAAGGAGACCGCCGCCCGAGGCGCCCGCCCCGGTTGGCGGAGCGCCTGGATGGCGGTGCTGATGCTCACGATCAGCACCGCCTTCGTCCCGCTGACCTGGGCGATCGCCGTACCGCTCTCGCTCGCCGCCCTGCTGCACGCGGTGCTGCGCGGCGGGGCCTTCGGCTCCGGCGTCGCCGCGCTGCGGCTGCTCGGGCTGCGGGTGCTGGTGATCCTCGGCGTACCGGTCCTGGTGCTCGCCCCCTGGTCGCTCGGAGTCCTGGCGCACCCGTCCCGGCTGCTGCTGGAGGCCGGGCTGCCCGGCTTCAACGGCTCGGCCGCGACCCCGCTCGGGCTGATCCTGGTCAACCCCGGCGGCTCCGGCGTCCCGCCGGTCTGGCTCTCCGCCGGTGTCGTGCTCACCGCCCTCGCCGCCCTGCTGCGCGCCGACCGCCGCCGCGCGGTGCTCGCCGCCTGGGGTGCCGCCGCGGCCGGTCTGCTCTTCAGCGTCGCCGTCGCGGGCACCGGCGTCACGCCGGCCTCCGGCGGCCCCGCCGTCGCCGCCTGGGCCGGGCCCTCGACGCTGCTCGCCGGTGTGGCCCTGCTCGCGGCCGCCGCGATCGGCGCCGACGGCGCCAACGCGCGAGTGGCCGGGATCGCCTTCGGTTGGCGTCAGCCCGTCGCCGCCCTGGTGGTGGCCAGCGCCGTGCTGGCCCCGCTCGGCACCGCCGTCTGGTGGGCCGGCACCGGAGCCGACGGTCCGCTGCGCCGCGCCGCCGACGCCCAGGTCCCCGCGTTCATCGCGGAGGAGGCCGGTACCAACGGCCGCCCCCGCACCCTCGTCCTCACCGGCGACGCCGCCGCCACCGCCGTCCACTTCACCGTGGTCCGTGGCGCCGGCCTGACCCTGGGCCAGGCCGAGGGCACCGTGGACAGCTCCGACGCCGCGCAGGGCGCGCTCACCAAGCTGGTCGGCGGTCTGCTGGCCGGCTCGGGCGGCGAGCAGGCCAAGACCCTGGCCGGGTACGGAGTCGGGTACGTCGAGGTCAAGGACCCGATGATCGCCAAGGTCAGCGACGTCCTGGACACCACTCCGGGCCTGACCAAGCTCAACCAGGAGAACGGCGTCGCCCTCTGGCAGGTCACCGGCCTCCCGGCGACCCGCGCGGTGATCACCACGCCGGGCGGCGTCCCGGTCGCCGTCCCGTCCGGAGTCCACGACATCGACACCACCATCCCGGCCGGCCCGGCGGGGCGCGTGCTGCGCCTGGCCGAGAGCGCCGACCCGGACTGGCAGGCCACCCTGAACGGCACCGCTCTCAAGGCCACCGCGCCCGTCGACGGCTGGGCCCAGGGCTTCGAGTTGCCCGCCACCGGCGGACAACTGGACGTCACCCGGTCGGGCAGCCTGCTGCACACCGGCTGGGTCTGGCTGCAGCTGCTGCTCGGCACCACCGTCCTGGTGCTCGCCCTGCCGGGCCGCCGCAACCACAACGACGACGACCTCCCCGAGGAGGTGGTCGCCGCCGCCGCGCTGGCCGCCGCCGCCCAGGCACAGGCCCCGCTGCCCGGCAGCCGCCGCGCCCGCCGGATGGCCGAACGCGCCGACGGCGAGGGCGAGCCCGGCGAACCCGAGGGCGGTGTGTACGCGGGTGTCATCCCGCAGCAGGCCGAGCCCGAGGCCGAACCCGAGCCCGCGTACGCCGCCGCAGACCCGTACCAGGAGCAGCAGTACGGCCAGGAGCAGTACGGCCAGGACCAGTACAGCCAGGACCAGTACACCTGGGACCCGTACGCCGCCCAGCAGCACGTCGAGGGCCAGTACGGCCAGCAGCAGTACACCGACCCGTACGCGCAGCAGCCCTACCAGGAGCAGCAGTACCCGCAGTTCCAGGAGCCCTACCAGGGGCAGTACGCGGACCCGTACGCGCAGCAGCCGTACCAGGAGCCGCCGTACCAGCAGCAGCCCGAGCAGTACCAGGAGCACTACCCCGAGCAGCAGCAGTACTACGACCCGCAGGACCCGGACGGCACGTACGGCAACGGCGGTCACCCGCACCACAACGGAACGGGGAGCTGACCCGCCCTCATGAAGAAGCCCAGCCTCAAGGCCCCCAAGCTGAAGATCTCCCGCGACGAGTCCGGGGGTGAGCGGCCGTCCTTCAAGGCGACCGCGCTGACCGGCGGCGGCGCCCGGACCGGCCAGTCGCTGCTGGCCGCCGCCGTGGTGCTCGCCGCGGTGTTCGGCATCGCCGAGCTGCGCCCACCGGTCACCCCGGCGGCCGCGGCCGTCAAGGGAGCCGCCACCACCGCGCAGGTCGAGCGCACCTCGCTGGTCTGCCCGCAGCCCCTCCAGGGCCTCACCGGCAGCACCTCGTACACCCTGTTCAGCCCGGCCGGGGCCAAGGCCACCGGCGGCGCGGGCTACCTCTCGGACGTGGCGCAGCCCCCGGCCACCCCGGCGGCCTCGCCCGCCCCCTCCGGCACGCCCGGGGGAGCGCCGAGCGGCTCCCGGCTGGTGCTCACCAAGCCCGGCGTCCCGGCCACCGGACCGGCGGCCACCGGTGACACCGCCCCCGGCACGCTGGCTGTCGCCACCGGCGGGTACGCCCCGGGCTTCAGCGTCACCCAGACCACCACCGTCACCGACCAGTCGGGTGTCGGCATGTCCGGCATCAACTGCACCCCGGCCGGTACCAGCTTCTGGTTCTCCGGCGTCAGCACGGCGGGCGACCGGGTCGACTACGTGAGCCTGGTCAACGCCGACAGCGTCCCGGCGGTGGTGGACCTCAAGCTGTACGGCGACAAGGGCCCGATCGACAACGACGCCGCCACCGGCATCACCCTCCCGGCCGGCAGCTCGCAGGACCTGCGGCTGCCGACCTTCGCCCAGAACGTCAACGACCTGGCGCTGCACGTGATCGCCCGCAGCGGCCGGGTCGGCGCGGCGGTGCACGCCACGGACGGCACCAAGGGTGCCGACTGGATCCCCGCCTCGGTGGAACCCACCTCCTCGGTGGTCCTGCCCGGGCTGCCCGCCGACATGTCGGCGGCGCGCCTGGTGATCGTCGCCCCCGGTGACGACGACGCCGACCTGAAGATCCAGATCTCGGGCAAGAACGGCTGGTTCACTCCCGCCGGGCACGAGACCATCCACGTCAAGGCCGGCATGATCGCCGCCACCGACCTGCAGCAGGTTGTCGGTGGCACCACGCAACAGGTCAACCGGGGCGAGGTCGGCGCACTACGGCTGACCCCGAGCGACCCGGCCCACCCGACCCCGATCGTCGCCTCGATCCGGGTCGACCGCAGTCAGAACGGCAAGTCGGACGCGGCCTGGATCACCGGCAGCGCACTGATCGGGCAGCGGGCCGGCATCGCGGAGAACCGGGGCGGCGGCGCCGGCACGCTCTACCTCACCTCCAGCGGTGACGCGGCGAAGGTCAAGGTGTCGGTGTCGGCGGGCAGCGGCGGCGGCACCCCCGCCTCCCAGGAGGTCAGCATCCCGGCCGGCGCGACGGTCGGCATGCAGGTACCCGAGCCCGCCGGCCTGAACGGCGTCTTCGGGCTCACCGTGGAGACCGAGTCGGGCGGCCCGGTGGTCGCGGCCCGGATGCTCGCGGTGAACGTCAACAACATCCCGATGTTCACCATCCAGCCCCTCCGCGACGACCACAGCACGGTCCAGGTACCCCAGGCCGATCAGGACCCGGGGGTCCTGATCAAGTAGGCACCTGGGTACCTCAGGGGCGCGAGGAACTGCGCGAATCGGAAGGCAACGACCCGCAGCCTCCGATCTCGCACACCCCCTCGTGCCCCTGCTACGGCTGCGGGTTCAGTCCTCGTCGAACCGAGGATCAATCGCATCGGGCGAGAGCCCGAGCAGGTCGGCCACCTGCTCGATCAGGATCTCGTGGACGAGCGCCGCCCGGTCCTCCCGCGCCTTGGCGCGGATCTCCACCGGGCGGCGGTAGACCACGATCCGGCTCTTGCTGCCCTGCTTCGCCGGGATCAACCGGCCGAGCGGAACGCTCTCCGGATCGGCCGCGCCCCGTTCGGGCAGCGGTACCTCCTGGACGGCGAACTCCACGTCCACCAGCTGCGGCCAGCGCCGCTCCAGACGTTCCACCGACTCGCGTACGTAGTCGTCGAACAGCTCGGAGCGGGTGAGCGAGATCGGCACCTGAGGCGGCGCCAGCGGTCCGCGCAGGCCGCGCCCGTGGCGGTCGCGATGCTTGCGCCGCTGCGGTGGATCTGCCGGTGATCGGTGTGCAGAGCTCTCCATATCAGTGTCGAGAGTAGCCCTTGCGGCCCCGGAAGTGGACCATCCCGACAGCCCCGCGTGGGCGACACGGGACACTCGCCGGGGGCGGGTCTTCGCGGCCCGGCCGGTAGTGCGGTACCGTCCACCCTCGTGAGCTCTGTACGTCGTTGTTCGCGGACCGCGTGCGGCCGACCGGCCGTCGCCACGCTGACGTACGTCTACGCGGACTCCACCGCCGTCCTCGGCCCGCTCGCGACGTACGCCGAGCCGCACTGCTACGACCTGTGCGCCGAGCACGCCGAGCGCCTCACCGCCCCGCGCGGCTGGGAGGTCGTCCGGCTCGCCCCCGACGTCGGCCCGGTCCGCCGCTCCAGCGACGACCTCGAAGCCCTCGCCAACGCCGTCCGCGAAGCCGCCCGCCCGCAGGACCGCGCCCCGCGCCCGGGCCGCCCCCCCGAGGCCGGCCCCGGCGAAGCCGGCCGCCGAGGGCACCTCCGGGTGCTTCGCTCCCCGGAGAACTGAACTTTCCGCACCCTTGCCGCCAGGTACGCTGCCCTCGTTCGGTCGAGTACCCGGAAGATCCTGGTGGGAGCGGTAGTGCGGGACCTTAAGCAGTTGGTGAAGGCGTACGACGTCCGGGGTGTGGTGCCGGACCAGTGGGACGAGTCGCTGTCGCGGGCGTTCGGTGCGGCGTTCGTGCGGGTGACCGGCGCGTCGGCGATCGTGGTCGGCCATGACATGCGGCCGTCGTCGCCGTCCCTGTCGCGGGCGTTCGCCGAGGGCGCGGCCGCGTACGGCGCGGACGTGGTCGAGATCGGGCTCTGCTCGACCGACCAGCTGTACTACGCCTCCGGCCGCCTGGACCTGCCCGGCGCGATGTTCACCGCCTCCCACAACCCCGCCCGGTACAACGGCATCAAGCTCTGCCGGGCCGGCGCCTCCCCGGTCGGCCAGGACACCGGCCTGACCGAGATCCGCGAACTCGTCGAATCCTGGACCGCCACCGACGACACCGTCACCATCCCGGATGCGGACGCGGACGTGAAGCCGGGGACGCT
>NZ_JARXZC010000046.1 GCF_029894335.1 Kitasatospora sp. MAP5-34 | reverse complement strand
GTTACATTCCGAACCCGGAAGCTAAGCCTCGTAGCGCCGATGGTACTGCAGGGGGGACCCTGTGGGAGAGTAGGACGCCGCCGAACAATCATTCAAGGGAAGCCCCTCATCCGGGAACGGATGGGGGGCTTTTCTGCTGTAAGGTCAGTGCCGCAGAGTTGTCGTACCGTACAGGAGGCCCCCAGGTGGAGGTCCAGGAGACGCGCGTTCAGACCGACCGTGTCCTCACCATTCCCAACCTGCTCAGCATGGCTCGGCTGGTGGGTGTGCCCATCTTCCTGTGGCTGATTCTGTGGCCGGAGTTCGGCGGTCCGAACAACGACGGCTGGGCGATCCTGATCCTGATGTTGAGCGGGATCAGTGACTACCTGGATGGCAAGCTCGCCCGTCGGTGGGGGCAGATCAGCCGGCTCGGACAGATCCTCGACCCGGCGGCGGACCGGCTGTTCGTGCTGTCCACGCTGGTCGGGCTGACCTGGCGTGGGATTCTGCCCTGGTGGGTGACGGCGATCCTGTTGGCCCGGGAGGCCTTCGGTGCCTCCGTGCTGGCGATTCTGAACCGGCACGGATACGGGCCGCTGCAGGTGACTTTTCTCGGCAAGGCTGCCACCTTCAATCTGATGTACGGGTTTCCACTCCTGCTCATCGGTGCGGGTCACAGCTGGGTCGCCACGCCCGCGCTGGTGGTCAGCTGGGCGTTCATCTGGTGGGGGACGGCGCTCTACTGGTGGTCCGCGATCCTGTACGCGGTGCAGGCCCGTCAGATCGTTAAGGCGGACCGCCTGGGTGGTGCGGCCGCCTGAGGCCCGCCTTCCGCTTCGTCGTCTTCCCCCGGTGAGACGATTCGCACGTCACGGTGGCGCGTCGGGCGTGCTTATCCGGGTAGAGGTGCTCTGGAACGGTTTGATGGACCCCTGGGTTTTTCAAAACCTCGAAGGAGGACGCACCCGAAATGAAAGCCGTTGTGATGGCAGGGGGCGAGGGCACCCGACTCCGCCCGATGACCTCGAGCATGCCCAAGCCGCTGCTTCCGGTCGTGAACAGGCCGATCATGGAGCACGTCCTGCGTCTGCTCAAGCGGCACGGCCTCACGGACACCGTCGTCACCGTGCAGTTCTTGGCCTCCTTGGTGAAGAACTACTTCGGGGACGGCGAAGAGCTGGGTATGCACCTCACATATGCCAATGAGGAGACCCCGCTCGGTACGGCCGGGAGCGTCAAAAACGCGGAGGACGCGCTCCGGGACGACTCCTTCCTGGTGATCTCCGGCGACGCGCTGACCGACTTCGATCTCTCGGACCTGATGGCCTTCCACCGTGAGAAGGGCGCGCTCGTCACGGTCTGTCTGACCAGGGTGCCCAATCCGCTGGAATTCGGTATCACCATCACGGACGACGAGGGGCGGGTCGAACGCTTCCTGGAGAAGCCGACCTGGGGCCAGGTCTTCTCGGACACGGTGAACACCGGCATCTACGTGATGGAGCCGGAGGTCTTCGACTACGTGGCGGCGGGGGAGTCGGTCGACTGGTCGAGCGACGTCTTCCCGCAGCTGCTCAAGGATGGCAAGCCGGTCTACGGCTACGTCGCCGAGGGCTACTGGGAGGACGTGGGCACCCACGAGAGCTACCAGAAGGCCCAGGCGGACGTGCTGGAGGGCAAGGTCGAGGTCGAGCTGGACGGCTTCGAGATCTCGCCGGGCGTCTGGGTGGCCGAGGGCGCGGAGGTGGACCCGGAGGCGGTGCTGCGGGGGCCGCTCTACATCGGCGACTACGCGAAGGTCGAGGCCGGGGTCGAGCTGCGCGAGCACACCGTGCTCGGCAGCAACGTGGTGGTCAAGCGTGGTGCGTTCCTGCACAAGGCGGTGATCCACGACAACGTCTACATCGGTCCGCAGTGCAACCTGCGTGGCTGTGTGGTCGGCAAGAACACCGATGTGATGCGGGCCGCCCGGATCGACGACGGTGCGGTGATCGGCGACGAGTGCCTGATCGGCGAGGAGTCGATCATCTCGGGCAACGTCCGGGTCTACCCGTTCAAGACCATCGAGGCCGGCGCCTTCGTCAACACCTCGGTGATCTGGGAGTCCCGGGGGCAGGAGCATCTCTTCGGGCTGCGTGGCGTCTCCGGCATCCTCAACGTGGAGATCACCCCGGAACTGGCCGTCCGGCTCGCCGGCGCGTATGCGACGACGCTCAAGAAGGGTGCCACCGTCACCATCGCGCGTGACCACTCGCGTGGTGCGCGTGCGCTCAAACGGGCGATGATCTCGGGGTTGCAGACCAGCGCGATCGACGTCCGAGACCTGGAGAACGTCCCGATGCCGGTCGCCCGGCAGCACACCGCGCGTGGGAGTGCCGGTGGGATCTTCCTGCGTACCACGCCCGGTGTGCCGGACTCGCTGGACATCCTGTTCTTCGACGAGCGTGGCGCCGACCTCTCGCAGGCCGGTCAGCGCAAGCTCGACCGGGTCTACGCGCGGCAGGAGTACCGGCGTGCCTTCCCCGGTGAGATCGGTGACCTGACGTTCCCGTCGAGTGTCTTCGACTCCTACGCGGGCAACCTGCTGCGGGCGGTGGACACCACTGGTGTCCGGGAGTCCGGGCTGAAGGTGGTGGTCGACACCGCGCACGGCAGTGCGGGGCTGGTGCTGCCGAGCATCCTGGGCCGCCTCGGCGTGGAGGCGCTCACCGTCAGCAGCGGGCTGGACGAGGCCCGGCCGACCGAGGACGCCGACGAGCGGCGGGCCGGACTTGCCCGGCTCGGTGAACTGGTGGCCTCCTCGCGGGCGGCCTTCGGGGTGCGGTTCGACCCGGTGGGTGAACGCGTCTCGTTCGTGGACGAGCTCGGCCGGGTGATCCAGGACGACCGGGCACTGCTGGTGCTGCTCGACCTGGTCGCGGCCGAGCGGCGCAGCGGGCAGGTCGCACTGCCGGTGACCACGACGCGGATCGCCGAGCAGGTCGCGGCGTACCACGGCACCCAGGTCATCTGGACGACGACCTCGCCGGACGACCTCGCCAAGGCCGCCGCGGCCGACGGCACGGTGTTCGGCGGGGACGGGCGTGGCGGGTTCGTCGTCCCCGAGTTCAGCGAGGTGCTGGACGGTGCGGCGGCCTTCGTCCGGCTGCTCGGGCTGGTGGCCAGGACGCAGCTCACGCTGAGCCAGATCGACGCGCGGATCCCGCAGGCGCACATCCAGCGCCGGGACATCGCGACGCCGTGGGCGGCGAAGGGCATGGTCATGCGTTCCGTGGTGGAGGCGGCGGGCAGCCGGCGGCTGGACACCACGGACGGTGTCCGGGTGGTCGAGCCGGACGGGCGCTGGACGCTGGTGCTGCCCGACCCGGCGGAGGCCGTGACGCATCTGTGGGCCGAGGGCCCGGACGACGCGGCCACCGAGCAGCTGCTCGACGAGTGGGCGGCGGTGGTGGACGGCGCCGGGCGCTGAACGGGCTGTTGGACGGGCTCTTGGACGGGACGGCGGGGGCGGCGACCGGGCCTGTCGCCCCCGCTGGGTGATCAGCGGGTGAACGACGGGGGCTGTGCGCCCGGTGGGTCGGCGACGTGGGACGATGTTCCGCATGCCAGCACAGCCGATGCCGAGTGATCGGGACGGGCGTTTCGCCCGTCCCGACGCCTCGATGTCCCTGCTGACCACCGTGATGGAACACAGCCTGGACGACGGCTACGCCGAGGCGGCCCGCGCGAACGGCCGTGAGGGGACCAGCAGGCTGCCCGGTTCGCTGCGGGGACGGCTGATCCTCGCGCTCGGCCTGGCACTCGCCACCACGGTGGTCACGGTGGGTGCGGTCACCTCGCACGAGGCCGAGCCGACCCTGGCCAAGGAGCGCGACGCGCTGGTCCGACGGGTCAACGACTCGACCGGCGCGGCCGACCGGATGCAGAAGCAGATCCAGGACCTCCGCCACCAGGTCGACCGGGCCCAGCAGCAGGCACTGCCGACCGGCAGCAACGGGAGCCTGGCCGAGCTGGCCGGGCGGGTCGGTACGGGTGAGGTGTCGGGGCCGGGCGTGAAGCTGGTGATCGACGACGCCTCGGGCACCGGCGGTGGCTCGGCGAGTGACCCTCGTCTGGCGGACGGCTTCCACGACACCGGACGACTGCGTGACCGGGATCTCCAGCTGATCGTGAACGGGCTCTGGCAGGCGGGGGCCGAGGCCGTCTCGGTCAACGGGCAGCGGCTCACCGTGCTCTCCGCGATCCGGGCGGCGGGTGACGCCATCCTGGTCGACAACCGGCCGCTCGTGCCGCCGTACACGGTGCTGGTGGCCGGGGACGGGCCCCGGCTGGCCGCGGCCTTCCAGGACGACGAGGCCGGGCGGTACCTGAAGATCATTCAGGACAGCTACGGGATCAGGTCGACACTCTCGGTACAGAAGAAGCTGACGGTGCCCGCAGCGCTCGGCATCACGCTGCGGTACGCGCAGCCACTCACTTCGGACTCGCCCACCGCGACGTCAACCACAGGGACAGGAGCACCAAAGCCGTGATTGCCGTACTGGGCCTCGCCATCGGGGTGGTCGTCGGCCTCTTCGTCCAGCCCTCGGTGCCCGACGCCGTGGTGCCGTATCTGCCGATCGCCGTGGTGGCGGCGGTGGACGCGGTCTTCGGCGGGGTGCGCGCGATGCTGGACGGGATCTTCGACGACAAGGTCTTCGTGGTGTCGTTCCTCTCCAACGTGGTCGTCGCCGCGCTGATCGTCTTCCTCGGCGACCAGCTCGGGGTCGGCTCGCAGCTCTCCACCGGCGTGGTGGTCGTGCTCGGTATCCGGATCTTCTCCAATGCCGCCGCGATCCGCCGACATGTCTTCCGGGCCTGAGAGGACGCGACATGGAAGAGGACAAGGACCAGGACAAGAGCAGCGAGCAGCTGCCGGATGAAGAAGTGGTGGAGCCGGCGGCGGCGGAGGAGTCAGCGGTTGAACCGGTAACTGTGCCGGAGGCAGCGGATGTTGACGATCCATCAGATGAGCCGTCGGCTGGACCGGCCGAGCCCGTGCAGCCCGCTGGGTCTGCTCAGTCCACCGCGCCCGCCGAGCCGCCGTCCGACGCGCGGCGCAGGCTGAAGGCGGCACTCTGGCCGCCGCGCCTCTCGCGCGGGCAACTGGTGGTGGCGCTGCTGCTGTTCTCGCTCGGGCTGGCTCTGGCCATCCAGGTGCGTTCGACCAACGACCACAGCCAGCTGCGTGGTGCCCGGCAGGAGGATCTTGTCCGGATTCTCGACGAACTGGACAGCCGTCAGCAGCGTCTTCAGCAGGAGAAGGCGCAACTGGAGCAGTCCCTGACCCAGCTGGAGAACAGTTCCAACCAGGCCAAGGAAGCCCAGGAGCAGACCAGGCAGAAGACGGCGGAGCTCGGTGTGCTCGCCGGTACGGTCACGGCCACAGGTCCGGGCATCGTACTGACGGTCGATGACCCCCAAGGGCAGGTGAAGGCCGATATGCTGCTCGACACCCTGCAGGAACTCAGAGCAGCGGGGGCGGAGGCGATTCAGATCAACGATGTGCGAGTGGTGGCCGGCACCTACTTCACCGACTCGTCGGTGGGCGGCGTGCAGATCGACGGCAGGAGCGTGTCGCAGCCGTTCCGCTTCACCGTGGTCGGGAACCCGCAGGACCTGACGCCTGCGCTGAACATCCCGGGCGGCGTCGTCCGCACCCTGGAGAAGCAGCAGGCCCGCGCGACCATCACCGAGCAGCAGAAGGTGGTCGTCGACGCGCTGGCCGACCCGAAGACCCTCCAGTACGCCAAGCCGGCGGCGAAGTGACGGGGCGACCACCGCACGCTCCGTCAGCTGCCGGACGCCCCCGGTGCAGGACACTTGGGGCACATCGGCGACACTTGGACGTACCACTCTGGGACGCACCACTGGCTAGACCCCGGCCGGATGCCGGGATCACCGCCTGTCCGAGATTCTCACCCTGCCCCGCGGGCGGGTCTGTCACACGCAAGGGGATTCGCCCGTGAGTCTGTTCTCGAAATTGTTCGGCCGTAACAACCGCCGGGCCGCCGCCGTGGAGATGCCGACGGCGCGCCACCGCCGGGCGGACGAGGAGGCCGGCGTCCCCGGGATGCGGCCCGCGCCCGGGGAGGGCCAGTACGCCGAGCGTCCGATGTTCCGGGACGGTGCCGGTGCGCAGGTCGGCGGCAATTCGGCCGGCTACGGCGCGTCGGCCGATGCTTCGGGCGCGCCGCGCATAGGTTTCCCGACAGGACCCTCAACCACTGGTGGAGGGTTTGCCCCGGATCCCTACGCCGGGCACGACCCGTCGGGTCTGCCGCGCCAGGAGGCTTCGAACATGGCTGGCACCACTCCGTGCCCCAGGTGCGGGAACCAGAACCCCGTCGGGGCCCGGTTCTGCTCCAACTGCGGCTCCCCGCTGCGTGGCGGCTTCCAGCCCGAGAGTGCGGTGGAGGCCACCTCGACCATCTCCATCTCCGGCCTGGAGTCGTACGACCCCAACGCCACCGGCACCGGCGCCACGCCGGCGCTGTCGGCCGAGGTGCTGTCGGCGATCGACGCGCTGCCGCCGGGCTCGGCCCTGCTGATCGTGCAGCGCGGCCCGAACTCCGGCAGCCGCTTCCTGCTCGACGCCGACATCACCACCGCCGGGCGTCACCCGGAGGGTGACATCTTCCTGGACGACGTCACGGTCTCCCGGCGGCACGTGGAGTTCCGCCGGATTCCGGCCGGCGGCTTCGTGGTGGCCGACGTGGGCAGCCTCAACGGCACGTACGTGAACCGGGAGCGGATCGACGAGGTGGCGCTCAACAACGGCGACGAGGTGCAGATCGGGAAGTACCGGCTGGTGTTCTTCGCCAGCCACCAGCGGGGGTACTGAACACAACGTCGGCAGGAGACCGAGTGACCGCGCACACCCCTTCTTCGTCCGTAGAGGCCACGTCCGTACCCGGCTCCCGCAGGGCGGGAGAGGTACGGCGGCGCGGTGACGAACTGCTCAGTATCGGCGCCGTGCTGACGTTCCTTCGGGATGACTTCCCCGAGGTCACCATCTCCAAGATCCGCTTCCTCGAGGCGGAGGGCCTGGTCGAGCCGCAGCGGACGCCCTCGGGCTACCGCAAGTTCAGCCCGGCCGACCTGGAGCGGCTGGCGTACGTGCTGCGCGTCCAGCGGGACCACTACCTGCCGCTGCGGGTGATCCGCGAGCACCTGGACGCGATCGAGCGTGGCGAGGCGCCGCCCGCGCTGCCCGCCCCCGAGATCAGGCCCGGTCCGCTGGAGGAGGCGGACCGGGAGCTGGTCGCCGCCTCCGGCGCGGCGCCCGGCGTCCGGCTCGGCCGGGCCGAGCTGCTCGCGGCCGCCGAGGCCGAGGAGCGCGAGCTCGTCGAGTGGGAGGCGTACGGGCTGGTCGCCGCCGGGCCCGACGGCGGGTACGACGGGGAGGCGCTGCAGGTCGCCAGGCTGGTCGCCGAACTCGGGCGGTACGGCCTGGAGCCGCGCCACCTGCGGGCGATGAAGGCGGCGGCCGACCGCGAGGTGTCGCTGGTCGACCAGGTGGTCGCGCCGCTGCGCCGCCACCGCAACCCGCAGACCAGGGCCCACGCCGAGGCCACCGCGCGCGAACTGGCGACCCTCTCGGTCCGCCTGCACGCCGCGATGGTCCAGGCCGGCCTGAGAGCCCGGATGTAAGCCCGAGCCGGGCCTGGCTTGCCTCCAGGCGCTGGGAGTGCAGATGTAAGCCCGAGCCCGGCGCAGATCCACTTCCGGGCTGTACGAGCCAGGCCCTCGGGCCCGCAGTGACGGCCCCTCGGACCGGCTGCGCTTTCATATCCGGGGCATGGGTCATAGGGTTGCGACTGTGAATGAGCTCGACGTCGTAGGTGTCCGGGTGGAGATGCCTTCCAACCAGCCGATCGTGCTGCTGCGGGAGGTAGGGGGCGATCGGTACCTGCCGATCTGGATCGGCCCTGGTGAGGCGACCGCGATCGCCTTCGCCCAACAGGGCATGACTCCGGTGCGCCCACTGACGCACGACCTCTTCAAAGACGTGCTGGAGGCGCTGGGACAGCAGCTCACCGAGGTCCGGATCAGTGATCTCAGGGAGGGCGTGTTCTACGCCGAGCTGGTCTTCTCGGGCGGCGTGGAGGTGAGCGCCCGCCCTTCGGACGCGATAGCCCTCGCGCTGCGTACGGGGACTCCGATCTACGGGAGCGAGGAGGTGCTCGCCGAGGCGGGCATCGCGATCCCGGACGAGCAGGAGGACGAGGTGGAGAAGTTCCGCGAGTTCCTCGACCAGGTCTCGCCGGAGGACTTCGGCGGCCAGCAGTAGTCGGCTCCGGCGATAGTCAGCCGCAGCAGTAGTTAGCTCCAGCGCTCTTCGCCCGCAAGTCGGGTTTTGCCAAAGTCCGTCCGCATACCCACACTAGGGGCACGAAAAACCACTCGACTGAGTGATATTGGTGCCGAGCCTCGGCGTGGCGATCGTTGACGGGTCCCGGGCGACTGCCTACCGTCAGGAGTGGCTCCGGTGAGTTACTCCACCTGGGCCCCGATGGCGCACGAAGGCGCACCGGACGAGCGGACGGAGGTTGGCATGAGCGGCATTGGCGACGAGGCGGCTGTTGGAACCCTGTGCTCCGTGCACGTCCCGCGCTCCGCACGCACCCTGCTGGAGCGGGTGCGCGAGTCGGTGCGGGACTCCGCCGTCCCCGAGCAGCCGGAGGGCGAGCGGCCCCGGGTCGGGCGTTTCCCGGCCGTGCAGGCCGGGCAGCCGGCCATCGAGCGGCTGCCGCCGACCTCCGGGCTGGTCGGCTACCGGGGTCCGACGGCCTGTGCGGCGGCCGGCATCACCTACCGCCAGCTGGACTACTGGGCGCGCACCGGGCTGCTGCAGCCGAGCGTCCGCTCGGCGTACCCCGCGAGCAGCCAGCGGCTCTACAGCTTCCACGACATCCTGCTGCTGAAGATCGTCAAGCGGCTGTTGGACGCCGGGGTGTCGCTGCAGAACATCCGGGTGGCCGTCACCCATCTGCAGTCCGTCGAGGCCGCCGACCTGACCGGGCTCACCCTGATGAGTGACGGTGCCACCGTTTACGAGTGCACCTCGCCGCAGCAGCTGGTCGATCTGCTGAAGGGCGGTCAGGGCGTCTTCGGCATCGCCGTCGGGGCCGTCTGGCACGAGCTGGAGACCGCCCTCGGGCGGCTGCAGGCGGAGCGGATGGACACCGGCGAGACCCTGATCGGGCACGACCCCTCCGACGAGCTCGCCCAGCGCCGCAACCGCGCGGGGTGAACCGGTGGCGGAGGCGTACGGGAGGCCCGGACGGGGAACCGTCCGGGCCTTCGCCGTCGTCGGGGCAGGTGAGTCGGTCAAGACGGTTGAACGAGCAAGTCAGGCGGGGGCACAGTGGTACGAATACCTCGGATCCGGCTGCGCGGCAGACGCGCGCAGCGTAGGGCGTTCCAGGCGGCGACCCTGCTGACCGTGCTGGCGCTGGCACCGCCCGCCTGGCTCTGGCTGAGCGCGGGGGACCGGGTCGGTACGGTCGGGAGTGCGCCGTCCGCGCCGGTCGCGGTGGTGTTCGGCGCCGGGCTGGTCGACGGCAAGCCCTCGCCGTACCTCGAGCACCGGCTGGACGCGGCGCTGACGCTCTTTCAGGAGCACAAGGTCCAGGCGATCCTGGTGACCGGCGACAACGGTCGGGTCGCCTACGACGAGCCCGACGCCATGGGCGGCTACCTGGTCGCGCACGGTGTGCCCGCCGTGCGGGTGGTGCGCGACTACGCGGGCTTCGACACTTGGGACTCCTGCACCCGGGCCCGGCGGATCTTCGGCGTGGACCGGGCCGTGCTGGTGAGCCAGGGCTTCCACGTCCGGCGCGCGCTCGCGCTCTGCGAGGCGGCGGGCATCGACTCGTACGCGGTCGGTGTGGACGAGCCGCACGACGCCACCTGGTACTACGGCGGTCTGCGGGAGATCCCGGGGGCGGGGAAGGCCGCGCTGAGCGCCTCGCTGCGGCCGGATCCGGCGCTCCTGGGCGCCAAGGAGCCCGGTATCGCCGAGGCGCTGGCCGACGCGGCGCGGCACTGATCGGCGCTGACCGGGAATTGTCGTACCCCTGCGGCATGATCGGCAGGTGCGATCGGTTCCGAGCATTATTCACCTCGACATGGACGCCTTCTTCGCTGCGGTGGAGCAGGCGGCCAAACCGAGCCTGCGCGGCAAGCCCGTGGTGGTCGGCGGCCTCGGCGGGCGCGGGGTGGTGTCGACGGCCTCGTACGAGGCACGGAAGTTCGGTGTGCACTCCGCGATGCCGATGGCCCAGGCCCGGCGGCTCTGCCCGAACGCGGCCTTCCTGTCTGGCCGGTTCGGCGCGTACCGGCAGGTCAGCGAGACGGTGATGGGGCTGCTGCGGGAGCTTTCGCCGCTGGTCGAGCCGCTCAGCCTGGACGAGGCGTTCGTCGACCTGGAGGCGGGGCCGTACGGGCCCGCGCTGGCGGCGGCGGGGCCGGCCGGCGGGCCGGAGCTGGTGGTGGCGATCGCGGAGGACCTGCGGGCCGACATCCAGCGGCGGACGGGCCTGACGGCGTCGGTCGGCGCGGCCGGGTCCAAGCTGATGGCGAAGATCGCCTCCGAGCAGGCCAAGCCCGACGGCTTCGTGCTGGTCGGCATCGGCTCCGAACGGGCCGTGCTGAGCCGGATGCCGGTCCGTGCGCTGCCCGGGGTCGGCCCGGCCACCGAGCAGGTGCTGCACCGGGTCGGGCTGATGACGGTCGCCGACCTGGCGGAGGCGGGGGAGGGCGAGCTGGTGCAACTCCTCGGGAAGGCACACGGCGCGGGCGTCCACCAGATGTCGATCGGCTTCGACTCGCGCCCGGTGGTGCCGGACCGGGACGCCAAGTCGGTCTCGGTGGAGGACACCTTCGAGGTGGACCTCGCGGACCGGGACCGCATCCTGCACGAGGTGGACGTACTGGCGGCCCGCTGTGTCGCCCGGCTGCACGCGGCCGGGCGCTCGGGCCGGACGGTGGTGCTGAAGGTGCGCCGGTTCGACTTCTCCACCCTGACCAGGTCGGAGACGCTCCGCGCACCGACGGACGACGCGGCGGTGATCTCCGAGACGGCCCGGCGGCTGGCCCTGGCGGTGAACACCACGGGAGGGGTCCGGCTGCTCGGGGTGGGCGTCTCCCAGCTGGCCGACTTCTCCCAGGAGGACCTGTTCGCCCAACTGGTGCACGAGGAGGAGGCGGCGGAGCCCGAGCATGAACCGGAGTCGGAGTCCGGGCCCGGGCCGGTCGAGGAGCCGGTCGAGCCAGTCGTACCGGTGGCCGCCCGGCGCTGGTGGCCCGGTCAGGACGTGACGCACACTCAGCTCGGCCCCGGTTGGGTGCAGGGCAGCGGGGTCGGCCGGGTGACCGTACGGTTCGAGACGCCCGGTGGAGAGGTGGGCCGGGTCCGTACCTTCGCGGTGGACGATCCGGAGCTCCAGCCCTCGGAGCCGCTGCCGCTCACCGAGTGGCTGCGCCAGTAGGTAGGGGCGCGAGGACTGCGCGAGATCGGAAGGCAACGGTCTGCGGTCTTCCGGTTTCGCGCACTTCCCCGGGCCCCTCGGCGTACCCCGTCCCGCAAGAACGGCAACGGCCCCGCAGCTGGTTTCAGCTGCGGGGCCGGTTGTCGGGCTGGGCCTCAGGCGGTCGCGATGCCCTCATCGACCGTCGAGGTCCAGTCCCCTCGCGCCCTGTCCCGGGGCGCGAGGGCGGACGCCTCGTCAGGCGTCGGTCTTGGCCAGCTCGGGGCTGGGGGTCTGGTCCGCCGTGGCGGTGGCGGCGGGCTTGATGCGGCGGATGGCGAACGGCACCACGGCGGCGATCAGGCACATCGCGGCCGTCGTCCAGAACGCGTGCTTGTACGCGTCCAGGGTCGGCAGCGGGATGGGCAGGCCCTTGATGGTGTCGCCGGTCAGGATCGCGGCCATCACGGCGGTGCCGATGGCGCCACCGACGGTGCGCAGCACGGCGTTCATGCCGTTGGCGATGCCGCTCTGCTCGGCGGGCACGGCGCCGTTGATGTAGGCCGGCATGGCGGCGTAGGCGAGGCCGACACCGAGGCCGAAGATGGCGGAGGCGGTGTAGATGTCACCCTCGGCGCTGTGCCGCAGGGCCAGGTACGCCATCGAGACGGCACCGAGCGCGCCGCCGAGGACCAGCGGCAGGCGCGGTCCGCGACGGGCGATCAGCAACGCGCCGACCGGGGCGGCGAGCATCGAGCCGACGGCGGACGGCAGCAGCATCACGCCGGCGTGCAGCACGGTGGCGGTGAAGCCGTAGTGGGTGAACTTCGCCGGGGTCTGCGCGAAGTTGCTGATCACCATGAAGGAGCCGTACATCCCGAAGCCGATGAGCAGGCCGGAGATGTTGGTGAAGGCCACGGCCGGGCGGGACATCATCTTCATGTCCACGAGCGGGTGCTTGACCTTGGACTCGATGACGATCCAGGCCAGCGCCACGACGGCGGCGACGGCGAACAGACCGAGGGTCTTGGTGGAGGTCCAGCCCCACTCGTTGCCCTGGCTGACGGCGACCAGCAGTGCGGACAGCCAGCCGGCCAGCGTGATCGCGCCGAGCGGGTCGGCGCCGCCCTCCTTGTCGACCACCGGGTCCTGCGGGACGCGCACGGCGACCAGGACGGCGGCGATCAGACCGAAGATCAGGCCCATCCAGAAGATGGACTTGTAGCTCCAGTGCTCCAGCAGCAGGCCGGTGGCCACCAGGCCGAGGCCCGAGCCGACGCCCATCGAGGCGGAGATCGCGGCGACGCCGCCGGTGACCTTCTCCTTGGGCAGCTCGTCGCGGACGATGCTGATCGCGAGCGGCAGCACGCCACCGCCGGCGCCCTGCAGGACGCGGGCGATGACCAGCAGGGTGAAGGAGTGGGTGCTGACGGCGAGGGCCGAACCGGCGATCAGGCCGCCCAGCGAGATCATCAGCATCGGCTTGCGCCCGCGCAGGTCGCCGAAGCGGCCCAGCAGCGGGGTGAGCACGGCGGCCGAGAGCAGGTTGGCCGTCATCAGCCAGGTGATGTTGGAGCCGGAGACGTTCAGCTCCTTGGCCAGCGACGGCAGGATCGGGACGACTGCGGTCTGCACCACGCTGTACGCCAGCATCGCCAGTACCAGGGCGGGGAGCACGCGCGCGCTGCTCGGCTTCGAGGCCGTGGCGGTGGGCTGTGGTGCCTCACTCACGGGTTCTTCCTCCAGTTCAGGGCCGCCCGGCGCGAAGCGCTTCAGGCGGACGAAAGTAAACGAACTGAAGTAACGATGCCCTCAGATACTTCACTATGTCAAATATCGATCGGTGAATCTTTGGAACACGCGTGGCCCTGACCCCTTGACGAGGGGGCAGGGCCACGCGTGAGCCGGTCGTCAGGACGGGCGCAGCGGCTCGGGCCGGGCATTGGACGGCAGCTGTCCGCCTGCCGACTGGGCCGTCGCCGGTGCCGACGGCGCGGCGGGCATCGAGGAGTCCTGGATCTCGACCTGCTCGCGGCGGAGATCCTCGCGGATCAGCGCCTCCTCGGTGTACCGCTCGACCACCAGGCGGACCCGCTCGATCGGCGCCAGGTACTTGTGCACCACCGGCCGCTCCTCGCGCAGGGTCACCTCCTCCGTCGCGTCGGCGATCTCCTGCTCGCTCAGCGAGGCGCGCTCCGCCTCGGTGACCGGGACCCGTTCGACCCGGACCCGCTCGCGGACCACCGGCACCCGGCGCTCCACGGCCTCCGTCGTGACGTACTTGCGCAGCGTCGCGGTGCCGATGGTGTGCCACTCGGTGGTGATCTCCAGGCGCTCCTCGCGGCAGGTGATCTCCACCGGGCCGTTCGGGGAACTGGTCGCCGCCGCGGGCATGCCCGGCCGTTCGACGGTCGGGGCGCCGAGGTTGCGGGTGTCGGCTTCGGTGGGCCTGGCCATGGGGGCGGCGGTCGTGGGTGCGCTGGTCATCGGCTTCTCAAGGGTGGAGGAGGTCTTCTGGTGGTCGGCGGAGGCGGTGAACGCCATCGGCGGAGCTCCGTTCGGGGCGGCGCCGTTCTGGACGCTGCCGTTCTGGACGGTGGTGTTCTGGGTACCGCCGGTCTGGATCGTGGCGTTCTGGACGGTGGTGTTCTGGGTGCCGGCGTTCGGGGTGGCGCCGAAGTCGAGGTCGCCCCGGGACCCGTTGCCGGCCGACGGCGGGGGTGCGGCGCTGTTGGTGTCGAGCCCGTAGTAGCGGTAGAGCTGCAGTTCCTGGGCGGGCGAGAGATGCTGGCCCACGCCGAAGTCGGGCGACTCCTTGATCAGCGACTTGTCGTACGGGACCTTGAGTTCCTCGCCCGAGAACTCGCTGGTGGTCAGCGGGACGAACGCGTCCCGGCCGAAGATCCCCGTCCGCACCGCAGCCCATTCGGGCTCACCGGTCGCGTCGTCGAGATACACCTCGTCGACCGTGCCGATCTTGTCACCGTTCCGGTCGACCGCCTTGTGTCCGATCAGGTCTCGCGGATCGATATCGGTCTGCACGCTGTCCTCCAGTGCAAGTGCTCCTGCCAACGTCAGGGGGCGGCTGGAGGAGCTATCCATCCGCCATCTCATACGAAAAGCCATCAATCGGACGGCGGCGACCCGAGCGCCGCCGTACGGGAGCGGACTGGGCTGTCCGGGTCGTCCGCATCCGTCCCGGTCGACCTGACGGGGCCCGTGACAGCGCCCGTGATCCGGAGGGTTTGCGCTGGTACCCTGGGCGCGACCGCCGAGCCCGCGCGGGAGAGTCCCCACCCCGCGAGAACAAGGGGCAGGGGCGCCGAAGGAGCAACTCCTCCCCGGAATCTCTCAGGCATCCGTACCGTGTGGGATAGGTCACTCTGGAAAGTAGGGCAGGACCGCCGGCGAGGGAGCCGACGGCACCACCTTCACCGACGGTGCAAGCCGACGGGCCGCCCCCGGGCATCCCGTGCGGGCGAAGCTCTCAGGTACCGATGACAGAGGGGGAGGCCTGTCGGGTCCGTACCCGGAGAGCCCCCGCTGTCCCCACAGCGGCCAAGGGCCCATCCGGCGTGCGTACCCCCGCCGGTCCGTGACCAGGAGGCCTCGACCCCCATGAACGCCCAGCCGACCACCGGTCGCCACAGCGACGCGACGCTCACCGAGCTTGAGCAGGCCAGCCCCTTCGAGACCCGCCACATCGGCCCGGACGCGGCCGCGCAGGACAAGATGCTTGCCCATGTCGGCTACGGCTCGCTGGACGAGCTGTCCGCCGTCGCCGTACCCGAGGCGATCCGCAGCATCACCGCGCTCGCCCTCCCGGACGGCCGCAGCGAGGCCCAGGTGCTCGCCGAGCTGCGGGAGCTGGCCTCCCGCAACCAGGTGCTGCAGCCGATGATCGGCCTCGGCTACTACGGCACGTTCACCCCGCCGGTGATCCTGCGCAACGTGCTGGAGAACCCGGCCTGGTACACCGCCTACACCCCGTACCAGCCGGAGATCTCGCAGGGCCGCCTCGAGGCTCTGATCAACTTCCAGACCCTGGTCTCCGACCTGACCGGCCTGGCCACCTCCGGCTCCTCCCTGCTGGACGAGGGCACCGCCGCCGCCGAGGCGATGGCGCTGGCCCGCCGCGTCGGCAAGGTCAAGAACGGCGTCTTCCTGGTCGACGCCGACACGCTGCCGCAGACCGTGGCCGTGATCCGGACCCGCGCCGAGCCGACCGGTGTCGAGGTGGTCGTCGCCGACCTCTCCGCCGGCATCCCGGCCGAGATCGCCGAGCGCGGCGTCTTCGGTGTGCTGCTCCAGTACCCGGGCGCCTCCGGCGCGGTCCGCGACCTGGCCCCCGTCATAGACCAGGCGCACGGCCTGGGCGCGATCGTCGCCGTCGCCGCCGACCTGCTGGCCCTCACCCTGCTCAAGTCGCCGGGCTCGCTCGGCGCCGACATCGCCTGCGGCACCTCGCAGCGCTTCGGTGTCCCGATGGGCTTCGGCGGCCCGCACGCCGGCTACCTGGCCGTGCGCGCCGAGTACGCCCGCAACCTGCCCGGCCGCCTGGTCGGCGTCTCCGTCGACGCGGACGGCAACCGCGCCTACCGCCTGGCGCTGCAGACCCGTGAGCAGCACATCCGCCGCGAGAAGGCGACCAGCAACATCTGTACCGCTCAGGTGCTGCTGGCCGTGATGGCCTCGATGTACGCCGTCTACCACGGCCCCGACGGCCTGGCCGATATCGCCCGCCGTACCCACCGCTACGCCGCCGCCCTCGCGGTCGGCCTGCGTGCCGGGGGCGTCGAGCTGCTGCACGGCGAGTTCTTCGACACCGTCACCGCCCGCGTCCCGGGCCGGGCCGCGGACGTTGCCGCCGCCGCGCGCGAGAACGGGATCAACGTCTTCCAGGACGGCGAGGACCTGATCTCGGTCTCCTGCGACGAGACCACCACCCGCGAGCACCTGGCCGGCGTCTGGTCCGCGTTCGGCGTCATCGGCGCCGAGGTGGCCGAGACCGCCGACACGCTGCCCGCCGCGCTGCTCCGCACGGACGAGTACCTGACCCACCCGGTCTTCCACAGCCACCGCTCCGAGACCGCCATGCTGCGCTACCTGCGCCGCCTGTCGGACCGGGACTACGCGCTGGACCGGGGCATGATCCCGCTGGGCTCCTGCACCATGAAGCTCAACGCGACCACCGAGATGGAGCCGGTCACCTGGCCCGAGTTCGGCCAGCTGCACCCGTTCGCGCCGATCGACCAGGCGCAGGGCTTCCTCACGCTGATCCGCCAGCTGGAGCAGCAGCTCGTCGAGGTCACAGGCTACGACGCGGTGTCCATCCAGCCGAACGCCGGTTCGCAGGGCGAGCTGGCCGGTCTGCTGGCCGTCCGCGCCTTCCACCGCTCCAACGGCGACACCCAGCGTGACGTCTGCCTGATCCCGGCGTCCGCGCACGGCACCAACGCGGCCTCCGCCGTGATGGCCGGCATGCGGGTCGTCGTGGTCAAGACCCTGACCGACGGTGACGTCGACGTCGAGGACCTGCAGGCCAAGATCGACCAGCACCGCGACCAGCTCGCCGTGCTGATGGTCACCTACCCGTCCACCCACGGCGTGTTCGAGACCCAGATCACCGACATCTGCGCGGCCGTCCACGAGGCCGGCGGCCAGGTGTACGTCGACGGTGCCAACCTGAACGCCCTGGTCGGCCTGGCCAAGCCGGGCAAGTTCGGCGCGGACGTCTCGCACCTGAACCTGCACAAGACCTTCTGCATCCCGCACGGCGGCGGCGGCCCCGGCGTCGGCCCGGTCGCGGTGCGCTCGCACCTCGCGCCGTACCTGCCGAACCACCCGCTGCAGAGCGAGGCCGGCCCGGCCACCGGTGTCGGCCCGATCTCGGCGGCGCCGTGGGGCTCGGCGGCCATCCTGCCGATCTCCTGGGCGTACGTCCGCCTGATGGGCGGCGAGGGCCTGCGCCGCGCGACCCAGGTCGCGGTGCTGAACGCCAACTACATCGCCAAGCGCCTCGCCCCGCACTTCCCGGTGCTCTACACCGGCCCCGGCGGGCTGGTCGCGCACGAGTGCATCATCGACCTGCGCCCGCTCACCAAGGAGACGGGGGTGACCGTGGACGACATCGCCAAGCGCCTGATCGACTACGGCTTCCACGCCCCGACCATGTCCTTCCCGGTGGCCGGCACGCTGATGATCGAGCCGACCGAGTCCGAGGACCTGTACGAGATCGACCGGTTCTGCGCCGCGATGATCGAGATCCGCGCGGAGATCGAGAAGGTCGGCTCCGGCGAGTGGGCGGCGGACGACAACCCGCTGCGCAACGCCCCGCACACCGCCGCGACCATGGCCGGTGAGTGGGAGCACGGCTACTCGCGCCAGGAGGCCGTCTTCCCGGCCGGCGTCAACCCGGCGGACAAGTACTGGCCGCCGGTGAGCCGGATCGACGGCGCGTACGGCGACCGCAACCTGGTCTGCTCCTGCCCGCCGCTGGACGACTACGGCGTCTGAGCGGTAGGCGTCTGATCTGTGGGCGTCTGACCTGCGGGTATGCCGACGGCCCCGGCGGAGAGTGACTCTCCGCCGGGGCCGTCGGTCTGTCCGGACCCCCGTGGTCCCGGCCCGTGTTCGCTGCCTCAGCCGATCAGGACCAGCGGACGGCGCGGGGCGATCACCCGGCCGTCGGGCAGCAGCTCACCGGTGTCCTCGAAGAGCAGGACGCCGTTGCAGAGCAGGCTCCACCCCTGTTCGGGGTGGCGCGCCACCGGCACGGCCGCTTCACGGTCGGCCGACTCCGCCGACGGGCACTCAGGACGGTGCTGGCACATAGCTCGTACCCTCGCTTCGCTTACGGTCCCGGCCCGCCCCACGGACGCCCCTTGCGCCCGCCATACTGGTCGGAGCCTCCCCGCCGGTTCGGGTGTGAACCGGCGCTTCAGCGGGTAGGGCTACCGGCCCTCGCCGCTGACTCCCAGTGTCTGCCTCCTGGGAGCGCCGCGCAGCGATTTGGTGATTTGCGCCACAAGTCGGGGCCTGTGATCACCCATTGGGATGGCTGATCACGGGTGCGGGGTGGTCCGGACGGGTCAGTGCCGTCCGGCTGACTCCGGTCAGCGGGACTGGTCCGTCCGGGTGAAAGGGAGGCTCAGGAGATGTTGAGCGCCAGCGGCGCCGGGGCGTGGGTGCGCTCCAGCAGGGCCAGCAGGTCGGCGGCCGGGTAGACCCGGTGGGCCGTGATGCCGAGCGGGGCCGGTGCCAGCGGGATCAGCAGGTCGGTCGCCGGGCCCACCTCGGGGTGGTGGAGCCAGAGCGCGGTGGCGTAGTGGTGGGGCATCGACAGCAGCCTCGGCAGGTGCCGCGTGCGCGAGGCCTGGGCCAGCTGCCACGCCTGCCGCAGGGCGCGGACGGTCGAGTCCAGGTACGGGCCGGCGGTGAAGTGCGAGAACGCGTAGCCGCCCGGCGTCTCGATCACCTCGGCCGCCGCCGTGATCTCGGCCGATCCCTGATCCGTCGAGCCCTGCTTGGCCGAGCTCTGTTTGATCAGGAAGCGCCAGCCGGTGCGCGGCGCCGTGGAGAGCTCGGCACCCGGACCCTCCAGCACATGGACCGCGAGCGGATGCGCCGGCAGCAGCGGGCCCGCTGCGCCGCGCAGGGCGGAGGCGGCGGGCGGGCGTAGCGCGGTCTCGGAGTCGAGTGCCGCGAGGACCGCGCGCAGCGCGGCGGGCGGGGGCTGGGGTGTCTGCAGAGTCATGGCGGGGCGCCTCTCCGTGCTAGATCGGCGTGCGAGTGCGGCATACCGGCGTGGCATTGGCGTGACGGGACCTGGCCGTGTCCGGTTGGGCATGATCGCGGTGCGGGCGGGGTCCTGCCGTCGACGAGCGGACTCGGAGCGGCATGGAACCGGGCTTGAGCGCAGTGCGAATTCTACTCGAACAGGTGCGCAGGGTGACCTTCATATCACGTTCGGTGGCGACGGGCAAGTCGATGATTCTGCTGACTGATCGTCAGATCTGTTGTGTCGCCAACCCGTTCGAGCGGCTGGGCTATCGATCTTCCGGCTGGGCATGATGCAGTAACCGTCGACCTAGGTGAAGGGGCACCCATGGGCGAGAAGGTCGTGGCGACGCGTGCCGAACTCTCCGACCGGCAGCTGTACCGCCGGAAGCTCCAGTCCTGTCAGGACGCGTTGGAACGGATGCTGCGAGAGGGGCGGTTCGACCGCCCCAGGGCCATGATGGGCCTGGAGATCGAGCTGAACCTCGCCGACGAACAGGGCCTGCCGCTGATGAGCAACGAGCAGGTGCTCGGCGCGATCGCCTCCAGCGACTTCCAGACCGAGCTGGGCCGGTTCAACATCGAGGTGAACATCGCACCGCACCGGCTCTCCGGCCATGTGCTGGAGGAACTCCGCGAGGAGATCGACACCGGTTTGCGCTACGCCGACCGGCAGGCCGCCGAGGTCGGCGCCAGAATCGTGATGGTCGGGATCCTGCCGACGCTCGACCTGGACCACACCGGCGTCGAGAGCATGTCCCGCAACGACCGGTACACGCTGCTCAGCGACCAGATCCTGGCCGCGCGCGGCGAGGACATCGCGCTCGACATCGAGGGGGTGGAACGGCTGGCGGTCGAGTCGGTCTCGATGGTCGCCGAGGCCGCCGCCACCTCGCTCCAACTGCACCTGCAGGTCACCCCGGACCGGTTCGCGTCGGTCTGGAACGCGGCCCAGGCGATCTCCTCCGTTCAGGTGGCGCTCGGCGCGAACTCACCGTTCCTGTTCGGCCGGGAACTCTGGCGCGAGACGCGCCCAGTACTCTTCCAGCAGGCCTGCGACACCCGTTCGGCGGAGCTCAAGACCCAGGGCGTGCGCCCGATCACCTGGTTCGGCGAGCGCTGGGTGGACAGCGCGCTCGACCTGTTCGCCGAGAACCTGCGGTACTTCCCCGCCCTGCTGCCGATCTGCGATGACGAGGACCCGGTCAAGGTGCTGGCCTCCGGCGGCGTACCGAAGCTCGCGGAGATGCGGCTGCACAACGGCACCATCTACCGCTGGAACCGGCCGGTCTACGACATCGCCGGCGGCGTCCCGCACCTGAGGGTGGAGAACCGCTGCCTGCCCGCCGGGCCGACCGTCGCCGACACGCTGGCCAACGCCGCGTTCTACTACGGGCTGGTCCGGGTGCTCGCCGAGCAGCCCAGGCCGGTCTGGACCAGGCTCGGCTTCGCACAGGCCGACGAGAACTTCCACAGCGGTGCCCGGTACGGCATCGAGAGCGTGCTCCAGTGGCCCAAGCACGGCCGGGGGGCGCGCGGCACCGCCGCCGTCCCGGTGACGGACCTGGTACTGAACGAGCTGCTCCCGCTCGCGTACCAGGGCCTGGACGAGTGGGGCATCGAGCCGGGGGACCGGGACCGCTACCTCGGCATCATCGAGCAGCGCTGCGTGCGGCGGACCAACGGCGCGGCCTGGCAGGCCGCCGTCGTGCACCGGCTCCGCGAGCAGTACGGCATGGACCGGGCGGCGTCCATCGCGACCATGACCCGGCGGTACATGGAGCACATGCGGACCGGCGAGCCGGTGCACACCTGGCCGGTGGGGTGACGGCTCCAGTGTGGGGTGAGAGCTCTGGCTCATCTCGGTATGTAAGGATGATCGGCCCGGCGGTAGGTCCGTTCGCCGGCCCGTGCCGCGCGTGCTGGAGACCTGGTGACCACCGTTTCGACCGAGCCCGAGACCGCTGCGCCGTCCCGTCGGCTACTCGGCGTGGAGTTGCTGATCGTGCTCGGGCTCTCGCTCGGCGCCAGCGGCGTCAGCGCCCTGATCAGCTTCGCCGGGTCGATCACCGCGCCGCTCGCGCTCGGCAAGCAGGTCGCCACCCTGAACGCCTCGGCGGCACCCGGCCGGCCCTGGCTCGACCTGGCCTGGCAGACCTACTACATTCTGCGCGGCCTGATGCCGGTGGTGCTGGTCGGCTACCTGCTGGTCCGAGAGGGCACCTCACTGCGGGTGCTCGGCTTCGACCTCCGCCGCAAGCTCGGTGACTTCGGGCGGGGCGCGGCCGTCGCCGCCGCGATCGGCGGCTCCGGCCTGGCCCTCTACCTCGGTGCGCAGGCGTTCGGCGTCAACCTGACCGTCGCGCCGTCAGGTCTGCCGGACGTCTGGTGGCGGATCCCTGTACTGATCGCCTCTGCCTGGCAGAACGCGATCCTCGAAGAGGTGATCGTCCTCGGCTACCTGGTCCGGCGGCTCGGGCAGGTCGGCTGGAGTTGGCCGGCCGTCCTCGTCACCAGTTCGGTGCTGCGCGGCTCGTACCACCTGTACCAGGGCGTCGGCGGGCTGGTCGGCAACATGGTGATGGGCGCCGTCTTCTGCCTGCTGTACCGCCGTTGGGGGCGGGTGATGCCGCTGGTGGTCGCTCACGCGCTGATCGACACCGTCGCCTTCGTCGGGTACGCGCTGCTCGCCGGGCACGTCAGCTGGCTGCCGACGGGCTGAGCGATCCCTCCAGTACCGTCACCGCGCTGCCGGAGAGCAGGACCCGCTCGCCCGTCACCTCGCAGACCACCAGGCCGCCGCGTGCCGACGCCTGGTAGCCCGTCAGCCGGGTGGTGCCGAGGAGCTTCCCCCAGTAGGGGGCGAGCGCGGTGTGGGCGCTGCCCGTGACCGGGTCCTCTGGGATGCCGGAGGCTGGGCCGAAGAAGCGGGAGACGAACTGGTACCCGGCCGACGGGTCGTCGGCGGGGGCTGTGACGATCACGCCCCGGGTGGGCAGTTCGGCGACCGCCGCGAGGTTCGGGGCGAGCGTGCGGACGGACTTCTCGTCCGGGAGCAGCGCCATCAGGTCGGCCAGTGCCCCGGTGTCGAAGGTCTCGGACACCGGGCAGCCGAGGGCCTCTGCCAGGCCGGGCGGGGTCGGGACGGGGTGGTGCGGGTTGGCGGGGAAGTCCAGCGTGATGCTGCCGTCCGGTTCGGGCCGGGCGAGCAGGACACCGCTGCGGGTCGCGAGACGTACCCAGCCCTCGCCGAGCAGCTCGTCCGAGCGCAGCGCGTGCACGGTGGCGAGGGTCGCGTGCCCGCAGAGGTTGACCTCGGTGGCGGGGGTGAACCAGCGCAGACCCCAGTCCGCCTCGCCTCCAGTCGGGAGCGGGCGGACGAAGGCGGTCTCCGAGAGGTTCAGCTCGGCGGCGACGCGCTGCATCCAGGCCGGGTCGGGCCAGTCGGGGCCGTCCAGTACACAGACGGCGGCGGGGTTCCCGGCGAACGGTTTGGTGTGCCGAAGGAGCACACTGGGGGGTGAGGAGGTGGCCACCATGAGCACTGTCGAGATCGAGATCGAGGTCACCGAGCAGGACATCGAGGCGGGGAAGCTGGTCGGAGCGACCGGCGTCGAGGTAATGGAGGCGGCCATCCATTCCTGCCTTGACCGGCAGGGCGTGCCGCGTGAGGGCCGAATGGTGCACGTCACCCGGGAAACCATCGAGGTCGAGCTTCCGGCCGGATGGAAGGTCGCGTGAGCCGCCATGAACGTCATCTACTGCCGTCTGTCGTCCGACCGCACCGGGGCCCGTGTGGGCGTGGACACCCAGGAGAAGAACCTCCGCAGGCTCGCCGCGAAGGACGGCCTGTCCATCGACGAGGTGATCGCCGACGACGACCTGTCCGCGTACCGGCCGGGCCGCAAGGACCGTCCGGGGTACCTCCGGCTGCTCAGCCTGCTGAAGGCCGGGAAGGTCAAGCACCTGCTAGTGGTGCACCCGGACCGGCTGCACCGTGATCCGGCGGAGCTGGAGAGCTTCCTGCCACTCGCGCCGCGCCTTAGGGTGCACACGACGATGGCGGCGCCGGTCTACGACCTCGCCACGTCGTGGGGTAAACACGCGCTGCGGGCGGCGACCAACGACGCGAACCTGGAGACCGCGCACAAGGGCGACCGGGTCGGAGATGCACGCGAGCGGCAGGCCGAGGAGGGCGTCTTCGGCGGTGGCGGTCGCAGGCCGTACGGCTACGGTGTCGAGGTGATGGAACGCCGCACCTGGGACCGGGAGGCGGGCGAGTACCGGATGCTGCCAGTCGCGGTGCCGTACCTCGACATGGCCCGGTCCCGGCCCGACGAAGCGGCGCTGATCCAGTCGTGGGCCCGCCAGTTGCTGTCCGGTGTGAGTATGTGTCAGATCGTGGCTGACCTGAACAGGCGCGGCGTGCCGACCTCTACCGGCAACGGCAGGTGGACCGCTCGGACCGTCCAGCAGATCATCACGAACCCCCGGATCAGCGGCCACTCGACGCGCCATGGCGAGATCGTCAAGGCGGGCGCCTACGACGCGATCCTGACGGAGGAACAGCGGCTGGCCCTGAATGACCGGTTCACCGATCCAGCCCATCGCTGCTCGCCACCCGGGAGTGTGCCGCGCTGGCTGGGGAGCGGGATCTACCGGTGCGGCATCTGCGATGACGGCGACACGACGAAGGTCCGTCGGTGTAACGGAAGACCCGTCTACCACCACGGCGGGCACTGCGTGCGGTCGGCCGCCGAGGTCGACGGCTTTGTCACGTCGGTGCTGGTGGCGCGGATGGCACGGGCCGACATCGCGGAGTTCCTGACGCCCGATCGGCCCGGCGTGGACACAGCCTCGCTGCGGGACGAGAAACTCACGTTGCTCGCCCGGCGCGATGCCCTCGGAGTCGCCTTCGCGAAGGGCGAGATCACCAGTACCCGGCAGCTCGCTGCTGGCACGGGCTACATCGACGCCAGGATTACGGCGATAGATGCTGAGCTGGCGGCGACCGCTGCGGTCTCGCCGCTCGACGGTGTCGCCGACAGCGGTGATGTCGCTGCGGTCGGGAAGGCGTGGTCCGCTGCGCCGCTCGGACAGCAACGGGAGATCCTGCGACTCCTCGCAACGGTGACGCTCACGGCGCCGCCGCAGGGCCGCTACGGCGTATTCGAGCCGCTGGAAGCCGTCATCATCGAATGGCGCGATGGCGGCGATTCCGATGCGTGAATTGGTCCGCGCCGTATGTCGCGATTGCGGCTCGTCCTGGTCTGCACTGGTCGATACCCCCGATGGTCCGAAATGGATATCCGCACGCGGAAGGCAGCAATGTGCACGGTGCCTGAGCTGGGGAGTCATATCCCCTGAGCCGAATCTCCCGGACCCGAATGACCCGGTCCTGGCCGCGAAGATCACCACGGCTGGCCGCGCCGGGAAACTGCCCTTCCGGCTGGCGATCTGAAGCACTAGGCTGGCAGGAACAGCAAGTAGCTGAGGCTTAGGGCGTTGACTGCGGTCCGCCAGGCGGGGAGTAGTGGCCGACCTCGCGGAGTTCCGTAAGGGAGCCCGCGATGTCGCGAGATCTAGATCCTACCCGTCGTCACTTGATTGCCCTCATTGCCGGTCATTCGTCAGTTGGAAATGAAGCGCAAGCCGATGCGGCACGTGCCGAACTCCGTGCGCACAACCTAGAAGTGCAAATTCAGAAGATGGTTAATTCTGCGCCGCCATTGACCGATGCGCAGAAGTCCCGAATCGCCGTCCTGCTGCTCGCTTCGCCGGAATCAAACGGGGCTGGCTCATGACGACGGCACATGGGTCGGCCGGGCCCCAGCCAGGAGACCCGACCACTGATACTAACCAAACCCAACCAAGGTCGAGTATACCCCTGAACAGGCCGAGTCGATTCTTCAAAAAGGAAATCGGCCTCCTGCTCACCAAGCTCGTCGCGGCCGTCGAAAATGAAGGCCCGATCGCCGTCGATTACACGGGGCACCTGTACGCGTACACCGAAGGCGTCTGGCGGGACAACGGCGAGCGAATTGTCAGCGAACGCGTTTTCCGGCTATTGGGTGATCGCGGACGGCGCACTCATGTCTCAAACGTTCTGGCCAGTCTCAGCTGTCAACCGCCACTGTTCACCGACGAAAACCAGGACACCCAATTCCTGAACCTGCCGAACGGATTACTCGACTGGCGAACAGGAGAACTTAGTCCCCACGACCCGGCCATACCAAGCACGATCAGAATCCCTGTCGAATGGGACCCAGATGCGAAATGCCCGGCCATCGAACAATGGCTCGAAGAGGTATTTCCTAGCGACACCCGGGAGTTCATCGAAGAGGTTATCGGATACACCCTATTCAACGCGAATCCACTGAACAAGGCAGTGCTCTTGAATGGGCCAGGCCGGAACGGAAAAGGAACCTTCCTGAAACTCGTGAAATCCCTCGCAGGCGGGGCAAACATCTCTGCGGTATCGCCGCAAAGTCTTGACGAGAATCGCTTTATGGTCGCCGAACTGCACGGCAAGCTCGCTAATCTGGTCGGCGACGTCGATCCGAGGATCTTCAAAGCAACCGAGAACTTCAAGAAGGTCACCGGGGAAGACCCACTCAATGCTGAACGGAAATACGGCCAACCATTCAAATTCACATGCAGGGCACTGCTGATCGCCGCCTTCAATGCGCTGCCCCGCAGCGCGGACACCACGGAAGGGTTCTTCAGCCGGTGGATCGTGCTGCCCTTTACCGGCTACTTCCCAGCCGGGGTGGCCGACCCGAACCAGCTCGACAAGCTCACCACCCCGTCGGAGCTGCGCGGCCTGCTCGTCCTGGCGGTCCACGGCCTCGTACGCCTGATGGCCCGGAACTGCTTCGACCCACCCCAATCCGTCCGACAGGAGACCGACGACTACCGGCTCATCGCCGACCCCGTTCGGGCCTTCCTCGCCGACGGGCAACTAGCAGGCTGGATACCCCGGACGGCCCTGTACGCGCGTTATGTGGACTGGGCCCAGGTCAACGGCTATCACCAGCTCGCTGCCGCCACCTTCTACGAACGCGCCGACGCTGCCAGCACGGACCCAACCAGCCCCACCATGGCACCGCGAAAGCGGAGAGGGACGCGAGGCTATTGGTTCGGCGATGAGGTAGGCCAGAAGGACGGCGAGGAGTCCAAGTGGTCCCAGTCCGAGTGGTCACCTTCCGCTTTCGGGCAGTGACCCTTCGCGGGGGGCAGGGGGCAGGCGATCCCACCTCTGCCGCGCGCGCACGTGGGGGTAAGGGTGGGAGGTTGCCCCCTCTGCCCCCTCCCAGCATTCGCAGGGGCTGCGAGGGGGCAGGGCTGCCCCCCTAGCCGTCGCAGCTTGGCGGAGCAGCGTCGCGTCGGGTTTCCGCCGACTGGGTTTCGGGCTAGGAAGATCGATGCATAAGTATCCGGAGCGGCGGAGCTTCGAGGCACATAGGGGATTCGGACCATCAGGTGATGGCCTCTCAACTGGGAGCCTCGCCGGCCTTCGGCCCTTCTGACTCATCCTCACCTAAAATGCGCCACATTTCGATAAAATTGGGGAAATTTCGACTTAAGATCGTCGTTTAGAGATTGTCCACGCGGACCCGCCTCGGTGGAGCCCCCGACCTCTACCAGAAAAAAAAACGGACTTACGGTCACCATCCTTTTGCGGCATGGGAGTTGGCACCATGGTGGGTTCAGAACTGACGGAGGGCCACATTAGACATTGTCCATAAAAATGGTCGAGACCAATTTTGAAACGGGTGCAACGCGTACGCGTACGCCGCATTTTATTCTGGGCCCAGGATTTTTGGTGGCATGGATTTTCTGGTCGGCTCGAAGGGGGCCTGATGGTTCGAAAGACTGCCGATTGGTTAAGACCAATCGACCCGTCCTACTTACCATCAGAGCCGATTGCATATTGAGCCATTTTCGACATAACAATGCACGATGGCAATTCTTTGATCTCTTCCATTCTGTTGCACGGTGTGACCAAGGAGGCTCTGACCAGTGGCCTTCCGGCTGAGCCATGGTCGTAGAGAGTGTCCGCCCCCTCCCGACCTGCGACCTTTCCGCCTTCCGGAACTTCTCGCGCCGTGCCCTCTCGCTCTCCGTCCCGGCGGAACTCCCAGCCAGCAGAGAAGACCGGCCCTGGGCGGCAGCTGGCTGGGCATTCAAGCACACCTCGGCCATTCCTTCGGTCGCCCCTGGCCATCCCGGTCCCGAGCCGACGGCCCGGCCGCGTACGGGCTGCCGAGGTCATGGGCGAGGCACCGATAGCCGGTGGCCACGCAAGGGGTCTGCGCTGCCGCCGCGATGCCCTTCCCGGCCCCTGTTCCTGGGCCGCAGTGCTGGACGGCTGAACTGCCGCAGTTGCGGGACGGAAGCGGCGCCGTCCTCGGGGCGGTGCTGTTCGCGGCCTGGGTGTCGGTGTGGCACGGCAGCAGTGCCAGTCGTGCTGGACTGACTACTCGGGGCTTGGCCATGTCACCTTTGCGGCCTCCGTTATTCCGGGCATATAACCAATTCGCCGTTGACATTTCCGAGGATTGGGATTCCGGCATAGGCCCCCCCTGTGGGGAGCTTCCATTCGCGGCTGGACGGGAGTAAGCTGGTTGGTGAAAATTCAATAGGCGCCGTCCCCGGCAGCCATCGCAAGCACCGGAGATGGCGGTACGCGCCCATTCTTCGGGTCCCGTTGTTGATTTCACGGTGACGCCCTGGAAGTCGGAATCGAAGCCGCCGAAGACCTCGCGCACATTATCCGATTTGGAATGTGTGTAGAGGTGTGCGCGAAATGTCTTACGTTCAGAATTTAGTGAAAGACTCCCGGCGGCGTACCTGGGAGAAGGCCAAGATCCTGGCCGACCGGGCAGCCAACGAGAACCGGAATTTTACCGGCGAGGAAAACGCGGAGTTTATTCGATTAAGCGCCGAGCTCGACCAGTTGGACGCGAGGCTCGTTGATCTCGCGAGGCAGGAAAACCGGTCCGCCGAATCGGCGGCGGCGTTTGGGGCATTAGAATCCGGCCGAGTGGTATCAGGGAGCCCCGCTTCCCGACCTGGCTACTACGACCCGAGTCTCGGCGAGCAGCTGCGAGATGCCGTGTTGCGGAAAAATCCGGCGCCGATAGATTTCAGCCTCGCCGGTTCCCGTTCCGGGTATTCGCCCGGCATCGAAAAGCGCGCCACTCTTACCACCTCTGGAAATGTAGGGATTACGTGGGGGGATTCCCTCGTCCAGGAATTAGTCGAACAGAGCTCCGTACTTTCCGCAGGTGCCTTTCTGCTGATGACGGAATCGGGCGAAGAGTATAGAATTCCCCGATCATCCGGATTCTCGACCGCGACCTTAGTTGCGGAGGGCGCGACCATCCCCGAATCCGACCCCGGATTAGGTGCCGCAGCATTACCGGTCTATAAGTTCGGCTTCTTGATTTCAGTGACCACCGAGTTGGCGCAGGACGCTTCATTCGATCTTGTCGGGTATCTGACTTCGCAGGCTGCTATCGCCCTGGCGAATGGTTTCGGCAAATATGCGATTACGGGAACGGGTTCCGGTCAGCCATCTGGCGTCGCCAACGGGATCTCCGTCGGTGTAACGGGTGCTACCGGTTCGGGTGGCAAGCCGTCGGCGGATAACCTTTTCGACTTGCAAACGAGCTTGGCAAGTCCATATTTACGATCTCCGGGCGCCGCTTGGCTTATGGAGACTTCCACCCTTGGCTATATCCGCACATTGAAGGACTCCATGAATAGATACCTCTTCGATATCGAAGTGCTAGAGGGAACCGGTAGCGTAGGAAGCCTCTTAGGTGAGCCCGTCTATCTCGATCCGGGCGTTGATGCCATCGGGCTTGGCAAACAATCGCTGCTCTTTGGCGACTGGTCCCGTTTCTACGTTCGTATTGCTGGTCCGAATATTCGCTTTGAGCGTTCGGACGAGTTCGCTTTCGATCGCGACCTTATCTTCTTCCGCTGCTTGGCTCGTATGGGTTCGGTCTTAGTAGATAACACCGGTGCCATTAAGAGCTTCAAGGGTGGCGCGTCTTGATATTCGCGCTTAAAGACTTCCCGTGTTCAACTGCGCCGAACGTCCCCCTGGGTTCTTCCCCTCCGGTTGCGCGCCCAGGCTTCGAGCGGACTCATCGACTCGGCGCTGGCGTCCGGGAAGACGCCCCAACCAGACGGACGTACCTTCCGTGGGCCGTCTCAAAGGGGGCACAAGTCAGGTGGCCTGACCGGGAGTTCGTGGGCTTCTCCCGCTTGTCCTGCTCCTCTCCGGCCGGGTCGCCTGGCTCAACTGTGGCCCCAGGGCGAGGTTTTCCCCTTCGGTTCCCCTCACCCTGGTGTGGCCGCGCTGCGGGGAATCCGGGGTTCGGTGGCTTGCCGGATTCCCCGTACTGGCCAGGGAGTTAAGCCGTGACGCCTGAGTTAGCGCATGCCTTGGAGCAGATGGAACGTTACGCGGCTGCCGTCGAGAGCGACTTAGCCAACCAGGCTGCTGGTCGGCTGAGCGCGGCAGACAGCGCGAGGATGTGGGCCTTGATCGTCACCGCGTACGCGGCACTTGAAGCTATTCCGGTGGCAGCACTGTCGAACGGCCCGGTTGCCAACCAGAAGAGGACTCGAACGGTGAAGGTGCCGGGCGGCGATGAGGTTGTGCTCGACGGCTGGTGACTGGGTGTGGGTTAGCTGGTCGGCAGTACGTACGCGCGCGCGAACCAGTGGCCGATCTGGGCGCGGTGCAGGTGCCCGGAGACTCCGAGGTCACCGGCCACCGCGAAGGTCCCGTGGACGTGGACGACCCCGCCCACGATCTCACCCGTGCCGTGCAGCTCCGCCGGCTGGTCATAGTCTGTGACAACGTCAGCTGACGCATCGTCTGCTGGCATCGTGGAAACGGTGAATGAGTCAGCCGCGCCGATCAGCGACACGATGGCGCCGTCCGTGACCCCGGCGGCTTTGGCCTGCTCGGTGATGCTCTCGACCAGCTCGGCGTTCTTCACTTCAAACACGTGCACCTGGGGACTCCCATCCGAGATACGGGGACAGATCGCCGAGCAGCCGCGCGGAGCACCACCGTGCCCCGGCGTCGCGCGGGTTGAGCGTTTCGGGTGCCAGTCTGGCGGCCAGGAAGGACGCCCGGGAGCCAGCTGTGCGGGGGTTGGCGACGATGCCCGCAGCAGCGGCCCAGTCGAGCGCACCGACGCGCGAAAGTACCGCCGTGGCGTACAGCCGCTGCGTCTCCGGGTCGTTGGCCAGTACCCGCACCACCGAGGCGGCCTGGTCCTGCCCGGGGACCTTGGCGAGGATGCCAGCGGCGTTCACCCGCAAGAGTGCAGACTCGCCGTCAGTCATCCACCGGGAGAGGTTCCGGGTAGTGCCCTTGTCGGCGAGCGAGGCGATGACGAGGTCTGTTCCGTGGGTGGTCTGCACGGTTGTGAGCGGACCGGCGTCTCCTCCGGCCACGCTCGCGGTCAGGCTGGCGGCGACCTTGCCGTGCGTGGCCACCATGGCGGTAAGGCTCAAAAAGGCTCTACGGTCCACACGCGTGAGCGTAGCCTCGGCCGTGAGTATCTCCGAGGGCACGTCCAGCACTTGGGACAGGTGCCCCAACCAGAACGATCCGGGGATGTTCTTCCCGCGCTCCCACCGCTTGTACTGGTCGGCCGTCGGGGTGCCGTCCATGCGGCCAGCGGAGAGGCTGAGCTGTTCCGCTACCTGAGCTTGCGTCAAGGTCTGGGCTACTCGAAGTTCCCGGAGCAGGTCACCAATCGACATGCCGAACATCTTGCCCCCCTTCGTGCCCCCTTGGTGGCGGAACGCAACCGGTAGACCAGTACCAACCGGACGATTGGTGGGAGCGGGAGCTGTGGACGACGACGAGCAGGTAAGCGTTCTTCAGCGGCACCAAGCGGCGGCGGAAGAGGCCGTGATCCGCCTCAGGTCCGCGCTTGCCCTGCTCGGCATCCCACCCCTGGTGAGTCTTGATCCTGACTGGTCGGCAACCGGCACGCTCGGCGGCGGACACGTCTACTTGGGCGGCTGCGGCGTTTACACCGCCAATATGATCGCGGACGCGCTGATCAATCACGCCAGGTGCATCGGCCGCGTGGTCCCCGGCGACGCAGTGCCGACCGTCCGCGAGGTCGAGGCCGTGCTGCGGGGGGAGCTGCCAAGGGCAGACGACCGGCGCGGTGATCTGCGCGCCGCCGTCCACGAGGCGAACCGGCGGAGCCTGGGACCGCGCTAAGGAGCCAGGGCGAGGGAGAGGATCAAGGTTCATGACGCGACCTCTGGCCAGATTCTGGCCCGGTTGCGGGGCCGTGCCCCCGCCCTCACGGTGAAGGCTAAGGAACAGGAGGTTTGCTGATGAGCCACATGAACCTTGTCGACGACCCTGGTCGCCCGATCCTCGACCTCGACGTCCCCCGTTATCCTGGACAACCGATGCAGGTCTGCCAATTCGTAAAGCAGCTTCAGGCATTCGAAGCGGCATGGCTAAGCGGACCGGCACAGCAGCTCGTGCCGCCGGGGGAGCACTTGAAGGTAGCGACTGCGACCGAAGCCAACAGCATCACGACTTTGGTTTGCGTCTCCGGCAGGGGCGCTGCACCAAGCGTGATCCCCAATCACTATGGCCCGGTGATCCCGCTACCCGGGGTCGATGTGTCACGCCTGAGCGCCACTCTTCAGGCCGCTCCATTCGGCGACCTCGACGGGGTGTACTTCGTCGACGACGACGGCGCAATCCAGGTGCGCGCGGCGCCGCCGGGGGCGGCGGAGGGGCTGGATTGATCAGGTTGCCAGTCCGATTGTCGGGTTCCCGGCGAACGGGCGGTCGGTGAAGGCATCGATGATTCTGATCCGCATACGCCCGACTCTAGGGGTCGCCCGGCAAGCCTCGACAGTGCCAATCACCAACCGGTGGCCCTGAATTCACCCGGCGGTGACGGGCACCTGGGCCGGGGTGGCGGCCCGGGAGAGGTGGCGGACCTCGGGGACGGCCATGGCGAGGGCGGCGAGGACGAGGGTCAGGACGCCGCAGGTCCAGAGTGCGCCGTCGAGGGTCAGGGCGTCGGCGGCGGGGCCGGCCAGGGCGGTGCCGACCGGGGCGAGGGCGAGGGAGCCGAGGGAGTCGTAGGCGGAGACCCGGGAGAACATCTCGACCGGGATCTCCTGCTGGAGGGCGATCATCCAGTTCACCCCGAAGATCGTCACGCCGGCGCCGGAGGCGAACATCGCGGTGACGAGCACCGGCAGCGGTGCGGTGACGGCGAGCGCCAGGGCGGGGCAGGCGAACAGGAAGACGCCGTAGTTGCCGACCAGCAGGATGCGGCGCGGCCGCCAACCCGCCGTCAGCACGCCGCAGACGACCATGCCGATGCCGAAGGCGGCCATCGCCAGCCCCCAGTCCCGGGCGCCGCCGAGGCGCTGTTGGGCGACCACCGGGCCGTACACCGTCTCGACGGCCTCGATGCAGGCCATCAGCACCCCGAACTGGATCACCACCGCCCAGAGCCACTGCCGGGAGGCGAACTCCCGCCAGCCCGCGCGGAGCTCGTGCACCATGCCGAGACCGGCGGGGCCGGCGGGCACGGCCTCGATCCGGAGCAGGACCCGCAGGCCCGCCGCGACGGCGAAGCCGACCGCGTCGATCGCCAGTACCCAGCCGGGGCCGACGGCGGCGACCAGTGCGCCGCCCAGCGCCGCGCCGCCGATCTGGGAGCCGTTCATCGCCATCCGGTAGACCGAGAACGCCTGGACGGCGTGCTCCTGCGGCACGCTCTGCATGAGGACGCCCTGGGCGGCCGGCCCGTAGAACGCCTGCCCAGCGCCGCCGGCGGCGGACAGCAGCAGGAGTTCCCAGAGCTGGACACTGCCGGTGAGCACCAGTACGGCGAGCGCGGCCTGGGAGAGTGCGTTGAACAGGTTGGCGGCGACCATCACGTGGTGGCGCGGCAGCCGGTCGGCGAGCGCGCCGCCGATCAGCAGGAAGAGCACCGTGGGCAGCAGCCGGGCCGCCGTGACGTAGCCGACCTCGGTGGCGCCGCCGCCGGTGCCGAGCACCGCGAAGGCGGTGGCGATCGGCGCCGCCGCGTTACCGAGCCCGCTGACCACCGTCGCGGCGGTCTGGATGCGGTAGTTGCGGCCGGCCCAGGAGAAGCGGCCGGGTTGATGACTGTTCATCGTCGTGACTATGGCCGCCCTACCGGCAGCCTGTCCATCCGATTATCGAACCGGTGGGTTCACCCCAGGTGCCCCCAGAGGAAGCTGAGCGTCCGCTGCCAGGCGATCCGGGCCTGCAGGCCGTCGTACGTGCCGAGCAGGTTCTCGTCGTTCATGAAGGCGTGCCCGGCGGGGTAGAAGTGGATCTCCGGCAGGCGGTCGGTGGCCTCACCGATCAGGGTCGCGGCCTCGTCCACCACCTCCACCGGGAGTGAGCGGTCGCTCTCCGCGAAGTGGCCGAGGACATGGGCCGTCAGACCCCGGTAGTTGTAGCCCGGGACTCTGGGCAGCCCGTAGAAGGGGACCACCGCTGCGACCCGCTCGCCCTCCTGGGCGGCCAGGGCCAGCGCGAACCCGCCGCCCATGCAGAAGCCGACCACGCCCACGGAGTCACCGACCGTCTGCGGGTGGTCGAGCAGGAAGTCCACCGCGCCGCGCAGATCCTGGACGGCGCGCCCCACCGGCAGTTCGCGCGCCAGCCGGGCGGCCTCGGCGCCGTCGTGGGTGGTCGCGCCGCCGTACAGGTCGGGCGCGAGGACGACGAACCCCTCGGCGGCGAATCGTTCCGCCATCTCGGCGATGTGCGAGGTCAGCCCCCACCACTCCTGGATCACCACCAGGCCGGGGCCGACCCCGGAGGGTGGCAGCGCGAGGTAACCGTGCGCCGTGCCGCCGTTGCTGGGGAAGGTGACGTTCTGCCGGGAACCGCTCATGGCCCTCTCCGTCGGGTGAGCCGCCGGGTTTACATCCAGGCTCCGAGCGGCGGACAGCGGACGTGGATACGGCCCGCCGAAGTGGATCGTAAGTGTGCCGTGGCACCCGTGTCCCGCACCGGCGCCACGCCGTTCGAGTGTTCAGCCCGCGTTCAGCCCGTCTCCTCCGGTGAGCGGCCGTTGGTCTCCTTGGTGCAGAGGGCCACGAACGGGATGGAGAGCAGTGCGAAGAACCGTCAGCCACGCTGTGAATTCGCGCGCTGTGCGGCTGACCGGGAACTGTCCCGGATCCTGCCGCCACCCGTCCGGACGTAACGTCAACTCTCTCCCGCAGGAGCCTGCGGGCACTGCCGCAGCGCGTTCCGCCGCAGCAGCTGCGCCCGGGCCTGTGCGTCCAGGATCACCCCGGCTTCCGCGTCCAGCACGAAGTGGGTGGGGACGAGCACCGGGCCGCTGCCCACCGGACCGTTGGCGGCGAGCAGCCCGAAGTCCCGTCCGGCGGCCAGCCGCCCCCAGCCTTCGGCTGGGAGGTGCCCCCATGCGCCACTCTGCCTCGCTGTCCCGGTCCCAGGATCTGATCAGCATCGGACGCCTCCTCAGCCGAGGTCGCGCAGGTACGCGGGCAGCGGCACGGTGGTCGAGGGGTCGGGCTCGGGGGTGCCGTGCACCGTCGCGACCGGGACGACGCCCGCCCAGTGCGGCAGGCCGAGGTCGGCCTCGTCGTCGCGGACGCCGCCCTCGCGAGACTTCGCCGACACCTCGTCGAGCACCAGCCGGACCACGGCGGTCATCGCCAGCTCCTTGGCGTTGGCCCGGCGGACGTCGGCCGAGCGGCCGGCCACGCTCTGGTCCACCAGCGCGTCCAGCGCGACCGCCAGCTCCTCGGGGTCGGTGACCTGGTGGGCGATGCCGTGGGCCACCACGGAACGGAAGTTGACGGAGTGGTGGAACGCGGACTTGGCCAGCACCAGCCCGTCCACCTGCGTCACCGTGACGCACACCGCCAGCCCCTCGTCGGCGCCGGCCGCGCGCAGCGGGCGGCTGCCGGTCGAGCCGTGCACGTAGAGGTAACCGCCGACGCGGGCGTAGATGGTGGGCAGGACCACCGGCGCGCCGTCGGCTATGAAGCTGAGGTGGCAGATCCAGTTGCTGTCCAGGATCGAGTGGATGACCTCGCGCTCGGCGCTGGCGCGCTCCCGGTTGCGGGTCGGGGTGGTGCGGTCGGTCTGGGCGTAAGCGGTCTCCGACATGACAACCTCTATGTACTAGTGCATACTGTTGTTTGTGCTAGGAGACTATCGGATCAAAGGTCGGCGTGCCAGTGAGATCGCGGCCGACATCGAACACGCCGTCAGCTCCGGTGAGTTGCCGCCCGGCGCCGCGCTGCCGCCGCTGCGGGACGTCGCGACCGAGCTGGGGGTCAACCCCAACACCGTGGCCGCCGCCTACCGGCTGCTCCGCGATCGGGGCGTGATCGAGACGGCGGGGCGCCGGGGCAGCCGGATCCGCCACCGGCCCGTCACGGCCCCGCGTGACCAGATCCAGATCCCCGTCCCGCCGGGCGCCCGCGACCTCTCCGCCGGGAACCCGGACACCGCGCTGCTGCCCGCGCTCGCCCCCGCCCTCGCCGTGGCGGCCGCCGTCGGCGACCGCGAGCCGGTGCTCTACGGCCACTCGCCCACCGACCCCGGGCTGCTCGCGCTGGCGGGCGCCGCCTTCCGCGCGGACGGCGCCCCCGAGGGCGCGCTGGCGGTCTGCTCCGGCTCGCTGGACGCCATCGAACGGATCCTCGCCACCCAGTTGCGCCCCGGCGACGCCGTCGCCGTCGAGGACCCGGGCTGGGGCAGCCTGCTCGACCTGCTGCCCGCCCTCGGGCTGCGCCCCGCGCCCGTCCGGCTGGACGACGAGGGCCCGCTGCCCGCCTCGCTGGCCGAGGCGCTGGCGGCCGGCGCCCGCGCGGTGGTGGTCACCGTACGGGCGCAGAACCCCACCGGCGCCGCCCTCACCCCGGCCCGCGCCGCCGAGCTGCGCGCGGTGCTGGCCGGACACCCCGCCGCCCTGCTGATCGAGGACGACCACGGGCACGGGATGGTCGACCAGCCGTACTGCTCGCTCTCGGCCGGCCCGGACGGCGCCCTGACGGCCGGTCGTTGGGCGGTGGTCCGCTCGGCCGCCAAGGCGTACGGCCCGGACCTGCGGGTCTCCGTGGTGCTGGGCGAGCAGGACACCGTGGACCGGGTGCTCGGCCGCCAGCGGCTCGACACCGGCTGGGTCAGCCTGCTGCTCCAGCGCACCGTCGCCGAGCTGTGGCGCACCGACGCCGCGCCCGTCGCGGAGGTGGCGGCGGCCTACCGGGCCCGCCGGGACGCGCTGCTGGCGGCGCTGGAGGCGCGCGGGATCGAGGCGCACGGCGCCAGTGGGCTCAACGTCTGGGCGCCGGTGCCGGACGAGTCCGGCGTGGTGGCGGCGCTGGTCCAGCGGGGCTGGGTGGTGGCGCCCGGCGCGCGCTTCCGGCTGCAGTCCCCGCCCGGGGTCCGGATCACCACCGCCGACCTGGCGCCGCGCGAGGCTCCGCAGCTGGCCGCAGACCTGGCGGCCGTACTGGAGTCGGCGGGCAGCCGGTCGCGACGGATTTGAACTCGTCGGTAACACAGCGAATTGGGTGTGGCAGATACCTAGCGGTAACAAGCGCGGTCATGTCACATTCATCGCGCCACCGGCCGGCGGCCCACCCTCACCCGAGCCTCCCCACCCCACAGACGGGAGGCCGTTCGTAGGAGTTCCGTCGTGCTTCCCTCCTCTCGAAGAGTCACCTGTCGGAAGATCGTCCCGTTCCTGGCCGTCTCGGCGCTGACCGTCCCCCTACTGACGGTCGCCGCCCCCGCCGAGGCCGCCACCGGTCCCACCGCGAGCGTCTCGATGGGCGACAGCTACATCTCCGGTGAAGCCGGCCGCTGGATGGGCAACAGCGACACCACCAGCGGCAGCCGGGACGGCACCGACCGTTCCTGGACCGGCAGTTCGTACGACCCGAGCAAGATCTACGGGTCCACCTACGCAAGCGGGTGCGACCGCTCGGACTCGGCCGAGGTCCGGGACGCCGCCGCCGTCGCCCAGACCCAGATCAACCTGGCCTGCTCGGGGGCCGTCACCGCGAACATCTTCCGGGCCGCCGACGGTGGGCAGTCCTTCAAGGGCGAGGCCCCGCAGGCGGATCAGCTCGCCACCGTCGCGGCGCAGAACGACGTCAAGGTGATCACGCTGTCGATCGGTGGCAACGACCTCGGCTTCTCCGACGTGATCCAGAGCTGCGTCAAGGACTACCTGATCTGGGACTCCTACTGCCACGACGACCAGCAGGCCGCCATCGACGCCAAGATGGACACCGCGATGGCGAACGTGGGCAAGTCGATCGACGAGATCCGGGCCGTGATGTCCACCGACGGCTACGCCGACGGCAGTTACCGCCTGATCCTGCAGTCGTACCCCTCGCCGATCCCGCGCAGCTCCGAGATGCGCTACGCCGAGAGCGGCTGGACCAGGGAGACCACCGGCGGCTGCCCGTTCTGGGACGCGGACGCCGACTGGGCCAGGGACTCCATGGTCCCCGAGATCTCCGACCATCTGGCGGCCGTCGCAGCCGCCAAGGGCGCGCAGTTCCTGGACCTGCGCGACGTCTTCCAGGGCCGCGAGGCCTGCTCCACCGCGACCCAGCTCGCCGCCCCGGGCACCGCGCCGTCGGCGACCACCAGCGAGTGGGCCCGGTTCGTGGACGCGGGCATGAGCACCCAGGGCACCGTCCAGGAGTCGATGCACCCGAACTACTACGGCCAGCTCGCCCTCGGCCAGTGCCTGACCCTGCTCTACGCCCGCCCGACCGGTGACTACGCCTGCGACAACACGCCGGGCCAGGACGCCAGTGGGATGTACCTGGCCGCCAAGTAGGCGTCGCTCAGAGGCGGTTGGCGCCGCGCAGCAGCTTCCCCTCGGTCGACAGTAGGCCGCGGCGGTAGTCGAAGCGCGGCGCCGCCGCGAACATCAGGTACACGTACTTGAGGTTCTCGGCGAACCAGTAGCCCGGCGTCAGGTCCCCGAGCCGGATGGGCGAGGTGCTGACGTCCTCCGCCACCGTGTACCCGCCGGGCACCCGGAGCGCCCACTTCACCGTCTGGAAGTACTGGTACGCGGTCTGCTTGTACTCCCCGAAGCCGGTGAGCCGCCAGAGGTCGTAGGCGGAGTTCAGGTACTCGGGCCGTAGTTGGTTCCGGGCGTCCACCACCTGCCCGGTCAGGAAGTCGAACTTCTCGGGCAGCACCGGGGCCAGCTCGGTCAGCGCAGTCCAGGACCGGTAGTACACCCGGGCGGTGGGCAGATCGCCGCTCTTGCCGAGCAGCCCGGCGTAGAACGCCGCCAGCTCCGACTGCTCGTGGCCGAGCACCTCGCCGGTCGCGAAGTCGACCTGCCGGTACCAGTAGTGGCCACCCTGCTGCTCCAGCTGGTACTTGGCCACGGCGTCCGCCAACAGGCGGTACCAGCTGCGCAGTTCGTCATCGCCGAGCAGGTCGGAGCCCACCCAGAGGTACTCGTGGAAGGAGTCCACCGGTGGGTTCGGCGCACAGGAGGTGGTGTCCGCCCAGCGCCCCGACTCCACGTCCAGCGAGGTGCCCAGCAGGTCCAACGAGGAGCGGCGCGCCACCACTTCGCGGGCGGCGCGCTTGGCGGCGGCCAGGTACCTGCCGTCCCCGGTCAGCCTGCTGAGCAGGCCGAACTCCGGCAGGTTGGTGCCGATCTCGGCGAGCGGGCTGACCGAGCCCGAGACGGCGCCGGTACGCAGGTTCACGTACCGGTACGGGAGTCCGGTGGGGGAGCTGGTGAAGGCGGGCAGCAGCCGGTCGGTCAGCTCGCGGCAGCGGGTCAGCAACTTGGGGCGCCCGGTGCAGAGATAGCCCGCGAGCAGTCCACCGACCAGCCGGATCACGGCCTCGAAGACCTGCACCTCGACATCGGCGGCCGGGTCGAAGTGGGCCTCGATCCAGTCGGCGGCGAGCTTCACCTCGTCGTCCAGCTCCATCAGCCAGAGCGTGTCCAGCGCCTCGACGATCGACAGGCCGAAGGTGTGGCCGGGGGCGAAGAAGTCGTGCCGCGTGCCGGAGACCGGACGGACCTCGTCGTAGCCCCAGGCGGCCCGCTTGTACCCCTCCCAGCTGTGCCGGAACTCGTCCCGGACCTCCCGGGCCACCACCGGGTCGGCCGGCAGGTCCGCCGCTCGCGCGGGCAGGCCGACAGCGCTGCCGACCGCCGCCACGGCGGCGCCTCCGAGCACGGTACGGCGGCTGGGGACGGCAAGGCTGGGGGCGGTGCGGCTGCTGGGGAGGGAGACCGTTCGCATGGCGCCGGACACTAGCGGCCGCCGGGCCTCCCGTACGCGACGCGGCCCCGCCCGCGTGTCGGCGCTCCCGCCCTGGTCAGGACGGGAGCGCCGGTACTACCGAGGGGTGCGCTTCACCCCTTCGCCAGCAGCGCCTGGGCGTGCTCGCGGACCTGGTCCTTGGTCAGATAGGCGTCCGTGTACTCGAAGTCGCGCAGGCGGGCGGGCTGGCGGGCCAGGAAACCGGTCCGGACGAAGTCGTCCCCGGCTGCGGCGTTGAGCAGCCAGTTGGCGCCGACCCGGAACTTCGCCACGTTGGTCCGCATCGCCATCAGGTGGTACCCACGGGCCACCAACTGGGCCGGGACGCCCTTGAGTTCGACGCCGAGCGGCTTGGAGACCGCGTCCTTGCCGCCGAGGTCAACCACCAGGCCGAGGTCCTTGTGGTAGTACGGCTCGAGCGGCTGGTTGCGCAGTGCGGCGACCAGGTTGTCGGCCACCTTCTTGCCCTGCCGGGCCGAGTGCTGGGCGGTCGGCGGGCAGACCGCGCCGTCGCCCTTGTGCAGGTCCGGGACGGCCGCCGCGTCGCCGAGCGCGAAGACGCCCTCGAACTGCGGCACCCGCATCTCCGCCGTCACCGCGATCCGGCCACGCACCGTCTCGGTGTCGAGGGTGCCGATCAGCGGGCTGGCGGCGACGCCCGCCGTCCAGATCAGGGTACGGCTGGGCAGCACCCGCCCGTCGGTGAACTTGACCGTCTCCGCGCCGACTTCGGCGACCGAGACGCCGAGCGAGACCTCGATCCCGCGCGCCCGCAGCACCTGCAGCGCGTCGGTGCCGAGCGCGTCGCCGAGCTCGGGCATCAGCTTCGGGGCGATGTCGATCAGGTGCCACTTGATCTGGCGCGGGTCCAGCCGGGGGTAGCGCCGGCTGGCGGCGGTGGTCAGCCGTTGCAGGCAGGCCGCCGTCTCGGTGCCCGCGTACCCGCCGCCGACCACCACGAACTGCAGCCGGGACTCGCGCTCATGCTGGTCCAAGGTGGCTGATGCCAGGTCCAGTTGGGCTATCACGTGGTCACGGACGTAGGTCGCCTCGGCGAGCGTCTTCATGCCGCGCGCGTAGTCCGTCAGCCCGGGGATGTCGAAGGTGCGGGTCACGCTGCCGGGCGCCAGTACCAGGTAGTCGTACTTCTCCGCGACCACCTCGTCGGTGATCTTGCGGATCACGCAGACCTTGGAGCGCGGGTCCACCCCGATCGCCCCGCCCGGGATGATGTGGGTGCGGCGCAGCGTCCGCCGCAGCGAGACGGCCACCGACTGCGGAGTCAGCACCCCGGCCGCGACATGCGGCAGCAGTGGCAGGTAGAGCTGGTAGCTGAACGGCGCGATCAGCGAGATCTCCGCCTCCGAGGGGGCGAGCTTGCGTTCCAGCCGGCGTGCGCACTCCAGGCCGGCGAACCCGCCGCCGACGATCAGGATCCGAGGTCGCTCCATCGTCCATCCCTTACCTGTGCTGGTCCGGGTACAACTGCTGGTCGTACCGCGCTGCTGGTCCGTGCGTACCAGGGACAACTGTTCGCCACACTTGCATGCTCCCCCTGTGCCTGCCACCGCAGTGCCGCCCAGGGAGTACCCGAGTGCGCGGAAGGGCGGTAGGTCCGGACGGCGGCGGCTCGGTAGGCTGGCCGGATGCTCCCCGAGGTGACGGCGGTCCGGTATGTGACGCCACTGCGAGAAGGCGGCTCGATGCCGGGCCTGGTCGAGGCCGACGACCGCCGGCTCTACGTCCTCAAGTGGTCCGGCGCGGCCCAGGGCCGCAAGGCGCTGGTCGCCGAGGTGCTGGCCGGTGAACTGGGCAGAGGGCTCGGGCTGCCGGTGCCCGAGCTGGTCAGGGTCCACCTCGACCCGGTGCTCGCGCGCAGCGAGCCCGAGCAGCAGATCCAGGAGCAGATCCGGGCCAGCGGCGGCGTCAACCTCGGGATGGCCTTCGTCAGCGGCGCGCTGAACTTCGACCCGCTCTGCTTCGAGGTCGACCCGGAACTCGCCGGGCGGGTGCTCTGGTTCGACGCGCTGATCGGTAACGTGGACCGCTCCTGGCGCAACCCCAACCTGCTGGTGGCCACCGGCGGGCTCCGGCTGATCGACCACGGCGCGAGCCTGATCTTCCACCACCACTGGGCCGGCGCGGCCGGGTGGACGCGCAAGCCGTACGACGCCTCGGACCACGCGCTGCTGCGCGCCGCACCCGATCTCAAGGCCGCCGACGACGAGCTGGCCCCGCTGGCACTGGAGGCGCTTGCCGCCGCCGTCGCGGCGATCCCGGCGGAGTGGCTGCTCGACGAACCGGGCTTCGACACGGCCGACGCGGTGCGCGCGGCCTACACCGCCCAGCTCACCGCCCGGCTGGCGGGCCCGCGCGACTGGCTCCCGGAGGTGCCCGCATGACGTACGAGTCGGATTCGGTCGAGCACGAGCTGCACGACTACGAGTACGCGGTGATCCGGGCCGTTCCCCGGGTCGAGCGGGGGGAGTGCGTCAACATCGGCGTGCTGCTCTACTGCCGGCAGCACGCGCACCTGGGCGCCCGTACCCACCTGGACCAGAGCCGGCTGCTGGCGCTCGACCCGGTCGCCGACGTGGCCGGGGTGCGGCGGGCGCTGCACGGGATCGAGGCCGTCTGCGCCGGTGGGCCCGGGGCCGGGCCGGCGGCCGGTGACAACGCAGGTCAGCGGTTCCGCTGGCTCACCGCGCCGCGTAGCGCGATGGTCCAGCCGGGGCCCGTGCACACCGGGCTCACGGCGGACCCGGAGGCCGAGTTGCGGCGGCTCTTCGAGGCGCTGGTGCTCTGACGATGCTCTGACCTGTGGGGGCCGAGAGTCCCTTTGATCGGTCAAAGCTGGAGTAACTGAAGCACTTGTGCGTACCCTGGCGCCTATGGGCACCACAGTTACCACCGGCGTACCGACCACCGCTGACCTGATGGAGGCGGTGGCTGCGGTCGGCACCGCCTACTTCCAGGACTTCGCGTCCGCCGCGGCCCGGCACGGGCTGACCCCTTCGCAGGCCAAGGCACTCAAGGCGGTGCAGGAACCGGTGCCGATGCGGGCGCTGGCCGGACGCCTCGGCTGCGACGCCTCCAACGTCACCGGCATCGTGGACCGGCTGGAGTCCCTGGAGCTGGCCCGCCGGGAGGCCGCCGCCAGCGACCGCCGCGTCAAGATCGTGGCGATCACCGAGCAGGGCGAGGAGATCCTCTCGCTGATCCGCGCCGACATGACCCGCGCCCACCACGCCTTCGGCTCGCTCGACGACGAGCAGCGGATCGCCCTGACCTCGCTCTGCCGCCAGGTGCTGCCGCTGCTCAGCGGGCAGTAGGCAGGTCTGTGCGAAGCTCCAGTGGACGAGCCGCCGTGAGCTGGGCTGACCTGGACTGTTAGGCTTGCGAAGCGTGAGCGCGAAGCCCCAGATCCCCAATGTCCTGGCCTCCCGGTACGCCTCGGCGACCCTGGCTCAACTGTGGTCCCCCGAGCACAAGGTGGTCCTTGAGCGCCACCTCTGGCTCGCCGTCCTGAAGGCACAGCAGGACCTCGGCATCGAGGTGCCGGCCACCGCTGTCGCCGACTACGAGCGAGTGATCGACCAGGTCGACCTGGACTCGATCGCCGCCCGCGAGCGGATCACCCGGCACGACGTCAAGGCCCGGATCGAGGAGTTCAGCGACCTCGCCGGCCACGAGCAGATCCACAAGGGCATGACCTCTCGGGACCTCACCGAGAACGTCGAGCAGCTGCAGATCCGGCAGTCCCTGGAGCACGTCCGGGACCGTACGGTCGCGGTGCTGGTCCGCCTCGGCAAGCTGGCCGCCCAGCACGCCGAGCTGGTGATGGCCGGCCGGTCGCACAACGTCGCCGCCCAGGCCACCACGCTCGGCAAGCGCTTCGCGACCACCGCCGACGAGCTGCTGGTCGCCTTCAACCGCCTCGAGGAGCTGATCGCCCGCTACCCGCTGCGCGGGATCAAGGGCCCGGTCGGCACCGCCCAGGACATGCTCGACCTGCTGGGCGGCGATGCCGAGAAGCTCGCCGAGCTGGAGCAGCGCGTCGCCGGCCACCTCGGCTTCGACAACGTGTTCACCAGTGTCGGCCAGGTCTACCCGCGCTCGCTGGACTTCGAGGTCGTCACCGCCCTCGTCCAGCTCTCCGCCGCGCCGTCCAGCCTCGCCAAGACCATCCGCCTGATGGCCGGGCACGAGCTGGTCACCGAGGGCTTCAAGGCCGGCCAGGTCGGCTCGTCCGCGATGCCGCACAAGATGAACACCCGCTCCTGCGAGCGCGTCAACGGCCTCGCCGTGATCATCCGGGGTTACGCCTCGATGACCGCCGAGCTGGGCGGCGACCAGTGGAACGAGGGTGACGTCTCCTGCTCGGTGGTCCGCCGGGTCGCCCTGCCGGACGCGTTCTTCGCGTTCGACGGTCTGCTGGAGACCTTCCTGACCGTCCTCGACGAGTTCGGCGCCTTCCCGGCCGTCATCGAGGCCGAGCTGGATCGCTACCTGCCGTTCCTCGCCACCACCAAGGTCCTGATGGGCGCGGTGCGGGTCGGTGTCGGCCGCGAGACCGCGCACGAGGTCATCAAGGAGCACGCCGTCGCGGCGGCGCTCGCCATGCGGGAGGGCGTCCGCGAGAACGCGATGCTCGACCGGATCGCGGCGGACGACCGGATGCCGCTCGACCGGGCCGCGCTGGACGCGCTGCTCGCCGACCGGATCTCGTTCACCGGCGCGGCGGGTGCGCAGGTCGCGGAGGTCGTGCGGCGGATCGAGGCCGTCGCGGGCGCGTACCCGGAGGCGGCGAAGTACGCGCCGGGCGACATTCTCTAGGTTCGGGCAGACGTGAGGGGTGCGGGGCAGAGTGCCCCGCACCCCTCCTGCTCTGCCTATTCGTGGTCGGACTCGAGTGGGGGAGTGGTCGGGCCGCAGTACCACTCGCAGTCGGGCTCGGCGACCGGGTGGTCCGGGGTCAGCGCGTCGTTGCGGATGGTGGTGAAGGCCAGCAGGCCCCCGGTGGCGAGCAGGCCCGCGCAGATCAGCATCGCGGTCCTGAAGGCGCTGTCCACCCGGGCGGGGATCTGGTAGGCCTCGCCGCTCAGGCCCGCCAGCGCGGGTAGTGCGGCGACCGCGAGCAGTCCGGCGGCGCGGGCGGCGGCGTTGTTCACGCCGCTCGCGATGCCGGCCCGGCGGACCTCCACCGCAGCCAGCACGGTCGCCGTCAGCGGGGCCACCAGCAGGGTCATCCCCGAGCCCATCACCGCCACGGCGGGCAGCACGTCCGTCCAGTACGAGGCGCCGGGCCCGATCCGCAGCATCAGCAGCACGCCCGCCGCGCAGAGCGCCGGCCCGACGGTGAGCGGCAGCCTCGGCCCGATCCGGCGGCCCAGCTGCCCGGCCCGGCCGGAGAACGCCAGCATCAGCATGGTGATCGGCAGCAGGGCGAGCCCGGAGGTGAGCGGCTGGAAGCCCGACACGATCTGCAGCTGCACCGTGAGCAGCAGGAAGATCCCGCTGAACGCCCCGTACACGCAGAGCGTGACCAGGTTTACGGTGGTGAACACCCGCGAGCGGAACAGCTCCAGCGGCAGCATCGGGTCCGGACTGCGGCGCTCGGCCAGTACGAAGGCCGCGCCCAGTGCGAGGCCCGCCACGCCCGCCACCGCCGACAGCCCCCTGCCGCCCTCCGTCAGCGCGTACGTCACCCCGCCGAGGGCGAGGGCGGCCAGGACCGCGCCCCGGACGTCGAAGTGCCCGGACGCCGTCTCGTCCCGGCTCTCCGGGACGTGGCGGGTGGCCACCAGGACCACCACCAGGGCGAGCGGGACGTTCAGCAGGAAGATCCAGCGCCAGCCCGGGCCCTGCACCAGCCAGCCGCCCAGGAACGGCCCGACCGCCGCCGCCACGCCGCCGAGCCCCGACCAGACGCCGACCGCGCCGGAGCGGTCGTCCGGGTGGAAGGTGGCCTGCAGCATGGCGAGCGAGCCCGGGGTGAGCAGCGCGCCGCCGATCCCCTGCAGGGCGCGCGCCGCGATCAGCACCTCGACGGTCGGCGCGATCGCGCAGAGCGCCGAGGCCGCCGCGAACCAGCCGACGCCGATCACGAAGACCCGGCGCCTGCCGAAGCGGTCGCCGAGCGAGCCGCCGAGCAGGATCAGCCCCGCGAGGGTGAGCAGGTAGGCGTTGACCACCCACTGCAGGGCGGCGATCGAAGCCCCCAGATCCTTGCCGATCCTGGGCAGCGCGACGTTGACCACCGTGCCGTCGAGCATCGCCATCCCGGAGCCGAGCGCCGTGGCGAGCAGCACCCACCGTCCCCGTACCGTGCCGAGTCGCAGGGTGCCCGCGCCGCGTTCTTCGATAGCCACACCCCAACCCTGCCCCTCCCCGGTGGCTCCTGCACCCCATGCGGCACACCGGTTCGGTGGGCGGGGCACGTGAACGGAGGGGGCGCACGTGGGGGCGCGTGCACCGGACCGGGCGTGCGCCTCATTGCCTAACGGTCCGTCAGCGGGCAGGGTGTGGCCGGGCCCACACCGCGTGGGCGAACGGAGGGGTGGTACCCGGGCATGGCAGCCAAGATCCTGATCGTCACCGGCGACGCGGCCGAGTCGCTGGAGGTCTTCTACCCCTACCAGCGGCTGCTGGAGGAGGGCTACGAGGTGGACGTGGCGGCGCCCAGCCGCAAGACGCTCCAGTTCGTGGTCCACGACTTCGTGGACGGCTTCGACACCTACACCGAGAAGCCCGGTTACACCTGGCCCGCCGACAAGGCGTTCGCCGAGGTGGACCCGGCGGAGTACGTCGCCCTGGTGCTGCCCGGCGGCCGGGCGCCCGAGTACCTGCGCAACAACCCCGAGGTCAAGCGGATCGTCGACCACTTCTTCGAGCTCGACAAGCCGGTCGCGCAGATCTGCCACGGTCCGCTGATCACCCTCGCGACCGGCGCCCTGGACGGACGGCGGACGGCCGCCTACCCCGCGCTTGAGCCCGATGTCGCGGCCGGCGGCGCCGGGTTCGTGGACAGCGAGGCCGTGGTGGACGGCGTCCTGGTCTCCGCCCGCGCCTGGCCGGACCACCCGGGCTGGATGCGGGCCTTCGTCCAGGTGCTGCGCGAGAAGGCGCCCGTCGACTGACCAGGGCTGACCTGACTTGACCCGTTCGGCGGTGGCCCGGCTACCCGGCGCTCGGCCGCCGGGTAGCGTCGGGCCCATGGACGTTGTCATCGCGGGTGGTCACGGCAAGATCGCGCTCCGGCTGGAACGGCTGCTCACCGCTCGCGGCGACTCCGCGACCGGGCTGATCCGCAAGGCCGCGCAGGCGGCGGACCTGGCGGCCCTCGGTGCCCGGGCCGTCGTGTGCGACCTCGAGTCGATCTCCCCGGCCGGCCTCGCCGAGCACCTGCGCGGGGCCGACGCCGTGGTCTTCGCCGCCGGGGCGGGCCCCGCCAGCGGGATCGGCCGGAAGGACACGGTGGACCGGGCCGCTGCAGCGCTGCTCGCCGATGCCGCCGAACTGGCCGGTGTCCGCAGATATCTGATGATCAGCACGATGGGCCTCGACAGCGCGGACGCCCCCGGCACGGACCCGGAGTTCGCGAGCTACCTGCGCGCCAAGTCGGCCGCCGAGGACGACCTTCGCGCCCGCCGGCTGGACTGGACGGTGCTGCGCCCCGGCCCGCTCACCGACGACCCCGGCACCGGGCTGGTCCGCCTCGCCGCCCCGCCGCTGCCGCTGGGCTCCGTCCCCCGGGACGACGTGGCGCACGCCCTGCTCGCGCTGCTGGACGCACCCGCCGCGGCCGGGCTGACCCTGGAACTCACCTCGGGCCCCGAGCCGGTGGCCGAAGCCCTGCTCGCCGCGCTCGCCGGGGCCTGACGGGCGGCGGGGTGCGCTCGGCGTAGCGACAAGAGGTCCGGAACGGCCAAAGGGTCTCCCTCGGGTGGTGGGCCGAAGTAACGGTGGAGGGGCGGCTCTCAAGAGCGTCCGCGCGGCCGGTGGAAAGGCCGGTACGGTCGTCGCGCAATGTCTCTACAGTGCTGTAGATTTCTGATTTCCGTCGTGCAGGGCGCCGGGCTCCACGGAGCCGGGCCGGTATCACCCAGGAGGGGACCGTGGGAGTCACACTGGCCAAGGGCGGCAACGTCTCGCTCACCAAGGAGGCCCCGGGCCTGGCGGCCGTCTCGATCGGTCTGGGCTGGCAGGCGCGTACCACCACCGGTGCCGACTACGACCTCGACGCCAGCGCGCTGCTGTGCGGGCCGACCGGCAAGGTGCTGTCGGACTTGCATTTCGTCTTCTTCAACAACCTGACCAGCCCGGACGGTTCGGTCCAGCACACCGGCGACGAGCTGGCCGGTGGCACCGGGGACGCCGACGACGAGACCATCAACGTCGACCTGGCGTTGGTGCCCGCAGACGTCGCCAAGGTCGTCTTCCCGGTCTCCATCTACGAGGCCGACACCCGTGGCCAGACGTTCGGTCAGGTCCGCAACGCCTACATCCGGGTGGTCAACCGGGCCGACGGCCGCGAACTGGCCCGCTACGACCTGACCGAGGACGCCTCGACCGAGACGGCCATGGTCTTCGGCGAGCTCTACCGGTACGGCGCGGAGTGGAAGTTCCGCGCCGTGGGCCAGGGTTACGCCTCCGGACTGCGCGGGATCGCGCTGGACTTCGGCGTCAACGTCTGAGTTCTCACCGGCTCGGGTCGTCGGCGGAAACCGGGGGCGAGTGCGGCGGTCACCAGCACCGACAGGCCCGCCATCAGCGCCATTGTGGTCGCGGGTGACAACTGCCCCGCGACCGCGCCGGCCACGGCCGCGCAGACGGCCTGCATGGTGAGCATGCCGGAGGAGTGCAGGCCGAGCGCCTGCCCACGGACCTCCGCCGGGACGAGGGTGACCAGCCGGTCCTGCAACAGGAGGCTGGTGCTGAAGCCGACGGAGGCCACGCCCACCAGCAGTACGGCCTCGGGTATGCCCGGCCCGAGCAGGAACAGCAGGTAGGGCGCGGCCATCAGGAGTGGCAGCGCCGTGATCAGCACCCGCCGCCAGCGCTGCGGTACGAACCGGCCCATCGCCGTGTCGCCGACCAGCATGCCGAGCGCTCCGGCCATGAACAGGGCCCCGGCCGATGCTCCCGCGTACGGGACGAAGAGCGCCTCGGCCCCGACCACCAGCCCGTTCGGCACCCAGAGCCCGCAGTACACCCGCCGCACCGCCCGGTCGGACAGCAACTGCCGGTTGACGCGCCAGGTCTGGCGTACCGACGCCCGCCCGGCCGCCCGGGCCGGGCGGCGGGTGAGTCCGAGGCGGGTCACCAGCGCCCCGGCGAGGTACAGGCAGGCGCTGAGCACCAGCGCGGCGCGTGGTGAGACGAAGTGCAGCACGGCGGCGCCCACGCCGTTGCCCAGGATCTGCACCACGCCGGAGGCCATGCTCAGGACGGACCGCCCGAGGAGGTAGCCGTCCTCGGGGAGGATCTCGCTGACCAGGCCCCAACGGACCGCGCCACCGATCGAGTTGACGAAGCCGACGGCCAGCACGATCGCCAGCGCCACCGGGACGCTGGTGCCGGGCAGCGAGAGGGCCAGGGCCGCCGCCGCGAAGACGAGCGCGAGTGTCACCGTGGTCCGCCGGGGCGGCAGGTGGTCGCCCACCGACAGCAGGGTGGTCGCGCCGATCACCTGGGCGAACGAGGCGCCGAACATGCTGACGGCGGCCAGCAGGGCCGATCCGGTCCGGTCGAAGACCAGGGTGGCCAGCGCGAGGCCGGTCACCGTCCCCCCTGCCACCATGCACGACACGGCGGCGAACAGCGGGGTGAACTCGGGTACTTGGAAGAGCTCTCGGTACGTACGCATGGCGCCAAGAGTGGATCTCGGGACCGGCTGCGCCCTACTGTTTCGGCGGGAGGCGAAAGGTATGGGGTTGTGGCTGGTCGACGCGGACGTGCTGGCGCGGAGCCGCTTCGTGCTGTCACCGCTGGTCGAGACCGTCGCGGCGCTGGGTGTCCTCAGCGACGAGCGGCCCGAACCGTGGCAGCGGCCGTGGTTGGCCGGGCACCTGCCGGCCTACCGGCGGCGGCTGGCGGGGGACGCGTTCGCGCGTGCCTGGGTGGAATCGGTGCTCCGCTCCCGGTGGATGCCCGACTTCGTCGGCATGCCGCCGTGCCTGGGAGAGGTCACCTTCGAGCAGGAGCTCGGGCGGCTCCGCGCGACCCCGCCGGAGGCGGCTCGGGCCGATGTCGCCATCTCCTGCGGAGGCACACTGCCGGCCGAACTGGACCGGCCCGACCTGGCTCCGATGATCGCCGACCTGCTGGAGTGGGTCTGGGAGCAGTGCGTACGGGCCGACTGGCCACGGCGTGCCAGGATCTTCGAGGCCGACGTGGTCAGCCGCATCCACCGGCTGGGCCAGCAGGGTTGGGCCTCGGCGATCGAGGAGCTGATCCCGAATCTGCGCTGGCTGGGCGACGGCCGGCTGCGGATCAACCTCTCCGACCGGCCGACCCGTGAGCTGTCCGGTGCCGAGCTGCTCTTCATCCCGAGCAGCGCCCGCCGGGGCTGGGTCGCGTTCGACCTGCCCGCCCGCTATGCCGTGATCTACCCGGCCTCCGGCCTGCTGGCCGAGCCGGGCCCGGCCGCCGCCGCTCCGACGGCGCTCGCCCGGCTACTGGGCGCCTCGCGCGCCGAGATCCTCGCCCGGACCGACCCGCCCCGAAGTACCAGCCAGCTCGCCGCACTCACCGGCCTCGGCCTGGGCACGGTCGGGGACCACCTGAAGGTGCTGCTGGAGGCGCGTCTGGTCGACCGCCGCCGTTCCGGGCCCTCTGTCCTGTACTACCGGACGGCGTTGGCCGACCAGCTCGTCGCGGCCCAGGAACCCGGCCGGTGCGAGCCGGGAGCCACGGCTCCCGGCTCGTCACCCTCAGTGCGGTAGGGCGGCCGCCGGCTGCCTCGGCCGCCAACTGTCCTGGGAGGAGGGAAGCCTCCAGGATGACTGCGTGGCCGGGCCTGCGGTGGGTACGACGGTCAGCTCGGAGAGGCGGGCGGCGGAGGTGCCGAGCCCGACCGGGCCGCCCAGTAGCGCGGCCACGGGGGCGGCCAGGCCGAGGAGTTCGGACTCCGTGTAGCGCTGGCAGAGCCGATGCCAGTTGAGGATGCCGGCCAGCCAGTCCTTCAGCTCGTCGGCGTACCCGTCGAGGGCCTTGCGGATCTCCGGGGAGAGTCCGAAGTCCTCGTACATGGCGGGTAGTTCGGTGGAGACAAGGTGTTCGAACTCCCGCATCCGGGCGGTCATCAGGTCGCTGACGATGCCGAGAGCGGCGGTTCTGTCACAGTCGAAGAAGTTCTGGACGACCAGGATCGCGTTGTGGATCTCCCCCTCGAACTGGATCTCCTTCTGGTACGAGAAGACGTCGTTGATCAGGCAGGCGTAGTCCGACGCCGCCTTCTCCATCGCCTGCACCGGCCGGGAGGCGTAGACCTCGTCCGGTACGGTCCGCCCCTGGGCCAGCCGGGAGAGGCTCATCGTCAGATCCGAGCCGAAGGTCTTGCGGCGCATCTCGATGTAGTCGACCGGGTCGGGGATACGATTCTGCATCTGGTTGGAGAGCTCCCAGAGCCAGCTCTCCGTCATGTCCTCGACGGCGGTCTTGAACTTGCGCCGTGCAGCGGGCTCCATCGGGCCCGCCGTGCGCCGCCACAGGTCGGCGAGCCCGCGTTCCAGCCCGCCGACCGGGACGGGGACGGCGGCGGCGGGGTCGATGGGCATCAGCTGGGCGAGGCGCTCGTTGCACGCCTTCGCGCCCGCCAGGTTGAACGTCCGGCCGAACACCAGGGGGAAGTAGTCGTCCCCGTAGGTGCCCCAGGCGAGCCAGTCGCTGGTCAGGTTCAACTCGTCGAGGGACGCGTCCGGGTGGATGCCGGCGGAGCACAGCGGCAGATCGATGACCGCCGCCCGGCGTTCGTCCCAGATGCCGGATCCGGGCACCCCGGGGACCGAGTCCAGGATGCCCATCTCTCCGCACCACTCGATGGTGTGGCGGCGGGACGCCTCCAGGTGGGGGCTGAGCCGGAGCGTGAAGGGCATGTAGAAGTCGGGCAGGTCGACCGGTCCGACCTGCTCGAACGGGATGTGGGTGAAACTCCTCGCCCGGGCCGGCATGGAGGCCGCCAGCGAGGTCAGCGCCCGGGCCGCCGAGGTGCCGAGGCCCACCGGGCCGCCCAGCACCCCGGTCGGGTCCGCGGCGGCGCCCGGGCCGCCGTTCATGTAGCGGCTGGAGCGCAGGTGCCACTCGTGGCCGCCGGACTGCCAGTCCTGGAGCCCCTTGACGTAGGCGAGTACGTCGAGGCAGGACTTCGGGTCGAGCGCGAACTCCTGGAAGAGCGGCGCGAGTTCGGTGACGGCGGTGTGCTCGAACTGGTGGAGCCGCGAGGTCAGCAGATCGTTCACCGCCTCGGCCGCCTCCTGGGTCGAGCAGCCGAGGAAGTGCTCCAGGACGAGAATCCCGTTGGACAACTCGCCCTCCTCCTGGATCTCCCGCTCGTAGGAGAAGAGGTCGTTGCGCAGGTGCACCCCGTCCGAGAAGGTGTCCCTGAGCACCCGCAGCTGGCGGCTCTCCGCGATGGCGGCGGGCACTTCGGCGCCCGCCGCGTGCTCCACCAGCCCGGCCGACCAGGGCGCCCCGCCGACCTTGCGGCGCATCTCGATGTACTCGACGGGGTTCGAGATCCGGCTCGCGTTCATGTTGGCGAGCTCCCAGAGGGACTCGTCCAGCAGGTGCTTGGTGCTCTCGGCGAAGCGGGTGAGCCAACTCTCCGACATGCCGGGGACGGTACGCGCCCAGAGGTCCGCGAGCCCGGCCTCCACCGGGTTGGTCGCTGCCGGGACGGCGCTGCCGGGCCGCAGCGGCATGAAGGCGGGCAGCCGGTCGAGGTACGCCTTCGCGCCGGCCGTGTCCAGGGTGCGCTTGAAGATGTCGAGGAAGTGGTCGTCGAAGAAGAAGACCCAGACGTACCAGTCGGTGATCAGCGCGAGTTCCTCGCTGGAGCAGTCCGGGTGGGTGTAGGCGCAGAGCAGTGCGTAGTCGTGCGAGTCGAAGTCGTGCTCGTCCCAGATGCCCGAGCCCTCGATCATCCGGAAGTCCCGGGCCCAGGCCTTGGAGTGCTCCCGGGCCGCCTCGAGGTGCGGGTTGAGCCGTGCCGGATACGGCATGTAGAACTCGGGAAGCTTGAAGGGTTGCGGCACCTGTGCCACGCCTTTCCTCGTCTCTCCCCGGCCCGCGATCGGGGGCCGGGTGGTCGGCGCGGGCGCGCCGGACCGCCGGGGATCGGCCCTGCGATCCCTCCTGTTGATCAGCGCTCACAGTAGGTCGGCCGACTGTGGGGGGACGGTGAAGAGCCGTACCCCTCGCCCGATCAGGTGAACTCTGGGCAAGTGAGGGTTGGGAGCGGGGAAGTGCCTTACGGGAGCCGGGAGTGGCGGGTCCGGGCGTGGTCAGACGGCGCGCCGCCCCTTGCGGCGGATCGGGATCTCGTCCATGTCGACCGCCCCGAGACGCAGCTCGGTGTGCCCGCAGCCGAGGGCTTCGAGGGTGGCGAGGGCCTCCAGCCCCGCCTGGGTGGTCGCCGTCTCCGCGCCGTCCTGCTCGGGGGCGGAGAGCTGGTAGCGGAAGGTGAACGGGCCCAGCTCGGGTCCGTAGGTGAGGGTGCCGGCCTCGGTGAAGGCGGAGTTCAGCCAGCTGTGCTGGTCCACGGTCGCGAGCAGCGCCTCCCTGGTGGCGTCGGTCAATCCGTCGAACCGTCCCCGGACGGTGACGCGGAAGGTGTGCAGGGTCATGGCGGGTGGAGCCTTTCGGTCGCTCGCGGTGGCTGTCACGTCGGAGGGGGAGTGGCGGTGGTTGTCGGCAGGCCCGTGCCGCCCAGCCGGGCGAGGAGCCGGGCGAACAGGTCGAGATCGGCTGCGTCCCAGTCGCCCCCCGCCGCGCCGACGTCGCCGAACAGCTCCCGGCCCGCCGCCTCGGCGCTGACGCGCGCGTCGGCGAGCAGCCGGCGTCCGGGCGCGCTGAGCGAGGCGTAGCTGGCTCGGGCGTCGCGGGGGTCGGACTGGCGGTCGACCAGCCCGATCCGCTCCAGCGGGCCGAGGGCGCGGGTGACGCCGGAGGGTGTCAGCCCCAGGCGTTCGGCGAGGTCAACCCGGCGCAGCCGGGCGCCCTCGGCCGAGGCCAGGTGGGTGAGGATCAGGAAGTCGCCGAAGCTGATCCCGTGGGCGGCGAGCCGGCGGTCCAGTTGCCTGGTCGCCACGGTCTGGGCGCGGCACAGGCGTACGACCGCGTCGAGCGGGGAAGAGTTCACACCGGAGAGGTTACTTGAGCGATGCGTGAGTGCTCAACTAATTACGCTGAACTGATTACTGTTCGGCTGATCACTCCGCAGTGGGATGCCGATCGGTGGGCACCGGTTCGGTGGCCACCGGCTCGGCCTGCTGCTCGGACGGCAGCGGTTCGGCGTGGACCGGTGTCTGCGGTGACTGGTGTCCGCCGCTGGCCAGCATCCGGACCTCCCCGAGGTCGCTGATCTCGGCGCGGACGATGCCCGAGGCGTCGGCGTAGACCGGGTACCCGCCCGGGCCGCTGGAGCCGGTGTCCGCCACCACGACCACATCCTGCGGGGCGTGACCACCAGGGGTGCCGGGGAACGTCAGCGCGTAGCGCCGTCGTCGGGACATCGCAGCCTCCTCGCACAGCCCCCGGGTCTCATCGTAGGCGCCGCCGTCGGATTACGGCACGACCGGACGCCCTGTCCACCCGCTGGAACCGGGGTGGACAGGGCGTCCGGTGGGTGGGTGCGGCCGCGTTACGCGGCGGCGCGCCGCCGGGCGTTGCCGCGCACTGCCGCGACCAGTGCGACCAGCATGGTCACGACGGAGATCCCGGTGACGACGTACATCCCGTGGTGGTAACTGGTGAGCGCGGCCGCGTGGCCCTGGGACGCGTCGCCGGTCGACATGGTCGCGCTGACCACGGCCAGCACGATGGCGGCACCGACCTGGTAGCCGGTCTGCAGCACGCCGGCCGCCAGGCCCTGCTCCTCGTCGGCCACCCCGGCGGTGGCCAGGACGTTCGCGGCGGGGAAGGAGAACGGGAAGGCCACACCGATCAGCACCACGCTCGGCAGTACCGCCCACCAGTACGAGGAGGTCTCGCCGATGCCCCAGAAGAGCAGGTAGGAGGCGGTGTAGGCGACGAAGCCCGCGAAGATCATCCAAGCCGGGCCGAAGCGCGAGACCAGGACGCCGATCCGTGGCGCGATGGTCGCGATGAGCAGCCCGATCGGCAGGAAGCCGAAGGCCATCTCCAGCGGTGACCAGCCGCGCAGCGACTGCATGTAGAGGCCGCCGATGAACTGGAAGCTCATGTAGGTGCCGAGGATCGCGGCGGCGGCCAGGCTCGCCCCCACCAGCGAACGGTTGCGCAGCAGCCCGAGCCGCAGCAGCGGACTGGCCGACCGGCGCTCGGTGACCACGAAGGCCGCGAACAGTGCCACCGCGACGACGAACAGGCCGAGCGTCCGGGGGGCCAGCCAGCCCTTGGTGGGTGCCTCGACGATGTCGTAGACCAGCAGCAGAGTCGCGGCCGTCACGGTGGTCGCGCCCACCACGTCGTAGTTGCGGGGGCCGCCGGTGTAGGCCGGGTCACGGGGGACCAGCGCGATCGCGCCGGCCAGGACCACCAGCGCCACGGCGACCGGCAGGAAGAAGGTCCAGCGCCAGCCCAGCTCGGTGAGCAGGCCGCCCGCGATGACGCCGGTGGAGTAGCCGACGGCGCCGCACGCGGTGTAGATGCCCAGCGCGCGGTTGCGCTGCGGCCCTTCGTTGAAGGTGGTGACGATGATCGACAGGCTGGCCGGGGCGGTGAACGCCGCGCCCACGCCCGTGATGAAGCGGGCCACGATCAGCACCGTGCCGTCACCCGCGATCCCGCCCACGAACGAGCCCACGGCGAACACGCCGACCGCCGCCAGGAAGACCCGGCGCCGGCCGAGCAGGTCGGCCATCCGCCCGCCCAGCAGCAGGAAGCCGCCGAAGCCGAGCACGTACGAACTCACGACCCACTGCACGGAGGCGGTCGACATGCCCAGTTCCGCCTTGATCGGCGGCACGGCGATGCCGACCATGATGTTGTCCAGGGCGTCCAGAAACATCGCGCCGCAGACCACGATGAGCATGCCCCACTGCCGGACACCCCACTGTGGCGCGCGGTCTCCGGTGGGCGTACCGGCTGTTGGCGTACCGGCGGTGACTCGGTTGTCGGGTGCGACGTCGATCGACGTTGCCATCAACTTCCCCAATTCTCTTCTGGCTCGGCTGTCGTGATCTGCTGGTCGGAGGGCGGCAGCGGCCGCCGTCGGACGTTTCGGGGAGGGCGCCCGTCCCGCCGCCCGTCCCGCCGCCCGTCCCGCCGCCCGGGCGGCGGGACGGGCGGCGGGACGGGCCGGTCGCACCTGGGGCCGTGGTACGTGCGGGCCGGGGTGTCAGCCCTTGACACCCAGTGGGAAGGGGGCCAGCGGAGTGCTGCCCAGGAGCAGCGCGCCGGCGGACTGCAGGACCTGGTCCTGCGCCAGGATGTGCTGGCACATGGTGTGCAGGTCCCGGGTCCAGCGCTCCAGCGGCGAGGTGCGGTAGATCGAGGCGGTGCCGACCATGTCGGACATCCGGATCGCGATCGAGCGCGCGGTGCGGAAGGCGTTGACCCGGGCGACGGCGGCGGAGACCTGCTCGTCCTTGGTCGCGGCGCGCCCCTCGGCCAGCCGGTCCCACTGCCGGTCCAGGCTCGCGTACACCGCGTCGCGGGCGACCGTGAGGTCCATCTCGGCCTGCGCGATCGCCAGCTGCACCCGGTAACTGTCCGACCACGGCAGGCTGGTGACGCGTTCGACCTTGTGGCCGGCCAGCTCCCGTACGTGGTCGAGCACCGCACGGGCGACGCCCAGCGGGACACCGGAGACGTTGCCCAGGAACGCGTCCCGAGCCGTCAGCGGGCCCTCGCCGCGCGAGTGGCCGAAGCGGAAGGTGTGCTCCTCGGGGACGAAGAGGTCGGTGACCTGGTAGTCGCGGCTGCCGCTGCCCGCCAGCCCCGTGGTGTACCAGGTGTCGAGGATCTCGAACTGCTCGGGACGGCCCATGATGACCCGCCAGTGCACCGCGCCGCCGTCCGGGTCCGCCTCGGGCTCGCCGTCCTGGTGGACCAGTACCCCGCCGATCAGCCAGTCGCAGTGCGTGATCCCGCTGCCGAAACTCCAGCGCCCGGACACCCGGTAGCCGCCCGGCACCCGCTCGGCCTTGCCGGAGGGGAAGATCATGCCCGCCGTGATCAGGTCGGGGGTGTCGATGATCGAACGCTCCACCGACTCCGGCATGCAGCGGGCGTACGCCCAGGTGTCCATCCCGATCATCCCGCACCAGCCGACGGCGGAGTCGCCGATCGACAGTGCCTCGATCACCCGGGTCTGCTGGGAGAAGGTCAGCTCGGGGCCACCCAGCGACTTCGGCATCGCCATCCGGAAGACACCGGTGCCACGGAGCAGCTCGACGACGTCTGCCGGTAACCGCCGCTCGCGCTCGATCTCGTCCGAACGCAGGCGGAACTCCGGGGCCAGTGCCTGTGCGCGCGCCAGGATCTCCTCGCTGTCGAGCGGACGGGCGCTGGTCGCCACCGGGGACTCCAGGGTCTCCATTACCGTCATTCCACACCTTCCTGGTTCGAACGAACGTGCTCTCAACTCGCCGTCGCCGCGACCTGCTCGGCGCCGATGGGCATCACGCTAACCAGCCCGCCGCAGGGCGTTTCGTCCGTATGCGCACCCGGAGTGGCTTGTTTGCGCACAGTCACCAGGGCTGCGCCCGGAGCCTTGTCGCCGCTGGTCCGGCGGGTGCTGGTCCGGCGGGTGCTGGTCCGACGGGTGCTGGTCCGGTGGCTGCGGGTTCGGTGGCAGCGACTTCGACGGCTGCGGGTCGGGCCGGGCTGGTCGGCTGCTGGTCCGTCGGGCCGGGGTCGGAGTCGTGAAGGGGCGGAAGGAGACGTTCCGAGGGAGGGCAGGGTTCCGTATACCGGGAAAAATGCTCCGGACGGAGTAGGCGGATGCGTGTCGCATGGGCCGTGCCGGTATGAAAAAGCGGCGCCGACGGTAAAGTCCGGGAAGCTGGTTGCCAGGTGTCAGGACGGTCGATATGGTCTGGCCTTATGGATCACGCCTCGTCACTTCTGGAATGTGTACCGGCCGAGAAAATCACCGACCGCCCGGTAATTCACCTTCCGAGACTGACGAGACTTCCCGCAGGGGGTCTCACCGTCACCCGTACAGCCAGGGTCGAGGATTTCCGGGCGGTTCAGAGCATGCACGCCAGATGTTCGGTGACGAGCCTGGCGATAAGGTATTTCACCGCGACCGAACGGCTGTCCCGGAGTACCTGGACCGGCCTGTGCGACCGCGAGAAGGGCGTCACGCTGCTGACCGGACCTGGTGGCGATGTCCGCAAGGTGATCGCCATGACCAATATTCTGTGCACGCATGATTCCGGTGTGGTCGAGCTCGCCGTACTGGTCGAGGACGCCTGGCAGTCGCGCGGGCTCGGCTCGGCGCTCGCCTCCTTCGCGCTGGAGGTGATCCAGGGGCAGGGGGTGCGCGCGCTCACCGCGTCCGTCATGACCGCGAACGGGCGGGCGATGCGGATGCTGCGCGGGATCGGTGCGACGCGGTGTTCCCAGCCGGGGCCGGAGGTGGATTTCCGGTTGGATATCGGCTCGATCCAGGGTGCCGGCACCGGGGCGGGACGGTGAATTCCGGCATTCGGGTCCGGTGGCGATCCTCGGTAATTCCGAAATACTCCCGGGCGTGAATGCGGCCGCCCGGGTGCGAATCGGGCGAAAGTGGTCGGAGTAGCTGCTGCCCGGGCGCGGCTTCGCGTCGGGGCGGGCCCGCTGTGCCCAGGGCTTCGGCGTAGTCGCGTGACGTCCGATTCGTGACGGTCTGCCAGCTTGAGGGGAGCCAGGCGCGCAACAGGCACGGCTTCCAAGATCATG
>NZ_JARXZC010000045.1 GCF_029894335.1 Kitasatospora sp. MAP5-34 | reverse complement strand
GGTGTCCGGGGCCAGGCGCGGAGCCCGGCGGTGCAGCAGGGCGAACGCGGGCGCGCCCGGGGCGGTCAGGCGGGCGAGCAAGGCAGCGGGGCTGGTCACAGGAGTGGCGTCCTTCCGGAGGGACTGGCGGATGTGGGTGCTGGACCACTCCTCCGGGGACGCCGGTCGGGCTCGGATACGCCGACGGCCGCCCCGAGGGGCGGCCGGTCGTGTCGTCTAGGGACGCGCGATCAGTGGGCCACCTCGGGGATGGTCCACCACCACGAGAAGGTGCGGGGCGCGTTCATGGGCCTGAGCGTAACGGATGGGTGGACGCCGTGGGCCCCGTCGCCCAATTGTCCGTAAGTTGTCTCACCCATCGGGCGGCAGTCACAATTCGGTTGTCACACCCCGTAGCCTTGGCCTTGTGACCGTGACATCTGAGACATCGAGGACTGGCCACTCCTGGCAGTCCCTGCCCGCGGCGCAGCAGCCTGAATGGCCGGATCCTGAGGCGCTGCGCAAGTCCCTTGCGGACCTCGCCTCGTATCCGCCGCTCGTCTTCGCCGGCGAGTGCGACGAACTGCGTGCCCGGCTCGGTGCCGTGGCGCGCGGTGAGGCCTTTCTGCTGCAGGGCGGTGACTGCGCCGAGGCCTTCGACGGCGTCTCCGCCGAGCAGATCCGGAACAAGCTGAAGACGCTGCTGCAGATGGCGGCCGTGCTGACGTACGCCGGCTCCGTGCCGGTGGTCAAGGTCGGCCGGATCGCCGGGCAGTACTCCAAGCCGCGCTCCAAGTCGACCGAGACCCGGGACGGGGTGACCCTGCCGGTCTACCGGGGCGACTCGGTGAACGGTTTCGAGTTCACCCCCGAGTCCCGGATCCCGAACCCCGAGCGCCTGAAGCAGATGTACAACGCGTCCGCCGCGACGCTCAACCTGGTGCGCGCCTTCACCACCGGTGGGTACGCCGACCTGCGCCAGGTGCACGCCTGGAACCAGGACTTCGTGCGCAACTCGCCCTCCGGGCAGCGTTACGAGAAGCTCGCCCGGGAGATCGACAACGCGCTGGCCTTCATGCAGGCCTGCGGGGTCGCGCCGGAGGAGTTCAAGACCGTCGAGTTCTACAGCTCGCACGAGGCGCTGGTGCTCGACTACGAGACCGCGCTGACCCGGGTGGACTCGCGGACCGGGGACCTCTACGACGTCTCGGGCCACATGGTCTGGATCGGTGAGCGGACCCGCCAGCTGGACGGCGCACACATCGAGTTCGCGTCCAAGATCCGCAACCCGATCGGCGTGAAGCTCGGCCCGACCACCACGGTCGAGGACGCGCTCACCCTGATCGAGCGGCTCGACCCGGAGCGCGAGCCCGGCCGGCTCACCTTCATCACCCGGATGGGTGCGGGCAAGGTCCGCGATCACCTCCCGACCCTGGTGGAGAAGGTCACCGCGTCCGGTGCCCAGCCGGTCTGGATCTGCGACCCGATGCACGGCAACACCTTCGAGGCCTCCAGCGGGCACAAGACCCGCAAGTTCGACGACGTGCTCGACGAGGTCAAGGGCTTCTTCGAGGTGCACCGCGCCCTGGGCACCCACCCGGGCGGCATCCACGTGGAGTTGACCGGTGACGACGTCACCGAGTGCGTCGGCGGCGGCGACGAGGTGCTGGTCGACGACCTGCACCAGCGCTACGAGACGGCCTGCGACCCGCGGCTCAACCGCAGCCAGTCGCTGGACCTGGCGTTCCTGGTGGCGGAGATGTACAGCGGGCACTGAGCCTTGGACACTGCTTGATCGCAGTGCTTGATCGCCCCGCCCCGAGTCGAAGGGCGCGCCGGTGCCGAAAGCGACGAGCGACCAGCGACGAAGGAGCGCCGGAGCGAGGAGTGTCGGCACTGGGTCAGAGCGTCCGGAGGCGAGCGGGCGACAACACTGTGACGAAGGCCCCTCCGATCTCGGGATTCCCGAGGCCGGAGGGGCTTTGTCGTGTGGTCGTCATTCAGTAAGGTAAGGCTTAGCTACCGAACGAGCCCTGGGAGATTCCGCGATGTACGTGTGCATGTGCCATGCGGTCACCGAGGCTCAGGTCAAGGAACAGATAGACGGCGGCGCCGAGACCCCGCGCCAGATCGCCAAGGGCTGCAAGGCCGGTACCGACTGCGGTTCGTGCGTCCGTCGCATCCAGGCGCTGCTGGGTGAGCACGGGGCCCGCCCGTGCCCTACAGCCCGGCTCGCCGCCCGGCTCGGGCTGGCGGAGCCGCAGACGGGCCTGATTGAGCCCCTCGCGGCGTAGCGGAGTCCTCAGGACTCCGGCTGCTCGATCAGCTGGGCGAGGTAGAGCGGTTCGCCGAGCTTCTCCAGGAGTTCCAGCTGGGTGTCCAGGTAGTCGATGTGGTGTTCCTCGTCCGCCAGGATCGCCTCGAAGAGGTTGGCCGAGGTGACGTCGTTCTTGGCCCGCATCACCACGATCCCGCGCCGCAGCCGGTCGATGGCCTCCACCTCGACCTGGCGGTCGGCTTCGAACATCTCCTTGACGGTCTGGCCGATCCGGACGTGGAAGAGCCGCTGGTAGTTGGGCAGGCCGTCGAGGAAGAGGATCCGGTCGGTCAGGATTTCGGCGTGCTTCATCTCGTCGAAGGACTCGTGCCGGGTGTACTTGGCGAGCTTCGTCCAGCCGAAGTTCTCCTGCATCTTGGCGTGCAGGAAGTACTGGTTGATCGCCGTCAGCTCTGCGGTGAGCTGCTCGTTGAGGAATTCGATGACCTCGGGGTCGCCCTTCATGGCGGTGCCTTCCTGACTCATGCGTCACACGCGTAACCACGGCTGAGCGCATCGTGGCACTCCTGGGGGTGCGAATTCCAGTAAGTCAACACTTAGTGGAACATGTGTCGGAATATCCGATTTGCGAGATTTGATGCGTGGTGAAGGGGGGTGCGGCGGGGGCGCGGGCGGCGTGATGTCCGCCGTCTGTCACCATGGAGCCATGGGTCGGTCCGAACAAGAACAGCTTCAGCCGCCTGACCCGAGACTCCCCCCGGGCCAGCGCCCGCAGCGCGGCTGGCCGGTGCTGCACTACGGCCCCGTGCCCCGCTTCAAGCCGCTGACCTGGGATTTCCAGGTCTTCGGGGCGACCGCCTCGGCGGAGAAGCACAGCTGGAACTTCGACGAGTTCCACGCCCTGCCGACGATCGCCGTACGAGGCGACTTCCACTGCGTCACCCGGTTCTCGATGCTCGGCAACGAGTGGAGCGGCGTGTCGGCCGTGACCATCCTCGACCGCGTGCCGCCCGCCGCCGACGTCACCCATGTGATGGTCTGGGCCGAGTACGGCTACAGCTCCAACCTGAGCCTCGCCGACTTCGCCGCCGCCGGGTCGGTCTTCGCCACCCACCACAACGACGAGCCGCTCACCGTCGAGCACGGCTTCCCCGTCCGGCTGGTCGTCCCGCACCTGTACGCGTGGAAGGGCCCCAAGTGGGTCCGCGCGGTCGAGTACATGCGGGCCGACCGCCGGGGCTTCTGGGAGGAGCGCGGCTACCACAACCTCGCCGACCCGTGGTCCGAGCAGCGGTACTCCTACCAGGAGGAGCCCGGGGACGGGCCGCTCCGGTAGGACCTCGGTGCCTACTGCCTAGAACAGGCCGAAGTTGATGGTCACCGACGTGCCCTGCGGGCGCGGCTGACCGGCCGTCGGGTTCTGGCTCGTCACCTTGCCGATGGCGAAGAGATTGAGCCCGTTGCTCTGCACCTTGAAACCGGCATCGGTGAGCGCCTTGGTGGCGTCGTCCTTGCTCAGACCCACCACGTTCGGTACCGGGACCATGCCCTTGCTGACCACCAGGGCCACCGGTGCGTTCGGCGCGAGCTGCTGGCCCACGTCCGGCGTGACGCCGACCACCGAACCGGCGGGGACGGTGTCGCTGTACTCCTCCGTCGTCGTACCCGGCGTCAGCCGGGCGCCGGTGAGTGCCCGCTGCGCCTGGGCGAGCGGCTGCCCGACGACGTTCGGTACCGCGATCCGCTCCGGGCCCTTGGAGAGGGTGACCCGCACCGGGTCGCTCTTGCGCATCCGCTGCCCCACGCCGGGGTCGGTCGCCAGCACCTGCCCGCTCGGCACGCTCTCGCTGAACTGCTGGCTGAACACCCCCTGCAGCCCCGCGCCGTCCAAGGTGCTGACCGCCTGCGCCTGGGACTGCCCGAGCACACTCGGCACCGTCGTGTAGAGCGCGCCGGACAGGAAGTACGTCGCCCCGCCGACCACCACCAGCAGTGCGGCGAGCACCGACCCCCAGATCAGCGGCCGGCGCGAGCGGCGCGGCCCGCGCAGCCGTACGGGCGCGGGTTCGTCGACCGGCCGGGGACGGTCGAGCAGCAGCTCGGGGACCTGCATGACGCTGGTCCGCTCCATCTGCCGGGCCGGGCTCAGTGCGGAGGTCACCTCGCCGGTCGGGTACTGCGGGGTCGGCCGGGCGGAGGCGGGCGGCTCGGCGTCCAGCTGGGCCGGGGTGAGACCGCGCCGGGCCCGCTGGAGGGCCGCCAGCAGCTCGACCGCGTCGTACGGGCGGGCCTGCGGGTCGCGGGCGGTCGCGGCGGCCACTATCGCGTCCAGCTCCGGGCCGACGCCGGGGGCGGCCAGCGAGGGCGGCGGGACGTCCACGTGCAGGTGCTGGTAGAGCACCTGCATCGGGTTGTCCCCGGTGTGCGGCTTCGCGCCGGTGAGCATCTCGTACAGCAGGATGCCGGCCGCGTACACGTCCACCCGCTGGTCGGTCGGGCCGTCCTGGCGGATCTGCTCGGGCGCGAGGTACGAGACCGTGCCGAGCACGGTGCCCGCCGAGGTGGTGGTGGTCGCGGCGCCGTCCGCGCCCGAGAGCAGCCGGACCAGGCCGAAGTCCGCGACCTTGACCAGGCCGTTGTCGGTGATCAGCACGTTCTCCGGCTTGACGTCCCGGTGTACCAGCCCGGCGCGGTGGGCCGCGCCCAGCGCGGCCAGCACCGGCTCCATGATGTCCAGCGCGGCCCGGACGCTCAGCGCGCCCCGGTCCAGCAGGACGTCCCGCAGGGTGCGGCCGGGGACGTACTCCATCGCCAGGAACACGGTCCGGCCGTCGGCGCCCTGGTCGAAGACGTTGACCACGTTCGGGTGGGCGAGGCGGGCGACGGCCTTGGCCTCCCGGATGAACCGCTCGGTGAACTCGCGGTCGCCGGCCAGCGCGGGATGCATCACCTTCAGCGCGAGCACCCGGTCGAGCCGGGTGTCGGTGCCCCGGTAGACCGTCGCCATCCCGCCGGTCGCCACGCGCTGCTCCACCCGGTACCGGCCGTCCAGCAGGGTACCGATCAGCGGGTCGTGCAGCGTCATGTCCACCGGACGATTCTAGGGGTCACCCTCAGAGGCTTTCAGAACGCGGGCCGCTCCCGGTGGTCGAGGTCGGCGCGGCCGGCCATCGCGGAGGAGGCCTCGGCGTGGAAGCGGCGCGGGATGCGTCCGGCGCGGTAGGCGAGGCGGCCCGCCTCGGCGGCGTGCCGCATGGCCTCGGCCATCAGGACCGGGTCCTGCGCGCGGGTGACGGCGGAGGCCAGCATCACGGCGGAGCAGCCGAGTTCCATCGCGAGCGCCACGTCGGAGGCGGTGCCCGCGCCGGCGTCCAGGATCACCGGGACACCCGCGCTCTCCACGATCAGCTGGAAGTTGTGCGGGTTGCGGATGCCGAGCCCCGAGCCGATCGGCGAGCCGAGCGGCATGATCGCCGCGCAGCCGACGTCCTCCAGCTTCCGGGCCAGCACCGGGTCGTCGTTGGTGTACGGGAGGACGGTGAAACCGTCGTCCACCAGCGTCTCGGCGGCGTCCAGCAGTTCGATCGGGTCGGGCAGCAGGGTCCGCTCGTCCGCGATGACCTCCAGCTTCACCCAGTCGGTGCCGAGCGCCTCGCGGGCCAGCCGGGCCGTCAGCACGGCCTCGCCGGCGGTGAAACACCCGGCGGTGTTCGGCAGGACCCGGATGCCGTTGCGGGTCAGCACGTCCAGTACGGACCCCTGGGTGGCCGTGTTGACCCTGCGCATCGCGACGGTGGTCAGCTCGGTGCCGGACACCAGCAGCGCCTGCTCCAGGATCTCCAGGCTCGGCGCGCCGCCGGTGCCCATGATCAGGCGGGAGCCGAAGGTGGTACCGGCGATGGTCAGCAGGTCGTCGTCGGCCATGCCGCTCAGCCTCCCTGGACGGCGGTGAGGATCTCGATCCGGTCGCCCGCGCGCAGCCCGGTCGCGGACCACGCGCTGCGCGGTACCACGGCCTCGTTCAGTGCCGCCGCCACACCGGTCGGTGCGGCGCTGGTGGCGGTCACCACCTCGGCGAGCGTGGTCTCGGCGGCCACCTCGCGGGGCTCGCCGTTGACGGTGAGCGAGATGACGGCGGGTGAGATGGCAGCGGGTGAGACGGTGGTGAGTGAGATCTCGTTCATGCGGCGGCCTTCGTCGTGAAGCGGCTGGGGGTGAAGGGGGCGGCGAGCGCGGGTACCTCGCCGGTCGCCAGGTACTCGGCGAGCAGATCCGCCGTCACCGGCGTGAGCAGCACGCCGTTGCGGTAGTGGCCGGTCGCGGCGACCAGGCCGGGGAGCGCGGTCGGGCCGAGCAGCGGGGCGTTGTCCGGCGAACCCGGTCGTAGCCCGGCGCTGGTCTCGACCAGCGGGAGTTCGGTCAGGCCCGGCACCAACTCGTGGGCGTCGCGCAGCAGTTCGTACACCCCGCCGGCCGTCACGGTGGTGTCGTACCCCTGCTCCTCACTGGTGGCTCCGATCACCAACTCGCCGTTGGCGCGCGGCACCAGGTAGATGTGCTGCCCGCGCACCACCGCGCGGACGTTGCGGGAGAGGAACGGCCGGTACGGCTCCGGGATCCGCAGCCGCAGGATCTGGCCCTTGACCGGACGGATCGCGGGCAGTACGCCCTCGGGCAGGCCGGGCAGCCGGTGGCTGTGCGGTCCGGCGGCGAGCACGATCTTGTCGGCGGCCAGCTCGGAGCCGTCGGCCAGCCGGACGCCGCTCGCCCGCCCGCCGGTGACCAGCAGTTCGGCGACGGAGGCCCGGACCAGCCGCACCCCGGCGCGGGGGCAGCCCTCGACCAGCGCGGCGGCCAGCCGGCGGCCGTCCACCTGGTGATCGTCCGTCACGTGCAGCCCGCCGCGCACGCCGGGCGCGAGCATCGGCTCGAGCTTGCGGCACTCCCGGCCGGTCAGCCAGTGCGAGTCCAGCCCGAGCCGCTGGTGGAAGCCGTGCAGCTCGCGCAGCTCCTCCCGGTCGTCGGAGTCGAGCGCGACGGCGAGGGTGCCGGTCTGGCGGTAGCCGGTGTCCAGGCCGGTGAAGGCGGACAGTTCGGCGGTGAAGGCGGAGTACCGCTCGTTCGAGGCCATCCCGAGCCGCAGCAGCGGCTCCTCGCCGTACTGGAGCTCGGTCACCGGCGCCAGCATCCCGGCCGCGACCTGGACGGCGCCGCCGCCGTGGGCCGGGTCCACCACGGTGACGCTCAGGCCGCGCTGGGCGGTGCGCCAGGCGACGCCGAGGCCGATGATGCCGCCGCCGATCACCAGGACCTCGGATGCCGGGGCCGTTTCGGTGCGTGCCACAGTCTGGATTCTCCCTTCGCCGGAATGACCCGGATCAGGTTCGGACGGTCGCAGGCCGTGTCAGCCCGCCTCTCAGCCCGGTACGCCGGGCTCCCGTGATGCGGATGCCCCCACCATAACGCCGGGTGTCCGTTCCACCGAAGAGACGTACGAGGGGTGGACGGCGGTCGATAGGGTGGCGGGCGTGGCTGAGCTGACAGGTGCGGATCGGGTGGTAGTCGTCGGGGCCGGTATGGCGGGTGCGCAGTGCGCGCTCTCGCTGCGGCAAGGGGGGTGGCAGGGCCGGATCGCGCTGGTCGGTGAGGAGCCGCACCCGCCGTACGACCGGCCGCCGCTCTCCAAGGACGTGCTGCTCGGCAAGCGCGACTCGACCGCCCTCGACATCGACTGGGACGACTACGGCGTCGAGCTGCTCCCCGGCCGCCGCGCCACCGGCGTCGAGCCCGGCGTCCTGCACACCGACGCGGGCGAACTCCCGTACGGCAGGCTGGTGATCGCCACCGGAGCGGCGGCCGTGCCGCTGCCGGGAGCCCTGGGTACGCACGTCCTGCGTACGGTCGACGACGCGCTCGCGCTGCGCGCCCGGCTGGTGCCCGGTGCCCGGATCGCGCTGGTCGGGGCGGGCTGGATCGGCGCCGAGACGGCGACGGTGGCCCGGCAGCTGGGCTGCGAGGTGACGGTCATAGAGGCTGGGCCCGGCCCGCTGGCGGGCGCGCTGCCCGCCGACATCGGCCTGCTGATGGCCGACTGGTATGCGGAGGCCGGCGCCGAGCTGCGCTGCGGGGTCGCGGTGGCGGCCGTCGAGCCGGACTCGGTGCTGCTCGCCGACGGCACCCGGGTGCCCGCCGACGAGGTGGTCGTCGGCATCGGCGCCCGCCCCGCCACCGGCTGGCTGGCCGGCAGCGCCGTCGCGCTCGACGCGGGCGGCGCGATCCTGGTCGACGAGCAGCTGCGGACGAGTGCGGACGGCGTCTGGGCGGTCGGCGACTGCGTCTCCTACCCCTCGGCCCGCTCGGGCCTGCGGCTGACCGTCCAGCACTGGGACCACGCGCTGCAGTCCGGCCGGGCGGCGGCGGCCTCGCTGCTCGGCACGGGCGAGCCCTACGACCCGGTGCCGTACTTCTGGTCGGAGCAGTTCGGCCGCATGGTCCAGTACGCGGGACGGCACGCCGGGGCGGACGAGGTGATCCGGCGCGGCTCGGCCGCCGACCCGTCCTGGGGGGTGCTCTGGCTCCGCGCGGGACGGCTCGTCGGAATGCTGACGGTGGACCGCCCGCGCGACCTCAACCAGGGCCGCAAGCTGATCGACCGGGGCGCGGTTCTCGACCGCGCGCTCGCGGCCGATCCCGACGTCCAGCTCAAGGCGGCGGTGGCGTCCTAGGCCCGGCCCAGGCGGCTCGGCGAGCCGCGTAGGTGCGCCGAGGTGCCGGGAGGTGGCAGTCTGGTGCATGTGAGCGAGATCGATTTGAAGAAGATTGAAGCCCTTGTCCCGGCATGGATGTACCTGCCCGACATCTCCGAACAGTGGGGTGTCCCCGTCACCGAAGTCCGCGACATGGTCAAGTCCGGCAAGCTGATCGCCGTCCGGCGCGGCCCGAACAAGTCCCTCCAGGTCCCGGCCGCCTTCATCGACGGCCCCGGCCTGGTGAAGCACCTGTCCGGCACCCTGACGCTGCTGCGGGACTGCAAGTTCAGCGACCAGGAGATCCTGGAGTGGCTCTTCACCGAGCAGTCGTCGCTGCCCGGCAGCCCGATTCAGGCCCTGGTCGAGAACCGGGGCACCGAGGTGAAGCGCCGGGCCCAGGCGGAGCTGATCTGATGGCACCCGACGCCCGCGCGCAGCTGGCCGACGCCGTGCTCTACCTCTGCACGGACGCCCGGCGCGAGCAGGGTGACCTGCCGGAGTTCCTGGACGCCGTGCTCGCGGGCGGCGTGGACATCGTTCAGCTGCGGGACAAGGGGCTGGAGGCCAGGCAGGAGCTGGAGTACCTGGAGATCTTTGCTGACGCCGCCCGCCGGCACGGCAAACTCTTCTCGGTCAACGACCGCGCCGACGTCGCCCACGCGGCCCGGCCCCAGGTGCTGCACCTGGGCCAGGACGACCTGCCCGTCCCGGCCGCCCGCGCGATCCTCGGCGCGGACGTCGTCATCGGCCGCTCCTGTCACGCCGAGTCCGAGGTCGACACCGCGATCACCGAGCCCGGCGTGGACTACTTCTGCACCGGCCCGGTCTGGCCCACCCCGACCAAGCCCGGCCGCTACGCACCGGGCCTCGGGCTCGTCTCGTACGCGGCGAAGCAGGCCACCGACCGCCCCTGGTTCGCCATCGGCGGCATCGACCTGACCAACCTGGACGAGGTCCTCGCAGCCGGCGCCCGCCGGGTGGTCGTCGTCCGCGCCATCACCGCCGCGGACGATCCTGGCGCGGCGGCGGCGGAGCTGGCCCGTCGGCTCCGCGAAGTCTGACCCGACGTACACGAGTAACCACAGCAGGGGCGCGGGGAACTGCGCGATCAACCGTGCACCTTCGTTGTGCCCTGGTCGCGCACGCAGTTGATCAAGCAGGGCCCCGCGCCCCTGGGGGTGCCCCGTTGCGTTCGTGAACGTCTCAGTACTTCCGGACGGTCGCGGCCTCGGCCAGTGCCAGCAGGACCGTGCGGGCCGCGCCGTCCACCAGTGGTGCCGAGTCCAGCGCGGTCAGCGCCTCCCGCATCAGTTCGTCGATCCGGTGCTCGACCAGTTCGGCCGCGCCGCTGCGCTCGACCAGCGTGCGCAGGACGGGGATCTCGTCGGCCGTCAGGTCGGGTGCGCCGAGGCGTTCGTCCAGGTGGCGGGCGTCGGCCTTGGCGAGGCCCCGCATCGCGTGGGCGACCAGCAGGGTGCGCTTGCCCTCGCGGAGGTCGTCCCCGGCGGGCTTGCCCGTGACGGCCGGGTCTCCGAAGACGCCCAGCAGGTCGTCGCGGAGCTGGAACGCCTCGCCCAGCGGCAGTCCGAACGCCGAGTAGGCCGCCACCAGTTCGGGGTCGGCCCCGGCCAGCAGGGCACCGACCTGCAGTGGGCGTTCGATGGTGTACTTCGCCGACTTGTAGTGCAGCACCGTCCGGGCCCGCTCCAGCGCGCCCTCGTCGGCGGAGTCCCCGGCGACGGGCTCCAGGACGTCCAGGTACTGGCCGACCATCACCTCGGTCCGCATCAGGTCGAAGGCGGGCTTCGCGGCCAGCACCTGCGCGGAGGGCAGGCCGGAGCGGATGAACAGCTCGTCGCACCAGATCAGCAGCAGGTCGCCGAGCAGTACCGCCGCCGAGGCGCCGTACTGCTCGCGGTCACCGCGCCAGCCGCTGTCGCGGTGCAGCGCCTCGAACCGGCGGTGCACCGAGGGCAGGCCGCGCCGGGTGTCGCTGCGGTCCATCAGGTCGTCGTGGACGAGGGCGCTGGCCTGCAGCAGCTCCAGGGCCGCCGCCGCGTGGGCGATGCCCTCACTGCCGGCACTGCCGCCCGCTCCGCGCCAGCCCCAGTAGCAGAACGCCGGGCGCAGCCGCTTGCCACCGTCGAGCAGGAACTCGCGGAGCGCGTCGACGGTGGGTACCAGCTGCGGCGAGATCTTGGCGAGCAGTACGGACTGCCCGTCCATGAACTCCGCGAGGGCCGCGTTGACGCGCTCGCGGACGGCCTCCACGTCTATGGGGCCGGCCTGCCGGCCGGTGGGCGTGGGCACGATGGGACTCCGGATCGCTGGGGTGTGAAACCAGCGTAACGGGACGGTCGTCAGTGCCTGTACCAGGCACCAGTGCCAAGGGATTCGCCCGAACGAGCCGTACTGTCTCAGTAGGTGGACCTCGACTGCCTGGCTTTTCGCCGATCCGGCTAATCTGCCAGCATGGCACTCGGCATCCCCTCCACCAGAACCGACCACGCGCAGACTGTGCGCGACCTGCTGGCGGCCGGGAACCGCTCGTTCTCCTTCGAGTTCATGCCCCCGCGCACCGAGGCCGGCGAGACCAAACTCTGGGACGCGATCCGCCGGGTCGAGTCGCTCGACCCCAACTTCGTCTGCATGACGTACGGCGCGGGCGGCTCCTCGCGCGGCCGTACCGTCGACCTGGTCGGCCGGATCGCCACCGAGACCACGTTGACCCCCGTCGCGCACCTGACCGCCGTCGACCACTCGATCGCCGAGCTGCGCAACATCATCGGCCAGTACGCGGACCAGGGCGTGCGCAACGTCCTCGCCGTCCGGGGTGACCCGCCCGGCGACCCGAGCGGTGAGTGGGTCCGCCACCCGCAGGGCGTCACGTACGCGTACGAGCTGGTCGAACTCATCCGTGGCATCGGGGACTTCTGCGTCGGCGTGGCCGCCTTCCCGCAGATGCACCCGCGCTCGGAGAACTGGGACGACGACGTGCGGCACTTCGTCGCCAAGTGCCGGGCGGGTGCGGACTACGCGATCACCCAGATGTTCTTCGAGGTCGAGGACTACCTCCGGCTCCGCGACCGCGTCGCGGCGGCCGGCTGCGAGGTCCCGATCATCCCGGAGATCATGCCGGTCACCAATGCCAAGCAGCTGGAGCGCTTCCCGCAGCTCAGCGGCTCGCCGTTCCCGGTCGAGCTGGAGCGCCGGCTGCACGCCGTCGCCGACGACTCGCAGGCGCTGCGGGCGGTGGGCATCGAACACGCCACCGCGATGTCGGAGCGGCTGCTCGCCGAGGGCGCCCCCGGGCTGCACTTCATCACCCTCAACCACTCCACCGCGACGCTGGAGATCTACCAGAACCTGGGCCTGCACCAGCGCTGACCCGGGCCCGCACGGATGTGGGTACCCGGGGGCCGAGCCTGTACAGTCGCCGCACACGCGCGGGTACGTGACTGGAGGCTTCAGGATGGGCATCGGGTACCTGCTGCTGTACGCCGCACTGGCGGTGGTCGCGGTCTGGCTGACTGCCGAGCTGCTCCTCCAGCATCGGGCCCCGCTGCACTGGCGGGCCCTTGCGCTGGTGGGTTTCCTGTGCGTGGTCGCCGGGATGGGGATCGGCTCGGTGCCGGTGATCGGGGCGGGCGCCGCCGCGTTCGCCGCCGGACAGGTCTTCGTCACGCTCGCCGTCAAGAAGGGCCGGACCGGTAGCTGGTCCCTGCGCCGCCCGGACGGCAGCCTCCCCGGCCCGCTCGCCAAGGTGCCGCTGCTCGCGGCCGCCACGGGCGGTGCGGCGGTGGTCGTCGCGGCAGCGGTCGAGCCGGTCGGCGAGGTCGGCCCGGTCGAGCCCGAGGAAGCCCCGGTCGACTTCGACCAGATGCAGGAGCTGGCCCCCGAGGACGGTGTCTACACCGACGACCCGGCCCCCTCGTACTCGTCGTATTACCAGCCGCAGCCGCCGCCGGAGCAGCAGCAGTATTACCAGCCCGGCTACGAGCCCGTGGCCGCCCAGTACCAGTACCCGGACCCGTACGCCGATCAGCAGTGGCAGCAACAGCCACAGCAGCAGCCGGTGTACGGGTACGACCAGTCCTACGCCGCGCAGCCGCAGTACCAGGATCCTTACGCGCAGCAGCAGCAAGCACAGCAGCAGCCCCAGTACCAGGACCCCTACGGCCAGCCGCAGCAGCACCATGACCCGTACGGGCAGCCCGTCCCCCAGCAGCAGCCCGCCTACGGCTACCAGTCCTGGGGCTACCAGCAGCAGTGAGCCCGGGTGGCGGTCAGGACTCGTAGCCCTCGACCTGTGCGGCCGGGCGGACTCTGGCCTCGTCGGGGTTCTCGCCGTACTCGGTGCGGGCCCGGCGCTGGCGCAGCAGGTCCCAGCACTGGTCGAGCCGGACCTCCAGGGCCGCCAGGTCCTGCTGGGCCTGGCCGGACTCCGCCTGGCCCGAGGCGATCCGGTCCCGCAGGTGTTTCTCCGCCTCGACCATGCTGTTGATCTCCGACAGGATGTCGGAGTCGGTGCTCTGCCGGCTGCGTTGCTGGAACTCGGACATTCCGTCCTCCCACGCAGTGGATGAAACTACCGATCACCGCTCATCCTCGTTCCCGCGCGGGCCCGGCGCATGCGGGGGCTTGGAGCGACCGGCAGATGGTGGGCGGCGTCGCGACGCCATCTGCCGGCCGCTCTTTGACCGACCGGTCTACGCCGGGCCGATCACGGTGGCGGTGATGGAGGCCGACATGCCCGCGCGGGCGAGGCCGCCGCCTGGGTGGACGGTGGCGCCGATCAGGTGCAGGCCGGGGAGCGGGGACCGGCCGGCCGGGGCGAGGAAACGTCCGCCCGCCCCGGCGAGGGACGGCGGGGTGTGCGGGCCGAGGACGTCCGGGGTCAGCAGCTCGCGCCACTCGACCCGCTCCCGCAGGTCGAGGCCCGCGCCCGCGAGGTGCTCCAGGAGATGGTCGGCGTAGGTGTCGAAGTCGGGTGCGAGCTCCGCGAGTTCGTCGGCTTCCGGGACGGTGACGGTGAGGGTGACCGCCTCGTGGTCGGCGTCCGGGACGAGCGACGGGTCGTCGGGGCGGTGGACCTGGACGGTCGGGTGGCGGGGCAGGTCGGGGTGGTCGGTGAGGGCGTCCAGTTCGAGCGCGTTGTCACGGGCGTGCACCACCGTGCGGAACGGCGTACCGGCGGGCCGGGGGCCGCGCAGCGCCAGCAGGACGCTGAACCGGCCCCAGGCGGGTTCGCGAGTCGTGGTCGGCGGGGGCCCCGGGGCGATCCCGCGCTCGTACAGTTCCCGGTGGTCCATCGAGGAGAGCACCAGGTCGGCCGGCAGGCGTTCGCCGCCCGCGACGACCCCGCAGGCCCGCCCGTTCTCGGTCAGTACCTCGGTGACGGAGGTGTCGAAGCGGAACTCCACCCCGCGCTGCTCGCACCGCAGATGGATCGCGTCCGCCAGCGCCCGCAGGCCGCCCTGGACGTACCAGACGCCGAACGACTGCTCCATGTACGGCAGCACGGTGGCCCCGGCCGGGGCCTCGCGCGGGTCGAGGCCGAAGCGGAGCGCGTGCTCCTGGAGCAGGGCGGTGAGCCCCGGGTGCCCGCCGAGTTCGCGCTCGGCCACGTCGGCGAGGGTGCGGGTGGGGCGGGCCAGCCGGGCCAGCCCCCGGCGCGGCGGGGCCGGGTAGGGGTCGGTGTGCAGCGGCGTCGGGTCGTCCGGGAGGGGTTCCTCCAGCAGCGGGCGCCGGGTGGCCTCCCAGACCGCGCGGCCCCGGTTGGTGACCGCCCCCCAGCGCTCGCCCGACCCCGCGCCGAAGGCAGCGTCCAGCGCCTGCGCGACCCCGCCCCGGGAGGCGTTGGCCAGCACCAGGTCCGTCCCGTCCGGGAACAGGTGCCGGCTCTCCGGCTCGACCGGGCCGAGCCGGACCAGCTCCTCCAGCGGCTCCCGGCCGGACTTCAGCGCGAGATCGCGGTAGACGGCGGGCAGCGTGAGCAGGGTCGGCCCGGTGTCGAAGGCGAAGCCGTCCCGCTCGTACCGGCCGACCATCCCGCCGTACGTGCCGCTCGCCTCGCACACCGTCACCCGGTGCCCGAGGGTGGCCAGCCGGGCGGCGGCGGCCAGGCCGCTCATTCCCGCTCCGATGATCACGATCTGCGCCATGGGAGGAAATCTTAGGCGCTCGCCGGGCGGCGCCCGGCTCGCGGGCCCGGCCGGTCAGGGCGGTCGGTGTGCTCGTTCGGCCGGCGGTCGGTCAGGACGGTATTCCGGCGGTCGGTCAGGACGGCATCCCGACGGCCTGCGGCCCGCGCGCCGCCTTGCGGGCTTCCCTGCGGGTGCGGCGGTTCCGCAGGAAGCGGCGGATCCGGGTGACCGCGAACCAGACCAGCACGGCCCCGATCACCAGCAGCGTGGCGGAGACCGACGCGGCGGCCCAGGGATGGAAGATCGCCAACGTCACCAGGGCGGCGACGGAGAGGTCCTCGGCGAGGCTGAGCAGGATGTTCGAGGCCGGCTCGGGTGAGGTGTTGACCGCCATCCGCAGCGAGGCCTTGATGCAGTGGCTCAGCAGGGCCGTCGTCCCGCCCAGTGCTCCGGCCGCGAGCTGGCCGAGCGAGCCGGGGTGCTGACTGGCCAGCAGCGCGGCCACGGTCGCGCCCGCGATCGGGCGGATCACGGTGTGGATCGCGTCCCAGACGGTGTCCACGTACGGGATCTTGTCGGCGACCGCCTCGCACAGGAACAGGACGCCCGCCACGATCAGCACGTCGGTCCGCTCCAGGGCCGGGGGCACCGCGTCGGCTCCGCCGAACCGACCCATCAGGCCCAGCAACAGCACCACCGCGTAGGCGTTGATGCCGCTCGCCCAGCCGCTGGTGAAGATCAACGGGACGATGCCCACGTTCCTGCTCCCCTCCGAAACCCGCCGCCCGAACCCCGGACGGTCGGGCCACACCGTACCCGGCTCGCCGATCGGGAGTTTCAGACGCCCACGGGCAGCCGCCGGTTGCGCCCTGCCACCGGGCACGGATCGTCAACGGATTGTCAGTGGGGCGGTTCACCATGGAGGGGTACGGGTCGCCTGGCTCGTGCTGCCCGCTTCGGACCGGGGGATTTCATGACCATCAGTCACCCTGAGACCGTCACCCGCCGCCCAGCCGTGCCCCCAGCCGTGCCCGCCCCGAGCCGGGGCGCCGACGTCCACCCGGTGCTGCTCCGGGCCTCCGCCCCGCCCGCCGCGCTCGACCTGCTGCGGCACGCGCAGACCACGCTCGTCCAGGCCCGCCACTACGACGACCCGCTCCAGCGGTACGCCACCGCGCACCTGGCCGCGCTGCGGACCACGGCCGCCGTGCTGGCCGTCCGGGGCCGCCCGGAGAAGAACCCGCGCCGGCGCCACGCCATCCGCAGCGCCTGGGACCTGCTGCCGGAGGTGGCCCCCGAACTCTCCGAGTGGGCGATCTACTTCGCGGCCGGCGCCCGCGCCCGCGCCGCCGCCGAGGCCGGCATCCGCAGCGCGGCGAGCGCACGGGACGCGGACGACCTGATCCGCAACGCGGCCCTGTACCTGCGCATCGTCCAGCGCCTCCTTGCCCTCTACCCGGAACAGCCGTTACCCCTGGAGGGGGCGACTGACAGCGGTGCCTAGCTGCGGGTCCAGGCTCTAAGGTGGTGACGATCGTTCCAGCGCCCCCTGTGCCGAGGAGTTCCCGCCTTGTACCCGACGCGTCCCCGCAGTGCCCTGCGTACCGCCGTGGTCTGGGAGGTGGTGCGGACGGCCCTGGAGAAGCGGGCCGCCGAGCTGGACCAGCCGGTGCTGGACGTGCTGGACACGGGCGGCGGCACCGGTAACTTCGCCGTGCCGGTGGCCCGGCTGGGCCACCGGGTGACGGTGGTCGACCCGAGCCCCGACGCGCTGTTCGCGCTGGAGCGCCGGGCCGCCGAGGCCGGGGTCACCGACCTGGTCCGGGCCGTCCAGGGCGACACCCAGACCCTCCCCGACGTGGTGCGGCCCGCCACCGTCGACGCCGTGCTCTGCCACGGGGTGCTGGAGATGGTGGACGACCCGGCGGACGCGCTCGGCAGCCTCACCGGGACCCTGCGCAAGGGCGGCCTGGTCAGCCTGCTCGCCGCCAACCGCAACGGCGCCGTACTGGCCCGCGCACTGGCCGGCCACTTCAACGAGGCCCGCGCCGTCCTCGACGCCCCCGACGGGCGCTGGGGCGGTAACGACCCGATGCCCCGGCGGTTCACCGCCGAGGAGCTCGGCGGTCTGGCCCGGGCGGCCGGGCTGCGGGTCGAGTCGGTGCACGGGGTCCGGGTCTTCGCCGACCTCGTCCCGGGCGTCCTGGTGGACACCGAGCCCGGTGCGGTGGAGGCCCTGCTGAAGCTGGAACAGGCCGCCGCCGAGCAGCCCGCGTTCCACGCTGTCGCGACCCAGCTGCACCTGCTCGCCTCACTCACGTAGGACTCCGCCAGGACTCAGGTGGGCCTGAGCCCGGAGATTCCGCCCACCCGGGCACTTGTGCCGGTCCTGCGGCGTTGGGCACCGTACGGGAACACCGCGCGGGCGTGGCCGGAGCCACGTGCGCCCGACCACCCCCAACCGCGCCGGAGGACCGTATGATCTGGGTAAAGCCGGAAAGCATGACAGCCAGGCGCATGGGGCATATGGACCACACAAGGCCGGGCCAGGGGTGGCGGACCGGTCGCCCCGCGACCGACGAGTAGGAGGATTCCGTGCCGCTCTCGGAGCACGAGCAGCGACTGCTCGAGCAGATGGAGCGAGCGCTGTACGCCGAAGATCCCAAGTTCGCGTCAGCGCTTGAGGGAACCGGGCTGCGCACCTACACCCGTCGGAGGGTCTACCAGGCCGCCGCCGGGTTCGTGGTGGGCATTGCCCTCCTGATGGGGGGCATGGTCGCTCAGCAAATCTGGGTGAGTGTCGTCGGGTTCCTGGTGATGCTGGGCTGCGCGGTCCTCGCCGTAACCGGCTGGAGGCGCGGCCCGGTCGGGCATGGAGCGGGTCCCAAGCCGACCCCGCCTCCTCGCCGAAAGGCCGGTGTGATGGACCGGATGGAGCAACGCTGGCAGCGCCGTCGCGACGAGCAGGACGGCATCTAGCCGGGCAACCGGCGCGGAGACCACTGCTCGGACCGCCGCTGACTCCTGATTCCACTGCTGAGTTCACTACCAGGTTCGCCACCGGGTTCACTGCGAGAAAGTCGTCGGAGCACCAACGGGTGAGGGCGGACAGTCAACGACTGTCCGCCCTCACCCGTCAGCGTTTCCGGCAGCGGTTCAGGGCTGCTCGGGCTTGGACCGGCCGGCCGGCCGCCGCAGCTTCGCCCGCAGCGCGCCACCCGCCCGGGCGGCCCGGGTGCGGAGGTTCTCGCGGAAGGTCATCACCCGGTCGGTGAGCCGCCACCACACCCGGGCCGAGGAGGCCGGGAGCAGCACCGCGCGGGCCCGGCCGCGCAGGCCGGCGGCGGCGCGCAGGCCGGCGGTGGTGGTCCGGACGTCCGGGCCGAGCGGCGGGTGCGGGAGCGGCCCGCGCGCGTACAGCACCTGTTCGGTGGCCAGCGCGACCCGGCCGGCCGCCGCCGTGGCGGTGGCGTCCAGCCGGCCGTTCTCGGCGATCCGCCGGGCGGTGAGGCGCGGGGTGCCGGCCTCGTCCGGGGGGATGCCCAGGTCCCAGGCGCTGTCGATCAGCTCGTCCCAGGCGGCCAGCACCTGTGCGTCGGTGAGTTCGGAGGACCCACCGCCGGGCGGTGCGCCCGGCAGGTGCCGGCCGACGCCGAGCCTGCGGCGGCGCAACCGTACCCGCCAGAGCATCGGCGCGGCGAGCAGGGCGAGCAGCAGCAGGACGGTGCCGAACGAGGCCAGCGCCGCCCAGGACAGCCACCACGGGGTCCGGTGCGGCACGGTGACCGCCACCGGCGCGTCGGTGCCGCAGTCGCCGATCCGGTGCCCCGGGCCGACGCAGGCGCTACTGGCGCTGGGGCCGGCCGAGGCGCCCGTGCTGGGCTCGCTGGTGGGCCGGCTGGCGCCGGCGCTGGGTGTGGGGGCGATGTCCCCACGGGTGTAGGAGGGCTCGGAGCCGCGCAGGGGCGTCGGCTCGAAGCGCAGCCAGCCCGTGCCGGGGAAGAACAGTTCGGGCCACGCGTGGTAGTCCTCGCTGCGCTCGATGAACTGGCCGCCGCCCTTGTCCGCGCCGGGCGCGAAGCCGATCGCGACCCGGGCGGGGATGCCCAGGGTGCGGGCCATCGCGGCCATGGTGGCCGCGAAGTGCACGCAGAAGCCGGTCTTGTCCCGCAGGAACTTCACGATCGCGTCGTTGCCGGTACCGGCGTCCACCTTGAGGCTGTACGTGAACGAGCCGCCGGTGAACCAGTTCTGCAGCGCGACCGCCTGGTCGTACGGAGTGTCCTTGCCCGCTGTGACCTGCTTGGCGGTCTCCGCGACCACCTTGGGCAGGTCGCCGGGGAGCTTGGTGTACTTCTGCAGGATGTCGGGGGGCGGGGTGGTGGCGAGCCGGAGCTGATCCGCCGTCGGCTGCAGGTTCCGGCTGTCGACGTGGTAGCTCAGACCGTTGGTCTTCTGGCCGTTGTCGCCGATCAGCGCCCGGGACTCGGCCTCGAACCGCCAGTCGCCCGGTACCTGCACACGGTCGGCGGGGTAGGGCAGCGGGAGCCACTCGGAGCTGAGGTCGTCGGAGATCCGGACGTCGGTGTTGACCGTGGTGGAGGGGACGGTGGCGCTGAGCCCCTCGGGGGTGGGCAACTGCTTGGGGACGTTCTGCAGGTGCTGCTCGGAGGCCTTCCACTGGACGCCGTCGAAACTGTCGAGCGCGGCGATCCGCAGGTACATCTGACTTGGGTCGGCCGAGTCGGTGGTGTAGCTGAACAGATCGACGGCGTTCGGCCGGTTGAGGTTGGCCGTCAGCGCGACCACCGGGTTGAGCGAGGTGACGCTGCCGCCGCGCCCGCCGGTGCCGTCGCCGTTTCCGCCGCTGCTCAGCAGGCCGAGATCGCCCTGCGGGACGAAGACCGGCACGATCAGCGCGCAGACCAGGGCGACCAGGCCGATCCGGTGGCCGCTGTGCGAGAGGGCGTTCGGTGTGCCCTGGGTGCCCGCGCCGTGGAAGACCCGGCCCCAGCGGGAGAGCCGGTCCTGCCCCTCGGCGAAGAGCAGCAGCAGGAAGCCCGAGGCCGCGAGGAGGAACCAGAGCCACGCCTCGCTGCCGCCGGACAGGCCGGTGCCCACCGAGTACATCGCGAGCAGCGGCAGCCCGGCGGCCGCCGCCTGCCGGAAGGTCACCGCGAGCGCGTCGACCAGCACCGCGACCAGCGCGACCGAGGAGATCAGGATCAGCTGGATCCCGGGGTGCGCGGGCGCCGGGCTGGCGTACTGCTGGATGTCGCTGCCCCCGGCGGTCAGCAGGTTGTTGACCTCGTCGAGCGCCCGCGCGCCCGGGACCAGCCCGAACGGCATCGCGTCGCCGACCGAGGTCAGCAGCAGCGTGTAGCAGACCACCACCAGCTGGAGCGGCACCACCAGCAGGCGGGGCAGCGCGAGGCGGCGCAGCCCGGCGCCGGCGCCGGCAGCCACGAAGATCTGGACGATGGCCAGGAAGACCCAGTAGTTCGGGGTGACCAGCGGGGTCAGGCCGAGGGCGCCGAGCGCCGTCGCGAGCGCCGAGTAGAGCGTCAACTTCGCGCGGGTGGTCACTGGCCGGCCTCGTTCCGGTAGGGGGCGGCCTCGGCGGAGCGGTTGGCGAGGCGCCACAGCGCGGGCACCGAATCGCCGGCCTTGGCGGGCAGGACCGTCCAGCCCGACTCGCGGAGTTGCCGCACCTGCCGGACGGCCGGGTCGTCGGGGAGTACGTCGCGCAGCCCGGACCAGGTGGCGGTGTCCAGCAGGAAGGCCACCGCGCTGCCCGCCCGGCGGCGCAGCCGTCCGATCCGGGCCAGCTGCTCGTCGTCCAGTGAGCCGAGGACGGCGACCAGCAGCCCTTCGCCGCCGAGCCGCAGCACCTCCTCGGCGCGGCCGAGGCCGCCGCCGTCGGAGTACTCGACCACGGCGAGCGCGTCCAGCAGCAGGCCGGCGGCCTCGGCGACGGTGCCGACGCCGCCGCCGTCCGGGCTCGGCACGGCGAGCCCGGTGTCGGTGAGCAGCTGGGTCTGGTAGCCGCGTTCCATCAGGTGCACGCCGACGGAGGCGGCGCAGCTGACGGCCCACTCGAAGGAGGAGGCGGGGCCGCTGCCCCGGTGCCCGACCTCGCGGGTGTCCAGCAGGACGGTCGCGCGGGCCTTGAGCGGCTGCTCCTCCCGGCGGACCATCAGCTCGCCGTACCGGGCGGTGGACTTCCAGTGCACCCGTCGCAGGTCGTCGCCGTGGCGGTACTCGCGCGGGATCACGTCGTCGTCACCGGCCAGCGCCAGCGCGCGGGTGTGGCTGTCGCCGTGCCCGGCCCACTCGCCGGCCAGCCGTACGCCCGGCAGTTTCTGCACCTGCGGGACCACCGTCAGCACGTCCGAGGCGGTGAACGCCCTGGTCAGCTCGCACATCCCGAACGGGTCGGCGACCCGCAGCCGGAGCGGGCCGAGCGGGTAGCGGCCGCGCAGGTCGGAGCGGACCCGGTAGGAGACCTCGCGGAAGCCGCGCGGCTCGACCCGGTCCAGCACGAAGCGCGGGCGCGGCCCGAGCACGTACGGGACCTTGTCCTCCAGCAGCAGCAGGCCGGTGGGGACGCGGGAGACGTTGTCCAGCCGCAGGTGCACCCGGGCCTCCTGGCCGGCGGCCGCGCGGTGCGGGGTCAGCCGCCGCCCGCCGGCCACCCGGTACCGGGTGCGCAGCAGCAGGGCGGCGGCGGCCAGCGGGAGGGCGGTGAGCAGCACGCCGACCTGGAGCAGCGCGTCCTGCCCGAGGACGTACGCGCAGAGCGTCGCGGTGATCCCGGCGGCCAGGAAGGACCGGCCCCGGGTGGTCAGCCCGCGCAGGCCCGTGCGCAGCCCGGTCGGCGAGGCTGGCGGCTTGGTGGCCTGCGGCACCTCAGATCCGCCCCTGCGGACGGGGGATCGGCAGCCGGGCGACCAGGTCGAGGACGACCTGCTCGGCGCTGCGGCGGCTCAGCTGGGTCTCGGCCGTGGGCAGCAGCCGGTGCGCCAGCACGGGGACGGCGAGCGCCTGGATGTCGTCCGGCACCACGTACTCGCGGCCCGCCAGCGCGGCGGCGGCGCGGGCAGCGCGGATCAGGTGCAGGGTGGCGCGGGGCGAGGCGCCGAGGCGCAGCTCCGGGGAGGTGCGGGTGGCGCCGACCAGGTCGACGGCGTACCGGCGGACGGCGTCGGCGACGTGCACCGTGCGGACGACGTCGATCAGCTTGAGGATGTCGTGGGCGTGCGCGACCGGCTGGAGGTCGTCCAGCGGGTTGGCACCGCCGTGCAGGTCGAGCATCTGGAACTCGGCCTCGGGGCTGGGGTAGCCGATCGAGATCCGGGCCATGAAGCGGTCGCGCTGGGCCTCGGGGAGCGGGTAGGTGCCCTCCATCTCCACCGGGTTCTGGGTGGCGATCACCATGAACGGGGAGGGGAGCGGGTGGGTGGTGCCGTCGATGGTGACCTGGCGTTCCTCCATCGACTCCAGCAGCGCGGACTGGGTCTTCGGCGAGGCGCGGTTGATCTCGTCGCCGACCACGATCTGCGCGAAGATCGCGCCCGGACGGAACTCGAAGTCCCGGCGGTTCTGGTCGAAGACGCTGGTGCCCGTGACGTCCGAGGGCAGTAGGTCGGGGGTGAACTGGATCCGGCGCACCGTGCAGTCGACCGACCTGGCGAGCGCCTTGGCCAGCATGGTCTTGCCGACGCCCGGCACGTCCTCGAGCAGCAGGTGGCCCTCGGCGAGCATCACCGTGAGCGCGATTCTGACGGCCTCCGGCTTGCCCTCGATGACACTCTCGACCGAGTCGCGGACGCGCTCGACCACCGCGCTGAGCTCGTGCAGTCCGGCCGGGCGCGGCGCGCCCGCTCCGACTGCGGCGGTCTGTCCGTTGTAGGTCGTCACCCGATAGCTCCCATGGCCCGTTTCCTGCCGGACCTCGTCGCGAGCCCGGCCCCACCCCGATCACGCGGCCGTCCGCCGTACGGTTCCAGCCTTGGGGGGACGGAGATTCGTCAGCGGACGGTGTCGTGCGGCCAGGCGGTCCCAGGTGGTGCGGGGACCGGCCTGCAGCCGCATTCTTCCCTGTCGGGTGGCCAGAAGTCACCCGGACGGGTCCGCTGCTGTCGGCCCGGGCAACGTCCTGGGGCGTGCCGAACTGCGCTGAACCGGGAGTGACGGCGGCGCACGCTCCGCTTCGCGCCCTTGCCGCCTCGCTAGAGGACTTCGCGGAGCAGGCCGGTGTGGACGTCGAAGACGAAGCCCCGGACGTCGTCGGTGTGCAGCAGGAACGGGGAGGTGCGGACGCGCTGCATCGACTGCCGGACGTCGCCGTCCAGGTCCACGAAGGACTCGACGGCCCACTGCGGGCGCTGGCCGACCTCCAGCTCCAGTTCGCGGCGGAAGTCCTCGGTCAGGCCGAGCAGGCCGCAGCCGGTGTGGTGGATCAGGGCGATCGAGCTGGTGCCCAGGGCGCGCTGGCTGATGGTGAGCGAGCGGATGGTGTCGTCGGTGACCACACCGCCGGCGTTGCGGATCACGTGCGCGTCGCCCAGTTCGAGACCGAGTGCGGCGAACAGGTCGAGCCGGGCGTCCATGCAGGCGACCACGGTGACGTGCTGGACGGGGCGGGCGTCCATCCCGCCGTCGCGGAACTCGACCGCGTACGCGCGGTTCGCGTCGACGAACCGGTCGATGATGCTCGGCGGCTGGGAATCGGCAGCGGCGGTCGGCGTGGGCCGCTCGGGGGTCACTGTCATACCGATGACGCTAATAGGATTTCGGTCGCCGTGGTGAGGGTGGGGGTGCCTAATCTGCCGGTGTGATGGAGCACATAGCGGGGCGTGAGCGGCGCATTGGGCCTGTCGTCCCTTCTGTCCCGGTTTGCCCGGCGCGCGCGAGGGTGGACGCGCGTGTGCCCGACCAGGGGACGAGGACTGGGCCGACTGCTCCGGCCTGCGGAGATCGGTACCTCCGCCCGGGTGGTGCGCCGTCGCGGACGATTGACTGCGGACCTGGTCGCGATAGAGTTGCGGCGCAGTGGAGCACACCCGCCGCAGGTCGTCAACTGGGCCTTCCCGGTTGACCGGTGCGGCCGGTACGCCGCCTGCGGCCTCCTCCCGCTCCGTGCCTCCTGGCGCACCTTCCCCGGTGCCGGGCGGCCACTCCTTCCCCAGGCGAGCGGGCGGGGACCACGGGCGGCGTACGGCTTCGCTCCGCGGGTGGTCCAAAATGGACCTGAGACCCATCAGCCACCTCAGGGGCGCGAGGCTCGGTTTAACAAACCGCGTGCGCGAGGCGGGAGGCTGCGGACCGTTGCCTTCCGAATTTCGCGCACGCGGTTCGTCAAGCCGAGCCCCGCGCCCCTGGAGAGTGCAACTGGACCTGGTGGGGCAACCATCCGCACCAATGAAGGGCGCCCAGCGCAATGAGCACCGCACCCAAGCACGTCCCGGTGATGCTCCAGCGGTGCGTCGACGCGCTCGCGCCGGCGATCTCCGCGCCCGGCGCGGTGGTGGTGGACGCCACGCTCGGGCTCGGCGGCCACAGTGAGGCACTGCTCACCCAGTTCCCCGAGGTCCGGCTGATCGCCGTCGACCGCGACCCGGTCGCGCTCAGGCTCTCCGGTGAGCGGCTGGCCCGCTTCGGCGAGCGGGCCACCCTGGTGCACGCCGTCTACGACGAGATCCCCGAGGTGCTGGCCGACCTCGGCATCCCGAAGGTCCAGGGCATCCTGTTCGACCTCGGCGTCTCCTCGATGCAGCTGGACGAGGCCGAGCGGGGCTTCGCGTACGCCCAGGACGCGCCGCTCGACATGCGGATGGACCAGACCCGGGGTCTGAGCGCCGCCGAGGTGCTGAACACCTACACGCACGGCCAGCTGGCCCGGATTCTCAAGGTCTACGGCGAGGAGCGGTTCGCCGGGAAGATCGCCTCGGTGATCCTGCGCGAGCGGGAGAAGGAACCGTTCACCAACAGCGCGCGTCTCGTGGAGTTGGTACGCAACGCCATCCCGGCCGCCACCCGCCGCACCGGCGGCAACCCGGCCAAGCGGACCTTCCAGGCGCTGCGGATCGAGGTCAACGGCGAGCTGGAGGTGCTGGACCGGGCGATCCCGGCGGCGCTGGACTCGATCGCGATCGGCGGCCGGGTCGTGGTGATGTCCTACCAGTCGCTGGAGGACCGGCTGGTCAAGCAGTACTTCGCGGCCGGTGCCACCAACACCGCCCCGCCCGGCCTGCCGATCATCCCGGAGGAGCACCAGCCCTGGCTGAAGCTGCTCACCCGGGGGGCCGAGCTGGCCACCGAGGCGGAGATCGAGGAGAACCGGCGCGCCGCGCCCGTGCGGCTGCGCGTGGCGGAGAGGATCAGGGACCGAAGCACCTCCCGGGGCTGATCAGGTCGGCGGGGGACGAACGGGCGAGGGAGAGCGCAGTGCCGGTGGCGGGAGGGGTCCGACGGAGCAAGGTGCTCCCCGGGCAGGGTGGTAGGGTCAGGATCAGTGTGCGACCGGCGGCCCGGTACCGCCGGGGTCGGGCGCCGTTCGTGGTGCTGGTGGTGGCGCTGCTCTCGGGCGGGCTGCTCGGCCTGCTGATGCTCAACACCGCGCTGAACGAGGGCACCTTCGAACTCTCCCGGCTGCAGAAGCAGACCACCGAGCTGACCGACCAGCAGCAGACCCTCCAGCAGCAGATCAGCCAGGGTTCGGCCCCCGACGCGCTGGAGCGGCGGGCCCGCGACCTGGGCATGGTGCCCGGTGGTGACCCGGCCTTCCTCCAGGACGACGGCAAGGTGCTGGGCAAGCCGGGCCAGGCGCAGGACGACTCGCCGGTGAAGCGGTCCGGCACCGACCTCTGGCAGCAGGCGAAGCCCAGCGGCGGGACACCTGCCGCAGCGGGCGCCCAGCCCTCGGCAGCCCCGTCGGGCGGGGACGGCACCGTGCAGATCGACCCGGCGCCGCCGGTCAGCCCGTCAGCCCCGGCCGGAGGTACGCCGCGATGAGCACCCCACGTCAGCCGCCACGTCAGCCGCCACGCAGACCGGCGGCCGGAGCGGCGCGCAAACCGGGCGAGCGCCCGCGTACGCCGCAGCAGCGCGGCGCGGAACCTCGCCGCGGGCCTGCGCGGGGGCCCCGCCCCCCGGCGCCCCGGGCTGCTCCCCGGCCGCAGCCCCGCGCGATCAGACTGGCCGATCCGCGCCGCCGCCTGCGGGTGGTCACCGGCGCGCTCGCCCTGGTCCTGTCGCTGTTCGGCGCGCGCCTGGTCCAGCTCCAGCTGATCGACTCCGACTCGCTGGCCGCCGAGGCGGGCGCCAACAAGTACGTGGAGCAGAAGCTCCCGGCCGAACGCGGCTCGATAACGTCCTCCGACGGTGTCGTACTGGCGACCACGGTGGACGCCTACGACATCACCGCCGACCCCACGGCCTACACCCCCGACAAGACGCACCTCCCGGACGCGCCCGAACAGGCCGCCGCGCTGCTCGCCCCGATCCTGGGGCGGACCAAGGAGCAGCTGGCCGCCGCGCTGCACACCCCGAGGACCAGGTGGGCGATGCTGGCGCCCAGGCAGACCCCGGAGGCCAAGAAGCAGATCAACGACCTGCGGACGGCGCTCAGCAAGCAGGTCGACAGCCAGACCTGCCGCACCGAGAAGGCCCTGCTCGGCAAGCCCGCCGACCGGGGCGGTCGGCAGTACCTGGACACCGCGTGCGTCAACCCGCTGTTGGCGATCACGGCCGAGGGCAGCACCCGCCGGGTCTACCCGGCCGACGGGCTGGCCGCCAACCTGGTCGGTTTCGTCAACGCGGACGGCGCCGGCAGCGGCGGCCTGGAGCTGCAGTACGACCACGAGCTGGCGGGCACGGCCGGCAAGGCCACCTACGCCTCGGCGGGCGGCCGGACGGTGGACGCCGGCGGCGGCAGCCAGCTGGCCCCCGTCCCCGGCTCCGACCTGCGGCTGACCATCAACCGGGACATCCAGTGGGCCGCCCAGCGGGCCATCACCGACCAGGTGGCCAACGCCGGGGCGGAGAAGGGCTACGTGATAGTCCAGGACGTGAAGACCGGCCAGGTGCTGGCGATGGCCACCTCGCCGGGCTTCAACCCGAACGACCTGTCGAGCGCGAAGTCCTCCCAGCTCGGCAACGCCGCCGTCCAGGACGCGTACGAGCCGGGTTCCACCGCGAAGCTGATGACGATGGCCGCCGTGCTGGACACCGGCAAGGCCGCCTGGGACACCCACGTCACCGTCCCGAACACGCTGCAGCGCTCGGACCGGGTGTTCCACGACGACGTCGACCACGGGACCTGGTACCTGACGCTGGCCGGGGTGCTCGCCAAGTCCTCCAACATCGGCACCATCGAGGCTGCCGAGCACCTGGGCAACACCCAGCCGGAGGCCAACCAGGTGCTCGGCGACTACCTGCACAGGTTCGGCATCGGCCAGCTCAGCGGGATCGGCTTCCCCGGCGAGACCAGGGGCATCCTGGCCAAGCCGGAGGACTGGAAGGGCTCGCAGCAGTTCACCATCCCGTTCGGCCAGGGCCTGTCGGTCAACGCGCTGCAGGCGACCTCGGTGTTCTCCACCATCGCCAACGGCGGCGTCCGGGTGGCGCCCAGCCTGCTGGCGGGCATCACCGGGCCGGACGGTCGGTACGTGCCCCAACCGGCCGGCGCCCAGACCCGGGTGGTCAAGCCGGAGACCGCGAAGATCCTCGGCGAGATGCTGGAGTCCGTCGTCACCGACGAGCAGGGCACCGGCGGAACGGCCCAGATCCCGGGCTACCGGGTGGCCGGGAAGACCGGCACTGCCAACCGGGTGGACCCGAAGACCGGCAAGTACTCGGGCTACACCGCCTCGTTCATCGGCTTCGCCCCGGCCGAGGCGCCCCGGGTGACGGTCTCCTGCGTGATCCAGGACCCGGTCAACGGCCACTTCGGCGGCCAGCTCTGCGGTCCGGTGTTCAAGCAGGTGATGGAGTTCGCACTGAAGACCCTCCAGGTCGCGCCCAGCGGCAGCGAGGCGCCGAATCTGCCCGTGGACTGGAAGCCCTGATGAGCGACGCCGCCCGCCCTGTGAACCCTGTCACCTTGGCCCGGTTTGGCCCTGGGACCCCTTCGGCCGATAGCCTGCCCGCCGTGCCGAAACCCGATCAAATCTCCGCGACTCCGCCCCGACCGAGCAGCCCGGCTGTGACGCCGCTGGCCGAGGTGGCCCGACTGCTGGGCCTCGAGCCCGTCCCCCCTCGCGAGCCAAAGGGCGCGCCGGTGTCGAAAGCGACGAGCGACGAGCGACGTAGGAGCGTTGGAGCGAGGAGTGCCGACACCGGGTCAAAGCGCCCGGCGGCGAGCGAGGACAGCACGAGCGGGCAGGTCACCGGCATCACCCATGACTCCCGGGCCGTGCGCCCCGGCGACGTGTACGTGGCGTTCGGTGGTGCCAACGTCCACGGCGCGCGCTTCGCCGCGCAGGCCGTCGCGCAGGGTGCCGTCGCGGTGCTCACCGACCCGGTGGGGGCCGAGACCGCCGCCGACTGCGGTGCGCCGCTGCTGGTGGTGGAGAGCCCGCGTGCCGAGATGGGCCGGCTGGCCGCCGTCCTCTACGGCCGTCCCAGCGAGCAGCTGCTCACCATCGGGCTGACCGGCACCAACGGCAAGACCACCACCGCGTACCTGGTCGAGGGCGGCCTGCGCGCCGCCGGCCTGCTGCCCGGGGTGATCGGCACCGTCGAGATGCGGGTCGGCGAGGAGCGGATCAAGAGCGAGCGGACCACCCCCGAGGCCACCGACCTGCACGCCGTCCTCGCGGTGATGCGCGAGCGCGGCGCGGACGCGGTGGTGATGGAGGTCTCCAGCCACGCGCTGGTCTTCGGCCGGGTCGACGGGGTCGAGTACGACGTCGCGCTGTTCAACAACCTCACGCCGGAGCACCTCGACTTCCACCCGGACATGGAGGACTACTACCTGGCGAAGGCCAAGCTCTTCCAGCCCGACCGGGCGAAGCGCGGGGTCGCCAACCTGGACGACGCGTACGGCCGCAGGCTGGCCGCCGAGGCGCCGATCGCCATCACCACCTTCTCCGCCAAGGGCGACCCGGCGGCCGACTGGCGGGCCACCGACGTCCAGCTCGGCCCGACCGGCTCGACCTTCCGCGTCAACGGCCCGGCCGGCCTCGCCGCCTACGCCTCGGTGCCGCTGCCGGGCCCGTTCAACGTCTCCAACGCGCTCGGCGCGATCACCGCCCTGGTCAGCGCCGGGGTGCCGCTGGAGGCTGCCGTCGCCGGGGTCGCCTCGGTGCCGGGCGTGCCCGGGCGGCTGGAGCGGGTGGACGCCGGGCAGTCGTACGTGGCCGTGGTCGACTACGCGCACAAGCCGGACGCGCTGAAGGCCGTCCTGGAGTCGCTCCGCGAGGTCACCAAGGGCCGGCTGCACGTGGTGGTCGGCTGCGGCGGCGACCGGGACCCGTTCAAGCGCGGCCCGATGGGTGCCATCGCCGCCCGGCTCGCCGACACCGCCCTGCTGACCAGCGACAACCCGCGCTCCGAGGACGCCCTGGCGATCCTCGCCACCATGCTGACGGGCGCCGCCGAGGTGCCCGAGGCAGAGCGCGGCGAGGTCCTGGCCGTCCCGGACCGCGCCGAGGCGATCGCCCTCGCCGTCGCCCGCGCGCACGCCGGGGACACCGTGCTGGTCGCGGGCAAGGGCCACGAGCTGGGCCAGTACGTACGAGACGAGATCCGCCCCTTCGACGACCGCGAGGTGCTGCGCGAGGCCATCGCGCACGCCTCGGTCCCGCGAGGAACCCGAGGAGTACAGCACCCGTGATCGCACTGACCCTTGCCGAAATCGCCGCAGCCGTCGGCGGCACCCTGGACAGCGCCGACCCCGCCGCCGTCGTCACCGGCCCGGTGGACCGGGACTCCCGGCTGATGGGCCCCGGCGGGCTGTTCGCCGCCGTGGTCGGTGAGCACGTGGACGGGCACGACTTCGCCGGCCGCGCGGTCGCGGCCGGGGCCGTCGCCGTGCTGGCCAGCCGCCCGGTGGGCGTGCCCGCCGTCCTGGTGGACGACGTGGTCGTCGCGCTCGGCAGGCTGGCCCGCGCGGTCGTCGACCGGGCGCCGGACACCGCCGTGGTCGCGCTGACCGGCTCGGCCGGCAAGACCAGCACCAAGGACCTGATCGCCCAGCTGCTCAAGCGGCGTGGCGAGACGGTCTACACGCTGGGCAACAACAACAACGAGATCGGCCTGCCGCTGACCGCGCTGCGGGCCGATGAGGCCACCCAGCACCTGGTGGTGGAGATGGGCGCCCGCTACAAGGGCGACATCGCCTACCTGACCACGATCGCCCCGCCCACCGTCGGCCTGGTGCTCAACATCGGCACCGCGCACGTCGGCGAGTTCGGCTCCAAGGCCGCCATCGCCGAGGCCAAGGGCGAGCTGGTCGAGGCCCTGACCAGCGACGGAGTCGCGGTGCTGAACGCCGACGACCCGCTGGTGCGGGCGATGGCCGAGCGCACCAAGGCCAAGGTGGTGCTCTTCGGCGAGCACCCGGGAGCCGACGTCCGGGCCACCGGCGTTCGCCTGGACGACGCCGGACGGCCATCGTTCACGCTCGTCACCCCGGCCGGTTCCGCACCGGTACAGCTGCGCCTGTACGGTGAGCACCACGTCTCGAACGCTCTCGCCGCCGCTGCGGTGGCGGTGGCGCTCGGTATGTCCGTCGACGACACCGCCACCGCCCTGGGCGAGGCGGGTGCGCTGTCCCGCTGGCGCATGGAGGTCGTCGACCGGGCCGACGGTCTCACCGTCGTCAACGACGCCTACAACGCGAACCCCGAGTCCATGAGGGCCGCGCTGCGAGCGCTCGTGTCGATGGGCGGCCGGGGCCCGGGGCGCCGCCGTACCTGGGCGGTGCTCGGCGAGATGCGGGAGCTCGGCGAGGACAGCCTCACCGAGCACGACGCCATCGGGCGGCTCGCGGTCCGACTGGACGTCACCAAGCTGGTGGCGGTCGGCGGGCGGGACGCGGCCTGTATGGAACTGGGCGCGAGGAACGAAGGTTCGTGGGGTGAGGAGTCGGTGCTGGTGTCCGACGCGGACGCGGCGATCGAGCTGCTGCGGGGTCAGCTGCTGCCAGGGGACGTGGTCCTGGTGAAGGCATCCCGTTCGGTGGGCCTTGAGCGGGTCGCCGAAGCACTGCTGGCTGATGGCAGCCCGCTGACCGATGGAGCTGCCAAATGATGAAGCAGATCCTCTACGCGGGCATGATCGGCCTGGTGCTGTCCCTGCTCGGCACCCCGGCGCTGATCCGGCTGCTGGCCAAGCACGGCTACGGCCAGATGATCCGCGACGACGGCCCCAAGGCGCACCACAGCAAGCGCGGTACGCCGACCATGGGTGGTATCGCCTTCATCCTGGCCACGCTGGTCGCCTACTTCGCGACCAAGGCCATAGTGGGCCAGGAGCCCACCGCCTCCGGGCTGCTGGTGCTCTTCCTGACGGTGGGTCTGGGCCTGGTCGGCTTCCTGGACGACTACATCAAGGTCGTCAAGCAGCGTTCGCTCGGCCTGCGGGCCAAGGCGAAGCTGTTCGGGCAGTCGTTCGTGGGTCTGGCCTTCGCCATTCTGGCGCTGCAGTTCCACGACGCGGCGGGCCGGACCCCGGCCTCCACGCACCTGTCCTTCGTACGGGACTTCGGCTGGTCGATCGGCCCGGTGCTGTTCGTCATCTGGGCCTATTTCATGATCGCCGCGATGTCGAACGGCGTGAACCTGACGGACGGTCTGGACGGCCTGGCCACCGGCGCCTCCGTGATGGTCTTCGGCGCCTACACCTTCATCGGCGTCTGGCAGTACGGCCAGACCTGCACCCAGATGCTCAAGGCCACCGCCACCTGCTACGACGTCCGCGACCCGCTGGACCTCGCCGTGGTGGCCGCCGCCCTGATGGGCTCCTGCTTCGGCTTCCTCTGGTGGAACACCTCACCGGCCAAGATCTTCATGGGTGACACCGGCTCGCTCGCCCTCGGCGGCGCGCTGGCGGGTCTGGCGATCTGCTCGCGCACCGAGCTGCTGCTCGCCCTGCTCGGCGGCCTCTTCGTGATCATCACCCTCTCGGTGATCATCCAGGTCGGCTCGTTCCGGATGACCGGCAAGCGCGTCTTCAAGATGGCACCACTACAGCACCACTTCGAGCTCAAGGGCTGGAGCGAAGTGCTGATCGTGGTCCGGTTCTGGATCATCCAGGGCCTCTGCGTGGCCGTCGGCCTCGGCCTCTTCTACGCGGGCTGGGTGACCGGATGACCTCGCTCGACTGGGACGGTCTGCCGGTCGTCGTCGCGGGCCTCGGGCTCTCCGGCGTCAGCGCCGCGCGGGTCCTGCGCGAGCTGGGCGCCGTCGTCACCGTCGTGGACGGCGGGGACTCTCCCGCGCTGCGGGAGAAGGCCGCCGAGCTGGGCGTCACCGCGCGGCTCGGCGACGCCGAGACGCTGCCCGACGGCACCCGCCTGATCGTCACCTCGCCCGGCTGGCCGCCGAGCAGCCCGCTGTTCGCGGCGGCTCTTGCGGCGGATGTCCCGGTCTGGGGCGATGTCGAGCTGGCCTGGCACCTGCGCAGGCCGCTGACCGCCACCGGTGAGCCCGCCCCTTGGCTGGCCGTCACCGGCACCAACGGCAAGACCACCACCGTGCAGATGCTCGCCTCGATCCTCACGGCGGCGGGTCGGCGCACGGCCGCCGTCGGCAACGTGGGCGTGTCGGTACTGGACGCGGTGCTGGCGGCGGAGCCGTACGACGTGCTCGCCGTCGAGCTCTCCAGCTACCAGCTGCACTGGGCGCCCTCGCTGCGCCCGCACTCGGCCGCCGTGCTCAACCTGGCGGCCGACCACCTGGACTGGCACGGCTCGATGGAGGCGTACGCCGCCGACAAGGGCCGGATCTACCAGGGCAACCAGGTCGCCTGCGTCTACAACCTGGCCGACCCCGCCACCGAGGCGCTGGTCCGCGAGGCCGACGTCGAGGAGGGCTGCCGGGCCATCGGCTTCGGCCTGGAGGCACCCGGCCTCTCCCAGTTCGGCGTGGTCGACGGGCTGCTGGTGGACCGGGCGTTCGTGCCGGACCGGCACAAGAACGCCGCCGAGCTCGGGTCCGTCGAGGACGTCAAGCCCCCCGCGCCGCACAACATCGCCAACGCCCTCGCCGCCGCCGCCCTGGCCCGCGCGTACGGGGTGGACGCGAAGGCCGTCCGCGAGGGCCTGCGGGCCTTCCGCCCGGACGCGCACCGGATCGCCGAGGTCGGGGTGGTCGACGGGGTCACGTACATCGACGACTCCAAGGCCACCAACCCGCACGCGGCGGCCGCCTCGCTGGCGGCCTACCCGTCGACCGTCTGGATCGCCGGGGGACTCGCCAAGGGCGCGACCTTCGACGAGCTGGCGCGGGGCGCGGCGAGCCATCTGCGGGCGGCGGTGCTGATCGGCGCGGACCGCGAGCTGATCCGGGAGGCGCTGGCGCGACACGCGCCGGATGTCCCGGTGATCGAGGCGGCCGCGGGCCAGACTGGCGCGGTGGCGATGGCCGAGGCGGTCCGTGCGGCCGCGGGGCTCGCCCAGGCGGGCGACACCGTCCTGCTGGCGCCGGCCTGTGCCTCGATGGACATGTTCACCAACTACGGCGAGCGCGGGGACCTCTTCGCGGCGGCCGTACGGGAACTGGGGCGCTGAGTTTTTCAAGGGGCGCGGGGACCAGCTGACGTAGTGCCCTTCCGCTGCGCGCACGCTGTTCATTGAGCAGAGCCTCGCGCCCCTGGCGCGAGGTGACCGATCTCCGAGGGGAAATTCGTGGCGGGTGACGGCTCCTCCAGTGGGCTCAAGTTCATCTCGGCGACCACCACCACGTTCAAGTCGGCGGGCCCGATGGCCCGCCTCGCCGCGCTGCGGGCCCGGATCGGGTACCTGTTGGAGCGTCCGCTGACGCCGTACTACCTGATCCTCGGCTCGACCATGCTGCTGGTGGTGCTCGGCCTGGTGATGGTCTTCTCGGCCTCCCAGATCCTGGTGATGCAGCGTCACCTGTCGATCGCGTTCTTCTTCCGCAAGCAGCTGGTCGCCGCGCTGCTGGGTGGCGCGATGATGCTGGTGATCTCCCGGATGCCGACCCGGATCCTGCGGGCGCTGGTGTATCCGCTGCTCTGCGTGGTGATCGGGGCGCTCGTGCTGGTCGCCATCCCGGGCATCGGGCAGCAGGTCAACGGCAACCGGAACTGGATCAACCTGGGCTTCTTCCAGATCCAGCCGTCCGAGTTCGCCAAGCTCGGGCTGGTGCTCTGGGGCGCGGACCTGTTGGCCCGTAAGCAGAAGACCCACATGCTGGACCAGTGGAAGCACCTGCTGGTGCCGCTGGTCCCCGGGACGCTGCTGATGCTGATGTTGATCATGCTCGGTGGTGACATGGGCACCACGATGATCCTGATCGCGATGCTGTTCGGCCTGCTCTGGATGGTGGGCGCGCCGCTGCGGCTGTTCGGTGCGACCCTCGGCATCGCCGTGGTGGCCTGCACCGCGCTGATCATCACCGTGCCGCACCGGCTGGACCGGCTGGCCTGCATCGGCGTCACCAAGCCCGATCCGAACCTCAACTGCTTCCAGGCGCTGCACGGCCTGTACGCCTTCGCGGCGGGTGGGCCGTTCGGCTCGGGGCTCGGCGCGGGGACGGAGAAGTGGGGTCAGTTGCCGGAGGCGCACACCGACTTCATCTTCGCCGCCACGGGTGAGGAGCTCGGGCTGGTGGGGACGCTGTCGGTTCTCGGACTCTTCGCGGCACTAGGCTACGCGGGTATCCGAGTGGCCATCGGCACGAAGGACCCCTTCGTCAGGTATGCCGCGGGAGCCGCCACCACGTGGATCATGGCGCAGGCCATGATCAACCTGGGATCGGCGCTGGGACTGCTGCCCATCGCGGGCGTTCCGCTCCCGCTGTTCTCCTACGGTGGGTCCGCCATGCTGTCGGCCCTCTGCGCCATCGGGGTGCTGCTCTGCTTCGCACGCAGCACCCCGGGAGCGAAGAAGGCGCTGGCCGCTCGGAGCAAGAACTCCCGGTTCAGGACTCGCCTGTCCCGGGTGCTGCCACGACGACGAACCACAGCGCGCCCTGCTCCCCGGCCGGCGCGCAGGGAGCGGTGAATTTCGGTGCATGTCGTACTCGCCGGCGGCGGGACCGCCGGTCACATCGAGCCGGCCCTCGCCCTCGCGGACGCCCTCCGCAGGCACGACCCGTCCATCGGGATCACCGCCCTCGGCACCGAACGCGGTCTGGAGACCCGGCTGGTGCCCGAGCGTGGCTACCAGCTGGAGCTGATCCCGGCCGTACCGCTGCCGCGCAGGCCCACCCCCGAGCTGATCACCGTCCCGGGCCGCCTGCGCGGCACCGTCCGGGCCGCCCAGGAGATCATCGAGCGGGTCAAGGCGGACTGCGTGGTCGGCTTCGGCGGCTACGTGGCGATGCCCGCCTACCTGGCCGCCAAGCGGGCCGGGGTGCCGATCGTGGTGCACGAGGCCAACGCGCGCCCCGGGCTGGCCAACAAGATCGGCGCCCGCTACTCCGACTTCGTCGCCGTCTCCACCCCGGACAGCAAGCTGCGCGACTCCCGCTACATCGGCATCCCGCTGCGGCGCACCATCGCCACGCTGGACCGTAACGCGGTGCGCCCGGAGGCCCGGAACTACTTCGGCCTGGACCAGCGGCTGCCCACACTGCTGGTCTCCGGCGGCTCGCAGGGCGCCCGGCGCCTGAACGAGACCATCCAGGCGATCGCGCCCCGGCTGCAGCAGTACGGGGTGCAGATCCTGCACGCCGTCGGCCCGAAGAACGAGCTGCCGCACATCGACGACATCCCCGGGATGCCGCCGTACCGCGCGGTGCCGTACGTGGACCGGATGGATCTCGCGTACGCCGCCGCTGACCTGATGCTCTGCCGGGCCGGTGCGATGACCGTCGCCGAGCTGGCCGCCGTCGGCCTGCCGGCCGCGTTCGTACCGCTGCCGATCGGCAACGGCGAGCAGCGGCTGAACGCCCAGCCGATGGTCAAGGCCGGTGGTGGTCTGCTGGTGGACGACGCCGAGCTGACCCCGGACTGGGTGCTCTCGAACGTCCTCCCGGTGCTGACGAACCCGCAGAAGCTGTGGGAGATGAGCCGCGCGGCCTCCGAGTTCGGCCGCCGGGACGCCGACGATCTGCTGGTCGGGATGGTCTACGAGGCGATCGACGCCGCTAGGGGCGGCCGTCGTCGTGGCTGACGCCTCGGTTCTTGACGACCCCCTGGAGGACGAGGAGTACGGGCCGCAGGCCGCCCGGCTCCGGCTCTCCCGGCGTGGGGTCGTGGTGCTGAGTGCGGCGGGGGCGCTGCTGGTGGGCCTGGTCTGCTGGCTGGTCTTCTTCTCCTCGGTCCTGGACGTGCGCAGTGTCGCCGTCCAGGGCCTGGAGGGCGACCAGCTGACGGCGGACCAGGTCCGCGCGGCGCTCGGCGGCCTGCGCAGCGGGCCGCTGGCCCGGGTCGACCTGACCGAGGCACAGCACCGGGTCTCGGCCATCCCCCGGGTGGCCCGGGCGGAGGTGTGGCGCGGCTGGCCGCACACCCTTCGGGTGAAGCTGGTCGAGCGCAAGGCGGTGGCCGTGGTGAAGACCGACGACGGCAGATTCAATCAGGTTGACGCCGGTGGGGTGAGTTTCGCCACCGAGGCGAGCGCCCCCACCGGGGTCCCGGTGGTCGAACTGGCGCTCAGTCAGCAGGCGAACGACTCCATTGGGGTGATCACCAGGCCCGAGTTGGTCCGGGCCGCGATCACCGTGGCCGCAGGGCTCCCGCAGGACGTCTCGAAGCGGGCAGGAGCGGTTCGGGTGTACTCGTACGACGACATCCGACTGCAGCTCAGCGGGGGTGCGACGGTGTACTGGGGGAGCGCGGAGGAGACGGATCGCAAGGCCAAGGTGCTGACCGCGCTGCTGGGGCAGAAGGGCGCGAATTATGACGTGAGTGCGCCGGACGCGCCTGCGGTGTCGGGATGATCCGGTAAGTTCTAGGTCCGAGGGCGGTATTGACGGAGCCCCGGCTCCTGGCCGACCCTCGGTGGTCACCCCGGTTTCACCGGGCGGTTGATGATCACATAGGCTCAAAAGAAAAAAGGGAAGCTCGGCGTGTTCGTTGAACACCGGCCCGTCGCGACCTAGTGTCCTGTGTCACCAGGCAGTTCCTGGCAGCAGCCTTGCCGGAACGATGATCTGACGTAGGCACACCAGTGACTCTAAACGTCAAGTTTAGGGTTCGGGTCGGTGGTCGGAATTTCGGACATACAGTCACGAATCCGTGCTCCCAACCCATCGACATCCGTCGGTTTCCACGCCCGTGGGGGATCGACCCGGAAATTCGAGGCGAGAGGCCTTCGACGTGGCAGCACCGCAGAACTACCTCGCAGTCATCAAGGTCGTCGGTATCGGCGGCGGTGGTGTCAACGCCATCAACCGGATGATCGAGGTCGGTCTCAAGGGCGTCGAGTTCATCGCGATCAACACCGATGCGCAGGCCCTCCTGATGAGCGACGCCGACGTCAAGCTCGACGTGGGCCGTGAACTCACCCGGGGCCTCGGCGCCGGCGCCAACCCCGAGGTCGGCCGCAAGGCCGCCGAGGACCACCGCGACGAGATCGAGGAGGTCCTCAAGGGGGCCGACATGGTCTTCGTCACCGCCGGCGAGGGCGGCGGCACCGGCACCGGTGGCGCGCCCGTCGTGGCCAACATCGCCCGCTCGCTCGGCGCGCTCACCATCGGCGTGGTCACCCGCCCCTTCACCTTCGAGGGCCGCCGCCGCGCCAACCAGGCCGAGGACGGCATCGCCGGCCTGCGCGAAGAGGTCGACACCCTCATCGTGATCCCCAACGACCGGCTGCTGTCCATCTCGGACCGCCAGGTCAGCGTGCTGGACGCGTTCCGCTCCGCCGACCAGGTGCTGCTGTCGGGCGTCCAGGGCATCACCGATCTGATCACCACCCCGGGTCTGATCAACCTCGACTTCGCCGACGTCAAGTCGGTCATGTCGGACGCCGGTTCGGCGCTGATGGGCATCGGCTCGGCCAGGGGCGAGGACCGCGCCAAGGCGGCCGCCGTGATGGCGATCTCCTCGCCGCTGCTCGAAGCCTCGATCGACGGCGCGCGCGGCGTGCTGCTCTCCATCTCCGGCGGCTCCGACCTCGGTCTCTTCGAGATCAACGAGTCGGCCCAGCTGGTCGCCGAGGCGGCGCACCCCGAGGCCAACATCATCTTCGGTGCGGTCATCGACGACGCGCTCGGCGACGAGGTCCGCGTCACCGTGATCGCGGCGGGCTTCGACGGCGGTCAGCCGCCGGCCATCGTCCGCGACCCGGTGGTCAAGGCGACCACCCCGGCCACCCCGCCCGCCGCCCCCGAGCGTCCGGCCACCCGGCCCTCGTACGGGATCGGTTCGGTGACGTCCCGTTCGGAGGAGTCCCGCTCCGAGGCGCCGGTCACCACGGCCGCTCCGGTGCCCCCGCAGGTGCAGCCGGCCCGGCAGCCCTACGTGGAGAGCCCGGCCGAGGAACTCGACGTGCCCGACTTCCTGAAGTGACCTCCAGAACTGACAGACACGGTGCTCACTTCGCCTTCACCGACCGGTGGGGCGGGGTGAGCACTGTGCCGTACGGGGAGCTGAACCTCGGCGGCGCGGTCGGGGACGACCCGGCGGCCGTACGGCGGAACCGCGTCATCGCCGCCGAGTCGCTCGGGCTGGACCCGGCCGACGTGGTCTGGATGAACCAGGTGCACGGGGCCGACGTCGCCGTGGTGACGGAGCGCCAGCCGGCGGGGGAGGCCCCGACGGTGGACGCCGTGGTCACCGACCGGCCGCTCGCGCTCGCGGTGCTCACCGCCGACTGCACGCCCGTCCTGCTCGCCGACCCGGTGGCCGGTGTCATCGCCGCAGCTCACGCGGGTCGTCCCGGCCTGGCGGCCGGGGTCGTCCCGGCGGCCGTCCGGGCGATGACCGCGCAGGGCGCCTCGGTGGAGCGGATCGTCGCCGCCATCGGGCCCGCCGTCTGCGGGCGCTGCTACGAAGTCCCGGCGGCGCTGCGCGCGGAAGTCGCCGCCCTGGTGCCCGCCGCGTACGCCGAGACCTCCTGGGGCACGCCCGCGCTGGACATCCCGGCCGGGGTCGCGGCCCAGCTGGCCGAGGCCGGGGTCACCGAGGTGGTGCCGTCCGCCGTCTGCACCCTCGAGTCGGCCGATCACTACTCCTATCGCCGCGAGCATCGCACGGGCCGGCTCGCGAGCTACGTCTGGTTGGACAGCTGACACTCATGACGAACGACATCTACGGGCCGTTCCCGGGGAGGCCGGACTTCTCGGCCGGGCTGACACCGCAGCAGCTGGACCGGTACGAACAACTCGGCACCAACCTCGACGTCGTGGAACGCCGGATCGCGGACGCCTGCGCGGCCGCCGGCCGCTCGCGCGATGAGGTCACCCTGGTCGTGGTCACCAAGACCTACCCGGCCGAGGACACCGCGCTCCTGGCCGGTCTCGGCGTCACCCAGGTGGCGGAGAACCGCGACCAGGACGCGGCGCCCAAGGCGGAGCTGTGCGTCAAGTTGCCGCTCACCTGGCACTTCGTCGGTCAGTTGCAGACGAACAAGGTCCGCTCGGTGGTCCGCTACGCGGATCTGGTGCACTCGGTGGACCGTCCGAGGCTGGTCGGGTCGCTCTCCGCCGCCGTACTCAAGTCGGAGCGCTCCCCGCTGGGTTGCCTGGTCCAGGTCGCGCTGGACAAGGAGGCGGGCGAGGGTGAGGGGCGTGCCGGGGTGGCGCCTTCGGAGGTGCTCGCGCTGGCGGACCGGATCGCCGACACGCCCGGGCTCTACCTGGCCGGTGTGATGACCGTCGCCCCGCTCGCCGGACCACTGGCCGGGGACCCGGCCAGGAGCTTCGATCGGCTGGCGGAAATCGCAACAGCCGTACGGGCGGCCCATCCTGCTGCCACCATGGTTTCCGCAGGAATGAGCGGTGACCTGGAGCAGGCCGTGGCAGCCGGAGCGACACATGTACGCGTCGGTACTGCGGTGCTCGGAGTGCGGTCACCGCTCGGGTAACGTCACCGGGTAGTAGATCAGACTGCAGGACAAAACAGGACAGAACCTAGCAGCTATCCACAGCGCTAGCGAACCGTGGATCGCATCTCCGCAGCCTCCTCCCCACCGACCTGACGGGTCGTCGCCCTGACGGGGTGTGGGGAGGCTGCGCAGAGTCAATGGCAGATGGGCCGCAGGCGAAGGCCGCCGGTGACGGAGCCGATCCACCACAGAGCGGAGGAGACAGGAGTATGGCCGGCGCAATGCGCAAGATGGCGGTCTACCTCGGCCTCGTGGAGGACGAGACGTACGACGGCCAGGGGTACGACCCCGACGACGACTACGACACGGACCCCGAGCCGATTCGTACCGGGCGGACGGAGGACCTCCAGCGGCCCGCCCCCGCACCGGCCCCGGTCGCCCATATCGCTCCGCAGCCCGTCCCGGCTGCCGTGCCGATCCGGCAGGAGGCGCCGCGGATGGCGCCAGTGTCATCCATCACACCCGACCGCCGCCACAACCTGGAGAAGAGCGCCCCGGTGATCATGCCCAAGGTCGTGAACGAACGAGAGCCGTACCGCATCACCACGCTGCACCCTCGCACCTACAACGAGGCCCGTACCATCGGGGAGCAGTTCCGCGGCGGTACCCCCGTGATCATGAATCTCACCGAGATGGACGACACGGACGCGAAGCGACTCGTAGACTTCGCCGCTGGACTCGTCTTCGGTCTTCACGGCAGTATCGAGCGAGTGACGCAGAAGGTGTTCCTCCTGTCGCCTGCTAACGTCGATGTAACGGCGGAGGACAAGGCTCGGATCGCCGAGGGTGGGTTCTTCAACCAGAGCTGACCCGGCCACGACTTTATGTGTGGATCAAGAAACAGTGAGTGACTGCCAGGAAGTGGCTGACGGTTCGTCGGCCAGGGAGAGGGAAACGGGATGGGGATCGTGCGGGCAGTGCTCTACTGGGCACTCAACGTCTTCCTGCTCATCCTGCTCTTCCGGCTGGTCATGGACTGGGTCTTCCAGTTCGCCCGTTCGTGGCGTCCCGGGAAGGCCATGGTCATGGTCCTGGAGGCCACGTACACTGTCACGGATCCGCCACTCAAGCTTCTTCGGCGATTCATCCCGCCGTTGCGTCTCGGGGGCGTGGCGCTCGACCTGTCCTTCTTCGTACTGATGATCATTGTGTTTGTCCTGAGATCGCTCGTGCTGACTCTGCCGTCTTGAGCGCTGCGACAGGATGCCGGTGTGCCGACGATCACGTTGAGGTGAAGAGATGCCATTGTCCCCCGAGGACGTTCGGAACAAGCAGTTCACGACCGTCCGCCTGCGTGAAGGCTACGACGAGGATGAGGTCGATGCCTTCCTCGACGAGGTCGAGGCCGAGCTGACCCGGCTGCTCCGCGAGAACGAGGACCTGCGCGCCAAGCTGGCCGCGGCGACTCGGGCCGCGGCGCAGAACCAGGCCAACATGCGCAAGGAGCAGCAGCCGCAGGACGCCCGCCCGGGTGCCCCTGTCCCGGCTGCCATATCCGGCCCGCCGGTCCCGGGCCAGCAGGGCCCCGGACAGCAGATGGGCCAGCAGCAGATGGGCGGCCAGCAGCACGGCGGCCCGCAGCAGATGGGCCAGCAGCAGATGGGCAACCAGCCGCTGGGTCTGCCCTCCGGCGCCCCGCAGCTCCCGTCCGGGCAGGGTGGCCCGATGGGCCAGCAGCTCGGCGGCCCGCAGCAGATGGGTCAGCAGCAGCTCGGCGGCCAGCAGCTCGGTGGGCCCCAGCAGATGGGCCAGGGCCAGCAGATGGGCACCATGGGCGGCCAGCAGCAGCTGGTGCAGCCGATGGGTGGTCAGATGCTGCAGCCGATGGGCGGCCAGATGGGCCAGCAGCAGATGGGCCAGCAGCAGCAGATGGGCACCATGGGCGGCCAGCAGCAGCTGGTCCAGCCGATGGGCGGCCCGATGGGCCAGCAGCTCGGCGGCCCGCTCGGCGCTCCGATGCAGCAGCAGCAGAACCCCGGCGGCGACAGCGCGGCCCGGGTGCTGGCGCTCGCTCAGCAGACCGCCGACCAGGCGATCTCCGAGGCCCGTTCCGAGGCCAACAAGATCGTCGGCGAGGCCCGCAGCCGCGCCGAGGGCCTGGAGCGGGACGCCCGTGCCAAGGCCGACGCCCTGGAGCGGGACGCGCAGGAGAAGCACCGCGTGGCGATGGGCTCCCTGGAGTCCGCCCGCGCGACGCTGGAGCGCAAGGTCGAGGACCTGCGCGCCTTCGAGCGCGAGTACCGCACCCGCCTGAAGTCCTACCTGGAGACCCAGCTGCGCCAGCTGGAGTCGCAGGCGGACGACTCGCTCGCTCCGCCGCGCCTCCCCGCCACCGCGTCGCTGCCGCCGGCCGCGTCGTCGATGGCACCGGCCGGGTCGTCCGCGATGAGCGGCCAGCCCTCCTTCGCCACCCAGCAGTCGTTCGGTGGCAACGGGCAGTCGTTCGGCGGCCAGAGCGCGTTCGGCGGCGGCAACGGTCAGCCCAGCTTCGGTGGTCAGCAGAACGGCGCCAACGGCGCCGCGCAGATGGCTCCCGCCGGGATGACCCAGCCGATGGCCGCGGTCCGCCCGCAGCCGCCGCAGCCGATGCAGCAGGCGCCCGCGCCGATGCGGGGCTTCCTCATCGACGAGGACGGCGACAACTAAGCAGCACCCACGAGGGCGCCCCTACCGCAGCACCACGCGGTGGGGGCGCCCTCGTTTTTCTGCTCAACGGGCACGTGGCGCAACTGTCGCTCCGAGCCCGGGTGACGGAGGGCGCCTTCCGGTTTCGCGCAGTTCCCCGCGCCCCTGAAGAACGAAAAGCAAAAACGGCCGCCACCCCGGTGAGGGGGCGGCGGCCGTCGGGGGTCGGTCAGGCCTTGCGGAGTTGGAAGGTGAGGCCGAGGGAGTCGTCGGCGAAGCTCTCCGACTCCCAGTCCGCCGCGCCGGCGGCGAAGTCGATGGCGAGGACCTCGTCGGCGACGAGTTGGCCGTGTTCGGCGATGGCCTCGGCGGTCTCCTCGTTGGCGGCGCGCCAGCGGAGGACGATGCGGTCGGCGACGTCGAGGCCGGAGTTCTTGCGGGCCTCCTGGATCTGGCGGATGGCGTCGCGGGCGACGCCGAGCCGCTTGAGCTCCGGGGTGATGAAGAGGTCGAGCGCGACGGTCGCGCCCTGCTCGTTGGCCACTGCCCAGCCCTCGCGCGGGGTCTCGGTGATCACGACCTCGTCGGGGGAGAGGGCGATCATCTCGCCGTTCAGCTCCACGGAGGCGCTGCCGTTCGCCCGCAGGTCGGCGGCGAGCGTGGCGGCGTCGGCGGCGGCGACCGCCTTCGCGACGTCCTGGACGCCCTTGCCGAAGCGCTTGCCGAGCGCCCGGAAGTTGGCCTTGGCCGTGGTGTCGACCAGCGAACCGCCGACCTCGGCCAGCGACTCCAGGGTGGTGACGTTGAGCTCCTCGGTGATCTGCGCCCGCAGGTCGGCGGGCAGCTCGTCCCAGCCCTGGGCGGCGATCAGCGCGCGGGAGAGCGGCTGACGGGTCTTCACGCCCGACTCGGCGCGGGTGGCCCGGCCGAGCTCGACCAGGCGGCGGACCAGCGACATGTGCCGGGACAGCTCGGTGTCGATCAGCGTCTCGTCCGCGACCGGCCAGGTCGCCAGGTGCACCGAGGCCGGAGCCTCCGGCAGCACCGGGACGACCAGGTCCTGCCAGACCCGCTCGGTGATGAACGGCGTCAGCGGGGCCATCAGCCGGGTGACGGTCTCCAGCGCCTCGTGCAGCGTGGCGAGCGCGGCCGCGTCGCCCTGCCAGAAGCGGCGGCGGCCGCGACGGACGTACCAGTTGGAGAGGTCGTCGACGAAGCCGGAGAGCAGCTTCCCGGCCCGCTGGGTGTCGTACGCCTCCAGGGCGGAGTCCACCTCGCGGACCAGCGTGTTCAGCTCGGAGAGCACCCAGCGGTCCAGCTGCGGACGGTCGGCGGGCGCCGGGTCGGAGGCGGACGGGGACCAGCCGGCCGTACGGGCGTAGAGCGCCTGGAAGGCGACGGTGTTCCAGTACGTGAGCAGGGTCTTGCGGACGACCTCCTGGATCGTCCCGTGCCCGACCCGGCGGGCCGACCAGGGCGAGCCGCCGGCCGCCATGAACCAGCGGACGGCGTCCGCGCCGTGCTGGTCCATCAGCGGGATGGGCTGCAGGATGTTGCCCAGGTGCTTGGACATCTTCCGGCCGTCCTCGGCCAGGATGTGGCCGAGGCAGACCACGTTCTCGTACGCGTTCTTGTCGAAGACCAGCGTGCCGACGGCCATCAGCGTGTAGAACCAGCCGCGCGTCTGGTCGATCGCCTCGGAGATGAACTGCGCCGGGTAGCGGCTCTCGAACAGCTCCTTGTTCTGGTACGGGTAGCCGTACTGCGCGAACGGCATCGAGCCCGAGTCGTACCAGGCGTCGATCACCTCGGGCACCCGGGTCGAGAGGCCGCCGCACTCGCGGCAGTCGAAGGTCACGTCGTCGATGAACGGGCGGTGCGGGTCGAGTCCGCTCTGGTCGGTGCCGGTGAGCTCGGTCAGCTCGGCCAGCGAGCCGACGCAGGTGAGGTGGTTCTCCTCACAGCGCCAGATCGGCAGCGGGGTGCCCCAGTAGCGGTTGCGGGAGAGCGCCCAGTCGATGTTGTTGTTCAGCCAGTCGCCGAAGCGGCCGTGCTTGACGTTCTCGGGGAACCAGTTGGTGGCTTCGTTCTCCCGGATCAGCGCGTCCTTGACGGCGGTGGTCCGGATGTACCAGGACGGCTGCGCGTAGTAGAGCAGCGCGGTGTGGCAGCGCCAGCAGTGCGGGTAGCTGTGCTCGTACGGGACGTGCTTGAAGAGCAGGCCGCGCGCCTGGAGGTCGGCGACCAGCGCCTCGTCGGCCTTCTTGAAGAAGACGCCGCCGACCAGCGGGACGTCGACCGCGAAGGTGCCGTCCGCCTCGACCGGGTTGACCACCGGCAGGCCGTACTTGCGGCAGGTCGCGAGGTCGTCCGCGCCGAAGGCGGGGGACTGGTGGACGATGCCGGTGCCGTCCTCCGTCGTGACGTAGTCGGCGTTCAGGACGTAGTGCGCGTTCTCGATCTCCACCAGGTCGAACGGACGCCGGTACGCCCAGCGCTCCATCTCGGCGCCGGTGAAGGACTGGCCGGTGGCCTCCCAGCCCTCGCCCAGCGACTTGGCGAGCAGCGGCTCGGCGACGACCAGCTTCTCGGCGCCGTCGGTGGCGACCACGTAGGTGACGTCCGGGTGGACGGCGGCGGCGGTGTTGGAGACCAGGGTCCACGGGGTGGTCGTCCAGACCAGCAGCGCGGCCTCGCCCGCGAGCGGGCCGGAGGTGAGCGGGAAGCGGACGAAGACCGAGGGGTCGACCACGGTCTCGTAGCCCTGGGCCAGCTCGTGGTCGGAGAGGCCGGTGCCGCAGCGCGGGCACCAGGGGGCGACGCGGTGGTCCTGGACCAGCAGGCCCTTGTCGAAGATCTGCTTGAGCGACCACCAGACCGACTGGACGTAGGACGGGTCCATCGTCCGGTACGCCTCGTCGAGGTCGACCCAGTACCCCATGCGGGTGGTCAGCTCGGTGAAGGCGTCGGTGTGCCGGGTGACGCTCTCGCGGCACTTGGCGTTGAACTCGGCGATGCCGTACTTCTCGATGTCCTGCTTGCCGGAGAAGCCGAGCTCCTTCTCGACGGCCAGCTCGACCGGGAGGCCGTGGCAGTCCCAGCCGGCCTTGCGGGCGACGTGGTACCCCTTCATCGTCCGGTAGCGCGGGAAGACGTCCTTGAAGACGCGCGCCTCGATGTGGTGGGCGCCGGGCATGCCGTTCGCGGTCGGCGGGCCCTCGTAGAAGACCCACTCCGGGCGGCCCTCGGACTGCTCCAGGCTGGCCTGGAAGACCTTGTTGTCCTGCCAGAAGGCCAGGATCTGGTGCTCGACGGCGGGCAGGTCCACCTGTGCGGGGACGGGGCGATAAAGGGGCGCACGGAGTGCGTCGTCAGAAGGGTGGCGGTGGGTGGCGGGTTGGGGGCTCATCGCGGTTGTCTACCTCCGGCGGATGCGTGGACTGGCTTCCGACGGAGGGACGAGACGGCATGCCGCCCCGCGGTACCACCCTCCTTGGCCGCGTACTGCACTGCTGCGGCCCTCTTGTTTTGGGCTTGCTGCCGGCTCTACGGGCCCGTGGGCCTTTCTTCCGGCGGCTCCGGGGTGATCTTCCCGCCGCGCACACCCCCGGGCTCACACCGCCCCCGGGTCGCTCATGGCTGCGTACGTCGGTACTCGTCCCATCTGCGCCTTGCATGCCCAGTGTATCCGGCCCGACAAGCCGGTTTACCGGCAACGCGCCCGCTGGTCGCGGGGCGGTTAGCCGATGACGTTCTGGGCACAACTTGGTCAGCACTCGGGCTGAGGTCGGTGACGGGCGGCTGCCCGGGTGGGATCGGCAAGAGGTATCGGTATGTCCCGTTGTGACCGGATTCGATGGGGATTATCGTTCCGGCACTGGAGGCCGCCGGGAACCGGCGGTTCGATTCGTTCGTGAATGAGGTCGAAAGCCATGACTGAGAAGGCATCCGGCGCGGGTACAGCCACCCAGCCGGCACGCAAGGTCGTGGCGGGCGACTCTGGGGAGGGGACCGTGAGCACTACACGGCGTAAGACCGGCACCACCGGGCGGGTCGCGGCGACCAGCCGCACCCACACACCAGCGGCGACCGGTGCGAGGGGCGGCGGCGCCGAGTCGGTGGACCCGGCCGAGCTGCCCGTACGCGCCGGCGAGGACCCCTGGACGGCCGCCGAGGTGGCCGAGCTGCACACCGAGCTGAACAGCGAGCTGGAGCGGCTGCGGGCCGAGATCGACGCCTCCGAGGCGGCGATCACCGGTCTCATGCGGGACTCCAACGACGGCGCGGGCGACGACCAGGTCGACGCCGGCACCAAGAACATCAACCGGGAGAGCGAGGTCGCCCTCGCCAACAACGCCCGGGACAGCCTCGCCCAGACCGAACGCGCGCTCGCCCGCCTGGAGGGGGTCGGCTTCGGCCTCTGCGAGTCCTGCGGCCAGGCCGTCGGGAAGGCGCGGCTGCAGGCGTTCCCCCGGGCGACGCTCTGCGTCCAGTGCAAGGCGAAGCAGGAACGCAGGTAAGCAGGCGCTCAGCCATGGACAGGGGCACGGGGAACCGCGCGACGCGGAAGGCTGCGGACCGTTGCCTTCCGGTTTCGCGCAGTTCCTCGCGCCCCTTGGTGGTGGCTGAGCGATTGCCCAGGAGTGAAGGGCCGACCGCGTGGCGTACGCTCGACCCCGTAACGTCGGCCCCCTTTGTCACGGCAGCGGAGCGGATCATCAGTACCCCAGGTTCCCCCCAGACCCAGGACGACTCCGTCCCGACCGCGCCCGTGGAGGACGCCGTGGACGAGCCCTCGGGCACCCCCTCAGAAGCCGCCGGGAGCGGCCCGGCCGTGCTGCGGCGCCGCCGGATCGGCGTGCTGCTGGTGATCGCCGCGCTGGCCTACCTGATCGACCTGGGCAGCAAGCTGCTGGTGGTGGCCAGACTGGAGGGGCACCAGCCGATCGGCGTGGCCGGTGACATCGTCACCCTCCAGGTGATCCGTAACGCCGGTGCCGCCTTCGGGATGGGCCAGGCGATGACGGTGGTCTTCACGATGATCGCGGCGGCCGTGATCATCGTGATCTGGCGGATCGCCCGCAAGCTCTACAGCCTGCCCTGGGCGATCGCGCTCGGCCTGCTGCTGGGTGGTGCCTTCGGCAACCTCACCGACCGGCTGTTCCGGGCGCCCGGGGTCTTCCGGGGGCATGTGGTGGACTTCATCTCCGTCCAGCACTTCGCGGTCTTCAACCTCGCCGACTCGGCGATCGTCTGCGGCGGAATCCTGGTGGTCCTGCTCTCCTTCCGGGGCAGCAACCCCGACGGTTCCACCCACCAGGTGACCAAGGACGAGCAGGAACAGTGAGCCCGGCGGGCCCGAGAAGTAAGCCGGACCCGCGCGGTCCGGCATACTCGTACGGGTGAGTACCGCAGCGCAGACCCGCAGCCTCCCCGTTCCCGACGGCCTGGAGGGCGAGCGACTCGATGCCGCCCTCGCCCGGATGTTCGGCTTCTCCCGGACGAAGGCCGCCGAGTTGGCCGCCGAGGGCAAGGTGACCATCGACGGCACGACGGCAGGCAAGTCGGACCGGGTGATGGCCGGATCCTGGCTCGAGGTCGAGATCCCGGCCCCCGCCGCGCCCGTCCGGATCGTGGCCGAGCACGTCGAAGGCATGCGGATCGTCCATGACGACGACGACATCGTCGTGGTCGACAAGCCGGTCGGCGTCGCCGCCCACCCCAGCCCCGGCTGGACCGGCACCACCGTGATCGGCGGCCTGGCCGCCGCCGGCTACCGGATCTCCACCTCGGGTGCTGCCGAGCGCCAGGGTGTCGTGCACCGGCTGGACGTCGGCACCTCCGGCCTGATGGTGGTCGCCAAGTCCGAGCGCGCGTACACCGACCTCAAGCGGCAGTTCCACGACCGCGTGGTGGAGAAGAAGTACAACACCCTTGTCCAGGGCCACCCGGACCCGATGAGCGGCACCGTCGACGCGCCGATCGGCCGCCACCCCAGCTCCGACTGGAAGTGGGCCGTCACCAAGGACGGCAAGCCCTCCGTCACCCACTACGACCTGATCGAGGCGTACCGGGCGGCCTCGCTGCTGGACATCAAGCTGGAGACCGGGCGTACCCACCAGATCCGGGTGCACATGTCCGCGCTGCGCCACCCCTGTGTCGGAGACCTCACCTACGGCGCCGACCCGACGCTCGCCAAGCGGCTCGGGCTGACCCGGCAGTGGCTGCACGCCGTCTCGCTGAGCTTCGAGCACCCGTCCGACGGCGAGTGGGTCCGCTTCGACAGCGAGTACCCGGAGGACCTGCGGCGGGCGCTCGACATCATCTCCTCGGAGAGCTGACATGCCGGTCATCAGGGTGGCTGAGGGCGCGTCCGATCTGGAGCTGGTGCGCGCCGTCCGGCGCGAGGTCTTCGTGGTCGAGCAGAACGTGCCCGAGGGGCTGGAGTACGACGAGCTGGACGCCACCTCGCTGCACGTGCTCGCGGTCGCCGAGGACGGTACGCCGCTCGGTACCGGTCGGCTGATCCACGGCGCCGAGGCGCTGGGGCTCACCGGTGTCGTGGGCCGGGTGCTGCTCGGGCGGCTCGCGGTGGTCAAGGCGGCCCGGAGGACCGGGCTCGGCGTGGAGCTGGTCCGGGCGATCGAACAGGCCGGGCGGGAGCGCGGCGCGGTGGAGCTCGAACTGCACGCGCAGGTCCAGGCGCTGGGCTTCTACGAGCGCCTCGGTTACGCCGCCGAGGGCCCGGTCTATCCGGATGCCGGAATTCCGCACCGGACAATGACCCGGGTGCTCTGACACCTGCTGCTCCGTCATGGCCGCCCACGACCTTGCTGGTCGTGGGCGGCCTGTGACATTTGTGGGGGTTGATCCGGGGACCTCCAGGTGATCTGATGGGCCGCACATGGGGGGTGGTTAAGGTTGTTTCCAGTTGGCCCGAGTGCGCTGGGGGATGTTCCGCCGCTGGTCGACGGGGACGTCCTGATCCGTCGTCCGACGGCGGAGGACGCCGACACGGTGCTGGCAGGCAGCCATGACCCGCTGGTCCGCGAGTTCATGCAGGGCGTCTTCCCGCACACCGACCGCGAGGCGGCGGTGCGCTGGATCGAGGACGTGGTGCCCCGGCTCTGGGACCAGGACCGTGCGGCCTACTTCGCGGTGACGGTCGGTGACGGACCGTCGGTCGGCTGGGCCGAACTCGTCGACTTCCGGCCGGACGAGGGCGTCGCCGAGGCGGCGATCTGGCTGCTGCCAGGGGCGCGCAGAATGCGGGTCGCCGCGGCCGCGCTGCGCCTGGTGTGCCGGTTCGGCTTCGAACAGCTGGGCCTGCGCCGTATCGACGCGTATGCGGCAGCGGATAACATGCCGGTTCAAGTGGTCGGTGCGTATATCGGATTCCGCCGGGCGGGGTTTCGTCCTGATCTCTTCCGCAGTTCCCGTACGCACACGCTGCATGACGCTGTGTACGCCACGCTCGTCCCGGAGGACCTGTGCTGACGCTGGGTCCGCTCCACTCTCACGGCGGATACTTTCGGTAACCGCAGTTCTCGTACTTGGTCTCTGTAGCCGCGCTCCGGCGCACGCACGCTCGCTCACGCAATCCTGGGGAGGACCCGCATGCCGGGGACAGTCGGACAGTCGATGGCCGATATCGGAGGGGGCCGGGCCGGGGAGCCCGGTATCCGGTTGAGCTCCGGTGCGGAGCACCTGCCCGGGGGCAGGACCGACCTGTGGCTCGGCGTCGACGGCGCGCTGCTGGTCGAGCGGGTCACCGAGGCGGGGAGCGACCTGCGGCAGGGTCGGCTGGACGCCGCCGGTGTGCTGCGCGTCCTCAACTCCGTACGGTCGGCGGCTCCGGGGCTCAACCCCGCCGACGCCCCCGCCCCACCGGTCCGGACCCTGCTCGCCTCGGGCCTGCTCCCGGGTGGTGACACCTTGTGGGCGGACGGCACGTCAGCCCCCCTGCCCGAGGTGGCCGAACTGCTGGCGGCGGTCGCCGCGCAGGCGCTCCGGCCCACCGACGGCGGACGGCTGCCGAGCACGCTGCTGCGCCTCGACGGCCGGGGCCCCGACCTCGCCGACGGCGCCCCGCAGGCCCGGGCGGTGATCGGTACCGTCCAGGGCCGGGCGGCGTACGCGCTCGCCGACGCTGCCAAGGGCTTCGGGCTGGCCGATCTGGAGACCCAGGGCTCGCTCGGCAGCTCGGGCACCGAATCGGGGCTGCTGCCGACCGCCGTCGCCCTCGGCGTGGTGGGTGGCCGGGAGTTGTTCGCCGTCGGCGGTGACGACGGCGCGGTGCAGGTCTGGGACTCCGTCAGCGGGGCGCTGCTGCACGGCACCTCCGGTGGCGAGGGCGCGCAGGTGGTGGCGGCCGGTGCCGTCCAGGGCGTGGCGCTCGCCTTCTCCGGCGGCCGGGAGGGCGAGGTCCGCGCCTGGCGCGCCGACGACGGACGCCCGCTCGGGCTGCTGTCGGTGGCGCGCGGGGGAGCTGCGGCGCTCTGCTACGCGCGTTGCAACGATCTGCACCTGGTCGCGGCCGCCGGGGACGACGCGGTCGTCCGGGTCTGGGACGTGAACTCCGGCGAGCGGCTGCACCTGCTGGTCGGCCACAGCGACCGGGTCACCTCGCTCGCGGTGCTCAGCCTGGGCGACCAGGCCGTGCTGGCCTCCGCCGGGCTGGACGGCGAGATCCGCCTCTGGGACCTGGCCACCGGTCAGCCGGTCTTCGTCCTCACCGGACACTCCGCCACCGTCACCGGCCTGGCCTTCCTCACCATCGACGAACGCCCGGTGCTGGCCTCCTGCTCGCTGGACGGCACCATCCGCACCTGGGACGTCTACGACGGCGTCGCCCTGCACGGCTGGCCGGCCGGCGGCGGCTGGCTGACCTCGGCCGCCACCGTCACCCTGGCCGGCATCCCGGCCGTCCTGACCGGTGACGAGACCGGCCGGGTCGCCTTCTGGAACCCGGCCGACGGCAGCCTGCTCGGCAGTTGCGAGGCGCCCACCGCCGTCAACTCCGTCGCGGTCGCGCAGCTCGACGGCAGGCCGGTCCTGGTGGTCGGCCACGCGGACGGCGCGATCCGGGTCCGGGACGCGGCCACCCGCGCCGAGCTGTACTCCCTCGCCCCGGACGGCGGCCCGGTCACCTCGGTGGCGGTCGCCGCCGCCGAGGAGGGACCCGTGCTGGTGGTCGGCACGGCGGCGGGCGCCGTACGCTGCCACGCCCTGCGGGACGGCGTCCAACTCTCCGTCCCCACCCCGCACACCGGCCCGGTGAGCCGGCTCGGCTTCGCCGACAGCCTCGGAACCGAGACCCCGGCGGCGCTCGTCTCCGCCGGTGCGGACGGCACAGTACGCGTCCGCAACGCGCTCGACGGCACGCCGCTGTTCCAGCTGATGGCCCATCAGGATGGCGTGACGGCAATGGCGTTGGGCGAGGCGGACGGCCACCGGCTGCTCGCCACGGCCGGCGCCGAGCGCACCGTACGGCTCTGGGACGGCACCCGTGGCCAGGCCGGACCGGTGCTCGGCGGTCTCCCGCAGCCCGCCGAGGCGCTGGCCTTCGGCAAGCTGGCCGGCCGTCCCGTGGTGATCGCGGGCAGCGCGGAGGGCACCGTGCTGGTCTGGGACGTGATCGACGGCCGGCAGGTCGCGACGCTCACCGGCGGCGGGGTCGCCGTGCGCTCGCTGGTCTGCCAGGACCTGGACGGTGAGGTGCTGTTGGCGGCCGGTGACGAGGGCTCGACCCTGCGGCTCTGGCACCTGGCGAGCGGCACGCTGCTCAACGAGGCGGCGCTCGACCGGGTCCCGCTCGCCATCGCGTTCGGGGACGCCGGGCTGCACGTGGTCGGCGCGGACGGCGCGACCCTGCTGTAGCGGGCGCGACCCTGCCGTAGGGGTGGCCGGCTGCGGTTGTGGGTGGTCGGCTGCGCTTGTGGGTGATCGGGACTAATCCGGTAGTTGTCGTAGTTTTTCAGATGTTCATCCGGATCGGCCACAGTGGTCGGGACGTCAGTAGTACAGGCGGGTCGGACCGGTGGGACCGGTCCGACCAGGGGTGAAGGGGGCAGGACAAGTGGCTGACGCATCGTTCAGGATCGACCTCGGGGAGGTCGAGGCGGCCGCGAAGCTGATCCGTGGCATGGTCGACGACCTGCAGGGGCCCACCAACGACCTCGAAGCGGTGGTCAAGCAGGTCAAAGCCACCGTGTACGGCACCGACACGCTCGGCAAGGCCCTGCAGGGCGGGGGCTCCTCGGTCGGCGGACTGGCGGACCACCAGCAGCAGGTGTTGACGGGCATTCAGGACTACCTGAAGAACTCGGCGGCGATGGCCCAGAACCTGCTGACCATGGTCGAGCAGCACCGCGCCACCGACGATCTGCAGGCTTCGGACCTGAAGCGGCTCATGGACGGCGCCGACTCGTCGACGCCGGCCGTACCGGCGGGCACCGCCGCGCCCAACTCCGTACCTGGGACTCCCGCGACCGCACCCGGGCCGGACCCCGCACCGGCTCCCGCGCCCGCTCCGGCGCCTGCTCCCGCTCCGGATCCGGTGCCGTCCGTCGTCCCCACGACGGACCCCGGCTACAAGGACCCGAACGCGCCGACGCTGAACTACAACCAGCCGATCAACAGGCCGGACCCCCCGCCGCACCCGGGCGGTGGCGGCGGGCACCTGCTGATCTGACCCGCTGTCCGTTGATCCGTAGGACCGGATCCCGCGCAACGGGTTCCCCTGCTCACCGGATCGTCAGATTCTGGTAGTGACCGAACCGCCACCTCAGACGGCCCCGATCGGCCGTCGACTGCTGCCGTTTCCCGCCCGGCCGGGCAGTCCGTCCAAGAAAGTGACTCGTCATGATCGAGCTGCCGTCCGACCTCGCAGACGTGCTGAAGACCGTTCAGAGCAACCCGAACGGTGCCGATATCGCCTTCCCCAGCGGCGATGAGGACCTGCTGGCGAGCCTCGCCCAGGCCTGGGACAAGTGGAACACCGTCGCGGACACCCACGTCCAGGGCATCGTGACGAACGCCCAACGGGCCATGGCGAACATGTCCGGCCCCGCCGCCGACACCTTCCAGCAGTACCTCGACAAGTACGCGGGCCGACCCGACTCGCACGCGCAGACGACACTTCAGGCGACTGCGGGGATAGCTCAGTCGCTGCACGGGGCGACCCAGGCGGTGACGCAGACCAAGACGGAGATGGTCCGGGAGCTGAAGTACGCCAAGGACTACATCGCCAGCCACCCGCAGGGTAAGCACGACGACGTCGCCCAGTCCGAGGGGGTCAAGCAGGCCGCCGAGACGTACCACACGTATGTCGGCCAGGTGGGCTCCAGCGTCGACTCGATGCTGCGTCAGAGTGCCGGGCACATCGAGGCGATGACCGGCGCGGGCCGGACCGCCGCGCTGACCGGCGCGGGCGGCAGCGGTGGCGGCGCCGGTGGCTCCGGCACTGGTGGGCCGGGCTTCAACCCGGGCGCGGGCCCCGGGACCGGACTTGACAGTGCGACGGTTCCGCCGCCGCCGGGCACGCTCGACGGTAGCGGGGCCGGTGGTCCCGGCGGTGGTCCCGACGCCGGCGGTGGTGCGGGCGGTGGCGCCGACGGTGCTGGTGCTGGTGCTGGTGGTGGTGCCGGCGGTGGCGGTGGCCACATGCCGAAGATGCCGGGCGCGGGGATGCCCGGTGGTATGCCCGGTATGCCGGGTGGGGCGGGTGGCGGCTCGGGCGGGAAGAGCAGCCCGAACCTGCAGCCGTTCCGGCCGCTGACTCCGAGCATGCCGTCCTTCGGGGGACTGGGCGGTGGCGGTGGCGGTATTGGCGGCGGCGGTATTGGCGGCGGCGGTGCCGGCGGTGGCGGTGGCGCCGGTATGCCGCCCTTCACGCCCGCTCCGTTCGGCAGCACCCCGGGCCTCAGCCTGGCCGGCCTGCCCGGCTTCGACCCCAGCGCGGGCGGCGGTGGCGGTGGCGGGCTGAGCCCGTTCGGCGGCGGTGCGGGCGGGCCCTCCATGAGCCTCGGCGGCCTGGGCGGTGGCGGTCTTGGCGGCGGGCTGGGTGGCGGCGGCGGAATGGGCGGCGGGGGGATGGGCAGCCTCGGCGGCGCGCTCGGTGGACTCGGTAGTGCCCTCGGCGGTGCTGGTGGGGCCATGGGTGGCGGCAGTGGCGGCCTGGGTGGCGGCCTCGGTGGCGGCGGTCTTGGCGGTGGTCTCGGAGGCGCCGGCGGTTCGCTCGCCGGTGGCGCCGGCCGGGCCGCCGGCGCGCTGGGTGGTGCCGGTGGGTCCGGTGCCCGCTCGCTCAGCGGGAGCGGCCTCGCGGGTGGTGCAGCCGGCAAGGCGTCCGGCGCTGCGGGGGCGGCAGGCCGCCCCGGAGCGGGGAGCATGCCCCACATGCCCGGCGGCATGGGCGGCAAGGGCGGCAAGGAGGGCAAGGGCGCAAACCGGTTCGCCCGGCCCACCCGGTTCGGCCTGCAGGAGGGCGAGGAGGAGCCGGAGGCAGTGCGCGGCGACCGTGGCGTGCTCGGCCAGGCCACGGAACTCCAGCCCCGCGACAAGCAGTGGCAGAAGATGCGCCAGCGCTGGATGGACGAGGCTCGTACGGAGGGCCACGGCCACGCTCAGGGCGGGCCGGAGGAGACCGTGGCGGCCGAGCAGCCGACCGCCGGGGACAACCTGCTGACGCAGCTGGTCGGTGCGATCAACGGGACCGACGCCGCGACGGGTGCCGCTGATGCGTCCGATCCGGCGAGCCCCGGGACGGCGTCGGACGGTGCGGCCCCGGCGGATTCCGGTAGCGGCTCCGACAACGACGCCTATCTCGACCGGGCCCGCTCGGTGGCGTCCCGGCGCGGCCGGCCGGACTCGGAGGAGACCGAGCCCGCCCGGGCGGAGCGCACTGAGAGTCCGTCCACGCCTGCGGCCGCTCCGGCGGCTCCGGCGGGTCCCGCGCCGATCCGGGAGGAGGGCGGGTACCAGGTGCCCAGCCCGTTCCTGCGTGCGGCGCTCGCCAAGCTCGCCGCCGCCCCGACGGCCTGACGGTGAACCGCCGTCCCACACTCCTTGCCCGAACGGACGGTCTGCGGACCGGTCGGCCCACCCTGTTGATGAGGAAGCGTCATGGATGACCAACAAGACACGGAATTCCGTGCGGCCGAACGGATCGACCCCGCGTACATCCCGGCCCATGAGCAGGTGATCGCCGCCCAGCCGATGCAGACGCCCGAGGGGATGCTGCTGGGTGATACCCCGGCGATGGTGCGCGAGATGCCGGTGACGGAGACGCCGCGTGAGATGGTGCGCGAGATGCCCATGACGGAGGGCGTCCCGGCGCAGGAGATGACGCGCGAGATGCCGATGGAGGGTTTTACGCCGCGGATCGGGACGGTGGTGGGTGACACCACCCCTGCGATGACGAGTGAGGTGCCCGCGTCGGAGGGTTTTACGCCGCGGATCGGGACGGTGGTGGGTGACACCACCCCCGCGATGACGAGTGAGGTGCCTGCGGAGCGCGGTTTCACGCCGCGGATCGGGACGATGGTGGAGCCGGCGATTCCGGCGGAGCAGGGTGTCCCGGCGCAGCCGGATCTGCTCGGCGCGACTCCCGCGCTGAAGGTGGGGGACGCTCCGCTCTCCGTCGCGAAGGTGCCCACCGCGATGATGACGCCCGCGCTGCAGAGTGAGAGCCCGTCGTCCGTCGCGAAGGTGCCCACCGCGATGAAGACGCTCGCGCAGCCGAGCGCGAGCCCGTCGTCCGGCAGCGGCAGTGGCGGTGCCGGTGGTGCCGGTCAGGGGTTCCAGGTGAACCCCGGGCAGTACAGTGCGGCGGTTTCGCCGATGATGGCCGCGTCGGAGCAGGTTTCGGCGTTGTACACGAGCCTCAGCTCCTTCCTGCCGGGTTTGGAGTCGCAGGCGCCGTGGGGCAAGGACGAGTCGGGGAAGCAGTTCGCGGAGGGTGACAAGGGTTACCTGAAGTACAGCGCCGACACCCTGAAGACGCTGAAGGGCCTGCCGGACGGGTTGAAGTACATCGCCGACGGTCTGAAGGCGATGGCTGACGGCTACGAGAGTGCGGACAGTTCCGCCAGCGCCGATCTCACTGGTCAGGACGGCCAGTTGAGCGCGTCCCCACCACTGGCCTGGTCGCCGTCGGTCCATACGCCGATCACCGGGCAGAACACGTACGAGCACCTGAACCAGAGCGGAAGGCACTGACCCCATGGCTGTCGAACTCCCCGAGCCTTTGCAGTGGGTCCTGCTGCTTCTCGCCGGTACGCGTTGGCCCGAGGCTGACGAGGGCCAGTTGCGTGACATGGCCGACCACTGGCGGAAGGCCGCCACTCAGCTCCAGGATGCCTCGCACGCGGCGGACGCGGCGGTGAAGCAGGCCCTGGACGGTCAGCAGGGCGCTGCGGCGGACGCGTTGGCCAAGCACTGGGCCGACTACTCCGTGGGCAAGGGGACCGAGCAGGACCCCGGTTACCTCCCCGGCACGATCGCCGCCTGCAACGGCATGGGCGACATGCTGGAGGGCATGGCGAACTCCGCCGAGACCGCGAAGATCCAGATCATCGCTCAACTCGGCATCCTGGCCTTCGAGTTGGCGACAGCGGAGGCGGAGGCGGTACCGACGCTGGGTGCGTCGATGCTCGAGGTCCCGGTGTTCATCACCGTCTCGCGTGAGACCGTCGTGCAGGTCCTGAAGAGGCTGTTGAAGGAGGCGCTGGAGCACGCGATCAAGCAGGCCGTGCAGATGGCGGCGATCAACCTGATGGCGCAGACCATCGAGCTGGCGCAGGGTCACCGCAAGAGCATCGACATGAAGGAGCTCGGCCAGAACGCGCTGGGCGGTGCGGTGGCCGGTGCGACCGGGCACCTGCTGGGCAAGGGCGTCGGCGCGGCCGGTGAGAAGCTGGGTCTTGGCCACGCCATGGAGACCACGGCCGGCAAGATGGTCACCGGTGCGGGGGTCGGCGTCGGTACGGACGCCGCCACTCAGTTGATCACCACCGGGCACGTGGACAGTGGCAGCCTGCTCGGTTCGGGCCTCAGCGGCGCCGGGGGCGTGGGGCTGCACGCGGGTGCGGCGGCGGCGAAGGCTCACTTCAACGAGGCGCCCAAGATGCCGCCCGAGGGGGCCCTCGGCGGCGGCGGTGCGGGCGGCGACCACAGCGCTCCGCCCACTTTCACCCCCTCGACCTCCACCGACCACGCGTCCGGTGGCTCGGGCGACAGTTACCACGGTCCCGGCACCGATACGGCGTCGCCCGACCACGCCGGCAGCGACAGCCCCACTACCACCGACACCTCTACCCCGACCGGTGGCACCGGCCTGACCCCGTTCGGCTCCAACCGCCCCAGCGCGGGTGGTTCGTCCGGCGGTTCGAGCCACGAGAGTCCCGCGTCTGCGCCCGCTCCTGAGCCGGCGTCGGCGGGGCACGCGCCGGCTGAGGGTTCGTCCGGGGCCGGGGCCGGGGCCGGGGGTGAGGGTCACGGCAGCGGCGAGGAGAAGCTGCAGTACCTGAACACCGGGGACCGGACGGTCTACCCGGACGGCACGACCGGCCTTTCGAGCCACGAGGGTTCCGCGCCCGCTCCCGAGTCGGCGCCGACCCACGAGGGCGAGACGCTGAGGCCTGCCGGAGACGCGCTCCCGCTGCACAATGGCGAGGCGATCCCCGCCCACGAGGTGCCGTTTGGTGAGACGTCGCGGCCGGACTCTTCGGGCCAGGGTGTGCCGTTGCACAATGGTGAGGCGATTCCCGGGCACGAGGTGCCGTTTGGTGAGACGTCGCGGCCGGATTCTTCGGGCCAGGGTGTGCCGTTGCACAATGGTGAGGCGATTCCCGGGCACGAGGTGCC
>NZ_JARXZC010000044.1 GCF_029894335.1 Kitasatospora sp. MAP5-34 | reverse complement strand
TACTGCAGGGGGGACCCTGTGGGAGAGTAGGACGCCGCCGAACAATCATTCACAAATGACCCCTCATCCGGGAACGGATGGGGGGTCATTTGCATTTCTGGACCGATGTGGGCCGACATGACCGGAGCGGGTCAACGGGTCGTGGCGGATTTCCAGGCCGGTTCAGGTCAGGGCTGACGGCCCGTCACCACCAGGTCGCTGCCGGGTCACTGTCGGGCGGTCACTGTCGGGCGGTTGCTGTCCGGGCGGGCCGGGATGCGCGCTCGGGCGACGAGGACGCACGCCGCAGCGGCCGCTCCGGCCGCCGTCAGTGCCCACCAGGCGGCGTCCGGGCTGACGGTGAACAGCAATCCGCACACCATCGGCCCGGTCGCGGCCCCCAGGGACACCCCCATCTGGCTGCAGGCCGTGGCCTGTTGTTCCTGGCCGGCGTAGGGCAGGCCGATGACGTAGTGCAGCAGGCCCGCCCAGCCCCAGCCGCCGCCGCACGCGAGCAGGGCGCCCACGACGGTCACCGCGAGTGTCGTGTGCGCCAGGAGTGCGGTGCCCGCCGCACCGGCCATGAAGAGCCCGGTCAGGGCTGCCCACGCGATCCGAGGTATCCGGCCGACGACCCAGCCCGCGACCAGGCGGACCACGATGTTCAGCGCGGCACCTGCGGTCGCCACCGCGCCGGCGACCGACAGCGATGCGCCCCGGGTGGTCAGCGCGAGCACCAGGAAGCCGCCCAGGCCGTTGCCCACCATCGCGCCGAAGAAGCCGGCGCAGCTGAGGGCCAGCAGAAAGCCGTCCACGCGCAGCGGTACACCGCGCACCCGTGCCGCCGCCGGGGACCGCATGTCCGAGGGGCGGTGCCGTGCGAGAAGAAGACCGCCGCCCACGCCACACAGCACCGCTGTCCCGGCGAACACCGGCCGCCAGCCGGCCGGACCGGCCAGCACCGGTATCGCCATGCTGGCGAGCAGGGTCGCGGCCGGCACTGCGGCTTGCTTCAGGCCGAAGGCGAGCGCGCGCAGCCGGGGCGCGCACCGTTGCATCAGCAGGGCGTTGGTGTGCGGCTGGGTGTAGCCGTAGGCGAAGCCGCCGACGGCCGAGCTGACCCACAGGCCGATGACCGGTGCCACTGCCGCTGAGAACAGCCCCAGGCAGGTGGCGCACAGTGCGATGGCCAGCGTGCGTTCTATCGCAGGCGGGAGCGCGGCCCGCTTGCTGGCGAAGGCGCCCGAGAGGGACGCCAGCCAGTACACGGCGAGGACGGCCCCCATCCGCGCCGGACTCCACCCGAATTCTGCGGAGATCAGGCCGTTCGCGGCCCCGGGCAGGAACACCGGCAGCGCTGTGAGGACGGTGACCGCCGCGACGCCCACCGCCGTGGACAGGCCGGCCGGATCGCGGTTCGCCGGAGCACGGTTCGTCGGGGCGAGCGGGGCACGCCGGTCGGTACGGGCGAGTGTGTTCACCGGGCGTTCGCCTCCACCCGTTCAGCGGACCGTTCCGTCACCGCGAGCCCCCCGTTCCTTCTGTTCCTGAGCGTCGTTCTTGAGGTTGTTCCTGATCGTTCCTGATCGAGCTGTTCCGATCCTAGTCAGCGGTGAAGACATTGATGCCGTGCACCGGAGACTTATGCGCAGGGATCATAGAAGTAATTCATGCGTAGGTCGAATGAGTGAGTGGATCGATCTATTTCTCAGGCCTCGACTCGCTGACTAGCTTTCTGACAGGGCGAGCGGGAGATGTCCGCAGCCCCGGACTCCCCCGGCCGCCGCCCGCCGCGCCGCGATCGTCGACACCCGGCACCCGGCACCCGACACCCTTCATTCCCGACCCCCGATGCCCGATTTCCGCCATTCGGACGAGGAATCAACATGGACAATTCCAGCCCTGTCAAATACAAGCCCTACAACCGCTCCTCGATTCAGCGGGTACCGCAGTGGGAGCGCATTCCGCAGGACCTCCGTGAGGCGGTCGACGTGGTGGGCCACGTCCTGCCGTTCAGGACCAACCAATACGTACTCGACGAACTCATCGACTGGGACCGGATCCCCGACGACCCGATCTTCCGGCTCAACTTCCCGCACCGGACGATGCTGGATCCGGACGACTACCTCACCCTGCGCGACCTGCTGCGGTCGGGCGACAAGCAGCAGCTGGCCAAGCAGATCTACCAGGTCCGCTCGCGGATGAATCCGCACCCGGCCGGCCAGCTGACCCACAACGTGCCGGAACTGGACGGCGAGGTCGTCCCCGGAATCCAGCACAAGTACGCGCAGACCGTTCTCTTCTTCCCCAGCGCCGGCCAGACGTGCCACGCCTACTGCACGTTCTGCTTCCGGTGGCCGCAGTTCGTCGGGGAGGAGGACCTGCACTTCGCGGCCCGGGACGCCGAAGGGCTGGCCGCGTACCTCAAGCGGCACCCCGAGGTCACCGACGTGCTGATCACCGGCGGCGACCCCCTGATCATGCGGACAGCCACTCTTGAGCGGTATCTCGAACCGCTGCTGTCGCCCGAACTGGCCCACGTCCAGAACATCAGAATCGGCACCAAGGCCGTGGGCTACTGGCCACAGCGCTTCGTCAGCGACGTGGACGCCGACGACCTGCTGCGTCTGTTCGAGCGCGTCGTGGCCGCCGGAAAGCACCTCGCCCTGATGGGCCACTACAACCACCCGGCCGAACTGCGTCCGGCCATCGCGCAGAACGCCTTGCGGCGCGTCATCGCGACCGGCGCCGTCGTCCGCATGCAGTCACCCGTGCTGCGGCACATCAACGACGACCCGATGGCCTGGCACGAGCTGTGGACCCAGGGCGTGAAGCTGGGTGCCATCCCGTACTACATGTTCGTCGAGCGCGACACCGGCGCACGCTCCTACTTCGAGCTGCCGCTGGCCGAGGCGTACGACATCTTCCGGACGGCCTACGGCTCCGTCTCCGGCCTGTCCCGCACCGTGCGCGGCCCGTCGATGAGCGCGATGCCGGGCAAGGTGCTCATCGACGGTACGCCGACGATCCGGGGCGAGAAGGTGTTCGCCCTGCAGTTCCTGCAGGCTCGTCAGGGTGACCTCGTGCGGCGGCCCTTCTACGCGAAGTTCGACCCCGCCGCCACCTGGTTCGACCAGCTCGTCCCGGCCTTCGGGGAGCGTTCCTTCTTCTTCGAGGACGAGCCGCCCGCCGCCGGTCGCTCCGCGTTCGGAGCGTCGCTCGCCCTCGTGGAGGTGTGAGACGCATGGCCGAGGACACGCAACCGACGTACGAAGTCCTCGCGCTCCGGTTCGGCACGCACGCCGGCCGGCCCGCACGGGACAACTTCCTGTTCGACGAGGGCCAGTTCCCCCCGGGCACCGACATGCCCATGGACTTCTACCTCTGGGTGATCCGCAACGATCGGCATCTCCTGCTGGTGGACACCGGATTCCCCGAGGAGATGGCGCTGCGCCGGGGACGGACCCTGTTCCGCTGCCCGGTCGACGCGCTGGCTGATCTCGGAATCACGGCCGACGACGTCTCGGACATCGTGATCACGCACATGCACTACGACCATGCGGGAAACCTGGACCGCTTCCCCGCCGCCCGCATCCACCTGCAGGAGGCGGAGCTCCGGTTCTGCGCCGGGCCCGCCATGCGTCACCGCGCCGTGCGCAAGCCATTCGAGGCGGTCAACGTGCGGACGGCGATCCAGGGACTCTTCGAGGAGCGGCTGGTGCTGCATCAGGGGGAGGCGGAGCTCATCCCCGGCGTGACGGTACATCCGGTACCGGGTCACACCCCGGGCACCCAGGTGGTCCGGGTCCGCACCGCGCGCGGTTGGGTCGTGCTGGCCGGCGACGCCACCCACCTGTGGGACAACATCCGGCTGCGCAGCCCGTTCCCGATCCTCGACCACCTCGCGTCGATGATGGACGGCTACGACACGATCGAGGCCCTGGCGGACGGCGACGACCACATCATCCCCGGTCACGACCCCCGGGTGGCGCAGCGGTTCCCCCGGCTCGCGGGGGCGCCCGACTGGGTCCGTCTGCACGAGCCGGCCCTCGACGGCACCCCGGTCGCGGCGGCGAGCGGAGCCGTGCGATGACGGCCCTCCAGGTGTCCATCGTCGGTGTGGGGCCACGCGGCCTGAGCATCCTGCAGCGGATATCCGAACTCGCCGACCGACTGCCCGAGGGGTGCGGGCTGGACCTGCACCTCATCGACCCGGGCGACGGCGGCCAGGGCACGCACTCCGCACGCCAGCCCGGGCACCTGCTGACCAACACCGTCGCGAGCCAGGTGACGATGTTCGCCGACGGCCGGGGGCCCTCGTTCACCGAGTGGGCGGCGGACAGCGGCTACCGGGAGTTCGGTGCCGAGTTCTACCCGACCGGCGGCGACGCGGGCCAGCCGGTGGGGGAACACGCCTACCTGCCACGGCAGTTGCTCGGCCGCTACCTCAGCTGGGTCTTCGATCGGACGGTCCGGTCCCTGCCGCCCCGGGTCCGCGTCGTGCACCACCGCGACCGGGCCGTGGACATCGAGGCGCGGGAGGACGGTCGCTTCGTTGTCCACCTGGCGAAGGGTTTCGTCCTCCCCAGCGATTACGTCTTCCTGGCCACCGGGCACTGCGAACGGCTTCCCACCGAAGAGGACCGCGCGTACGACGAGTTCGCCCGGACGAACACCGACCGCAACCCCCGGCTCGGGTACTGCCCGACCCCGTATCCGGTGGACCGGCTCCAGGAGATCGCACCGGGCTCGTCCGTCGCGGTTCAGGGGTTCGGGCTGACCGCGCACGACGTCGTCTCCGAACTCACGGTCGGCCGCGGCGGCCGGTTCCACGGATCCGGGCCGGACATGGAATACCGTCCGTCCGGACGCGAGCCGCGGATCCGGCTGTTCTCGCGCCAGTGCCTGCCGTTCAGCGCGCGGGGGGTGAACCAGAAGGGCCTCACCGGGCAGCACCGGGCGCGGTTCTTCACCAAGGAAGCGGTACGGCGCCTGAAGGAGCAGGCGGTGGACCGCCGGAACGACCCCCGGCTCGACTTCGAGGAGGAGGTCCTTCCGCTGCTGCTGCGGGAAATGGGGTACGCCTACCGCACCGCGCGGGAACAGCGTCCCATTCCCCCCGAGGAGTACGACCTCACCCCGGCCGAGCGGCGCGCGATCGAGGCCGTCATCGACCCGCTGAGCGGCCGGGAATTCGCGAACCAGGACGCGTTCACGCGGTTCTTCGTCGACTACGTCGTCAGCGACCTGGAGCACGCGGAGATCGGCAACGCGACGAGCCCGGTGAAGGCCGCCACCGACGTCATCCGCGACACCCGGGCAGGCCTGCGGGAGGCCGTCGAGTTCTCCCGGCTCACCCCCGAGTCCCACCGGAAGTTCAACGCGACCTACGTCCCGATGATGAACCGGGTCTCGTTCGGCCCGCCCCGGCACCGCAACCATCAACTCCTCGCGCTGCTCCGGGCCGGGGTCGTGGACCTGGCCGGCGGCCCGGGGTGCCGAGTGGTCCTCGACCGGGAGGCGGCGCGGTTCGCGATCCGGACCGACTACCCGGACGGTCCGCAAACCTGCCACGCCGACGTGCTGGTCATCGCCCGTCTCGACTCGCTCCACCCCGAGCGCGACAAGTCGCCGCTGATCGGGAATCTCCTGGCACGCGGCCTCGTCCGCCCCTACGCGAACGGCCCGTTCAAGCCGGGCGGCATCGACATCGACGAGCGGGGCCGGCCGATCACGGCGGCCGGCGAGCCGCTCCGCACCGCCTGGGCGGTCGGCTATCTCGTCGAGGGGCCGCAGTTCTACACCCATGCGCTGCCCCGGCAGGGAATGGCCTCGCAGTTCACCCTCGATGCCGAGACGACCGTACGCGACATGATCGCGCACATCCGACGGCGATACGACGTCACCCGGGAGGAAGAACATGCCGGTGCAGACCGGAAGCCAGTTTCCGTACCCTGAATTCCGCAAACGCCATCTGCCGGATCGGCCGGCCCCGGTCGTGTGGCAGTGGGAGGCTCTGGCCGAGGCACTCGAAGCGGCCGAGCACACGGAGTACGGCACCCTCACCCTGGCCACGCCCGGGGGTAGCCACGAGATCGTCCCGGGCACCTCGATGACGTTCCAGGCCGTCCGGCCCGGCGAACGCAGCACCCCGCACTCGCACTCCTGGTGGCACCTCTATTTCGTCCGGTCCGGATCGGGCACGGTGATATTCGACGAGACCCGGGAGACGGCCGAATTGAGCGAGGGCGACATCCTGCTCATACCGGCCTGGTCCGTGCACCACTTCGAGAACCGGGAGGCGGGCGGGGATCTGCTCCTGCTCAACATGTCGAACCTGCCCCAACTGGCGGGCCTGCACATCAACTTCTCCAAAGAGCACGCGTAGCAACACCGGCGACAGAGCGGGAGGCGAACATGTTCAAGCGGATTGACCACATCGGCGTGGTGGTCGACGACATTGCCGAGGCGAGGGCATTCCTGGAAAGCCTGGGGATGCGCCTGGAGCGGGCGCAGGAGGTGCCCGAGCGGAACGTGAAGATCGCGTTCTACCAGTGCGGGGACGGCCGCATCGAGCTCATCGAACCCACCACCGAGGAAGCCCGCCGGCGCCGGCTGGGCGACGGCAACCAGGCCCGGATCGAGCACATCGGTGTCGAGGTAGACGACGTGCCCCGGATCATGCGGGCGGTCCAGGGTCTCGGCGTCCGGCTCACCACCAGCGAGCCCGTCCCGGTCGGCCCGAACCTCAACGCCTGGACCCAGCCCGAGACGTCCAACGGGATCCAGTTCCAACTGGTCCAGCGGGACTCGGCCTAGCGACTCCGGGAAGGGCCGGGGGCAGCCGGCAGGCTCCGGCCCTTCCCGGCTGCGCCCGGGCGGTCCACTGGCCCGGGTGGTCCAGTCACCCGGCGGTCCCGTCGGCGGTCGACGGCCTTGCCGCAGCGCGGGATTGTGGACTGTACATACTAGTAGGTACGATCGGGAGGTGGATTCCTTGAAGACGTCTGTTGCAATCGAGCCGGCGCGAGCCGGGACGCGGCAAGGCCTCTCCGGGCAGCGCGGGAGACGGCCGGGCTGGCTGCTGGCCTCCCTGCTCGGCGGGATGTTCCTCGGGAACGTCGACATCGCGGTGGTCAACGTCGCGATCCCCTCGATCCGCGATCACCTGCACGCGTCCAGCGGCGAACTGGAACTCATCGTTTCGGGATACACGCTCGCGTACGCCATGCTGCTGATCACCGGCGCCCGGCTGGGCGAGATCCGTGGCCGGCGGTGGACGTACCTGCTCGGACTCGTCGTCTTCACGCTGTCCTCGCTCGCCTGCGGCCTCGCTCCCAACGGCGTGGCCCTGGTGGGCGCCCGCGTCGTGCAGGGGCTCGGCGCGGCCCTGATGGTCTCCCAGGTCCTGACGGGAATCCAGGTGCACTTCGAGGGCACCGCGCGCCGGCGGGCCCTGGGTGCGTACACCGGGGTTCTCGGGGTCAGCTCCGTCATCGGCCAGGCGCTGGGCGGCGTCCTGGTGTCGGCCGACATCCTGGGCACGGGATGGCGGCCCATCTTCCTGATCAACGTGCCGATCGGCGTGGCCCTGCTGGTCACTTCGTTCGTCTTCCTGCCGGACGACAAGACCTCGCGTCAGAAGAAGCTGGACATGCGCGGCGTCGGTCTGCTGTCGCTGGGGCTGTTCCTGCTGGTGGCCCCGCTGGTGCTCGGCCGGGACGTGGGCTGGCCGCTGTGGGCGTGGCTGTGCCTCGCGGCGTCCCTGCCGGTGTTCGCCCTGTTCGTCAGGGTGGAGCGGAGCATCGCGCGGCGGGCGGGCGACCCGCTGATGAACGTCGCGCTGCTCGCCCGCAGGCAGGTCTACTTCGCGCTCGTCTCCCAAGCCGCCACCAGGGCGGTCTACTTCGCGCTCCTGTTCGTCCTCGCGCTCTATCTGCAGCAGGGGCTCGGCAAGAGCGCGATCTACTCGGGCCTGGTCCCCATCGCGTGGGTGGCGACGTTCGCCCTGGTCGGTCCGATTCTCGGCCGGGTGGGGGTGCGCGTCCGAAGGCTCGCGGCCCCGGTGGGAGGACTGCTGATGGCGGTGGCCTTCGCCGGGGTGGCGGCCGGTGCCCAGGGAACCGTCTGGCTGATCGGTCTTCTCGGCATCGGCGGCATCGGCTACGGCTCGGCGTTCAGCGGGACCCTGGCGCACCTGACCGAATCCGTCGAACCCCGGTACGCGCCGGACATGAGCGGCCTGTTCAACACGACCCTCCAAATCGGCGGAACCATGGGGGTGGCTGTCTTCGGCACCGTGTACCTGGACCTCGCCGCACGTAGTGGAGCACCGCACGGCGCATTCAGCACGACCTGCGCTGTGCTGGCCGCCGTGTCGGTCGCCGCCTCCGCGCTGATCCTGTTCGCCGAGAAGACCGAGAAGACCGAGAAGACCGAGAAGGCCGAGCCGGGCGCGGCCGGACACCGGGTTGCGGAGCGCTGAGCAGCCGGACCAGGAACGCGCGTCGATCGCGCAGCGCCCCAACGCCCCAACGACCCAACGCCCCAATGCCTCTTGTCCACAACCAACCACTGCCAAGAACGACCACGAAGGAGAGCACGCCATGGACGTCAACCGTCACCCCGGAGATGCGACCAAGGGACCCGAGGACCGGTTCTCCGGTGACGTGTGGCTGTGGCCGCGCATCGGTGCCACCGCCAACGCCGAAGTACGCAACGTGCTGTTCACGCCCGGCTCCCGCAGCGCCTGGCACCGGCACCCCGCCGGCCAGGTGCTGCACGTCACCGAAGGCGTGGGACTCGTGCAGTCCAGGGGAGGCGAGCGCCAGGAGATCAGGGCCGGCGACACGGTGATCTGCCACCCCGGTGAGGAGCACTGGCACGGCGCGGCACCGGGCACGTTCATGACCCACATAGCCGTCACGGACGGCCCCACCGACTGGCGGGAGGGCGTGACGGACGAGGAGTACCAGTGCTGAAATCCCATATCTGACAAGGAAGTTCACGAAGCTGAGCGAGGAGTTGCGTCGATGGGGCCGGGGGGTGCCCGAAAATGCCGAGGGTGCTTTCCTGGCGCTGCATATGCTGCTGTCCATGAGCATCGAACTGCATCACCTGCGTGGGTTCTTGGCCGTGGCGGACGAGAAGCACTTCACCCGGGCGGCGAAGCTGATGAACGTCTCCCAGCCGACACTCAGCCGCAACATCCGACGCCTGGAGGAGTTACTCGGCCGCCGGCTGCTGGAACGGACCACTCGCCAGGTGGCCCTTACGGCAGCCGGCGAGAGCCTCTACGACCAACTCCACTTTCTGATACCACGGTTGGAGGCGGTACTGCGCCCCGAACCCGAGGACGACGTGTTCCGGGTGGGATTCGCCTGGGGATTTCCCACCGGGTGGCCGCAGGAGGTCATCGCGGGCTTCGAGGAGGAGACGGGCGTACCGGTGCGCGTGCACCGGCACGATGCCGCGCTTGCGGGAGTGGATCGTGGTGACGCCGACCTGGCGATCCTGCGAGGCCGGATAGTGGCCCCCGGTATGAAAGTCGTCACCCTGCTGTGCGAACGAAGAATCGCAGCGGTCTCCACCCAGTCCGAACTCGCCGGGCGGGAGGAGATCGGCTGGCTGGAACTCGCCGACCAGCAGTTGGTGCTCAACGAAGTGAGCGGGACGACCAACCTGGCGGACTGGCCGGTGGACCGCCGCCCCAGCGTCTCCGCCGTCTGCCGCAACTTCGACGAATGGTTGGAAGCCGTCGCCTCGAACAAGGGGATGGGTGTGGTCCCGGAGTTCGTCGGCCGGCAGCACATCCATTCATTCGTGTCGTTCCTCCCCATTCCGGACGCGCCGCGCGTGCCGCTCAACCTGGTCTATCCCCAGCGTGGCGGACACCCCCTGGTGCCGCGTTTCGTCGCCCTCGCCCAGGACGCCCTCGGCGGGCCGGCGGAGAGCGGCCCCGGGACGGACTGATCCGCGACCCGGTGGCGCCCGTGTGCCGAGCAGCCCCGGCGCGCGGGCGCCGCAGCGGTCCAGGCGGGTCCGCTCGAGTGATCGAAATGGCCGAAAGCTAGCATGGGGGTAATCGCCTAGCTCGAAAGATGGACCTGTGACTGTCAACGAAGACGTGTTCACGAACTGGAAGCACCGCGAGGAGATCGCGGAGTCGATGATTCCGATCATCGGCCGACTGCACCGGGAGAGGGACGTCACTGTCCTGCTGCACAGCCGCTCCCTGGTGAACAAGTCGGTGGTCAGCATCCTCAAGACCCACCGGTTCGCCCGCCAGATCGCAGGCGAGGAGCTCTCGGTCACCGACACGCTGCCGTTCCTGCACGCGCTCAGCACGCTCGATCTCGGCCCTTCCCAGATCGACATCGGCATGCTCGCCGCGACGTACCAGGCCGACGGCCGTGGCCTCTCCGTGGCGGAGTTCACCGCCGAGGCGGTCATCGGTGCCACGGGTGCCAACAAGATGGAACGCCGTGAGTCGCGCGATGTCGTCCTCTACGGCTTCGGCCGCATCGGCCGCCTGCTCGCCCGCCTGCTGATCGAGAAGGCCGGTTCGGGCAACGGGCTGCGACTGCGCGCCATCGTCGTGCGCAAGAGCGCCGGCGAGGACCTGGTCAAGCGCGCCTCGCTGCTGCGGCGCGACTCCATCCACGGCCAGTTCCAGGGCACGATCACCGTCGACGAGGCGAACAGCAAGATCATCGCCAACGGCACCGAGATCAAGGTCATCTACTCCAATGACCCGACCACGGTGGACTACACGGCGTACGGCATCAACGATGCCATCCTGATCGACAACACCGGCCGCTGGCGCGACCGCGAGGGCCTGTCGAAGCACCTGCGCCCCGGTATCGCCAAGGTGGTCCTGACCGCGCCCGGCAAGGGCGACGTGCCCAACATCGTGCACGGCGTCAACCACGACACGATCAAGCCGGACGAGCAGATCATCTCCTGCGCGTCCTGCACCACCAACGCGATCGTCCCGCCGCTGAAGGCGATGGCGGACGAGTACGGCGTCCTGCGCGGCCACGTGGAGACCGTCCACTCGTACACCAACGACCAGAACCTGCTGGACAACTACCACGACTCCGACCGTCGTGGCCGCTCGGCAGCGCTCAACATGGTCATCACCGAGACCGGTGCCGCCTCGGCCGTCGCCAAGGCGCTGCCCGACCTCAAGGCGACGATCACCGGCAGCTCGATCCGCGTCCCGGTGCCGGACGTCTCGATCGCGATCCTCAACCTGACGCTCGCGCGCGAGACCAACCGCGAGGAGGTCCTCGACTACCTCCGCAACGTGTCGCTGACCTCGCCGCTCAAGCGCCAGATCGACTTCATCAGCGCTCCCGACGCGGTCTCGAGCGACTTCATCGGCTCGCGCCACGCCTCGATCGTCGATGCCGGTGCCACCAAGGTCGACGGCAACAACGCCATCCTCTACCTCTGGTACGACAACGAGTTCGGCTACTCGTGCCAGGTCGTCCGGGTCGTCCAGCACGTCTCCGGGGTGGAGTACCCGACCTACCCGGCCCCGGCGGCCTGATCCAGCGGGACGGCCCCCCGCTCCTCGCCGACCCGTACGCCTCGCACACCCGCCACTCTCCGTGAGAGTGGCGGGTGTGCGCGTAGGTGGCCCCGGGCCGTTCCGGCCCAGAAACCTGACGAAGCGTCAACTCCCTTGGCTGATACGGCTCTGCTGATGAACGAAGGGCAATCATCCAGGGAACAGCGGTTCGGAACCGGCCGGAAATCTTTCCTCAACTCGGCGGACTTGCTCAGCTTGGCGTGGCCGCAAAGGCGCGCAGGTTCAGCAGGTTCAGCAGGTTCAGCAGGTTCACGGGCTCAAGCGAGAGCTCACGAGGCCGAGGGAGCCGAGCATGGAACAGCCGAGGAGCCAGGACGACGCGTGGGGAGGGAGGAGTGGGGGGCGTTGCGTTGCCGAGAAGTCGGCCAGCGGGCTGTACGCATGGCGGCTGAAGGCGCCGAACGGGCGGATCGTCGCGGTCTCCCCCGACCACTTCCGCACGCCGGAGGCAGCGGTCCGGGCGTGCCTGGAGTTACGTGACGAGGGCGCCGGCCACTTCGCGCGGATCATCCACCAGAGCGAGGGCATCGGGTGGATCTGGACAGTCCCCGGCCCGCACGGCCGGCCGCTCGCCCGGTCACTGCGTGCGTACGAGCGCCACGCCACCTGCCAGAACGCGTTCCGCAGGTTCGTCGCCCTGCTGGGCGCGCCACAGGGCCGGCCCGAAGCGGGAGCGGCCGCAGTGGCGGGCGAGCCACCGGTGGCGCCGGTGCCGTCGGGGTTGGGGCCGACCCGGCCGCCGGCCGAGCGGACGGGTGGCCCGAGCCGTCCGACGGAGGGGTGGTGAAGCAGGTCGTGCGCCCCGGAGCCGGCAGCCGTCCCCGGTGCAGTGATCCACAGTGAGCACTCGTGATTCCGCTGACACCGGTGAGCGTACGGAGGTGACCAGGACGATGTCGCCCACAGCCGGCCTACCGGCGGACGAGCCGGGCGCGGAGCCGGGCTCGGAGTCCTCGGGCCGCCGGCTGCCGGGTCAGCGTCTGCCGCGCCTGCTCGCCATGCGGGGCACGGGTGCGCTCGTCGGCTGGTCGTTGGCCGCCGCGAACGGACGGCGGCTCGCCTGTTCGGTGACGCTCTACCGGAGTGAACCCGAACTGGCGGCCGCCTTAGGCGAGTTACGGGCGGACCGGCACGCGCTGCGCTGCTCCGTGCTGCAGGAGCAGGGCCGCTCCTGGTCGTGGCGCGCCCACCTGCCCGCGCGGCGGTCCGCAGGCCCCGGCGGCGCGGGCGAGCCGATCGCGCGCAGCGCCCGGAGCTATCTGCGGCAGGACCAGTGCCGCAAGGGCCTGGACGGCTTCCTGGCCGCGCTGGACCTGCTGCCCGCCGAGGCCTGGGACGGCGTCCTGCCGGGTGGGCGGCACCGGTGAACGAGGGATGTCCGGGGCGTACCCGAACCGCCACCGCGAGAAGCACGTACCGTGCCGGCGTGAGCGGGTCCCGCTCCCGGGGACAGCTCCGGACGACCGTCCTGATCTGCGACAACGCCACGGCCGACGCGGTCGGCCGGTCGGCCGTACGGCCTCGGCCGGGGCCCGGGGGACCTTGGCCGGGGGACCGGGCCCGGCGATGCTCATCCCGCCGGAGGCCGCTCGGCTGCCGCCACCGGCACCGGGTTCGAGTCCGGACCCTGGTCCGCCATGTACGTCTCTCCTCGTGGAGGAACAGCAACATGCGTAAGACCGTAGTCGCCAAGTTCGTCTCCGCCGCCGCCGTCACTGCCGCCGCAGTGACCCTCGCGGCCGGACCTGCCCTCGCCGACCCGCCCGCCGGCGTGACCCCGGCCGCCACCGACATCGTCGGCGTGGGCTCGGACACCACCCAGGTCGTGCTGAACCGGCTCTCCGCCGACTACACCGGTACCCCCAAGCTCTACAGCTGGGACGCGACCGGCACGAGCCCGATCACCACCAAGTCGGGCGCCACGCCGATCACCCGCCCGAACGGCTCCAGCGCGGGCATCAGCGCGCTGGAGACCACCACCAAGTCCACGGTCGACTTCGCCCGCTCCTCGCGCGGCCCGAAGACCGGCACCGACCAGCCGACGGACGACTTCATCGCCTACGCCAAGGACGCCGTGAGCTGGGCCGCCCAGGCGGCCGGTGACGCCCCGGCGAACCTGAGCAAGGCCGACCTGACCGGCATCTACAACTGCTCGATCACCAACTGGAACCAGATCACGGACGTCTCCGGCTACACCGGCCCGAACGCCACCATCCTGCCCTACCTGCCGCAGAACGGTTCCGGCACCCGCTCCTTCTTCCTCGGTGTGCTGGGCATCACCACCCCCGGTGGCTGTGTCACCAGCGGCGTCGAGGAGAACGAGGGCACCGACCCGGCACTGGCCAGCAACGACGCGATCGTCCCCTACTCCGTCGCCCACTACATCGGCCAGGTGTACTACGGCCACACGTCCGGCAGCGACGCCCCCGGCACGCTGACGATCCGCGACGCCGACGGCATCGCCCCGGTCGACACCGTCAACAAGGTGATCAACTCCGCCTTCGTCAACAGCCCGAGCGTGTGGGGCCGGAACGTCTACAACGTCGTCCGCTCCGGTGACTGGAACGCGGGAGACTCCCACGCCGCCGTGCTGAAGGCGATCTTCGGCTCCACCGGCTTCATCTGCAAGAACGCCACGGCCCAGGCCGACCTGAAGAGCTACGGCTTCCTGCCGCTGCCCCTCTGCGGTGTCATCACGCACCCCTGATCGACCGCACCTCTGATCGACCCCTTCCCTGATCAGCTCCTCCCTCGGTCGGGTGCCGGATTCCCCCGGCGCCCGACCGGTCGGGCCGGTGCCGGTTCTCCGGCGCCGGCCTTCTTCCGACCCCGTGTCCGCGCAGGTCGTTCCCGTATGCCCCCCTCCACGCTTCGCGCTTCGTGCTTCGCACTTCGCACTTCGCGCCTCGCGTTGCGCGTTCGCGTCCGCGTCCGCAGAGACTTCTGAGGAGAAGCCCATGATTCGTCGTACGTATCTCGCCCTGGCCGTCGCCGCCGCTTCGGCGCTCGCCCTCGGCATGGGTGTGACCACCCCCGCCGTGGCCGCGACTCCCGCCTCCGGCAGCGTCGTGGTGTCGGAGAGCAACGCCTACCTCCAGCAGGCCGCCTCTGCGGGCATCGTCGCGATGGCGCTGCCCCCGGGGACCGACTCGTACCCGACGGCCACCGGCGCCTCGGCCTCCTTCCCGGTGGCCGGCGGGAGCGCCAACCTCCTGCAGGAGACCGGCAGTCTGCAGCTGGGCGGCAGTTTGCTGGTCGTCGACGCGAAGACCTTCCGGGCCGTGGAGTTCACGCAGCTCGCGTTCGACGACTTCGCGGGTCAGTTCACCGGCGTCCCGGAGGGGTCCAGCACGCCGGTGCCGCTGCTCGACCCGTCCGGTGACCTGTCCGTGGGCGTCACCGGCACCACGCAGAACTTCACCGCGTCGGAGGCGGGCCTCGACCCCGCCGCAGCGCAGTACCTGGACGCGCAGTTGGGGACGGGCTTCTTCGTCGCCGGGCAGGCGTTCGGTGCACTGTCGGTCAGCTACACCCCGGCTTCCTGACTCCCGGACCGCGGGGCCGGGGGCGGGCGCGGGGGAGATCCCGTTCCCGCCCTCCCGCACAGGTGTCCTCCCACACAGGTGCCCTCCCGCGTCTGCGCCCTCCCGCACCTGTTGTGCCGCGACGGTCGGCAGAACCGACGCGTCCGTTGTCGTCCCGTACATCTGATGGACCGTCACTTGTCATGGTGTCAGGGCGGAATGGGTTCCAACGGTGGCCGCCGGACGGGCGCGGCCGTGTTGATCGTCGTTGATCGTCGGAGGGATGATCCGTGCCGCGAGCAGATCGGCTGTCGTACCGGGGGTGGCTGCACCGAGGGCTTTTCGTCGTCCTGGGGGCCCTGCTCCTGCCTGCGTCGTTGGGGGCCCTGCCGCAGTCCGTGCACACGGTCCCGCAGGCGCGGGCGGACGCCGGTGGTACCACCGTCCAGGGCCCCCCGGTCTGGCAGCCCGGTAAGGGGTCCAACGGGGGCTACGGCCCGGACGGGTCGGTGACGGTCAGCCAGGCCGACAACCTGTCCGACCAGGTGGTCCACGTGTCCTGGAGCGGCTTCACCCCCTCCACCTTCGGCGGCGCCACGCTGCCCACGTACATCCTGCCGGGTGACGGCAACATCCTGTACCCGGTCCGGGTCTACGAGTGCCGGGGCGCGGACCCGAAGGTCACCGACTGCTACGGCAGCACTCTCTACAACCAGAACCCTGCCAAGGGATTCCAGCAAGCGCCGCCGCCGGCCGGAACGACCACCCCCGAGTACCCCAGCAACATGAAGATCGCGCTGACCCACGCGGACGGCACCGGCTCGGCCGACATCGAGGTCTGGACGGCGCAGCAGAGCCAGACCCTCGGCTGCGATCCCCAGCACGCCTGCTCGCTCGTGGTCGAGCCCGAGTACGGCGGTGACGCGGTCGGCATCGGCCCGCTGGTGGGGACCTCGGGCGGCTGTCTGGACCACTCGCAGGACACCGGGGCGAACGGGGTTCTGGAGGCGGTGGACTCCATCATGCAGACCGTGGACCTCGGCAACAGCAACGAGGACGGCGAGAGCTGCGCCTGGCGCAACCACGTCGCGGTACCGCTGAGCTTCGCGCCGACCCCGACCGACTGCAAGGTCAAGCAGGCCGACTTCACCGCCCAGGGCCTGGAGATGGCCAACCGGGCGATGCAGCAGTGGCGGGCCGGTGCCTGCCTCGGCGCCTCGCCGATCAACGTCCAGTACACCTCCGGCGGCGGCGAACCGCAGGCCCGCGCCCGGTTCCTGCAAGGCACCGGCAGTGATGTGGCGCTGACGGCCTATCCCGACACCGGCCCGGCCCCGCGCCCGTACGTCTACGCCCCGCTCGCGACCACCTCGTTGTCGGTCGTCTTCCTGCTGGACGACCGCAAGTCCGGTCAGCAGATCCTCCATCTGCGGCTCGACGCAAGGCTCCTGGCGAAGATGCTCACGCAGTCGTACGTGCAGACCTTCATCCCCGCCAAGAGCAGCTCGTTCGCCTCGGTCGCCGGAAATCCGATCTGTGTCTTCGACGATCCCGAGTTCCTGCAGCTCAACCCGGTCGATCCGGCGAACGGGCCGAACTGGCCGTCCTGCCTGTCCGTCAACGCCGACCCCGCGCCGATCGTGGTCGGCGGGACGACCGACACGACCCGGCAGCTCACCTCGTGGATCGCCGCCGATCCGCAGGCCGAGGCGTTCCTGCAAGGGGCGCCGGATCCCTGGGGGATGCACGTCGACACGTTCTACCTGCGCCCGGGCTTCGCGGGGTACCCGGTGGACTCGTTCATCCCGCAGGACTCCACGGGGGCCGAGAACAACAATCCCATCGGCACCGTCCACCTGAAGCAGCTGGAGTGGAATCCGCTGCTCGGCGGCCTGGTTCAGGTGGCCCGCAACGCTCTGCAGAACCAACCGACCTGCGTCAACCCGGACTTCAACGTGTCGCACTCGCACGACAAGTGCACCCCGCGCACGATCGGCCAGCGCGCCCTGTTCGCCGTCATGGACACCGGGCAGGCCAAGGCCTACTCGCTGCCGGAGGCCCAACTCGAGAACCCCGCAGGTTCGTTCGTGTCCCCGACGCTGGACAGCCAGCAGGCGGCCGTGAACGACATGCCGGTCGACCCGACGACGGGTACGCAGACCCTGCCCTACGGGATCGCTGGCAGCGCGTTCGGCAAGGACGCCGCCGCGTATCCGCTGACGACGGTGCAGTACGCGATGCTGCCGACCCAGGGGCTCTCGACGGCCAAGGCCGGAAAGATCTCACAGTTCGTCCGGCAGGTGACGGACCAGGGGAACGGGCAGGTGTACGGATTCCAGCCGGGTCGGCTCACGTCCGGGTTCCTCGACCTGACGACGGCTCAGCAGCAGCAGGCGCAGGCCGCCGTGCAGCATGTCGCGTTCCAGGACGGCGCGTTGCCCGGCAACCAGGTCGCGGCCGCCCACCCGGGGTCCACCGGTCCGGCGGGCGGGTCCGGCGGCGGGAGCGGGAGCCCGTCCGGTACGGGTGGTACGGGCGGCAGCGGCGCGGGTGGCACGACCGGAGGGGCGGCCGGCACGTCCGGGGGCGCAACCGGCACCGGGGACGGCAGTACTCCCGGCAAGGTCTCGCCGAGCGGCGCCGCCACCGGCTCGCCGCTGAACTCGCAGCAGGTGGCCGCCGGGAATCCGAGCCCGGACCGGGCCGGTTCGCAACGGCTGCTGCTCCCCGCCCTGCTCATCGGCGGCGCGGTGCTGCTGGTCGGCGGGCCGATCGGGATCGTCCTCGGCGGCACGGACGCGGGCAGCCGGTTGCGCGTGGGCCTGCGCGGCGCGTCCTCGTCGGTCCGGCGCGGCCTGCGCTCGGGTCTGTCACGCCTGCGGCGCTGACCTGGGCTCCTGTCCCGCTCCACGGGTCCGGTTCCGTCCCGTTCCGTTCCATCCCGTTCCAGCCGGTGGCCTCACCGCCGAGGAAGTGCAGACGACGATGATCTCGAGAACGCCCGGCGCAGTCCGCCACGCCGAGCCCGTGGGCGGCGGCGGCGACCAGGCTGCCGACCGCCCGCGCCGGATCACCGCTCCGGTCACCCCCGGCGACCTGGTCTTCCGAGGCGTGCTGCGGGCCGCCGGGCTGTCGGTCTTCCTGATCATGGGACTGATCGCGTTCTTCCTGCTCCTCCGGGGGCTGCAGGCCCTGCACGCCACCGGCTGGTCGTTCTTCACCCAGGAGAAGTGGCTGACGCAGTCCCACGTCTTCGGCATCGCGGCCGTCCTTCCCGACGGCGTCATCATCGCGATGGTGGCGCTGGTGATCGCCGTCCCCGTCGCGCTCACCACCGCCGTGTACGTCTCCGAGTACGCGCCGGAGCGCATCCGTTCGGCACTGGTGTCGCTGGTGGACCTGATGGCGGCGATCCCCAGCATCGTCTACGGCCTGTGGGGACTGTTCTTCCTGCAACCGCGCATCGTCGGCTTCGTCCGCTGGACGACCATGCACCTCGGCCACTGGATCCCCTTCCTGAAGGTCCGCTCCGGTGACATCGGGGCCTCCTACACCTCGTCCCCGTTCATCGTCGGGACGGTGGTCTCGCTGATGATCATCCCGATCGTCACCTCGCTCAGCCGGGAGGTCTTCTCCCAGGCCCCGCAGGGCGAGCGGGAGGGCGCCTACGCGCTGGGCAGCACGCGGTGGGGGATGGTGCGCAGCGTGGTCCTGCCGTTCGGCCGGGGTGGCGTGGTCGGCGCGGTGATGCTCGGCTTCGGCCGGGCGATGGGCGAGACCATCGCCGTCGCGTTGATCATCTCGCCGAAGTTCACCGTCACCACGCACATCCTGGAGAACGGTGCCAACTCGATCTCCTCGCTGATCGCCCTGCACTTCGGCGAGTCGGACCCCCTGTCGCTCTCCGCGCTGATGGCCGCCGGGCTGGTGCTGTTCGGCCTCACGCTGGTGGTCAACATGCTGGCGGCCGTGGTCATCGGCCGCTCCCGCTCCGGCGCGGCGACGGCGGACTGACATGACATCAGCCACCGACCGGATCGCCATCACCCCGGAGGAGCACGCGAGCATGACCACCACCACGGAGACCGCGCCCGCCGCGCCTGCCCCACCCGCCGCGCCCGATCCCGACGAGCAGCGCCGGATCCGGCTCGGCGGCGTCGACGCCGGTACGGTACGCACCAACCTCGGCGCGGCCGCCGGCTCCCTCGCCCTCACCTGGGTGCTCTACGAGCGGGTGCTGCCGTTCAGCGGCGCCTTCGGGTTCCTGATCTTCTGGTACCTGCTGTTCCTGGCCCTGAGCTGGGCGATCTCCCGGCTGCAGTGGGACGTTCGGACGGTCAGGGAACGCCTGGTGCAGTCGCTGGTGGCCGGTTCGGGCCTGCTGGTGGTGGCGCTGATCCTCGACCAGATCGGCTACGTCGCGTTCCGGGGCGCGCACGCCGCCTCGCACTCCAACTTCTTCACCCAGGACATGCGGCACACCGCCACCCTCTCCCCGATCACCTCGGGCGGCGCCCTGCACGCCGTGGTCGGCTCGCTGGAGCAGCTCGGGCTGGCGACGCTCTTCGCCGTCCCGCTGGGGATCGCCGCAGCCGTCTTCATGTCCGAGATCGGCGGCCGGCTGGCGCGTCCGGTCCGTACCGTCGTGGAGGCGATGACCGCGCTGCCGTCCATCGTCGCAGGGCTGTTCATCCTGGGCGTGTGGATCCTCACGCTCGGTAACCAGAAGAGCGGCTTCGCCGCCTCCCTCGCGCTGACCGTGATGATGATGCCGATCGTCACCCGCGCCGCCGAGGTCGTGATCCGGCTGGTCCCCGGCACCCTGCGGGAGGCCTCCTACGCGCTCGGCGGCAGCCAGTGGCGGACGGTGCTGAGCGTTGTGCTGCCCACCGCCCGTCCCGGTCTGGTCACCGCCGTGGTGCTGGGCATGGCGCGCGGCGTGGGGGAGACCTCGCCCGTGCTGCTGACCTCCGGCTTCACCTCGCAGATGAACGCCGACCCGTTCGCGGAGCACCAGGTCAGCCTGCCGCTCTACATCTGGAACTACGTCAGGTACCCCTCGACGGACATGGTCGCGCGGGCCTTCGCGGCGGCGTTGACGTTGATGGTCATCGTCCTGGTGCTGTTCGTCACGGCCCGGCTCGTCGGCGGGCGGCGGCCGGGCGAACTGAGCCGCCGGCAACGCCGCCTGGTGGCCCGCGACCTGGCCGAGTCGTTCACCCACCCATCTGACGGAACGTCATGAACCGTGCCACGCTGCCCGGAGGAGAACCCATGTCCCGAACGACCACGGGGATCCGGCACTTCGCCCGCCCACTGGCCGTGCTGCTCTGCGCCCTGGCCGTACTGCTGGTGCAGTCCCCCGCTGCGAGTGCCAGCACCTCGCTGAACGGCGACGGGTCGAGCTGGGCCGGTCCCGCGCTGGACCAGTGGCGGCAGGACGTCGGCCCGCAGGGCATCGACATCAACTTCTCGCCGGTCGGCTCGGCCGCCGGCCGCCAGCAGTGGAGCATCGGACAGGACGACTTCACAGCCTCCGACGTACCGTTCCGCAGCGGCACCGATGCCGGCGCGCCGGGTGGTGGCGGGCAGCCGGAGAACCCCGTCTACGACTTCAGCTACGTGCCGGTCACCGCCGGCGGCACCGCCTTCATGTACCACCTCACCGTGGGTGGGCAGTTGGTCCGCAACCTGCGGCTGTCCTCGGACACCATCGTGAAGATCTTCACCGGTCGGATCGGCTACTGGGACGACCAGGCGATCAAGAAGGACTACGGCGGCACCCTCCCGCACACGCCGATCACGCCCGTCGTGCGCTCCGACGGATCGGGCGCCACCGCACAGTTCACCCGGTACATGGAGCACACCCACCAGGCCGAGTGGGACGCCTACTGCAAGGCCCAGGTGGGCAGTTCGTGCGGCGACTACACCGAGTTCTTCCCGCCGTCCAGCCACATGGTCGCGCAGAACGGCTCCGACGTCGTCGCCAACTACATCCAGTCGCCGACCGGCGAGGGCACCATCGGCTACGACGAGTACGCCTTCGCCAAACGGGCCAACTGGCCCGTGGTGAAGGTGCTCAACGCCGCCGGGTACTACACCCTGCCGACCGCCTCCAACGTCGCGGTCGCGCTGACTGCCGCGAAGATCAAGGGAGTTGACGACAGCACCCCGCCCGGCGACCCCAACTACCTGCAGCAGGACCTGGACGGCGTCTACACCATGGGTGACCCCCGGGCGTACCCGATCTCCAGTTACAGCTACCTGATCGTGCCGCGTGGCGGCGAGTCCCGGGGCATCCCGCCGCGCTTCACCACCGCCAAGGGCGCGGCGCTCAGCCAGTACATCGGCTACATCCTCTGCGCCGGGCAGGGTGAGGCGGACCAGCTCGGCTACTCGCCGATCCCGCGCGGTCTGGTCCGGGGCGGGCTGCTGCAGGTCAGCCACGTCCCCGGCAACAACGACGGGATCGACCCGAACCAGCTCGGCAACTGCCCCAACCCCACGTTCGACTCCAGCGGGCGCCTGGTCGTGCTCACCAACGCGCCGCAGCCGAGCCCCTGCGACCAGGCGGGCCAGCCGCTCACCTGCACCGTCCAGGGCGGTCGCCCGACTTCGGGCGGCAGTGCCGGTGGCGGCAGCGGTGGCGGTGGTAGCGGTGGCGGTGGAACGGGCAGGGGTGCCGGCCCGGCCTCCGGCGGGACCGGCGGTACCGGCGGAGCGGCGACCGGTGGGACCGGCGGAGCGGCGGCGGGCGGAGGTGGCGGCGCGTCCGGCGGCAGCGGGACGACCACCGTCGACCCGCAGACCGGGCAGATCGTGAGCGCGAACGGCACCGGCGCCGGGACGGCCGTACCCGCCAGTGTGGTCGCGCTCTCCGGACGGCACGACGACCGGCTGCTGACCACCCTCACCGCCCTGGAGCTGCTCGCCGTCGTCGCCGTACCGCCGTTCCTCGGCTCGTACCTGAGGCGCCGGCGGGGGCAGGGCACCGAGCAGGAGGAGCTCCAGCCATGACCGCGCCCACCCTCGACCCGCCCGCCGCCCTCGGCGCGGGCGCTCCGGCGGCCCGTACCGGCCCGGTCCCGCGCCCGTCCGCGCCGGGTCCGGCGGCCGGTCGGCGGCCTGCCGCCCAGGCCGGCCCGGCCCGTCGCGCGGTGGTCAGGACCGCCACCGCGCTGACCCTGCTGGGTCTCGTCCTGGTCGGCTTCGGCTGCTACCTCCTCGGTGTCTCCGGTCTCCAGGAGGAGCACTTCCAGTCCACCGCCTACCGCAGCTTCGCCAACCAGCTCGCGGGCGCCGTCGCGCCGACCGGGACGGCCGCCGATGGAGCACCCGTCGCGGTGATCGCCATCCCTGCGATCGGCCTGCGCCAGGCCGTCGTGGTCGAGGGCACCACCGGCCGGGACCTGATGCGCGGCCCGGGCCACCGCCGTGACACCGCGCTGCCCGGTCAGACCGGAGTCAGCGTCATCTTCGGCCGCCGCAGCACCTTCGGGTCGCCCTTCGCCGATCTCGCCGAGCTGCGCGTCGGCGACAAGATCTACGCGACCACCGCCCAGGGCACCTCCAGCTACACGGTCAACGCGTACGGGGACGGTGACCACCCCGTCAAGGACCCGGCCACCGCCCGCCTGGTCCTGGTCACCGGCGACTCGGACTGGATCCCCACCCGGACCGTGCTCATCGGCGCCCGCCTGGACGGCACCGCCCAGCCCGATCCCGGCGGCCGCCCCGGCACCGTGCCCACCGACCGCGCCCTCGCCTCCGACAGCGCGGGCCTGCCGGCCCTGCAACTGTGGTCGCTGGCCCTGCTGGCGGCGGTGACCCTGCTGGTGCTGCGCGGACGGCAGTGGTGGCCGCGCGGGGCGGCCCACCTGGTCTTCGCGCCGGTGCTCGGGGCCCTGCTGTGGTGCGTGTACGAGAGCGCCGCCGCCCTGCTCCCGAACCTCTACTGAGCACCGCTGCCCGACCGTTCTCACCCGTATCCACCCGTCCCGAACGAGGAGCCCAGCACCATGACCGACAACCCCGGGGTGGACACCCCCGCCCAACAGCCCGTCCCGGTCGGGGTTGGCTACCGGGCGAACGCCGGCGGCCCCGATTCCGACGCGGTCGAGACGCTCGCACTGCCGGTGGCCGCCGGTCCTTCCCCGGCAGCCCGGCCCGCTCTCCGCTCCGAGCTCCGCGAGCCGGACGCTCCCGCGCAGCTGTTCGGACTCCGGACCCGCGACGTCTCCGCCTGGTTCGGCGACCACAAGGTGCTCGAACGGGTCTCGCTCACCATGCCGGCCGGGCAGGTCACCGCGCTCATCGGCCCCTCCGGCTGCGGGAAGTCGACCTACCTGCGGATCCTGAACCGGATGCACGAGATGGTCCGTTCCGCCTGCCTGGCCGGCGCGGTGCTGCTGGACGGCGAGGACGTCTACGCGCCCGGCCGCCGCCCCGCCGACGTGCGGCGCCGGATCGGGATGGTCTTCCAGCGCCCCAACCCCTTCCCCGGCATGTCCATCTACGACAACGTCGCCAGCGGCCTCAAGCTCGCCGGGATCAAGGTCCGCAAGGACCAGCGGGACCACCTGGTGGAGAGCAGCCTGGTCAGTGCCGGCCTGTGGACGGAGGTGCGCAACCGGCTGCGCACGCCGGGGGGTGCGCTCTCCGGCGGGCAGCAGCAGCGGCTGTGCATCGCCCGCTCGCTCGCGGTGTCCCCGGACGTGCTGCTGATGGACGAGCCGTGCTCCGCCCTCGACCCCACCTCCACCCGGCGCGTCGAGGAGACCATCGCGGAACTGCGCGGGCGGCTCACCATCGTGATCGTCACCCACAACATGCAGCAGGCCCAACGGGTCTCGCAGTCCTGCGCGTTCTTCCTGGCGACCCACGACACGCCCGGTCGGATCGTGGAGGCGGGCGACACCGCGCAGCTCTTCGGCAACCCGGTGGACCCGCGCACGGCGGACTACGTCAACGGCCGCTTCGGCTGACCCGGCGCGTCCGGCCTCATAGTTCAACATGACCGAACACGCGCTGGGTACTCTCACGTCATGCGTCCCCTTCGGTATTCCATCAACGTCACATTGGACGGGTGCTGCGATCATCGTGAGGCGTTCGCGGACGAGGACCTGCATCGTCACGCGATCGAGAACCTCGACCGGGCCGATGCCCTCCTCTTCGGTCGGGTGACCTACGAGATGATGGAGGCGGCGTGGCGGCTGCCGACGCGGACGGGGGAGCGGCCCGACTGGATGGAACCCTTCGCCCGGACGATCGACGCGGCAAAGAAGTACGTCGTGTCGAGCACCCTGGAGCGGGTCGACTGGAACGCGGAGCTCGTGCGCGGGGATCTCGGGAAGGCCGTTCAGCAGCTCAAGCGGGAGCCCGGCAAGGGACTGTTCGTGGGAGGCGTGCAGCTCCCTCTTGCGTTGGCCGAGCTGGGCTTGATCGATGAGTACGAGTTCGTGGTGCAGCCGAGGTTGGTGGGCCATGGGCCGACGTTGTTCGCGGGGCTGTCGAAGCGTGTCGACCTGAAGCTCGTGAGCCGGCTGGAGTTCGGGTCGGGGGCGGTGGCGATGCGGTATGAGCCGAGAAGCTAGCCAACGGGCCCGTTTCCGGGTTCGGGATTCGCATACTCCGTAGTCAGATGATCTGACGTTGTGTGAAGGTGGCCTCCGGCGAACGCTGTCAAGGCAGGCGCGGCAGGCCGTGACGGCCTGGTGGGCCGGGGGATGGAGGCAGGATGGGGTCGGAGCGGGTGTCGCGGACGGCGGAGTCCCACGGGCTGGGCGCTCACCGGGAGAGCTACCGGTTCAACGGGATCGCCTGGTTCGTGATGGCACTGTGGCCCCTGATGATCGTTGTCATATGGGCTGTAGCAGCGGGGGCGATCAGCTGGGTGGGAGTGGCGGTCGGCGTGATCCTCGGGTTGCCCGCTGCCGCGGTGGGTGCCGCCGTCCGGGCCAACAAGGCCGTCCACGTCTTCGACCAGGGATTCGTGCTCACCGGGATGTGGGGGCAGGTGAAGCAGATCGGTTCCCGGCCCGAGGTGAGTGTGTGGATCAAGAGGGTGATACTTCAGTGGTTCGGTCCCCCGCTGTGCGTCTACGGAGTCTCCGTCGCCGGTACCAAGAGCTTCGGCTTCGCTGCTCGGCAGATCGTGGGCGGCGGCCCCGCACTCGCCCGGGCGCTGGTGTGGGGAGGGCTCTCGGGAGGGCTGGGCGCCAGTCTGCGCACACTCGACGAGACCGGGTCGGTCGTCTTCGGCCCGATCCAGGTCACCCGGGAACACGTCGGCATGGACGCGCACGGCGACGGGCCGGCGGTGGGGATGCCGATCGACCGGATACGCCGGGTGTGGTTCAGGACGATTCAAAGCTCCGGCGGTCCGCCTGCCGTCGGGGAACTGCACGTCGGTGCCGGGAAGGACCGGGCCGGGTACGTCACCCTGCGGTGTCCGCCGGACGACCTGGTCACCGCCGCTGAGCTGATCGCCTCCCTTGCGGGCAGACGGGTGAACTGAGCGAGGACGTCCGAGGTGGTCAGTGATCGCCGGGTAGCTCTTCGGTAACCCGGGGGACCAGCGAACGACGGACTATGTCAACGGCCGCTTCGGCTGATCCGGTACGTCCCGGCTCAGCCGAAGCGGTCCACCGGCCGTCTACTCGTACTCCCGGAAGCGTTCCAGCTGACCGTCGAGCGGCGAAGCCGCGTGGTCGCGACCCCGCCGCCTTCGGTCACGTCGCGTCACGGCCGGGTCGGCTCCGGGACGGCTCGGAGGTGCCGCTCGTCGCCGTCGGAGGCACTGTCGGTGGCGTTGTCAGTGGCGCTGCCGGTGGACCCGTCGTCGTGGCGCCGCAGTCGCTCGCCTTCGATGTCCAGGTCGGGCAGCCAGCGGTCGAGTCGGCGCGGCAGCCACCAGGCGGCCCGGCCGAACAGGGTGAGCAGCGCGGGGACGAAGGTCATCCGGACCACGAAGGCGTCGATCAGGACGCCGACGGCCAGCGAGAACGCGATCGGCTTGAAGATGGCGTCGGCGCCGGGGATGAAGCCCGCGAAGACCGTGAACATGATCAGCGCGGCGGCGGTGACGACCCGTGAGGCGTGCCGGGTGCCGGTCAGGACGGCCTGGCGGGGTCCGGCACCGTGCACGTAGGCCTCGCGCATCCGGGAGACCAGGAAGACCTCGTAGTCCATCGCGAGGCCGAACAGGACGGCCATCAGGATGATGGGCAGGAAACTGACCACGGGCCCGGTCCGGTCCACCCCCAACAGCCCGGCGAGCCAACCCCATTGGAAGACCGCGACGACGGAGCCGAAGGTCGCGGCGACCGACAGCAGGAAGCCGAGGCTGGCCTTCAGGGGCACGACGACCGAGCGGAAGACGAGCAGCAGCAGGAGCAGCGACAGCCCGATGACGACGAGGGCGAAGGGGAGCAGCGAGGCGGCGAGACGGTCGGAGACGTCGATGCCGACAGCCGTCGATCCGGTGACGGAGACCTTGGCGCCGGTGTCGTGCTGCCAGGCGTCCGCGTGGCCTCGGATGTCCTTGACGAGGTCCTTGGTCTGCTGGTCGGCGGGCGCGGACTTCGGGACGACCTGGATGAGCGCGCTGTGCGCGGCCTCGTTCAGCTGGGGTTTGGAGACGGTGGCGACGTCGGGCAGGGCTCGGATGTCCTTGGCCAGGGCGGCGGCGGCCTGTGCGCCGTCAGCGGCTCCGGTGGTGTCGGCCAGGATGAGCAGCGGGCCGTTGAAGCCGGGGCCGAAAGCGCGGTCGATCTGGTCGTACGCCTGGCGCGGGCCGCTGCCGGCGGCGGCGGTGCCGTTGTCCGGCAGGGCCAGGCGCAGGTCGCGGGCGGGGATGGCGATGGTCAGCAGGGCGGCGAGGACGGCCAGTACGGTGAGCAGCGGCTTGCGGGTGACCAGGCGGCCCCAGCGCTCACCCGCGTTGGCCGGGCGGCGCGGGTCGGCGGGCCCGGCCGCCGCCTGCTCGCGGCGCATGGTCCGGGAGCCGGGCTTCGGGCGGAGCCGTTCCCCGGCGAACCCGAGCAGGGCGGGCAGCAGGGTGACGGCGACCGCGACGGCGATCAGTACGGTGGCGGCGGCTCCGAGACCCATCACGGTCAGGAACGGGATGCCGACGACCGTGAGCCCGGCCAGGGCGATGACGACCGTCAGCCCGGCGAAGACGACGGCGCTGCCCGCCGTGCCGGTGGCGGTGGCCGCCGACTCCTCGACGGCTGCGCCGGAGGCGAGTTGGGAGCGGTGGCGGGAGACGATGAACAGGGCGTAGTCGATGCCGACGGCCAGGCCCAGCATGGCCGCGAGGGTGGGAGCGGTGGCGGAGATGGTGGTCACGCTGGTGAGCGACAGCAGTCCCAGCAGGCCGACCGCCACGCCCGCCAGGGCCGTCAGCAGCGGCATTCCGGCGGCGGACAGCGAACCGAAGGTGACCGCCAGCACGGCGAGGGCGACGACGACGCCGACCGCCTCCTTGGCGTGGCCGCCCTTCTTCGCGCCGCCTCCGTAGGCGGACCCGCCGACGTCCACGGTGAGCCCGGCGTCCTTGGCCGGCTGCGCGGTCCGCTCCAGGGCGGGGAGGCTGCCGCTGTCCAGGTTGGTGCGGCCGGCCGAGTACTGCACCTGCCCGAGCGCCGTGCGGTGGTCCGGCGAGATCGCCTTGGACGTCAACGGGTTCAGCACGGCCCTGACCTGTGGAGCGTGTGCGGCCCCGGCCATGGTCGCGTCGATGGCGGAGGCGTACTGCGGCTCGGTGACCTGGTGGCCGGCCGGCGCGGTGAACACGATCTGCGCGCTCGTACCGGAGGCCGCCGGGAAGGACTTGGCCATGCTGTCCAGCGCCTGCTGGGACTGCGAGCCGGGGATGGTGAACTCGTTGTTCGTCGAGCCACCGAAGGCGAACACGCAGGCGGCGATCGCCGCCAGGACGGTCAGCCAGGCGGCGAGCACGGCTCGGCGGTGACGAAAGGCGCTGCGGCCTATCCGGTACAGCAGGGTGGCCATGGGCGGGTGGCTCCTTCACGCAGGTGCGCGGGGACGGCGCACGCGAAATCTGTCAGTCCTGACACGATACGGTATCTGTCAGGACTGACACATTTTCTCGGGGTGCCCATCGGTCCCACCTGTCGGTCCCACCCGTCGGCCCGACCTGTCAGTCCTGACAGACGCCGTCCCGGCCGTGCCAGAATGCCTGGGTGAACGAGACCGGACGGCGCGCCCAGCACAAGGCGGCCACGCGAGAGGCCCTCCACCAGGCCGCACTGCGGATGTTCGAGGAGCGCGGCTACGACGCCACCACCGTCAAGGACATCGCCGCAGCCGCGTCGGTCACCGAGCGCACCTTCTTCCGGTACTTCCCGTCCAAGGAAGACCTGGTGCTGGGCGAGCTCAGCGACCTGGTGCCACTCCTGGCCGAGGGGATCCGGCGGCGCCCGGCGGACGAGCCGCCCCTGCGGGCGGTCCTGGCCGCCCTGCTCACCGTCGGCGGCGAGCGGGGTTCCGGCTTCGCGGTGCTGTTCAGCGGACCGCCCGCGCGCTTCGTCTCCGCGCCCACCCGCCCGGGCCGTCCCGTCCTGTTCGAGTTCGAGACGGGCATCGCCGAGGCGCTGCACGCACGGATGGGCGGTGCGGGACCAGTGTCGCTGCGGGCGTCGGTCCTGGCCCGGGCCGCCGTCGCGGCCATGCGCAGCGCGCTGATCGCCCACGCGGACCTGGAGGGGGAACGCCCCTTCCCCGCAGCGATCGTGAGCCTGCTCGACGAGGCCTTCGCCGCCCTGGAGTCCCCCGGCTGACGGGGGCGAGGGCTGGCGGGCGTCGGCGGGCGTCGGCGGCGGCCTGGCTTGGAGAAACCCCGTCCTCACAAGGGGAGGGCCCCTTCCACCCGGCGGCCGGCCGCCATCCGGCCCGGGGTGGTGCCGGCCAGGGCCCGGAACTCGCGGCTGAGGTGGGCCTGGTCGTAGAAGCCGCAGGCTGCGGAGATCCCGGCGAGATTCAGGTCCCTGCGGCCGAGCATGCCCACCGCGTGGTGGAAGCGCAGCACCCGGGCGGACATCTTGGGCGTCAGACCGACCTGTTCGGTGAAGCGGCGGATCAAGTGCTTCTGGCTCCAGCCCACTTCGGCGGCGATCCGGGCGATGGGCACCGCTCCGGCCCTACCGTAGAGCAGTCGCCAGGCGTGCCCGACCTCCGGCGCCGGGTCCGGGCCGAGCTCGAGTCGGGCCAGCAGCGCGGCGTCCAGCAGGTCGAACCTGGCCGCCCAGTCCCGGAGGGCCGCCAGCCGCTCCACCAGCACCCCGGCCCCGGGCCCCAGCACGTCACGCAGCTCGACCACCTGGTTGGTCAACTCGCCCATCGGCAGGGCGAACAGCCGGTAGGCGCCCAGCGGCGTGAGCTCCACCCGGATCGCCTCCTGGCCGCCGGGGTGCTCGCACAGCGCGGGCCTGTCCTCCAGGCCCACGACCAGCGAACCGATCCGCCCGCTGCCCGGGTCCGGCTCCCCCAGCCGCCGGACCCGGGTGAACGGCTCCGCCAGGCTGATCACCACCACGGCCCGACCGGTCGGGATCAGCCGCACCTGGTACGGCGAGGTCACCCGCTCCCAGTAGCCGGCGTAGCTGCGCACGAACGGGCGCAGCCCGGGATGCCAGGGCCGGGTCACCCGCCACAGGCCGCCGAGCCGGGTGATCTCCAGCCCCGCACCGACCACGCCACCCCCGTGAACCGCCACCGGACATCCTCCCCGTCAGAGCTCGTCGTCACCCGTTCCACGTACTCAACGGTAGCCACCGAGCGTCGGGGCAACAACGGGCCCGGGGGGCGCAGTTGATGCTGGGTTAGGTTGGATCAGAAGGCGACGATACCTTCGGCGTCGGCGCCGACGCCGACGCCGACGCCGACGCCGTCGGGGACGGTGCGGGAGCCGAGCGGGGTGAGTGAGCCGTCGTCGCCCACCGCGAACTCGTCGAGGATGCCGTGCACTCCGGTCCCTCCTGGAGTGCACGGACGGCCTGCTCGACAAGCCATCCGTTCAGCTGGTCGCTTCTGAGGGAGGGTCAGCGAGCGTAGCAGCGCTCCGCCGGCCCGGGACAAACGTCAGCGGCCCGAATCCTGATGTACGGCGAGAGCCAGGGAAACTGGGGTGGACCGTAGCGCAGCGCGGTGTACACAAAGCCGCAGTCGAAGGCGAACCAGAGAATGTTGATCACCAGCTTGCCACTCTGCGATCCGGACAGACCACAACCGAGTCGTCACACGGGAGATGTCAACATATGAATACGCCAGCATCGCCACCCGGAGCGGAGCGGACTGGCGGATCGTCCGTCAAGATCGGCGCTCTCGTTCCGCTGACTCGGCCTGGCTGGGTCGAGGCGGGCCGGCACTTGCTCGCTGGACTCGAGCTGGCCGTTCGTGAAGTCAATGACGCGGCGGCACCGTCATCGAGCTCGACCTGCGCGCGCTCGGCCCCACGGCCGTGTGCGACCAACTCGTCGACCATCGCGCGACAGCCCTCCTTCTGCTGGCCGGCCACCCGGAGCCGGCGGTCTCGATCGTCAAGGCTGTCCGCCGCGACCAGCGCCTCGCCGAGCTCATGATCGGCGCTCCGGCCGGGCAACCGGAGTTCGCCGAATGGGCGACGTTGCTGGGCGACGACAGCGCCGCGATCCCGTTCTTGCGCTACCTGCCCGAGCGCCTCGGCCCACTCGGTGTACGAGTCGAGACGGCCCTGCGCGAGCGGCTGGCCGAAGCGCCCTCCTTCGTCGCCTTCGAGGGCTATGACACGGTCGCCGTCCTCGCCGATGTGCTGCGTTCCCACGGCGCGGACCGAGCCCGCATCGCCGAAGCCTGGCCGCGCGTCGCGGTCGAAGGCACCCGTGGGCAGATCCGGTTCTCCCGCACACCAGGCATCAGCGTCTGGCAATGGGCTTGGACGCCGATCCAAGTCGTCGACCGGGATCCGGCCGAACCCGATCGCTTTCGGATCCTTCACGCCGGCTGAGCTTTCATTCACCCGTCCTGACCAGCGCGTTCAGCGTTCTCGAACCGGCTCCGAACCGCTCTCCAACCCGACCCCGGCAGAGTCTCCACCAGCAGCCGGACAGGCCGGCGGAAGACCCGAGAGGCAGGCTCCCATGGCGGAGAACCAGAACGAGAAGCCCGTGACCGAGGAGACCGACGCCCCCGAGGTCGTCGCCCACAGCGAGGCCGAGGACGCCCCCGGTTGCGGCGTGCACATCATCATCGGCGAGGAGTGAGTCCGAGGCCGGTCGGCGTCGGCAGGACCCGACGCCGACCGGCCTCGTTCCACCAACGGTGGATCCCGCCGACAACGGCCTCCCACTGGAGGCTCCCATGCGCACTTCGCACGTCAGTACAGATCAGCCGGGCGCAGGTCCTGCACAGGACGAGTTGGGCGCCGACGCCCCCGAGGTCGTCGCGCACGGTGCCGAGGGCGAAGTCCTGCCCGGATGCCCTCTCAGCTGCGAGCAGGTCTGAGCCTCCATCGCTCCCTGTCAGGAGATCCCGCGTCGATGGCAGATGTATCAGCAGGCCGACAGACCAGCGCTCCTGGGCCCGACGAGCCGGGAGACGAGACTCCCGAGGTGGTCGCGCACAACGCTGAGGGAGAGCAGCTGCCCGGCTCCTGCGAGATTCACAACTACATGCTCGACTGACGGTACTTCACCCGAGGTCCACCGTGGGTGGCGACGAATGCGCACAGGCGCCCGCCGCCACCCACGGCACGTTCACGGACGGTCCTGACTTGGGCCTGCCACTCACGGGAGGTCACCCTTGACCGCATCATCCGCCGTTGACGGCCTCCGCCAGGAGCGGCTCATCAAATCGCCGTCGGGATGGTGGTTCGTCGGCAACCGGGGAACCGCTCGGCTGCGCCCGCACCAGGTCGACCAGGACGGCACCATCCGCCCCGGGACCGAGCAGTACCTGCGCGACGCCGGGCTGTACGAGCCCAAGACGCAGCGATCCTACTCGCTGACGGTGCTGACCAGCACGGACTGCAACCTCGGCTGCGGGTACTGCTTCCAGAACACGGGACAGGACCCGACCGGCGGCAGTCGCCCCCCGCGGATCACGCACTCCCGGCTGACCTCCCAGACCATCGGCCCGGTGATGGACTTCACCAGGCAGCGGATGGCCGAGGCCGGTCTGGATCGCCTCTCCCTGCTGCTGTTCGGCGGCGAGCCGCTGCTCAACCCCCGAGGGTGCGTCGAAACCCTCACCCGGGCAAGCGAGTTGGGGACCATGTCGGCAAGCATGACCTCCAACGGCACTCTGCTCACCCGGACGGTCGCCCGGCAGCTGGCCGACGCGGGGCTCTCCTCCGTCCAGATCACCTTCGACGGTGACCAGACGGAGCACGACTCCATCCGGGTCACCCGGTCCGGCAAGGGCACCTTCGACGCGATCATCGCCAACGTCGTCCGAGCCACCGATGAGACCCCGCTGCGCTGGAGCTTCAGGGTCAATGTCTCGCACCACACCGCCGACCGTACGGACGCGCTTGTGGACCGGCTGGCAGCCGAGCTCGACCCCTCCCGTTGCACGATCTACTTCGCCTTCCTCGGCGACGTCGGCGTCGGCTACGGGAACGAGCTGCAGCACACCCGCGAGATGGCCGACCGGATGACCGGCTGGCAGATCCGTGCGCTGGAGCACGGCTTCGCCGTCGGCCGTCCGACTGCCAACTCATCCTGTGTGATCTGCACCGTCCCGGACGGCAAGCAGGGCGCGGTGGTCAACGCCGACGGCGTGCTCTACAGCTGCTGGGAGACGGCCGGCAAGCCCGGCTGGGAGGTCGGCACGGTCAGCGAGGGCTACCTTCCCTCCGATCGCACCGAGGGCCGCTGGGCGTCCTGCGGCGACTTCTACCAGCACGCGGACTCCGCAGCGGCCCGCGCGGAGTTCCGGGACCGGGTCGACGCCGCCTTCCTCGACCACCTCCACGCGAGCGGGAAGCTCTGACCCAGGAAGGTCGACCGATGGCGAAGGCCAGTGGACTACGCGGCAACCGGGACTTCCAGCGGTACTGGGCGGGGCAGGCGATTTCGATCTTCGGATCGCAGATATCGCTGCTCGCGTACCCGCTGCTGGTGCTGAGCCTGGGCGGCAGCGCCGCCCAGGCGGGCATGGTCGCCTCCGGCTCGCTGCTGACCCGGACGGTGTGCCGGCTGCCCGCCGGGCACCTGGTCGACCGGCTCGACCGCCGGTGGCTGATGCTCTGGACGGATCTGGTGCGCTTCGCCGCCGTCGGCAGCATCCCGGTGCTCGCGGCGACCGGCCTGCTGAGCTACCCCCAACTGCTGGTGGTGGCACTGGTGGAGGGCGTCGCCAGTGCACTGTTCGGCCCGGCGAGTACGGTGGCGGCGCGCGATGTCGTGCCGAAGGAACACCTCGCCGAGGCGCTCGGGCGCAGCCAGACCTCCGCGTCGGTCGCCGGGCTGGCCGGGCCACTGCTGGGCGGCTGGCTGTTCTCCGTGGACCGCGTCCTGCCTTTCCTCTGCGACTCCGCGTCCTACGCCGTGTCAGCGGTGCTGATCTTCAGGATCACCATCCGCTCCCGGCCCAAGCCGACCGCCGGACAGGCCGACCGCCGGCTCACCGCAGGCATCCGCTGGCTGGGCCGACAGCCGGTCCTGCTGCGTGCGCTGCTCTTCGCCGGCGCGGTCAACCTCGTCGGCGCGGCCATCGATGTGGCGATCGTGGTGGCCCTTCACGCCCAGGGCGAGAGCAGTGCCACGGTCGGCGTGGTGCTCGCCTGCGCGGGGGTCGGTGCGGTGATCGGCGCCGTGCTCGCGACGAGGATCGTCCGCAGACTCGCGCCCGGAACGATTCTGGTGGGCGTCGGAGTCCTGGGAACGACCTGCCTGACCGCCTTCGCCTTCACCTCCTCCAGCTGGGTGATGGGCGGCCTCCTCACGGTGTTCTTCCTGCTCTCCCCGCCGGCCGGGATCGTGGTCGGCCAGGCCCTCATGCTGATGATTCCGCATGAGCTGCTCGGCCGCGTCAGCACCGCTGCGGGCACGCTGATGGCCGGGATGGCGGCGTTCGGCCCCGGCCTGGCCGGCCTGCTCCAGCAGGCGATCGGCGTCTCTCACACCTGGCTGGCCCTCGCCCTGCTGACCGGCGCCGCCACGCTGCTCGGAGCGTTCCCGCTGCTGCGTGAGCAGGGCCTGGTCCCGGCGCCGACCCCGGATGTGGAGCGCGAACCAGCGGTCTGACAAAGCATTGTGACGAACCATCAGAGAACGGAGCCCGAGATGACCTCCCTTCCCCGCTACCCCGAGGCCGACCGGCAGCAGCTGGTGGAGGAGATCCACGGCCGGCCGGTGTCCGACCCGTACCGCTGGCTGGAGGTCGCCGAGGACCCGCGCACCGCCGCCTGGTCCGCCGCGCAGGACGAGCTGTTCGCCGAAGGGCGGGCCAGCTGGTCCGGGCGCGAGCGGCTGTCCGGGCGGCTGGCCGAGCTGGCCGCCCCGGGCGCGGTCTCCCGGCCGGTGGCCCGTGGCGGGCGGCTCTTCTTCACCCGGCGGCGCCCGGGCCAGGACCAGTCCGTGCTGATGGTCGTCGAGGGGAGCGTCGAGCGGGTCCTGCTCGACCCGCAGGCGGTCGACCCGGGCGGTGCGACCGTGCTGGACAGCTGGAAGCCGTCCCTGGAGGGCGAGTTGCTGGCGTACCAGCTCTCCAGCGGCGGCACCGAGCAGTCCGTGCTCCGGGTACTGGACGTCGCCACCGGCGAGGTGGTCGACGGTCCCGTCGACCGGGTCCGGCGCACCCCCGTGGCCTGGCTCCCCGGCGGCCGGCGGTTCTACTACGTCCGCCGGCTGCCGGGCGAGGACCACTATCACCGCCGGGTCCAGCTGCGCGAGTTGGGCACCTCACCCGAGCAGGACGCCGTGGTCTTCGGCGAGGGCCGGGAGAAGACCCAGTTCTACGGGGTGGACGTCAGCCCCGACGGGCGCTGGCTCACCGTCAGCGCCACCGCCGGCACGTCCCCGCGCACCGACCTCTGGCTGGCGGACCTGACGCTCACCGCGCCGGACAGCCCGCTGCTGCGCCCGGTCCAGGAGGGCCTGGACGCCCGTACGGCGCTGTCCCTCCGGCCGGGTACCGGTCCGGCGGACACCGTCCACCTGCGGACCGACCGGGAGGCCCGGCGCGGGCGGATCGCCGTCAGCACCCCCGACGAGCTGGCGGCGGGCCGCTGGCACGACCTCGTCCCCGAGGACCCGGAAGCCGTCCTGGAGGACCTCGCCGTCCTCGACGGACCGGGCCTGGCGACCCCGCTCGTCCTGGTCACCCGGAGCCGGCACGCCGTCAGCGAGATCACCGTCCACCGGCTGAGCGACGGCGAACCGCTCGGCACCGTCCCGCTGCCGGGACCGGGCACGGTCGGTTCGCTGAGCGCCGACCCGCTCGGTGGCACCGAGGTGTGGTTCGGCTTCACGGACCACACCACCGTCCCCGAGGTCTACCGCTACGACGCGCGGACCGGCCGCACCGAACTCTGGGCCAGACCGGAGGGCACCGCACCCACCGCCGGGGTGAAGAGCTGCCAGCTCACGTACCACTCCCACGACGGCACCCCGGTACGGATGTTCGTGGTCTCCCCGACCGGCACCCCGGACCGCCCCAGGCCCACTGTCCTCAGCGGCTACGGCGGCTTCGGCGCCTCCACCGTCGCGGGGTACAGCCCGCACGCGATCGCCTGGGCGCAGGCCGGTGGCGTGTTCGTGACCGCCTGCATCCGTGGCGGACGCGAGGAGGGCGAGGACTGGCACCGCGACGGCATGCTGGAGCGGAAGCAGAACGTCTTCGACGACTTCGACGCCGCAGCCGACTGGCTGGTCGGCAATGGCTGGACCACGCACGAGCAACTCGGCATCATGGGCGGCTCCAACGGCGGCCTGCTGGTCGGCGCGGCCCTCACCCAGCACCCCGAGAAGTACGCCGCCGTGGTCTGCATGGCGCCGCTGCTCGACATGGTCCGCTACGAGCTGTCGGGGATGGGCCCGAGCTGGCGCACCGAGTACGGCAGCGCGGCGGACCCGGCGCACTTCGCCAACCTGCTCGGCTACTCGCCGTACCACCGGGTGCGGGAGGGGGTCCGGTACCCGTCGGTGCTGTTCGCGGTGTTCGACGGCGACAGCCGGGTGGACCCGCTGCACGCCCGCAAGATGTGCGCCGCACTCCAGCACGCCTCGGTCGGCACCGGGCCGGTGCTGCTGCGCCTGGAGCGCGGGGTCGGACACGGCGCGCGGCCCGTCTCCAAGGGCGTCGAGCTGACCGCCGACGCGCTTGCCTTCCTCGCCGACGCCCTCGGGCTGGAGGTCCGGTGAACATCCTGCTCTGCCCGCTGAGCGACCCCGGATTCCGGTACCCGGCCGTCGCGGTCGGGCTGGAGCTGAGCCGTCGCGGTCACGCCGTGCACCGACTCGACCCCGTGCCCGGGTCCGAGGAGCAGCGGGCCTTCCGGGTCGACCGCTGGTTCCGGCAGGGCACGCAGCAGTTCCACGCCGTACTCCGCGCGGCCCGCGAGCACCGGGCCGAGGCGCTGGTCACCTCGGTGCTCGCCCACGGGGCGTTGCTCGCGGCGGAGGTGCTGGACATACCGGTCGTCGTCCTCGGGCTGACCACGCACCTGTGGCCCTACCGGCCGGGCGGACCGGAGGAGCAGGCCGAGCCGGTCCAGCGCGAGTGGCGGCTGCGGGAGACCGTGCAGCACTACGAACGGACGCGCGAGAGCGTTGGGTTGGCCCCACGGACCGGCCTGGACGGCCTGGACGGCCTGGCCGGCCTGGCCGGGCAGCGGGTGCTGGCCGGCTCCGGCCTGCTGCTGCGCGGTGACCCCGCCCTGGAACTGCCCGGCGCCGCGCTGCCCGAGGGGATCCGGCACGTCGGACCGTGCTGGTGGGAGCCGCCCGCCGACGAGGCCGAACTCCGGGGGATCACCGCGCACACGGAGCGGATCGGCAAGCCCGTGGTCTACGTCCACCTGGGCCGCAGCTTCGGCGGCAACAGCCTCTGGCCCTGGCTCAACGCGACCTTCGCCGGAGGTCCGTTCCAGGCCGTGGTCGAACTCGGCCGCTCGGGCGATGCCCAGCAGGCCGAGGGCACCGACATCCTGGCGGTGCGCAAGCCCTGGATGGATCCGCTGGTGCGGATGGCCTCCGTGGTGGTCACCAACGGCACCTCCGCTCCCGTCCTGTCCGCACTGCTGAACGGCCGCCCGCTGGTGGTCGCACCGGCCGGCGGCGAGCAGCACGTACTCGCCGAGGCGTGCCTGCGCGCGGGCGTGGCCCAGCGCCTCCAGGACGGTGCAGAGGGCATCTCCCGCGCCCTGGCCGACCGGGAGCTGCCGGCACACGTGCACCGGATCGGCGACCGGCTGCGCCGCTCCGGGAGCGAGGCCGCCGCCGACTTCGTCGAGCGGGCCGTCAGCGTAGCTCCCCGGCGGGAAGCGACTCCGCCGCCAGCGCCCGCTCTCGCGCGTACACCTGGGTGAGCCGGGGCAGGGCGTAGAGCACGGCGTGCGCGGTCACCTCGGCGGCCGGCGAGGTGACCGCGCCGGTGTCGATCAGGAACTCCAACTCCCGTAGCGCGGCGCTCAATCCGCAGCCCAGTGCGGCCGCCGCGTCCTGCAGGGTGAACGGCAGCGCCAGCGGCAGCCGTCCCAGCCGGAGCAGCGCCCGGCGGCCCGCTTCGGTCAGGTCCCGCCAGCCGGTCTCCAGCCGGGGGCGGACCGCGATGTCGCCGACGGCGAGTTCGTCCAGCACCGTGCCGGGGTCGGCGAGCCGGGCGGCGTACTCCGCGAGCGGGAGGTGGCGCAGTACGGCGAGCCGCAGTCCGCTCACCCGCACCGCCAGGGGCAGCAGTCCGCTCGCGGCGACGATCTGCCGCGCCGCATCCGGATCCGAACGGACCCGGTCGCCGCCGATGATCCGCCCGAGGAGCTCGAGCGCCTCCTCGTCGGAGTACGGCGGCACCTCGACGCGGTGCACCGGGGCGAGCCCGGCCAGCTGGGTCCGGGACGTCACGATCGCCGCGCCCGCCCAGGAACCCGGCAGCAGCGCCCGCACGGCGGACTCGTCCGGGGCGTCGTCGAGCACCAGCAGCACCCGCCGGTCCGCCAGCCACCCGCGCCAGACCGCCGCCGCCTGCCCCGGCAGCTCGGGCACCCGTCCGGTCAGGCCGGTCACCTGCAACAGCTCGGCGAGCACCGAGGTCCAGCCGCGCGGGGTGCCGTCATCGGAGCGCAGATTCACCAGCAGCCGGCCGTCCGGGAAGTCCTCGCGGAGCCGATGCGCCACGTGCGTCGCGAGCGCGGTCTTGCCCACTCCAGCGGGCCCCACCAGCACGGCCACCTGCCCACGGCCGCCGCGCAGCGCCTCGGTCAGCTCGCGCACCTGGGCCCGGTGGCCGGTGAAGTCGGCGGCGTCCGGGGGCAGCAGGGTGCGCCCGGAGCCGGGTGCGGAACCCCGGAACGGCTGCGGCCCGTCCTGCAGGATCGACCGGTAGAGAGCCTCCAGTGGCGGGCTCGGTGCCAGGCCGAGTTCGCGGGCCAGCAGCTGCCGGAGGACGTCGTACGCCGACAGCGCCTCGGTCCGGCGCCCGGACCGGTGCAGTGCGCTCATCCGCGCGGCCTGGAGCCGCTCGCGCAGCGGGTGACGCTCCACCAGTTCGCCGATGCCGTCCGTCACCGCCTGCACGTCCCCGAGCTCCAACTGGGCCTCCGCCCAGTCCTCGTAGGCAGCCAGGTAGCGGGCGTCCAGCCGCTCGGCCTCGGCCTGCAGCGGCTCCGAGCAGCACAGCCCGAGCAGCGGCTGCCCGCGCCGCAGGTCCAGTGCCTGGCCGAGCAGCCTCGCCGCCAGGGCGGACTCGCCCCTGGCGGCGGCGGCCCGTCCGGCGCGGGCGAGCGCTTCGAAGCGGACCACGTCGAGCTCGTCCGGCGCGACCTGCAGCTGGTAGCCGCTGAGGTGGTGGCCGAGCCGGTCGTGCCCGGTCTCGTCCCCGAGCAGCTTGCGCAGCCCCGACATGTACACCTGTAGGTTCTTGCGGGCGGTCCTCGGGGGCTCGCCCTGCCAGAGCGTGTCGGTCAACAGGTCGACCGAGACGGGGGAGTTGGCGCGGCAGAGCAGCAGCGCGAGGACCTGCCGCTGCTTGAGCGACCCGAGCCGGACCGACCGGCCCCCCGCCTCGACGACGAGCGGGCCCAGCACGGAGAACCTCACCCGTCCCGACGGCGGCTCGGTCTCGAGCAGGTCCACGGTCCGCATGTCGACTGTCAACGAAGGGCCTCCGGCGCCGGAAAAGGTCGGGGCCTTGCCACGCCCCTGGTACGCACCCGATGCTTCCCGGGCCCGCTGACCTGGTCATCGGGGCACCACGCGTATGTTCTGGGACCCCTGCCCCCATACGCGTAACCACGGCAGGGGTGCGGGGCTCTGTTTGCTGCACTGCGTGCGCGAAACCGGAAGGCAACGGTCCGCAGCTTCCCGCTAGGCGCCGCGGCCCAGCGCAGCCGCCAGGCGACACAGCGCCGCGCGGTCGGGACGGCCCGTCTTGCCGAGCAGACTGGCCATGTGCTTCTCCACCGTGCGCGGTGAGATGGACAGCCGCCGGGCGATGTCCTGGTTGCCGGGCCGTTCCACCAGCAGCATGAGGACCTCGTACTCGCGCGGGGTGAGGCCCTGCGCGCGCAGCTCCGCCGGGATCTGGTCCCGGCCGCTGCGGTGCTGCGCGACGGTCGCCCCCGCCTGGCGCAGCAGGGCCCGGCAGGCGCCCGCCACCGACGGCGTGTCGACGTGGTGGAAGTACTGCTCGGCGGTCCGCAGCCAGCCCACCGGGTCGCCCCAGCCGTCGGCGATCGCCGCCTCGGCGACCAGCCGCAGCCCGAGGTGATGGGCCATCGGGAAGAGCCCGGCGGTGGTACCGGCCGCGCCGACGGCCTCGGCGGCGTCCTCGGCCCGTCCCTCCCGGCCCAGCAGCGCGGCGTGGGCGAGCAGCAGGAACTGCCGGTTCCAGGCCAGCCCCGCCGCCGGCGCGGCGGCCACCTCCTCGTACTCGGCCCGGCCCGAGCTGCCCGCGAGGACGTCCAGCAGCGGGCGCAGCCCGTACCGGCCGGAGAGGTAGAAGACGTTCGGGTGCTGCTGCTCCCAGTCTGCGGCGGCCGCGAGTTCGGAGCGCGCCTGCGCGCGGTCCTCCTCCAGCAGCGCGCAGAGCGTCCGGCAGAGCCCGAGCATCATCGGTGTCAGGAAGGAGGTGCCGCCGCCTGCCTGGTCGAAGATCAGCAGCTCCCGCTCCATCTCGCGGCGACGTCCTCGGTGCGCCGCGAGCGTCGCCGAGGTCAGCAGCAGGTAGCGGTGGGTCGCGAGGTTGCGCATCCGCGCGCTGGCGTCCAGGCCCCGGTCGATGAGCTCGCGGGCCGTCCCGTGGTCCCCCGTCAGCACCGCGTTCATCGCCAGCAGCCCCTCCGTCTGCTGGGTCAGCACGATCGCGCCCAGCTCGCGGGCGGCCTCCCGGGCCTGTTCGAGCCTGCGGGCGTCGCCGGTCCGCATGAAGGCGTTGGCGCCCAACCGCATCAGGGCCTCGACCCGCCAGACCGGCAGGCTGTGCGTCTCGGCGACGGTCAGCATCCGGTCCAGGCACTGGTCGGCGGCGTCGAAGCCGCGTTCACGGGCCAGCAGCGCGAGCAACTGCCAGGCCTGGCAGGCGACCACCGGAAGGTTCGCCCGTTCCGCCACCTCCGCCGCTTCCAGGGCGGGCCGCTCGGTGTCGGCCGTTCCCCCGCCCTGGCCCGGGAGGAGGGCCAGGTGCCCCTCGACCACGGTGAGTGCCGCCGTCTGCTCGGGGCCGGCGGAGTCGCCGAGCAGCGCTCTGACCGCCGTCAGCTGCGCGACGGTGTCCGCACTCCGCTCCGCGATCACGGCGACCCAGCCGAGCCGGGTGTGCAGCGCGATCCTGCGGTCGATGCCGGCGGAGGCCGTACCGACCGGCGGCAGGGTGTCCGCCAGTGCGAAGGCCCGGTCGAGCTGCCCGGCCTCGGCGAGGGCGTACAGCAGCGACTCCGTGACGGCGGCCCGGTCCGTTTGGGCGACGAGCTCGTGAGCGCGCTCGAGCAGCAGGACCGCCGTTCCCGACGCACTGCCGGCCAGCGCCCGGCGGCCCGCCTCGGCGAACAGCAGTGCCGCACCGGCCCGGTCCCCGGCCACCAGCCGGAGCTCGGCGACCAGTTGGCAGCGGTCGTCGGACAGCTCCGGATCGGCCGCCAGCATCGAGGCGGCGGCATGCCGGGCGACGGCGGCGCGCTCCGCCCGGGGGACGCAGGCCAGCAGCGCCTCGGCGGTGAGCGCGTGCCGGAAGGCGTACTCGTCGTCGCTGGCGTGGTCGGGGACGATCAGGCCCGCCTCGACACCGGCCCGCAGGTGGGCGAAGAGGGCCCGGTCGTCGTGCCCGGTGATGAGCCGCAGGGTGGCGACGGAGAAGCGGGGCCCCAAGGTGGCTGCGAGCAGCAGGAGTTCGCGCAGCCGTGGGTCCAGTCCGTCGATCCGATGACCGTAGCTCTGGACGATGCTCTCCGGGACGGTCGCGGAGAGATCGCGGACCGCCCGCCAGCCGCCCTCCGTCTGGCGGAGCGCCCCGGAGCCGACCATCTCGGCGAGCAGTTCCTCGGTGAGGTACGGGTTTCCGTCGCCGCCCGCCGCCAGCCGGTCGACCACCTCCGTCGGCACGTCGGCGGCGGGGACGCCGAGGCAGCCTGCGGCGAGCGCGCGGACGTCCGGCGCCGCCAGTGGGCGCAGCGCGAGAAGCGAGGCTGTCCGGCGCCGTTCGGCCGCGCGGACCAGGTCGAGGGCGGCCCCGGGTTCGGGGCGCAGCGTGCCGAGCAGCAGCACCGGCAGCCCGGCGAGGTTGTCGGCGAGGTACTCCACGACGGCGACCGTCTCGGTGTCCGCGTCGTGCAGGTCCTCCAGGACCAGCACGCACCCCTTCTCCCGTCCGAGGACGGCGAGCAGCCGCAGCAGCGCCTCGGCGAGTTCGACCAGGCTCTCCGGGAAGCCGGGGGTCGCGGTGTGCCGCCACTCCGGCACGACCCGGGCCAGCACCGGACGGTACGGTATGAGCTCCGCGTTCCCGGGCGGTCCGCCGATGCGGAAGCGGGAGGACAGCGCCTCGACGAGCGGCCGGAAGGGCGTGCCCGCGCCGGTCGAGCTGCCCCGGCCCCGCAGGACCGGCAGGCCCAGGTCACCGGCGTGGTCGGCGCAGTCGCCGACCAGCCGGGACTTGCCGATCCCGGCGTCTCCCGACAGGAACACGGCCCGTCCGGCACCGGTCCGAAGATCTGTCAGGGTGCTGTAGAACAGCGCGAGTTCGGCGTCCCGGCCGACGGTGACCGGCGAAGTGGTACGCATAGCCGCAGGTTACTGGACCGTTGTGAAGATCTGGTAGTCGGATTATTTGCGTAGTTCACAGCCGGATGCCGGTGCGCCCGCCATCGGTCGCACCGGCCTCCGGACACCGCCGATCGGTCAGCGCTCCTCGATGGTCATCGTGGGGAAGCCGGTGTCGGCCCTGGCGGCGTCCCCGGCGCTCCCGGCGAGCAGGGCGGAGCGACGGGCGAGGCGGCTCGTGGTCCGGAGCCTGATCTCCCCGGCGGGGTGCCCGGCGGACGCGCCCTGGCGCTCGCCCGGCTGCTTCCACTGGTGGACCAGATCGATGCTGGTGATGGTGTCCATGGTGTTCGGCGTTCCTCTCCTGCGGGTCACGGTGTCCGTGCTGACGGCCGTGTCTGACTCGACGACGGCAGCAGCAGCACCGAAGCTGTCCGATCAGGGAGGGTGATCCGCAGCCCCCGGGAACCCTCGGCAGGCTCCGCTGCGACCCTCCCACGTGCACTGATCACAGCGAGAGCCTGTCAGGAGATGACGCGCCCCACAACAGCGGGGGCATGAATGATCGTCACACCCGCCGTTCTCGGTGCCCGGCGGGTGCGAAGAAACGGGGCCAGTCCCAGCGGGCTCGGTCTTGTCGGCCCATGACGGTGACAGTTTCGTGGCCCGCGAGAGCCACGGCACCACCGGTCGAGCGCCGTGACGGCCTGCTGCACCTGCACCACACCCGGCTGCTCGGCATCGACCGGGACGCCGAGAGCCATAAAGAACGGTCGGCGGCCCGCCCTTCCCCTGTGAGGGCGGCCCGCCGACCGGGGTCGGTCAGTTCACGGTCGGTCAGTTCACGCAGGGAATCCCGCCGGTCTTCACCGGGGGGCCCTGCATGGGGAGGGCGGCGGCCTGGCCGGCCTGGGGCGTGCTGGATGCCGGGGTGTCGGTGAAGAGCTGCTGGACGATCTTCTTGATCAGGTCCGGGTCGACCGTGTTGACGCCTTCGCCGTCGATGGTCTTGAAGCCGCTGATCGGGAGAGTGTTGAACTCGACGTTGTCGCCGGTGAGGCCCGGTGCCTGCTGGGCGAAGTCCAGGAGGTTCCACCGGTCGTCCAGCACGACATCCTTCTTCACCATGCCGAGCAGCGACTGCATCTTGCCCAGGTCGCCGAACAGGCCGTCCTGCGTCAGCTTGTGCCCTACCGAAGCGAGGAACGCCTGCTGGCGGTGTGTCCGGTCGAGATCGCCGTTCACCAGGTTGTGGCGCTGCCGGACGAAGGACAGTGCCTGGGAGGCGTTCAGCGAGCTGATCCCGGCAGGCAGTTCGAGCCCGGTGCCGCCGCCCTCGCGGCCGGCCGTCCGGGCGGCGATCGGGTCGCTGACGGCGTGGTTCAGGCAGACCTGGATCGGTCCGACGGCCTTGGCGATGTCGTAGAAGCCGAGCAGGTTGAGCTCGGCGAAGTGGTCGATCGGGATGTCGAGGAAGTCCTGCACGGTCTGGATGGTGGCCGAGCGGCCCGCGTCGCGGCTCTGCTGTTCCAGTGCCGCTTTCGAAAGGCCCTGGCCGGCGAGCTTGTGCTCGGCCGCCTCCTTGGCGATCGCGTACGCCTCCTTGATCTTGTGCATCCGGCCGTCGGCGCCGACGGTCTGCACGTAGTCGTCGCGCGGGACGGAGAGCGCGGTGACCTTGCCGCCGTCCGCCGGGATGTGCAGCACGATCAGGGTGTCGGCGTTGTAGCCGCCGATGTCGCTGCTGCCACCCGCGTGCAACTCGTCCTGGACGACCTGCGGCGGGAGGTCGTCGCCGTTCATGTCCTTGCGGCTGTCGAGCCCGATCAACAGCACGTTGACCGACTTGTCCAGGTGCGGCGGCGCGCTCTTCTGCACGTCGCCCTGGCTCAGGACGTTGGATGTGGCCACCGGGGCGCGCAGGCCCGCCACGAACGCGCCGCCCGCGCCGACCAGCGCGAGTGCCGTGATGCTGCCGACGACGGCGGTCGTGCGGCGCCGGCGGCGGGCGCGACCCCGGGTGAGTCCACCGGACAGCAAGGGCTCCGCCTCGGTCCGGACGCCTGCGGCTGCACGGGCGAAGGCCTGGGCAAGGTCGTCCTCGAACTCCGGATCCGACTGTGGGTCATTTGACATGCGGGATCACCCTCTCTCGGGTAGCGGCTGCGAGGTGGTTCAAAGGGCGGCGAGCTCGCTGAGCGAGCTGCCGAGCAGGGCGCGCAGCCGGGTCAGTGCCCGGGAGCTCCGGGTACGGACAGCACCCGCGCTGGATCGGAGTACCTCGGCGGTCTCCTCGACGCTGCGGTCCTCCCAGTAGCGGAGGACCAGCACCGCCCGGTCACGGGCGGAGAGTTGGGCGAGCGCGTCGAACAGGGTGAGCCGCAGCGTGGCGTCCCCGTCGTCGCCCGCCAGGTCGGGGAAGGCGGCGGTAGGGCGTTCCGCGTTGCTGCGCCGCCGCCGGTGGGAGAGGAAGCTGCGGACCAGCACGGTCTGCGCGTAGCCGGCCGGGTTCTCTATCCGCCTGGCCCGGCCCTGCCAGGACATCCGGTGCCAGAGCGAGTACATCCGGCCGAGGGTCTCCTGGACCAGGTCCTCGGCCAGATGGGTGTCGCCGCCGGTCAGGAAGTAGGCGGAGCGGAACAGCTGCCCCTGGCGTCCGGCCGCGAACTCCAGAAACTCGGCCTCCCTGGCCTCGCGCGCGTTGCTACTTCGGATCATCAACCACTCCCCACTCGAACCCGTACCGCCCTATGACGCGGCGGCAGCGGCTGGCGTTACAGGGAGTCGCCAAAATGTTCGGAGCGGAGCGCCGGACCGGGGGTGCGGGCCGGCGACGTGCTGGCCGTCCCCACCGCCGGGGCGTACCAGCTGTCGATGGCCTCCGGCTACAACCTGGTCGGCCGCCCGGCCGTGGCCGCCGTCCGGGACGGCCGGGCCCGGCTGCTGATCCGCCGGGAGACGGTGGAGGACTTCAAGGCCCGCGAGGTGGGGCGGTGAGCGCCGCCTCCGGGTTGGGCGGGGTGTGTGCATGGGATCCGTCAAAGTGGCGGCACGGGGTCCTGCGCCAGGACGCTCTTCGCGTAGCCTTCGAGGCGCGGGCGGATGTTTCGCGCAGGTTAACTGGCTGCCCGCTCAGCGCCGTTGACAGGGGGCTCATCGTGACGACCTCACCTCTCTTCGCACCATCGCCCGTACCGTCCTCCCCGCTCGACCTGCCGGTGGCCGTCGAGGCCGAGGAGTTGGTGCGCCAACTCGCCGCCGAGGGCCACCTCTCGGCCGACCTCGCCGAGCGGCGGGTCAGGGAGATGGCGAACGAGCTGGCCGCGACGGGTACTTACCGGCAGAGCGAGGTGGAGATCCTGCTGGGCTCCCGGATTGCCTGGCGGAACAACGCCCAGTGCATCGGCAAGTTCTACTGGCGGGGACTCGAGACCCGGGACTGCCGGGATGTCGGGGCCGGCGGCGACGGCTTCGACGAGAGCGCCCTGTTCGAAGCGCTGGTGGAGCATCTCCGGCTGGCCTGGAACGGCGGCAAGGTACGGCTGCTGCTGAGCGTTTTCGCTCCGAGCCGGCCCGACCGGCCCGGCCCCCGGGTCTGGAACGGCCAGCTCATCCGCTACGCCGGTTACCGGCAGCACGACGGGTCCGTGGTGGGCGATCCCGGGACGGTGGAGCTCACCGAGGCCGCCCAGCGGCTCGGTTGGCGCGGCCGGGGCACCGAGTACGACGTCCTGCCACTGGTCATCCAGTACCCGGGACGTGAACCGAGGTTCTTCGACCTGCCGCCGGACGCGGTCCCCGAGGTGCACATCAGCCATCCCGACCACCCGTGGTTCGAACAACTCGGGCTGCGCTGGCACGCCTTCCCCACGATCTCGGACCAGATCCTCGAACTGGGCGGCCTGCGCTACACCTTGGCACCGTTCAGCGCCTGGTACACCTGCACCGAGATCGGCGCCCGCAACCTGTCCGACACCAACCGCTACGACAAACTCCCCGAGGTCGCCCGGGGGATGGGCCTGGACACCAGCCGGGACCGTACCCTGTGGCGCGACCGCGCGCTGCTGGAACTCACCGCCGCCGTACTGCACTCCTACGACCGGGCCGGGGTGTCCATCGTCGACCATCACTTCGCGACCAAGCAGTTCGTGCGGCACGAGGAGCGTGAGCTGAAGAGCGGCCGCAGCTGCCCGGCCGACTGGTCCGCCATCGTGCCGGCCACCAGCGGGTCGACCACCCCGGTCTGGCAGCGCCGCTACGAGGTCACCAGGGCGCGTCCCAACTTCGCTCCCCACCAGGCTCCTTGGCCGACTCCGACCGGCGGTACCGAGGGCTGAGCGGACGGCTCGGGCGCGCACTCCCGAGCTGAGCGCGGCGCGGCACGGTCAGCCTCGGGCGTCGCCTGCCGTCAGCAGCCGTACCGGGCCCTCGATGCGCGTCAACCGCCAGTCGCGCGGGCGGGCCCGGCCCTGCCGATCCGCGTCGCGGATCCGCAGCCCGTCCCCGCCTGGGCCGGGCTCGGGTTGCAGGCAGGCCCCGACGCGATGCGGAAGGGTGGAACGGACGATCTCCCACCGGTCCGCGTGCACCCGGCCGATCGACACCTCGCAGTCCAGCAGCGCGGCCGCCTCCGCGCGGCTCCCGCAACCCCGGACCTGCTCGACGAGCGGGACCAGGAGCGTGGGGAGCGGCGCGCTCCGGTCCCGGGCGTAGGCGAACCAGGAGCCCACCCGGACCAACAAGCCCGCACACCCCTCCGCCGGATCGTCGAGCAGGACGGCCGCCGGACCGTCCGGTGACCGCTCGACGAGTTCCCAGTGCTCCAGATAGGCCTCGTGCAGGCCCTCCTCGACCAGCACGCCGTCCTCCCAGCGCAGCGTGCCCGCGTCGGGAAGCGGTCCCGCCGGGTGCAGGTCGATCCGGCGGATCCAGCTGAACACCTCGCCGTCCTGCTCGAAGCCGCCGGCAAACGCCTTCTGCTCGCACAGCGCCAGCAGTTGCGGGCGGTCCAGGTCACTCGGACACGTCCTCCCGACCAGTTCGTCAAGACCGGGCGGCTGCCGCAGATCCCCGAACAGCGAGGGGCCCTGCACCCACGTGGCGTCGGTGACGCGGTCCGTCGAGCCGTCCGCCTCGCGGACGAACGTGCGTCGCCGGACGCCGTGCAGATCCGCCATGGCAGGCTGGGAACTGGACATCACTACTCCGTAACTCCGGACCTCGGGCCCTGACGGGTGGTGGGAACGGACCCGACCCGCCCCGGCGCCCCCGGCCGACCACGCTACGCCACGGCAACCCCCGCACGGTGCCCGACAGGACGTGCGAGCCGGCGCCTGGGTTGTGTTCAGCCGGCCACGGACGGCTCGGCGGTCGAAGTGTCGCCGGTGCGAGCAGATGTTTTGAACGCGTTCAAGAATCTGCGCTAAGCTTGTCCCCTGAGCCGAGGGGGAGTCTCATGAAGATCGTGATACCCGGGGGGCCGGGCATTTGGGCGTGATCCTGAACCGCGCGCTGACCGCTGCGGGGCATGAGGTCGTGGTCCTGACGAGGCGGCCGGTGCGCGACCGTGAAGTCCGTTGGGACGGTAAGAGCATAGGGTCCTGGGCCGAGGTGATCGACGGCAGTGACGTCGTGATCAACCTGGCCGGGCGCAGTGTCAGCTGCCGCTACACCGCAGCCAATCTGCGGGACATGATGGACTCGCGGGTGCACTCCGCCCGGGTCGTGGGGGAGGCGATCGGGGCCGCTGCCCGGCCTCCCCGGGTCTGGCTGCAGATGAGCACCGCCACCGTCTACTCCCACCGCTTCGACGCGCCCAACGACGAGGCGGCGGGTGTGATCGGCGGCGCCGAGCCCGGAGCTCCGGGGTACTGGGCGTACAGCGTCGAGATCGCCAAGGCATGGGAGGAGGCGCAGGAACGGGCCGAGACCCCGCGTACCCGCAAGGTCGCGCTGCGCACCGCCATGGTGATGAGCCCGGATCGCGGCGGCGCCTTCGACCTCCTGTTGCGGTTGGCGCGGCTGGGTCTCGGCGGGCCGGTCGCGGGCGGCGGGCAGTACATCTCCTGGATCCACGACCGGGATTTCGTCCGCGCGGTCGAATTCCTGGTCGCCCGGGACGACTTCAGCGGACCGGTGAACCTCGCCGGGCCCGCCCCCCTGACGCAGCGCGCGTTCATGCGTACGCTGCGCGGGGCTCGCGGCATCCCGGTCGGTCTGCCTGCGACGCGGTGGATGGCCGAACTCGGCGCCTTCGCGCTGCGTTCGGACACCGAACTCCTGCTGAAGAGCCGTCGTGTCGTCCCCGGCCGGCTGCTCGGAGCGGGCTTCACCTTCGACCACCCCCAGTGGGCGGAGGCCGCCGCCGACCTCGTACGACGCGTGGACGCCCGGCCCCGGTGACGCTCCGAACAGTTCTTCGAAGACGTGCCACCATTTGCCTACTCGCAGCGTCTCAGGTGGCGAGGTTCAGGAGAAGTGAGAAGGAGGACGGATGACGGAGCGCAGCGACAGCGGCTCGGGGCAGGGCCGCCGCTGGGGGCGGGCGTCGCGGCTGACGGTGGCCGGGCGGGTGATGGCCTGTGGGGCCTCCCTCGCGATGTTCGGCGCGAGCGGCTTCACCTGGTACACGTACCACTCGCTCAGCACCGGCATGACGACCTCGAACGCGCTCGAGCCGGTCAAATTGGCCGCGCCGCCGCGCGTTGTGGACCGGACGGGCCACCTGGACAAGGCGGTCAACCTGCTGCTGATCGGTCTGGACAGCCGCCGGGACCAGGACGGCAAGGCCCTGCCGCAGGACGTCCTGGAGAACGAGCTGCACGCGGGCTCGACCAGCGACATCGGCGGTTACAACACCAACACCCTGATCCTGATGCACATCCCGGCGGACGGGGGAAAGGTCGAGGCCTTCTCGATACCCCGGGACGACTACGTCGATCTGATCAACGCGCCCGGCAAGCACCCGCTCGGCAAGCACAAGATCAAGGAGGCGTACGACCGGGCCAAGTACTACGCCGAGGAGGAGTTCTCCAAGCAGGGCGTCACGAATCCCGTCGAGCTGGAACACCGGGGGCGGGAGGCCGGCCGCCAGGCCACGCTGCTGACGGTGCAGAACTTCCTCCAGATACCGATCGACCACTTCGCCGAGGTCAACCTGATCGGCTTCTACCATGTCGCCGACGTGCTCAAGCCCATCGAGGTCTGCCTGAAGCACGCGGTCAAGGACCCGATCGTCGCCCGTACCGCCACCACCGTCGGACACGGCTCCGGCGCGGACTTCCCGGCCGGCCCGCAGCAGCTGAACGCCGCTCAGGCGCTGTCCTTCGTCCGGCAGCGGTACGGGCTGGACGGGGGCGACCTGGACCGGACCCACCGTCAGCAGGCCTTCATCGCCGGGGTCACCAAGAAGCTGAAGGACGAGGGGATCTTCGGCGACCTCGGCAAGATGCAGAGCCTGATCGACGTCGCGAAGAAGGACGTGATCATCGACAGCAGCTGGAACGTCCTCGACTTCGCCCAGCAGGTGCCCAACCTCACCGGCGGCAACGTCGAGTTCAACACCCTGCCGATCGAGACCCAACCCGACCTCGGCGGCCAGGACGGGGACGTGAACACCGTCGACGTCGCGAAGATCAGAGCTCTGGTCAAGCAGCAGATAGCACAGGCGGCCGGCCCGACGACGGCTCCCGCCGCCGCCCCGTCCGCCACCGCCGGGTCCACCACTGCCGGGTCCGCTCCGACCGGAACGCCGACGGCGGTGACCGGCACTCCCTCCGGCACTCCCTCGGGCACCCCCTCGGATCAGGTGCAGCAGGAGCAGTCGTCCGGCTCACCGGCCACCCAGGCCGACCAGTTCACGGGCGACGCGGTCGAGGGCGGCAAGATCCCCTGCGTCAACTGACCGTCCGCAGGGACGGTACGTGCTGCGCCGGGCCCGATAATCTGCCGCTTTCTCCCCCGGACGGCGTAGCGGCCGGTTAGCGTCGAGCCATGACTGATGACCTGAGCATCGTGACGAAAACGGTAAGGCTGCCGAGCCGGCTGGTCCACGAGATCGAGGAGCGCGCCGACTTCAACCGTTTCTTGGTCGAAGCGGCGGAACGGGCGCTCGCCCTGATCAAGACGGCCGAGATCGTGGAGGCGCACCAGGCCGAGCACGGGGTGTTCACCCCCGAGCAGATCGCGCACGCGCGCCGGGCCTGGCACAGCGAGGCGGTCGCCGCTGCGGGCCGGGGCGGCCGGGAGGACTGAGGACCAGGGCGTCCCGGGGCCGTCCCCGGCAGAGCGGGCGCCGGCCGACCGGGCAGCCCGGGGACCCCCTCGGCCGAGATCGGGATCGAGGGGGTCTGGCGGATAAGTTCGGTGCGGGGAAGGGGAGTTCATCTCGCGCTGGTGAAGGACTAGCCCTGCGTCGTGGCGCCGGTCGCGGCCTGCTGGGCCAGGCCGCTGCCGTCGCCTTCGCCGGAGGTGGTGAGGGGCAGGCCACTGTGGGCGGAGGTGAGGGTGTAACCGCCGGTCGGGGCGGGGGTGATCAGCCAGTGCTGGTTGCGCCCGCGGCGGCGCCGAGCGCGCACAGGGTCGCGAGGAGCAGGGATCGGATGCGCGTGGGTGTCTCCGTTTGATGACTGGGGGGCTTGTGCCATCTGCATGGTGACTGTTCGTCAGAATCGGCTCCGGGTCAGGAACCGGCCAGGACTCGCAGCAGACGCGCCACCTCGGTCGCGACGGCGGCGCGGGCGGGGCCGAGGTACTTGCGGGTGTCGGCTACCTCGGTGTGGGTGTCGAGGTAGCCACGGACCGTCTGGGTGAAGGTCTTGTTGAGGTGGGTGGAGATGTTGACCTTCGTCATTCCCGCGCTGACGGCCTTGGCGAGGTCCACGTCCCCGACGCCGGAGGAGCCGTGCAGCACGAGCGGCGCGTTCACGGCCGTGCGCAGCCGGGAGATCAGGGCGAAGTCGAGCACGGCGTCCCGGGTGAGCATCGTGTGGGAGCTGCCGACGGCCACGGCGAGCGCGTCGACGACGGTCGCGGCGACGAACGCCCGCGCCTGGTCCGGGTCGGTGCGCACGCCGGGGGCGTGGGCGCCGTCCTTGCCGCCGACCTCGCCGAGCTCGGCCTCGACCCAGACGCCCCGGCTGTGGCAGTACTCGGTGATCTCGCGGGTGGCGGCGACGTTCTCCTCGTACGGGAGCTTCGCGGCGTCGAACATGACGGAGGTGAAGCCGAGTTCGACGGCCTCGCGGATCAGGTCGGCCGACTCGGCGTGGTCCAGGTGGACGGCCACGGGGACGCTCGCCGTCCGGGCGATGGCGAGTGTGGCGAGCGCGATCGGCTCGAGGGCGCCGTGGTAGCGGGCGGTGTTCTCGCTGATCTGGAGGATCACCGGGCGTCCGGCGGCCTCGGCGCCGGCCACGATGGCCTGGGCATGCTCCAGTTGGACCACGTTGAATGCGCCGACTCCCTGCACGAGTTCGGTGGCGGCCTGGACTATCTCATCGGTGGGTGCGAGCGGCATGGACTTCCTCCACGGGTACGGCGGTGCGGAATCGGTGGTAGGTGTCGGCGTCGAAGTCGCCGGCCACCGGGCAGGGGACGGCGGCGGCGGACAGGGCCACGGCTTCGCGCAGCGTGTCGGGCCAGGGCGTGCCCGCCGCGAGTCCGGCGGCGAGCGCCGCGACGCAGGCGTCGCCCGCGCCGGTCGGGTTGCCGCTGAGCTGCTCGGGGGGCGTGGCCCGCCAACTGCCCTGCGGGGTGAGCGCGTACAGCCCGTCCGGGCCGCAGGAGGCCACCACCGCGCGGGCGCCCAGGCCGCGCAGTTCGGCGGCTGCGGCCGCGAGGTCGCTGCGGCCGGTGACGGCGGCGAGTTCGGCGGCGTTGGGCTTGACCACGTCCGGGCCGGCGCTCAGCGCCGAGAGCAGGGCCGGGCCGCTGGTGTCCAGCACGGTGGCGGCTCCGGCCGCCGAGGCCAGCGCGATGAGCTGCCCGTACGCGTCGGGCGGTGGGCCCGGGGGGAGGCTGCCGGCGAGTACGACGACCTCGGCCCGGCGCACCAACTGTGCGTAGTGCGCCGCGAAGTTCTCCCATTCGTCGGGCCGCACGAACGGTCCGGTCTGGTTGAAGACGGTCGCGTCGCCGTCCTCGCGGGAGACCACGGTGACGGTGCGCCGGGAGTCGCCGGCGATCGGTACGAGCTCGTCGCGCAGCCCGGCTGTGTGCAGTTCGCCGCGCAGCAGGCTGCCGGTCGGACCGCCCGCGAGGCCGGTCACCATGGTCGGGTGTCCCAGCGCGGCGAGCACCCGGGCGACGTTGACGCCCTTGCCGCCGGCGCGTTCGTGCACGGCGTCGACGCGGTGCGAGGCGCGGGGGGTCAGGGCGTCGACGAAGTACGTGACGTCCAGGGCCGCGTTGAGCGTGACGGTGAGGATCACGACGCTCCCGCCGGTTCGAAGCGGGCGGCCTCGCTCACCGCGCGCCAGGCGTGGAGCCCGGCACCCAGGCAGCCGGCCTCGTCGCCCAGCGCCGCGCGCACGACGCTCGGCCGCCGCTGGAAGGTCAGCTGTTCGGCCAGCGCGGTCCGGACCGGCGCGAGCAGCAGTTCACCGGCCTCGGCGAGGCCGCCGCCGAGCACGATCAGCTCGGTGCCGAGCAGCGTCGCGGCGGTTGCCAGGGCGGTGCCGAGCGCCTCGGCCGCTCGCTGCCAGATCGCGTGGGCGTACGGATCGCCCTTGGTCAGCAGGGCGGCGACCTGGTCGGCGCCTTCGACGGCCTGCCCGGAGCGGGCGGTGAAGGCGGCGGCGACGGCGGTCGCGGAGGCCACCGTCTCCAGGCACCCACGGCTGCCGCAACCGCACGGCGAACCACCGGGTTCGACCACCAGGTGGCCGAGTTCGCCCGCGTAGCCGCCGGCTCGCAGCGGACGGCCGTCGCTGATGACGGCGGCGGAGATGCCCGTGCCGACGGCCACGAAGAGGACGTCGCGCGCGCCTCGGGCGGCCCCGAGGAGGGCTTCGGCGTACCCGCCGGAGCGGACGTCGTGGCCCAGGGTGACGGGCAATCCGGTGCGCTGCTCCAGCAGGTCGGCGAGCGGGAGATCGCGCCAGCCGAGGTTGGCCGAGTAGACGGCGCGGGCGAGGTCCTCGTCGACGATCCCGGGGACCACGACCCCGACCTGACGGACCGTCAACTTACGATCGGCGGCCTGCCGTGCGAGTGTCCGCAGGGTGGCGACGGTCGCGTCCACCACCGCGTCCGGGCCGGCCTCCCGGGGGGTGGGCCGGCGCAGCGTCAGCAGGGGCCTCAACTCCCGGTCCAGCACGGCGCCTTTCATGCCGGTGCCGCCGACGTCCAGCGCGATCACGCACTCGCTGGCGTCATGCGGCTCAGGCATGCGAGTTCTCCAGCACGACCGAGCGGGTGAGGTTGAGCGGCCGGTCGGGGTCGTAGCCGCGAGCCTCGGCGATCACAACTGCCAGGCGCTGGGCCTGGATCAGGTCGGCCAGCGGGTCCAGGCTCTCGGTGGCGTACTGAGAATCGGCGTACTGAGAATCGGCGCCCAGCGAGCTGGCGTCAAGGGAGCCGGTGTCCAGCGAGCCGGTGTCCTGGGAGCCGGCGACCAGCGTGCCGCCGACCCGTGCGATGTCACCGGCCAGCCCGGTCGGCAGGGTGCCGAACATCCACGCCACCCGACCGGGCCGGGTGATGCTGATCGGGCCGTGGCGGTACTCCATCGCCGGGTACGCCTCGGTCCAGGCGCCGGCCGCCTCGCGCATCTTCAGCCCGGCCTCCAGCGCCAGTCCGTACGTCCAGCCGGTGCCGAGGAAGGTGAACTGCTCGGCGCCGGTGACCTCTTCGGTGAGCGGCGCGGCGATGGCCCGCTCGGCGTCGTCGGCCGCCCGGGCGACGGTGCGCACACCGGCCGGCAGTGCGTTCTCGGCCTCCAGGTGGGCACGCAGCAGGGCGAGCACGGTGGTGGCGAAGCGGGTCTGCACCACCGACTCCTCGTCGGCGAAGTCCAGGACGGCGACGGCGTCGGCCGCCGTCATCACCGGCGTGGCGGGGTCGGCGGTGATCGCGCTGGTGGGCACGCCGGCTTCGCGGGACTGGGCGAGCAGGGCCAGCACCTCGGTCGTGGTGCCGGAGCGGGAGATCGCCAGGACCCGGTCGTAGCGACGCCCGCTCGGGAACTCCGAGGCGGCGAAGGCGTCCGTGATGCCGTGGCCGCCGCTCTCACGCAGCACCGCGTAGGACTGGGCCATGAACCAGGAGGTACCGCAGCCGATGACGGCGACGCTCTCGCCCCGGCGGGGCAGGGCGGCGGCGAACTCGGCGAGCGAGGCGGCCGCCCGGCGCCAGCAGTCGGGCTGGGAGGCGATCTCGACGGAGGTACGGGAGGGTGTGGTGGACATTCGGGGGCTCCTTCGGAGCGGATCGATGGAACTGGCAGCCAGAGGTGGTTACTTGACGGATCCGGCGGTCAGGCCGGAGACGACCTGGCGCTCGATGAAGGCGAACAGCACGACCACCGGCACGATGGCGATGACCGATCCGGCGAACAGGTAGTTCCACTGGACGGTGTAGTTGCCGATGAAGTTGTTGATGCCGACCGTGAGCGGCTGGCTCTGCGGGACGGTGGAGAGGGTCAGGCCCATCACGAACTCGTTCCAGGCCGAGATGAACGTGAAGATGACGGCGGTGACCACGCCCGGCATCGCCAGCGGCAGGACCACCCGGCGCAGCGCGCCGAGCCGCCCGAGACCGTCGATCATGGCGGCCTCCTCCAACTCCACCGGGATGGAGCCGATGTAGGCGGTGAGGATCCAGATCGCGAAGGCCAGGTTGAAGGCCGCGTTGCAGAGGACCAGCGTCCAGACCGAGTTGAGCATGTCCAGCTGGTAGAACTCGCGGTACAGGCCGACCAGCAGCGAGGTGGGCTGGAACATCTGGGTGACCAGCACGAGCAGCAGGAAGTACTTGCGGCCACGGAACTTGATGCGCGCGGTGTAGTACGCGGCGGGCAGCGCGACCAGCAGGGCGAGCAGCGTGGAGCCGCCGGCGACCAGCAGGGTGACCTTCAGGTTGCCGCCGAGGGTGGAGTCGCGCCACACGTTGACGAAGTTGGACCAGGCGAAGTGGTGCGGCAGGTAGCTCGGGTCGCGCAGTTCACTGGCGGGCCGCAGAGCGGTGATCACCATCTCGGCGTACGGCAGAAGGAAGACCACGGCCAGCAACCAGGCGATCCCGGCGATGACCAGCGTACGCGGCCGCAGCCTCTTCCTGGGGGACTTCAGGGAGTCACGGGACTTGGGGGACTTGCGGGACTTTGGGGACTGTATATGACGATCCATCAGTTCTCGTCCTCGCTCCAGCGGCTGACCTTGAGGAAGACCAGCACCATCACCACGACCAGCGCGAAGTTGACCACCGACATGGCGGCGGACTCGCCGATGTCGGTGTCCTTGAGCTGGTACATGAACACCGTCGTGGTGGCCGTGGCGCTGCTCGGGCCGCCCTGGGTCATGCCCCAGATGATCGGGAAGGAGTTGAAGACGTTGATCAGGTTGATCACCACGCCGACCAGGAAGGCCGGGCGCAGCAGCGGCAGAGTGATCCTGAGGTAGGTCTGCCAGGTGGACGCGCCGTCGACCCGCGCGGCCTCGTACACCTCGCCGGGGATGGTCTGCAGTCCGGCCAGCAGGGTGTACGTGGTGAAGGGGAGCGAGACAAAAATCGCGACGAACATCATCCACGGCCAGGCGGTGGAGGGGTCGCCGAGCCAGTCCTGCGGGCCGCTGATCAGGCCGAGGTCGGTCATCGCGGTGTTGAGCACGCCGGCCGTCTGGTTGAGCATCCACTTGAAGCCGATGGCGGTCATCAGGACGGACGCCGCCCACGGCGCGATCAGCGCCCAGCGGGTGAGCCGGCGGCCCGGGAACTCCTGGTTGAACAGCTGCGCCAGGGCCAGCGAGAGCACCATCGTCAGGGTGACGACGGCGACGGTCCAGATCACCGTGGAGATCAGCACGTGGCCGAGGTCGGGTTCGCCGAAGAGCTTGCGGTACTTGTCCAGGCCGGCCGAGCCACGGACGAAGCCGCTGGTGCTGATCCGCAGGAACGAGGTGTGGACCATCTCGTAGACGGGCCAGAGCACGACGACCATGATCAACAGGATGGCGGGGGCGATCCAGGGCAGCGGGCCGAACCTGCCCGGGCCCGAGCGCCGGGGCTTCGGCCTGCCCCGGCCAGGCCCGGGGGCCTTGGGGGTGGCGGAGGTTTGGGACACGGGTGGTGCCTTCCGTGTGTGTGCGGCAGTGTCTGCCGCACGGCTTGCCGACGTGCGGTGCGTGGGCGGACGGGGGCGGACGGGGGAACGGCCGGCCGGCGCCGGTCTTCTCCCGTCCGCTTCCGGTGGTCAGTCCGGGGGTTACTTGTTGGCGACCGCGTCCTGGGCCTTCTTCTGCAGGTCGCCCAGCACCTTGGCCGGGTCGCCGCTGACGGCGGTGCCGATGCTCTGCTTGATCTGGGCGGAGACGGCGTCCCAGCTGGTGTCGCCCAGCGGGTAGAAGGAGGCGTTCGGGAGCAGGGCGAAGAACGGCGCGAGGTCCGCGTGCTTGCCGCTGGAGGTCATGTCGGCCAGGGTGTCCTTGGTGACTGGCATCAGGTTGTAGGTCTCGTCGAACTTCTCCGTGTTCTCCTTGGAGTACGCGAAGTCGAGGAAGGCCTTGATCTGGTCCTTGTGGCCGTTCTTGTTGAAGGCCATCATCCAGTCGGCCACGCCCAGCGTGGACTTGAGCGCACCGTTCTTGCCGGGGATGGGGGCGACGCCGTAGTCGACCTTGCCGTCCTTGGACATCTGGATCAGCGAGGGGTGGCCGTTGAGCATGGCGGCCTTGCCGGCGGCGAAGTCCGCGAAGGCGGTCTTGCGGTCGGTGGTGGCGGGGTTGGCGTACGTCAGGCCGGGGTCGACGAGGTTGGTCTTGAGCCAGCTGAAGGTGTCGATGTTCGCCTGGCTGTTGAGGGTGTACTTGCCCGAGGCGTCGGTGACGCCGCCGCCGTTGCCGAGCTCCCACATCATGCTCTCGCCCTGGGCCTCCTCGGGACCGAGCGGCAGCGCGTACGGGGTGACACCGGGGACCTTGGCCTTGATCAGGGTGGCGTCGGCCTTGACGTCGTCCCAGGTCTGCGGCGGGGTGGTGATGCCGGCCTGGGCGAAGATCGCCTTGTTGTAGAAGAAGGCGCGGGCGGAGGAGACGAACGGGATCCCGTACTGGGTGCCGCTGACCTGGCCGGCCTTGGCGAAGGTGTCGATGACGTTGGCCTGGGTGGCGGGGGAGAGCACGTCGGAGGCGGGGTAGAGCAGGTTGTCGGCGACCTTGTCGGCGTAGCCGCCGGTCTGCAGGACGTCCGGCATGTTGCCGCTCTGGATCATCGTCTTGACCTGCTTGTCGATGTCGTTCCAGTTGATCACCTGGACATCGACCTTGATGGTCGGGTTGGCGGCCTCGAAGCTCTTGACCAGGTCGTTCCAGTACAGCGTGGAGCTGTTGGACGCCTTGTCGCCGTAGTCGGCCGCGACCAGCTTGAGGGTCACCGGGCCGCTCGCCTTGGGACTACCACCACTGCCGCCACTGCTGCCGCACGCCGCGAGGGTGAGAGTGCCGACTGCACAGACCGCCGCAAAACTGAGCACACGCTTGTTCACTGCCGTTACCGCCTTCGCACCGTCGGACCCGCAGGTGACCGGGTCCACGCCTGGTTTGTCCAGATCTGATGTGCCGGCACCGTGCGTCAAATCCGGCACTTGATGCGTGGAATTGATCAGACCTGGCAAGTTTCGAGCAGATCCGAAAGGGACGCTGCCGCGTCGCGAAGTATTCACGAGGCCGACCCCCAGGTCCAGACGCTGTTACTGGACTGTTGTGATCCACGCCGTTGGCGTGGCACTCAAGGTGCGCGGTCAGTCACACCCGCCCTACCTGGGGCTACACTCCCAACATGCTCAAAGCTGATCGAATCGCGCGCATCCTTGACCACATCGCCAAGGAGGGCAGCGCCGATGTGCATGCGCTCACCGACCTGCTGGGCGTGTCGGGCGCGACGGTCCGCCGTGATCTGCAGACCCTGCACGAGCAGGGACTGCTGCACCGCACCCGGGGCGGCGCGGTGACCGGCACGGTCAACCTGGAGCTGCCGCTGCGCCACCGGGCCGGACGGCAGCAGGTGGAGAAGCAGCGGATCGCCCTCGCCGCCGCCGCGCTCGTCCCGGACGGCGCGGTGGTGGGCATGACCGGAGGCACCACGGTCACCGAGATCGCCCGGGTACTGGCCGACCGCAGCGGGCTCACCATCGTGACCAACGCGGTCAACATCGCCGCCGACCTGATCGTCCGCCCCGACATCCGGCTGGTGGTCGTCGGCGGAAACGCCCGCACCGCCAGCTACGAACTGGTCGGGCCGGCCGCCGAGCGGATGCTGACCCAGTACCACCTGGACATCGCCTTCATCGGCGTGGACGGTCTGACCGCGAGCGAAGGCTGCACCACCCACGACGAGATGGAAGCCCACACCGACCGCGCCTTCCTGCGCAGCAGCGCCCGTTCGGTGGTCGTCGCCGACAACACCAAGATCGGCCGGGTCACCTTCGCCGAGATCTGCCCGCTCGCCGAGATCGATGACCTGGTCACCGACGACCTGCTCGACGAGGAGCAGGAGCGGGCCATCGCCGCCTGCGGCGTCCGGGTGCTGCGCGCCTGAGACGTCCGGGTACTGCGCGCCTGAGGTACGACTTCTGACGCATCGTCAGGAACCCAGGGGGTAGCTCCTCGTGACGTTGCCCTTCGCGTCGGCCTCCAGGTAGCCGCTGCCGTAGTCGTTCGACAGGTAGACGCTGATACCCGGGACTCCGGTGAACATGTCGGCTTCGATGATGAGGTAGGGGCTGTTCGGCTTGGGCACCTTCAGAGTGTCCTGGGCCTTCTGCAGCAGTGCGGGGAGGGCGTCCCAGTCGAAGCCTCGCAGGTCGATGACCTTGTCGACGTCGGTCACGGTGCCGCCCACCGAGCGGGTGACACTGCCGTCGCGGTAGTCGACGGAGTCGTACAGCTCGGGGTTGGCGGCGGTCGGGAAGGTGGCGCTCGCGTACTCCGGATAGATGACCAGCCGGATGACCTTGGTGCCGCCCATGGTCGGGCTCATCGCCGCGATCGTGGCGCGCACCCCGGCCGGGGTGATCAGACCCCCGGTGGGAGCGCTGGGGGTGGAGGGATCGCCTGCAGCGGACGAGGGGGCCGTTGCTGCGCCGGCGGCCGCTGCCGGGTGACTCGCCGCCGGGAGGGCCGGTGCAAGGTGGGGTGCGGTGGCTGCGGTTGTCGGCAGGCCGGTGCCGGTGCCGGTGCCGGGTCTTAGGCTCCAACCGAGGATGCCGGCGACGGCCGTCAGGGCGACAGCGACCGTTATCAGCGTGGTCCGTCGCGGTCCGCCGCGAGCCGGCTGCTTCGGTGAGATCGGGGCGAGGTCGAGGACCGGGGCTGTGACTGGGGACACGGTCGGCGTTCCCGGGGGCGTCGGCACCCAGGTCGGCGAATCGGCCGGCACCGGCGACGCGCCGTACTGGGCCTCGTACCGGGTCTCGTGCCCGGCCTCGTACTCGACCTGCGCGAGCGCCTGGTCGAGTTGGGCGGCGTCCGGGCGGGTCCTCGGATCCTTGGCCAGCAGGGCGCCGAGCAGCGGGCCGAGCGGCCCTGAGCGCACCGGGGGCGGCAGCGGTTCGTCGAGCACGGCGGCGAGGGTGGAGATCACGTTGGCCCGGCGCAGCGGGTGGCGGCCCTCGACCGCGACGTACAGCATCATGCCGAGCGACCACAGGTCGGAGGAGGGGTTGCCCTCCTCGCCACGGATCCGCTCGGGGGCCATGAATTCGGGCGAGCCGATCAGCGCGCCGGTGCTGGTGAGGGCGGTGGCGCCGGACATGGCGGCGATGCCGAAGTCGGTGAGCACCGGGGTGCCGTCGGCGCGCAGCAGGACGTTGCCGGGTTTGACGTCCCGGTGCTGGATGCCGACCGCGTGGGCGGCCCGCAGGGCGCCGAGGACGCCACGCCCGATCCTGGCCGCCTCCGCGACGGTGAGCGGGCCCTGGGCGAGCCGGTCGGCGAGGCTGCCGCCGCTCACCAACTCCATGACGAGCCAGGGGTGGGGATGTTCAGGGCTGTCGACGATGTGGTGGATGATCACCACGTTCGGATGCTGGAGGCGGGCCAGCGAACGTGCCTCGCGCAGCACCCGTTCCCGGGTCTCCCGGGTCTGTGCCGGGTCGGCGGCCGCCATCGCCGGGTCCGCCGGGCGGACCTCCTTGAGCGCGACCTCGCGGTGCAGGGCGTTGTCGCGGGCCCGCCAGACCAGGCCCATGCCGCCGCCGCCGAGGCGTTGCAGCAGTTCGAAGCGGTCGTCGATGAGCCGGGCGTCCAGGCCCCCAGTAGTCATGCGCGCCATCGTAGGAGACCGGACCGACCACAGCCGCCACGGTGGCGGCCTGCACGCGGCGTCCACGGCCTGATCAGGACTCGCCCAGGTGAGCGGCTACGCGGCCCGCCGGTAGCTGCTGCCGTCCCTGGGTCGGGTCAACAGGCCGGCTTCGACCAGGTAGCGGCGCAGTGCCGAACAGTCCTCGTGCACTGTGAGCAGCGCCTGGTTGACCTCGTACTCGCTGTAGGCCCGGTCCCGTTCGAACAGTGTCTCCGTGAGGTGCACGAGCAACTGCTCGCGCCGGGCCGTCTTCCGAGGGACAGCCGTCAGCCGTCCCTGGGAGAACAGGGCGGCCACCCCCGGTGAGCTGCTGGATCTAGTGTCGGACATGGCCGGAAGCCTCCCAGTTGCCCCGACTGCCGGGCAAGGCATTTTCCGTGCCGGTGTGACTGCTCGAACCGGATCGCGCCCGACAGGCGCCGCCCTCGGCCACCCGCACGGTGGGCAGGAGCGGACACCGGCCCGGCTCGGCTTCAGACGTCATCTTGAACATGTTCAAAACTAGGTCTACTGTCGGGCGTACAAGGTTTTGAACGCGTTCGAAACGGAGCTTTCCGATGTACGACACAGTCGTCAGCTATGCCGCCTACCTGCCCGTCGCCGTCGGTGTGACGGTGTGGGTGGCCCGCACTCTCAGCCGCAACGGCCGACTGTTCCTGACCGACGTCTTCGCCGGGGACGAGAAGCTGGCCGACGCGGTGAACCACCTGCTGGTGGTCGGCTTCTACCTGATCAACCTGGGCTTCGTGGTCCTGTGGATGAGGGCCGGCTCGCAGGTGACGGACGTCCAGGGGATCTTCGACTTCCTCTCGATCAAGCTCGGTTCGGTCCTGCTGGCGATCGGCTGGATACACCTGGGCAACGTGTACGTGCTGAACAAGATCCGCCGCCGGGGCGCGCTGGAGCGGCGGCACCGCCCGCCGGTCGCGCCGCAGGGTTGGACCCAGCAGCCGACCAAGGCTTAGACCCTGATGACGACGCCTCCGGCCGAACCGGTGGTCAGCGGGCTCACGGTGCTGCACGATCCCGCGTGCGGGCTCTGCCGGCAGCTGACCCGCTGGCTGCGGGGAGAGATCCAGCTCGTGCCGCTGGAGTTCGTCGCCGTGAACTCCGCCGAGGCCCGGGAGCGATTCCCCGGCCTGGACCATCAGGCGACCCTGGGGGAGATCACCGTGGTCGCCGACACGGGGGAGGTCTGGCGCGGCCCGCAGGCGTTCGTCACCTGCCTGTGGGCGCTGGCCGGGCACCGGCCGCTCGCCCAGCGGCTCAGCACACCCACCGGTCTGCCGCTGGCCCGGGCAGCGGCCTTCGCCGCCGCCAAGTACCGCGCGGCCACGGGAGCTGGCCGTGCCGTACCGGGTGGGCCGCCGGCCGCCACCACGACGCGGGCTGCCCCGGACGGTCCTCCGGGCTGCGCCGACGGAACCTGCTCGGCGTCGGGTTGGACACACCGTTAGCTGGGCCGGCGTCGGCCGGGCCGGCCCGTGCCGGTGAGGGGTCCGCGCGATCGTCCAGGCAGGAGGCGGCCGGATGCCCGTCCGGTCCTTCGGGGGGACCTGAGCCGCAGCCCCGATGTACCGTGTGCGATCCTTTGCTGACGATCAGTCATTTCGAGAAGAGGACGTACCGCGCTTGTTCCGCCCCCGCCACCTCCCCTGTCGCTCCGGCCGTCTCGTACCGTCCGCGCTGGCGCTCGCCGCCGTCCTCGCCGCTTCGCCCGTGACCCCGGCGCTCGCCGCGTCGGCTCCGGCCGCCCAACCGGCCGCCGGTCCGACTGCCACGCCGACCACTGCGCCGACTGCCACGCCGCATCTCGACGCCATCGAGCAGACGCTGCGTCAGGTCTCGCCCGGGCTCGAGGGCCAGGTCTGGCAGCGCAGCAGTGGAAACAGCCTCGACGCATCCGCCACCGACCCGGCCGGGTGGCTGCTGCAGACGCCGGGCTGCTGGGGCGACCCGACCTGCGCCGACCGTACCGGGACGGACCGGCTGCTCGCCAAGATGACCGAGAACATCTCCAACGCGACCCGTACCGTCGACATATCGACGCTCGCGCCCTTCCCGAACGGCGGGTTCGAGGACGCGATAGTGACCGGCCTCAAGGCCTCGGCGGCGGCCGGTCACCGGCTCCAGGTCCGGATCCTGGTCGGCGCTGCTCCGCTCTACAACATCAGCGCACTGCCCTCCTCCTACCGCGACGAGCTGGTCGGCAGGCTCGGCCCCGCCGCCGACAGCGTCACGCTGACCGTCGCTTCGATGACCACCTCCAAGACCTCGTTCTCCTGGAACCACTCCAAGCTCCTGGTGGTCGACGGCCGGAGCGTGATCACCGGCGGCATCAACGACTGGAAGGACGACTACCTCGACACCGCTCACCCGGTGTCGGACGTCGACCTCGCGCTGACCGGCCCGGCGGCCTCCTCGGCCGGTGCCTACCTCGACACCCTGTGGACCTGGACCTGCCGGCACACCGGGGTCTTCTCGGCCGCCTGGTTCGCCTCCTCCAACGGCGCCGCCTGCACCCCGCAGCTCGAGCAGGAGCAGAACCCCGCGCCCGCCGCGCCCACCGGCGACGTGCCGGTGATCGCGGTCGGCGGCCTCGGAGTCGGTATCGAGAGTGCCGACCCGACCTCGACGTACCAGCCGGCTCCGGCCACCGCCTCCGACACCGCCTGTGGGCCGATCGCTCTGCACGACAACACCAACGGCGACCGCGACTACCTGACGGTCAACCCCGAGGAGAGCGCCCTGCGCGCCCTGGTCGCCGGGGCCGGCAGCCACATCGAGATCTCCCAGCAGGACGTCAACGGCGCCTGCCCGCCGCTGCCCCGCTACGACGTCCGGCTCTACGACCTCCTGGCCGCCAAACTGGCGGCCGGGGTGAAGGTCCGCATCGTGGTCAGCGATCCCGCCAACCGGGGCCTGGTCGGCAGCGCGGGCTACTCGAACATGAAGTCCCTGACGGAGATCAGCAAGACGCTGGTGGACCGGCTCGCCACCATCACCGGAGACGCGTCGAGGGCGAAGACGGCGATGTGCCAGAACCTGCAGCTCGCGTCCTTCCGCGCCGCCCCCGACGCGAAGTGGGCGGACGGCCACGCATACCCGCTGCACACCAAGGTCGTCTCGGTCGACAGCTCGACCTTCTACATCGGCTCGAAGAACCTCTACCCGGCCTGGCTGCAGGACTTCGGCTACCTCGTGGAGAGCCCCGCCGGAGCCGCACAGCTCGACGCGAACCTGCTGACCCCCGAGTGGCAGTACTCCCGGGCGACGGCCACGGTCGACTACGCGCAGGGCACCTGCCCGGCCTGAGGCCCGGCCGACGCGCTGCCGTCCCGGGCACTGGAGCTCAACTCATCCCGGGCCGGGGCGCGTTGTCGCCTACGGGAGCGGCGCGGGCCGGAGGTGCGGAAAGACCCGTGGTCCCCCGTCCTGCGACGGGGGACCACGGGCCTTCGGGCGGCGCTGCTGTGAGTTCAGCGTCTGTGAGTCAGCGCCTACGGGCCAGGTGCCTGCGAGGCAGGCGCCGCCCCGTCAGGAGGCGTTGAGGGCGGTGTCGTCGATCACGAAGCTGGTCTGGGCCGAGGAGGAGTTCTCGGTGCCGGTGAACTTCAGGGTGACGGACTTTCCGGCGTAGCTGGAGAGGTCGATGGTCTGCTGGGTGTAGCCGTTGTTGGCGTTCAGGTTGGAGAAGGTCTTGAGCGTGGTGCCGTTGGCGGCGACGGTGAGCTTGTCGGACGCGCTGGTGGTGGTCTTGTTGGTGTCGATGTGCAGCCAGAAGGAGAAGCTGGCCTTGCAGCCGGCCGGGATGGTGACGGTCTGCGACAGGGTGTCGGTGTGGGCGGCGCCGTAGCCGTCCAGCCAGGCGTCCCAGTTGCCGGAGTGGGCGGGCTCACTGACGGTGTCGTTGTTGAGGACACCGGCGGTGGCGGACCACGGGGACAGGCTGCCGGTCTCGAAGCCGGGGTTGCCGAGCAGTTGGCCGCCGCCGGTGCAGCCGCCGGTGCTGCCGTTGACGGTCCAGCTGAAGCTCGCCGAGCCGCTCGCGCCGGTGGTGTCCTTGGCGGTGACGGTGACGGAGGAGGTGGCCGCGGCGGTCGGGGTGCCGGTGATCAGGCCGCTGGCGCTGATCGACAGGCCGGCCGGGAGGCCGGTGGCCGAGTAGGTCAGGGTCTGGCCCGAGGCGCTGT
>NZ_JARXZC010000043.1 GCF_029894335.1 Kitasatospora sp. MAP5-34 | reverse complement strand
CGTCGGATACGAAATGGCCCTGCTCGTCGACCGAGCCGGCGCCGTCCTCACCCCCGCACTTCGCGCGGAACTTCAGGGCAGCCTGCTGCACTGACGGTTCGTCGGATACCGTCCTGGTATTCGAAAGACCTCCTGCCCGTCCCGAGCCCGCCATCAACGGGCTCGGGTTCGGGCGTTGTACGGCTTTCGCATCACCTGTTCAGGGCCCCGGCCCTGAACTCGCACCGCACCGCCGCACCATGTGAGGAGAGGAACCGTGACCCCGCCCGACGACCGCAGCGGCCAGTACGGCGTTCCGTACCCTGGCACCGGCCATGACGCCTTCGGAGCCCCCGGCGTCGGCCCCGGTCAGCCGTACGAACAGCTGCAGCACGAACAGCAGCAGTACGCCCAGCAGCAGTACGGCCAGCAGCAACACCAGCAGTACCAACACCTGCAGGGCCAGCAGCAGTACGGGCAGCAGCCGCAGCCCTACGGCCAGCAGCAGCCGCCGCAGCAGCACCAGCAGCAGTACCGCCAGGACACCCGGCAGGACCTCGGCGGCTACCGGACGGCCCCCGGCCGTCGTGGCCCCGAAAGCTTCCCCGTGCAACCGGCCGAGCCCGACCACGGCGAGGAGCCCGGCTACCTCGACGACTACGACGACGAGCAGGACTCCGGACCGCTGATCCGCCCGTTCGCAATGACCGGCGGCCGCACCCGGCCCCGCTACGAACTGGCCTTGGAGGCACTGGTTTCGGCCAATGTCGCGCCGGACCGCCTCGCTACGATGCTCCCCGAGCACCAGCGGATCTGCACGCTGTGCACCGAGGTCAAGTCCGTCGCCGAGGTCTCCGCGCTGCTCAACATCCCGCTGGGGGTGGCCCGGATCCTCGTGGCCGACCTGGCCGAGGCCGGCCTTGTGGCCATCCACCAGCCCGCCGCCGGCGGCGAATCCGGCAACCAGCCCGACGTCACGCTGCTCGAAAGGGTCCTCAGTGGACTTCGCAACCTCTAACGCGGCCGCCCCCAGCCGCGCCACCACCTCCGCGAAGATCGTCGTCGCGGGTGGCTTCGGTGTCGGCAAGACCACGCTCGTCGGCGCGGTCTCCGAGATCAACCCCCTCCGCACCGAAGCCGTCATGACCAGCGCCAGCGCCGGCATCGACGACCTCAGCCACGTCCAGGGCAAGACGACGACGACCGTCGCCATGGACTTCGGCCGGATCACCCTCGACGAAGACCTGATCCTGTACCTGTTCGGCACCCCCGGCCAGGACCGCTTCTGGTTCATGTGGGACGACCTCGTCCGCGGCGCCATCGGCGCCGTCGTCCTCGTCGACACCCGCCGCCTCGCCGACTGCTTCCCCGCCCTCGACTACTTCGAGAACAGCGGACTCCCCTTCGTCGTCGCCCTCAACGGCTTCGACGGACACCAGCCCCACACCGCCGACGAAGTCCGCGAAGCCCTCCAACTCGGCCCCGACACCCCGGTCATAACGCTTGACGCCCGCCGCCGGGACAGCGCCAAGAGCGCGCTCATCACCCTGGTCGAGCACGCACTGCTCGCCCGACTCCGGTAGCAACGTGCGGCAGCCGGCCACCAGAAAGGCCCACGGACCCTCAGGTCCGTGGGCCTTCTGACGTGGGCCTTCTGACGTGCGCCTTCTGACGTGCGCCTTCTGACGTGCGCCTTCTGACGTACGGGGACGGTCAGTTGCCCGGTTCGAGCCCCGCCCGGATCAGCCCGTAGGTGTACGCGTCCTCGAGGGCGAGCCAGGAGGCGGCGATCACGTTGTCCGCGACGCCCACCGTGGACCAGGACGCGGCGGAGTCCGAACTCTCGATCAGCACCCGGGTCTTGGAGCCCGTACCGTGCTGGCCCTCCAGGATCCGGACCTTGTAGTCCATCAGCTCCAGGGTGCCCAGCTGCGGGTAGATGTGCTCAAGTGCCGTACGCAGCGCCTTGTCCAGGGCGTCCACCGGCCCGTTGCCCTCGCTGGTGGCGATCCGGCGCTCACCCTCGGCCCAGAGCTTGACGGTGGCCTCGTTGCCGGCAACTCCGCCCGGCCCCTGCTCGCTGATGGTCCGCCAGGACTCCAGGGTGAAGAACCGCTCACGCCTGCCCCGGACTTCGTCGCGGAGCAGCAGCTCGAAGGAGGCGTCGGCGGCCTCGTAGGTGTAGCCCAGGTTCTCCTGCTCCTTGACCTTGGCGACCACCCGGCCGAGCAGGTCGCGGTCGGCGGAGAGGTCGTACCCCAGCTCCTTGCCCTTGAGTTCGATCGAGGCCCGGCCCGCCATGTCGGAGACCAGCATCCGCATGGTGTTGCCGACCTGCTCGGGGTCGATGTGCTGGTAGAGGTCCGGGTCGACCTTGATGGCGGAGGCGTGCAGCCCGGCCTTGTGCGCGAAGGCGGAGAAGCCCACGTACGGCTGATGGGTGGAGGGCGCCAGGTTGACGACCTCGGCGATGGCGTGCGAGATCCGGGTCATCTCGGGCAGCTTGCCCTCGGGCAGGACCCGCCGGTCGTACTTGAGTTCCAGCGCGCCGACCACGGGGAAGAGGTTGGCGTTGCCGACCCGCTCGCCGTAGCCGTTGGCGGTGCACTGGACGTGGGTGGCGCCGGAGTCCACGGCGGCGAGGGTGTTGGCGATGGCGCAGCCGGTGTCGTCCTGGGCGTGGATGCCGAGCCGGGCGCCGGTCTCCTTCAGGACGTCCGCGACGATGTCCCGGACGCCGGCCGGCAGCATGCCGCCGTTGGTGTCGCAGAGCACCACCACGTCGGCGCCGGCCTGGTGGGCGGTGCGGACGACGGCGAGGGCGTAGTCGCGGTTGGCCCGGTACCCGTCGAAGAAGTGCTCGCAGTCGATGAAGACCCGACAGCCCCGCGAGCGCAGGTACTCGACGCTGTCGCGGACCATCTCCAGGTTCTCCTCGAGCGTGGTGCGCAGCGCGAGTTCGACGTGGCGGTCGTGCGACTTGGCGACCAGGGTGACGACCGGTGCCCCCGAGTTGACCAGGGCGGCCAGTTGCGGGTCCTCGGCGGCCTTGCCGCCGGCCCGGCGGGTCGCGCCGAAGGCGACCAGTTGGGCGTGTTTGAGATCGAGTTCGACCGCCGCGCGGGCGAAGAACTCGGTGTCGCGGGGGTTGGCACCGGGCCAGCCGCCCTCGATGAAGCCGACGCCGAACTCGTCCAGGTGCCGGGCGATGGTCAGCTTGTCGGCGACGGTGAGGTTGATGCCCTCGCGCTGGGCTCCGTCGCGCAGCGTGGTGTCGAAGACGTGGAAGCTGTCGTCGGGGTGGCTCATGGCCCTGTTTCTCCGTTCGGCGAGTACTGCCTGATGCCAAGTGTCCGGCGCTGCCGTGCCGAGTCCCCGCGCGCCACCCGGATTCTCGATGCCCTTTCTGGGGGCTCCGATCCCTCCGAGTCCTGCCGGACCGGCTGGAGATGGGCCGGTCGGGCAAAACAAAAGACCCCTCGCGGGTGCGAGAGGTCTGCGCGCGGGTCTGACACATTGGTCGCTCCGCTGAGGGGTCACTGCGGAGCGGTCACTGCGGACCGGCGCGCCTGCTGCTAATAATGAGCGCGAGCGAGGACACGTTCGGAGTCTGGCACACCGCCCGGAATACGGCCTCCCTGTCTCGCCATTCAGAACGACGTCGGGGCGGGGAGGCCGTCGGGCCAGGTCAGAGCTCTCAGACGAGCTTGTGCAGCCAGTTGTGGGTGTCCGGGTTCTGGCCGCTCTGGACGGCGAGCAGGGCCTTGCGGAGTTCCATCGTGACCGGGCCCGGGGTGCCGTCGCCGACGGTCCAGTCGCCACGGGCGGACTTGACGGAGCCGACCGGGGTGATCACGGCGGCGGTGCCGCAGGCGAAGACCTCGGTGAGGGTGCCGTCGATGTTGCCCTGCTTCCACTCGTCGGTGGAGATGCGGCGCTCCTCGACGGCGTAGCCGAGGTCGGCGGCCATCTTGAGGAGCGAGTCGCGGGTGATGCCCGGGAGCAGCGCGCCGGAGAGCTCGGGGGTGACGACGCGGGCGTCCTTGCCTTCGCCGAAGACGAAGTAGAGGTTCATCCCGCCCATCTCCTCGATCCACCGGTGCTCGGCGGCGTCGAGCCAGACGACCTGGTCGCAGCCCTTGGCGGCGGCCTGGGCCTGGGCGACCAGCGAGGCGGCGTAGTTGCCCGCGCACTTGGCGGTGCCGGTGCCGCCGGGCGCGGCCCGGACGTACTCCTCGGAGAGCCAGACCGAGACCGGCTTGACCCCGCCGGGGAAGTACGCGCCGGCCGGGGACGCGATGATCATGAAGAGGTACTCGTTGGCCGGGCGGACGCCGAGGCCGACCTCGGTCGCGAACATGAACGGGCGCAGGTAGAGGCTCTGCTCCGGCTCGCTCGGGACCCACGCCTGGTCCTGCTGGACGAGCAGCTCGACGGCCTCGACGAAGGTCTCGGTCGGCAACTCGGGCATGGCCAGCCGGCGGGCGGAGGCCTGCATGCGCTCGGCGTTGGCGGTCGGCCGGAAGGTGGAGATCGAGCCGTCGACCTGGCGGTAGGCCTTGAGGCCCTCGAAGATCGCCTGACCGTAGTGCAGCGTCATGTTGGCCGGGTCGATCTCCAGCGGCGCGTACGGCGTCAGCTGGGCGTCGTGCCAGCCACGGCCCTCGGTCCAGCGGATGGTGACCATGTGGTCGGTGAAGACCCTGCCGAAGCCGGGATTGGCCAGCCGGGCCTGGCGCTCCGCATCCGAGAGCGGGTGCGCGGAGGGCTTGAGGTCGAACGTGATGGGCGCCTGGGTGGGCGTACTCATGGCTGTCTGTCCTTCACCGTGGGGTTGGTCCGGGCGCGGACCATCGGTGATCGAACACACGACGGCACGGCCCACTGTTGATAGTCGCATCTGGAGGGCCGTGCCGAACAGCTGGCATGTCAGCTGTGGAAGTAGTACAGGCCCCCTCAGCCGGCTACTCGGGCAACGAGCGCGTCGCCGACCTCGGAGGTGGAGCGGGTGCCGGTGCGGGTGGCGAGGTCGGCCGCGACGGCCGCCTCGACCTTGGCGGCCTCGGCGGTGAAGCCGAGGTGCTCCAGGAGCATGGCGACCGAGAGCACGGTGGCGGTCGGGTCGGCCTTGCCCTGGCCGGCGATGTCGGGGGCCGAGCCGTGGACCGGCTCGAACATCGACGGGAACTCGCCGGTGGGGTTGATGTTGCCGCTGGCCGCCAGGCCGATGCCACCTGTGACGGCGGCGGCCAGGTCGGTCAGGATGTCGCCGAACAGGTTGTCGGTGACGATCACGTCGAACCGCTCGGGCTGGGTGACGAAGAAGATCGTCGCCGCGTCCACGTGCAGGTAGTCGGTGGTGACCTCGGGGAACTCCTGGCCGACGGCGGCGAAGATCCGCGTCCACAGGTGGCCCGCGTGCACCAGCACGTTGTTCTTGTGGACGAGCGTCAGCTTCTTGCGCGGGCGGGCGGCCGCGCGGCGGTAGGCGTCGCGGACGACCCGCTCGATGCCGTACGCCGTGTTGAGGCTCACCTCGGTGGCGACCTCGTGCTCGGTACCGGTGCGCAGGGTGCCGCCGTTGCCGACGTACGGGCCCTCGGTGCCCTCGCGGACGACCACGAAGTCGATCTGGGGGTCGCCGGCCAGCGGGGACTGCACGCCGGGGAAGAGCTTGCCCGGGCGGAGGTTCAGGTAGTGGTCGAAGGCGAAGCGCAGCTTGAGCAGCAGCCCGCGCTCCAGCACGCCGGACGGGACGCTCGGGTCGCCGATCGCGCCCAGCAGGATCGCGTCCTGGGTCTTCAGCTCCGCCAGCACGCTGTCCGGCAGGGTCTCGCCGGTGCGGTGGTAGAGCCGGGCACCGAGGTCGTACTCGGTGGTCTCCACCTTGACGTCGGCGGGGAGGGCGGCGGCGAGCACCTTGAGGCCCTCGGCCACGACTTCCTGGCCGATACCGTCACCGGGGATCACTGCGAGACGAAGGCTACGAGACATACTCGAACCCTACGCCGCGTCCCAGGGGGTGACATCTCGCGTCCACTATCCGGACATTCGAGAGGGGCGCGGAGCCTCGGGCGGAGCGGGGACATTCGGTAATATCCGACGAGTATTCGCGCATTTCCTCGCAGGGGATCAGGCCGATGGACAACACGCAGTGAGCCGGACCGTCGCAGCCGCCCGTCGAGGACTCCGCAGCCCGGAGACCAGGGCGGCCGGGCTCGCGGCGGCGCTCTCGATGGCGGCCTACTGCCTGGCGCTCGCGATCCACCGGACGTACCCGTTCGGCGCGCGCTCGCGGGCGGTGAACGACCTCGGCGACCAGCTCGTGCCGTACCACGCCCACCTGTGGGACCTGATGCACGGGAACAGCACCGGCGACCTGCTGTTCAACTGGAACAGCGGGTACGGCGCGCCGTTCCTCGCGGACTTCATGGCGTACCTGATGAACCCGTTCTCCTGGCTGGTCGGGCTCTTCCCGCGCGACGCCGTGAACTTCCCGGTCTTCCTGGTCACCCTGCTCAGCATCGGGCTCGCCTCGGCCCTGATGACGGTCTTCCTCGGCCGGCTGCACCAGGGCTCCCCCTGGCTGCGGGCACTGCTCGCCGTCGGGTACGGCGTCTGCGCCTGGGTGCTGAACGACGGCGCGGCCGACCCGAGGTGGATGTGGGGCCTGGTCTCGCTGCCACTGGTCTGCCTGGCCTGCGACTGGTGCCTGCGGCAGCGGCGGTGGGTGCTGGGCACGCTGCTGGTCGCGGTGGCCTGGGCGGGCAACGTCCACACCGGCGCGATGGCCACCCTCGCCGCCGGACTGGTGCTGCTGGTCCGGATGTACCTGGCCCGGACCCCGGTGCGGGCGAAGCTGCGGGTACTGGCCCGGGCGGCGGCCATGGTGGCGACCGGGGTGCTGCTGACCACGCCCGTGATCCTGGTCGGCCTCAAGGCGGGCAAGGTGTCCCAGCCCGCGCCGCTGGCCCGGTACGACGGCCCGACCGGCCTCACCGACTACCTGACGCAGCTGCTGCCCGGCGGAGGCTCGGACCACTCGATGCCGAACATCTTCGTCGGCTTGCCGGCCCTCCTCCTGGTCGCCTCGCTGCCGTTCAACCGCGAGGTGCGGATCCGCGAGCGGGCCGCCTGGTACGTCCTGCTGGTGGCCGTCGCGGCCAGCTTCGGCTGGCGGCCGACCATACTGCTCTGGCACGGCCTGGCGGTCCCCGACGGCAGCCCGTACCGGGCGGCGTTCGTGCTCAGCGGGATGCTGGTGATGGCGGCCTGGGTTTCGTTGTCGCGCCGCCCCGACCCGTTCGCACTGCTCGGCGGCGCCGGGCTGGTCGCGCTGATCGCGGTGCTGGGGCGCGGACACAGCTCCGTCCGCTCCTCCACCTGGGTGCTGGTCGTCGCGGGCGGCGCAGTCGTGGTCGGCGCGCTCTGGCTTCTGCAGCGCCGGCCGGACGACCCGGCGGTGCGGCGGATCGTCGGCACGGTGCTGGCGGTCGGTGTGCTGGCCGGGTCCACGTACGCCGCGTACTGGGCCACCGTGCTCCGCGACCGGACGACCATCAGCCGGACGACCATCAGCTCGCAGTCGTCGGCCGCGTACGACCTCATCCAGCGCGCGGACGACTGGCCGAAGAACCGGACCGACCCGGGCCCGCACGAGTTCACGAGCAACGACCCGCTGCTGCTCGGCGGCGAGGGCGGCTCGTACTACAGCAGCTACCTGCCCGCCGTGACGGCGCAGCTGCTGCACGACCTGGGCGCCGGCTGGTACCTCGAGGGACGGCACACCCTCAGCCCCGCCGACCCGGTCGGGCGGGCGCTGTTCGGGGTGACCACGTACCTGGACAGCAGCTCGGCACCCGAGGGCTTCAGCCCCGAGCAGGCCGCCGCCGCGCCGCTGGTCACCGTGCATCCCGACAGCAAGCCGGACGTCTCCTCCGTCTGGTCCCGGCAGCAGTCGCTGCTCGGCGCCAAGGTGTACGACATCCCGCAGCTCACCCCCACCGCCGGGCCCGTGCCCACCCTGCACGGCATCAGCGGCTGGTCCGTCCCGGCCACGCCCGAGGGCGGGACCTGGACGACGTTCGACGGGGTCTGCACCCCGGGCAGCACTGCGTACTTCTACGGACCGTGGTTCAACGGAACCGTGCTGGGGCTGGGCACCGAGTACGACAGCTACGGCCGGCAGCCGATGACGGCGATGCCGATCCGGGAGCTGGGCACCGTACCCGCCGACGGCCAGGTCCAGCTGCGGCTGCGGGCCGGGGCGGCGGCGCAGGTCCCGGTCGAGCCGATCGGCTGCCTCGACCACGGCGCGCTGTCGGCCGCCCTCGCACAGCTCAGGGCCGCCACCTCGGTGAGCACCGGCGGGCACGCCCTCAGCGCCGAGCTGCCCGCCGGGTCGACCGGCCTCGCGCTGGTCTCCGTCCCGGCTGTGCAGGGCTGGCAGTGCTCGGTCGACGGCGGGGCCGAGGCCGCGCCGAAATCGGTGCTGGGCATGATCGGGGTGCGGCTCGGCGCAGGCGCCTCGCGCTTCTCGTGCGGCTACCGCACGCCCGGGCTGAACACAGGGCTGGCGGTGAGCGGCGTCGCGCTCGCGGTGGTGGCGGGTGTCGGGCTGATCACCCGGCTGCGGCGCAGTCGAGTACGTGCGCTGAGTACTTTGCGCCGAGTACTAGCGCGCCCCTGATGGCGACTGTGCGCCCACCCGGCGGTGCAGGTGAGCACCGGTACTATCAACGGGACAATTGGGTGATTCATGAGTACATCGGCCGGATCTACACCGGTTGGATCTACTACGCGGGGTCGGAGGAGGAGGGTCGGTGAAGCCGCAGCTCTGGCAGCTCGTCAGGTTCGGCATGGTCGGCGTGGTGAACACCGCGACCTTCTACGCCGGTTACCTGATGCTCCACCCCCACCTGCCGTACTTCGCCGCGTTCACCCTCGCCTTCCTGGTCAGCATGGTCGGGTCGTTCTTCATGAACACCTACTTCACCTACCGGACCAGGCCGACCTGGCGGAAGTTCCTGCTCTTCCCGCTGCCGAACATCACCAACTACCTGGTGCAGAGCGGTGGCGTGCTCGCGCTGGTGGAGTGGCTGAAGGTGAACGAGAAGATCGCGCCACTGCTGGCCGCAGTGGTCGCGATCCCGATCACGTTCGTGCTCTCGAAGCTGGTCCTGACCAGCCGGGACTCAGCGCCTGGAGATAAATCTGACCGATCGACCTCAGCCGAGGATCTCGGCCCGGCGCCCGTCCGGGTTGAAGTGGTGGACAAGTAGCAGCCGGGTGCTGTCCCCCGGCATGCGGCGGATCTCCAGCACGGAGCCGGGCCGCTCCGGGGTGGTGATCGCCGCCGGGCCGCCGAAGCCGCTGCGGATGTCGAGGGCCGGGTGCAGCGCGTCGATCGTCAGGGTCGGGTGTTCGCCGTCCAGGCCGATCGAGGAGACCGCGTCCTTGACGCCGGGTGTGCCGCCCTGGGTCGCGAGGCCCGTCCAGAGGGCGTAGCGGATCTTGCCGGCGCTCTGCCTCAGCCCCGGCAGGGCCGACAGCCGGACGGGCAGGACGACGGTGTCGCTGTCCAGCAGATCGGTGTCGGTGTCGCCCCAGCGGGCGTTGAGCGGCTCGACGTCCAGCTCCTTGCCCGTCCTGGCGTCCAGGGCGCGGGCGACCAGGACGTCACTGCCCGTCAGCCGGTCGGCGACGACGATCACGTCCGTCACGCCGTCACCGTCGGTGTCCAGCGAGGCCCGGACGCCGAAGCTGCTCACCGGGCTGGCACTCGGGGCCCAGAAGGTCGCGGCCAGGTAGAGCATGCCCTTGTCCAGCGGGTCGCCGCTGACCGCCGGGGCGTCGGTGGCGGCGCCGGCCGTCCGGAGGTTGGCCGCGCGGTCACCGGCCCGGGTGACGCAGACGTCCTTGCCCTTCTCGCCCTTGTCCTTCTCCTTGTCCTTGTCGCTCTGGTGGGTGTCCTGCGGGCAGTCGGGCCAGCGGGCGGCCTCCCCGCCGAGGGCGAAGGCACTGATCAGCGCGTCGCCACCGGCCGCCGGTGCGCCGGTGCCGGTCAGGCTGAGCAGGGTGGAGGTCTGCGAGGTGCGGGCCTGCGGGCCCGCCGACAGCTCGGACGCGGGGCGCGGGGCGGCGAAGAGCGGGACGCGCAGGGCCGGTACGTCGGCGCCGACGGGGGTCAGCAGCAGCCGCCCGGAGAGTTCGGCCCGGTAGCTGCGGGCGTGGCCCGTCTGGGTGAGGTCGATGGTCGGATCGGGCGCCCGGCCGAGCCGCCCGGGGACGCGCAGGGTCACGGTGACCCGGGTCGTACCGCCCGCCGGGACGGTGACCTGAGCAGGCGACAGGTCGAAGCGCGCGCCTGGGACTTCGGTGGCCGGCAGGTAGCCGGTGGTGTAGTCGAGCGGCTGATCCGAGAAGTTCCGGATCTCGACCTCCCGGGCCTGCTCGGTCGGCCCGGTGACCGGTACCGGACCGAAGGAGACGCCGACCGCGCCGTCCACCGAGCCCTCCCCCGCCGCGTACGCCACGGCCGGGGTGCGGACGGCGAGGTCGACCCTGGCCCGGCCGGCGCCCGTCCGCTCCGGGCCGTAGACCGGGCCGGTGTGGTCGTCGCCGAGCCAGGTGTCGCCCGCCGTGTTCATCAGCGCCGCCTTGACCTCGGCCGGCGACCAGCCCGGGTGTGCGGACCGGACCAGGGCGGCGAGCCCGGTGATGTGCGGGCTGGCCATCGAGGTGCCGTCCTCGCGCATACCGCCGCTGCCGGTGCCCACCCGCGCCGACCAGATGGTCTCGCCCGGCGCCGCGACGTCCGGCTTGACGAGGCCCGGCAGCCCGACGCCGCGTGAGGTGAAGCTGGTCAGGGTGTCCGCCCGGAGCGGCTGGTTCTGGACGACCGCACCGTGCAGCGGATTGCCGGGGACGGCCAACTGCACCCGGACCGGCCCCGCGGCGACGGCCTTGACCAGCCGCTCACCGTCGGCCTTGGCCATGATGGCGGCAGGGATCCTGTCGTCACCGGCGATCTCGCCCAGGTGGTCACCGTCGGCCGCGAACAGTGTGCCGACCGCCCCGGCGGCGGCGGCGTGGTCGGCCCGGGGGGCGGAGCCGCAGGCCCGCTCCGGATCCTTGGTATGCCAGCTCAGCACCGCGATCCGGCCCTTGAGGCGGGCGGCGTCGGCCGCGTCGAAGGCGGCGCAGCCGTCCGACTGGTCGACCGGGAGAGCGAGTTCGGCGCTGACGTCCTTGGCCGACCAGCTCTGGTACTTGGCGCTCCAGTGCGCGGGGACGAGACCGGCCATCGGCTCGGGGGCGAGCACCCGGATCCCGTCGGCGTCGGCGTGCCCGTCCACCGAGGCGGCGACGTCGATGGCCCGGGCGGCGTTGCCGGGGCTGCCGCCGACGCCGTACACGTCGCCCTCGTTACCCGCCGCCGCGACCACCACCGTCCCCAGCTCGGCGAGGCGGTCGGCGGCCAGTGCGTCGGTGTCGTCGGGGTTGCCGAAGCGGCTGCCGAGCGAGAGGTTGACGACGTCCAGCCGGTCCGAGAGGTCGCCGTTGCCGTTCGGGTCCGCCGCCAGGTCGAGGGCCTGGGCGAGCTGGTCGGTGGAGCCGTCGCAGCCGAAGACCCGGATCGCGTACAGCTGAGCGCCGGGGGCGGCGCCGGGGCCGACCTTGAAGCCCGCCGGGTCCAGCCCCGGGTGGTACGGGCCGGTGTAGGTCTTGCCGGCGGAGGTGACGCCGAGGCCGGCGGCGGTGCCCGCGACATGGGTGCCGTGGCCGTTCAGCGCGCAGTCCAGCGGGTTGGGGCCGGGGTGCGGGACGGGCTGGAAGTTGGGGGCCGACGGGTCCGGGTTGTAGTCGTCGCCGACCAGGTCCTTGCCGCCGATCACCTTGCTGTTCGGGAACAGGGCGGCCGGGGCGGGCTTGCCGCGCTCGACCGAGCGGAACGCCTGCTCGGTGCCCGGACCGCCGAAGTCGGCGTGGGTGTAGTCGATGCCGGAGTCGATGATGCCGATCCGCACGCCCGCACCGGTGTTGCCGGGCAGACCCGCGTCCGCGAGAGTGCCGGACCAGACGGCGGGCGCGCCGGTGAGCGGGACGGAGTACGCGTTGCCGCGCTCCTTGCGGGTGATCGGGTGCACCGCCCGTACGCCGGGCAGCGCGCGCAGCGCGGGCAGCCGCCCGGCCGGGGCGGTCACCGCGAGACCGGCGAGCAGGGTGCGGGTGCGGTACAGCTCCCGGGAGTCCGGGGCGGCCCTGTGGACAGCGTCGGCCAGCCGGTCGAGCGCCTGGCTCACCCGCCCACGCTGGTCGGCACCGGCCTGCGCCGCCTGCCGCCGGACCTCCTCCGGGGAGCGCCGGGCCCGCCGGGCCTCGGTGCCGGCCCGGCGCCAGGCGGGGGCGGCGGCCTCGGTGTCGAGTTCCAGCAGAACGCTCTGCTGGGTATCGGCCCGACTCCCGATCGCACCTGGCTCGGCCGCCGCACCGGTGGGCGGCGCGGCGGCGAGCACGGCGGAGCCGGCGACGACGGCGAGGGTGATACCGATCCGGGTCAGAGCACCATGGGTGCGCACAGGTCCGCCTCCCCCGGCAGGGGTGGACTGATCTGCGTACAGCCCGCGCGGCGCGGACGTCGATCACCCTCCCGGAGCACCAAATTAGGATCACCTCGTCGACCAGGGCCAGCGAGTTCCCCCTCCGGGGTCGGGCTTGCACTCCTGCGGGTGACGGATCGTCAGGCATTCGGGCTAACCACGACAGGGGCGCCTGGCTGTGAAGCCGTCAGGCGCCGTGGCCCGTCGCGCCGCCGTTGTCGCGGCGGTCGAGGGCTCGCTGGAGGGCGGCTGCGGCGTGCGGGTCGGGCTCGGACCGGCGGTGGCGGCGCGGGGTCCGGACGGGGGCGGCGGGGGCGGTGTAGTGGTCACGGTGGGTGAGCAGGTTTGCGTGGGGCATACCGGGCTCCTCGGTTCAGGGCACGTGAGCGTGCTGAGGGTGGGGAGAAGTTGGTACGCCGAGCAGGGGTCGCCTGTCGTTGTGCGTACGGCACGGAGGGGCCGCGCACCCTGGCTTGAAGGGGGTGGGCTCACCGTCCGGCTCTTCCAAGGTACGCGGACCCACCGTTGCTGTCTGCACAACTACTTGGATTTCCTACTATCTGAGACAGCGCCCGGGACGGCACAGGGCCCGGACCGCAGCGGCGGTCCGGGCCCTGGCGGGTCGGGGCGGGATCAGTCGTCCAGGACCATGGCCTCGGCGCAGGCCGCGATGGTCAGCAGCAGTGCGTCGTCCTGGCCGGGGACGATGGTGACGCCGTAGTGCTCGCTCAGCAGCGACCACTTACGGGCGATGTGCGCGACCTCCTGCTGCCCGAACGTGATGGCGTACTGGTGGTCGGTGATGTTGCCCGTGACGTGCAGCTCGGCACCGTTCTCGAAGGTCACGGTGAACTTGTAGACCAGCGGCGAGAAGAGCGCCTTCTTCACCGTGGCGATGCGCTGCTCGCCGCGCTGGATGTAACGGATGTCCCGGAGCGTCATGATCTTCTCGGAGATCCGGTACAGCTCGTTGCCGTTGACGTCCTGCAGCGCGATGACGCCGCTGAAGCTGAACATCTTCTCGTCGACCTGGAAGACGCGCTCACCGCCGCGCTTGATCCAGAAGTCGTGGGTCGGCGAGAAGAACTTCTCGTCGATCTCGTAGGTGACACCGTTCTGGACGGGCTCGTGACCCTCCAGCAGGCGCTGGCTGAGGCCCTCCAGGAAGTTGTCGTGATTGTCCCCGTGACCCTGCTGCTGGGCGCTGCCGAGCAGCTGCTGCGCTATGCCGAACAGGCTGCCGATTCCGTCACTCATGCCGGTTTCCTCCCCTTGGTGATGTGATGACGGGGATGAGCATAGAGAGTCCGACTTGCACCATGACAGCCCCCTGGCCTGCTGTTACGCAATCAGCACAACATCAGACCGAGGGGGCTGTCAGGACGATGACGAACGGTCAGCCGGTCACCAGCCGGCCCTCAGCCAATCGTCAGAAGGGGTGGGTCAGCCGAGGTTGACCGAGCGGGCGAACTCGGCGCCGATCGCGCCGGCGATCTCGGTCAGGACCTCCTGCGAGACCTCGCTGTCGACCGTGATCGAGGCCAGCGCGCGGTCACCGTCCCGGGCGACCTGCATGCCCGCGATGTTGATGCCGGCGTTGCCGAGGATCTGGCCGAGGGTGCCGACCACGCCGGGGCGGTCCTCGTACTTGAAGAAGGCCATGTGGTCGGTGAGCGCCACGTCCACCTCGAACGCGTCCACGCCGACGATCTTCTGGGTCTGCTTCGGGCCGGAGAGCGTGCCGGAGATGGCGATCTCGCCGCCGTCGGACAGCGTGCCGCGCACGGTGATGACGTTGCGGTGCTCGGGGCTCTCGCTGCTGGTCGTCAGACGGACCTCGACGCCGCGCTCCTGGGCGAACAGCGGGGCGTTGACATAGGACACCGTCTCGGCCACGACGTCCTCGAACACGCCCTTGAGCGCGGAGAGTTCGAGCACCTTGACGTCGTGCTGGGTGATCTCGCCACGGACCTCGACATCGAGGCGGACGGCGACCTCGCCGGCCAGCGCGGTGAAGATCCGGCCGAGCTTCTCGGCCAGCGGCAGGCCCGGACGGACGTCCTCGGCGATCACGCCGCCCTGGACGTTGACCGCGTCCGGCACCAGCTCGCCCGCGAGCGCGAGGCGGACGGACTTGGCGACGGCGATGCCGGCCTTCTCCTGCGCCTCGTCGGTCGAGGCGCCCAGGTGCGGGGTGGCGACCACGTTGTCGAAGGCGAACAGCGGGGAGTCGGTGCACGGCTCCTTCGCGTAGACGTCCAGGCCCGCGCCGGCCACCCGGCCGTCGCGCAGCGCGCTGGCGAGCGCGGCCTCGTCCACGATGCCGCCACGGGCCGCGTTGACGATGCGCACGGTCGGCTTGACCTTGTGCAGCGCCTCGTCGCCGATCAGGCCGATCGTCTCGGGGGTCTTCGGGAGGTGCACGGTGATGAAGTCCGAGACCTCCAGCAGCTCTTCGAGCGACAGCAGCTTGACGCCCATCTGGGCCGCGCGGGCGGCCTGGATGTAGGGGTCGTACGCCACGATCTTCATGCCGAAGGCGGACATCCGCTGGGCGACCAGCACGCCGATCCGGCCGAGGCCGACGACGCCGAGGGTCTTCTCGCTCAGCTCGACGCCGGTGTACTTGTTGCGCTTCCACTCGCCCTGCTTGAGCGCGGCGTTGGCGGGCGCGATGTGCCGGGCGCTGGCGATCAGCAGACCGCAGGCGAGCTCGGCGGCGGTGACGATGTTGGAGGTCGGGGCGTTCACGACCATCACGCCGGCCTTGGTGGCGGCGGCGACGTCCACGTTGTCCAGACCCACGCCCGCGCGGGCGACGACCTTGAGCTTCTTGGCGACGGCCAGCGCCTCGGCGTCCACCTTGGTGGCACTGCGGATCAGGATGGCGTCCACGTCCGCGATGGCGGTGAGGAGTTCGTTCCGGTCCCCGCCGTTGCAGTGGCGGATCTCGAAATCCGGGCCCAGCGCGTCGACGGTGGCGGGGGACAGCTCTTCGGCGATCAGTACTACGGCGGTTTTCGGTGTCACAGTGCTGCTCACGACAGTGTGTCCTTAACTGTCCGGTTCACCCCGGGGCACGGGCGTGGCGTGACCGGCGGGGGGAAGGTGGCATGCCGCGTAGATAGACGCACGACGCTGTGGGCCTGACGCGCACTCGGAAGTGTATCGACGGGCGGAGGACCGGGCTGCTCCCGTCCGGCGAAATCACCCGGACGGGAGCAGCCTGGTTGTACAAGGCGGTTGTGCCTCGTGGTCCCTTGTTACGCCTTCTCGTCGACCCAGCTCATCAGCTTGCGCAGCTTCTTGCCGGTGGTCTCGAGCAGGTGCTCGGAGTCCGCGTTCTTGTACTCGTTGTACTTGGGCAGGCCCGCCTTGTACTCGGCGATCCAGGTGTTGGCGAAGGTGCCGTCCTGGATCTCGGCGAGGACCTTCTTCATCTCGGCCTTGGTGTCGGCCGTGATGATGCGCGGGCCGGTGACGTAGTCGCCCCACTCGGCGGTCTCCGAGATCGACCAGCGCATCTTCTCCAGGCCGCCCTCGTACATCAGGTCGACGATGAGCTTCAGCTCGTGCAGGCACTCGAAGTAGGCGATCTCCGGCTGGTAGCCGGCCTCGACCAGGGTCTCGAAACCGGCCTTCACCAGGGCGGCGGTGCCACCGCAGAGGACGGCCTGCTCACCGAACAGGTCGGTCTCGGTCTCCTCGGTGAAGGTGGTCTTGATGACGCCGGCCTTGGTGGCGCCGATCGCCTTCGCGTACGAGAGCGCCAGCTCCAGGCCCTTGCCGGTGGCGTCCTGCTCGACCGCGACGATCGCCGGAACGCCGCGACCCTCCTCGTACTGACGGCGGACCAGGTGACCCGGGCCCTTCGGGGCGACCATGCAGACGTCGACGTCCGACGGCGGGGTGATGAAGCCGAAGCGGATGTTGAGACCGTGACCGAAGAAGAGCGCGTCGCCCGCCTTCAGGTTCGGCTCGATGGACTCCTTGTAGACGTCGCCCTGGATCGGGTCCGGCACCAGGATCATGATGACGTCGGCCTCGGCGGCGGCGGTGGCCGGGTCGGTCACCCGCAGGCCGGCCTCCTCGGCCTTGGCACGGGACTTGGAGCCCTCCAGCAGGCCGACCCGGACGTCCACGCCCGAGTCGCGCAGGGACAGCGCGTGGGCGTGGCCCTGGCTGCCGTAGCCGATGACCGCGACCTTGCGGCTCTGGATGATGGACAGGTCGGCATCGTCTTCGTAGAACAGCTCGGCCACGGGGGCACATCTCCTTGCGTGTGGTGTACCAGGTGCGTTGCGTACTTACCGTACGTCGGCCCGGCGGTGGTGTGGGGCAGTGCTTTAAGGGGTGAGACGGGTTACGACCAGGGGCGCGCGGGGGCTGGGCGACGTGGGAACCTGCGGACCGTTGCCTTCCGGTCTCGCGCAGTTCCCCGCGCCCCTGTCTGTGGCTGACCAGTTGCCTGGTGCGAAGCCTTAGGCAGAACGGTCGAGGGCTCGGAGGGAACGGTCGGTGATCGAACGGGCGCCTCGCCCGATCGCCACCAGGCCGGACTGGACGAGCTCCTTGATGCCGTACGGCTCCAGCATCCGCAGCATCGCCTCCAGCTTGTCGGAGCTGCCCGTGGCCTCGATGGTCACGGCGTCCGGGGAGACGTCAACTGTCTTGGCGCGGAAGAGCTGGACGATTTCCACGACCTGTGACCGGGTTTCGGCGTCGGCGCGGACCTTGACCAGGACCAGTTCCCGCTGGATCGCAGCGGACTGGTCGAGCTCGACGATCTTTATCACGTTGACCAGCTTGTTCAGCTGCTTGGTGACCTGCTCGAGTGGCAGGTCCTCGACGTTGACCACGATCGTCATCCGGGAGATGTCCGGGTGCTCGGTCGGGCCGACGGCGAGGGAGTCGATGTTGAAACCCCGACGGGAGAACAGGGCGGCGATGCGGGCGAGCACGCCGGGCTTGTTCTCGACCAGGACGGAGAGGGTGTGCTTGGACATGATGGTCATGAGCTCTCTATCGGTAGGTCCACCAGAGGAGCTCCGGCGAAGCCGGATCGAGCAAGGGTGGCGGCGGGCGACGGGCGGGTTAGTCGAGGTCGTCGCCGAAGTCGGGACGCACGTCCCGGGCGGCGAGGATCTCGTCGTTGCTGGTACCGGCGGCGACCATCGGCCAGACCATGGCGTCCTGGTGGACGATGAAGTCGATGACCACCGGACGGTCGTTGATCGCCATCGCCTGCTCGATCACCGCGTCCAGGTCCTCCGGGCGCTCGCAGCGCAGACCGACGCAGCCCATCGCCTCGGACAGCAGCACGAAGTCCGGGATGCGCGTCCCCTGGGTGGGGGCCGCGATGCCGTCGTGCTCGGGGCCGGAGTGCAGCACGGTGTTGGAGTAGCGCTGGTTGTAGAAGAGCGTCTGCCACTGGCGGACCATGCCCAGCGACCCGTTGTTGATGATCGCGACCTTGATCGGGATGTTGTTCAGCGCGCAGGTGACCAGTTCCTGGTTGGTCATCTGGAAGCAGCCGTCACCGTCGATCGCCCAGACCACGGCCTCCGGCCGGCCCGCCTTGGCGCCCATCGCGGCCGGGACGGCGTAGCCCATGGTGCCCGCGCCACCCGAGTTCAGCCAGGTGGCCGGCTTCTCGTAGTTGATGAACTGTGAGGCCCACATCTGGTGCTGGCCGACGCCCGCCGCGTAGATCGCGTCCGGGCTGACCAGCTGCCCGATCCGCTCGATCACCTGCTGCGGCGAGAGCTCACCACCGGGGGCCGGCTCGTAGCCGAGCGGGAAGGTCGTCTTCCACTCGTTGAGCTTGACCCACCAGTCGGCGTAGTCACTCTTGTGCCCGGCGTCGTACTCGGCCTGGACGGCGACGATCAGGTCGGCCAGCACCTCGCGGGCGTCGCCGACGATCGGCACGTCGGCCGGGCGGTTCTTACCGATCTCGGCGGGGTCGATGTCGGCGTGCACGACCTTGGCGTACGGGGCGAAGCTGTCCAGCTTGCCGGTGACGCGGTCGTCGAAGCGGGCGCCGAGGGTGAACAGCAGGTCGGCCTTCTGCAGGGCGGTGACGGCCGGGACGGAGCCGTGCATGCCGGGCATGCCCAGGTGCTGCGGGTGGCTGTCGGGGAAGACGCCGAGCGCCATCAGGGTGGTGACCACGGGCGCGCCGGTCAGCTCGGCGAGGATGCGCAGCTCGGTGGCGGCGCCCGCCTTGTGGACGCCGCCGCCGACGTAGAGGACCGGCTTCTTGGCGCTCACCAGCATCCGGGCGGCTTCGCGGATCTGCTTGGCGTGCGGCTTGGTGACGGGCCGGTAGCCGGGCAGCGACATCTCGACCGGCCAGCGGAAGGTGGTGGTGGCCTGCAGCGCGTCCTTGGCGATGTCGACCAGCACCGGACCCGGGCGGCCGGTGGCGGCGATGTGGAACGCCTCGGCGATCACGCGCGGGATCTCGGCCGGGTCGGTGACCAGGAAGTTGTGCTTGGTGATCGGCATCGTGATGCCGCAGATGTCCGCCTCCTGGAAGGCGTCCGTGCCGATCGCCTTGGAGGCGACCTGGCCGGTGATCGCGACCATCGCGACGGAGTCCATGTAGGCGTCGGCGATCGGGGTGACCAGGTTGGTCGCGCCCGGCCCCGAGGTCGCCATGCAGACCCCGACCTTGCCGGTCGCCTGCGCGTAGCCGGTCGCGGCGTGACCGGCGCCCTGCTCGTGCCGGACCAGGATGTGGCGCACCTTGGTCGAGTCCATCAGCGGGTCGTACGCCGGAAGGATGGCCCCGCCCGGGATACCGAAGACGGTGTCCGCGCCTACGGCCTCCAGCGAGCGGATGAGCGACTGCGCGCCGGTCATCGTCTCGACGACGGTGGTGGGACCCGGAGCGTGGGCGGCCGGGTTGTCCCCACGGCGGGGGGATGCGGCGTGCTCAGTCATCTGCCTGTCTCTTCTCGGGTTCTGCCGGCCGGGCGAGTCATGGCCTCGCTTCGGGTGGCCGGTCTCCGGCTCTGCCTCAATCGTCCGCCCGTCTTCTGCGAAAAGGGAGGTGCGGACGGCTTCGGCCAGGGGTTCTGCGGTGTTTGACCAGTTCCAGTGCAACAAAAAACCCCTCGTGCCAAGGGCAAGCGAGGGGTGGCGCGTCGGTCTGTCTCAAGTGGGGCTCGGTAGCCCACTCAGCCGACGCGCCCGCCAAGTACGAGAATTCGGGTGCGCATGGCACCGACCTTCCTCCCAGGGGGTGGTGAGTGTCAAGCAGGTGGGACGGAGGTCTCACCATGCGGACCTGTCAACGGACCGGTGGGCATCCGGCGTTCCGGCAGGTCGGGGGCCCCGTGGCGGTGCACCACCCGCCCCGCACCGGGCTCCGCACGGCCACCCGAACGGGTGTCGACCGCCAGGTACGCGCGCCGGGCCGAGAGCGATCCGAGCGGACGCGGCAGGGGGTACGTCCGGCGGGCCAGCGCGCGGCGCAGCCGGTGCTCGTCCAGCGGCTGCGCGAAGGCCAGCCCCTGGCCCTGGCGGCAGCCCAGCTCCTGGAGCGCGACCACCTGCCGGGCGTGGTCGACCCCCTCGGCGACGGTGACCAGGCCGAGATCGCGGCCGAGCCGCAGGGCGTGGCCGGCCAGCGCCCTGGTGACGGCCGAGTCGGCGACGTCCTGGACCAGGCTGCGGTCCAGCTTGAGGGCGTCGAACGGGAGCCGGGCCAGCGCGCCGAGCGAGCCGTGGCCCGCCCCGAAGCCCGCCACGGTGGTGCAGACCCCCGCCCGGCGCAGGGCGGCCAGCCGGCGGCCCAGCTCGTCGGCGACGGTGTCCGGACCCGTCCGGGCCAGCTCGATCACCAGGTGCTCGGCGGGGAGCCCGGTCTCGCGCAGCACCGCGATGATGGCCTCGTACATGCCGGGCGCGCAGAGCCGCTCGGAGGTGAGCCGCACCGAGACCGGGACGGGGACGGATCTGGGCGGGGCCAGGTCCGCGCGGCGGGCGGCGGCGGAGGTGACCGCCTCCTGGAGCATCCAGCGGGCGAACCGGGTGGCGGCGTCACCGTGCTCGGCGGTGCGCAGGAACTCCGCCGGGGTGAGCAGCAGCCCCTGGGCGGAGCGCCAGCGGGCCTGGGCCTCGACGGCGGTGACCGCGCCGGTGTGCAGGTCCACCAACGGCTGGTAGAGCAGGGTGAAGCCGCCCTCCCGGACGGCGACCCGGAGCCGGTCCTCCAGCTCGGCCCGCCGGTCCAACTCGGCCCGCATCGCCGGGGTGTAGAGCACCACCCGGCCCTTGCCCTGCGATTTGGCCCGGTACATCGCCAGGTCGGCGTTGCGCATCAGCTCGTCGGTGGCGGCCTTGGGGTCCGCGCCGGGCGTGTGGTCGCGCGGGCCGAACGCGATCCCGATGCTGGCGGCGACGCCCAGCTCGGCGCCGCCGATCCAGTACGGCTCGGAGAGCGCGGAGCGCAGCCGTTCGGCGAGTTCGTGGACCTGGCTGCGGCCGAGCCGCCCGCAGACCAGCGCGGCGAACTCGTCGCCGCCGAACCGCGCGACGGTGTCACCGGCCCGGACGGCGCCCTGGAGCCGGCGGGCCGCCTGTACCAGCAGCTCGTCGCCCACCTGGTGCCCGGCGGTGTCGTTGACGGCCTTGAAACCGTCCAGATCGAGGAAGAGCACCGCGATGGCGGAGCTGTCCTGGCCGGGGTGATCGCGCGAACCGTCGGCGGTGTAGATGCTGTCGAGGCCGTAGGGGTGCTCCGGAGCGCGCGGGCCCGGCTCGGCGGGGGCGCCGAGCGCGGCGCGGACGCGCTGGGCGAACAGGGCCCGGTTGGGGAGGTCGGTGAGCGGGTCGTGGAAGGCGTTGTGCTGGAGCTGGGCCTGCAGCATGACCCGCTCGGTGACGTCGCGGCTGTTCAGGATCAGCCCGTCCCGGTAGCGGTTGACCGTCGACTCGACGTGCAGCCACTCGCCGCCGCCGGAGCGGATCCGGCACTCGACCCGGGCCGACGGCTCGGTGGCGCCCTCACCGCCGCGCCGGCCGTGGCTCTTCACCAGCAGCCGCCTGACCTCCAGCAGCATCCGGTCGACGTCCTCGGGGTGGACGAGGTTGAGCAGGTTGCCGCCGACCAGCTCCTCCGGATCCCGGCCGTAGACCCCGAGGGCCGCCGGACTCACGTACGAGAGCACGCCGTTGGCGCCCGCGATCATGATGACGTCGCTGGAGCCCTGCACCAGGGAGCGGAAGTGCGCCTCCTTCTGGGCCAGTTCCTGCGCCAGCTTGAGGTTGTCCAGCAGCATCACGCCCTGGCGCAGGATCAGCGCGAAGCCGACCGTGCAGGCGATGGCGACCACCATGGTGTCCAGGTGCCCGTACAGGGCGTTGTAGAGGATTCCGGCCGTGCAGACCGCCGCCGCGACGTACGGAGTCAGGGCGCTGAAGGTGGAGGCGACCCGGCGGCGCGGCGCTCCGCCGGACGAGGGGTGCTCGCGGCTCGGGCTGCGGCGCGGTGACCAGGGCGCCCGGGCGAGCAGCACACTTCCGCAGAACCAGCCGGCGTCCAGCAACTCGCCGGAGTGGTAGCTGTTCCGCAGCTCCGGCGAGGTGAAGAGAGCGTCGCAGACCACTGTCACCGCGAGGGCGACCATGGCGGTGTGGACGGCGGCCCGGTTGCCGTCCCGGCTGCGGAAGCGCAGGCCGACCACCAGGCTGATCAGCAGGATGTCCAGGACGGGGTAGGCCAGGCCGAGCGCCAGCCGGAGGGGGTCGTCGCCCTCCCCTGCGGCGACCCGGCCGAGCGCGAGACTCCAGCTGAGGGTGAACAGGGAGCCCGCGACCAGCCATCCGTCCAGCACCAGGCAGAGCCAGTCGGCGGCCGTGCGCGGGCGCTGGGCGAGCCCCAGCAGACCGGCGATGGCGAGCGGGGCGAAGAGCAGGAAGGCGTACGCGGCGGGCGAGTCGGGCGGCAGGTCGGTACGGAGCACGACCTCGTACCAGCCCCAGGCGCCGTTGCCGAACGCCACCACGGACGAGGAGAGCCCGAACAGCAGCCAGGCCGGCCGGGACGGGCCGCCGACGGTGCAGCCGTGCAACAGACAGGAGAGGGCGGCCGCCAGGGCGGCACCGGCCAGACCGAAGTCACCCATGAAGAGCGCGAGCGAGGGCGAGCCCCAGTCGAGCGCGGCCCCCAGCGCGTACCCGAGGCAGAGCACCACGAGGGCGGTACCGGGGCGCCGGACCGCGCGGCTGGCCAGCACCCAGGGGGTCAGGTACCAGGGGCTGCCCCACCAGGCTCTGGCCGCCGAGGACTTGGCCGCCCAACAGGCCGCCACCCAGTGGCCCACGGCACCGAAACGGCCCGCCGGGGCCTCGGCGAGCCGGGGGTGCAGGTGCTGCGCGTGAGACTGGTCCCGGTGCGGCTGCTCGGGGTGGGCCTGCTCGGGGTGGGCCTGCTGCGGGTGGACGTGGCGGGGGCAGTTGCGGGCCTCGCCCGCCGGGCCCGGCGCAGGCGCGGCAGGCAACACCGCATCGGTGGAGTTCACTCGACATCTCCCCCTCCGGCCCGGGGCCGCAGCGCGCCCGGACCTCGGCTGTGCCACCGCTCGAAGCGACCTGACGTCGCGTCATCACAGTGCCCCCGAAAGACCGTTCCGGCACCTGCGGGGCGGGCCGGCGAAGCTGATCCGCCGTGCCGTACCGGTGTTCCCAGTCGGGACACTACACCACTCTGGTCACTCAATGACACATACACTCAACTTAGAGTAATGGTCCACCCGTAGGGATTTGCACCCGCTTCGACCGGATCGGACCGGTTGGGCGGAGCGTACGCCGGGGGAGCGTGGACGCCCCGGCCCCCGCCGGTACGCGTGGCCACAGCAGGGGGACCCCCGCTAAGCGCCCGTAGGGACCAACTCGGCCTCGGGGAAGAGTCGTAGGCGGTGCGCCAGCGCCGCCGCCTCGCCGCGACCGCCCACCGCCAGCTTGGCGAGGATGTTGGAGACGTGCACGCTCGCCGTCTTGGGCGAGATGAACAGCTCCTCGGCGATCTGCCGGTTGGTCCGGCCGAGCGCGAGCCGCTGGAGCACGTCCCGCTCGCGCGGCGTGAGGCCGAGCGCCTCCACCGCCCGGCCGCTCGCCACGGGAGCGGCCGGGCGGCTGTAGAGAGTGAGCCCCGCGCGCTCGGCCAGCCGGGTGATCTCGCGGCGCAGTTCGCGGTCACTCCGGGCCTCGGCCAGCTCGTGGGCCTCCCGCAGCAGGGTGGCGGCCGACTCCCGCTGCCCGGCGACGGCCGCCGCCTCGGCGCTCCGGTACAGCGCGAGCAGCAGCGGGTATCCGGGGTCGACGGCCCGCAGTGCCGCGACGGCGGCGGCCCAGTGCGCCGGGGTGTCGGCGCCCTCGGCCCGGGCCAGCTCCCCCGCCAGCAGCCGCGCCCAGCCCAGGTGCAGCGGCACTCGCGGGGACAACCGGGCCGCCACCTCGGCGATCCGGCCCAGCACCGCCGCCCGGCCGGGGACGGCCGACGGCAGCCCCCGGGCGTCCGCCTCGATCGCCGCCGCCTCGGCGAGCACCGGCAGCAACCGGTCGCAAGCACCCTCCGGCAGCCGGTCGCCCTCCTCCCGGCGCCGCGCGGCGCGGGCGTCGAGTACCGCGAGCAGCTCGGCCCGTGCCTCCAGGGGGCGCCCCGCACGGGCCGCGATCCGCATCGCCAGTCGTACGTTGGGGAGTTCGTGCTGCGACTGCCGTACCCGGCCGAACTGCCTGACCCTCGCGAGGAAGGCCGCGGCGGCGGCCGGATCCCCCCGTTCGAGCGCGAGTTCACCCCGCAGCCGGTCGAGGAACTCGTGGCACGAGCCCGACCCGAGGTCGGTGTCCCATTCGGCCAGCACCTCGGTCGCCTCCGCCGGGCGGCCCAGGGCGATCAGCGCCTCGGCGAGGTTGCCCGCCAGGATCGCACCGGTGTTGGCGAGCAGTCCCGTCCGGCCCGCCGCCAGCAGCCCCTCCCGGGCCAGGGCCTCGGCCTCCGCCGGGCGTCCGACGTCCAGCAGCAGGCTGGCCAGGTTGTTCAGGCCCCGGCAGTGCAGGTCGGGTGCCCCCAGCGACTTGGTCCGCTCGACCGCGTCGGTCAGCAGGGCGACGCCTGCCTCCGGGTCCCCCAGGTAGGCGCTGAGCGTGCCGAGCGTCATCCGGGCGTGCTGTTCGACGCCGGTGGCGCCGACCTCGCGGGCGATCGCCACCGCCCGCTCGGCCAGCGCCACGTCCCCGGTGGTCGGTTGCAGGGCCGCGGCGTGCGCCGCCGCCAGCGCGAACACCTCCGCCTGCACCGCCGACGGGCGCAGGCCCGCGACCAGCCGCTGCGCGTGCTCGATCTCCTCGTCGCGGCCGGCCCGCAGCAGGTGGCCCAGCATCCGCGAGCGGTGCATCCGGAACCAGGCGGCGCGCTCCGGGTCCTCCCGTTCGTCCACCAGCTTCAGCGCCCGCTTGGACAGGCTCAGGCCGCGCTCCGGATCGCCGCTGCGGCGGGCGGCCACCACCGCCTCGGCCAGGACGTCGATCAGCCGCAGCCGGTCGCAGGACTCGTCGTGGTCGCCCGCGTCACAACTGCACGGCGGGTAGGTCTCGGCCCAGTCGTACGGGCGCAGAGTGGTCGCCAGGACCTCCTCGGAGACCTCGTCCCAGAGGCCCAGCGCGCGTTCCAGCATCCGCAGTTGCTCGGCGAAGGCGTTGCGGCGGCGGGCCGCCCGGGCGGCGTCCAGGGCGGTCGGCAGGGCGCGGGCCGGATCGTGCGCGTGGTACCAGTAGTTGGCGAGCCGGGCGGGCCCGCTGTCGGTGCAGACCAGGGCGGAGTCGCCCTCCAGCACGGTGGCGTACCGCCGGTTGATCCGGTACCGCTCGCCGGGCAGCAGGTCGTCGGAGACCGCCTCGCGGACCAGCGCGTGGCGGAAGCGGTACCCCTCGCCGTCGGTGTCCGGCCGCAGCACGTTGGCGCCGACGGCGGTCCGCAGCGCCCCGATCAGCGCCTCCTCGGCGTCGCCGTCACCGTCGCCGTCGTCCAGTACGGCCGCCAGCAGCGCGTGTTCGACGTACGAACCGCCCTCGGCGGCGATCCGCAGCACCCGCTGGGTCTCGTCCGGCAGCGCCTCGACCCGGACCAGCAGGATGTCCCGCAGCGAGTCGGTCATCCCCGCCGGACAGCCGTCCTGGTGGGCGGCGGCGAGTTCCTCGACGAAGAACGGGTTGCCCTCGGACCGGCGGTGGATGCGGTCGACCAGCTCGCGGTCGGGCGTCTCGGTGCCGAGGATGCCGGCCAGCTGCGCGGCCACCTCGCCGGGTCCGAAGCGGGCGAGTTCCAGCCGCTGGACGGTACGCAGCCGGTCCAGCTCGGCGAGGAACGGCCGGAGCGGGTGTCTGCGGTGCAGGTCGTCGGAGCGGTAGGTGGCGACGATCAGGACGCGCGAGCGGTGCAGCGTCCGGATCAGGTAGGCGAGCAGCTCGCGGGTGGAGCGGTCGGACCAGTGCAGGTCCTCGATCGCCAGGACGATCGTCCGCTCGGCGCTCAGCCGCTCGAAGAGGCGGGTGGTGTGCTCGAACAGCTGGGCCCGCCCGAACTCGTCGTTGGGCTCGGCGCCGGTCTCCCCGAACTCCGGCAGCAGCCGCGCGAGGTGGCCCGCCATCCCCTCGGCGGCCCGCTCCAGCTCGGCACCGAGCCGGCGGTACAACCGGCGCAGCGCGGTGGCCAGCGGCGCGTACGGGAGGCCCTCGGCCCCGACCTCCAGGCACCCGCCCAGGCCGATGACGACCTTCTCGCCGCACACCTCGTCGAGGAACTCCTCGAGCAGGCGGGTCTTCCCCACCCCCGCCTCACCGGCGATCAGCACGGCCTGCGGCTGACCCGCCGCCGCGCGGCCGAGGGCCGCCGTGAGGGCGGTGGTCTCGGTACCGCGACCGACGAAGACAGGACTGACCGATATCTGCTCCATGACGGTGAGCATCCCATAGCCCCCGGACAGCCGCGGAAGGGTTATCCCGGTCCCCGGACGCCCGGAAGGGGAGGCGCCGTCGGCCACCTCCCCTTCCACGACCCGGTTGTGCCGGTCTGTCAGCATTCGGCGAGGCACGCGGCGCGACGCGGCGCGACGGCCGGCCGTACGCTCCGGGCCAGCCGGCTCAGCACACCGGTCCGGCGCCGGCCGCTGGTGGCCTGGGCCTCGCGGACCAGGCGGGAGTGTTCGGCCAGCCGGTGCAGTTCGGCGTTCCGCTGCTGGATCATCTCGTACTGGAACATCTGGGATTCCCCTCGTACCGGACGTTTCCCGGCCCCTTCGGCCGGTCCGTCGTCCTGGGTAAGAGACTCCTCCCCCAGCGGGGTGCCCGACATCGGCAGCATTCCCGATCTTCGGGGGCCCCGACGCCTTAGAGACTTGGAATCAGCCTTAGAAACAGCTGTGCCCACCCCTGTCGAGGGTGGGCACAGCTGGAGGTACCTAAGGAGCCTTAGCCCGACCGTCCTAGGCCTGGACGCCCAGCTTCTCCAGGATGAGGTCCTTCACGCGGGCCGCGTCGGCCTGACCACGGGTCGTCTTCATGACCGCGCCGACCAGGGCGCCGACGGCCGCGAGCTTGCCGTCGCGGATCTTGTCCGCGATGGCGGCGTTCTCGGCGATGGCCTGGTCGACGGCTGCGCCGAGCGCGGAGTCGTCGGAGACTACGGCCAGGCCGCGCTTCTCGACGACCGCGTCCGGCTCGCCCTCACCGGCGAGCACGGCCTCGATGACCTGGCGGGCCAGCTTGTCGTTGAGCTTGCCCTCGGCGACCAGCGCGCAGACCCGGGCGACCTGGGCCGGGGTGATCGGCTGCTCGGCGAGGTCGGTGCCGGTCTCGTTGGAGCGACGGGCCAGCTCGCCCATCCACCACTTACGGGCCTGGTCGGCGGGGGCGCCGGCCGCGATGGTCTCCAGGATCGGCTGGACGGCGCCGGCGTTCAGCACCGACTGCATGTCCTTGTCCGAGAGGCCCCACTCGCCCTGCAGACGGGCGCGGCGCAGGCGCGGCAGCTCGGGCAGCCCGGCGCGCAGCTCCTCGACCCACTCCCGCGAGGGGGCGATCGGGACGAGGTCCGGCTCGGGGAAGTAGCGGTAGTCCTCGGCGTTGTCCTTGATCCGGCCGGCCGTGGTGGAGCCGTCCTCCTCGTGGAAGTGCCGGGTCTCCTGGACGATCGTCCCGCCGTCGTCCAGCACGGTCGCGTGCCGCATGATCTCGAAGCGGGCCGCGCGCTCGACCGAGCGCAGCGAGTTGACGTTCTTGGTCTCGCTCCGGGTGCCGAACTTCTCCCGGCCGTGCGGGCGCAGCGACAGGTTCACGTCGCAGCGCATCTGGCCCTTGTCCATCCGGGCCTCGGAGACGTCCAGCGCCTTGATCAGCTCGCGCAGCTCGGCGACGTACGCCTTGGCCACCTCGGGGGCGCGGACGCCCGCGCCCTCGATCGGCTTGGTGACGATCTCGATCAGCGGGATGCCGGCCCGGTTGTAGTCGAGCAGCGAGTGCGAGGCGCCGTGGATCCGGCCGGTCGCACCGCCGATGTGGGAGGACTTACCGGTGTCCTCCTCCATGTGGGCGCGCTCGATCTCGACCCGGAAGATCTCGCCGTCCTCCAGCTGTACGTCGAGGTAGCCGTTGAAGGCGATCGGCTCGTCGTACTGCGAGGTCTGGAAGTTCTTCGGCATGTCCGGGTAGAAGTAGTTCTTCCGGGCGAACCGGCACCACTCGGCGATCTCGCAGTTCAGCGCGAGGCCGATCTTGATCGCCGACTCCACGCCGATCGCGTTGACCACCGGCAGCGAGCCGGGCAGGCCGAGGCAGGTCGGGCAGGTCTGGCTGTTCGGCTCGGCACCGAGCTCGGTCGAGCAGCCGCAGAACATCTTCGTCTTGGTGCCCAGCTCGACGTGGACCTCCAGGCCCATCACCGGGTCGTAGGAGGCCATGGCGTCGTCGTAGGACACCAGGTTCATGACGCTCACAGCGTCCCCTTCACTAAAAAGTCTTGGGAGGTACGGGCCCGGCCCCACAGCGGAGGGAGCCGGGCCTGACGAGCACTCGAGCCCAGCGGGCCGTTCAGCCCCGGAGAATGTCCTCGTCGCCGAGCTGCTTGAGCTCACGGAGCAGCAGGGCGGTGCCGGTGACCAGGGCCACCGCGCCGACCACGGCGTTGATCAGCTTGAGGGTGTCCTGCTCGCCACGGGCCTTCTTGACGTCCTTGACGACCGAGATCGCGCCGAACGCGCTGGCGCCGATGGACAGCCACAGGCCGGTCTTGCTGTGCTTGAAGCCTTTGAGCGAGCTCTGGGCCTTGGCCTTCTCGATCTTGCTCACAGTGCCGGTGCCTCCTCCAGCAGGGTGTGCCCCCACTTGTCGTTGAGTGCGGCCTCGACGGCGCCGCCCACGCGGTACAGGCGGTCGTCCGCCATCGCGGGAGCGATGATCTGCAGGCCGACCGGGAGATTGTCCTCCGGGGCGAGCCCGCAGGGCAGCGACATGGCCGCGTTGCCCGCGAGGTTGGACGGAATCGTGCAGAGGTCGGCCAGGTACATCGCCAGCGGGTCGTCGGCGCGCTCGCCGATCGGGAAGGCGGTGGTCGGCGTGGTCGGCGAGACCAGGACGTCCACGCCCGCGAAGGCGGCATCGAAGTCGCGCGAGATCAGCGTGCGCACCTTCTGGGCCGAACCGTAGTAGGCGTCGTAGTAGCCCGAGGAGAGCGCGTACGTGCCAAGGATGATGCGGCGCTTGACCTCGGCGCCGAAGCCGGCCTCGCGGGTGAGGGCGGTGACGTCCTCGGCCGAGCGGGTACCGTCGTCGCCGACCCGAAGGCCGTAGCGCATCGCGTCGAAGCGGGCCAGGTTGGAGGAGGCCTCGCTCGGAGCGATCAGGTAGTACGCCGGCATCGCGAGCAGGAACGACGGGCAGGAGATCTCGACGACCTCGGCGCCCAGCTCGCGCAGCAGCTCGACGCTCTCGTTGAAGCGCTGCATCACGCCGGCCTGGTAACCCTCACCGGCGAACTCCTTGACCACGCCGATCCGCATGCCACGGATGTCGCGGCGCTTGGCCGCCTCGACCACGGCCGGGACGGGCGCGTCGATCGAGGTGGAGTCCATCGGGTCGTGCCCGGCGATGGCCTCGTGCAGCAGGGCCGCGTCGAGGACGGTACGGGCGCAGGGGCCGCCCTGGTCCAGCGAGGACGAGAAGGCGACCAGGCCGTAGCGGGAGACCGAGCCGTACGTCGGCTTGACGCCGACCGTGCCGGTGATGGCGCCGGGCTGGCGGATCGAGCCGCCGGTGTCGGTGCCGATGGCAAGCGGGGCCTGGTACGCGGCCAGGGCCGCCGCCGAGCCGCCGCCGGAGCCGCCGGGGATGCGTGAGAGGTCCCACGGGTTGCCGGTCGGGCCGTAGGCGCTGTTCTCGGTGGAGGACCCCATGGCGAACTCGTCCATGTTGGTCTTGCCGAGGATCACCACGCCCGCGTCCTTCAGACGGGACGTCACGGTCGCGTCGTAGGGCGGGATCCAGCCTTCGAGGATCTTCGAACCACAGGTGGTCGGAATGCCCTTGGTGGTGAAGACGTCCTTCAGCGCGAGCGGGACACCGGCCAGCGGGCCGAGCTTCTCGCCACGGGCGCGCTTCTCGTCGACAGCGCGGGCGGCGCCGAGCGCGCCCTCGGTGTCGACGTGCAGGAAGGCGTTGACCTTCTTGTCCACGGCCTCGATGCGGTCCAGGTGGGCCTGGGTCACCTCGACGGCGCTGACCTGGCCGCTCGCGATGGCGGCGGCGGTCTCGGCTGCGGTGGAACGGATGAGATCGGTCATGGGTGTTAGTCCTCCCCCAGGATCTGCGGCACACGGAAACGCTGCTCCTCGGCGGCGGGCGCGCCGGAGAGCGCCTGCTCCGGGGTGAGCGACGGCCGGACCACATCCGCGCGCATGACGTTGGTCAGCGGCAGCGGGTGGGAGGTGGGCGGTACGTCCTGTCCGGCGACCTCGGAAACGCGGGCGACCGCGCCGATGATCACGTCGAGCTGCTCGGCGAAGTGGTCCAGCTCTTCGGCCTGCAACTCAAGACGCGACAGCCGAGCGAGGTGGGCGACCTCCTCGCGCGTGATGCCAGGCATGCAGCGATCCTCAGGGGGTGAGTTCTGGTGAGGCCGGGCGCCGGAGGGGCGCCCGCGATCTCATGGTCTAGGGGACCATCCTATGGGGCGCCGCAACGCGTTAGAGCAACCGGAGCAGGGGCGCGGGGAACTGCGCGCGCAACAGTGCACGTACGTCGTGCATTGTCGCGCGCGCAGTTCATCAAAAGGGGCCTCGCGCCCCTGAGGAGTACCCGCTCGTTACTGGGGAGTGGTGGGTGCAGGCGCCGGGAGTTCCGACTGGACCACCGGAGGCAGGGCGCGCGGGGTGAGCCACTCGACCGTCGGGGCGTTGTTGCGGTGGACCATCAGCCAGGCGGTGGCCTGGTCGGCCGGGAGCGCGGCCGAGACCAGCCAACCCTGGACGGCGTCCACACCCATACTGTGCAGGCGCTCCCAGGTCTCGTCGTCCTCGACGCCCTCGGCGACCACGGTGAGGCCGAGCGAGTGGGCGAGTTCGACCGAGCAGCGGACCACGGCGGCGTCGTGGTGGTCGGCGACCATCCGGGAGACGAAGGAGCGGTCGATCTTCAGCTCGCCGACCGGCAGGCTGCGCAGCCGTACCAGCGAGGAGTGCCCGGTGCCGAAGTCGTCCAGCGACATCCCGACGCCGTAGCGGCGCAACTCGGCGAGGGTGTCGGCGGCGAGCCGGGAGTCGTCCAGCAGGAGCCGTTCGGTGATCTCCAGCTGCAGGGCGTGGGCGGGCACCCCGTGCCTGGTCAGGTGACCGGCCACCCGGCCGGCGAAGCCCGGGCTGAGGACGTCGCGCGGTGAGACGTTGACGGCGACCTGGACCTCCAGCCCCTGCCGGCGCCAGGTGGCGAGCTGGCCGACGGCGGCCTCCAGGACGTAGTCCGTCAGCCGGGGCATCAGGCCGCTGGACTCGGCGAGGCCGATGAACTCGTCCGGTCCGACCCGGCCCCGGCCCGGCCGGTCCCAGCGCAGCAGCGCCTCCAGGCCGACCACCCGGCCGTCGAAGGCGACCTTGGGTTGGTAGTGCAGCTGCACCTCGTTGGTCTCCAGGGCCCTTCTGAGGTCACCGAGGAGTCCGATCCGGTACGGCGTGTCGAGGTCGCGGGCCTCGTCGTACTGCTCGACGCCGCTGCGGCGGCGTTGGGCGTGGCCCATCGCGACGTCCGCGCGGCGGAGCAGGGCTTCGGCGTCCTGGGCGTGCCGGGGGTAGACGCAGAGTCCGGCGCTGGCCTCCAGGACGAGCAGCAGGCCGTCCAGCCGGATCGGCGCGGCGAGTTCGGCTATCAGGGCCTTGGCGACCCGCTCCAGGGTGTCCGCGCAGCCGACGCCGGGGAGCAGCACGGCGAACTCGTCGCCGCCCATCCGGGCGACCACCGGGCGGCCGCCGCGCTGGACGGCGGGCGGCAGGCTGGAGAACACGTCGTCGGGATCGCTGCGGGCCGGGTTGTGGGTGCCGGAGCGCAGCGCCCGGTGCAGGCGGCGGGCGATGTGGACCAGCAGTCGGTCGCCCGCCGTGTGCCCTAAAGCGTCGTTGAGTGACCTGAACCGGTCGAGGTCGAGCAGGATCAGCCCGACACTGTAGTCCTCCTCGTCCTCGTGGTCGGCGATCGCGTCCTGGGCCGCCAACAGCAAGGCGTGACGATTCGGCAGATCGGTCAGCGGGTCGGTGAGCTGGTCCCGGGCCCGGTCCCGGGCGATCCGCCAGGCGGCCACCAGGACGGCGAGCGGGACCGCGAAGAGCGGCAGCAGCTCGGGTTCGTGCCGGTAGACCAGAACGGCCAGTGGGATGAGCGGCGCGGCCCCGGCCAGCAGCACGCCGAGCAGCAGGACCGCACCCGCCACCCCCTGCGGCGGGCGTGTGGGCGCGCCGCCGGTCGAACGATCCATAAGCCCTGTCCTCCGTCGGGCCCGCCCCGTCAGGCCGCCTTTCGGTGCCGGCACCTCGATGGTGCCGATGGGCGCCAGTGACGGGTGTCCCCTACGGCTCCGGACACAGGACCGGTACCGATCACCCTTGCTGACACACTGTTGCGCTCAAGGGTAAGCCGGTGTCCGCCGGAAGGGCGGACTTTCGGACATCCGTGAGCACCTCACCGACGGAACCTCCGTGAGTCGCCGCCACACAGTGACAGAATGCCCTCTTTCCGACGGCCGGACCCTGGTGACGCGGCATCAGGAAGGTAACGAGTGTCAGGCCTCGGGAGCCTCCTCCGGGAGTTCGGCCTCCGCCGGCCCGACGAGCGCCCGGGCCGCCTCCGAGCCCTGCTCCAGCAGGACGGTGAAGCCCGCGTCGTCCAGCACCACCAGCCCCAGCTGCACGGCCTTGTCGTACTTGGACCCGGGGTTGTCACCGGCCACCACGAAGTCGGTCTTCTTCGAAACCGACCCGGTCACCTTGGCACCACGCGAGGTCAGCGCCTCCTTCGCGCCGTCCCGGGTGTGCCCGGCGAGGGTGCCGGTGACCACCACGGTGAGCCCCTCCAGCGGACGCGGGCCCTCGTCCTCGGCCGCCTCCTCGGTGAACCGGACACCGGCCGCGCGCCACTTGTCGAGGATCTCCCGGTGCCACTCCTCCTCGTACCACTCCTTGATCGAGCGGGCGATGATCGGGCCGACGCCCTCGGCGGCGGCCAGCTCCTCCTCGGTCGCGGCGAAGATCCGGTCCAGGTCCCGGAACTCCCGGGCCAGCGCCTGAGCCGCCACCGGGCCGACGTGACGGATCGACAGTCCGTTGACGTATCGCCACAGCGGACGCTCCCTGGCCTTGTCCAGGTTCTCCAGCAGGAGGGTCGCGGTCTTCTTCGGCTCGCCCTTGAGATTGGCGAAGAACGTGACGGTCTTCTCCGCCGCCGTCCTGTCGTCGAGCTTCGGCATGCCCGTCTTCTGGTCGCGGACCTTGACCGTGATCGGGAGCAGCTGCTCCATCGTCAGCCCGAAGATGTCGCCCTCGTTCTTGACCGGCGGGTCGGCGGGCTCCAGCGGCTGGGTGAGCGCGGTGGCCGCGACGTAACCGAGGCCCTCGATGTCCAGTGACTCCCGGCCGCCGAGGTACGCCACGCGCTCGCGCACCTGGGCCGGGCAGTACTGGGCGTTGGGGCAGCGCACGTCGATGTCGCCCTCGGACATCGGGCGCAGCTGGGAGCCGCACTCGTGGCACTCGACGGGCATCACGAACTCGGTCTCGGTGCCGTCCCGCAGGTCCTCGACCGGGCCGAGGATCTCGGGGATGACGTCGCCCGCCTTGCGGAGCACCACGGTGTCGCCGAGCAGTACGCCCTTGGCCTTGACGATCTGCTGGTTGTGCAGCGTCGCGTACTGGACCATCGAGCCGGCCACCTTCACCGGCTCGGCGAGCACGGCGAACGGCGTCGCCCGGCCGGTGCGGCCGATGCCGACCCGGATGCTGGCCAGCTTCGCCGTGACCTCCTCCGGCGGGTACTTCCAGGCGATCGCCCAGCGCGGGGACTTGGAGGTGGCGCCGAGCCGGCCCTGCAGCGGGATCTCGTCCACCTTGACGACCACGCCGTCGATCTCGTGCTCGACCGCGTGCCGCTGCTCGCCGTACAGCTTGATGAAGGCGCGGACCTCGTCGAGGGTGGCGACCACCCGGTTGTGCCGGGCGGTCGGCAGGCCCCAGTCGTGCAGCAGCTGGTAGGCGTGCGACTGGCAGTCGATGTCGAAACCGACCCGGGCGCCGATGCCGTGCACCACCATGTGCAGCGGGCGGGAGGCGGTGACCAGCGGGTCCTTCATCCGCAGCGAACCGGCGGCGGCGTTGCGCGGGTTGGCGAACAGCTTGACCAGGGCGTGCGGGCGCTTGCCCTCCTTGGCGCGCTCCTCGTTCTCGGCCCGGCGGCGGTCGTTCTCGGCCGCGAACGAGGCGTTCAGCTCGGCGAAGGCCTCGGTCGGGAGGTAGACCTCGCCCCGGATCTCGACCAGCTCGGGGATGTTGTCGCCCTTGAGCTCGTGCGGGATCTCCTTGATGGTGCGGACGTTCGCGGTGATGTCCTCGCCGACCCGGCCGGTGCCACGAGTCGCGGCCAGCACCAACTGGCCGCGCTCATAGGTGAGGTTGACGGCCAGGCCGTCCACCTTCAGCTCGCAGAGGTAGTGGTACTCCACCCCCGCGAGCTCCTTGGCGACGCGCTCGGCCCAGGCGGCGAGCTCCTCGTCGTCCATCGCGTTGTCCAGGCTGAGCAGCCGCTCGCGGTGCTCGACCTTCACGAAGCCCTCGGCGACGCCGCCGCCGACCTTCTGGGTGGGCGAGTCGGGCGTGCGGAGCACCGGGTGCTCCGCCTCGATCGCCTCCAGCTCGCGCATCAGCCGGTCGAACTCCGCGTCGGTGATGACCGAGGAGTCGTGCTCGTAGTAGGTGATCCGATGGGTCTCGATCTCGTCCGCCAGCTCGGCGTGCCGCTCCCGGACCTCAGCCGGAACCTCTTCCCAGCCCTCGACCGCCACCGCGTCCTCCGCATCCTCATGAACTACTCCGGGTTGTCCACCAGACTCTGCGCCGCCTGCGCGCTCAGTGACAGCGCCTTGCGGGCGTAGGCGGGACTCGCCCCCGCCAACCCGCAGGTCGGTGTCACCAGCACGCGGCGGCCCAGCAGCTCCGGGGAGAGCCCCAACCTGCGCCACAACGTCCTGACACCGTGGACACTACCGGCCGGGTCCGACAATCCTTGGTCGGTGGACGGCACCACACCAGCCAGGATCCGCGTCCCGGCCTCGACCGCCTCGCCGATGGTGTCGTCGTCACGCTCTGTCAGCAGCGAGAGGTCCAGTGCGACCCCGGCCACCCCGGCCCGGCGCAGCAGCGGGATCGGCACCTCGGGCGCGCAGCAGTGCACCAGGACGGGCGCGTCCAGGCTGGTGACGACGCCCCGCAGCACCTCCTCCGCGACCTGCCGGTCCACCGGGCGCAGCCGGGAGAAACCGCTCGCGGTCTTCACCGAACCGGCGAGCACGGCGGGCAGCGAGGGCTCGTCCAGCTGGAGTACGAGCTGCGCGCCCGGGATGCGCCTGCGGACCTCCGCCAGGTGCCGGCGCAGGCCCTCGGTGAGCGACTCGGCGATGCCCCGGCAGGCGCCCGGGTCCTTCAACGCCTTCTCACCGCCGCGCAGTTCGATGGCGGCGGCGAGCGTCCACGGGCCGACGGCCTGGACCTTCAGCGCGCCCTGGTACCCCTGGGTGAACTCCTCCAGGGCGTCCAGGTCCTCGCCGAGCCAGGAGTGCGCCCGCTTGGTGTCCCGGCCGGGCCGGTCGGCGAACCGCCAGCCGCTCGGCTCGGTCTGCGCGAACAGCTCGACCAGTAGCCCGGCCCCGCGCCCGATCATGTCGGCACCGGGTCCGCGCGCGGGCAGCTCCGGCAGGTACGGGAGCTGCTCCAGCGCGCCGACGGCGGTCTTCGCGGCCTCGCGGGCGTCGGTACCGGGCATCGAACCGATACCGGTCGCGGCGCCGGTCAGCTCGGGGAAGGCGTATTCAGTGGTCACCCGGCCGAGACTAGTGCCCCTGCGCTACTTCCCCGGACGGGCATCGATCACTGCTGCGGTCACTTCCCGGTCACTTGCCCGGGCGGACCGCGATCACTTCCCCGGGCGGACCGTGATCTCGGTGATCACGGCGTCGCGCGGCAGGTCGAGGGCCGTGAGCACGGCGGTGGCCACCGACTCCGGGGCGATCCAGCGGGTGGGGTCGTACTCCTTGCCCTCCTGCTGGTGCACCTTCACCTGCATCGGGGTGGCGGTACGGCCGGGGTAGACCGTGGTCACCCGGACGCCGTGGGCGTGCTCCTCCGCCCGCAGCGAGTCGGCGAGCGCGCGCAGGCCGAACTTGCTCGCCGCGTACGCGCCCCAGGTCGGGCTCGCGCTCAGCCCGGCACCGGAGTTGACGAAGACGACGTGCCCCCGGACCAGCCGGACGGACGGCAGGACGAGACGGGTCAGCTCGGCCGGCGCGACCAGGTTGACGTTCAGCTGCTCCTGCCAGGCCTTGACCGGGAGATCCCCGATCTCACCGAGCTGGACCACCCCGGCGATGTGCAGCAGCGAGTCGATCTCGACCGGCAGCTCCTGCTGCCCGAGCGCCCAGGAGAGCTTGGCCGGGTCGGCGAGGTCCGCGACCAAGGTACGGGCGGTGGGGAAGCGCTGGCGCAGTTCGGCCGCCCGGCGGGCGTTGCGGGCGAACAGCCAGATGTTCTCGCCGCGCTCGGCCAGCCGCTCGGCCACGACCGCGCCGATACCGGAACCGGCGCCGGTGATCAGGTGGTTGCCCATCAGTGCTCCCGGAGGTGCTGGAGGTGGTCGAGGGCCTCGGCCGGGGTGGCCGCGAAGGTGATCAGCTGGGCGAGCGGCCGGGGCAGGAAGCCCTCCTGGTCCATCCGCAGCAGCTGGGTGTGCAGGCCCTCGTAGAAGCCGTCGGTGTCGAGCACCACGACCGGCTTGTCGTGCAGGCCGTGCTTCTTGAGCTCCAGCACCTCGGACACCTCGTCCAACGTGCCGAGCCCGCCGACCAGCACCACCACGGCGTCCGCGCGGGCCAGCAGCTGGGCCTTGCGCTCGGCGAGGTCGCGGGTCATCACCAGCTCGTCCGCGCCCTCGTAGGTCTTGTGGGCGAGCAGGTCGACCGAGATGCCGACCAGCCGGCCGCCGGCCTCCTTGACGCCGTCGGCGAGCAGGCCCATCAGCCCGGCGTGCGAGCCGCCCCAGACCAGGGTGTGGCCACGCTCGCCCAGCAGCCGGGCGAACTCGGCGGCGGGCTCGGTGTAGCGCTCGTCGAGCGAGTAAGCAGAACAGAAGACGGTGATATTCACAGTCGAACCGTACGCGGCCGGTCAAACTCCGTGCTTACGGCTACCCGACAGGGGCGGCCGGTTGCGTACGGCGTCCCGTGGACGCGATCGTGGCCGAGCCGACCACCCGGGTGCCGTCGTAGAGCACCACGGCCTGGCCGGGCGCGATGCCCCGGGCCGGGGTCGCCAGCTCGACCCGCAGCTCGCCGTCGACCACCGAGGCCGTCACCGGCACCTCGTCGCCGTGGGCGCGCAGCTGCGCGGTGTACGCGCCGTCGGCCAGCGGCGCCGTCCCGCACCAGCGCGGGCGGATCGCGGTCAGCGACAGCACGTCCAGGCCCTCGACCGGGCCGACGGTGACGGTGTTGTTCACCGGGGAGATGTCGAGGACGTAGCGCGGCTTGCCGTCGGCGGCCGGGCGGCCGATCCGCAGGCCCTTGCGCTGGCCGATGGTGAAGCCGTACGCGCCGTCGTGCTCGCCGACCTTCGCGCCGTCCTCGTCCACGATGTCGCCGGTGGCGGTGCCGAGGTGCTTGGCCAGGAAGCCCTGGGTGTCGCCGTCGGCGATGAAGCAGATGTCGTGGCTGTCGGGCTTCTTCGCGACGGCCAGCCCGCGCTGCTCGGCCTCGACCCGGATGACATCCTTGGTGGTGTCGCCGAGCGGGAAGAGCGAGTGGGCGAGCTGGTCGGCGTCGAGCACGCCGAGCACGTACGACTGGTCCTTGGCCATGTCGACGGCGCGGTGCAACTGCCGCTCGCCGGACGGGAGATCGACGATCCGGGCGTAGTGGCCGGTGCAGACGGCGTCGAAGCCCAGCGCGATGGCCTTGTCGAGCAGCGCGGCGAACTTGATCTTCTCGTTGCAGCGCAGGCACGGGTTGGGGGTGCGGCCGGCCGCGTACTCGGCGACGAAGTCGTCGATCACGTCCTCGCGGAACCGCTCGGCCAGGTCCCAGATGTAGAACGGGATGCCGATCACGTCCGCCGCACGGCGGGCGTCCCGGGAGTCCTCGATGGTGCAGCAGCCACGCGCGCCCGTCCGGAAGGACTGCGGGTTCGCGGAGAGCGCCAGGTGCACCCCGGTCACCTCGTGGCCCGCCTCGGCGGCTCGGGCGGCGGCAACGGCGGAGTCCACCCCGCCGGACATCGCGGCCAGCACTCGCAGGCGGCCGTTGCTTGCGGCGGTCGGGGCACCAGGGAAGTCAGTCATGATGCACCCAGCTTACGACGCGGGCCGGAGTGCTCTTGGGGGCGCGAGGCCCTGCTTGATGAACCGCGTGCGCGAAACCGGAAGGCAACGGTCCGCACCCTTCCGCTCGCGCTCAACGCCGCGCTGCGGCAGCCAGCCCCGCGTTACGGGCGCGGTGTACGGCAGGCTCGATGGCCGTCACCAGGGCCGCGACGTCGGCGGGGGTCGAGGTGTGGCCGAGGGAGAAGCGCAGGGAGGCCCGGGCCAGCAGCGGGTCGGCGCCGGTGGCGAGCAGGACGTGGCTGGGCTGCGGGACGCCCGCCGAGCACGCGGAGCCGGTCGAGCACTCGATGCCCTGGGCGTCGAGCAGCATCAGCAGCGCGTCGCCCTCACAGCCGGGGAAGGAGAAGTGCGCGTTGGCGGAGAGCCGTCCGGCAGCGGCCGGGTCACCGTTGAGCACGGCATCCGGGACGACCCGGAGCACACCCGCGATCAGCTCGTCGCGCAGGGCCGCCAGCTCGGCGGCGTGCGTGGCCCGGCGTTCCACCGCGATCGCGGTGGCGGCGGCGAACCCGGCGGCGGCGGGCACGTCGAGCGTGCCGGAGCGTACGTCGCGTTCCTGGCCGCCACCGTGCAGCAGCGGTACCGGAGTCACGCTGCGGGCGAGCAGCAGTGCCCCGACGCCGTACGGTCCGCCGATCTTGTGGCCGGTGACGGTCAGCGCGTCCAGGCCCGAGTCGGCGAAGGAGACCGGGACCTGACCGAGCGCCTGCACCGCGTCGGCGTGCATCGGGATGCCGAACTCGCGTGCGATCGACGAGAGTTCGGTGATCGGCTGGATGGTACCGACCTCGTTGTTGGCCCACATCACGGTGATCAGCGCGACCGACGCCGGGTCACGCTCGACGGCCGCCCGGAGCACCTCGGGGTGCACCCGGCCGTAGCCGTCGACCGGCAGGTACTCGACCTCCGCGCCCTCGTGCTCGGCGAGCCAGTGCACCGCGTCCAGCACCGCGTGGTGCTCGACCGGGCTGCACAGCACCCGCCGCCGGGCCGGGTCGGCGTCCCGGCGGGCCCAGAACAGGCCCTTGACGGCCAGGTTGTCCGACTCGGTACCGCCCCCGGTGAGGACGATCTCGCTCGGCCGGGCGCCCAGCGACTGCGCCAGCGACTCCCGGGATTCCTCGACCACCCGACGGGCGCGGCGGCCGGCGGCGTGCAGCGAGGAGGCGTTGCCGACGACCCCGAGGTGCGCGCTCATGGCGGTGATCGCCTCGGGCAGCATCGGGGTGGTGGCCGCATGATCGAGATATGGCATAGCGGCTCCAAGTGTAGGGGCCGTGGAGGAACTTCCCGGCCCCAGGGCGGTGCAGGGTCACGATTTGGCCATTGCGCGCACTGCAACGCGCCGTTAGCGTCCTGCCTCACCAGCGGGGCGTGGATGGGGTGGGCGCGGATGTCGCAGTCGGTCGACCGGGCACTGACGATTCTGACCTCCCTCGGCGAGGGGCCCGCCTCCCTCGAACAGGCCGCCGCCCGGGTGGGTGTGCACAAGTCCACCGCCCTGCGGCTGCTGCGCACGCTGCAGGAGCACGGTCTGGTGGACCGCCGGTCCGACCACCGCTACCGCCTCGGCGGCCGGCTCTTCTCGCTCGCCCAGCAGGCGTTGGAGGGCATCGACGTACGGCAGGTCGCCGCGCCCTACCTGGCCTCGCTGAACGAGCGGTACGGGCACACCGTGCAGCTCGCGGTGCTGGAGGAGGGCGAGGTGCTCTACCTGGACCGCGTCGACGGCCGCTACCCCGACCGGCCCGGTTCCTGGCCCGATCCGGTCGGCCGGATCGGGCGGCGCGTCCCGGCGGTCGCCACCGCCGTCGGCAAGGTGCTGCTCGCCGACCTGCCGGAGGATCAGCTGACCACCTTTCTGACCGGCCAGGACTTCCCGGCCCGGACCAGGCACAGCATCCGCTCCGCCGAGCAGTTCCGCACCGAGCTGACCGCCGTCCGGCGGCAGGGCTGGGCGGCCGACCAGGCCGAGTACCAGGAGAGCGTCAACTGCATCGCCGCGCCGATCGTCGGGACGGACGGCACCGCCATCGCGGCCTGCTCGATCTCCGCGCCGGTGCTGCTCACCCCGATCGCCGAGCTCAGCCGGCTGCTGCCGGAGCTGCTCTGCACCGTCGAGGCGGTCTCGCTGGCGTACGGCGGGTCGCCTACTCCTCGCTGGTGCGAGAACCGTTGCGGTGCCAAGCACGCGGTGCGCGCCAGCCGTACTTGAGCGCGAGCATCCGCATCACGAAGGCGGAGAGCGCGGCGGCCGTCGCCGTCCAGGCGTCCAGGTGGCCGATCGCGAGCAGCACGGCCACCGCCGTGGCGCCGACCAGGGCGGGCACCGCGTAGATCTCCCGGTCCCAGCGCAGCAGCGCCGGGCTCTCCAGCGCGAGCACGTCGCGGATCACGCCGCCACCGGCCGCCGTGAGGATCCCGAGCGCCACCGAGGGCACGAAGGCGAGCCCGTAGTCGTGCGCCTTGACCGTGCCGGTGACGCAGAACAGCCCGAGACCCATGGCGTCCAGCGTCTGCACCGCCCGGTTGATCCGCTCCACCTCCGGGTGCAGGAAGAACACCACCAGCCCCGCCGCCAGCGGCGTCACGAAGTACCCCAGGTTGGTGAACGCCGCCACCGGCGTGGCACCGATCACCAGATCCCGCATCACCCCGCCCCCGAGCGCGGTCACCTCCGCCAGCACACAGATGCCGAAGATGTCCATGTTCTTGCGCACGGCCATCAGGCCGCCGGACAGGGCGAAGACGAAAATGCCGATCAGATCCAGCGTCTGCTGGAGCCCGGGCGAGAAGATCTGCGAGGTCACCGGCCCAGTCTCTCCCGACGGTCACCCGTCGGAGGCACCGCCCGGCCGTCACGTTGAGGACAGCTCGATCGGCACGCTTCAGGTGTTCCTCACGACCTGCGCAGCGCATGCGGAGATCGCGCGGAATCTGGGGACCGCCGGCCGCCTGCGCGAGGTCGAGCGCCTGGCCCAGACCCTGGAAGTGCGGTCGCCAACATGGATGGACGCGGTCAACGAGTCCCGGGCGATCTTCAACACCGCGACGCCGAGGTAAGCGGGTGAGCTGGTCGTGGGAATACCTCAGCGGTAAGAAACACGTGGGACGGACACACTGACGAGCGGACCGCACGTGGCCCGGCAGCACAGCGGAGAGCCCGGTCATCGACGCGTCGAGCGCGTCGATGACCGGGCTCCGGTCCCAGTCGGCGTTACACCGGGCCGTCCGACTCCGGTTCGCAGTCGTGGAAGACGTACTGATCGATGTCGAGGCCCGCCCGCGCCGCGCCGAGCCAGGCGATCAGCTCGGCTCCGAGCGGGATCCCCTTCTCGGCGGGGCTGCCGAGGTCCCTGATCGACTGGACGAGCACCAAGGAGACGTCGGCGTCACCACTGTCGGCCAGGGCGCCGACGGCGTCGGCGAAAGCCCGCCCCCAGCTCAGCACGACCGGCTCGAGGTCCTCGGGCCTGGCACCGGGCTCCGGCACCGTCGCCCGGCGCATCCAGGACGTGTGGCCGCGCTCGGGCAGCTCCGGCCGACGCCGGCTGCCCATCGCGTACGCCTCGTCCGGCTGTGTGCCGAGCCGGGTGGTGATGTCCTCGGGGGACAGCGTGGTGCTGACGATCCTGAGGTACATGCGGAAGGCGCTCACGGGACATACCTCAGCGCGGTCGGGATCAGGGTCTTGCCGTCCTTGCTGATGAGGATGACTCGGTTGAGCGCATCGTAGGCACAGTCGAACCTCGCGACCAGCTTGGCTCCGACGTACTCCGCCTTGAAGTCGTGGATGTCCTCTCCGATCTTGGCCATGGCCTTCTCCAACTGCTTCTCCCTGATGATCTTGAGGGAGCCCCGCGCGATATCCGTGGCAACCGGAATCGCACCGGCGATCCACGAGCACACCGGGCCGGACGCCCGCGCCGACAGGCCCGGGTGCGCGGCGTGCGCAGTCATCGCACCGGCGGCTCCCACCGCGCACGCGGGGACGTCCTTGGCCCGCTCGACGATCTTGCGGAGCTGGTTGAGGATCCGCACCGCGGCCTCGGACTCCTCGAAGAACTTGGCGATCCCCGTGCTGATCCGGATGATCGCCTTGGTGAGGGCCGGACCCTTGCCGACGAGAACGACCAGGCTGCCGACGTTGACGACCGTCCACAGGCAGCTCTCGACATCGCCCTGGGTGAAGCACTTCTTGGCGTCGGTGATCCCGAGAACGTCCAGCAGGATCTGGCCGCCGTTCTCCTTCACCCAGTCGAGGACGTCCTTGCTCGCGTCCGCACGGGCCTGACGGTACTGGTCGACGCAGGTCTGCCCGCACTGGGCCAGCAGGACCTGCTCGTCGCCGGCCGTGAGATCCGCCCCCGCGCCGCCCGTGACGCCGGTGCCGCCGGACGCCATCGCCGCTTCACGGGCGGCCTGCTCGTCCTTGCGCGCCTGCTCCTCGGCGGCCGTCGCGGCCTGGTTGGCCTGGGTGGCGTCGCCCTGCGCGGTGGCCGCCGCCGCTTCGGCGGCAGTGGCGTCCTGCCCCGCCGTGGTGGCGGTGGCACGGGCGGTGCCGGCGCTGGCGGCGGCGCTGTCGGCGGCCTGGTGGGCGCCGGCTGCGCTCTGCTCCGCGTCGGTGGCCGAACTGCGGGCGGCTGTCGCGTCGGCCGAGGCGTCCCGCGCAGCGAGGGTCGCGTAGAACGCGTCGGACTGGGCCCGCAGGTCGTACCCGGTGGTGTTGGCGTCGGCGGTCTTCGTCGCCTGGGCGTCACTCGCGGCCTGGGCCGCGAAGTCGCGGGCCTTCTGCAGCGAGACCGTGGCGGCGGCAGTGTCCGCAGCGGCGGCGGCGTAGGCCTGGGCCGCCGCCTTCGCTGCGGCGTCGGCCTTCGCAGCTGCGGCGGCCGCGTCCTTGGCGGCCTTGGCCGCCTCGTCGGCCCGGGCCTTGGCGGTGTCGGCCTGGGACTGGGCCAGCGTCTTGCTGGTCTGGCCGACCAGGACGGCCAGCCCGGCGGAGGAGTCGCTCTCCCGGAACGGCGTGCCCAGCGAGATGGCGTCGTTGCCGGAGGCGATCGCGGACGACGCCGCGTCACGCGCCGCCGTGGCGGCCTCTGCGGCAGCGAAGGCCTGACCTGCCGTACGGGCGCTGTCGATGCCCGCCTGGTCGGCCTCGGCGCGCGCCGCCTTCGACGCGACCAGAGCCTGAGCCGTGGCTGCTCCGGCCTTCTGGACCTGATCGTTCGCGTTCTTGACGTTCGTCGCGGCCTGCTCCGACGCCGCGATGGCGTCGGCGGCGGCAGCGTGCGAGGTCGCGGCTGCCGCAGCGGTGACCGCCGCGTCCGCCTGGGCGCTCGTGGCGGCGGCGTTGGCCCGGGCGGCCGCGCCGTCCGCCTGAGTGGCGGCCGTGCGAGCGGAGACGGCGGCCGTGCCCGCGTCGTTCGCGGCGGCCCGCGCGTCGGTGGCCGCAGTGCCGGCCTGACCGGCCGCTGTCGCCGCGTCGTTCGCCGCCTGCCTGGTCTCCTGCGCGTCGGTGGTGCCCTCGGCCGCTGCGGCGATCGCCTCGCTGGCCTTCTGCCTGGAGAGCGTCGCGTCGCGGTTGGCCTCGGCCGCGACGGCGGCATCCCTCGCGTCGGCGGCTCGTCCCTCGGCGGCGCTTGCTGCGGCATCCTTGTCCGCAGCGGTCTGTCCGGCGGTCTGAGCTGCGCCCAAGGCGGTTGCGGCCGCAGCCTGCTGGTCCTTCGCGGTGGCTTCCGCCTGGACCGCCTTGGCCCGCTCCGAGTCCGCCGTAGCCCTGGCGGTCGCGGCGTTGGCACGCTCCTGGTCGGCGATGCCGCGCTGCTTGTCCGCGTCGGCGGCGGCGGACCTGGCGGTCTGCTCCGCCTGCTGGGCCTTCACCTTGTCGGCGGCGGCCCGGGCTGCGGCCTGCCCGGCCTGGTCGGCCTGGGCGGCGGCGGCCACGGCTGCGGCGTGGGCCTGGTCGGCGGCCTCCTGGGCGGCGGCCCGCTGGAACTCGGCCTTGGCGGCGTGGGACTGGGTGTCGCCGAGGGCGTAGAGAGCGGCGCTGTCGGCCTGGGTGGCCGAGACCGCCGCCAGGGTCGCGGCGGTGGCGCTCGCCGAGGACTGCGCGGCGGCGGCCGAAGCCTTGACCACCTGCGCGGACTGCCGGGCGTAGGTCAGACCGCGCCCGTACGGGGTGCCGTTCGCGGCGGCGATCTTACCGGCGTCGGCCTGGGCCGTAGTGGCCTTGTCCGCCTGGGACTTGGCCGATGCGGCGGCGTTCTTCGCGATCGTCAGCTGGACCGCGACCGCCTTCTTGGCGTTGGTGAGGTTGGTGGCGGCCTGGGCGAAGTCGGCCGGCTTCGGGTAGAGGATGTCGCTCTTCGGCCTGCCCTGCCAGTACTTCTGGAAGAGCAGCATCCGGCTGACGATGTACGCCTGCCCCTGCGCCTCGACCATCGCGGCCGAGGCCGTCCGGACGTCCTTGGTCGCCTGGAGGTCGGCGGCCGCGATGTCGGCGCGCTGCTTGGCCTGCGCGTCCTGCTCGGCCTGCCACTCGGCGTTCGCGGTGGCGACCACGTCACCGAACACGTGGAACGGGTCGGCCGGGTCTGCGGTGTCGCAGCCCGCCCACTGGATCTTGAGGTCCTCGACCTCCATCCGGAACTCGGCCGAGTCCTTCACCGGAGCCACCGACGGGAAACCGCCGAGCCGGATCCAACGGGCGATCTGGTACGAGGACATCGCCTTCAGCGAGTCCTCGGACGAGAAGAAGCCGTAGACCCCGCCCCAGGGCTGGTTCGCGGTTTCGGCCTTGCGCTGCTTCATGATGGCGAGCGCCTGGTCCAGCACCGCCTGGGTCGGCTTGGGCGGTGGCGGCGGGTTGAAGTTCTTGTCGCCGCTGTCCAGCAGGAAGTCGCGCATCGGCTTGCCGTAGTCCGGGGCCGTGTAGAACGACTGGTAGTCCGGCGCGACGGCGAAGGACTTGGTGGTGTTCGACCAGCCCGTCTGGCCGGCCGCCTGGGCCTGGTTGGCCGTCCGCTGGTCGTCCTGATCCTGCATCCTGGCGTCGCCGAGCGTGCCGTTGCCCCACCAGGTCACCGCCCGGCGCACGTCCGCGCCGGTGCCGTTCAGGCTCTGGGTGGCTGCGGCCTTGACCCTCGGTCCGCCGGCGTGCAGCCAACTGCCCGCCTGGCACCGGTCCGCGCGGGTGACGTCGGCCGGGATCGCGACCCCGGCGGCGTCGAGATCCGGCAGCGCCCGCTGCCAGATCCGGACCTCGTCCATCCGGCCCGGGAAGTAACTGCCCGGCTGGCCGGCCCAGATGTCCCGGCCGACCTGCACCTGACCGGTGGCCTGCCAGGTCGCCGTGTGCGGCGCGGTGGCGGCCAGGTTGCCGTTCACGTACAGCTTGACCTGACCGGCCGCCGCGTCGAAGACGCCCGTCAGATGCGTCCAGTCGTAGTTGGTGGGGGTGGCGACGGCGACGGCGGTCGAGCCGGCCGCCGTGTCCCAGGCGGCCTTCTCGTCGTCGCCGTGCAGCATGGCGAACACCGGCTTGCCGTCCGCATTCACCTTCAGGTAGAAGCCGGAGACCCGGCTGCTGTCCTCGGACACCACCGTGGAGGACTGCCCGGTCTTGGACAGCTGCACCCAGGCCGAGACCGAGAACGACTGGTCCGTCGGCAGGGTGACCGGCACGGTCATGTAGTTGTCGACGCCGTTCAGCCGGAGCGTCCGGCCACCGGCGGCCGGGTTGCCCCAGATCGACTCATTGTCGGTACGCGGCCCCGCGTAGACGCCGTTGTGGTGAATGGCCCTCGGGCCGCCGTCGATGAGGTTCGGCGAGGAGTCCGGCTCGCTCCACTCGAAGTCGTAGTGCGCCAACTCGCCATTGACGGCGTAACCCGGCACCGGGTCCGCCACGCGCGGCGCGGCCTTCGCCGGGACGGCGTGCGCCACCGACACCACCATCGAGGTGGCCGTCGCCAGCGCGGTGACCGTCAACGCCCGGGCGAGGGCGCGCCGCGCCCAACCCGCACGTATGGGGACTTTCCTGTACATTCCGTCGCCATTTCCTGGAGGGGTGAACTGCGCTCCAGGAGGAGGCGGCCGGGCACCACGGAGATGACGGACCATCAGTTGTTAACGCCCGCACGGCACGGAACATGAGATTCCGGCGATGATTGAGTGCGATCAGCGAAGCCACCCCCCGAAGGCGAGCACATCCTCACACGCCCCAGGGACCACACGACACCCGCCTACCGGCGGGTAGCCCACCCCGCCGATCGGCGGGTGGGTCGGGTCGCGCGGGTGCCGCGTCAGCAGGCCGGGCGCATGCTCTCCACTTCCCCAGCCTGCTGGGACCAAGGGCACGGCAAGGCCTGGGGCTTCGGCGCTGGGCCCTGCCCTCGTTCTTTGACTTGCCCACGGCAGCACGAAGCCCCGCCTTTGGAGGACGGGGCCGTGGAGCAGGCTCTCAGCCGAGTAGGTCGGCGATGGGGCGGAACAGCCGCTGCGGCCGGTCCGGATGATCGGCGCGCACATCCTTGAAGCCGTGGGCGCGGTAGAAGCCGGCAGCGTGGTCGTTGATGGCGTCCACGACCACCAGACGGCCACCGACCTGCTCGGCGGCGGTGGCCACACGGGTCAGCGCGTCGTACAGCAACGCCGAGCCCAGGCGCTGCCCGTGAAGGGTCTTGTCGAGGGCCAGCTTGGCGAGCAGGAACCCGGGGACGGGGCGGTGCTTCGCGGAGAACCGGTCCCGGCTGGGGATTCCCTCCTGGCAGACCTCATGCGGGGTGAGGTGATAGTAGGCGACCACCTTCCCAGTGGCGTCCCGCCAGACGAACGTCCGGCCCAGGTTGGCCCGCACCATCGTCGCGGAGGCATCACGGAGCCAGTCGTCCAGGACGGGAATGCCCGAATCGAAGCCGTCCGCGCCGGTAAGCGGGACGTCGATCAGCTCGCTGATGCGGGTCACCGCTGGTCCACCTGTTCCTGCCACGTCCTGGCGGCCCGGCGCAGGCGCTCGTTCGGTTCGGCGGGCTGGTCGAGGGCGGCCAGCAGGGCTGAGAACTCTTCGGCGGAGACGGCGGTAGCCCGGTAGTCGGCGATGACATCGCGGGCGTAGGCACGGAGGGCGGCGGTGCCGAGTTCCGACTTGGTGATCCCTGCGAGGCTGGCGGCCTCGGTGATGAGGGCGTCATCCTCATCGGTCAGGCGCATCTCGAATCGGCGTTCCTTCGGCCGGCGTCCGGCGGTCTCGGGGGTGGAGGAGGCGGCAGTGTCCATAAATGCACCGTACTACGGGTGTCCGTACAGAGCCAGAAGAAAACGCGCCCCCGGTCAGCGCCCACCCCTTCGCGCACCTTGCCGCGCTGCTCCTCGCCCAATGAGAGGGCCGGCCCGTCAGGCCCGCTCGGCGGGCCTACCCGGCGGCCATGCCCGCCAGCCAGGCCGGGAGGTCGTCGGTGAGCCACTCGCCCACGCCGGGGCTGTCGATGTCGTGGTCGCCCGCGCCGAGGTCGAGGCTGTACACAGCTGCCCCCGCACCGCCGTCGCGCCGCATGAACAGGCCGTGTCCGCCGCTGTCGTCACCGATGAGCACCCAGTCGGGCTGGTACTCGCGTACCTCGTAGGTCTCGTTGCGTTCGAGGAGGTCCTGCGGGCCGTAGATCACCACGCCGTTGGGGAGGCACACGCCGGGCGTCGACCGCCAGAGCCGGGCCAGCGCCGGGGTGGGGCCGTCGCCGAGCTCGGTGGTCCGGGCCACGCGTACGGTCAGGAAACCCGCGAACGAGTCCGCCACCGCTTCCTCCGCGCCGCTCCGGCGGTCACGCCGGATCACCACGTACTCCCCGCCCGTACCCGGCTCCGCCGGACGGTCGAGCGCGAAGTGGTAGGTGTCGCCGGCGTCCGGGTCGGCGTGGAAGCAGAGCCGATCCCCGTCGAGGCGCCACCGAGCGGTGAGGTCGTCGGCACCGCGCTCGCCGGGTGCGGCGAGAGTCGCGAGCGGCACGCCGTCGAGTTCGCCGTCGTTGTACTCGGCCAGCCACCACCGGTACGACGGCGCGAGCGGGCCCACGGCCGACTCGGCCGCGCGGATCCACACGTCCGGCGCACCGCGCCCGGGCCGGGTGGCGATGGCCGGCGATCGGTGGATCAGCGCCCGGAGGAGGGCCAGGTCGGGGGACACGGCTGCGAGTCTGACACAGGGTCACACCGAAGCAGGCAGGAAAGGACCGGCCTACGCCTGGTCCTCGACGACGGACAGGAGGACGTCGACCAGCTGCTCGGCCGCGTCCGGGCGGCCCTGCGACCGGGCCCGGTGGGCCATCTCGGCGCGGCGGGCCGGGTCCGCGAGCAGGGGTGCCACGGCCTCCCCCAGGGCGTCTGCGGTCACCTCGCCGAGCAGGGCGGTCGCAGCGCCGGCCTCCTGCAGGTGGGCGGCGTTGTGGGCCTGTTCGTTGCCGGCCGAGCTGGCGAGCGGGATGAGGACGGCGGCCTTGCCGAGGGCGGTGAGTTCCGCGATGGTGCCCGCGCCGCTGCGGGAGATGACCAGGTCCGCCAGGGCGAGGACGTCGGGCAGTTCGGGGCCGACGAAGTCGGTGAGCAGGTACCGGGCCGCGAGTTCGCCGGGGAGTGTCGCGACGTTCTGCCGCAGGTTGTCGAGGTTCGCCGGGCCGCACTGGTGGATGATGTTGGCCCGGGTCAGCAGCCACGGCAGGATGTCGCGGACGACCGTGTTGATCTGCATCGACCCCTGGGCGCCGCCGGTGACGTAGATGGTGGGCAGGGCGGAGTTGAACCCGTACAGGCCCAATGCCTGAACGGCCTTGGCGGGGTGGCCGTTCAGCACCTCGGGCCGCACCGGGTTGCCGGTGACGACCGCCGTCCGGCGGGCCGACTCCGGCAGCAGCGGCAGGGTCGACGGGGAGGAGACCGCGACCCGGGTCGCGGCCCGGGCCAGCACCTTGTTCGCCAGGCCGAGGCGGACCGTCTGCTCGTGCACCACCAGCGGCCGGCGGCACGCCCTCGCCGCCAGACCGACCGGGACGGCGACGTAGCCGCCGGTGGCCAGCACCACGTCGGGGTGGAAGTCCGCGATGATCGACCGGGCCTGGGCGGCGCCCAGCGGCACCCGGCCCATGTCCTTCACGTTGGCCGGGGAGACCAGCTTCAGCGGGTTGCTGGAACGGCGGACCTTGCCGGTCGCGACCGCCATGAACTTGATGCCCTCGGCGGGCGCGATCCGCGCCTCCAGCCCGTCGGCGGTGCCCACCCACAGGACGTCCAACGTCCGCCCCACGGTGGCGAGCCGGGCCTGCAGAGTACGCACGGCGGTCAGCGCGGGGTACGTGTGACCGCCGGTCCCGCCACCCGTCACGACCAGGCGGAACGGCCGCCCGGAAGCAGCCGGGAACTGTTCGAAGGCGTCGCTGTTCACAGAGGATCTCCCAATCCGGATACTCGGGACTCCACCTGCCCCGCCCGGGGACGATAGCAGGGCAAAGTAGCCGACTCACCCGCTCACGAGCCCTGCTGCCGTCCCGTCATCTCACCGTCGGCGGCACGGGTGCCCACCGCGAGCAGGGCCGCGACCGGGAGCGCGACAGAGCCGTCGCCCGCCGCGTACGCCGCCACCAGGCCGTCGTACGCGGCCCGGATCCGGGCGACCGTCCCGGCGTCCTGCCCCTCGATCAGCGAGGAGGTAAGGACCGTCCCCGCCAGGACGTCCCGCCACCACTGCCCCGGGTCCACCCGGTGCGTCCAGCCGACCTGCTCCACCCGGACGTCGGTCAGTCCGGCCTCCGCGAGCAGGGCGGCGAAGTCGGACGGCGTCGCGTGGCGGGCGAAGGGCGAGGTGCCGGGCAGGTCGGCCGGCGGGGTGGCACCGGCGGCGGCGACCGCGTCGAAGAAGACGCCCTGGGCGCGGTTGCGGGCGAGGGTGTCCCAGCAGGAGAGCACCACCCGGCCGCCCGGCCGGACCACCTGGGCCAGCTCGCGGACGGCGGCGGCCGGGTCCGGCACGTGGTTGATCACGAACGCCCCCACCGCCGCGTCGAACTCACCGTCGGCGAAGGGCAGTCCGGGCAGCTCCGCGTGCAGCACCCGCGCACCGGGCAGCGCCCGCGCCGCGACCGCCACCATCTCCCGCACCCCGTCGGTGGCGACCACCTCGGCCCTCCGGGCCAGCGCCGCGGCGGCCAGCCGCCCGCTGCCGCAGCCGACCTCCAGCAGCCGGGTGCCCCGGGCCACCCCCGCCGCGTCGAGCAGCGCCTCGTGCAGGCCCGCCGTCATCGCGCCGAAGCCGCCGTCGTACGTACCGCTGCGCCGCGCCCAGCCGCTGCGCTCGAACTCCGCGAAGTCCGTCGTGCTCATCGCTGTCTCTTTCCTCTGCCGTCCGACAGGATCGCCGGCTGGCCGTGCCTCCGCCACTATGCCAGAGGCCGGGCCGGACGTCCTTGGACGTCCGGCCCGGCCTCGGTACGGCTCGAATCAGCCGAGTTCAGCTGAGTCTCAGCTCACTTGGCAGCATTCTCCGTGCCGATGTTCTCCGGGAAGTGGCAGGCCACCTGGTGGCCGGTCTTCAGGAGTTCGAGCGGCGGCTCCTGGGAGGCGCAGATGTCCTGAGCCTTCCAGCAGCGGGTCCGGAAGCGGCAGCCGCTCGGCGGGTTGATCGGCGACGGGACGTCACCGGTCAGCAGGATGCGCTCGCGCGCCTCCTTGCGCTTCGGGTCCGGCGTCGGGACGGCCGACATCAGGGCGGTCGTGTACGGGTGCAGCGGCGCCTTGTACAGCGAGTCCCGGTCGGCGATCTCGACGATCTTGCCCAGGTACATCACCGCGACGCGGTCCGAGACGTGCCGGACCACCGAGAGGTCGTGCGCGATGATCAGGTACGTCAGCCCGAGTTCCTTCTGCAGGTCGTCGAGGAGGTTGACGACCTGCGCCTGGATGGAGACGTCCAGCGCCGAGACCGGCTCGTCCGCGACGATCATCTTCGGCTTGAGGGCCAGGGCGCGGGCGATGCCGATGCGCTGGCGCTGGCCGCCGGAGAACTCGTGCGGGTAGCGGTTGTAGTGCTCGGGGCTGAGGCCGCACAGCTCCAGCAGGTCCTGGACGGCGCGCTTGGTGCCGTGCTCGGTCTGGACCTTCTGCAGCTTGAACGGCGCACCGACGATGGTGCCGACGGTCTGCCGGGGGTTGAGCGAGGAGTACGGGTCCTGGAAGATCATCTGGATGTCGCGGCGCAGCGGACGCATGCCCGAGACACCCAGGTGGGTGATGTCCTTGCCCTCGAACTCGATCGTCCCGCCGGTGGGTTCGGCGAGCCGGGTGACCAGCCGGCCCATCGTGGACTTGCCACAGCCGGACTCGCCGACCACGCCGAGGGTCTCCCCCGCGTTCACGGTGAAGTCGATCCCGTCCACCGCGCGGACCGCGCCGGTCTTGCGCCCGAAGAGGCCCTTGGTGATCGGGAAGTGCTTGGTCAGGCCGGTCACCTTGAGCAGCGGCTCGCGGTCGGACGCAGGTGCGGGCGCGGGGATCGTCGCCGTCTGACTGTCCGTCATGGGGTATCTCCTGAAAGGTGGTACGGGCTCGCAACTGCCGGGTTCACAGCCGAGGCGCGATCTCGTCGGTGAAGATCCGGTGCCGGTCGGCGGCCGGGATGTGGCAGGCGGCGTGGTGCTTCGGGCTGGCCTCGGCCAGCACCGGCACCTCGCTCGTCGACCGGCCCCCGGTCAGGTCCGCGTACGGGCAGCGCGGGTGGAAGGCGCAGCCGGACGGCACGTTGATCAGGCTGGGCGGGGTGCCCTTGACCGGGATCAGCCGCTCCTGGAGCTCACGGTCGAGGCGCGGCATCGAGCCGAGCAGGCCCCAGGTGTAGGGGTGCTCGGGGGACTCGAACAGCGTCGCCGCCGGGCCCTTCTCGATGCACTTGCCGCCGTACATCACCAGGATGTCGTCGGCCAGTTCGGCGACGACGCCCAGGTCGTGGGTGATGATGATGACGGCCGAGCCGAACTCCTTCTGCAGGTCCCGGATCAGGTCCAGGATCTGCGCCTGGACGGTGACGTCCAGGGCGGTGGTCGGCTCGTCGGCGATCAGCAGGGACGGGTCGTTGACCAGTGCCATGGCGATCATCGCGCGCTGGCGCATACCGCCGGAGAACTCGTGCGGGTAGCCGTCGACGCGCTTGTCGGGCTGCGGGATGCCGACCCGGTCGAGCATCTCGATGGCCCGGGTGCGGGCCTCCTTCTTGCTCGCGCCGGGGTGGTGCGCCCGGTAACCCTCGATGATCTGCTGGCCGACCGAGTAGTACGGGTGCATGGCGGTCAGCGGGTCCTGGAAGATCATCGCCATCTTCTGGCCACGCAGCTGCCGGACCCGGTCGGGGTCGGCGCCGATCAGCTCCTCGCCGTCCAGCCAGACCTCGCCGCTGATCCGGGGGGCGCCACGCTTGGTGCCCATCCGGTGCAGGCCCATGATGGACAGCGAGGTGACGGACTTGCCGGAGCCGGACTCACCCACGATGCCGAGGGTCTTGCCCTTCTCCAGCGAGAAGTTGAGCCCGTCGACGGACTTGACCAGGCCGTCGTCGGTGGGGAAGTGACACCGCAGGTCGCGCACGGTGAGGAAGCCCTCGGGGGCCTCGGCACTCGGCGCGGTCAGCGCGGAGGTGGTGTTCTGGGTCTTGCTCATGCCAGCCTCACCCGAGGATCGACAACGGCGTACAACACGTCAACCAGCAGGTTTGCCAGGATGATGAAGAATCCGGCGAACATGGTCACACCCATGATCACCGGGAGGTCGCTGGAGCTGATCGCCGCGACCGCCTCGTAGCCGAGTCCACGGAAGTTGTACGTGGTCTCGGTGAGGACCGCGCCACCGATCAGGCCGCCGAGGTCCATACCGAAGACGGTGAGGATCGGGGTGAGGGTGGAGCGCATGGCGTGCTTGCCGATGACCGTCCGCTCGCCGAGGCCCTTGGCCCGGGCGGTACGGATGTAGTCCTCGCCGAGGACCTCCAGCAGCGTCGCCCGGGTGAGCCGGGCGTAGGTCGCCGCGTACAGGAAGGCGAGCGTGATCCACGGCAGGGCCAGGTTCTGGAACCAGGCGACCGGGTCGGTGGTCAGCGCGACGTAGTTGTTCGGGAACCAGCCGAGCTGGTGCACGAAGATCGCGATGCTGATCATGCCGGTGAAGTAGATCGGCAGCGAGACGCCGGCCAGCGCGGTGGTCATGGTGAAGCGGTCCAGCAGGGTGCGCCGCTTGAGGGCGGAGACCACACCGGTCGCGGTACCGAAGACCAGCCACAGGACGGCCGCACCGGCGGCCAGCGAGGCGGTGACGCCGAGCCGGTCGAGCAGGAGGGGCCAGACCTCCTGCTCGGTCTTGAAGGAGTACCCGAAGCAGGGCGCGGAACAGTGGGTGACGTCTACGCCGGTGCTGTAGTCGCGCCCGACGAACAAGCCCTTCAGGAACAGGAAGTACTGCTCGATGATCGACTTGTCGAGGCCCATCTTGTGCCGGATGCCCTCGATGGCTACCTTGTCGGCGATCTTGCCGACGTACAGCAGCGCGGGGTCGCTCCCGGTCAGTTTCGGCACCATGAAGAAGATGCCGAAGGTGACGGCGGAGACCACCAGCAGCATGGCGACGACATTTATGAGCCGTCGAGTGAAATACACGAGCATTGCGGTCGGCGCCGCCAGGCGCCGGCCGGTCCTCCTGTAGGAGTCCCGACCGGCCCCGGCGAAGCCCTCACCTGCCCTTCGGACTAGCTGAGCGAACTACGGAAGCGGGCGGTTCAGGTCACTTGCCGTCGGAGACGCCGAGGGCCTGGAAGTCAACCTCGCCGAAGGCATCGGTGACGTAGACGTTGGTGAGACGCGGGTTGCGGTAGTTCAGCGCCTTGTCGGCGACGATCGGCAGCCAGACCGCCATGTCGGTGACCTTGTGGTTGATCTTGGTGTAGATCGCCGCGGCCTTCACCGGGTCGGTCTCGGCAGCAGCCTGGTCGAACCAGGTGTTGACCTCGGGGTCGCTGGTCTCCGGGTAGTTGCTGTTGCCGTTCGGGGTGATGAAGCGACTGTCCATGAGCGGCTGCATGTAGCCGGCGCCGTTCGGGTAGTCGGCGCCCCAGCCGGCGACGATCAGGCCGTAGCCCTTGCTGTGCACGACGTCGGGCGCGCCGACGACCGAGGCGAGCAGCTTGCCGTCGTACTGGTCGATGGCGACGTCGACGTTGATGGCCTTCAGCGCGGTCTGCAGGGCGATCGCGGAGTTGACCTCCTTGGCCTTGTTGCCACGGACGGCGATGGTGGTCTTGAAGCCGTCAGGCTTGCCACAGGCCGCGAGCTCCGCCTTGGCCTTCGTCACATCGGGCGTGCCCTTGGTGAGACCGAACGGGTCGTAGCCGTCCGAGCCGAGGATGTTCGGGGGCAGCATCGAACCGTAGGTCGAGCCGGCCACCGAGCCGCCACGGGCGGTCTGCAGCGCCGTGGTGTCGGCGGCGTACATGATCGCGTTGCGGCAGTGGATGTTGTCGAAGGGGGCGACCTTCGGCTGGATCGAGATGAAGCGGATGAAGCCGTTGTACGGGTCGTCCGTGTTGGCCTTCAGCGTCGGGTCCGTCAGGACCTTCGCCTGGGCGGCCTGCGAGAGACCGGTCTGGCTCCAGTCGAGGTCGGCCGTGCCGGCCAGCAGACGGGCGTCCATGTCGTCGGCGTTGGTGGTCACCGTCAGGTCGACCTGGTCCGGCAGCGCCTTGCGGAACGGGTCGGTGCTCGGGTCCCAGTTCGGGTTGCGGACGAGCGTGTAGCTCTTGCCCGGCTGGATGGTCTGGAACTTGTACGGGCCCGAGGAGACCGGGTGGTCACCGTACTTGGAGCCGGTGTCCAGCTTCTGCGGCACGGGCGCCGAGCTGCCCATGGCGAGCAGGTACGGGAAGGACGAGTCGGGCTTCGCCAGCGAGAAGACGATGGTGCTGTCGTCCGGCGTGGTGACCGTCTTCAGGCCGAGCTTGTCGGGGGCCGGGTCGGTGTACGGGCCCTTGTAGTTCTGGCCCTGGTCCAGCTCGTTGATCAGGTAGGTCGGACCACCGGAGACGACGTTCTGCGCGAAGATGCGCTCGATGCCGTACTTGATGTCCTTCGAGGTGATCGCCGAGCCGTCCTCGAACTTCAGGCCGGACTTCAGCTTGAAGGTGTAGGTCTTGCCGTCGGCCGAGACGACCGGCTGCGCGGTGGCGAGGTCCGGAACGAGCTTCAGGCTGTCCTTGCCGGGCTTGCCGTCGAAGGCCAGCAGCGTGCGGGCGTAGTAACGCTCGTAGTTCCAGACCGAGGAGTAGTACGCGCGGCCCGGGTCCAGCGAGTCGACGTCCGTGCTGGTCCAGAGGTTGAGCGTGCCACCCTTCTTGTCGGAGGGGTTCAGCACCTTGTCCACAGCGCCGTTGAAGGTCGGCTTGCTGGCGTCTGTGCCGCCACCCCCGCCACTGGTCGAGCCGCCGCACGCGGCGGTGGTGAGGGCCAGCGTAACCACCAGAGCGGCGGCTGCGAGCGTCCTGTTACGCGTCATGGGTACGGATCCTCCTGAAGGGTGTGCGGGCCTGAGCGGTCCGCCGAGGGTGGGTGACTCCCCCGAGGTGAGTGAGCCGGCTGGGGGGTGCGACCGGCCGGAGGTGGAGCTGATGCGGGCTCAGTTGCCCTTGGGGTCGAGCGCGTCGCGCAGTCCGTCGCCGAAGAGGTTGAAGGCGAGGACGGTGATGAAGATCGCCATACCCGGGACGACCATGTAGGTCGGGTCCACCGTGTAGATCTTCGTGGCGTCGGAGAGCATCTGACCCCAGGAGGGAGTCGGCGGCTTGACGCCGGCGCCGAGGAAGCTGAGAGCCGCTTCGCTCAGGATGTTGGTGGGGATGATCAGGGTCGTGTAGACCAGGATCGGCGCCACCAGGTTGGGGAGCAGCTCACGCAGCAGGATGTGGACACTGCCCGCGCCGAGGCTGCGCGCGGCGTCGACGAACTCGCGCTCTCGCATCGACATGGCCTGGCCTCGGACGATACGTCCGATGTAGGGCCAGCCGAAGAAGCCGATGACCATGACGAGGATGCCCATCCGGACGCCGCTGCCGCTCAGTCCGAGCAGCGAGTCGGGCATCACGGAGACCAGGGCGATGCTGAACAGCAGCTGCGGGAAGGCCAGCAGCACGTCCATCACCCGGCTGATCACCGCGTCCACCCAGCCACCGAAGTAGCCGGCCGTGACGCCCATCAGGACGCCGATGACCACCGAGACGCCGGCGGCCAGGAAGGCCACGGTCAGGGAGATCTGGGCGCCGTAGACGATGCGGCTGAAGACGTCGCGGCCGAAGGTCGGGTCGACACCGAGCAGGTAGTTGCTGCTGATGCCGCCGAACGCGCCCTTGGGCAGCCCGAGGTCCGGGTTGATCTGGTCCGGGTGCGGCTGGTCGACCGGGTGACCGAAGAGCGAGGTCAGCACGGGGGCGAAGATCGCTGCGAGGATCAGCAGGATCACCACGATGCCGCCCCCGAGGGCGACCTTGTCTCTCTTGAGGCGGTCCCAGGCGATCCGGCCGGGTGACCGGCCTTCGATCTTCTTCGGCGCGACGGCGGGCGTCGGGTCAGGCTGCGCCTCGGCGGCGGTGCCGGTGGTCTCGGTCGGTGTGATCATGAGTCAGTTCGTTCCCCTCGCCGACGGTGGCCGGCCCACGGTCCAAGCCGTACACGATGCGCCGGGCCCGATCAGGACCCGGAGCCGAGGACGGTCCGGTTGTCGCGTACTGGTGCGGTGCGGTGCGTCGGTGCGGTGGTGCCGTTGCCGGTATGGCTGTGCGGCGGTGCGAGATCGTTGTCAGGGGTACGCACCGGACCGCCGCGCTTTGTGGGGGCGCGTCGACGGGTGCGGGAGGTACAGAGAGCTACGAAAAGGTGCTGAAGGTGGAGCACTTGCAGGCGGAGCGGGGCGCACCGAGGTGCTTCCGCGCGGAGGTGCACATCGCGCGGTGATCATGCGTCCAGTTCATGCGCGTTCGCCCTTGTGGGGCCGGATCCGCGCACTGCACTGCGCAGACTCTCCGTCATCCGGACGGACTTACGCCAGACCTGGCAGCCGAAGGATGCCCAACTGTGATCTGCCGACATACACCGGTGATCTTGACGCATAACGCTCTTCACCTACGTGTGACAATGCTGTCAAGACCCGCGCACGACGTAACGCACAGTCAACCTGGTTGCATACGAACGTAGTTCAGCGCGCCGGGTACCCGGACCAGGGCTGCTGGGTCCACCCGTACGCGGGCGGGGCCGCCACCTGCAGCGGGCCGGGCCGGGCCTCGCGGTCGTAGAACGGCCGGGCGTGCGCGCGCATCCACAGCGCGACCGGATCGTAGTCGTCGGCCAGCACCACGGTGGAGACCGCGAGCCCCTCGGGCGCGTGCGCGACCGCCCGCTGCACCAGCGCCCGGACCGCCTCGACGGCGGATGGGGAGGTGTCGTAGAGATCGAGGCCGATCGCCAGGTACGGCTCGCCGAGCGCGGGCCGCACCCAGGCCCGGCGGAGTGCCCGGACCGGCCGGACCTCGGCGGCCTGCTGCTCCAGCAGGCCGTAGAACGCGGGGGCCGCCACCTGCGGCTCGCTCAGCCGGAGCGGCCCGGCCGGCAGCCGGTCCAACCCGCCCGCCACCCGTCTCAGATCGGCCCACGGGATGCCGACACCGCCGCCGGGGACGTGCGGATCGAGCCAGAGGCCCCAGCGGGTGCGGTAGAGCGCGGCCGCGATCTCCGGGCCGGTGATCACCTCGTGGGCGCGCGCCCAGCCGCTGGCGGCGAGCTGCGCGGGCGAGGTGACGGCGGGGGCGTAACCGTGCCCGGCCAGGTCCATGTTCCCGTACTGGGCGTCCGGGCTGCCCGGGTTGCCGTGCCAGAGCAGCATCCAGACCTGGCCCTCGGCGAGGGTGCGGAGCAGGTTCTCGTACGCGTCGTAGCGCTCCGGCGCGACCTCACGCATGGCGCGCTCCAGCGCGCCGCCGCCTGCCGCTCCCGCGCTCACGTCGAGCTCTCTCTCCGTCGTCCCCGCCGGGCCGGGTCCGCCCGGCCGTCTCCGCTGTCGGGGGGCAGCCTAAGGGGCCGGGCCGACAGCCGTCCTGCCGCCGCCCCGCTACCGGCACAGGCCGCCGAGCGCGTCACGCCCTCGCGTAGAACGGGCGCACCCGGGTGAGCAGCCACTCCACCACCGGGTCCGCGACCAGGTCGAGCAGCACCAGGTGGACGCCCCAGGGCGGCGGGGCGGTTCCCAGTGCGCGGCCCAGCGCCTCGTTCACCTGGCCGGGGTCGGCGGCCCAGGCCGGGTCCAACTGGATCCCGACGAAGAGCGCCGGCGCCTCCCCCTCCACGCTCGCCAGCGCCCGACGGGCCGTCAACACGCCCGGCAGCTGGGACATCTCGGTGATCGCGGCGGCCAGGAAGGCGTACGGCTCCTCGTGCGGCTCCGGCTCCCGCAGCGCGACCCGGCCGCCGTCCGCCTGCTGCTGTTGCTGCTCCCAGCGCGCCTCCTGCGGGCCGCGCCGCAGCTCACCGACCCCCTCGGGCGGCACCGGGATACCCACCGGCGCCTCCGGGTTGACCGCGATGCCGACGCCGAGCGGCAGCCCCCGGGCGAACTCCCAGGCCGGCGCGATGGCGAACGGCACGCCGGGGGCGTGCTGCAGGAACTGCTCCTGCGAGGAGAACACCGGTACGTACGGCGAACCGGCCAGCTCGATCGTCGGCAGGTCCAGCGACTGGCCCTGCGGGTCCGCGCCGGCGGGCAGCGGGATCCACACCTGGCTGCGGGCCAGCACCTCGATCACCCTGGGCGTCGCGCCCGGATCACCGAGCGCGGCCGTCAGTACCTGCTCCAACTCGTTGGCGGGCCAGCCGCCGCCCTGCGGAGCCGCACCCGGCTCGGCCCATGACTGTGTCGCGCCCGCCGGGTAATCCATCGGCCTCTGCTACCGCCCCTCGTACTGTCGCTTCCGGGAAGCGTTCAAGGGAAGCCTTCCCAGGAAAGAGGGTAGCGGTCACCGGGGTACCTCGAGGGGAGCTCGGCGCGGTACCGCGAGGGGAGCTCGGCCGGGAGATGACAGGGACGGGCCGGGCCCCTCTCCCGTCCGGCCGCGCGGCATGCCATGATGGGCGCGCCCGAAGCTCATAACTTCATATCGGCCGTTCGAACCCGCGCGGGAGAGTCCGGAGTGCCCCTCGGGGGACAGCCGGCGCCGAAGGAGCAAGTCCTCCCCAGAATCTCTCAGGCACCCCTACCGCGTGGGCGAGGCACATCTGGAAAGTGGACACGGCCGCGCCGTGCGCCCACCCACGGTGCAAGCCGCCATTCTTGTTGGCGGTGAAGCTCTCAGGTTGTGACGACAGACGGGGAGACTCCACCCCAGCATGCCCTTAAGCAGCCAAGGAGTCCCGTCACCATGTCCCCTCGCCTCACCGCGCTCGACGCGCTGCACCGCTCGCTCGGCGCCACCATGACCGACTTCGCGGGCTGGGACATGCCGCTGCGCTACGGCAGTGAGCGCGAGGAGCACCTCGCCGTCCGTACCAAGGCCGGTCTCTTCGACCTCTCGCACATGGGCGAGATCACCGTGACCGGCCCGCAGGCCGGCGAGTTGCTGGACCACGCGCTGGTCGGCTTCATCTCCGCACTCGGCGAGCTGCGCGCCCGCTACACGATGATCTGCCGCGAGGACGGCGGCATCCTGGACGACCTGATCGTCTACCGCACCGGTGAGACCGAGTTCATGGTCGTCGCCAACGCCTCCAACGCGCAGATCGTCCTCGACGCGCTGACCGAGCGCGCGGCCGGCTTCGACGCCGTCGTCCGCGACGACCGCGACGCGTACGCGCTGCTCGCCGTCCAGGGCCCGGAGGCGAACGGCATCCTGGCCTCGCAGACCGACGCCGACCTGCCTGGCCTGAAGTACTACGCGATCCTGCCCGCCGTGGTGGCCGGCAAGAACGTCGAGCTGGCCCGCACCGGTTACACCGGCGAGGACGGCTTCGAGATCTTCTGCGCCCCCGCCGACGCCGAGCACATCTGGAACGCGCTGACCGAGGCGGGCGCCCCCGTCGGCCTCGTCCCGTGCGGCCTGTCCTGCCGCGACACGCTGCGCCTGGAGGCCGGCATGCCGCTGTACGGGCACGAGCTGAACACCGACCTGACCCCGTTCGACGCGGGCCTCGGCCGGGTCGTCCGCTTCGACAAGACCACCAACAACGGTGACTTCGTCGGCCGCAAGGCGCTCGAGGCGGCCGCCGCCGAGGCCGAGTCCAACCCCCCGCGCAAGCTGGTCGGCCTGGTCTCCGAGGGCAAGCGCGTCCCGCGCGCCGAGTACGACGTCGTCAGCACGGACGGCACCCCGATCGGGCGGATCACCTCCGGCGCCCCCTCGCCCACCCTGGGCAAGCCGATCGCCATCGCGTACGTGGATGCGGCGCACGCCGCCCCCGGTACGGCGGTCGCCGTGGACGTCCGTGGCAAGCACGAGCCGGTCGAGGTCGTCGCGCTGCCGTTCTACAAGCGCGCCCGCTGAGCAGCTGTACCTCCCCCTCATGTCCGGTCCGTTCAGCGGACGGCTTCGCCCTACCCTCTTGCGATCCTGGAGAATGACGCCATGAGCAACCCCACGAACCTGCAGTACAGCAAGGAGCACGAGTGGCTGACGGCCGCCGAGGAGGGTGTGTCGACCATCGGCATCACCGCCCACGCCGCCGACGCCCTCGGTGACATCGTCTACGTCCAGCTCCCCGAGGTCGGCGACACCGTCACCGCCGGTGAGACCTGTGGCGAGCTCGAGTCCACCAAGTCGGTCAGCGACCTGTACTCCCCCGCCACCGGCGAGGTCGTCGCGATCAACCAGGACGTCGTGGACGACCCGGCGCTCGTCAACGCCGAGCCCTTCGGGAACGCCTGGCTGTTCAAGGTCAAGGTCGAGTCCACCCAGGACGGCCTGCTCGACGCTGCCGAGTACACCGCCTTCATCGGCGGCTGACCCAACTCTGTTGTGACGGGGCGGCCGCAGCGCGGCGGCCGCCCTTCCTCCTTGGTCCACTGCCTTCCCCGCCGGCCGGCCACCGCCCCTTCTCGGTCGTGCTGCGCGGCTCGAAGCCCCATGACGGGAAGACCCACCATGACGGTTCTGAACCAGTCCCTGCACGCGCTCGACCCCGAGATCGCCGCAGCGGTCGACGCCGAGCTGCACCGCCAGCAGACCACCCTCGAGATGATCGCCTCCGAGAACTTCGCCCCGGTGGCGGTCATGGAGGCCCAGGGCTCGGTGCTGACCAACAAGTACGCCGAGGGCTACCCCGGCAAGCGCTACTACGGCGGCTGTGAGCACGTCGACGTGGTCGAGCAGATCGCGATCGACCGGATCAAGGAGCTGTTCGGCGCCGAGCACGCCAACGTGCAGCCGCACTCCGGCGCGCAGGCGAACGCGGCCGCGATGTTCGCGCTGATCCAGCCGGGCGACACCATCCTGGGCCTGAGCCTGGCGCACGGTGGCCACCTGACCCACGGCATGAAGATCAACTTCTCGGGCAAGCTCTACAACGTGGCCGCGTACCACGTGGACGACAAGACCGGCCTGGTCGACATGGCCGAGGTCGAGCGCCTCGCCAAGGAGCACCAGCCGAAGCTGATCATCGCCGGCTGGTCCGCCTACCCGCGCCAGCTGGACTTCCCCGAGTTCCGCCGCATCGCGGACGAGGTCGGCGCCCTGCTGATGGTCGACATGGCGCACTTCGCCGGCCTGGTCGCGGCGGGTCTGCACCCCTCGCCCGTGCCGTACGCGGACGTGGTCACCACCACCACCCACAAGACCCTGGGCGGCCCGCGCGGTGGCGTGATCCTCTCCAAGGCCGAGTGGGCCAAGAAGATCAACTCCGCTGTCTTCCCCGGCCAGCAGGGTGGCCCGCTGGAGCACGTGATCGCCGCCAAGGCGGTCTCGTTCAAGGTCGCCGCCTCGGAGGAGTTCAAGGAGCGCCAGCAGCGCACCCTCGAGGGCGCCAAGATCCTCGCCGAGCGCCTGCTGAAGGCCGACGCGACCGAGGCGGGCGTCTCCGTCCTCTCCGGCGGCACCGACGTGCACCTCGTCCTGGTCGACCTGCGCAACAGCGAGCTGGACGGCCAGCAGGCCGAGGACCGCCTGCACGCGGTCGGCATCACGGTCAACCGCAACGCCGTCCCGAACGACCCGCGCCCGCCGATGGTCACCTCCGGCCTGCGGATCGGCACCCCGGCGCTGGCCACCCGCGGCTTCCAGGCCGACGACTTCCGCGAGGTCGCCGAGATCATCGCCGAGACCCTGCTCCCGGGCTTCGACGATGCGAAGACGGCCGTCCTGAGCGCCCGCGTCTCCGCGCTGGCCGCGAAGTACCCGCTGTACCCGAACCTGTAACCAGCTCTTCAATCGGAAGGCGCAGCAGCACCCCCGCTGCGCCTTCCGAAACCCCGGGGCACCGCGCACACTGGAACGTGGATGCGGTGCCCCGTGCCATGCCGTTGCCACGCAGTTCTGCACTCCCGCTTTTCTGCTCTTCAGCCTTTACGGCTTACCACGAGACCTGACAAGGACGTCCCCCGTGGCCCTCAGCGTGTTCGACCTCTTCTCCATCGGCATCGGGCCGTCCAGCTCCCACACCGTCGGCCCGATGCGGGCGGCCCGGATGTTCGCCCGACGGCTGAAGTCCGAGGGGTTGCTGACCCAGACCACCGCCGTCCGCGCCGAGCTGTTCGGCTCGCTCGGCGCCACCGGTCACGGCCACGGCACCCCGAAGGCCGTCATGCTGGGCCTCGAGGGCTACTCCCCCCGCACGGTGGACGTGAACCAGGCCGACGCGGACGTGGAGCGGATCAAGTCGGCGAAGCGCCTGCGGCTGCTCGGCCACGACCTCGGCGACGCCCACGAGATCGCCTTCGACACCGACACCCAGCTGATCCTGCACCGCCGCCGCTCGCTGCCCTACCACGCCAACGGCATGACGCTCTTCGCGTACGACAGCAACGGCGTGCCCGTCCTGGAGAAGACGTACTACTCCGTCGGCGGCGGCTTCGTGGTCGACGAGGACGCGATCGGCGCGGACCGGGTCAAGCCCGACGACACCGTCCTGCGCTACCCCTTCCGCACCGGCGAGGAACTGCTCCGCCTCACCCGCGAGACCGGCCTCTCCATCTCCGGCCTGATGCTGGAGAACGAGAAGGCCTGGCGCACCGAGGCCGAGATCCGGGCCGGGCTGCTGGAGATCTGGAAGGTCATGCAGGAGTGCGTCGCGGCCGGCATGTCCCGCGAGGGCATCCTGCCGGGCGGCCTGAAGGTCCGCCGCCGCGCCGCCTCCGGCGCGCGGGCACTGCGCGCCGAGGGCATCGGGCCGGCCAACGCGATGGAGTGGGTCACCCTCTACGCGATGGCCGTCAACGAGGAGAACGCCTCCGGCCAGCGCGTCGTCACCGCCCCCACCAACGGCGCGGCGGGCATCATCCCAGCCGTCCTGCACTACTTCCTGAACTTCATCCCGGGCGCCGACGACGACGGCATCGTCCGCTTCATGCTGGCGGCCGGCGCGATCGGCATGCTCTTCAAGGAGAACGCCTCCATCTCCGGCGCCGAGGTCGGCTGCCAGGGCGAGGTCGGCTCCGCCTGCTCGATGGCCGCCGGTGGCCTCGCCGAGGTGCTCGGCGGCTCCCCCGAGCAGGTCGAGAACGCCGCCGAGATCGGCATCGAGCACAACCTCGGCCTCACCTGCGACCCGGTCGGCGGCCTGGTCCAGATCCCCTGCATCGAGCGCAACGGCATGGCCTCCGTCAAGGCCATCACCGCCGCCCGGATGGCCCTCCGGGGCGACGGCCGCCACCACGTCTCCCTCGACAAGGCCATCAAGACCATGAAGGAGACGGGCGCCGACATGAAGGTCAAGTACAAGGAGACCTCGCGCGGCGGGCTGGCGGTCAACGTCATCGAGTGCTGACGGCGTAGGCCCTGAGCTGGGGCCTCGCGCCTTTCGGTGCTGTCGGGGCCTCTCCTGTCGCAGTGCGAGAGGTCCCCGAAAGTCCCTGCCGATCCCCTGGTGAGCACCTCGCTGACCAGGGGATCTGTCGTACCCCTGGCGACCTTGACGGTGAGGCAGCGAGGACGGCTCTCCACCCCGGGCGCTCCGCACGGCGGTCGGGCCCCGGCCGCCTGAGCGAAGCGCGGGCGAGGCGTACCGATATACCGCCCTGTGGCACCCTGTAGCACCTTGTGGCACATCCGCTTACGCTGGTGCCATGACAGTGCAGCCGGAGATCACTCAGCGAGACCTGCGCAGCAGATCCCGCGAGATCATGAACGCCGTCGAGGCTGGCCAGTCTTTCACCGTCACCCGGGACGGACACCAGATTGGCGAGCTGATTCCGATCCGGCGGCGCAGGCGCTTCGTCCCGCGCGAGGAATTCGCGGCAATGTCACGTACCGCTCCCGACATCGCGCTCGACGCGTTCCGCGCCGACCAGAACGCCACGGCCGATCAGGAACTGGACGACCCGTATGCCCGCTGAGTACGCGCAGGGCCTGCTCGATACCAACGTCATGATCCTGCGCAAGTGGGTGGATCCTGCAGAGCTTCCCGCCCAGATGGCGATCAGTGCGATCACCCTGGCCGAACTCTCCGCCGGGCCGCACGAAGTGCGCAGGAACGAGGAGCAGGACGACTACGACGAGTACGACGAACGTGCCCGCCGGCTCGACGTACTCCAGCGCGCCGAGAGCGAATTCGACCCCATCCCCTTCGATGCGGAGGCAGCGCGCATCTACGGCCGCATCTGCGCAGCGGTGATCGGTGCAGGCCGCAAACCGCGACGGCGAGTGGCCGACCTCATGATCGCCGCAATCGCCATGGCGGAGGGTCTCCCCTTGTTCACGACCAACCCCGATGACTTCAAGGGACTCGAAACCTTGCTCACCGTGGTGCCCGTGACCCGCCCCAAGGTGCTCCACGAGCATTGAGCGGCTCTGCCGGGGATCTTGGGAATCGACTTCAAGCAGCCATGGCCATGGAGTTGGACGGCACCGGCTTCCACCACAGTGACGGACTTCCGTGACCGGCTCGCCGAGGGTGACCATGCCGATCACTCCTCGGCCAGAGCCCAGGAGGCGGTGTGTTCCGGTTTCGCACGCACCTCATCGTCCAGCACCACCTGCACCGCGCCCGGATCCCCAGAAGAAGCTCTCGACTACGCGTACGGCCTCTACCCCAACGACCCCACAGCCTGGACAAGCGCACCCTCACCGATCTAACCCGGGGCAGCACCAGACACGCGGTGCGAACCGTGCGTACTCGCTAACCGCAGCGATAATCTCCGCCCACTGATATCCCTTTTGGTCACAGGACTAAATCAGAGGGTTAACCGGGAGCGATAAACCGGAGGGTTAAACGGAAGGGATAAATCGGAAGGCCAATCCGGAGAGTTCAATTATTAATTTATACCATTTTGGCCAATAGTCCGGAGAACTGACACCCGAGGGGTAGTTTCCCGGGAAACTGACACCAGTGCAGGTTTGTGTCAGTCGGCGCAATGATAGACCCCGTGACCTGCTGCGATTCGTGTGCAGTTCATTTGAGTCCGTGGCGATTTAGAGAGGGCATCTGAGGGGCCTTAAGATGCCAATGCGAGTGCGGGCCACCCCTGCCAGGGTGGCCCGCGTTTCCCTCGCATCTCCCATGAAGCGGACTGAAGGGAACGGCACCATCATGTCACAACGCAAGAAGCCTCCCGCATTTCGAGTCGACCAGCCGGTGACCTGGCGGGACTTGATCGTCGGCCTCCACGGCCTCCTGACCACGGCGACGTTGCACAACCAGATCGGCTGGCCGGTAACTGCCGCCGCCGCTGTTGGCCTCACCAGCCCCGTGACGTGGGTGATGATGAGTCGCCGCTAAGAAGTAAGTAAGACCGACCGGCAAATGGATCACTTGAGGCGTCGGGTGGTGGGCCGGCCGTCCCAGCGGTAGCGGCTTGTCGAGCGTCGGATGAGCATGCGGAGCG
>NZ_JARXZC010000042.1 GCF_029894335.1 Kitasatospora sp. MAP5-34 | reverse complement strand
CTCTCCCCGATGGAGTTCGAACAGCAGCACCACGCAGCAGCTAAACTCTCACTCGCAGCATGAACCCCTGTGTCCACAATCCGGGGGTCACCTCAGAGAAGGATACGGCGCCAACAAGACACGCCCCGCGCCATATCACAGAACTTGAGTCTGAGTCTCAGGTTTCCGGGCACCAGCCGCAAACGTCAAAAAGGGGCTACTGGGGCTCCGTAGGATCGCTGTTGCGCTGGGTGGCAAGGCGTCAGGCCAAGTCCAGTTGCGTCTCCTCGAGCGGCGACCACAGTCGACTGACCTACATGAACGGTCAGCGCCGCTGAAGGGGAGGCAGCATGGGCAGGCACCGACGCCAGTCCACCCGCCGTTGGAAAGGCCCCAGCCCGGGGCACCTCTGGCTCGTCTTCCAGATCGCCTTCTGGTTGAGCCAGCACGTGCACCCGGGCCACGCCTGGCTCATGATCCAGAACCTGTCTGGGTGAACCATCGCGTGAACCGATAGGCCGGGACCTTCCTCACACCGAGGCCGCCCTGATCTCTTGCCTGGGATGGGGCGGCCTTCGGCATCCCTGCACCGAGGCACAGGGACGCTTCTACCGGCCCAGCGAATCTCATGCACTAGATCGACACCTGGGGCCAGGGCCAACGTACCAACCGCTTGATTGATTTTGCAGCTGCAAGTCGCTTGAGACGTCGCGGAACACCCAATTCAAAGCGGCGATTTGACACACGGTTCCAATCGTGTGTATAAGCAATCCTCTTCATGGTCCGCCGCAAGCCAGGTCATGGTAGGCCGGACATCCGACGATCATCTCGCCTCTCCGGCAGTGACCTTGTCGGGCCAAGGAAGGGGAGCTCCCACAGAACCCGGACCATCGAGCCGATCCCGCCCTGTGGCCGACCTCCAACGCCACCTCGTCGCACCGCTCCAGCGCCACCGTCGCCGTCGGTCCCGGAAGAAGTCCGTCATGGCGTCAGCACCCGTTCCAAGCAGTCGAGTTCGGTCAGGGTCTGGCGGCCCGGGGAGCCGATGCCGGGTCAGCCGCTGAACTGATCCGCTCTCCTCCCCGGGAGGTACGCGCACGTACGGCGGACGCCGCCGGGCGCCCGTGGGAGGGTGCCCGGCGGCGTCCGCCGTACGTGCGCGTGGGGCGGCGGGTGTCAGGAGCCGGAGCCGGCGCCCTGGTAGGCGCCGACGTTGAGGCCGGCGGACGGGACCGGGTTGCCGAAGTAGTCGTGCGCGCCGCTGGGTGCCACCGGGGTGCCGCTGCCCAGCGCCGGTGAGCCGGCGGCGAGTTCGTAGCCGGTGGCGTTGTTGATGGAGGTGGCGTTGCCGGGGGCGACGAACAGCGGGTTGCCCTGGAGCGCGGGGGTGGCGGCGGGGCCGGCCCCGGTGACGTTCTGGTAGTCGTTGTAACTGTAGGTGCTGAGCGGGTCGTTGAGTACCGAGCCGCCGGGCCGGCCGACGAAGATGTTGTTGGTGAACCTGAAGGTGGAGGCACCCGACGCCATCACCATGTTCGGGGTGGTGGGGTCGTAGAAGGTGTTGTTGTAGATCTGCGAGCCGGGCTCGTCACCGCACAGCAGGGTGATGACGCCCAGGTAGCCGGCGCCGACGTCGTTCTGGCTGATGTTGTAACGGTAGATGCCGCCACTGGAGTTGGTGCCCTGCGAGGGGCAGCTGAACAGGGCGCCGCCGCCGTTGTCGTGGCTGAAGTTGTACTGGTAGACGGGGTTCTGGTTGCCGCCCTCGAAGTCGAACGCCATCGCCGGGCTGACGCCGTGCGAGACGTCGTTGTACTGGAACACCGCGTCGTCGGAGTTCCACGGGTAGGCGCCGACGTTGTAGTCGGCGGAGCGCTCGTTGTAGCCGTTGATGACGTTGCGCTCGACCAGCGGGGCCTTTCCGTTGAACACCAGGATGCCGTCGCCGCCGAGGTCGGTGAGGGTGTTGGCGCGGACGACCACCCGGGTCAGCGGCACGAACGAAGTGCCGGGCCCGGTGGGGTTGTTGGCGCGGCGCTGCCAGGAGGAGACCAGGGCGATGCCGGTGCGGTCGACGTGGTTGACCGTGTTGGAGGTGATCCTGACGTCGTCGAAGCCGGTGGGGACGGTGCTGCCGCCCGCCTCGACGACGATCCCGCCGCTGGGGGTGGGGTAGCGGCTGTCGCTGCCGTTGACGTCGTGGACGTTCAGGTTCTGCAGCCGGTAGTGGCTGCCGGTGCCGTAGTCCTCCAGCAGGACGTAGACTCCGGTGCGCTGCTGGCCGGGCGTGGGCGCCGGGCCGGTGTTGCTGACGTCCAGGTTGCAGAGCACGTAGCCCTGGACGTTGTGCAGGAAGACCGCCGCGGTGGCGCCCTGTCCGTCAATCTTCGCCTTTCCGTGGCCGTACGAGGCCAGCGTGACCGGCCTGGCCGACGTGCCCGAGCCCTGCGGTGCGAGGGTGCCGGCGCAGGTGACGCCGCCGCGCAGGCGGACGGTGTCACCGGGCCGCAGCTGCACGGAGTTCACCCGGGCCAGGCTCTGCCAGGCGGTGGCCGCGCTGGTGCCGGCGGCGGTGTCGCTGCCGGCCGAGCAGTCGACGTAGTACGTGGTTGCGGCGGCGGAGTCGGTACCCGCGGCGGCGGGGCCGGCCGCGGCGAGTACGAGTCCGATGGTCGCGGTCATGCCTGCGAGCGCGCGTATCCGCGAAGGCTTTCTCATCCTGAACCCCTTCAGGCCTCGGGGAAGTCCCCGGCGGCGCTGTTCCGGTGAACTGTTGCCGGTCGATTGGTGTGCTGGCCGGATCTTGACGGCCGCCGCTCGAGAAACACTCGAACATCGTTCAAGTTGTCCCCCGCCGCAGGCCAACGGCCGCCCGGCCGGGCGGGCGTGACCGGTCGGATGCGAAGCGTTTCCATGTCCGTGAACAGCCAATTCAGGGCTCCCGGGGCCCGCCGCGCCGCGCGCGCCGGGTGGCGGGCGGTGCGGCGGGAGCCGGCCAGGAAACGATCAGGGACCGACCGGATCAAGCCACTTCGTATGCGCGGGGCCCGCTCCCGGCGGGCGTGCCCGGTACTCCGGTGAAGCTCGAGCCGCCCTGGCCACCATTTCGCCGCAACCGACAGATTTCCCACCCCAGTACGCCACAACGGAGGTTCCCACCATGAGTCCACGGCGCACCGAGGCTTCCGGCCGCCGCCTGCGGTGGCTGGTGCCGCTGCTGATCCTGCTCGGCTGGCTGGTGGTCAGCGGCGCCACCGGCTCGTTCCAGTCCAAGCTGGGCAGTGTCGTCGTCAACGACGGCGCGGCCTACCTGCCGGCGAACGCCGAGTCGATCAAGGCCGGTGACGAGCAGAACCGCTTCTGGGACAACAAGACCTACCCGGCGGTGGTCGTCTACGAGCGGGCCTCCGGCATCACCGACGCCGACCGCGCCGCCGTCCGCGCCGACGCCGGCGCCGCCGCCCAACTGCCCCAACTGCGCGGCCCGGTCAGCCCGGTGAGCGCCTCCGCCGACGGCCGGGCGCTGCAGTTCACCGTCCCCATCGTCGACAAGGCCGCGCCGCTGCACGACGCGGTGGGCAGGCTGCGGGCCATGGCCGGCAAGCACCCCGGGCTCGCCGGGCACGTCACCGGCCTCGGCGGCCTCTACGACGACCTGTCCGGCTCGTTCAGCAGCATCGACGGACAGCTGCTGCTGGCCGCCGTCGGCCTGGTGATCCTGGTGCTGTTCCTGGTCTACCGCAGCCCCACCCTGCCGGTCCTGGTCCTGCTCGGCGTCGGGATGGCCTCCGGGGTGGCCGCCGCCGCCGTCTACGCCCTCACCAAGAACGGGACGATCTCCCTCACCGGCCAGAGCCAGGGGGTCCTGTCGGTACTGGTGGTCGGCGCCACCACCGACTACTCGCTGCTGCTGATCAGCCGTTACCAGGAGGAGCTGCGCCAGACCCAGAACAAGTACGACGCGCTGTGGGCGGCCTGGCGCGCGGTGCTCTGGCCGGTTCTCGCCTCCGGCGGCACGGTCATCCTGGGCACGCTGTGCCTGCTGCTCAGCGACCTCAACAGCAACCGCAGCATGGGCCCGGTCGCGGCCCTCGGTATCGCGGCGTCGCTGCTGACCGCGCTGACCTTCATGCCGGCGGTGCTGGCCCTGACCGGGCGGCGCGCCTACTGGCCGGTCAAGCCGGTCTTCGGCAGCGCCACCGAGCGGGCCGGCCACGGCACCTGGGCCCGGATCGCCGCGCTGGTGGGGCGCAGGCAGCGCCTGGTCTGGGTGTCGGCGGCCGTGCTGCTGGTCATCGCGGCCGGGTACTCCAGCCAGTTCAAGGCCGCCGGTGTGGGCCTGGCCGACGGCTTCAGCACCCGCACCGACGGGGTGGCCGGCCAGGACGCGCTGAGCGCCCACTTCCCCGGCGGCGCCGGCACCCCCGTGACGGTGATCGCCAAAGAGGGCTCCCTGGACGCGGTGGTCGCGGCCGCCCGGGGCATCGGCGGCCTCACCTCGGTGGCGCCGCTGACCGCCGCCGGCGCGCCCAAGGTGGTGGACGGCCTGGTCGACGTCGACGCCGTGGTCCTCAGCACCCCCGACAGCCCGGCCGCCGTCCACGCGGTGCGCCAACTGCGCACTGCCGTGCACCAGTTGGCCGGGGCCGAGGCGAAGGTCGGCGGCTACACCGCCGTCACCATCGACACCCGCGACTCCGGGGACCGGGACCTGCGCACCGTCATCCCGCTGGTGCTGCTGGTGATCCTGGTGGTCCTGGCGCTGCTGCTGCGGGCGGTCGTCGCGCCGCTGCTGCTGGTCCTGACCGTGGTGCTCTCCTACGCGGCGTCGATGGGCGTGTCGGCGTTCTTCTTCAACAAGGTGTTCCACTTCGCCGGCGCCGACCCGTCGATCCCGCTGCTCGGGTTCGTCTTCCTGGTCGCCTTCGGCGTCGACTACAACATCTTCCTGATGCACCGGGTCCGCGAGGAGTCCCTGCGGCTGGGCACCCGCACCGGCACGCTCACCGCGCTGCGGCTCACCGGCCCGGTGATCACCTCGGCCGGCGTGGTGCTGGCCGCGACCTTCGCCGCCCTCGCCGTGGTCCCGCTGGTCTCGATGACCGAGCAGGCGTTCATCGTCGCGTTCGGCGTGCTGCTGGACACCATGCTGGTGCGGTCCCTGCTGGTGCCGGCCCTCACCCTCGAGCTCGACCGGCGGGTCTGGTGGCCCTCCCGGGCCGCGTTCGCCGCGCCGGCGGCCGGCTCGCGCACCGGGGCGCACTCCGCGCGCCAGCCGCAGCACACCCACTGAAACACCCCGTAAAGCCGGTGTGCCCCCGGTCTCCGAGGACCGGGGGCACACTGGCGTTCGCCGACGCGGGTCAGGCCTTGTAGCAGGTCACCAGGGTGTCGTAGTCACCGAGCGGGGTGACCACCGTCCGGGCGAAGCCGGCGTGCTGCGCGTACTCCACGATCTCGGCGGCCGGGTACTCCGAACCGCCGTCGGTGACCAGCAGCATGTCCAGGCTGATCACCAGGTTCTCCGCGTGCTCCGGCTCGTCGTCCAGCATCCGGTCGTAGACCAGCAGCGTGCCGCCCGGGCGCACCGCGTCGAACGCCTTGTGCACCAGCTCGTCGCGCTGCTGCGGGTCCCAGTCGTGCAGGACGTGGCCCAGGATCACCACGTCCGCCTGGGGCAGCGGGTCGGTGAAGAAGCTGCCGCCGTGGAACTCCAGCCGGTCGGTGAGCCCGAGTTCGGCCACCAGCTCCTTGGCGAAGGGCTCCATCTCGGGCAGGTCGAAGACGTGCCCGGCCAGGTGCGGCCGCGCCCGTACGATCTGCGACGCGAGGTTGCCGCGCGCCCCGCCCACGTCCAGGACCGAGCCGTGGCCCGACCAGTCGTACGCCTCGATCAGCTGCGCGCCCAGGACGTTGGTGAACGCGTCCATGCTGCCGATGAACTGCCGCAGGATGTCCGGGTTCTGGGTCACCTCGTCGTAGTGGCTGCCCGACTGCTGCTCGCCGGTGCGCAGCGCCTCGCCGAGCCGTCCCCACGCCGGGTAGAGGTTGCGGCTGGAGCGCAGCAGGAAGCCGCCGACGAACTCGGCTCCCCCGCGTACCAGGTGGCGGTCGGTGCCGGGTGCGTTGCGGTAGCGGCCGTCGCTGCGCTGAAGGATGTCCAGGGCCGTCAGCAGGTCGAGGAAGTCGCGCAGGCCGCGTCCGTGCAGGGACAGCAGCTCCTTGACCTGCTCGGCGGTGGCGGCGCCGCCCGGCGCGTTGTGCAGCTGCGTGAACAGGTCCAGTTCCACAGCGGTCAGCAGTGCCTTGGCATCGCAGAACGCGTTGCCGAGCCGCAGTATCCCGGCGGCAGTGCCGACGTCCGGGGCCTTGGTCGTCATCGGTGGGACTCCTTCCTGGACGCCTGACTGCCAGGCGCCAACCGGTCGGGCCGACGCTGTCAGCCGGGCGTGGAGCACCCCTCGAACCTGCCTGGAGGCGGCCGGGCGCGACCGGGATGCCAGGAATTCTCGAGGCGGCGTCGGTACCTCTTGCGCAGTGCCGCGGATCGACCCGCCTCACCGCGCACACCAGGTTCCGCGGGTCCGTGCCCGCCCAGAACGAGGCACTGTTCTTAAGTTCATGAGGGGACACGCATGTATGACGTGAACATCCCTGTGTTGATCGTGGGAGCGGGGCCGGTAGGCCTCTCCACCGCCCTGTTCAGCGGGCGCCACGGGATCCGCACGATGGTGCTCGAGAAGCGCGACTCGACCTCGCTGCTGCCGCGTGCGCCGGGCCTGCAGGCCCGCACGCTGGAGCTGTTCCGGGCCGCCGGCATCCATGCCGACATCCGGGCCCTGGAGATGGGCGACTCCCACCCGTACTTCGAGGGCGGGATCATCCAGGTCAACACCTTCGCCGAGATCGACGACGCGGTGCTGCTGGAGTCGCCGTCCCTGGACGGGCCGACCGTCAGCCCCGAGCGGGTGATGGGCTGCGGCCAGGACCGGTACGAGAAGGTCCTGGTCGACAAGGCCCGGGAGTTCGGCTCGGACGTGCGGTTCGGCACCCGGCTGGTGGAGTTCAGCCAGGACGACGAGGGCGTCACCGCGATCGCCGAGGAGAACGCCACCGGACGGCGCTTCACCATCCGCGCCGGGTACCTGGTGGGCGCGGACGGCGCGAACAGCGCGGTCCGGCGCCACCTGGGCGTGGAGCGGGTCGGCCGGGGCACCGTCTTCAACGCGCTGAGCATCTACTTCAAGGCCCCCGAACTCGAAGTGGTCCTCAAGGGACGCAAGTTCATCCTCTGCTACGCCAATGTCAACAACACCCTGATGGGCCTGTCCCGGCTGCACGGCTGCGACCCGTACCTGGCGGCGCCGCTCTACCACCCCGAACTCGGCGAGAAGCCCGAGGACTTCACCGACGAGCGGTGCGTGGAGATCGTCCGCACGGCGGCCGGTGTGCCGGACCTGGCGGTGGAGATCGTCGACAAGGTGCCGTGGCAGGGCGCCCAGCTGGTGGCCGAGCGGTTCCGCACCGGCCGGGTCTTCCTGGCCGGGGACGCCGCCCACCTGCACCCGCCGGCCGGCGGGTTCGGCGCCAACACCGGTATCCACGACGCGCACAACCTGGCGTGGAAGCTGGCGGCGGTGCTGCACGGCTGGGCCGGCGACGAGCTGCTGAACACCTTCGACGCCGAGCGCCGCGCGGTGGGCTCGGCGATGGCCGCGCAGGCGATGGTCCGCAACCGGATCCGGCACGGGTACGGCACCGACCAGGACCGGGCCGAGATGGTGGACGACATCATCATCACCCTGGGGTACCGGTACGCCTCCTCCGCGATCACCAGCACCACCGGCGGCCCGGTGCTCAGCCCGCAGCTGGAACTCCTCGGCGAGCCCGGCACCCGGGCACCGCACGTGTGGCTGGAGCGCGGCGGGGAGGTCATCTCCACCATCGACCTGTTCTGGGACTCCTTCGTGCTGCTCACCGACGAGGCGGGGACCCCCTGGGCCCAGGCGGCCGAGCGGGCGGCCGCCGAGCTGGGTGTGCCGCTGCGGGTGCACCGGGTCGGGGCGCGCAGCGAGCTGCGCCCCAAGGACCGCGACTGGGCCAAGGCGTACGGGATCGCCCCGGGCGGTGCGGTGCTGGTGCGCCCGGACGCGTTCGTGGCCTGGCGCGCCGAAGGGCCGGACGCGGCCGGCGCGGACGCGCTGGCCGGGGTGCTCGCCCGCGCCGCCGGGCTCGCCCCGGTGGCCGCCGCGGCCGCCGTGGCTGCCGTGGCTGCCACGGTCGGCTAGGACCGTCCGGCACGGCACGGCATGACAGACCGTCCGTCCGTCCCGGGGGGGGCGGCCTGCTCCGTTCAGCGGAGCGGGCCGCCCTTTGGTCCTTGTCCGGCGGTCCTTTCCAGTGGTCCTTGTCCAGTGGTCCTCGTCCAGCGGTTCTCGTCCGGCGGCGGACCGGCCGCTCCCACCCGTTCGCGAGACAGGAGTTCTCCGTGAGCTGCAATCAGGTACCGGTATGAGCAGCGGTCAGGCGGAAGCCCTCTTCCTGGCGCTGGCCGTCGTGCTGGCGCTGGCCCGCCTGCTGGGGGCCGCCGCCCGGCTGGCCGGCCAGCCGGCGGTGCTGGGCGAGATCCTCGGCGGGATCCTGATCGGCCCGACCTTCTTCCACGGCGCCGTCGCCCGGCAGCTCCTGCCGGCCGCCGTCCAGCCCTACCTGGGCGCGCTGGCGGGGCTCGGGCTGGCCCTGTTCATGTTCCTCGTCGGCTTCGAGATGGAGCACGCGCTGCTGCGGGCGCAGCTGCGGACGGCGGCCGGGGTGGCGCTGTGCTCGGTCGCCGTGCCGTTCGTGCTGGGCGTGCTGCTGGCCACCCAGCTGGTCCAGCACCACCAGGTGCGCAGCCGGGCGGGTTTCGTGGTGTTCCTGGGCGCGGCGATGGCGGTCACCGCCTTCCCGGTGCTGGCGCGGATGCTGGCCGACCGGCAGATGCTGCGGACGCAGGTCGGCGGGATCGCGCTGGCCAGTGCCGCCGCCTCCGACCTGCTGGCCTGGCTGCTGCTGGCGGTCGTGGTGGTGGTGGCGGGGGGTCCGGCGCAGTGGCGCCTCGTCCTGGTGCCGGTCTACCTGGCCGTGCTGGTGGGTGTGGTGCGGCCGGTGCTGCGCCGGGTGCTGGCCGCCCGGGAGCCCGGACAGGACCGGGACGGCGGGGAGGGTGGGGGCGTGGTGCTGGCGTCGGGGGCGGTGGCGGCGGTGCTGGGGGGGCTCATGCTGTCGTGCTGGGCCACCGAGTGGCTGGGGCTGCACTACATCTTCGGTGCGTTCGTCTTCGGGGCCGTCATGCCGCGCGGCGGGGGGCGGCGGGTCCACGAGGGGATCACCGAGAGTCTGCGCAGTCTGGGTGTGGTGTTCCTGCTGCCGGTGTTCTTCGTCACCGCCGGTCTCAAGGTCGACCTGTCGCACCTGGGTTCGCGTCAGCTCGGTGAGCTGGCGCTGATCCTGGTGACCGCCGTCACGGGGAAGGCGCTGGGCGCGTTCGCGGGCGCGCGGGCGCAGCGGATCCCGGCCCGTCAGGCGGGTGTGCTGGCGGCGCTGATGAACGCCCGGGGCCTGACCGAGCTGGTGATCCTCTCGGTCGGGCTGCAACTGGGGGTCCTGGACCAGGACTTGTACTCGCTGATGGTGGTGATGGCGATGGTCACCACCTTCATGACCGGCCCGGCGCTGCGCCTGCTCTACCCGAAGACCCAGGCCGAGCAGGACCGGCGGGCGGCGGAGGGCGGGCCGGCCGCCGGCCTGGAGCGCACCGGTCCCGCGCAGGCCGGGCGGGCGCCGGTGGCCTGAGGGGCGGGACGTCGCGCGGGCGCGGCGGGCCAGCCTGGCGGCGCATGACGCTGCGTCAAATATTGCTGGTCCTGGACCGTTTCGGCGGTTCTGGCCTCCTGGGTCGTTCCCCGGCCAGCGGCGGCCCCCGCGCCCCGCCGGCCGGGGGCGGCCGCCAGACGTCCGAGTTGGCCACGCATCACAGCCGCTCCCACCACCTGCCGAGCCGCCGGGTCACCGGGTCACCGGTCAGGCCCGGGGGCTGCCGGGCTCACCCACACGGCGTGCGAGCGCCCGCCCATGGCGAACGAGAGGGTCAACTGCCCGTCGCGTTCGAAGAACTCCGCGACGCGCTGCGCCGCGTTGGGCCGGGTCAGGAAATACTCGTAGGCGTCGGCCTGCACCGCGCCGAGCGGCAGTGCCCGCAGCGTCGTCCACAACGCGGCGAGCGCGTCCGGAAGTCGGGCGAACACGGCGGGGTCGGTCACTCCTTCGATCTCGACGGTGAACGGCCCTGCCGCGCTCGCGGCGGCCGGGGTGCCCGCGTTCTTTCCGGTTCTCATCGGCGGTCCTTTCCTCGGGGCGCCCCGGAGGGACGCAAGTGGACGCCCGCACCGACCAGAACGGCACGGACGGCGTTGAAACTGGTGCCCAGCCCGGCGGCGATCTCGCGGATCGACGCCCGCCGGCCGACGTAAAGGCGGACGATCTCCAGGGCCGGCAGCGGCTGACGGGGCCGCCGGTCCCGCGCGACACCGTGACGGTCCAGCAGCGCGTAGATCGACCCCCTCGGTATGCCGTTGGCCGCGCTGATCTGCGTGAGCGGCAGCCCCGCCCGGTAACCGGCGATCACGTCCGGCGCCACGCCATCCCACTTGCTCCACCCCGGCCGCATACTCATACCGGACACCCCGCAGCTGCGCCCGCCGGACCGAGCGTGCACCACATCGCCTTCCCGACGCCGCCCGCGCGCGGGCAGCAACCCCACCCGGTCGCCAACTCCCGTACCAGCAGCAGTCCCCGGCCGCACTCGTCGTCCCCGCCCGCCGGGCGCACCACCGGTCGGACATTGCTCGCGTCGTGCACCTCGATCCGCAACTGACCGGACCCGAACTCGAACCGCACCCGGATCAACCGGCCGGGCGGCGTACGCGCGTGCACCACCGCTTTGGCGACAAGCTCAGAAAGCAGCAACTCACCCACCTCCGCGAACAGTTCGCCGCCCACCATGTCAGCGAGGAAGTCCCGCAGGAGCCTTCGGGCAGCGCCCGCCGACTTCCGGTGGCGCGGCAGCCAGCAGGCGTGTTCACCCGCCACGGCGGGCGGTCTGTCGAGCGTTTCGGGCATGGCGAGGCAGCCTCCGGGCGCGGTCGGGCGGACGTGATCCGGGAGGCCAACGTCCCGGCGACGGCCGGATGCAGGCATGAGAATGCCCGGGTGACCAGCCATCATGATCACGATCTGTCGTGACGACGACTACTCCCCGTAGCTTGCTCCTGGGAGTTCCTATAGTGCAAGTCCCCACTTTGGAAGTCATCAAGATTGTTGTCGTGACCGGAGGAGGGCAGACTTACAGCGCACACCGGAAGGGAGGTCTCGACATGCCCGTGAACAGGAACCCGACCGTCCGTCAGCGGCGGCTCGCCCGAACGCTCAAGGAGCTTCGGACCGCCAGGCGTCTGACGCTGGCTCAAGCCGCGCAGCAACTCGCATGCGCTGAGAGCAAGATCAGCCGCATCGAGGCGGCCCAGTCAGGCATCCGCGTTGTTGACCTCCGGTTGCTGCTCGACCTCTACGAGGTTCACGATCCCGCTGCGAGGAGCCGCTTGGAGGCCCTCTCCCGTGAGGGTCGTCTGCGTGGATGGTGGGACCGCTACTCGGAGACACTGTCGCCCGTTTACGCCGACTACATCGCGCTCGAAGCCGACGCCTCGGACATGTACAGCGTCCAGACGCTTCTGGTGCCGGGCCTGTTGCAGACGGAGGACTACACGCGGGCGGTCGTCCGAGCGCAGATAGAGGACGCGACGCCCGAGCAAGTCGAAACGCTGACCAAGGTGCGCCAGGAACGGCGGTCCGTCCTGGCGCGAGAAGTGCCGCTGCGTATGTGGGTGGTGCTGTCCGAGTCCGTGCTCAAGCATCAGATCGGCGGGCGCTCGGTCATGCGTGAACAGCTCGAGTTCCTGGTCGCGGTTGCCGAACAGCCGAACATCAACGTCCAAGTCCTGCCGGAAGCTTCGGATGTTCATGCGGCCCTGTTCGGTCCTGTTGCCGTTCTGAGCTTTCCTGAAACGACCGAAACAGACGTGGTGTATGTGGACAGCCTCCTCAGTACGCTCTACATCGAGGAGCCGGCCGAGGTGTTCAAGTACGCCAACCTGTTCCGCCGAGCTCTGGCGGAATCGCTGCCACGCACGGAATCAATCGCGCTCATCGAGCGCACTGCAAAGGAGTGGTCCACATCATGATGAGCAATTTCCTGCCGTCCGCCTCCGCCACCGGACTTGAGTGGCGCAAGTCTTCGTTCTCGGGTGCGCAGAGCGATTGCGTCGAAATCGCCGATGGTGTTCCCGGCGTGGTCCCTGTGCGCGACTCGAAGAATCCCGACGGCCCGGCACTGGTCTTCCCCGCCGACGCCTGGCGTGTGTTCGTCACCGGGGTCAAGGCGGGGGACTTCCCGGTCGCCTGACCACCCGGCCGTACCACCGAACCAGCCCCGGCAGGGAATCCGCCCGCCCTTCATGAAGGAGCACCTGTGAGCACGCACCCCGAGTCAGCACGGAAGCCCTCTACTCCGTCGACCTCACAGGCGCGGATTGGCACACCTCCGAGGCGTCCAGCAACGGGGGCGCCTGCGTCAAGGTGACCGCGATCGTCGCCAACGGCGTCCAGGTCGGCGTGGCAGTCCGCGACTCCAAGCTCCCCGCTGACGACCCCCCGCGAGCTGCACTACACCATGGCGGAGTGGGAGGCGTTCGGAAGTGGCATGGCAGCTGGTCAAACCAACCTGTACGCCGCCAGAGCGAATTGACGCGCGCCTGTCCGTAATGCGATCGCGAAGGCCCCGGCGCCGAGCCCCCGACGGTCTTTGCGGACGGCTACACCGGGTCCCTCTATCTGCACAAGCCCAACGAGCTCGAACGATCTGACTCGGCGTTCGGGAACATCTGGGACACATCACTCAACGAACAGGCGTCCAGCCGCCTGATTTCCGACGTGGCAGGGAGCTATGGAACAGGTTGATCTGGCTGGCGTGACGTGGTTCAAGTCCAGCCACAGCAATGGCGACGCGAACTGCGTCGAAGCCGCATTCATCGGTTCGGGCATCGTGCCGGTCCGTGACTCCAAGGACCCTGACGGCCCCGCATTGGTTTTCCCCGCCGACGCCTGGTCGGCGTTCGTGGCCGGGGTCAGGGCCGGAGACTTTCCCGCTGACTGCTGAACAACCTTCGGGCCGTGGCGATCAGTCCTGACGATACGTCGGGCCTGATCGCCGGGGTGGCCGAGGAGATGCACTGAGAGAAGAGGTAGCAGCATGAGCAAGGTCGACACCTGCGAAGCCGTGTGGCGCAAGAGCACGTACAGCAACGGACAGGGCGAGTGCATCGAGGCAGCCGACGGCCTTACGGCCATCGTGCCTGTCCGGGACTCCAAGGACCCCGACGGCCCAGCGCTGGTCTTCCCGGCCGCCGCGTGGTCAGCCTTCGTGGCAGGTGTTCGCGCCGGGGACTTCCCCGCCGACTGCTGACCGCCCCGACCCTCGACAGCCCCGGCCGCGCGGGGGCTGTTGCGTACCCTGGAGTGTCGGTTCTCTGGCTGAGGGAAGTTGCAAGGGAGTACAAGTAATGACCGTAGATCTCACAGACGTGACATGGCGTAAGTCTTCATTCAGCGGCGGGAACGGCGGCAACTGCATCGAGGTGGCCGACGGCTTCCCCAGCCTGATGCCGGTCCGTGACTCCAAGGACCCTGACGGCCCCGCGCTGGTCTTCCCCACCGACGCATGGTCAGCCTTCGTGGCCGGGATCAAGTCCGGTGACTTCCCCGCAGACTGCTGACCCGGTCCGCGCCCCGACAGCCCCCGCACTGCGGGGGCTGTGGCATATCCTGGGCCAACTACCGGCGCCAGCCCGGCTCTCGGCCCGCTGGGGCGCCAGGGCGCACACCCGGGGCAGGCAAGATCTGTGATCGGCCACTGGTCTTCCCCACCGACGCCTGGCGTGTGTTCGTCACCGGGGTCAAGATCGGGGACTTCCCGGTCGCCTGACCGCCCGGCCGTACCACCGGACCAGCCCCGGCTGTCCTGTGACGGCGAAGTCGGGACGGTTGTCACCGAAGTCGGGACAACGTCGATCTGTGTCATCGAAGTCGGGAACCGGCCGGGCCCGCGGGTGGTGTCAGAGGAGGACCACGGCGGTGGCGTCGCCGTGCCCGCCGGCGCGGCATTCGCGGGAGGCGGCGGTCAGAGCGTCGGCGAGGGCTGACCGGCGTGGGAGGTGTGCGGGCGGGCGTGGGCTACCGGGGTTGTGCTTCGGGTCCGCTCGAACCAGTGGTTTGACTCCGGCTGGCGACAAAGCTGTCCTTCGTGTCCGTACCGTGTGAGGTGCCATGCCCCTCCGGAGCAAGGAGTACCTGTGGCCAACAGCTTCCAGACCGAAGAGATCCCGCACGGCTTCGCGTTCACCGAGACCGGCGCCCTCATCCACTACAAGCACACCATCATCCTGACCGTGCCACCGCCCAACGCCGGTCCATGGGGCGACACGTGGCTCAGCTTCGGCTGCGCGTGGGCGGACACCAAGCTCGGCGTGAGCATCTACACCAACGGCACCTGGAGCGGCGTGACGCCCCGCAATGTCCCCGATGGTGGCAACCGCCTCGCCGAGAAGCTCCCCCCGGGCACCCAGAAGGTCGTCATCGGCCGCATGAAGAAGGACGCCGCAGACTGGGCGGACAACCTGCCCATCAGCTGGCTCCTCGAATACCTCGGGACCTGACAGGCATCCCGTGCCCTGGCTCAGCTATCCAGGCCGAGCCAGGGCGTCCGGCCTGCCCGCCGTCACGGGCTCGGGTGCTGGAAGGTGACCTCCGGGTTCGCCGGTGACGGGCCGTCGAGCAGGGGCTGGGGGATGCCCTTCAGCTGGAGGTCGAAGAAGGCCGCGACGTAGGAGCGGGTGAGCTCCGCTGCGCGTTGCCCCGGGAGGGTCGCGCCCGGGAGGGGGATGTTCAACTCGGAGGCGAGCACGGTCAGGTCGGTGAAGCTGACGTGGTCGGTGCCGCTGACGGTCAGCCAGCGCTTCCAGCCGTCCAGGTTCGCCCAGGCACTGTCCCAGGAGGCGTCCTCGCCGGGGGCGTGTCCGGACTGGGTGCCCAGCAGCAGGAAGGGGCGGTGGTCCAGACCGGTGGCGGGGATGGGGATGTCGAACGTGCCGTCCATATCCACCCCGGCGCGCACCCGCTGGTCGGCGGCCATGGCCGAGGCGGCGGAGCTGCCGCCGACGGAGTGGCCTGCCATGCCGATCCGCTGCGGGTCGATCATGTGCGCGTAGTGCCAGGGAGAGTGGTGGCCGGTCAGTTGGTCGATGACGAACGAGATGTCCGTGGCCCGGATCTGGTTCACCTGCGGCCACCCGTCGGGGAGGTGGTCGCAGAAGGTGCCGCAGGTGAGGGTCCGGCCGTCGGGGAAGGTGGTTCCCGAGTCCTCGTAGGTGTGGTTGACCAGGGCGACCACATAGCCGTGGCTGGCCAGGTCCTCGGCGAGGCTGGTGAGGGTGGAGCGCGGCATGGTGTAGCCGGGAGAGAGCAGCACCAGGGGGAAGCGGCCGGGCGCCGGGCGGGGGCCGGTCCGTGCCCAGGTGCGGGTGTCGCTGAGCGTCCGGGGCGGGATGCCGGCTCCTGGTGCCTGCCGCTGCAGGAGGAGTTGTGCTTCCTCGGTGGTCATGTACTGTGCGGGCTCGCCGGTGCCGGGCCGTGCGGGGTAGTAGACCGACACCATCAGCTGGCGCGGGCCGGCGGCGGGCACCCAGGGGTCCGGGCGGTCCGCGTCGACCAGGTGCAGTGTGCTGAGTCCGACCGCGTGCGGGCTGGTGGGGCGGGGCAGCGCCAACTGGACGCCGACGCCGGACGGGGCAGCCGTCGCGCCGACGCCGGACGGGGCAGCCGTCGCGGCGGCGGCGGGCCCGGCGGCCGCCGAGGCGGCTCCTGCCGTGGCGGTGGACAGGGCGAGGGCAAGCACGAACGCGGCCGGTGCGGCGGCACGACGAATTCCGGTCATAGCTGCAACTCTAGTCGTATTAAAGTGACTTGACGTCGACTCAGAGGAGGATGGACCGGTCCGGGGCCCCTAGGTGTTTACCGGGAGAGGTCCCTGAGGCCGGCTTGCGGGGGCTCGTTTCCGGGGAGGAAGCTCGACATGTCTGTGAAGTCGAACCGTTCAGTGCTCGCGCTGGTCGCGCTGCTTGCGGCCGTGCCGCTTCTCGCGAGCTGCAGCAGCGCCAACAAGGCTTTGAGTTGCGGCAAGACGGCCGTCAGTGTCGCCGGTGACGTGCAGGACCTGACCGACTCGGCCACCAACGTCGGTCAGTTGACCGACGAGAGCCGGCGGCAGAAAACCGTACAGGCGCTGAAGAAGCTCGACGAGGATGCCGGGAAGCTCCGGAAGCCGGGCAGCAAGGCCGACCTCAAGAAGGTGGCTGACGATCTGTCAAAGGCCGTCGGCAATGCCCAGAAGAGCGTCGCCGACGGCACGACGCCCGATCTCGGGCCGATCGCGAGTGCTGCGGGTGACCTGACCAAGACCTGTGCCTCGGCGTCGACTTGACCCGGTCGCAGCGGTTTCCGTGACACGCGCAGCCGCCGTCCCACCGGGCCGTCCCGGACGGGGCCGGGTGGGGCCGGGTGGGCCGTACTGCGTGCGAGTGCCCGAGGTGGTCATGCCCGGGCCGTGATGCCGAGGTCGGCGAGCAGGCCGCGGATGCGGGTCTCGATCCGGTCGCGGATCGGGCGGACCGCGTCGACGCCCTGGCCGGCCGGGTCCTCCAGCTTCCAGTCCAGGTACTGCTTGCCGGGGAAGTACGGGCAGGCGTCGCCGCAGCCCATGGTGATCACCACGTCGGAACTCTGCACGGCCTCGACGGTCAGGACCTTCGGGGTCTCGGCGGAGATGTCGATGCCGACCTCGCGCATCGCCTCGACCGCCGCGGGGTTGACGGTCTCGGCGGGGGCGGAGCCGGCCGAGCGGACCTCGACGTGGCCGCCGCCGAGGCGGGTGAGGAACGCGGCGGCCATCTGGGACCGGCCGGCGTTGTGCACGCAGACGAACAGCACGGATGGGACGGACGGGACGGCGGGGGCGCTCACGGGGACCTCCTTGGGTCATGAGGCGGTGCGGCGGGTGGTGGTTCAGCGGCTGGTGGCGGCCAGGTGGTCGCCATGCGGGACGACGACGTCCTCGGCGGCGGGCGCCGGGCGGCCGAACAGCACCGCGACCAGCGCGGCGCCGACCACCAGGCCGACGAGCTGGGCGGCGATGAACGGCAGGACGGAGGAGGGGGCGATGCCGGCGAAGGTGTCGGTGAAGGCCCGGCCGATGGTCACCGCCGGGTTCGCGAAGCTGGTCGAGGACGTGAACCAGTAGGCGGCGCCGATGTACGAGGCGACCGCGACCGGGGCGAAGTGCGCGCGGCCGGTGCGGGCCAGGCCGAAGATCAGCAGGATGAGGCCGGCGGTCGCGACGACCTCGCCCAGCCACAGATGCGGCGCCCAGCGGTCATGCGTCGACCAGCGCACCAGCGGCTCGGCGAACATCGCGTCCGCGAGCACCGCCCCGCCGATCGCGCCGGCGATCTGGGCCGGGACATAGGCCGCGGCCTCCCGCAGGCCGGGCCCGTCGCCGTCGCGGCGACCGCTCCACCAGGCGGCCAGGGTGACGACCGGGTTGAAGTGGGCCCCGGAGACGGGGCCGAGCAGCAGGATCAGCACGCCCAGGCCGAACACGGTCGCCAGCGAGTCGGCCAGCAACTGCACGCCCACGTCCGAGGTGAGCTTGGCGGCCTGGATACCGGAGCCGACCACGACCGCGACCAGCGCGCCGGTCCCGACGAACTCCACGGCCGCCCTTCGGCCCAGCGGGGCTGTCGCGGTCATCTCGCACCCGCCGGGGCCTCGAGCAGGGACGACAGGCGGGCCAGGGCGCCGGGCAGCACCCAGTAGTAGACCCAGGTCCCACGGCGCTCGGAGCCGACCAGGCCGGCCTCGCGCAGCACCTTCAGATGGTGGGAGATCGTCGGCTGGGACACGTCGAACGGGCCGGTCAGGTCGCAGACGCACGCCTCGCCGCCCTCGTGCGAGGCGATCAGCGACAGCAGCCGCAGCCGCACCGGGTCCGACAGGGCCTTGAACATCTTCGCCAGATCGACGGCGGCCTCTTCACCCAGCGGCTCGCGGACCATCGGCGAGCAGCACACGGCCGCGTCGTCCCGGCCGAGCACCGGCAGTTCCAGATTCGACATGCATCTATATTGACAGTCATCGATTCTGGTGGCAAGGTCGGCCATATCGACAACCGTCGAATCAAGGATCGGATCGGGGAGACGCCATGTCCCGCGTCCAGCTCGCCCTTCGCGTCGCCGACCTCGAAGGCTCCATCGCCTTCTACTCCGAACTCTTCGGCACCGGGCCCGCCAAGCGCCGGCCCGGCTACGCGAACTTCGCCGTCACCGAGCCCCCGCTCAAGCTCGTCCTCATCGAGGGTCAGGCCGGCGAGGACACCCGTCTGGACCACCTCGGCGTCGAGGTCGCCTCCACCGAGCAAGTCACCGCAGCCGCCGACCGCCTGAAGGACGCGGGCCTGGCCACGTCCGAGGAGAACGACACCTCCTGCTGCTATGCCCTCCAGGACAAGGTCTGGGTCCACGGCCCGGGCAGGGAGCCCTGGGAGGTCTATGTCGTCAAGGCCGACGGCGACCGGCTCGGCAAGAACGCCGCCGCAGGAGATGCCTGCTGCGCCAGCGGCGAGCAGACCTCCGAACCCGCCACCGCGGCGGCCGGATGCGTCTGCGGCTGACCACCACCACGTGATGGCCTCGCCCCTGGCGGGGGCGAGGCCATCACGCCATCCACCGCCATCCACCGCGAGCCACCGCGCGATCCGGCTCCTCCGAACGGGCGGCGGGGCGGGACTCCCCCTGCGGGTCGGCGGGGAAGTCCGGCGCGGCGTATCGCGGGCCGAAGGTCCCGGGCAGCACGGGGACCCCGGAGGTCAGCCGACGGGGTTGCGGGGCTCGTCCAGCCAGACGGACTGCTCGCCGTCCGCCGTGACTGTCAGGCCGAACCGCGACAGCTCGGGCCTGCCTGCCTCCAGCCACCACAGCCGGGCCGAGGCGACCTCGTCCCAGAGCCGCCGGGGCCCGGCCTGCTGGACGGCGTCCTCCTGCTCCCACCCCTGGTACCGTGCCGACGCCCACGAACCACCGGGCCCGTCCGACAGTTGTATGCGGAAGGTGCGGTGCGGATCGGCGGCATCCCAGGTGTGGACGTAGCGCACGCCCGGGACACGCAGGCCGATGGCGAACGCCGCGTGCACGTTCTCCTCCGCGAGGTCGGGGTCCATCGGGGAGGCGCCCCTCGCCTGCGGTGACCGGTCCGGGCCGGTCACCGTATGCGGGCGCTGCGCCCGCATCCACATGAACGACACGTTGTCCACGAAACGGCCGTACGACTCACGGCCCCGTTCGCCGACCACCAGGCGCAGCAACCCGGCGTTGGCGTAGGGCGTGCCCCAGGGGTCACGATGAGGCCGCCGGGGCGGGTCTGCTCGAGCCACGGGAGCGGGACGTGCTGCACGGCCGCCGTGGAGTGGATGCGGTCGTACGGTGCGCCGGCCGGCCAGCCGGTGAGGCCGTCCCCGACCACCAGCGTCGGGAAGACGCCTTGGTCGGCAAGGCGTTCGGCTGCCGCGCCGGCCAGGGTGGCGTCCACCTCGATCGAGGTCACCCGGTGGTCTCCGAGTCGCGCGCACAGCAGGGCGGTTGTCCATCCGGTGCCGGTGCCGATGTCCAGGACCGTGTCGGTGTCCCGCACGTCGAGGTGGTGGAGCATCGAGGCGACCAGGGAGGGCATGGACGCCGAGGAGGTGCCGGGGCCGTGGTCGGCGCCGTCGTCCAGTTGGGTGACCACCACGTCGTTCGCGTTGACGGCCGACCACCAGTCGGCGGGAGTACCGGCGCGGCCGGCCCGGCGGTAGCCGGTGGGTTCGTCGTCGTCCGGGATCCAGATGCTGTTCGGGATGAAGGCGGAGCGCGGGGCGCGCTCGAACGCGCCCCGCCACTCCTCCCCCAGCGTCCCGGAGTTGCTCAGCTCATCGAGGAGCTGCGGGTACTGGTCCACTGGGTTTCGCTCACTTCTTCTTCTCGTCCGGGCCGGCCGGGGGGACCTTGCGGGTCCACTGGCCGTCCGACTCCCTCTTGGACTGGTTCTTGTCGCCTGCCTCGCCGCCCTTGCCGTCCCCGTGGCCACCGCCGGTGTTGCTGTTGCTGTTGCTGTTGCTGTTGCTTCCGCCCTTGCCCCAGGCCATCTGTCGGTCCCTTCTCGGTTCGTCCGTCGGTTGGTGTGGGCCTCCCCGCGCCCGGCGGGTGTCGTCGCCGGGTGCGGGGAGGAGTCTGTGTCAGGGCACGGCGCGCACTCGCAGGTCCGCGTGGGTGGTCTTGCCGAGCGCCTCGACCTGCACACCCCAGTGCCCGTGGGTGAGTTGGTGCACCATGCCGAGCCCCCGACCCGACTCGGCGCCCGCTCCGGCGTCGACCAGCACGGGCATCGTGCGGGAGCCGTCCCGGACAGCGATGCGTACCGTCTGGAGGGTGATGCGGCGGATCGTGACGGCCATCCTGCGGTGACAGCCGGTGCGGTACGCGTTCGTGGCCAGCTCGGACACGATCACCTCGGCGTCGTCCACCAGAGCGTCCAACTCCCAGTCCCGGAGCTTGTTCCGCACCAGCCTGCGGGCGGCGGACGCGGATTCCGGGGCATAGGGAAGCATCATCGTCGCCGGGACCACCGCGCGGACGCCAGGCTCCGTGCTCGTGGTCATCGGCGTCTCCCCTGGGCGGCTGCGGGCTCTACCGCGTTGAGCGGCTTGGTCACCAGTGAACGGCCGTCAGATGCCGGCGACCAGAGCAGAACCAGGGCAACACTCAGGCGTAATCAGCGCACTGACTGTGCTGACCTCGGGGTATGCCTAGACAGAGCGGGGGCGGGAACGGCGTCCAGGCGGGAACGCCTTGTCCAGCGGCGCAAAGCGCTGGGCTACAGTCAGGAATCGTTCGCCGAACAGCTTGGGGTTGCCACCTCCACGGTCGTGCGGTGGGAGGGCGGCAAAACGGACCCTCAGGGCTACTTGCGTCCCAAGATGGCCCGGCTCTTGCAGGTCACTGCCCGAGGGCTGGCAGACCTGCTCCGCACACCCGCTCTGCCGCTCCTGGTCGGCCCGGTGGTTCCCGAGAATCCTCCAGACGCTGGTGACGTTGACGACATGAACCGCCGCGATTTCCTGGGCCTGCCGGCCATAACCGGAACCTTCGTCGCGCTCCCACAGCTGGACGCCCACCAGGAACTCAGCAGCCGGACGGCATCCCTCACCGTGACCGCCGGTGCACTGAACTCCCATCTCTGGCAGGTTTTCGCGCTCTCCGAGTCCAAGCAGGCCGTCTACCCCCTGGTGCGGCACCAGCTGGGCACCCTGTCCAAGGGACTGGAGGAGGTACGCAGCGAGGCAGCTCACAAGCAGCTGTGCGCGCTCGCGGGCGACCTCTACCAGCTCGCCGGGGAGATCTTCTTCGACTCCAACCGGTACACCGACGCGGCACAGTGCTACGCCTTGGCGGCAAGTGCCGCGAAAGAGGCTGGAAGTTACGACCTGTGGGCCTGTGCGCTGACCCGGCACGCGTTCATCGGCATGTACGAGCGCAAGTTCGGCGTGGTGGCCCCGATGCTGTCGGCTGCGGCGATGGTCGCTGAGCGCGGGGATGGCCGGCTCTCCACCCGGTACTGGGTCGCCGCCGTGCAGGCCGAGGCGTACGCGGGGATGGGTGACCTGGACGCCTGCAACCGCGCCCTGGACCTCGCCGATCAAGTGCACCTGCTGGACGGGGAGATCCACAACGGCGGATGGCTGCGGTTCGACGGCACGCGCCTGGCCGAGGAACGCGGGACCTGCTACCTCGAACTCGGCCGCCCCGACCTTGCCGAGCAGTCCCTGACGGCCGCACTGGCGCAGGATCTCTCGCTGCGCCGCCGGGGGGCTGTACTGGCCGAACTCGCCGTGCTCGGCGCCCAGCGCGGCGACCTCGACCGGCTGATGCAGTACAGCGGGAGCGCGGTCGAGCTCGCCGAGCAGACCGGCTCGGGCTACCTCGGCAAGAAGCTCCGGAGACTCCGGTCGCAGCTCGCGCCGCTCATGACCGACAATCGCGTGTCGGATCTGCACGACCAGATTTCGGCGCTTGCCGGTGCCGCCTGATGAAGGGATGACCAGATGACGAACGACGCGGGGCGCATCTTCCGTGAGGCGTGGATCGCCGGGGTCACGAAGCACTTCCCCGGTGAGCCGAAGCCCGGGTACATCACCCCGTGGGAGGAAACCCCGGACTGGGAACGGCAGTCAGCCGCTGCGGTCTACGGTCAGGTGCGCGACTTCGTTGAGGTGAGCGGCGGTACCACCCGCAAGCTCAGCCGCGAGCAGAAGGGCCGGTTCGTCGCGCTGTGCTGGATCGCCCAGATCCACAAGCACATCGAGAACCCGAAGCCGGGCTACGTCGCGGACTGGGACCAGCTGCCCGAGTGGCAGCAGGAGACCGACGCGGACATCTTCGAGCGCATCGAACAGGCCGGCTGAGGAACCGGGCAGCGCGACGGCCGCCACCCATGGCGTGAGGGTGGCGGCCTTCTGCTGCCACCCTCACGCACTCAGCCGCCCGCCCGAAGCACCCGGGATACGTCGGGCATCCTCGCGGAGCAGGGTCGGATCATGCAGGCGCCGGCCCAGGTCCTGCCGGGCTTGCTGAACCGTCGAGGACGGGGACGGCATGAAAGGTCAGGTTCCCATCAGGCCGGCTGGTACTCCGAGTGCGGCACAGCACGATCCCAGACCGCCTCGAAGGCAGCCGCACAGAACTTCACCGTGTTCTGATCCTCGGTCAGCTCCGGTTCAGTCGGCTCGCCGTCGCCGTCGAAGTGGTTCACGAGGAGCAACCGGTCATCGAAGACCCAGAAGTCGTTGCCCGGGAGTACGAGGTCGGTCGCGCACCTGCGGGGAAGCCATCGGACATCTTCACCGGCCGCCACGTTCAGCCCGGCGGTGATCTCGTCGGGTCATGCCCGGCGTTGGACGTCGTCCTCACCTCGACCGGCAGCCGCGAACACTGGGACGATGCCACGACAGCTCTCGCCCACCCGGTCCCCGAAGGCCGACTCAGGAAGGTGCTCGATGTCCTTTCAGCCGGATGACGCGACCCGCCACCGCATGGAGGCCGCACACACCAAAGCCGCCGCCTTCCTCGGCCTCGCCTGCTCCGGCCCGTCCGTCTTCGGTACCTCCGGCTCCACCATCGGCCGCCGAGCCGAAGACCGCTGGCTTCGCGTCTCCTGCCACAGCCGCCGCCACGCCCCCCGGCCGTCTGGCCAAGGACCCCTCGGGGCGCAGCAGTTCATCCCGCAGTCCGTTCCGCGCCCACGGCTGCACGACACCGTGGACTGGACCGAGGCCGGCTGTTTCCACCAGGCCGACGTCTTCGACTTCACGGGGCCCGTGGTGTCCCTCACGCCGGATCTACGCACGGACCCGGATCTGGGGGACAGCTGGTGGAGCGGCCTGAGAACGCGCTGGACGGCATCGCGACGGCGCCCGGTACGAAGGTCACCTTGCGGCCGTCCTGGATGGAGGAGGTGTTTCCGAAGTACCTCGGCATCCCCGCCCCCGCGGAGGTGGAGCGGATCACCGGTCACGGCGACCTGCACTGGGCCAATCTGACCGCCCGGCCGCTCATGGTCCTGGACTGGGAGCGCTGGGGGCTCGTCCCGGTCGGCTACGCCCCCGCGCTTCTGTGGGTGAGCAGCCTTCTCGTTCCGGCGGTCGCGGACCGTATCCGCACGGAGTTCTCCGCCGTCCTCGACACCCCGGCGGGACGTGTCGGCCAACTGGCCGCCCTCGCGGAGATGCTCCAGGCCGTCGACCGGGGGTACTACCCCGAGCTGGCGCCCCTCCTCGCCGACGCCGCGTGCAAGCTCACCGGGGTTCGTCCGGTGGACTGACGCGGGCAGGGCCCACCGCTGCCCGGCCCCGCACAGTGCGGGGCCGGGCAGACGGCGTGGGCGGCGGTGGGTCAGAGGGCGGCGGTGGCGAGGAGTTCGACCTGTTTGAGGTCGGCCGTGCAGGGCAGCAGGATCAGTTCGTCGCAGCCGGCCTCGGCGTAGGCCTGGACGGCGTCCTGGATCTGGTGGGTGTCGGTGAGGACGCCTGAGGCGGTGCGTTCGGCCTTGGGGCCGACGAAGGAGTAGTACGCGCGCAGGTACTCCCCTGCCGTGCGGCCGGCGTCCGGGCCGAGGTGGGCGTAGACGAGTGAGACCATGCGCGGGCGGTCGGTGCGGCCTTCCTCGGTCCAGGTCCGCCGGGCCTGGCGGACCAGTTCGGCGTAGGCGGTGACGGAGTTCCCGCCCGCGATCCAGCCCGTGCCGAATTTCGCGGAGCGGCGCATCGCGCGCGGGGAGTGCCCGCCGACCAGCAGCGGGATGCCGCCCGGGCGCGGCACCTGCGGGCCGATGCCGGGGACCGGGCCGGCGCCGGCCCAGATGTCCTTGAGCTCGCCGAGGAGCCGGTCCAGGGCCGCGCCCCGGCCGGGGTAGTCGGCGCCGGTCGCGGCGTAGTCGTCCTCGCGTCCGCCGGCGGCCACGCCGAGGACCAGCCGGCCGCCAGAGATCGCGTCCAGGGTGGCGGTCTGCTTGGCGAGCAGCGCCGCGCCGCCCCGGTAGCCGGCGATCAGGATGGTGCTGGCCAGGCGGATCCGCTCGGTCACGGCGGCCGCGGCCGCGAGCGAGACCAGGGACTCGAAGCTGTCGTACACCAGCCGGTCCAGGACGCCGAGGCTGGCGAAGCCGCACTGCTCGGCCCGGCGGGCCCACTCGGGCAGCTGCGGCCCGTCCTTGTCCGGGACTGTGGTGGGCAGGCCCACTCCGATCTCCACAGGTCTCTCCTTCATCGCACGGGTACGGGGACAGGCGGCGGGCGTGGGCGGGTCAGCGCGCGGCGGCCGGGGAGCGCTCGGCCAGTGCCTCGAGTTCGGTGACCAGGTCGGCCGGGGTGGGGCGCTCGAACATCCGCTCACGCAGCAGGCGGGCGGCGCGGCCGGGCGCGCCGGAGTCCAGCAGGCGGCGGGCGTCCTCGCGCAGCTGCCCGGGGGTGGCCTCGTCGCGGCTGAGCACCTCGCCGGCGCCGACCGCCAGGACCCGGGCCGAGTGCCCGGCGTGGTCGGGCAGTTGGGGGACGAGCAGGAGCGGCAGGCCCGCGTGCAGGGCGGTCAGCACGGTGCCCGCGCCGCCGTGCGAGACGACCAGGTCGGCGCCCGGGAGCAGCAGGTTGAGGGGGACGTCCACGACGGTCTTGATGTCGTCGGGCAGGTCGGTGAGCAGCGGTTGCTGGGCGGCGGAGACGGCGAGGACGACTTCGGTGTCGGGGCCGGTCAGGGCGGCGGCGGCCTGGGGGGCGAAGAAGTGGGCGGTGGAGAGTTTGGCCAGGGTGTGGCCCCAGGTGACGACCACGCGGCTGCGGCCCGGTGCGGGTGGGGCGAGCGGTGGGGCGGGGGCGGCGCCGGGTCCGTTGAAGGGGACGTAGCGTACGGGCAGGCGCGGGTAGTCGACCGGGAGTTGGAAGCCGTCGGGGCAGGGGTCGATGGTGACGGCGCCGAAGGGGTCGAACGCGGCGGCGCCGTTGCGTTCGGCGAGCGGGGCGAGGACGGCGGGCAGCATGGCGCGGGCGCGTACCAGCAGGTCGGTGCCGTAGAGGTGGCGTACGGCGGGGATGCCGGCGGCGGCGGCGGCGATCGGGCCGGCCAGGGCGGTGGGCTCGTAGACCACCAGGTCGGCGTGCCAGTCGCGGGCGAGTTCGGTGAGGTCGTCGACCATGGAGTCGGCGTGGGCGTAGAACATCCGCATGGCCCTGGGGCCCTTGCCCTCGGGGCCGGCCGGGACGACCGGGGCGGGGACGGCGGTGGACGGCAGCAGGTAGCCGCGGACCAGTGCGGCGGCGTCGACGTCGTGTCCGACGGCGGCGGCCGGCAGGCCGGTGCGGACGGTCTCGTCGAGGATCCCGGGCTGGCTTGCGATCAGCACCTCGTGCCCGGCGGCCCGGCAGGCCCACGCCAGCGGCACCAGCGAGTACAGGTGCGAGGGCCACGCCCACGTCGTGAACAGTATCCGCATGGAACGGCCCCACCCTCCTGGGAGACTGACGGTCCGTCCACCCCGGGCCGGCGGGGCCCGCCGCGCCCGGCGCGCGGATGGGGGTGGAACGGCTGAGCGAAAGTTCTCCCACCCGGCTAGCGGACCGGTCGTGGCGGGCTCGAACGGGCCCGGGGGGAGCCCGCCGGGCCCGGCCCGCGGCCGGGTCCGGTGCCCGTCCGGTGCTCGTCCGGTGCCTGTCCGGGTCCAGTGCGCGTCCAGGGATCCGCGAGACGCCCGCGCGAGCGTGGCGGCGGACTGTCCGCAGCAGGAGCAGGAGTGGGAGAAGCAGATGGATCAGGGACTGGTCGGCAAACGCGTGCTCGTCACCGGTGGTACCCGTGGCATCGGGCGGGCCACCGTGCTCGCCTTCGCGCGGGCCGGGGCGCAGGTGGTGGTGTGTTCGCGCGGTGCCGGTGCGGACGGTGCGGGCGCGGACGGCGGTGGCGCGGACGCCGGGACGCTCGCCCGGGAGCTGAAGGAGACCGGCGAGGGGCACCGGCTGGTCCAGGCGGACGTCACGACGTCGGCGGGTGTCGCGGTGCTGGCCGCCCGGGTGCGCGAGGCGGTGGGCGGGCTCGACGCGGTGGTCAACAACGTGGGGGTGGACGGCCAGGTCTGGTTCGCGGACCTGGCCGAGGACGAGTGGCACCGGGTGATGGACCACAACGTCACCTCGGCGTACCTGGTCACCCAGGCGGTGCTGCCGCTGCTCGCCGACGGCGCGTCCGTCGTGAACGTCGGCTCGTCGGTGGCGTTGCGCGGGCGGGTGCGCGGGGTGCACTACACCGCGTCCAAGGCCGCGCTGATCGGGCTAACCCGGGCGCTGTCGAAGGAGCTCGGGCCGCGCGGCATCCGGGTCAACACCGTCGCGCCGGGCCTGACGGAGACCGAGCCGGGGGCCGGGCTGCCGCCCGAGGCGGTGGAGCGGATCGTCGGGATGACCGCGCTGGGGCGGATCTGCCAGCCCGAGGACGTGGCCGGCGCGATCCTGTTCCTGGCCGGGGACACCTCCCGCTACGTCAGCGGCACGACCCTCAACGTGGACGGCGGCGTTTAGGCGCGCCGCCTCTCCCCCACCCCCGCCGCCACTCCCCCCGGGCCCGGTCTGCCTCCCGCAGGCCGGGCCCGGGTGCAGCGGGCGGGCAACGACCAGGGCTCCAGCGGGGAACGCGGTTGGAACGGCGCACGGCCCGGCGGGCTTCTTCCCCGGCCGGTCGCAACCTCGCGGCCGGTCGCGCGTCGTAGGGGGCAAGGGGCGCGCACCCGCGTCCCGGCAGCTTCTGGCCTGCCACGGCCCGCACCCGCGAAGGAACCAAGGATGGCAACGATGTCAGCCACATGCCGAGCTTTCCCCCGCCGACTCGCCGCTGCGGGAGCCCTGTTGCTGAGTGCGGCCACGGCGGCGGTGCTGCTGCCGGCTGCGGCCCTCGCCGCGGAACCGGATTCCGTCACCACGCATTCCGGCGCCACGACCGAACAGGAGCGCAGCCAGGTCGACGCCTACTGGACCGCCGCACGGATGAAGCTGGCGGGCGCCCTGGTCCCCGAGGTCACCCCCGTGCCCCAGGACGACAACACGCCTGACGATCCGCGTCCGCTTCCTGCGGGCACGCTGGATCCCGGGGCCGTCTGGACGCACGGCGGCGCGGTGGACAGGAGCGTCGGCCGTCTCTTCTTCACCTTCTCCGACGGCTACGACGGCAGTTGCACCGCGACGGTCGTCAACAGCGCGAACCGCAGCACCCTCATCACGGCGGCGCACTGCCTGAGGGCCGTCGGGGCTCCCGCCACCGACGCCACGTGGAACCACAACCTCTACTTCGTGCCCGGCTACCGCAACGGAACGAAGCCGCTCGGCGGCTTCAGCGTCAGGAACATGGCCACCTCCTCCCGCTGGGACACCGATCCTGCCAGGACGACCTCGGCCGATGTCGCCGTCGCGGGCTACGACACGGGGATCCTCGTGGCCAACCCCTCGGCCGGGGGACGGCGGATCGCGGACGTCACGGGAAGCCAGCGGATCGCGTTCACCGAGCCCGCCGGGGACGAGTTCATCCACACCTTCGGGTACCCGAAGGACCGGCTGAACAACCCCGGTGCCAAATACGCCGGATCACGCATGATCCACTGCGCCGGGCCGGCCCGGCCCGGCCCCAAGGCGCCCCTCCTGTGGGGCGAGTCCTGCGACATGGGGCACGGGGCGAGCGGCGGCCCCCACCTCGCACGGTTCGACACCCGGACCGGCGTCGGCACCGTCGTCGGCGTCACCACCACCACCGACGAACTCGCGGGCGGGCAGGCCGGTACGCTCTACGCCACCCGTCTTGGTGACAGCGCCCACCGCCTCTACGACTGGGCGCAGACCCGCCCGGCCTGACCCCGTGTCCGGCCCCTGCCCCGGCCCGCGCCTCCTGGCGGCCGGGCAGGGTTCGGTGAGATCGGCCGGCCCTCGCCGGGACTGGATACTCGCGGAATGTGCGGGTACGGGTGCGTACCCGTACCCCGCTGGGGACTGGAAGGAGCACCCGATGGCCGACGCCAACATCCGCATCCCCGCCGAGGCTCGCGACCGCCTGGCCGAGATCGCCGCCGCCGAGCACCTGTCGCTGCGCGCCTACCTCACCCGCCTCGCCGACAACCTGCTCACCCCCGCCGAACGGGCCGAGCGCGCCGAGCAGGCCCGGGCGGCGCTCGCCGACTGGAACGGCTACGACCCCGACGCCGCGCGCACCGAGCAGCTGGACGCCGAACTCGACCGGCGCCTGGCCGAGGCCGGCGGCGGCCGGTGACCGGGCTGCACGTCGTCCTGGACGACACCGCGATGGTCGCCGCCGGACGCGGCAACCTCCTCGCCTCCCGCCTCATCCACCGCGCCCACGCCGAACCCGGCTGGTACCTCTACGCCCCCGCCTGCGCCCTGGTGGAGGCCGACCGCGCCCGCCCCGGCACCGCCGAACACCTCGCCGCCCTCCCCGCAGTCACCGTCCTCGAGCTGGACCTGCCGGCCGCCCTGGCGCTCGCCACCGAGAGCACCTGGGCCGAGGCCCACACCCGCTACGCCGCCGCCCCGACCCCGGAGCGCCCGGACGGCGCGGTCGTCGCCACCGTCGACCCGGGCCGCTGGAAGGGCCGGCCGGTCCGCGTCATCGACCTCACGCCCTGACCTGACCGCCGTACACGTCGGCCGGCGCCCGTGTTGAGCAGTTCCTTGTCTTGACATCCTCACCGGCCTGAAGGGTTGGTGATTCCCTCCACGCCGCGCGCGGATGGCGCGGCATCCGGGTGGGTTCCTGCTTCACCGCGCGGTGCCGGGACGAGTCCCGGTCCTACCCGCGCTCCACAGGCTGAGACCGCAAGTCCTGCGGCCTTGGCGATGTTCCGGGCGGCGTTGACGTCCCGGTCATGGACGGTCCCGCAGTCCCCGCACGTCCACTCCCGGACACTCAGGGGCTTGGGGCCGTCCTTGGTCCCGCAGTGCGAGCAGACCTGGCTGGTCGGCTCGAACCGTCCGATCCGGATGAACTCGCGTCCGTGGCGGCCGGCCTTGCACTCCAGCATGTTCACGAACGCGGACCGTCCGGCGTCGTGCACCGACTTGGCCAGGCGGGTCCGGGCAAGTCCCCTGACCGCCGACGTCTCCACCGCGAGCGCTTGGTTCTCGCGCACGAGAGAGGTGGAGAGCTGGTGGTGGAACTCGCGCCGGGCGTCGGCCACGCGGGACTGGGCCCGGGCGACCTTGATCCGTTGCTTCTCGCGGTTGCTGCTGCCCTTGGCCTTGCGGGACAGGGCCCGCTGGGCGCGCCTTGAGTTTCTTCTCGGCGCGGCGCAGGAACCTCGGCGAGTCGATCTTCCGGCCGTCGGACAGGACCGCGAAGCGGGTCAGCCCGGGGTCGATGCCCACCGCCGCGTCCGTGGGCGGCAGCAGGTCGGGGGCGGTCTCCACGACGAACGACGCGAAGTACCTTCCGGCGGCGTCCTTGACCACGGTCACCGTGGACGGGACGGACGGCAGCGCGCGGGACCAGCGGACCGGCACCGGGCCGATCTTCGGCAGGTTCAGCTTCCCGCCGGGCGTGACCGACTAGCGGGCGTTCGCGGTGAACCGCACCGCCTGCCGGTTGTCCCGCTTGGACGTGAACCGGGGCGGCGCCATCTTCGGGCCCTTGCGGGTGCCCCTGAGACTCCCAGCTCCCGTCACTCAATCATTGCGTGTCCCAGGTCAGCTGCCGCGCCCGGGTGTCCCCGGCCGGTCGGACGCGACCAGTCCGGCAGCACGTTCGGGGTCGCCGTCCGCCCGCGCGAGCAGCGCCTCGACGTCGTAGCCCGGCGATCCGGGGTCGGCGCCGAGGCGAAGGGACAGGCCGGGGTCGAAGCGTTCCATGGACACGCAGGCGCGCAGTTCGGGGCGGAGCCGGTCGAGCGCGCACAGCAGGGCCCAGGCGGCGGCGTCGAAGCGGGCCCGGCGCACCGGGTCGCAGGCGTTGACGGCCTCGGCCACCCAGGCGCCGCCCGGCTCGTACTCCAGCAGGGCCGGCAGCAGTTCGGGGCTGCCGATGATCTGCGCCGCCTGGAACGTGAGGACGTGCGCGCCGCCGGGGTCGCCGAGCAGCTGCGCCAGCAGCGGGACGGCGCGCCGGTCGCGGCGCCGGGCGAGTCCGCGGATGCCCTCCTCGCGGGCGTCCGCGTTCTCGTCGTCCACCCGGTCCCAGAGGGCGGCCCGGATCGCGGGGCTGTCGGCCTCGGCCTGGAAGCCCAGGGTGAACGTCGCCCAGTTGCGGACCTCCGGGTCCCGGTCGCGGGTCAGCGTGACGAGGGTGCGGATGTCCGGCCCGTCCGCCAGGCCGGTGGCGACCCCCGCGAAGGAGCCGGCCACCCGCCGGCGGACCTCGGCGTCGGGGTGCCCGGCGAGGGCGACGAGCACGGGGACCGCGCGCCGGTCGTACGTCATCTCGATCGCGCCCGCCAGCGACCACAGCACGCAGCCCTCACTCTCCCGCTCCGCCAACGTGACCAGCGCGGCCGCCGCCTCGGCGCGGACCTCCGCGTTCCGGTCGCTCGCGTGGCCCAGCAGGTCACAGCCCGCCGCGCGCTCGGCCGGGTCGTGCGAACCGAGCAGCTCCAGGCCGAGCCGCAGCGCCCCCGGCCCGTCGGCCGCCGCCCGCCGCAGCAGGGCCCCGTACTCGTCCCGGTCATCGCTCCCCCGGGCGACGCGTACCGCCGCCAGGGCCTGCCCGACCAGTTCCGCCACCGTGCCCGCTTCCGTGCCCGCTTCCATCCGCGCAGTCTGGCGCACGAACCGCGCATACGCGCGGGAGTTACCGCCGGCCCGGCCCGCTCCGGCATCCAGCGCGTCAGCGGCTGCCCGCGGGCCGGGCTTCTCACCCCCCGGCACCTCGCCGTTCCCTCGACTCCCGTTTCTTTCAAGTGAGTTCCGCCCAGACTGCTTGCGCGTCCGGCCGGTAGTGGTGGCCGTAGCGGCCCGCGCGGGCGAGGACTTTCAGTACCGTCAGCTGCGCATCGCCGTGCAAGCCCTGCGGCAGGGACGCCTGGACGCGGTAGCGGCCGCCGCCGCGCCGGGTGATCCGCGCCCGGGTGCCGGTGGCCAGGGCGAGGGCGAGGCTGAACACCCGGGCGTTCCAGGCGCCGGCCACCATCCGCCGCACGGGCGAGTCCGGCCCGTGGACACACCGCCCGACCGCCCGGGCCGCCCGCAGCCGCGCGGCCAGCAGCCGCCCCGCACTCACCGCGCACCCCCGGCCGACGGGCCCACCAGAAACCACACCGCCTTGCCGACCCCGCCCTCGCGCGGGCACACCCCCCACGCCGCCGCCAGCGCCCGCACCAGCACCAACCCCCGCCCGCACTCGTCGTCCCCGCCCGCCGGACGCACCACCGGCCGGACACCGCTCGCGTCGTGCACCTCGACCCGCAACTGCCCGGGCGCGAACTCGAGCCGCACCCGGATCAACCGGCCGGGCGGCGTACGCGCATGCACCACGGCGTTGCTTACAAGCTCGCTGAGTAGCAACTCACCTACCTCCGCGAACAGTTCACCGCCCGCCATGTCGGCGAGGAAGTCCCGCAGGAGCCTTCGGGCAGCGCCCGCCGACTTGCGGTGGCGCGGCAGCCAGCAGGCGTGTTCACCCGCCACGGCGGGCGGTCTGTCGAGCGTTTCGGGCATGGCGGAGCAACCTCCGGGCACGGTCGGCTGGACGTGACCCGGGCCGGCGAGCGGCCCCGGCGACAGCCGGAAGCAGGCATGGGGATGCCCGGTGACGAGCCGTCATAATCACGTTGTGTCGTGGAACGGTCTACTCCCCGTAGCATGCTCCTGATTCAATGCGACTTGCAAGCAGAACAGTTGCAACTGTGCAGATTGGATCCTCCTGGCCTCGACACTCCGTCAGGGGGCAGACTGGGCGGGTCAAGGGAGGAACGAGCATGCCCGACGAACCGAGGCCGACCGTACGCGGCCGTCGTCTTGGCTCAGAGCTTCGCCGACTGCGCGAGTCGGCGGGCAAGAGCACCGAGGACGCCGCCACAGTTCTCAAGTGCTCCCGCGCGAAGATCAGCCGCATAGAGACCGGCGTGTCGGGCATCCGACGGCTGGACCTCGGCATCCTGCTGGATCTCTACGGCATCATGGGACCGAAGGACAGAGACGCCCTTGAAGCGCTGGCACGGGACAGCAAGAAGCGCGGCTGGTGGCACGACTACGGAGACACCGTCCCGCCCGCCTACGCCGACTTCCTTGGCCTCGAAGGGGACGCCCGATACGTCCGCACATGGCAACCCCTGGTACTGCCCGGCCTGCTGCAGACCGAGGACTACGCCCGCGCCCTCCTGGAGGCGAACCCGGCCGCCGTCCGCCCGGAACGCATCGACCAACTGGTCAAGATCCGGATGGAACGGAAGGAAGTCCTCTCCAAGCCGGACCCGGCACGCTTCTGGGCGATCATCTGGGAACCGGCGCTCAGGTGCGCAGTCGGCGGCAAGGACGTGCGCCGGGCACAGCTCGAACACCTCACCCAGGCCGCGCAACTCCCCAATGTCACGCTTCAGGTCGTACCGCTCGACGTCGGCGCGACCGCCGGGGCATGCGGAGCGTTCGTGATGTTCGGCTTCACGGACTCCCCGGCCCCCGGGGTGGTGTTCCTGGAGACGCTGACGAGCAGCCACTACCTGGAGCAGGAGGCGGAGCTGGACGGCTACGGACTCGTCTTCGAGTATCTGCGGTCATCGGCCCTCAATCCCACGCAGTCGCTCGATATGATCTCCGCCATCGCGGCGGAGCCGTGAGTACAGATCAGAAATGAGGTGTGAGCGCATGACCATGTCGGAGATCGCCGCTCGGGGTTGGTACAAGAGCAGCTACAGCGCCCAGGCGAACGACTGCGTCGAGACCGGGCACATCGTCGCCGGAGGGATGGCCGTCCGCGACTCGAAGAACCCGGACGGCCCCACGCTCGTCTTCCCCGCCGGCACATGGTCAGCCTTCGTGGCCAGGGTACGCGCCGGGGACTTCCCCGCCGACTGCTGACCGGCCCCGGCCCTCGACACACGGGTCAAGCAAGAGCTCTAGCCAGCATCATCGTTGAGAGGTCGCGCATGCTTACCCAGGATCTTGACAACGCCGCTTGGCGCAAGAGCAAGTTCAGCGGCGCACAAGGGAACTGCATCGAGGTGGCCGACGGCTTCCCCGGCGTGATGCCGGTCCGCGACTCCAAGGACCCGGGCGGCCCCGCGCTGGTCTTCCCCGCCGATGCATGGTCAGCCTTCGTGGCGGGGGTGCGCGCCGGGGACTTCCTCGCCGACTGCTGACCCGACCCCCGCCCCGACAGCCCCCGCGCCGCGCGGGGGCTGTGGCATGTTCTGGGCCAACTGCCTGCGGCAGCCGGGCCAGGCAGGATCTGCGATCGGCAACAGGCAGACTCCCCTTGGCCAACTCTCTCGGTCGAAAGCTGATCTGCACGAGTCCCGTTGCGTCGTTCACTCCCCCGGACAGGCAGGTCACGGCCGTAGCTCAGCGGCGCCGGCCTGAAAGTCGTTGCCGTGGCACCGCCGAAGCGCCGAGAATCGGGCGGTGAACGAGACTTCGCGCGCCGACTTCACCGTCAAGCCCACCCTCACCGGCTCCGGGGTGCGGCTGCGTCCCTTCGAGCCGGCCGATGTGGCGGCGCTGGCCCCCGTCTTCGTGGACCGCGAGCTGCTGCGCCTGATCGGCAGCGCGAACAGCTCCGACGCTCCGCTGCGGCCCCAGGTCCCCGAGCGCTCCGAACAGTTCCGCCAGTGGCGCAACGCCCAGCCCGACCGTCTCGACCTCGCCGTCGTCGACCTGGCCACCGGGGCGTGCGTCGGCGAGGTCGTCCTCAACGAGTGGAACGCGGCCAACCGGAGCTGCAACTTCCGTATCCTGCTGCTCGCTTCGGGCCAGGACCGGGGCCTTGGCACCGAAGCCACCCGCCTGATCCTCGCCCACGGCTTCGAACAACTGGGCCTGCACCGCATCGCGTTGGAGGTGTATGCCTTCAACCCCCGCGCCCGACGCGTCTACGAGAAGCTCGGCTTCGTTGCCGAGGGCACCCTGCGGGACGTCCTGCACTACGACGGCCAGTGGGTCGACGCCACCGTCATGTCCGTCCTCGCCCCCGACTGGGCCCGCCACCAGGGCCGCCCCTGACCCGCCCGGCGCCCCGCACCGGCCGGGAACGCCCGCTGCCCTGCCGGTCGGGCCCGGCGGGGCAGCGGTCCACATCCGGCGCCTCGGGGGCGTCAGTAACCGTTCTCGAGCGACCCGGTCAGTCGAAGAGTCCGTCACACCCGGCGCGTCCACCAGGGGAGATCCTGCGACGCGGAGGGGTTGGGCAGGCTGCGGGCCCGGAAGTCCTCGTCCAGTGGCTCGATCAGACGTCCGAGAGCGCGGGCGGCCGGGGCCGGGAGCACGGCGAGGACTTCGTCCAGGAGTCCTCGGCTGCTGCGGCCGCAGCAAGCGCAGGGGTGGAAGTGACGTTGGGCGGGGTCGCGGGAGGAGCTTGTCCATCCGGACAGGGCTTCCGCCACGGCTCCGGGCCACAGACCGGCGCCCGCCCAGTTCGCGGCCGTCCGTAGCTCGACCTGGGCGATCTCCTGCTGCACAGCGGCCGGGAGGCCGGGAACGTGCGGCACGGACCTCCAGTGCGGCCGATGGCTGGCAAGCAGCCGCAGGTCGTGGGGCCGCTTGTGCGGCATGTGCTTCTTTTTTCGCGGGACGGGCAGGGTGATTGCACGTCAGGCTACCGAACCGGCCGGCTTCGGGCCGGCCGAGAGGTGGTCGAAGAGGTGCCGCGTCCGGCCCTGTCAGCCGGCTGCGGGGGCCGGGGCGGGGAGGTCGTGCACGATGTCGGTGACCGTCATCGTGCCCGCCGTGCGCAGCGGTTGGAGGCGGCGGCGGTATTCGACGTGTTCGGGGCTGGTTTCGAAGGCGCGGAAGGCGGCTTCGTCGGACCAGTCGGTGAGGACGTAGTAGACGTGGGTGCCGCCGGGTTCGGTGGCGCGGGTGAGGGCCTGGCCCCGGTTGGCGGGGCGGGTGGCGATGAGCTTGCCGATCTCCAGCCAGACCGCTTCGAACTCGGTTTCCCTGCCGGGGGTGATGTCCATCCGCAGGATCACCCGGACCGGTCGGTGGTGCTCGGTCATGGTCGTCCGCCTCTCTGGCTGCCGTGGTTTCGCCGGCCGGCGGTGGTGGCCGGGCCGGCGGGGTCAGGGTGGCGCCGGGCGCTCGAATCCGGCTCGATGGGGCGGGACTTGAGTGGTGCGCGATGTGCGGGGGTCATCCTGCGGGCCCTGTCCCGCCTGTGAAGGAGAAGCGGATGGCTGAGCGGCCGATTGTTCCGGTGCTGATCGTCGGAGGCAGCCTCGTGGGGTTGTCGACCGCGCTTTTCCTGGCCCGCCAGGGGGTGCCCTGTGTGGTGGTGGAGCAGCGCCCGGGTATTTCGGGTCATCCAAGGACCCGGGGGGTCAACCCGCGTTCGATGGAGCTGCTGCGTTCGGCGGGTCTGGAGGAGCGGTTGCGGGCGCTGCCGTCGGCGCGGTTGCTGGCCCGTAACAGCGGGGTGCGGCTGGCGCAGTCGCTGGCCGGGCCGGAGCTGGGGTCGTTCCGGGAGGAGTACTACCGGGAGGTGCGTTCGGACCTGGGTGACCTGTCGCCGGCCGATTGGTGCCTGTGCCACCAGAACGAGTTGGAGGCGGTGCTGCTGGGCGCGGCCCGGCAGGCGGGCGCGGTGGTGCGGTTCGGTACCGAGTTCGTGTCGTTGGAGCAGGACGCGGCGGCGGGTGCGGTGACGGCGGTGGTGCGTGAGGTGCGCGGCGGGCGTCGGCGGCGGATCCGGGCGCGGTATCTGGTGGGTGCGGACGGGGCGCGCAGTGCGGTGCGCGGGCAGGTGGATGTGCCGTTCCTGGGGACGGGGCAGCTGGGGCGGTTCCTGGCGATCCATTTCCGGGCGGACCTGCGCGAGCAGCTGGGTGCGCGGCGGTTCGTGATGTGTTACACGTTCAACTCGGGGGTGCGGGGGGCGTTGATCCCGTTGGACAACGCGTGTGAGTGGCGGTTGGACGTGATCCTGGATCCGACGTCGCCGGATGATCTGCCGGGGATGTTCACGGTGGGGCGGTGTGTGGAGCTGGTGCGGGCGGCGGCGGGGGTGCCGGGGCTCGGGGTGGAGGTGCTGGGGACGGTGCCGTGGGAGGCGGCGGCGAAGGTGGCCGGCGGGTTCCGGGCGGGGCGGGTGTTCCTGGCGGGTGACGCGGCGCATGTGATGCCGCCCAGTGGTGCGTTCGGGTCCAATGCCGGGGTGCAGGACGCTCACAATCTGGCGTGGAAGCTGGCGGCGGTGCTGGCCGGGCAGGGTGGTCCGGCGCTGCTGGACAGTTATGACGCGGAGCGGCGGCCGGTGTGTTCGGCGACGGTGCGTCAGGCGGTGCTGCGTCAGCAGGACCGGCCGCGTGCGGGCGGCCGGGAGGCGCGGCGGGGGCTGCCGCCGGGGATCGTGGACGACGCGGCGTTGTGGTTCGGGTGGCGGTACCGTTCGGCGGTGCTGGCCGGTGACCTTGACGACGTACCGGACGACGCGGTGGACGAGTCGGCGGGCGGCGGGCCCGGGGTGTGGACGACGGAGCCGCTGGGGTTGCCGGGGACCCGGGCGCCGCATGTGTGGCTGCGGCGGGGGGCGGGTGACTGTTCGACGCTGGACCTGTTCGGTTCGGGTCCGGTGCTGCTGACGGGGTCGGTGCCGGGCGGGTGGCCCGGGGCGGCGGCGGGGCTGGCGGCCGAGTGGGGGGTGCCGCTGCGGGTGCACGGTATCGGCGGTGGTGGTGAGTTGGCGGATCCGGCGGGGACGTGGGCGAAGGCGTACGGGGTGACGGACGCGGGTGCGGTGCTGGTGCGCCCGGACGGGGTGGTGGCGTGGCGTTCGGCGGCGGCGCCGGAGGACGCCGGGGGGGCGTTGCGGCAGGCGCTGGGCCTGATGTTCGCGCGCTGAAGCGGGCCTGCCCGTGCTGTCCGGGCGCGGCCGGGCCGGGCGCGCCGGGGCCGGCGCCGTCGGGGCCGAGTGGTGCGGTCGCCTCAAAGGGGTTCTCTGTCAGGATTTCGCCGGACCTCGTCCGGGCGGCGGTCTACCCTACGAACAGGCCGCCCGCTGCGGGCGTTTGAGGAGGAGTCCTGTGTCATCGCCCTGTGACCCCGAATACGCTTCCGTCGGCGATGTGGGCGCGGCGCTCATGGTGATCGACTCCCGGCTCAGAGCCGTCTACGACGGCAGGACCGAGACGGACCTTGAACAGCGGCAGATGGCCGACCAGTTGGCCGCGTCCTTGGACGCTACGGGGGCCGACGCGCTGCTGGACGGCGCGTGCACGGTCATCTACATGTTCATGACGTGGCTGCGGAAGGCCTGTGAGCACCACGACGAGGACGTCATCGAGTACGTGGTGCCCACCCTGGTGGCCACGATGCGCATGATGCCCAAGACCTTCCGTCCCGAGGTCATCCCCACCATGGCCGGCCTGCTCGTCGCCGCAGGCACCGGCCTGAGCCCCAATCTGTGGCGCGCGCAGTACGGTTACTGGACCAGGGCCGAGATGAATCCGCTGGAGGCCACGGCCGTCCTGCTCGCGGATCAGATCAACCGGATGTCCGGCGGCGACCACGACTTCGCCACCCGCCTGATCACCGACGCCCTGTCCGTGGCGGACCAGGGCTGAGGCGCGGCGTCTGTGCCTACACTGGGCGGCATGGCATGCCGCATCAGTGAACTGGTCATCGAATGCGCCGACCCCGGCCGGCTCGCCGCGTTCTGGAGCGGGGTCCTCGGCTACGCCGAACTCGGCCGGGAGGACGACGGGAGCATCGAGATCGGGCCGCCCGACGCCGGCTTCGGCGGCCCGCAGCCCACCCTCGTCCTCAGCCCCGGCAGCGCCCCGAAAACCGGGAAGCTGCGGCTGCACATCGACGTCAACGCCACCGACCGCGACCAGGACGCCGAACTGGAGCGGCTGCTCGCCCTGGGCGCCCGGCCCGTCGACGTCGGCCAGACCGGCGCCGAGAGCTGGCACGTCCTGGCCGACCCGGAGGGCAACGAATTCTGCCTCCTGCACACCCGGCTCCAGCCCCTGTGACCGCCCGCGTCCCGGTGCGTGGCGCTGTCCGCGGGAAGCCACGGCGGTTGCCCACCGGCCCGGGAGGCGGTCGGGGCAGGGGCCCGGTCGGACAGTTGACGGCTTCGGACGGCACCGGGGCAGCGGACCGATCCCGGCAGGCCGGCCGGCCGGGTCCGGGCCGGGAGGAGCAGGCCGGCGCCTTCCCCGACCCCGCCCGGCGGGGCGGCCACGCCCGGACCTCCCCGGCGGGCCGGTGACCGGGCCCGTGGGCGACCTCACCGGCTTCGCGGCGCTGGACCCGTTCTTCCGCATCGTCCGGGAGGGCCTGGCGGGCCTGGTCGACGGCGGGCACTTCTTCGACCTCCTGGCGGAGGACGTGGTCGTCGAGTACGTGGTCTCCGCCCCCGGCTACCCGCGCCGCGTCCAGGGGCGCCGCGCGGTCGCCGACCTGTACCGGGGCTACGGCGACGCCATGGTCCTGCACAGTGCGGACGGGCTCGCCGTCCACCACGACCCCGCGACGTCCGTCGTCGTGCTGGAGTACGCCGTGCACGGGCGGGCGGTCCGCACCGGACGCGCCTACGACAACCACTTCGTCTCCGTCATCACCGTCAAGGACCGCAGCGTGACGCACTGGCGGGACTACCTGGACCCGGTCGCCGTCTTCCAGGCTCTCGGGTGGCCGGCCGAGCCCCGCTAGCGCAGTTCACCGGCACGTCAACTCCGGCCATGTACAAGGGTGTACGGCCGGTCCTAGGCTGAGTGTCCACGGATGACTGCCGACTCGGGGGAGCGAGCATGCCGGAGGAACCGGAGCAGGACCGGACGTTGCCCGGGCAGTCGGTGGCGGCGGAGGAGGGCGCGAGCCTGCAGGCGTTACTGGCCGTCCGCCGTCTCCCGCCCGAGGCCGGGCTCGTGGTGCTGCGCGACTCACTGCTCGGTCTGGCCGCCGCCCACGAGCAGGGTGTGGTGCACGGGAGTTACCGGCCGAGCGACGTCCTGGTGGACCTCACCGGGCACTGCCAGGTGCTCGACACCGGCCGCCCGGCCGCTGCGCCGGCGGCCTGGTGTTCCTGGAGTGCCTGACCGGTCCTCGGTCCGCCCCCGCGGGCGGCCTTCCCGCCGCAGCACCGCCAGAGGACCTGCCCGAGCCGGTACGCCGGGTGGTGGCACGCGCCACGGCCGGGGCGCCGGAGGACCGGTACCCCGATGTCCGGTCCTTCCTGGCGGAGTTGGAGGCGGCCGCCACCGAGGTCTACGGCCCGCAGTGGCAGGAGCGGGGCGGGCGCCTCCTCGCCGACGCGGCCGGGGCGACGGCCGGCGCCCATCCGCTGCCGGGCCCCGGCCGGGCCGGGTCCGGGCCGTGGTGGCGGCGTCGGCGGGGCCGGCTCGCGGTGGCGGGTGCCGTCGGCCTGGCCGTCCTGGCCGTCGCTCTGGTGCTGCTGCTGGACGGGGGCGGCCCGAAGCAGGAGGTACGCGAGCCCTTCACCCAGGCGGTGGCCGCGCTCGCCCGGACGCCGGGGGTGCGGTACCAGGACCACGACCAGTTCACCGGCTACTACGACGTCACCGTGACCGCCACCGCCGAGCGGTTCGGCTCCGTGGGCGAGACCGCGGACTTCTCGGACAAGGTGGACGAGGACCTGGTGACGGTCGCCGGGCACGACTACCTCAGCTACCGCAACGACACCGCGCTCAAGGGCTGGACCTACGACCCGGGCAACGACGAGAAGAACATGGCCTCGATGCTCAGCACCTATGTGACGCCCGCGAAGCTGGCCGCGACGCTGAGTTCGGCCCTCGGCCGGCAGCCCCGCCTCCCGGTGGTCGGCGACAAGGCCGCCGCCGTCACCGTGGACGGGCAGCCGGCCTGGCGGGCCGACACCGTCCAGGGTTACCTGTACGTCACGAAGAACGCCCCCTACCGGGTACTCCGCTGGGAACCGCCGAACCTGGACACGTCGACGGCCTGGCTGCACGCGATGGTGAAGAACCATTCGAGCCAGCAGCCGAGGTCGCTGGAGGCGCGCACGCCGCTCACCAACTCGCTCGGCATCACCCTCACCCCGGTCACCGACGCCGCCGGGCTGTACGGCAAGGTCGTGCAGTACACCAAGGAGCTCACCACCGCCACGACCGGCAGCTCGGTCCAGATCCTCCAGCAGAACGACGGTGCGACCAACGTCGCCTGCAGCCACACGGGCTGCCTGGTCAACGTCGCCTTCTCCGGTCCCGTCTACAACGCCTCCTCGGCGGCCTACGTGCTGGACAAGGTGTACATCGAAATGACGGTGGGCTCCATCACCACCGGCGGCCGGGAGGTCGGCGGGTGCACCAGCGGCCTGCAGCCCTACCAGCTGACCGGCACGAGCCTGAGCGGGACGCTCAGCTGCGACAACCCCGCGGGCGGTCCGCTCTTCGACCAGGCCGCCGCCGAGAACCAGGCCAGGGCGGACGCCTTGGGCAGCTCCCGATTCTCGGACTACACGGACGCGCCGCAACTCGTCGTCCACCCCCTCAGCCCCACCGACGTCGACCAGTTGGCCGCCAAGGAGCAGCATGAACTCCAGTCCCTGGGATGAGCACCTGCCGGAGCCGCCGGTCGCGGACCTGCGGGACGCCATCGTCACCGCGGTGATCGCCCGGCTCGCCCCGGCGGAGCTGCCGTTGGCCCAGTCGCTGCACGGGCTGGACCCCGCGACGGCGCTGGAGCGCCTCAGCTCCCGGCCCACCCGGGGCGAGCCGCTGGGCTTCGGGCTGGAGGAGGTCGGCGTCCTGCTGACTCCGGCCGTCTGGATCGTCGTGGACGAGGCCGTCCGGCGGGTCGTCGACACGGCGGTGGAGCGGGCGGGCCGGTCCGGGCTCGCCCGGCGCGGGTTCTTCCGCCGCCGCCGGACTCCGGTACCCGTCGCCGTGCCCGCCCTCACCCCCGAGCAGTTGGCCTCCGTCGAGCAGTGCGTGCTGGAGGCGGCGCGGCAGGCCCGCCTGTCCCCCGAGCGGGGCGAGCGGATCGCCGACGGCGTGGTGCGCCGGCTCGTGCTCCTGCCGCAGGCCCTGGAAGGGCCCGAGCGGAGCGCCGAGGGCGAGGGGTGACCGGACTGCGCGGCAGGGGCAGCCGATGACCGGGCGGCGGGGGCAGCCGATGACCGGGCGGCACGGCGGGGGCAGCCGATGAGCGGCCGCAGTGCCCGGCTCCTGCTCCCTGGGCCGGGGGCGGGGACGACCCGGCGTTTCGTCCTGCTGGCCGGGGTGTTCACGGCCGGTTCGCTGGCCATGCTCTCGGACTTGCTGCTGCTGGTGACCGACCCGCGCAACACCAGCGGGGGCTGTGCGCTGGCGGCCGGCGCCGATCCGGACCACACCAGCCTGGCCAATTACCTGCCGCTGAGCGTTCCGGCCTACCGCCGGTGCGTCGACACGAACGTGGGCCCGTGGAAGCTGTTGGGGCTGCCGCTGCTGGGCACCGCCGGGGTGCTGGCCCTCGCGGTCCTGGTCCACCTGCTCATCCCGCGCTGGAAGCAGCACCGCACCCAGGCCGTCCCGCTCGACCAGGCCGGGCTGACCGAGTGGCTGACCGCACTGGCCACCCGCTGCGGGCTCCCCAGGACACCCGCCTTCGTGGTGGACCGGGCGGCGCCGTTCAGCGCGAACGCCGTCGCCCTCGGACGGTTCGGACGGTACAGCCTCCGGCTGGACCTGGGCCTGGTGACGCTGTACCGGACGGACCGCCGGGCCTTCGAGGCGACGCTGCTCCACGAGTACGCCCACCTGCGCAACCGGGACGTCGACCTGACCTACCTGACCATCGCGCTCTGGCGCGTGTTCCTGGCCTGCGTGGTCCTGCCCTTCGTCGTGGCCGTCGGGTGGCAGCTGCTGCCCGCCGTCCTCGCGCCGACCTTCCACACGCCCCCGCCGGCGCCGCTGGCCCGGGATCTGGCCCTGGCGGCGGCCATGGTGCTGCTGATGCAGCTCACCACCGCCGAGCTGCTGCGGGCCCTCGAGATCCACGCCGATCTCGACGCCGTCGCGCACGGCGCCGACCCGGGCTACTGGACGCGGCAGCAGCGCCGCCGGACGGCCGAGCGCCGCCGGGGCCCGGTGGCGGCGGCGGGCCGGGCGGCGGGGGCGCTGCTGCGCACCCACCCGTCCTGGGAGGCGCGGGTCGCCGCGCTGGCCGACGCCTGCGCGCCGGTCGCGGTCCGACCGCCCCAGCTGGTGCTGACCGGGGTGTCGGTCACCGTCCTGGGCTACCTGCTCACCTTCACCCCCGGTCTGAACACCTACCTGCCGGCCTGGCTGGGCAACCCCGGGGTCTGGCCGGCGGCGGTGCTGGCCGCCGTCGTGGCGGCCGGCGCCGTCCAACGCAGCGTGGTCCACGCCCCGCCGGGGGCCGCCCGGCCGTCCGGTCTGCGCGCGGGGCTCTGGTTCGGGGCCGGGCACCTGCTGGGCGAGCTGGTCTGCAGCCAGTTCCTCGGGCTCGACTGGGCACCCCGCTTCCCCGAGGCGTTCCTGCTCCTGCTGCCGGTGCTGGTGCCCGCCGCCGTGCTCTGGTGGACGGCGGGCTGCGCGGCGCTCTGCGCCGGGCAGCGGCCCGGGCCGCGGCGGTCGGTGGCCGGGGCGGCCACCGTCTGCGTCGCCGCTGCGTCCTTCGCCTGGTGGTACGGCTGGTGGCAGGCGGCCGGGACCTCCTTCGCCGCCGGGATGCCGTACTCCTCCGCCACCGCCCTCTCGTTCCTGAACGCCGGGTTCGAGCCCTCGCAGCAGCTGGCACCCTCGACCACCTCGTACGTCATCGCCAACCTCACGCTGATCGTCGTCGTCCTGGCCCTCTTCCGGTGGACCGTCTGGCTGACCGTCGCGCTGTGGCTCGTCCCGCTGGCCATCCCGCTGCTCGGCGGGGTGCGCGCCCGGGCGACCGGTGTCCTGCCCGGTCTGCTGTGCGGCGCGGCCGTCGGCGCCGGGGCCCTGGTCCTGACGCACCGGGCCCAGGTGTGGATCCGGCGGGACGAGCAGCCGTTCGTCCCGGCCCTGACGGTCTACACCGGCTGGCTCTTCGTACTGCTGCTCTGCGGTGCGGTCCTCGCGGGGGCGGCCGGGGCGCTGCTGGGCCGGGGCAGCGGTGCGGCGGCGGCCGCCGGCGCGGGCACGGCGACGGCCGTCGGCCTGACCGTCCTGCTCGCCGTGAACGCGACCGACGGCTGTGTGCCCGCGCTGGAAACGGTACGGGCCTCCTGCGGCTTCCCTACCGGGAACGGCCGGCAGCTGCTCACCTTCTACCTTCCCCAGTTCCTTGCCGTGGCGGGGATGGCGAGCATCGTGGCGGCGCTCCCGTTCGCCGCCGCTGCACGGCTGCGCCGGCGGGCCCCTGTCACTGCCCGTTGCCCCGAGGCCGAGCCGAGCTCCAAGTACCGTGCGGTACACCGCACTTGCTGCGCTGTCGGCTGCCTTGCCCTGCTCGGACTCGGCGTGGTCGGCTACACCACGCCCGGAGGCACCGGGTCCGGCCCGGCCGGATCCGGCCCGGACCCGACCGTCACCGCGCTGCAGCGCAGACCGGTGGACAGCCTGACGGCAGGTCTGCAGGTCTGGGCCTGGGGCTACTTCGGGGGGCTCAGCATCATGGGGCAGTACGAGGACGCCCTCGCCGCCGCCGACCGCAGCGTCGGCCCGGACGGCAACGTGGACGCTGCGGCGCTGCGGCGCGCCTGCACGGACCTCCTCGATGCGGCCGGCCGGGCCGGCGCCTACTTCCCCGTCCCGGTCGCCTCGGAGCAGGCCGCCTGGACGGCCGCCCTGGCCAACACCCGCACCCAGGCACGACACTGCCTCGACGCCCCACCCCCGGCCGGCCCGGCGGAGACGGACCGGTTCTTCACCGCCCTCGACCCGCAGCCGGACCCGGTGGCCGCCGTCATCGACCACTTGCTCAGCCTCTCCGGACCGACCCAGCAACTCCTGCTGCCCTCGACTGGGTAACGGCCGCTCAGACGCTGCCGAATTCACCAGCGGCAACGCTACGGGTGAAGGCGGTCCACGCTTCCGCTCCGAAGATGAGCGCCGGGCCTTCGGGGTTCTTGGAGTCACGAACGGGGATCATGCCGGGGAAGCCCGGGGCAACCTCCACACAGTCGCCGCCGTTGTTGCTGTAAGACGACTTGAACCAGGAAGCGCCGGTCAGGTCTACGGGGTCGTTCATGGCTGAAGTTCCTTTCGCGCCTTGCGGATCAGTGCCAGGGATGCCGCCGTTGGCAGCGCTTCCACCAGAAGGTGATCGTACTCCCTCTCCCACGCTGTCACCGTTGAGCGTGACCGTTCGAGGTGACCCTTCGCCGTCGATTCGGCGTACCCCACTACCGAGTGGTCCGGGAGATCAAGCAGCACGACCGGCAGTGTGAAGGCCAGGTTCTCGCCGAGGCCAAAGGGCGCCACCTGGATTGTGATGTTCGGCGACTCCGCCAGATCCTCCAGGCGCCGTAGCTGATCTGCCATCACGCGAGGGCCCCCGACCGTCCGGTGCAGGCAGCCCTCTTCCAGCACCGCGTGAAACACCGGTGGTGCCTTCTGGTTAAGCAACTCCTGCCGGACAGCTAGATACTCCGTCCGCTCGTTGGCCTCGGCTTGGGCAATCGCACCCCTTCGGACAGCCGCTGTGGCCAGGGCCCTGGCATAGTCTGCTGTCTGGAACAGGCCGGGGACGATGACCAGGCCAACTGTCCGCAGACGGCGGCACCGTGCCTCGGCATCGGCGAACTCCGAGAACCCCTCCAGCAGTGCCGCGCGGGTGCACCTGCGCCACAGTTCATAGAACTTCTGTCCGGTATCGAAGACCTCATCGGCCTTAACAGCGAACGGTCTTGTTGGAGTTCGCTTCGCTCGTTCGAGGTACGAGACGAAGGCACCCGAGTACCCCAGACGCGTACCGGCCTCAGTCTGCGACCACCGTCGAGCCCGCCTTGATCTGCGGAGTTCTTGCCCGAATCGCACCTGTGGTGATGACGTAGCGTCAATCTCTGCATCACTCAAGATCGTTGAATTCCCTCACACGACATTGCTGTCAAGGTCAAAACCCTAGCGATCGTACGAGAACATGCCGATCCTCGGTAGTGGAACGACTACAGAAGGGCACGGTGCACGGTGGCTCCGAACTCCTCCAGACCCCGGTCCGCGCTGGCGGACTTCACCCGGCACCAGCGCAGGCAGGCACGGAAGGCAGGTGCCGAACTCTGCGAGGCGGCAAGGGCGGCAGGATGCCCGCTGCCGTCGGTGGGGGTCGACTCGCCCTCCGCGATCACGGGTGACGTGCTGGTGTCCCTGGGGTGTGCGCGGCCGGACGTGATCACGCGACTCGCGCAGGTCATCCGGGCGGGCGCGATCGCCCTGGCCGCCGAGGGCGCCAAGGACACGGGTACGCACCTGTGGACTCCGCGCGTCGGTGACCTGGTGGTGGACACCGAGGCGGACCGGGTCGGCGAGTTCCGGGGCGGGAGCGGCGGGCGGTGGACGCTCGCTCGGTCCACCGGCGGGGACGAATGGACGGCAGACCCGAGGCACGTCCGGGCGCCGGGCGCCAATGAGCGCGTCCGGGTCGGCATGGCCGAGGCAGTCGGCGGTAGTGACAAGGGAGTTGGGTAAGCGTGAGTCTTGGAATGCTGCCGCGCCGCGAGGTCGGGCGGCGCCGGTTCTTCCGGTTCCTGCGGTGGACGATCGGGCCGGACCGGGACCGCGAGCCGGTGCACCTGTTCTTCTGCGAGGGCGAGGACGAGGACGGCGCCAGGTGCGGGGCCGACTCCGGCGAACAGGCCGATGCCGGGGCCGCCCGCGAGTGGACGTTCACCCACCTGCGGGACCATCAGGACCACCGCTCCTACGGACAACTCACGTACGTGCCACTGGTGATGGTGCCCGAGGAGGAACCGTCGTGAGGCGCGGCGCCCTGGTGGTCGGGGCGGTGCCTGCTGCCGCTCCCGCTGCTGTTCGCCGGCGGGCCCGCCGGCCGGTGACGTACCGCCAGGTGCTCCCCCGCTGCCCGGAGTACGGCAAGGCGTCGTTCAGGGACGAGACCGACGCGCGGCTGTTCCTCGCCCGCGTCGGCAAGGACGGCCCGCAGGATCCGCTCGAGGAGATGCTGCCCAACAGGGCGTTCGACTGCGACCACTGCCGGTTCTGGCACGTGGCGTCCAAGCCCGTGACCGCGCGTGCCGCACTCCGCCGGCGGCGGGGCGCCGGCCCCCGCTGACAACCCGCAGACTCCCGTTCCGGCGGGCGGGGAAGGGTCAACACCCCCGCCGGAACGGGTCACCACCCTGTCTCCCACGGCAGGGACCCCCGCTGCACCCCGCAGTCCGCCGGGAGCGCAACCGCTGTCCCCCGGTGGGGAGTCCGGCATCGGAGCACGGCCGCCCGCCGGACGTGAACGGTCGCACCGGCCCCGGCCCCTGAGCCAGCAGGCCGGCTCCTGGGGCGGTCACCGTACGGCGGCGTGGCGCATGTCGGTGAGAGCGGAGGCGAGGCGGGCGGAGCCGATGGTGGCCGCGAGTGCGGTGGCCTGGGCGGCGTGATGGTCGGCCTCGGCGCGGTCGCCCTGCCGGTAGAGCACGGTGGCGAGGCGGGCGGTGGCCATCGCCCGGACCCGGCCCGGCGCGGCGCGGCGCGGTCGCTGACCGGCACTTGAGCACAGCGGCGGCCAGCGGCCGCACACACAACGCCGGCACTCCCGGGGCCGCCGGCCCGGCGCGGACCGGCCGGGTCAGTGCGGGCCGGGGGTGGTCTGGGGGCGGGTGTGTTCGATGACGACGGAGGCGTCCTTGTCGCCGTCGCCGGCGGCGACGACGGCGGCGAAGCGGGCCCGGACGGTGTCCAGGACCGGCATGGCGACGCCGGCGGCGGCGGCGTCGGTGACCGCCAGGCGCAGGTCCTTCTCCATCAGGGTGGAGCGGAAGAAGGCGGGCTGGTAGCTGTTCTTGCGCATCAGTTCGGCGCGGAAGCGCATCACCTGGGAGCTGAAGCCGCTGCCGGCGATGGAGGCGAGCAGCTGGTCGCGGTCCAGGCCCGCCTGTTCGCCGTAGGTGACGGCTTCGGCGAGGGAGGCGACCTGGGCGCCGAGCAGCAGGTTGAAGATGAGTTTGAGGGTGGCGGCGGCGCCGGGCGCGGGCAGGTGCACCAGGTCGGTGCCGATGGCGGTGAGGATCGGGCGGACGCCGTCGATGTCCTCTTCGGTGCCGGAGGCGAAGACCCGCAGCTGGCCCTCGCGGGCCTGGAAGGGGTTGCCGACCACGCAGGCCTCGACGCGGCGCAGCCCGGCGTCGGCGAGGCGGGCGGCGGCGTGGCGGGCGTAGTGGGGTGAGACGGTGGAGGTGTCGATGATGGTGGCGCCGGGGGCCAGGACGGGGACGATCTGGCCGAAGAGGACGTGTTCGACGGCGGCGGCGTCGCTGAGGCTGAGCAGGACGGTCTGCTGGCCTGTGGCGGCTTCGGCGGGGGTGGCGGCCGCGTGGGCGCCGGCGGCGACCAGGGGTTCGGCTTTGCTGGCGGTGCGGTTGTGGACGGTGAGGTCGAAGCCGGACTGGATCAGGCGGTGTGCCATGCCGCCGCCCATGTTGCCGAGCCCGATGAACGCCAGTCTGGTGCGGCCCATGGGTTGTGCCTCTCTGCGGGGTGGTGTCGGGTCGGGTGCCCGGTCCGGGACTGGTCCGGGACGGTGTCTCTTTTCGGTGCGCCGGCCGGGTGCCGGGGCTGTCCCCGGCGCCGGGGGGTGGGCGCCGGGGACAGCGGTTTGCGGGGCCCGGCCGGGGGCCGTTAGTAGGCCGCGTCGACGGTGTAGATCGCGAAGGGGTTGCCGAGCCGGTTGTCCCGGTAGGGGCGTAGCGGGGCGGTGTCGTCGCGGTGTCCGGGGCCGGCTTCCCAGGCGTTGAAGGCGGCGAGGTCGGCCCAGCGGCTGACGACGACCAGGGAGGTGGGGTCGTGGGCGTGGTGCAGCAGTTCGTTGCCGAGCATGCCGGGGACGTCTTGGAGGCGTTCGCTGACCTGGGTGTAGGCGGCGCGGACGGCGGCGAGTTCGGTGTCGTCGCGGGCTACTTGGTAGACGAGGACGCGTAGTTCAGTGGGCATCTGCGGTGCCTGCCCGTCCGGGGATGTGGGCGATCAGTTCCATGGTGTGGAAGGAGCCGCCGGAGCGGTAGGGGTGGAGTCTGGCGCGGTGTTCGAGGTGGGCGGGGCTGTCCTCGAAGGAGCGGAAGCCGGGTTCGTCGAGCCAGTCGCTGGTGATCCAGTAGGTGCCGGGCTGGGCGGTGTCGCGGGTGAGCCACTGGCCGAGGTTGGCGTGGTGGCCGGTGACGGCGTCGGTGCCGCGGTGCCATTCGGTGACGAAGTCGGTTTCGGAGCCGGGTTTGACCTCCATGCGCAGGATGACGCGGAAGGTCATCAGGAGATCCCGCCGTCGACGCTGACGGTGGATCCGGTGACGTAGCGGGAGAGGTCGCTGGCGAGCCACAGGATGGCGCCGGCGACCTCGTCGGGGGTGCCGAGGCGCCCCAGCGCGGTCTTGGCGCTGTAGCGTTCGATCATGGTTTTCTGCTGGTCGGCGGGCATGCCGTGGAGGTTCTCGGTCTCCACGACGCCGAGGGCGATGACGTTGAAGCGGATGCCCTGGGCGCCGAACTCCTTGGCGAGGGAGCGGCTGAGGCCGACCAGGGCTGCTTTGGTGGCGGTGTAGTGGGAGCGCAGCGGTATGCCGGCGTCGACGGCCTTGGAGCCGATGCTGATGACGGAGGAGCCGGCGCCGAGCAGCGGCAGGGAGTGCTGGATGACCAGGTGGGCGGCGGTGAGGTTGGTGGTGAGGACCCGCTGGAACTCCGTCAGGTCGAGTTTCTGGTAGGGGATGTGGCTGATGGCGCCGGCGTTGTTGACGACCAGGTCGAGGTGGCCGTCGTGGTGGGCGGCGGTGCGCTGAAGGAGGGTTTCGATCTGGTCGGGCTGGGTGAGGTCGGCCTGGACGACCAGGTGGTTGCCGCCGGTCTCCTTGAGTTCGTTCTCCAGTGAGGTGACGTAGGGGCTCTGCTGCTGGTAGCAGGTGACGGTGTCGACGCCGGCGCGGGCCAGGGCGAGGACGATGCCGCGGCCGACGCCTCGGGTGCCGCCGGTGACGAGGGCTTTCTTGCCCTGCAGGTCCAGGTTCATGGTGTCCTCCGTGGGACGGGCCGGTGCGGGTGGGTGGTTGGTGGTGGGGTGGGTCAGAGCAGGGCGGCGAGGGCGGCGCAGTTGGCGGCGAGCGCGAGGATGCTCAGGGCGCTGCGGCGGCGGTTCCAGGGGCCCCAGTGCTCGCGTGGGTCGAGGTCGGGGAAGTTGTCGGGCAGGTGCTCCGGGTCGAGGGTGCGGATCCACCGGTTGACGGGGACGTTCTTGGTGACGGAGATGGCGATGGTGGCGGCGGCGAGAGCGGCGGCGGCCAGGCAGCACAGGCGGGCGGTGGTCTGGGTGAGGGTGGCGGCGAGGGCGGCGTCGCCGAGCAGGGTGCCGAGCAGGCAGATGGGCATCGCGGGGTCGTAGCGGGTGGCGAAGAAGGCGTGGGCGTGGACGTAGCGGTCGGGGGGCAGTGCGGCGAGCAGGGGCCAGCCGCCGAGCTGGGTGCCCAGGAGCACCCCGGCGGCGAGGCCGTTGAGCAGCATCACCAGCGGAGCGAGCAGAGCGGTCACCGGTTTCCTCCGTGGGCGTGGGCGTGGGCGGCGGCTGGGGGGGTGGGGGGGTGGTCAGACGGCGGCGGTGCGGGCGGCGGCTTCGACCTTGTCCTTGATGAGCTGCATCTGGACGGTGGTGTTGCGGTTGAGGTGGCCGGTCATCGCGTCGTCGTCGACGGGGGCCTGGGGCTTCATGTGGAAGTCCTGGATCCAGCGCATCCGGATGCCGCCGCCGGTTTCGGGGGTGTACTGCCAGTGGATGTTCATGTATTCGAAGGGGCCGGTCTCCACGCGGTGGGCCCGCACGGTGCGGGTGAGCGGGTCGGGGGTGCGGCGCGAGACCCAGCTCCAGACGGTGCCGTTGTCGTCGGGGTGCATGGTGAGGCGGAAGGTGACGGTGGCGCCGTCGCGTTCCAGGACCTCGACGGCGGCGTACTCGCTGAACAGGTCGGGCCAGTTCTCGAGGTCGTTGGTGATGTCCCAGACGGTGTCCAGGGGGGCGTCGATGACGATCGAGTTGTCGGTGTGGCCTGCCATGGCGGCGGTGTCCTTCCTGGTTCGGTGCGCGGCCCGGCCGGGGCCGGGGCGGGGTGTCAGCGTCCGAGGACGAGTGCGGAGTTGAATCCGCCGTGGCCGCGGGCCAGGACCAGGGCGCGGCGCAGGTCCCTGGGGCGGGGCTGGTCGGTGACCAGGTCGAGGTCGACGCCCGGGGCCAGGCGGGTGGTGCCGGCGGTGTGCGGGATGAGGCCGTCGCGCAGGGCGAGCAGGGCGGTGGCGACGTCCAGGGGGGCGCCGCCGCCGTAGAGGCGGCCGGTGAGGGTCTTGGGGACGGTGACGGGGACGCCGCGCGGGCCGAAGAGGGCGCTGATGGCGTGGGCTTCGGCGAGGTCGTCGGCGGGCAGGCCGGCGCCGTCGGCGAAGACGACGTCGATGTCGGCGGGGGCCAGGCGGGCCTGGGCGAGGGCCTGGGCGGCGGTGCGGTGCAGGGCGCGGGGCCGGCCGCTGCCGGGGGCGGGGTCGAAGCCGGCGGCGTAGCCGAGGACCCGTCCGTAGGGGCGCGCGCCGCGGCGGGCGGCGGCGGGCGCGCTCTCCATGACGAGGATGGCGCCGCCTTCGCCGGGCAGGTAGCCGGACGCGTCGCGGTCGAAGGGCAGGTAGGCGCGGGCGGGGTCGGCGGCGGTGGACAGCAGGCCGGTGGCGATCTGGGCGGTGAGCCCGTACGGGCACAGGGAGGCGTCGGTGCCGCCGGTCAGGACGAGGCGGGCGCCGCGCCGGGTGAGCCGGCCGGCCTGTCCGATGGCGTCCAGGCCGCCTGCCTGTTCGCCGCACAGGACGCCGCAGGGGCCGCGCATCTTGTGGCGGATGGAGAGCTGGCCGGTGGTGGCGGCGTAGAACCAGGCGACGGACTGGTAGGCGCCGACCCAGTCGGGTTCGTGCTGGTAGAGGGCTTCCATCTCGTGCTGGCCGAATTCGGTGCCGCCCGACGAGCTGGAGGTGACGACGGCCATCTCGTACTCGGGCAGGCCGGCGGGGTCGACGCCGGCGTCGGCGAGGGCGGCATCCGAGGCGGCGAGCGCGAGGTGGGTCCAGTGGTCGGTCTGCTGGATGAGGCGGCTGGGGACGCGTTCCTCGGCGCTGAAGCCGGGGACCTGGCCGGCGTGGCGGACGGGGTAGGGGGTGGGGTCGAAGCGGGTGATCCGGTCGATGCCGGTCTTGCCGGCCAGGACGGCGGCCCAGTGCGCTTCGGCGCCGATGCCGGTGGGGGCGGTGATGCCGATCCCGGTGATCACCGGGGCGCTGTCGTCGGTCGGCATGATCAACTCCTCGGGTGGGCGACCACACCGGGCCGGGCCAGGACCATGGCGCTCTGGAATCCGCCGAAGCCGCTGCCGACGGTGAGCACCACGTCGGTGCGGTGGTCACGGGCGGTGAGCGGCACGTAGTCCAGGTCGCAGTGCGGGTCGGGGTTGTGCAGGTTCGCGGTGGGCGGTACGACCTGGCGGTCCAGGGCCAGGGCGCAGGCCGCGACCTCGATGGAGCCGATGGCGCCCAGCGAGTGGCCGATCATGGATTTGATGGAGCTGACGGGGATGTCGTAGGCGTGGGTGCCCAGGCTTCGTTTGAACGCGGCGGTCTCGTGCCGGTCGTTCTGTTTGGTGCCGGAGCCGTGGGCGTTGATGTAGCTGACGGCGGTGGGGTCCAGGCGGGCCTGGGTCAGGGCGACGGTGATGGCTTCGGCCATTTCGCGGCCGTCGGGTTTGAGGCCGGTCATGTGGTGGGCGTTGCTGCGCCCGGCGCTGCCGACGATCTCGCCGTAGACGTGGGCGCCGCGGGCCCGGGCTGCGCCGAGTTCTTCCAGGACCAGGACGGCGGAGCCTTCGCCGAGGACGAAGCCGGCCCGGTCGCGGTCGAAGGGGCGGGAGGCGTGGGCGGGGTCGTCGTTGCTGGCGGTGGTGGCGCGGATCGCGTCGAAGCAGGCCGCGCTGATCGGGGAGATCGGGGCGTCGGTGGCGCCGGCGAGCGCGACGTCGGCGCTGCCCTCCTCGATGAGCTGGACGGCGTGGGCGACGGCGTCGATGCCCGAGGTGCAGCCGGTGGAGATCAGCGAGACCGGGCCTTCGGCGCCGGCGGCCCAGGCGACCTCGACGGCCAGGGTGGAGGGCACCATGTAGCCGTAGAGGTGCGGGACGCCGTAGCTGTGGTCGAGCAGCCAGTTGCGGCCGTTGTCGCTGAGGACGGTGTACTCCTCCTCCAGGCCCATGGTGCAGCCGACCGCGCTGCCGAGGCCGACCGCGATCCGCTCGGGGGCGACGGCGGAAAGGTCCAGGCCGCTGTCGGCGATGGCTTCGCGGGCGGAGACGACGGCGAACTGCGCGGCGCGGTCCATCCGGCGGATCTCGCGCGGGGCGAGGCCGGCGGCGGCGGGGTCGAAGTCGACCTCGGCGGCGACCTGGGAGCGGAACTTGGCGGGGTCGAAGAGGCTGAGCCGGCGGGTCGCGGTGCGGCCTTCGGTGAGGAGCTGCCAGAAGGCCTCGCGGCCGACCCCGCCGGGGGCGACCACGCCGATGCCGGTGATGACGGCGCGGCGCGGGTGGCCTGCGGCGGGGGTGGTCATGGCGTGCCGCCTACCTGCGGGTCGGCGGCGCCCGGGCGTTGGGCCGGTTCGGTGTCGACGTGCCCGAGCTCCGGGCGGGGGGCGAGCGGGGAGAGGTGGAAGGCGCAGTGGGCGGTCACGGTGCCGGTGTTGACCAGGCGGTGGCGGACCCCGATGGGGACCAGCAGCGAGTCGCCGGCGGTCAGGCGCACGGGCTGGCCGTCCAGGGTCATCTGCAGTTCGCCGGTGACGACGTGCAGGAACTCCTCGGAGAAGGGGTGGTAGTGCTCGGTGATGTGGTCGCCGGGCAGCAGGTCCATCACGCCGCCGAACCCGGAGCTGCAGCCCACGGTCCTGGGGCTGAGGGTGACCCGGATGTCGCCGCCGCGCTTGACGTTGGCCTCCACCTCGCCCGCGGTGACCTTGACGGTGCGGGTGATGGTGCTCGCGCCGGCGCCGGCGGCACCGCTGCCGGTGGCGCTGCCGGTGGTGGTGCCGGTGGTGGCGCGGGCGGCGGGGGTGGTGCTGCTGGCGGTGGTGGTGTCGGAGGTCACTGGATCCGCCCCTCGTCCTTGGTCCACACGTAGAAGGGGCTCGCCATGGCGTCCTTGGGTTCCTTCCAGTTCGGGTCGTAGGGGTTCACGCAGGCCGCGAGGCGGGTGTTGATGTCCTCGTAGAGCGGGTGGCTGCGGGCCCGGTAGAGGTTGGGCGAGATGTCCTGGTCGGCCTCGACCAGGTGGAAGTAGAGGTCGTGGAACTGGAACAGGGTGCGCCGGGAGACACCGACCAGGTGGGGCAGGTCGGTCGCGTCGGAATCGCCGAAGATGCCCGCGATGTCCTCGGCCTTTCCTGGCTGCAACTTGGCCACGATGAGGGTTCGGTGCACTGCTGGCCTCCTGCTGGGTTAGGGGTGCTGACATCGACAGGGGGACTGTTCCAGCGTGGCCTGGAGACCGGCTCAAGAGCGGATCCAGACCCGGCGCCCGGCCCGGCAGGCAGGCCGGTGGCTTCAACTACCGGTCGGGGAGGGGGGCTTGAGGGGGATCCGAGGCGGCGGTGCTGGCATGGCTGCCACCAGCCGTCCCGTCCCAGCAGCGGCCCGCGGCGGCCGCCGCGGGCGAGGAGGAGCGACCATGGCGTTTGCCGCCATCACCTACGACATCAAGCCGGGCTTCGAGGCGGAACTCTCGGAGATCTTCAGCGGGTTCCGCCGGGTCAGGTCCGACAGGGTCACCGACAGCTCCGGCCAGGAGGCCGGGCAGATCCTGGCGACGGCCGTGTTCATCCGGGACGACACCCTGGTGCGGGTCATCGAGTACCAGGGCGACCTGGACGCGGTGGCCCGGCACATGGCCGCCCAGCCCGGCGTGCGCGAGGTGGAGCGGAAGCTGAAGCCCTACCTGAGCCGGCCGCGCGACACCGACACGGTGGAGGGCTTCGTGGCGACGTTCCGGCGCAGCCTGCTGCGGACCGTCGCGCAGATCTCGGTGCGCGACGCGCCCCCCGCCCCCTGACCGGTGCGCGCCCAGGGCCCGGGCCCGGCCCCGCGAGGGGGCCGGGCCCGGGCCCTGGGCGTATGTGTGATGGTGCGTCAGTTCCAGGTGGCCGCCAGGCTGTTGAGCAGCAGGGCGGCCGCCGCCAGTGCGGTCCGCAGCAGGTGCCAGCGGCGCCAGAGCGGACGCGGGTCCGTCCAGCCGGCCGGGAGCTCGCCGGGGTCCGTCACCGCCTTGACCCGGCGGTTGATCGGCACGTTGGCCAGGTGGGACACCGCCGAGACGCCCAGCAGCAGCACCGCCGCCGCAGCCGCCAGCGCCCTGACCGGGCCGCCGGCGGAGACCGCCCACAGGGTGTCGGCGAGGGTGGAGGTGAGGACGACGGCCGGCATGGTCGGGTCCCAGTTGCGGCCGAGCAGTTGGTGGGCGTAGACGTAGGTGGTGGCGGGCATCGCGAAGAGCGCGGGCAGCACGCTCAGCGCGACCGCGAACAGCACCCCGGCGGTGATCCCGCTGCCGAGCAGCGCGATGACGCCCGGTGCCGTCGTCATGGCGTTGCGCCTCTCATCGTCGTGGGGCCTTTCGTCGGGGCGGTCAGAGCCGGGTCGGGTGGGTGTCCACGGTCAGCTGGGACACCGACCGCATCAGGGCGTCGCGGAAGTACGCCGCGAAGCCCTGGGCGCTGGTGGTGTCGCGCTGCTCGGCGAGGTAGGGGGCGAGTTTCTCCTCCAGGACGTGGACACCGGTCTGGGCCGCCATGTGCCGGCCGACGGCCGCGAAGTCGCCCTCGTAGTGGATGACGCGGACCAGGACGTCGTCCTTGACGAAGACGCCGGTGCCCAGCAGCCGTCCGGCCGGCGCGCCGGAGGGCGCGGCGAAGTCGGGGGTGTCGACGCGCTGGAAGGCGGCGAAGATCCCGGCGATCTCGTCCTCGTGGCCGGGCTTGATGCGGTAGGTGATCGCTGCGTACGGCATCAGGCGGCCCGCACGGCGAGGCTGTTGTTGATCAACTCGAGCAGCGCCCGGGGGGTCTGGACGCCGATCACCTCGTCGTCCGGGAGCTGGACGCCGCGCTCGCGCTTGAGGACCCCGGTGACCTGGAGCAGCGCCAGGGAGTCGTAGCCGAGGTCGAAGAAGAGGATGTCGGAGACGTCCTCGGTGTCCGGGTCGTGGCCTTCGGCCTCGCCGGCGCACTCGCGCAGCTTGTCGGTCAGCTCGCCCAGAGTGAACTCGCTCATCGCGTTTTCTGCCTCTCCTGGTGTGGGAATCGTGACGGTGCAGATGGCCGGGTGGTCATGTGACGGATCGCCGGGTGACGGGCCGCCGGGTGACGGGCCGCCGGGTGACGGGCCGCCGGGTGACGGGCCGCCGGGTGACGGGCCGCCGGGTGGCGGGTCAGATGGACGACAGGGGGCGGCCGGGGGCGGTGGCCGCCAGGTCGAGCCAGGGGTCGGCCTCCAGGACGGCGCTCTGCAGGGCGCGCAGTTCCGGGGAGGGGTCCAGGCCCAGTTCGAGGCTGAGGACGGTGCGCAGCCGCTGGTAGGTCTCCAGGGCGGTGCTGCGGCGTCCCGACCGGTAGAGGGCGATCATCAGCTGGGCCTGCAGGCCTTCGTGGAGGGGGTACTGGGCGGACAGGCCGGCCAGTTCGCCGACGAGTTCGTGGTGGCGTCCAAGGCGCAGGTCGGCTTCGATGCGGCGGCCCAGGATGCTCAGGCGGGACTCCCCCAGGCACCTGGCCTCGGCTTCCAGCAGGGGTCCGCAGGCGACGTCGACCAGGGCGGGGCCGCGCCACATCGCGAGTGCCTGGCGGAAGGTGTCGGAGGCGCCGGCGCAGTCCCCGGCCTCCATCGCGCGGTGGCCGCGCCTGGACAGGCGGTCGAACTCGGCGCTGTCGGTGGAGCCGCCCTGGGTGTCGAGCAGGTAGCCGCCAGGTTCGGTGACCAGGACGCTCTTGGAGCCGAGCGGCAGGTCGGCGTAGCGGGCGCCGGCCAAGGCGGTGGCGATGTGGCCGCGCAGTTGGAGGACGTAGGTCTGCAGGGTGGTCTGGACGCTGCGCGGGGGGTGTTCGCCCCAGACCTCCTCGATCAGGGAGTCCACCGAGACCAGCCGGTCCGCGCGGCAGGCCAGCAGGGCGAGCACCTTGCGGGGCTTGCCGGCCGTGGGGACGACCGACACCCCCGACTGGTCGACCCGCAGCGGGCCGAGCACACCGATATCCATGTGTTTTTCTCCCTTCGGGGTTCAGGTCCGCCGGGGGGCGGGGGCAGGGCCGGGCGGGGTCTGGGCGGCGGCGGCCGGTGCCACCGGGGTGAGCAGTTCGCCCAGCAGGCGCGGCAGTTCGGCGTCGCGGACGAAGAAGTGGCCGCCGTCCAGGGTGTGGAAGCGGAAGGACGCGGTGGTCCAGCGTTCCCATTCGGCGACGGCGGCGGGGGTGGCGATCTTGTCGCGGCTGCCGGCGAACGCCCACAGCGGGCAGGACAGCGGCCGGCGGGCGCCCTCGCGCAGGAACCGGCCAAGGGTCAGGTCGGCGCGGGTGGTCGCCAGCATGGCGCGCAGCCAGGCGGGGCGGGCGAGCAGTTCCGCGGGGACGCCGCCGAGCGCGGTGAGGTGGGCGAGCAGGTCCGCGTCGCCGAGGTCGTGGGCTGCGATGAGCGGGTTGGGCAGGTGGGGGGGCATGCAGGCGCCGACGACGACCCCGGCGGGGGGGCGGTTTCCCGAGCTGATCCGGTGTTCGGCGAAGCGGCTGGCGACCAGGGCGCCCAGGCTGTGGCCGTAGAAGGCGTAGGGGCCCTGGTCGAGCATCGGGCCCAGGTGTTCGTCCAGTTCGGTGAAGAGCCGGGCGGTGTCGGTGATCCGGGTCTCGCCGAGGCGGGTCTCGCGTCCCGGCAGCCTGACCGGCACCACGGACACCTGCGGTCCGGTCCTTGCGCCCCAGCCGGCGAACGTCATGGCGCCGGCCCCGGCGTGGTGGAAGCAGAGGAGCCTCAGCGGCGCCCCGGCTCTCGGCTGGGCTGCGAGGTACTGGTTCACTCGGCCTCCTTCGCCCGTCGGCGGCTGCCCGTGCGGCAGTGCCAGACGATGGTGGGCGCAGACCCTGGAAGACCGGTGGATGTGAACTGGAGCGCCCCGCCCGGCGGGTGGCAGCCGGGCGGGGCGGGGCAGGGGGCGGAGCGGCGGGCGGGGCGCGGGGCGCGGCGGGCGGGGCGGGGTGGTCAGCCGACCAGGCGGGGCTGGCGCAGCAGCGGGGTGGTCAGCCGACTAGGCGGGGCGGCGGGCGGGGCGGCGGGGTGGTCAGCCGACCAGGCGGGGCTGGCGCAGCAGCGGGGTGGTCAGCCGACCAGGCGGGGCTGGCGCAGCAGCGGGAGGCCGGCGCCCTCCAGGCCGTAGTCGCGGACCTGGTCCCCGCACAGGATGGCGCGTTGGAGGCGCTGGAGCTGGCCGGACGGTTCGAGGCCGAGTTCGTCGACCAGGGTGTCGCGCAGTTTCTGGTAGACCGCGAGGGCCCTCGGGGCACGGCCGCAGCGGTAGAGGGCGACGATGAGGTGGGCGTGCAGGCTTTCGTCCAGCGGGTGGTGGCCGGTCAGCGCGGACAGTTCCCCGATCAGTTCGTGGTGGCGGCCAAGGCGCAGGTCGGCCCGTACCCGGCGTTCCAGGACGCCGATCCTGGACTCCTCCAGGCGGGTGACCTCGATGCTGAGGTGGTGGCCGTGGCGGACGTCCACCAGGACCGGGCCGCGCCATTTGGCCAGGGCCGAGCCCAGCAGCGCGGAGGCGGCGGTCATGTCGCCGGCGCCGTAGGCCGCGTAGCCCAGGACGGCCAGGCGGTCGAACTCGTCGGCGTCCACCATCGCCGGTTCCAGTGCGAGGACGTAGCCGCCGTGGCGGGTGGCGAGGACCTGTTCGGCGGTGCCGGGCGGGCTGGCGCGCAGGGCGGTGCGCAGGTTGCGGCGCAGTTGGAGGATGTAGGTCTGCAGGGTGGTGGCGGCGCTGCGGGGCAGTTCCGTCCCCCAGAGTTCCTCCATCAGCTGCGGCACGGAGACGATGCGGCCCGCGTTGAGGGCCAGCAGCGCGAGGATCTGCCGTGGTTTGGTGGCGGTGGGGACGATGGAGGTGCCCGAGGCGGCGGCGGCCAGTGGGCCCAGAACCTGAACGTCCATGTGGATTCCCCCGTTTCTGGGCGAGCTGCCGGCCTTGCGGTTTGCAAGCGGTAGCTCCGGATCGTGTCATGTCGGGTCCGGCCCGGGACAGTGAGATCTTCAGGAAACGGACAGGAGTTACGCACCCGGGGCGGGTGTGAGGAATTCATTGCCTGGGGGGTGAGCCGCGCACTGGGCGGACGGCGGGCGGCGGGCGCATCATGGCGGGGACGGCGTGGTGGGGCGGGCACCGTCCGGTCCGCGCCGGTCCGCGCCGGGGGCGGCGGGCGTGCGCTCCGGGGGTGCGTCTGAGGGGGTGCGCCCCGGCGCCCGTGCCGGCTGGCGGGATGCCGTCCGGGAAGGTGGTGTCTCGCGGGGTCGTGTGCCGGGCGCCGGGCGTCACCTGGGGAGGTGTGCGCCCGGCGCCCGTGGCCCCGGCGGTATCCGACGGTGCGTCGGTGCGGTGCGTCGGTGCGGTGTCAGTGCGGGGGGTGGGCGCCGGCTCCGCCGGTGAGGGCGGCGAGCAGCTGCCCGTCCACGTTCAGGGCGCCCGCGCCGTCGCCGGTCTGGCCGAACCCGGCGTCGTAGAGGGCCATGCTGACGGTGTAGCGGTGCTGGAGCCGCCAGGTGTGGAAGGTCCACTCGCGGCCGGTGGCCGGGGAGCCGTCGGGCAGCTGCACGTGGTGGGCCTGGCGGTCCTGGGGGCCGAAGCCGAACTCGGTGAAGCGGAATCGCATGCCCTGGCCGATGGCCTTGCTGTAGGCCTCCTTGAGCGTCCACAGCCGTACCAGGGCGCTGTTGCGCCGGTCTTCGGGGACCCGTTCCAGGGCGGTGCGTTCGTAGGGGGTGCACATCTGCGGTTCGGTGCCCCGGCCCAGCATCTGACGGTCCATCAGTTCGGCGTCGACGCCGATCCAGCCGCGCCGGGTCAGGCCGACCACCAGCACGTCGGCGGTGTGGCTGAGGCTGATGTCCAGCTGTTCGTAGCCGCGCAGGTAGGGGCGGCCGCCCAGCTTGTAGGCCAGTTCGAGGGCCTGGGGTTCCTCGCCGATCACCGCGCAGGCGGTGTGTTTGAGCATCAGCCGGGACGCGGCGAACCGGGCCCGGACCTGCGGGTGGCGCATCCGGTCGAACCTGAGCCGGTCGGGTCCCAGCAGGGCCGGCAGCGCCGGGTCGGCCAGGTCGCCGGGCAGCCAGTCCGCCAGCCGGGCGTGCACCAGTGCGCTGCCGTGCCGGGCCACCTGGTCGCGGACCGGGCCCCACGGGCCGCCGGGCCCGGCGACCTGGACCGGCGCGGGCCCCGCCCCGCGCCCGGCGCCCCGGCCCGGTCCGGGCGCCGGGTCCCGCCCGGAGAAGGGCATCACGCCCGCCCCGCAGGGGCGAGCCGCCGGCTCAGGTAGTCGATGAGCGTCCCGACGGTGGCAAGGCTCGGGAGCAGCTCCGGCAGGCAGAGCGCGCCGAGTTCGGGGAACCCTTTCTCCAGGCCGTACTTGAGCTGCATGAGCATCACCGAGTCGAATCCGAGGTCGTCCCCGAACTGCAGGTCCCGGTCGAGTCCGCCCCCGCCCGTCTCCCCCGGGCCGCCGGACAGCAGGTCCGGGGTGACGTCGTCCATCGCCAGGATCACCGCGCACAGCCGCCCGGCGGTCACCCCGGTGTCCCTACCGGTGTCCACGGCAATGTCCGCGGCGGTGTCCGTACCGATGTCCTCGGCGGTGTCCGTACCGGTGTCCGTACCGGTGTCCGCGGCGGCGGTGGTCATGAGCCCGCCCCCGTGCCGCGGCCGGCGGGGCGGCCGGCCGCGCGCAGGGCCAGGCACCGGGCGAGGCGGTGCACGGTGGGGTGTTCGAACACCACGCCGGGGTCCAGGCGGAGGCCGAACGCGTCCTCGATCTCGCCGTACAGGCCGAGCGCCACCACCGAGTCGACGCCGTACTCGGCGAGCGGCACGTCGATGTCGACGCGCCGGGTGCGGTGCGGCAGCTGCCGCCCCAGGCAGGCCGTCAGCCAGCCCAGCAGTTCGTACTCGGTCCCGTCCAGCGACGTGATCACCAGCTCCGACCGGTCCACGGCCTCTCTCCTCATCGACGGTTCCCTTCCTCGGCGGGCGTGGCCGGTGCGCCGGCCGGCGGTGTGCCGTGCAGCGGTGCGTCGTGCAGCGGTGCGTCGTACAGCGGTGCGCCGTACAGCGGTGCGCCGTACAGCGGTGCGTCGTACAGCGGTGCGCCGTGCAGCGGTGCGCCGTGCAGCGGTGCGCCGGCCGGCGGTGCGTCGTGCAGCGGTGCGCCGGCCGGCGGTGTGCCGTGCAGTGGTGTGTCGTACAGGTCGAAACTGCGGCGGGTCCGGTATCTGGCCAGTACCTCGGCGAGCAGCGGCCCGTCCTGCCCGTCCTGGTGGGTGTCGGGGCCGGGCGCGGGGCCGCCGAGTCTGCGCAGGAGGCGGGTGAGGGCCGCGACCAGCCAGCCGGCGGAGGCCAGGAAGGCGCCGGGGCGCGGCTGCTGGGCCCGCCAGACGCCCAGGCACGCGGCGCCCGCCAGGACCAGGGCGTAGCGGTCGGCCAGGGCGTGGGCGCGCGGGTCGGCGAGCGCGGGCCGGCCTCCCGCGTCCAGGGCCGCGCAGCCGTCCCGCAGCCGGGCCAGTTCCGCGAGCAGCCGGCCGCCGAGTTCGGTGACCTCGCGTGGTTCGGGCCGGCCCGGCGGGGGGGCGGGGTGGGTGAGGGAGGCCATCAGGGGGTCGGCGGTGGCGGCCGGGGTGAGGCGGGCCAGGTCCAGCGGGGGCAGGCCCCCGGCGTCGAGGGCGAAGAGGGCGGCGGGCGGCGGGGCGGCGGCGGGGGTGAGCCAGCAGTCCCGGGCCAGGCGGGGCAGCTGCGGTACCACGGTGGCGCGGCACGCGGCCGTGCCGGCCGCGCCCAGGCCGATCATCGGCAGGTCGCGGACGTTCTTGCGGAACGCCCCGTACGCGCCGGAGCCGGTGTGGAACTGGGCGCCCAGCAGGGTGGACAGTTCGTAGGACGTCTCGGTCAGCAGCTGCGGCAGCAGGTACTTCGACGCGGCCGCGTAGAGCCCGGAGTCGGCGGGCACCAGGTGCACGGCCCGGGTCGCCACCAGCGCCAGGCAGTCGCACAGCAGCAGGTCGACGAAGGCGCCGGCCAGGGTGGCGCGGGCGTGCGAGGCACGCGGCACGCCGCCTGGGTCCCCGTCCGCCCGCACGACCGCCGGCCCGGCAGCGGACGGCACGGCGGCGGACAGGTCGGCGGGCGGCCCGGCGGACGGCACGGCAGCGGACAGGTCGGCGGCAGGCGGCGCGGCGGGCGGCCCGGCAGCGGGCACGGCGGCAGGCGGCGCGGCGGGCAGGTCGGCAGCGGACGGCCCGGCAGCAGCGGGCGGCACGGCAGCGGACGGCACGGCAGCGGACGGCCCGGCAGCGGACGGCACGGCAGCGGCGGGCGGCACGGCAGCGGACGGCCCGGCGGCGGGCAGGTCGGCGGCGGACGGCACGGCAGCGGACGGCCCGGCGGCGGGCAGGTCGGCGGCAGGCGGCGCGGCGGGCAGGTCGGCGGCGGACAGGTCGGCGGCAGGCGGCGCGGCGGGCAGGTCGGCGGCGGACAGGTCGGCGGCGGACGGCACGGCAGCGGACAGGTCGGCGGCGGACGGCACGGCAGCGGACAGGTCGGCGGCGGGCGGCCCGGTGCGGTCCAGGACGCAGGCGACGGCGGTGCGCAGCGCGGTGTCCGCGCATCCCAGGGCCGTGGACGGGCCGACGGCGCGGATCACCGGGAAGACCTTCAGGGCCAGTTCCAGGCCCTGTCCGCGCTCCCCGACCAGGGCGCCGGCCGGGACGGGGCAGTCGTCGAAGGCGATCCCGGTGACCAGGCAGCCGCGTACGCCCAGGGTGCGGTGCCTGGGCAGGGCATGGATCCGCTCGGCGGGCAGGGCGGCCGGCCGGACCAGCAGCACGGAGTGGCTGTGCCGTCCGTGCCCGGTGCGGGCGAAGAGGACCAGCGCGCCGGCCCGGGAGGCGTTGTTGAACGCCTCCTTGCGGCCGCTGAGCAGGAAGACACCCGTACCGTCCGTACCGTCCCCGTCCGTACCGTGCCCGTCCCCGTCCCCGTCCCCGTCCGCGTCCGCGTCCGTGCCGTGCCCGGCGGCGGCGGCGGTGGCGGTGGCGGTGGTGGCGGTGGCGGTGGCGGTGGCGGTGGCGGTGAAGCCGTTGGACAGGAAGTCGCTGCCGGAGGCCAGTTCCGGGTACGCGGCGGCCAGCGCGCCGCCGCCCAGGAGCAGCCGGGCGGCGGCGGTCTGCTGCGCGGGGGTGCCGGCGGCCCACAGGACGACGGCGGCGAGGAAGTTGGTGATGCCGTGTCCCAGGCCCAGCGCCGCGTCGTGGCGGAAGACCGCGCGTACCACCCGGGCCAGGGTGTCGAGTTGGTCGAGGCGGCCGCCGAGTGCGCGGGGGACGAACTCCGCGTTCAGGCCGAACCGGTCCAGGAGCTGTTCGGCGGCGGCCAGCGGCTCGCGGCGGGTGTCGGCGGCCAGGAAGCGTGCGCTGCCCAGCGGGTTGGCGGGGTCGGCGGGATCGCCGAACAGATGCTCCAGTTCGGCGACACGCCGGCGGACCTCGGCCTCCGCGCCGCCCGGCCCCCACGGCCACACCGGGCCCGCCAGACCCGCCGGCGCCGGGCCTGCCGGGCCTGCCAGCGCCGGGCCCGCCGGGCCTGCCGGGCCTGCCGGGGCCGCCGGGCCTGCCGGGGCCGCCGGGCCTGCCGGGGCCGCCGGGCCTGCCGGGGCCGCCGGGGCCGGGCCTGCCGGGCTGCTGAAGTCCTGCACCGTCCACCTCCACCTGCTTCGGGCCCCGCGGTGCTCAGAAAAGGGGGGGCCTCAGTGCGCCGGGGCGGGTTCGCCCGCCGGGGTCTTGACGAGCCGGCGGATCTCCGTGCTGACCACCGCGTGCAGCGGCTGGATCCGGCCGGCCAGGAACAGCTGCCGCAGCGCGGTGCGCCGCAGTTTGCCGCTGGTGGTACGCCGCACGGTGCCGGGCCGCACCAGCAGCACGTTCTCCGCCGCGACGTCGAACTCCCTGGCCACGCACGCCTGGATGGCACTGACCAGGACCGGGAACTCGGCGTCGGTGTCGCGCCCGGTGGTACGGACCTCCTGGACCACGACGACCTGGTCGCGGTCCGCCTCGACCGAGAACGCCGCCGCCGAACCGAACAGCACACTGATCTTCTGCAACTGCTGCTCGACATCCTGCGGATGGAGGTTGCGGCCGGCCACGATCAGCAGCTCCTTCAGCCGGCCGACCACCACGAGCCCGTCCTCGGTGAGGAACCCGAGATCCCCGGTCCGCAGATAACCACCCGACCCGGACCCCGACCCCGACCCCGACCCCATCCCGGACCCGGACCCCGTCCCGGGCCCGGGCCCGCCGGGCGGCACCGCTTCCCCGTCCGTCCCGGCCTGGCCGTCCGTCCCGGCCCCGCCGGGTTCGCCGGGCGGCACCGCTTCCCCGTCCGTCCCGGCCTGGCCGTCCGTCCCGGCCCCGCCGGGTTCGCCGGGTTCGCCGGGTTCGCCGGGTTCACCGGCACCGCCGGCCCCCGTCCCGGACCCCGTCCCGGACCCCATCCCGGGCCCGCCGGGCGGCACCGCCCCCCCGTCCTTCCCGGCCTGGCCGTCCGTCCCGGCCCCGCCGGGTTCGCCGGGTTCACCGGCACCGCCGGGCCGCGCCGCGCGGGCGGGCGGGGCGGGGTGGGCCGGCGGGGCGGGGTGGGCGTGGAAGGTCCCGGCGCTGTCCAGTGCCCGGTTCCAGTAGCCCCGGGCCACACCGGTGCCACGCACCCAGATCTCGCCGACGCGCCCGGGAGCGGCCGGGCGCAGGCTCTCGGGGTCCACGATCAGCACCTGGAGCCCGCCGGCCACCGGGCCCGCAGGCACGAACGTGCGCGACGGCCGGCCCGGACGGGCCGGCGCCACCCGGTTGCGGGCCAGCGCCGCCGCGTCCACGGTGCACCGCCCGGCCGGGCCCGCCGCCACCACCAGGGTCGCCTCGGCCATCCCGTAGCCGCAGCGCAGCGCCCCCGGGCGCAGCCCGGCCCGGGCGAAACGGTCCGTGAACGCCTGGACGGTGGCGGCCCGGACCGGTTCGGCGCCGCTGACGGCCGTCTCCCAGCCCGTCAGGTCCAGTTCCTCCAGCTGCGCGTCGGTGACCCGCCGCACGCACAGGTCGTAGGCGAAGTTGGGGGCGCCGGAGACGGTGACGCCGTACCGGCCGATCATCTGCAGCCAGCGGACCGGGCGTCTGGCGAACGCCACCGGCGCCAGGACGACGGCGCCGGTGCCCAGGAACAGCGGGTGCAGCAGCTGCCCGACCAGTCCCATGTCGTGGTGGAACGGCAGCCAGCCGCCGATCCGCGAGTGCGCGCCGGTGCCCAGCAGCTGCTGGATGGCGTACTGGTTGGCCAGCAGGCCGGCGTGGGTGACGACGACGCCCTTGGGGTCGCCGACCGAGCCGGAGGTGTACTGCAGGAAGACCGGTTCGTCGCCGCGCGGGGCCGGGCGGCGCCAGGCACCCGGGTCGCCCAGCCCGGCCCGGTCAGTGGCCAGGCACTGCACCTGGGAACGGCCCCCGGCAGCCAGGATCTGGGACACCGCCGGGCCGTTGGCGGAATCGGTCAGCACGAACCGGGCGGCACTGTCCCGCAGGATCCCCGCCAGACGGACCGCCGCCTGGCCCGAGCCACCGGGCGCGGGCGCCGGCACGGGAACCGCCCCGGCGTAGAGGCAGCCGATGAAAGCGGGCAGGAAACCGGCACTGTCCCCGTGGCAGACCACCACCCGCTGGCCCACCGGACGGCCCTGCTGCAGCCACGAGGCAATCCGCTTCGCCGAACGGTCCAGCTCCCCGTAACTGACCGGCACACCCCCCAACCCACCACCACCACTCCCGCTTCCGCCCTCGCTTCCGCTTTCGCATTCGCTCTCGCCGACGAAACGGAAAGCCTCACGGTCCACCAGCTCCTCGCCGCGCTGAAGCAGCAGACCGGTGAAATCAGCAGCTCTGGCCACCACAACCCCCATGACGTCTGGTCCGACTGACGATCAGGAGCACCGCTGCCGCACTGCGCACCGCGGATCGCGGCGCAGCTGGGGGCCGTGCACGACCTCGAGCATGCGTGCGACCACTCAAGCGCCGCTCGAAACCCCCGCCACGCGGCACAACACCGTTCACCAGCCTTCCAACCCGGACAGCCACTCCAGATCGGCGAGCTCCTCCTGGAACGCCAACTCCGTCCCGCTCAACGGAACATCGGGACGAACCCGCTCCGGATGAGCCAGACCGGGCGGCCGCAACCCCCGCACCCCACCCCCGCCCCCGCCCCCGCCCCCGCCACCCGGCGGCACCGGCGCGGCACACCACGGCAACTCCTCAACGGCAGGCACCGGCGCAACCATCCCGTACATACCACCCAGAACCGCCAACGACCGGACAACAACCCCCACCACCCGCCGCACACCAACCCCCCACAACCAACCCCTGCCCCACACCACCGCACTCCCCTCCCCACACCCACACACACCACCAACGGACCACCCGACCACCCGCACGCCAGCACGCCAGCACGCCCGGACCGCAGAGTGCCACCCCGCACTCAACAACCACTCAGGACCGGACACCGCAGTCCCCGCAGTCGTACTCGTGGTCGGCACACCGCTGCCCGGACCCCTGGACCCGGTCACCAGTGCCGCACCTCACGGGCAGCCGCCGGGGAGCCGACCGGGGTCCGGCGTGCCCGTCCGCGCGGCCGGAGACGGAAACCTCCCGACCCGGTCAGCGCCCCCCGGCGGCGAAAACAGGGTGACCGCGGTCCCGTCGGCCCCGCACACTGACTCATGCTGACCGACCACTGGCCGCTGCTGGAACTGCGGCTGACTACACCGCGCCTGGAACTGCGCCTGCCCTCGGACAAGGAACTGGCCGAACTGGCCGAACTCGCGGCGCAAGGCGTCCACGATCCGGACCGCATGCCGTTCTCTGTCCCCTGGACGGATCTGCCTCCCCGGGAACGGGCACGCTCGGTCGTTCAGCATCACTGGCTCCGGCTCGGCGACTGGACCCCCGGCAACTGGGCGCTGAACCTCGCGGTTTTCGAGCACGGCCGGATCGTCGGTCAGCAGACCATCGCCGCCCGCGACTTCGCGACCCTGCGCGAGGTCGGCACCGGCCCCTGGCTCGGTCTTCGCCACCACGGACGAGGCCTCGGCACCGAGATGCGCACGGCCGTCCTCCACCTGGCGTTCGCGGGGCTGGGGGCAGCCGAGGCGACCTCCGGCGCCTTCGCGGACAACCCGTCATCGCTCAAGGTGTCCGGCAAGCTCGGCTACGAGCCCGACGGCACCGAGCGCCTCACCGTGCGCGGCCGGGCCACCGTCCTGCACCGGCTGCGGCTCTCCCGAGCCAGATGGGAACAGCACCAGCAGGCAGGCGTCCGCGTCGAGGGACTCGGCGCCTGTCTGCCCCTGCTAGGCCTGGCAGACACGACCCACTCCCCGTGACCCGGTCCGGGTGCTCGGCCTGGCAGACACGACCCAGCTCCCCGTGACCCGTCCGAGGGCCGCCCGCCGGACGAGTGGGAGCGCGGTCCCACCCGGTGCGCGGGTTCCGGCTCCAGGGCGCACCCGCCCCGCCCCAGGCCGCGGGGGGCCACCACAGCGGCGGAGAACACCCCGCAGCCGTCCGCCTCTGGCTCAGCCAGGACCCGGGACGGCTCGCGGCCAACCTCCAGGTGATGCACGAGGGACGCAACGCCGCGTTGGCAGTGGCCTGAAGCTTCGCGAACAGGCCGGACATCAGCCCGAGTCAGGCTGCCTGCTGCCAGCTGACGGGGGAGTAGTA